>JAIXQG010000001.1 GCA_027485835.1 Alphaproteobacteria bacterium
AAAGATTAAGGCAAGGGGTTAGCCGTAAGGCGAAGCTCTGAACCCAAGTCCCGGTGAATGTCGGCCGTAACTATAACGGTCCTAAGGTAGCGAAATTCCTTGTCGGGTAAGTTCCGACCCGCATGAATGGCGTAATGATCTCCCCACTGTCTCAACCATAGACTCAGCGAAATAGAATTCCTCGTGAAGATGCGGGGTACCCGCGGCTAGACGGAAAGACCCTATGAACCTTTACTGTAGCTTTACAGTGGGCTTAGGAAATGCTTGTGCAGGATAGGTAGGAAGCGATGAAGCAGAGGCGTCAGCCTTTGTGGAGCTGTCGGTGAGATACTACCCTGGCATTTCTTGAGTTCTAACCTCGCACCGAACCGGTGCAGGGACCCTGTATGGTGGGCAGTTTGACTGGGGCGGTCGCCTCCCAAAGAGTAACGGAGGCGCTCGAAGTTCGGCTCAGGACGGTTGGAAACCGTCTCTCGAGTGTAATGGCAAAAGCCGGGCTGACTGCAAGAGGGACACCTCGAGCAGGTGGGAAACCAGGACATAGTGATCCGGTGGTTCCGCATGGAAGGGCCATCGCAAACGGATAAAAGGTACTCTAGGGATAACAGGCTGATCGCATCCAAGCGTCCATAGCGACGATGCGGTTTGGCACCTCGATGTCGACTCATCACATCCTGGGGCTGGAGCAGGTCCCAAGGGTTCGGCTGTTCGCCGATTAAAGTGGTACGTGAGTTGGGTTCAAAACGTCGTGAGACAGTTTGGTCCCTATCTACCGTGGGTGTAGGAGTGTTGAGATGAGTTGCCCTTAGTACGAGAGGACCGGGGCGAACGCACCTATGGTGTATCTGTTGTTCCGCCAGGAGCATTGCAGAGTAGCTATGTGCGGACGGGATAACCGCTGAAAGCATCTAAGCGGGAAGCCTCCATCAAGACAAGCACTCCCAATAAGACCGTTGTAGACTACGACGTTGATAGGTCAGGTGTGTAAGCGCAGTAATGCGTTGAGCTAACTGATACTAATGGTCTGATTGTTTTGTGATTTACGCACTTGTTTGAGCGTAGATTTTAGCTAACTTAAAGCTTTTCTTTAAGTTGCTCTGAAAAGACACCATACTAAAAAGATATGGTTTTGTTGATTATGAATCCCTTGGTTGAGTACTTTGCATTAGCAGCAAGGTTCTCTGGTGACCATGGCGGAGGTTTAAAACCCGTTCCCATTCCGAACACGGCCGTGAAGCCCTCCTGCGGCAATGGTACTATGTCTTAAGGCATGGGAGAGTAGCACGTTGCCAGGGTTTTGCTGCTTATGCAGAGTATTCATTCAATAGATTCAGACTACCTTACACAGAGATTTAGCCCCGCCATGTGCGGGGCTTTTTTGTTGTCTTACGTTATGAGTACCAGTAGCATGCGATTAACAAAAACGAAGCGTGGGGGAATGATGACGACGCGTTTACTGGAAAGTGGAATTTGGGCGGCGGGGATTGTGCTGGCTGGCTATGTATTGGGGTGCCAGATTGCGAGTATCCGTACCGCTGACCGCAGTGTGCAGGTGCGGGGGAGTGCCGAGGCACCAGTTGTGGCCGACCTTGCGACGTGGGCCTTGAATGTGAGTGCCAGCGGCAATGATTTGGCGGAAGTGCAGAAGCAGTTGAGTGGCGACCTTGCGAAGATCCGTGCTTTTTTGACTAAACACGGTATTGCCGAAGCGGATGTGGAAATGGCGAGCTTGAGTGTAAGTGATGCCCGCGCCAACCAATACAATAACAACACCGGCGGTGACCGCTACGTGGTGAGTGGCGGAGTGAGTGTGCGTAGCGCCAATTTGGACGGTATTTTCAAGGCCAAGAACAGTTTGGACGAATTGCTGGGGCAGGGCGTGGTTTTGACCTCTAGTTACGGCCCGAACTATGCCTTTACCAAGTTAAATGATGCAAAGCTTGATCTGGTAAGCCGCGCTACGGCGGAGGCTTATAAAGCGGCCGAACAGTTTGCCAAAGACAGTGGTGCGACCGTAGGTGGCATCAAGCGTGCGACCCAAGGCAGCGTGCAGATTTTAGGACGTGATAGTTACCTGAGCGAAAGCGAGCAGGTGAATAAGATTCTGCGGGTTGTGACGACCGTGGATTACAGCTTAGAATAGTTTTAATTTAACAAGAAAAGGATAAACCCTATGAAGATGATCCATTCCCTGATGCTTGGTACCGCGCTTGTGGCTGCTACGGCGGCTCCGGTGGCTGTACGTGCCTCGGATGACGATGGCAGCACCAGTGTGACGCTGAGTGCCGATGCGCGCCGGATGGTGCAGCAGGACCGTGTGACCGCGACTTTGAGCTACGAGTTTAGCGGCAAGACGGCGGAAGAGGTGCAGGCGAAAATCAATGCCAAAATGCAGGAAGCCAAGCCGAAGTATGACGCTGTGGAAGGTGTGAAGGTGAGCACCGGTGGCTATAACGTGTTTAAGAACTACCCGCCGGAACCGGCACCGAAGGCAGATGGCACCCCCGCATGGACCAGCGAAGAGCGTGAGAAAAAAGCCTTCTGGCAGGGTAACCAGCAGTTGATGATTGATGGTGCCAAGAGCGACGACATGCTGCACCTGATTGGCGGTTTGCAGAAGGATGGGTTTGCGCTGCAAGGCCTTAACTTCTACATGAGCCGTGACGCGGAAGATGCTGTAAAAGATGCGCTTATTTCGGAAGCGCTGGTGAATATCCAGGCGCGCGCTGAGAACATTCGTAAATCGCTCGGTATGAAGAAGATCCGTTACGCCAAGATTGACCTTGGCGACAATGGCCGCCCGATGCCGATGATGCGCGGCATGGCGATGAAGACCGAAATGGCCTATGACGCCGCTGGTGCTGCGCCGGCGCCGGTGGCCGAAGCCGGTGAGACCGAAGTGGTTGTAAACGTGACCGCTGAAGTGAAGCTGAAGTAAGCATGTGACACCCCGTGAGCGGGAGTGCATGAAAACGGGGCAGAGGCCCCGTTTTTGTTTGAAAGAGATGAGATATGAGTGGGATGATGTTGCATTGACAGGAATATCCCCCTTTTACGTTTGAGTTGGTGGGTTTGACCTGTCGTTTTCTCTGGGAGGAGATAGCCATGAATAGCCAGTTAAGAACTTCTCAGTTGGTAGTTGGTGGCGTTGTAGCGTTGGTATCTGGGCACGTTCAGAATATCGTTAGGCCCGCGCAGAAGGTTCTTGTGGAGATGAACTGGCGTGGCGGCGAGGCCGAATGCTATGACTTTCCGCTCGGGCAGTTGCAGCGATTCTTGACCAGCCAGACCGGAGTGCGCGAGTTTCAAGTGCATCCTGCGAGTATGGTTCCGCGGTTTGAACTGCGACCGATGGCGAATGACCCGCATTTTTGCGACAAGCTGTGCCTGCCGGATGTTCGGCAGATGATGCAGGAATGTGGGATTCGGGAGTTGCGGGCCTTAGGCTTGGTTGTGGCTCTGTTATGAATCGTTCAGCGAAAAGGAGAGAGCAGCGCTCTCTCCTTCTTCGTTTGCAGAAAGACTGATTTTTGTGGCTGGAAGCCATGTTTTTGGGTATAATAGGCATGTGCCTGTTGTTAGGAAAACCAAGCCCGCTGCGACGAAACCGATGCCCGTGGAAGCGGGTATGTTGCGTTTGGAAAGGCGTGAGATACCCTATGAGGTAAAGCGTAGCGCCAAACGCCGCCGCAGCTTTGGCTTTGTGGTGAATGAGGCCGGTGTGGTGGTGTTTACCGCCCCGCGCTGGGTGCGGCTGGAGCAGATGCTGGAATTTGCTCAGCGCCGTGAGAGTTTTATTGAAAAGCGCTTGAAAGAGCTTGGCTACAAAAAGGCGGTGGAAGCTGAAAAGGAACTGCGCAAGCAGGACATGGAAGGCCGCTATTGCGAGCTGCCGGTGGAGTGGTTCCGCACCGCCGGCCGCCGCACCATGAACCGCGAGGTGACGCATTGGGCCGCGAAGGTGGGCGTGACGGTGGCCAAAGTGCGCATAACTTCGGGGAAGACCGTTTGGGGCAGTTGTAACAGCAATGGCGAGATTAACCTGAGCTGGCGGCTGATGTTGGTGCCTGCGGAATTGCGGGAGTATGTGGTGATCCATGAGCTGTGTCACCGTGTGCACATGAACCATGGAGTGCGGTTTTGGCGGTTGGTGGAGAAGCATTGCCCTGATTATGAGGAGAAGCGGAAGCGCCTCAACAAATTGGGTGGGGAGATTGGTTGATTGTCTTCGTAGAAAGGCGCGGGCTAAAACGGCCCCCCAGCCCTTTTTAGCGGGGCTGAAATACTCCATCTGTATTCCCGTAGGCATTTTATTATTGTCGCTGCGCGGCTGTGTAATACGGGGAACTTACGT
The DNA here is from genome assembly GCA_027485835.1 of Alphaproteobacteria bacterium. Lineage (GTDB taxonomy): Bacteria > Pseudomonadota > Alphaproteobacteria > UBA2136 > UBA6156 > UBA6156. The sequence goes on from JAIXQG010000001.1 coordinate 4,355, forward strand.
TTCGGCGCCCCGCCAAAAAGCACCGGGATGACCGTTTGTAGCTCCGCGTGTGGGGCCGAATCTCTTATTTTAAGACATAAAAAATCCCTGCCGCGAGGGCAGGGAGAGGTGGAGCCGGGGACTGTTGTAGTTACAGCCACCGAGGCAGAGGGGAGGCCTGACTATCTTTCGATAGCGGGACACCCTTCTCTGGCCGGGATTGCCGGCTCGACGCATCTTCTTCTGAGGAAGATTGCGAAGGGTGAGGGGCGGGCAAGAACAAGTCTTTTTGCTACGGCATGCCCTTGGCGTGCAGCTGCGTTTAAGAACGTCATAGCCTCTGTGATCTGGCCTGAGTTCCGGTAAATAAGGAACAGCATGTAACTGGCCGAAGAGTGCTTGCGGTTGCTGGCTTGTTTGAATAGCTCGCGGGCCGTTGCAAGGCATTGTTTGCAGCCATAGCCATGAAGATAGTAAATGCCGAGCGTGTAGAGTGTCTCGCATTTATGAGACCTCGTTTTACGCGAGTGGATTCGGAACATCTGTTTGTCTGGCCCCGCAAACCGTGCGGTACCATTGAAAAAGAGTTCTTCTGCGGTAACGGGAATGCGGTTCATGCGATGGCTCCTGTATATAGAGACGGTTCTTTCTGTATACCTTGCGACCGCGGTGGACAAGTATAAAAAAACCTCTGCCGGAGCAGAGGTTGGAATGGTGAATGTGCAGTTAGCGGCACATGATGGCCATTTGGATACCGCAGGGGGCGTGGCCTTCTTCGCATGGTCTGGAGGATTGCCAGCCGGAGTTGCTCCAAGGGCCGTAGGTCCAACCGGTGGAGTTTGACCAGCCCGTGGTTTGCCAAGGTGGGTTGGTGCCATTGGTTTTGTCGCGGAAGCGGTACATGAGGTTACATTGAACGCTTGCGCCAGGTGCTTTGCAGCCTTGGCCGTCTATCCCTGCCGTACCGGGAGCGTAAATCATGCCTTTAATCCCGCAGTCTCTAATGGCGTTTGCGAGGCTGGTAGCACCTTGTGCCTTGAAGTTTGCTGCTTCGACGAGGGTACGGAGACTTGCCCAGTTCGCTTCGTTTTGAAGATTGCCGCTTGCGGTGCGTTCCTGCGCATGTGTCTGCCACAACGGAGCGGCTAGGAGCGTCATGATAAAGAGGGAGTACATGTAATGCATACCTTAATTTATCATACCCACAGCAAATTGAACCTGACAGATGCGTTTTATGTTTGTTTTAGTTGGGCTTTGTCGTAAAAAAGCATCAAATTGCCCTGTAATTAGAGATTCTGGGAGAAAGCCCTGTCGGCGGCGAGGACGAGGCCGGTGCCGACCGAGGTGAGTTGGTCTCCCAGAATAATGTGGGAGTGGGGCAGGGCCGCGCGGATGGTGGCTTGTACCAGCGGCATGGCGCTGGGGCCGCCGGTGACGAAGACAGTGGTGAGTTGCTCGGCGGGTGTGTTGGCTTGTTGTAGGGTGTAGTGGATGGATTCGGTGAGGGTGGTCATCCAGTTGTGGGTGGCTTTGGCCATGGCTTCGGCGGTGAGGGGGAGGGTGAGGTCGCGTTCGATCCAGCCAAGATTCAGCAGGGTTTCGGTGGCCTCTGACAGCGTGATTTTGGCGCCCTCGACGTCGAGCATCAGTTTGTGGCCGCCGCGTTCTTCCAGCAGCGTGATGAGGCGTTCCACCTTGTGGGGTTCTAGGGCCTCTTGCAGCACGCCGTTCGCTTCTTGCAGCGTTTTACGCTCGTACATCCGGTGGATGCGGTGCCATGTGGTGAGTTGGGTGAAGTAGCCCTCTGGCACCGTGAGGCCTTTGCGGCCGGTGGGGCCGGCGATTTCGGTACCTCGGCCGAAGGTGGGCATGACTTCGGCCATGGCGAAGGCTTGGTCGAGCATCGCGCCGCCCAAGCGCAGGCCGTGGGTGGCGAGGATGTCTGCGGTGCGGTCTGCTTTATCCTTCAGGTTTGGGCCGAGGCGGAGCAGGGAGAAGTCGGCGGTACCGCCGCCGATGTCGATAATCAGGGCGAGTTCTTCGTTTTGAAGCGTGTGCTCGTAGTGGTAGGCGGCGGCGAGGGGTTCGGCCATGAACGACACGTAGGGGATGCCGAGAGTGGCGACGACTTCCCGCAGTTGGGATTCGGCGACGGCGTCGGCCTCCGGCTGGTTGGTGAGGAAGTGGACGGGGCGGCCGAGCATGAGGTGGGTGACGGATTCGCCGAGTTGGCTTTCTGCGGTTTTGACCAGCCAGCTGATGTAAGAGGCGATGATCTCGCGGAAGGTGAGGTGTTGGGTGCGTTCTTCGAACAGGTCTGTCCCCAGCACGCTTTTAAGACCGCGCATGAAGCGGCCTGGGTCTCCGCCCAAGTAGGACTGGATGGCGCCGTTGCCGGGGATGGGATTGGCGCTGCCCAGCGGAAAGAAGAGGGCGGTGGGGACGGCGCGTTTACCGGCCTCGGGCTGCAGCAACACCGGTTGGCCGCCCTGCATGATGCCGACGGTGGAGTTGGAGGTGCCGAAGTCGATGGCGGCGATGACGGGTTTCATGAAGGATCCTCTCTACGTTGGTTTGTCTATTCCCGCAAATAAAAACCGCCCCTTACAGGGCGGTGGGGGCGGTTTCGCCGGAATTTATGTGCGGGGGTATGTGCATGGCGAGGGTTATAGGATGAGATGGAGGTTTGTGCAAGAGGGTAAAAAAAAACCGCCCGAGGGCGGTTTGGGCTGTGAAGCAACACCTATTCGTCGAGCAGTTGGAGCTTACCGGCGGACTGCTTGTTAGAGCGGCTGTCGCTGATAAGTTCGTAGCTGATGCGTTGGTTGTCCTTCAGGCGCTGGATGTTGGCGTCCTGCACGGCGGTGATGTGGACGAAGATGTCCTTATCGCTGCCATCCGGCTTGATGAAGCCGAAGCCCTTTTTGGCGTCGAACCATTTAACGGTGCCGTTTTGGCGGGTGTTGGATGAAGAATCCATGTGTGTGAGTCAGTCTTTAGTGGTAGTGACGCCGACCGGTTGGCCGGGGCCGCAGGAGGGTTAGCCCCCGCTGATGAAAAAGCTGGCACGTAATAGTAGAAGTGTCAAAGAGTTATTTTATACGGGTGTTACGAATGACAACCTACCAAGCGGCACGAGGCGGCAGGGACATGAGGATGGCATCGACGTTTCCGCCAGACTGGAGGCCGAAACGGGTGCCGCGGTCGTACATCAGATTGAACTCGGCATAGCGGCCGCGCTTGAGGAGTTGGGTGTGGCGCTCCGCTTCGGTAAACGGCGTTTGGAAGCGCTTTTCCACTGTAGGAAGATACGAGTTAAGGAAGGTATCCCCTACCTTTTGCACGAAGTTAAAGGTGTGTTCGGGATCGGTTTCTAAGTAATCGAAGAAGATACCGCCGACGCCGCGGGCCTCGTTGCGGTGAGGGAGGAAGAAGTAGTCGTCGCACCAGCTTTTGAACTTGGTATAGGCCTCGGGTTCGTACGTTTCGCACGCCGCTTTAAGAGTGTTGTGAAAGTGGTCGGTATCGTCACCGTAGGGCAGGGCGGGCGTGAGGTCGGCCCCGCCGCCGAACCAGCCTTTGGAGGTCTCGATACGGCGCACGTTAAAGTGCACGCCCGGTACATGTGGGTTGGCGGGATGGCAGACCAAACTGACACCGGCGGCCCAGAAGCGGCCTTCGGATTCTATCGCGCCAGGGATTTCCTTGCGGAAGGGCTCGGGGAAGGTGCCGTGGACGCAGCTAAAGTTAACGCCCATTTTTTCGAAGACATCGCCACGGATAAGTGCGGTAGTACCGCCGCCTTGGAGGAGGCTTTCGGGGCCCTTGGTCCAATCTTGCACGTCAAAGGTCGAATGTCCTTCGTACGACTGAAAGGCGGAAATGATCTTTTTTTGCAAATCGCGAAAATAGGTTTCGGCTTGGTTTGCAAGGGCGCTGGGAGTTGTCATTCGGCGTTTGTAGCAGAATAAGGTCCGCATTTAAAGGCCCCATGCTGAGTAGGGAAAATGTCAGGAGTCTTGTGAAAGTTATTTTGCTGTGCAACATATAGTTGTAATGAAAGCGCAAGTTGAGACTCCTGCATGTCAGGCCCGGTTACTTCATCATTTGGTGAAGGAGTTTTTTGCGGAGATGGAGAAGGAAGTGTATCCGCACGAAACCAGTTACTCGGTACTGTTAAACGTGGTGATGCGGCTGGCCTATGAGCAGCATGGCGAAGCCGGAATTGATGAGGTTCTAGAGCTGGTGTGCAAACTAGCCGAGGGATTGGAACGCCCCCACCTGAGAGCGGTAAGCGGATAAAAAGCGGCCCCGAGGGGCCGATTCTTTTATTTCATTTGTTTATTTTAGATCCGGCAGTGGAAGAGCTTACCATTAATATTGACGATGTTGCCCACATTGCTGGCGTTGCACGCCGATGTCGCGTTGGTTTTGAGGTTGATAGAGTTGCTGACGGCAAGCGAGCCGCTGATGTTGACTGTAGCGCTCACTGCGATATTGCCCGAGGGATCGGCAATAGCTGTCGTAGTACCGGATACGATACGGTCACCACTACTGCCACCACCGCCGCCACTTAAGCTGGAGAAGGTTGTACCGTTACAAACGCTGAGGGTACCCGCAGAGTAGCGAATGGCACCAGCTGTTGCGGCCGAGCAGACGACGTTACTGTTGCTGACCTGAATTTCACCAATCACGCTCAGGCTTACGGCAGGAGAGGTTGTACCGAGGCCGATGGCATTTGCGACATACGCACGGGTGCTTGAGATGCCATTTAATGTAGTGATGCTGATACCCGGAGCTACGAGGCGGCCGACAGTGTCGAAGTATGCCGTACCTGCAATACCACCAGTGGTGAATGATACGGTACCGATACTTGCGGCAACCCCACCCAAGCTTGCGCCAGAGGCTACACCTGTGGTGGAGATGCGGTCGGTTGCGACTTCTCCTACAAAACGTGTTGCATTGATTGTGCCTGATACCGTGAGACCCGATGCGGTGAGCAGCATGGATTGAACGCCAGAAGAAACCGATGTTCCGCCTATACGCCAGCGGTGTTGGGTGTCTGCCCAGTGAGTGAGTGTGAAGGATTCGATACCGGTACCGTAGGTATTGCCCCAGTAGGTGACTTTATCGCCTGTGGTTGCCGTGAAGTTGACGGATGTGCTGAGGCTAACGCCGGTCGCATTGATGGCGCCGCCTACGTTAAGTGTATAGGAGGGGTTTGTGAGAGTACCTATACCCACTACTCCCGTTGACAGATTATAGACGAAAGGCCGGAAGGCATTCCAGGTACCGTATTGGTCTCCGCTTGCTGTTTGGAGCAGGTAGACGTTGGAACCATCGTTCCGCCAGAACACGCCGAAGCTGCCTTGAATCGAGCGGAAGGCATTCGCACCTGTTGATATGATTTCGCCCGAGCTACGCAGACCACCTGAAACATCCAACCTGTAAGTGGTGGATGGAGTCATACCCATACCGATGCTACCAGTGGAATCGATACGCATTCGCTCTGTTCCGGCTGTGCTTATGCCTATGCTATCTAACGCGGGGAGGAATAATCCCGTGTTTACATCGTTAACCCAGGTGTAAACTGGTAGTGCGGCCGTGCCTGACGGGCCCACGGAGACGCGCGTTGTTGAGATGCCGTTCGCTGTTGTAATGCTGATGCCCGGAGTGACAAGGCGACCGGAGGTATCTAAGTACGCCGTGCCCGATACACCCCCCGTGGTAAAGCTGATGGTACCGCCATTACCCGCGACGACATTTGCAGAGGTGCTGATAATACGGTCGGAGCTGCCGCCGGCTCCGCCACCATTGGTAGTTATGGCCACACCGTTGACGGTGAGGGCGGTGGCGCTGATGTTCGTTGCAGAAACCGAATTGCTGCTAAAGTTTGGGAGGTAACTGGCGGTAGAGCCTAGGTAGCCCCATGTGGTGCCGGCGGTGGTGAGGCTGACGTTGTTAACCGTGAGGCCACCGGTGAAGGTTGTGTGGCCGGTGGTGGCGCTGATGGAGGGGGCGTAGGAGGGGCAGCCGATATCGCCGCGGGTGGATTCCCCGATACAAATACGACTCCCCGAAACACCGATTGTGGCGGAAACCATGGCGTATTCTGACCAGATTTGGGCGCTAGCGGACAACGGCAACAGGCCAGAGAGAGTGACACAGAGAGCAATTAGGCGGAGCATGGGGGCATACCGTTTTTGTATATCTTTAGGCACCTTAGTGGTGTTCTGAGGAACCGTATCAGTTAGACGTTCAAGTTGCCAGATGGCGCGTTTTCTATTTGCTTAGTTGTGTGGCTGTTGTGTTTGCTAAATCAGTCTGGCAAGAAGCCGCCTGATTGGCGGGACCAGAGGCGGGCGTAGGCGCCGCCTTTTTTGAGAAGCTCGGCATGCGTACCGTCTTCGATGATTTGGCCGTTGTCCATGACGATCAGGCGGTCTAGCTGCGAAATAGTGGAGAGGCGGTGGGCAATGGCGATAACCGTGCGGCCTTCCATCAGGGTTTGCAGGTTCTCTTGAATCGCGTGCTCGACTTCGCTGTCCAGTGCCGAGGTGGCTTCGTCCATGATGAGGATCGGTGCGTTTTTGAGGATGAGGCGTGCGATGGCGATACGCTGGCGTTGGCCACCGGAGAGTTTGACGCCGCGCTCTCCCACCTTCGATTGGTAGCCGGTGTTGCCGTCTTTATCCGACAGTTGGCGGATGAAGCTATCGGCTTGCGCGAGTTTGGCGGCGTTTTCGATGTCTTCATCGGTCGCCGTGGGGTTACCGTAGGCGATATTGGAGCGGATGGAGCGGTGCAGAAGGGAGGTGTCTTGCGTCACCATACCGATGGCGCTGCGGAGTGAGTTTTGCGTGACGTTGTTGATGTTTTGGCCGTCTATCCGGATATCGCCTTCATTGACCTCGTAGAAGCGGAGCAGGAGGTTGACCAGCGTACTTTTGCCCGCGCCGGATTGGCCGATAAGCCCAACCTTTTGGCCTGCCGGGATGGTGAGGTTGAGGTTATTCAGCACTGCGTCGCCTTCCGGGTGGTAGCGGAAGGTGACGTTTTCGAAGCGGATTTCGCCTTTGTCGATTTTCAGTTGCGTGGCGCCTGATTTATCTTGCAGCGTGTGCGGCTGGATGAGGACGTTCATCGTTTCTTCCGCCGTGCCCAGATGTTCGAAGAAGGCGGTGAGTTCGTTGGCTATCCAGCCCGCCTGGTTTGTGAGCATGACGGCGATAGGAATGACCATGGCGATGGAGCCTGCGGTAATGTGGCCGTGGGTCCAGAGATAAAGCGCCAGTGCCAGCGTGTTACCCATAAAGACGGTATTGTTGAGGTCGCACCATGCCTTCATTTTAAAGACCGCAATGTGGGTGGCGACGTGGTGGTTGCGTGCGTTGACGATCGAATTGACGATGGAGGAGTCTTCCGAGACGTCATTCGCAAACAGTTTGACGGTTTGGATGTTCGTATAAGCATCCACCGTGCGGCCGACGCTGGCGCTGCGGGCGTCAGAGAACTCCATGGAGCGGCGGCGGATGGAGGGAATGCTAAAGCGCAGGATAAAGGCGTACATAACCAGCCAGAAGGCCAACGGCGTAAGCAATAAGTAGCTGGAACTGGCAAAGCTGAAGGCTGACACGAGAATAGAAACCGTGACCCACCAGAGGCTACCGGTGAGGATGAGGACGACTTCGCGCAGAGCGCTGCCAGCATCGAACACTTTGTTAGCCAAGCGGCCGGCGAAGTCGTTTTGGAAAAAGCTGAGGCTGTGGCGCAGCATGTACCAGTGCATCTGGCGGCGGATGGCGTGCGTGTAAGTGCTGGTAAACAGAGTAGCGTTGAGTGCGTTGTAGCATGTGCCCGCAATAAGGCGCACTATGAGCGCTATGGCGACGTATTGGCCCACCGGATACATAAGTAGGGGCCACGCTTCCGCTGGATTGGGTGTCGTGTTGATAATGTCTATGATTTTTTTAAGAAAAAAGGGCGCGATGGCTAAGCCGAGTGCGGCTGTACCGTTTAGGGTGAACAGAATGGCGAGCAGCTTTTTTTGTTGCCGCGCAAAGTGCAGAATGTAAGGCAGCAGGCGGCGCGGCGGGTAGGGGTTTTCGGGCAGTTGGGAGATATCGGCAAGGGCGGCGAGGCGTTTAAGAAGGGACATTTCGGGACGATACGGGATTTGTGGGCGCGCTGGAAGATGGTTGCTTAAAAAAGGCGCCGGGTGGCGCCTTTTTGCTGGTCATCTGTTTAGAATTTAACGCGCATGCTAACGGTGTAGATGTTGATATCTTCGATGTTGCTGACGCCTTCGACATCGGCACTCAGGTTACGATACAGGCCGCCGACGCTGACACCGTTGCCGAGGTCGCGGTCGGCACCAATACCGTAGACGTCCATTTCATGTTCGGTAGATGTGGCGACGGGGTTTTTGAACTTACCGTACTCGGCCGCCACACCGTAGGGGCCAAAGGCGTAGCCGACCTTACCGTAGTAGCCTTCGGCTTCATCGACGCCGGAGGCCTTTTTAGACAAGTGTTGAGTGGTGTAGGCAATGGTGGCACCCAAACCGCTGGTGTGCTTGACCGAGGCGGAGCCGCTGGTGGCACCGGTTTGCTCGTTAGTTGCGGTAGAGGTTTCGTCGTTTACAAAGCTGTGACCGAGGGCGGTATCGATTTCGAAATCGCCGAAGGTGTTGGCATAGCGGAGAGCTGCGTCGACATTTCCGCCTTGGCTGACGCTAAGGCTGCCGTTAACGCCATTGTAGGTTGCCGAGTTGAAACGTACGGAATTCGTCAGAGCCGTGTCTCCGTTGTTACCGAGGGCAAATTCGTCTGGCGTGACGTCGGTACCGCCTAGGCTTACCACTGTACCGGTGCTGGTATGGAACTTGAGGCCGCCACCGAAGGAGGCGACGTTTACGTTGACGATACTGCCGGCTGCAGCGAGGTCGTGGGCTAGTGTGTCGTCGTTTGCGACATCCTGTCGGCCGATAAACAGAGCGCCGTGTTCGCTCGCCAGACCGACACGGGCGATGCGTTCCTCTAAGTTAGCCGTGGTATTGCTGGGGGTGTGGGATTGGCTAGGCGTGGTGTTTTGGGTGAGGGTGTGGCTGGCGTTGGATTGGGATTGGGCTTCGAGCAATACGGATGCGGTCAGGCCGTTGTCGAGCTTTTGCTCTCCGGCAAAGCCGAGGCGGGTGGAGAGGTTGTTGTCGTCGACCACCGTGAATTCTTTGTCGATGCCGTCGTCGTAGCCCATGGCGGCTTTGGATACGTTACCATAGAGTTTGACATCTAAGGCGTTGGCGGCCAATGGCATAGCCACTGTAGCAACGGCTGTAAGGAGAAAGGGGGAGCGCATTTTTGTATGTCCTTTATTAATGAGAACAATTTTGATGGTTCGCCGCGGAGGGTGTAAAGAGGGAGAGGCGGGGATGGTGAATTGGGTGTGATAAGTTTGCCGTTTGGTGTGGCTTATTGAACGCGGGCTGCCTTTAAATAAAAGCAATAAAAAGAAGCCCTTGCGGGCTTTGAATCTGGCGGAGCGGGGGGGATTCGAACCCCCGATACGGATTTTGTCCGTATGACGATTTAGCAAACCGTTGCCTTCAGCCACTCGGCCACCGCTCCAGCGCGCGCAACTTGCCTTTAAGTGGGGCGGATGTCAATCCGCTCGGTTTAGAAAATGCGCTTTTGTTAGGTTTATACGTGCATTTACAATTTAAAACAATGGCTTGATAGTTATTGTGGGAGGGTGTGCATTTAGACTGTGCGGATTTGCAACCCTACGGGGTGGATTGTGCCGATTTTACAGGCGGAGAGCCTTGATATTACCGGCGCTGAAACCCATACTGACCTTATGTTGAGCTGCCTAAAGGGTACTATGTACCGTTCGCTAACCCTGTTGGGGTTGGTTTTGGTATTTATGGTTGTGGCCAGTAATGGCTGGGCTCAGTTTCTTGTTGAAGGTGGTGAGCTTGCTGAAAAATACACTCAGTATCCTTTCTTAGGTGTTGATAACACTCAGCGCAATATGCTTATCAATGCCTTTAACTTCCAGAGCCGCATATTTACTATGATGAGCGGGACTGGAGTTGAAAAGGTTGAGGCTTTTAACATTTTAGCAATATTGGGAGCTCTTGTAGGGGCTTTGCTATTGTTCTTTAATGCAAAAATTCGCAAGCCCATGATCGTAGCTCCATGGTTAATAGTTCTTATCCTGCTTGTATTTGCGCCTTATGGAAGTAAATTGCTATTTTACCCCGTATCTCAACAGTCATTACAACCTGTATTTACTGGTCCTCGAGCGACTATTGTCGAGAAAGATTGTGTGTCAGCTCCTGAAATATGTGGATTCGCACCACAGATTGTGGCTGTTCACGTTGCTTCTACATTACAGATGCTGTTCTCAGATGCTTTCCGTTCGGCTGGTTGGGAAGGATTGATGGAGTCCTTCAAGGCTCGAGCTGAATTATCCGGTTCGCCTAATTTAAATCTTAACCCTCAGGTTATTCAGAGGTTGAATGAATATGACAAGGCTTGTTCTTCCACGCCTATTACGAATCACGTTGATACTCTCTTTCCAGTAAGTAGTGCCGCCGCAAGCACGCCAACCGGTGCTGCAGGCAGTTCTGCACCTGCAGAAGATCAAAAGACCGTACCAATCCGATTTGCCGATAAATGGAAAAGTATCACGAATGAGATGAATAATGCCGATATTGATGTCGGCTTAATGCCTCCTGATGCCATAGAACTTTGGGATGATGCAGCGTTTAAGACTGCTATGACTGAAAACGGTTGGGGACAAACCGTTCAACAGGAGTACGAAGCTGGGCTTACGCAGCTGTACCAAGCTGCCGGTGGTATTGCTACTGTATCTATTGATGCAACTACCTGCAGTGATGCAGAGAGTTGTGCCGGTAAAACCAAAGTTTCTGCTTTGACGGCCCTTAGAAAGCTTGAAGATAGTGGTTTTTTCAAAATTTATCAGAAAGATCAGCCTTATGGTGAGGAAGATTCTGGAAGAGATACCCGCTTGCTGCCTGGCTTTTTTGTTTATTGGGACGGAGCAAAGAACAACGACAGTAAATCGACTGAGCCGGCAGATGAAACGTTCTCTGCGGCTGGAGCACGGGCATGTTACCAAGCTAATTCTGGTGAGTTAAATATGGATCCCAGTTGCAGACGAATTGGTACTAACTATGGTCAGCAACTTACTTATGTTAAGGACAATTTCTTTAGTTCTGATAATTCTATTTTTAGTGTGCCTGAATGGCAGATTATGAGTGCTATTCAAGATCCCCGCTCAGCTATATCACGTATGCCTGTTAAGCCACGTCGTTACTCTGAAGGAGTTAAGACTGATGAGGGAACCTCTAAACCTGTTGTTCAAGAGAACAAGGGCGGACAAAACTGTGAAGTTGATGGCGTTAATACAATTAAAGAGATTATCAATTTAACAGTTGGACCTGAGGGAACGACTAACAAAGCTGCCCGTAAGGACATGTTTAGCAATACTCAAAAACTATTGCTTGGTGAGACACCACTTCCTGCTCGAATCACTCTCAAAGATGTATGTAACGATGTGACGGATCCTGATACAGCATCTGAGGAATGTCATACTGGTGCGGGGTTAGCAGCGGATGAAGAAATCACGAATATTGGGAAGAATATGGCCCTGTTCTTTGACGAAATTGTTCGTGCAAATTCGACGAAGACTACGAGTGAAAAAAATAACATTATGTTAAGAGAATTTCTGAGATTGATTCAGGAATCCAGCATGAATGCTCGTAAAGGGGACCCAGATGCTGCTCAAAAAGCGGCGCAAGATGGCACAAGCCCAGAAGTCGTTGGTGCACGCTGGCTCACATCGCTTGGTGGAGGGATTGCGACGCTGTTAGGAAGCTTTATTGTTCAAATTGGCTCTTGGTTTGTTGGACCTCTCTCTGCGGCTATTATCTTCTTCCTGACGATGTTGGTAGATATGTCGCTCATGATTTTGATCATCCTCACTCCGTTCCTTCTTTTGGCTGGATTGTTTGTGCCAGGGAACGCGATTGGTGTGCTTACTGTTAGCATTGTTGGGGTGTTTGTTCTGAAGTTTGTGCCGGTGACGTTGGTCATTTTAAACTATCTTGGCGCGATGATTTACACCTTTGTTGGTTATGGTGCTGACCCTGAATTAGCAAAAACCATGCAGAGTATGATTATCATTGCGATGGGTGGTATGTATGCGAGCCTTGTGACAATGACGTTCTTCTTGTTGTTCAAGATGGGTGATGCTTCCGCCATTCTCAGTCGCTTTACGGCATTGGATAATAATGCCAAGGAAATTGCCCAGCGTGGGATGGGGGCTGCCCTTACATTGGCAAGTGCGGCTGCTATTATTGCCGGTGGTGGAGTTGCGGCGGCGCTAGGTCGTGGTTCGATGGGTTTGGCGGCCAAGAAAGCTGCTGCGAATTTAGGTATTCCGCCGGGCTGGGTTGATGCTGCTAAGGGGCTTGCTGAGACGCCAAACAAAGATGCTAAAACTGCAGGTAACGGTAAAGAGGGGCCGGAGGGTGTGGAAGACCTCCCTACCGAACCGTTGGATGGGCTCACTGCTGAAGAGCGTGCCATGCGCGATCAGAACGATGACATTCTGGGGGCCAAGCTAGACCAGGCAGGCCTTGAACGTGCTAAAAAACAGAATGCCGCATCCGACGCCAAGGAAATGTTGCGTGATGTGTATGGCAGGCACTTTGAAGGAGGCATTAGTGCGGAAGAGGCGGAGAAGTTTGTTGATGAAGGTCGTCTTGTTAAGGAAGACAAGTATGGCAACATGCGTGAATTTCAGCTTACCAAGAATGGTGATGCCTATGGTGTGAATCCGAGCGGTATTACGCCCAAGATTGCCGGCGCGAGCGAAACCGTTGGTACAGGCATTGGCTCGACAGTAGGTGATGCCATTGGCACTGATGCTCAGGCAAATGCGGCTCTTTCCGAGACAAATGGTATGCCTACGGCAGAGGGAGGTGCTAATACATCTCAAGCTGCGGCAGGTGGAGGTGGTATACCGGCCTCTGTGACCATTGCAGGTGGTAGCTTGAGCTCGATTGACTCTGTTGGTGAGGTCGGACGAATTCAGCAAAGTGCGACTGAACAAGCTAGCATGCAAGACCGCGTAAAAGAGATTGCGGCTGAAAAAGAAGCAGAGCGTCAGGCAGCCGAGAACAAAGACGCATTGGCGCTTGCGAATAATACCAAGCTTGAGCCGACTCAGAGAGAACAACTCTCTAAAATTGCGGATGAGTTAGACAAGACTACTGACGAGGATCGTCGTGAGGAACTCTTTAAACAGCAAGATGATGTTCTTAAGCAGGCTGGTAAGACCAAGGCTGGTATGAAGCGTGATGAGCTATTAACGCGCAATATGAATGACCAGATTGCCGAAGCATTGTTGCGCTTTGATAGTGAGCACGGTGAGGCATATCAAGCTGCTGATAAGAAGAAGCAGAGTGGTGGAGCTCTTTCTAAGCAAGAGAAAGAGCTTATGGCTATACGTGATGGTTTGGCTAACTTTGATACGGCCGGAGTTGCTCAGGGTGAGATCATGTCACGTCTGGGGACTTTTGAGAGTTTAAATGCGTCTCTGCGGGCCCGTGCTGGCGCCGATAACTTGCCGAGCTTAGGTGCGAGTGTTTTGAGTGGTATGTACGGTGGCTTAACAGGTGCTGGTGGCGGCTTAGCCAAAATTCCGGTTATTGGGCCGGCAATTACTGAGTCTATCAATGAGTTCTATCAAGCACCTGAACGTGCCCGTGCTGCTGCGGCTGTAGGTGGACTCGGAGCTTGGTGGTCTGCTCAGGGCAATGCCAAGCGTATGGGCTTCTACCAGAAGGAAATGACTCCGCTTGTTGCAGCTCAGCAGTATGAATCTATGTCTACTATTGGCGGATTCCAAGCTCAGGCAGATCTTGCTCGTCAGGCTGCAAATGAGGCTGTGGCACGGAGTCGTTCTCAGTGGGAAGCAATGGTTGCTAGCCGCGCACCGACCCTTTCCATGGATTTACGCAATGAAATCTTGAGTAAGAATCCTAATATCTCTCAATCTGATTTACAGGTTGAATTAAGCCGTAGGTTTAATGAAAAGATTAATAGTTCTGAATTCAAGGTTGTGATGTCTGCGGGAGAGCTCTCTGGTTTGGGCCGTTTGGATGCTGCAGATAAGATTGCCTCGGTGCGGCAGGAAGCTTTCCTGATGCAGGGTGCTTCTCTTGATGTGAAGCGTGTTAAGGGTGGTTTAGATGGCAATATGATGCTTAAGGCTGGCTCTACTGCAGGTTTGAATGTTGAAGTGGAGCAGGTAGGTGTGGTTCTTACTCCGGAAGCTTTGGCGCGTGTGCGTGGTGATTTGACCACTAAGGCTACGATTGGTAAATATGATGACATGATGCTCGCGCATTATGGACTTGCTGAGAAGCAGTACTTACGGGGTGATGCGGATTGGGACTCTACTCGTAATATGAACACGAGTGGTGCTGCAGCACGCATGTTTGCCCGTAAGGATGTGTCGACGGACTACCTGATTGGTGGGCACCTTAAGATGGTATCGGGTAAGGAAAAATTCCTCGAAGGTAAGGCTCAGTATGAGACTTTGGTGAAGTTCCGTAACGAAACCAATAACAAGATTGCCGAGTTTATGCAGACCCAGCTTGCGGGCGCAGGTGGCCAGCTCTCTAAGGTGCTTGCCGATGCGGGTGTTCAGGGCAAACTGAGTGGCTTAAGCGGACGTGATTTAGCTGTAAATACGCGTATGGAGCTTGAGAAGTGGGCTGGCAAGCAAATGGTGGCAAATAAGGAATACCTGCCGCTTAACTTGTTGTTTGAATCTGCTGATGCGCGTGGAAGATCTTCTTACGAATTAAAGGCTAAGAAGGCACGTTCTGAGATTGCTGCTGAAAATGCGGCGGTTTGGGAAGCAGTGGATAAGGCTCGTCGGGCTGCTGTGGCCAGTGCGTTACCTTCTTTGAATAGTTCTGCGAAGAAAGCAGCAAAAACCGAATGGAACGGCTTTAATATTGAAGCTGGTGCTCCGTTAGAAATTTTTACAGAATGGCTGGACAGTGCTTTAGGTACGGCTTCAGAAGAAATTCTGGGTAAGCTCAGTAAAGCAATACCTTCAGCTATGCAGGACTCTTTCTTGCGATCTGAAAAGAGAACTATAAAAATAGATGGAAAGGATTACCGTGAAGTTGTGTCCTATATGAATAAGGATGCTTTTGCGGAACTGCAGCGGACAATGAACGAAGAGCAAAGAAAAGCCTTTTTAGCAGAAAAGAAATACTACCGTGAAGCTAACGGACGGATTGAGTTGTCTCGTACGGTTATGGGTAGCGACGGAAGCATTCGTGAAGACTTGTCGCATAACAGATAAATATTGATTAAGAAAAAATAACAATGAAGTTAAAAGCTTACGCCGCACGCTATGAGATGAGCAAGGGGGAGAGCCCCTTGCTCCTGATTGACGAACGTGTGGCTGAGGACTGGTTTGGGCGCGAGCCTTTTGATGATACACAAGCTCAAGGTGTAAGCGACAACCTTATGATGGCGCCTTATGGCACGACCGATGGCCATAATTTGATGCGCGACAGCACCATTATGGATGGCATGCAGTTGGATAAGTATGTGCCGTTGTCTCCGTTGTTTGTCAAAGACCTTGCGGGACGCACTATTTACATTGGTTATGGCCCTGAGCGGAAGTCTAACTACGAATGGCAGGCCTATGCTGTGGATGTGGATAAAGTTGGACCTGAAGAAGTAAACCCGTTTATTCCGCTCGTAGTTTTCCCCCGGTTTTGCCGTGACGCAAGTGGAATGGATGGGGAGGACTTACTGGAGCAGGTATTTTTGACCAAGTTCCGTTGCTTGGAAATGAGTATGGGCTTTCATGGACAGCTTAGTGGAGCCGGTGAGGATGACCCGTTGGTTTCGGCGAGTTATGATGGCGCCAACCTTTATCCGTATAAGTTACGTATGGATACTTTCTATATTGATGGGTACAAAGTGCCTCAAACCCAAATGGTTTACGCCCGAGGCATGCAAGATGGTGTGAGCCCGGTACAAGCAAAGAAGCTTGGTTTGAAGTTTTTGCAGCAGTGGAGCGAACGTCCGGCTGGTACGACATATGAACAATGGTTGGAACAATTTGGAGAAGACCATGTTGAGGACTTATTTCAGTCTGGCTGTTCTGTTATTCCAACCTTTGAGGCCTGTAACGGATATCATCTTGTCGGGCGAGAATTCCAGTTAGAAGACTTCTGGCCGGGCCGCGCTGTTTTGGGGTTGCATGATGTGGCCGATACTCGTACCGATAAGGCGCCTGCTGGAACCATTTTAGACGTTTTAGAGCCTGGATTTGTAACTGCAGACTACGTAAGGCCGGCTAAGGTTGTTGTGAGCGATGGAAGTGGTTACGTTAGCCCAAATGCGAGTGACCCTGACCCCTTGGTACCTAATTTGAATTTGCCGCATCCGCGGCTGATTGATAATTGGCGTGCGGTTTGGTTACCTACTCACCCCCTGCATTTTGAAGCACCTGCGTTGTGGGGATGGGATATTTCCACTGGACGATTTATGCAGATTGCTGGCCCGGTTTGGGACCCTTTGCATTACTATTATGAGAGTGTGGATCGGGTATTGGCTGCGTTTGATGCTTACCCGTTAGGATCAAACCGGACGGGTTTAGTGCCTGTACCGGATGATATGGAAGAGCGATTCTTTCCGATTGTACCAATGACTGGGTTTGATACATTTTCGGAAGCTGAATTTAAGCGCCGATTAGAAAAAAACGTACTACCGAAGAGCTGTATTAAGCGGTTCAATACCGGCCAATATTCTGCCGGTTTAGGGTATCACCCGTTGCCGGCTGAATTTGAGTTTGAGTTGGATCCGTTCTGGTTCCCGGAACTGCATCCGCTTAACCGTGAGCAGGGGGCTGCTCCGGAAGATGTAGACTCTCGTATTAGCCCGGTTATTAACCCTCAGATTACCGTTACCGTGTTTAAGCCTACGGTGGATGCTCCTGCACAGGCAACGTGGATGACAGATGATGCCAAGTTAATGACGCCGATGCCTGATCCTCTTACAAATTATCCGCAATTGACTCGTTATCTTTTACCGGATGCGGATATTGAGACCATCATGAAGATATGCCCAGTGCCTTACTTGGGGCAACCTGAAGAGGAAGAGATACTTACGAAACCTGCGACGTTGTGGTGGACTACAGAGGAAGGTCTTCAGCTTGATAACCCTGTTGCATTGGAAGATTTTATTCCTGGAGTGCATGATGCTTTATGGGATATGCGTCAGAAAGGTGTTGATATCGTTAAATTCCGTCACATGATCTATCGCACCAATCTGCCACTTTACATGTTGGGTTGGTGGTATGGTTGGGATTTGGACCGGATGCAAGGCTATGCTGTGAATTGGATTCAAACATCGGTTGCAGAAGATCAGCAGATGCAGACTATTTTACGTGATTTAACAGTAAATGCTCGCACTTAAAAAAAAACGGCCGGTGAGGCCGTTTTTTTGAGGTGAGATGGTTAGGCGGTGAGGGGGGCGAGGAGGTCGGCCAGTTCGCCGCTGGTGTACATCTCCACCATGATGTCGGCGCCGCCGATGAGGTCGCCGTTCACGTACAATTGCGGGAAGGTTGGCCATTCGCTGAATTCCTTCAGGCCGGCGCGCAGGTCGTCGCGCTCCAGAATGTTAATGCCGGTAAAGGGTATGCCGAGGTTGTTGAGAACGCCGACAGCGCGGGCGGAGAAGCCGCACATAGGTTGCGAAGGCGTGCCCTTCATGTACAGCACAACGGGGCTACCGTTGATTTGGCTTTCGATTTCGGCTTTGAGCTCGGGGGTGAGGATGTCGTCCATGGTGTGCTTCCTTTTCTAAACTGGATTTTAAGCTTATTGGGCTTTGGGTAGGCGGGTGGTGAGTTGCAGGGCGTGCAGCTCGTTTTCGAACGCGTTACCGAGCGCGCTGTAAACCAAGCGGTGCTGCTGGATGCGGGTAAGGCCCGCAAAGCTGGCACTGGTGACGGTGGCGCTGAGGTGGGCGCCGTCAGGGTCGTGGACGTACACGTCGGCATCCGGCAGGGTGCTACGGATGAGGTTTTGGATGGCGAGTGCCAGTTCTGTGGGTTCGTTCATGGCCCTGACCCTAGGGGTATTACGATTTTTTGGCAAGGGCTTGCCATGTGTATGCGAAGTTTGGTAGAATAGACGAAACTAAGGCGTCGTACGTGTTGATGCGTGGAGGAAATCATTTCTTCCTTCACTAGTTCCAGCCCCGTGGATTGGGGGAGGAACGCACAGCATCTATAACGTTTTCTTAGGTAATTCTTCGTTGATTCCGATTTTACATCACCCACCAGAGGAGTGTGACATGCGTGAAGATCGTAATGATACTGCTATTACACCTGCCAAGAACATGGCTCATTCGGCCGCCGGTTGGGGAAACCTGACGGTGTCGCAGCGCATTGAGCGTGCGGCCGAGGAGGCCCGTGCCAACGGTACCTATGGCAGGCCGACGCCTTCGGCCGCCGATGAAGCTGCTTTCAAGGAGAAGGTGGCTCAGTCGCTGGGGCTCGGAAAAGGTGGGAAAAAGATACACCGGCACTAAAAGTGCATTCAAAATCGGCAATGCGCCGGAGGTTAACCCCTCCGGCGCATTTGCATTTGGTTGGGATGTGGTAGAGTTATCTTTATATTAGTACTGTAATTAAAGGGGTAGGCACTATGGCCGGTAGCGTAAATAAAGTGATTCTGATTGGTAACCTGGGCCGTGACCCCGAGGTGCGTGCCAGCCAGAACGGCGGCAAGATTGCCAATATCACCGTGGCCACCAGCGAAAGCTGGAACAACAAGCAGAGCGGGCAGCGCGAGGAAAAGACCGAATGGCACCGCCTTGTGATGTTTAACACCACTGCCGAAATTGCCGAAAAGTACCTTAAGAAGGGCAGCAAGATTTACGCCGAAGGCAAGCTGCAAACCCGCAAGTGGACCGATAAGGACAACCAAGAGCGCTTTACCACCGAAGTGGTGGTGGATAACTTCACCATGCTGGACAGCAAGCGCGACGGCGAAGGTGGCGGTAACAGCTATGGTAGCTTTGACCAGACGCCGAGCAGTTCGTCCTCTTCCGGCAGCTTTAGCAAGCCGATGAGCCAGCCCAAGAAGATTAGTGAGGATGCTCCGTTCGACGACGAGATTCCGTTCTAGTTTTGGAATACAATTGTTAGAAAGGCCACAGGCCTTTCTTTCGTTTGGAGCTAAAGGTTGTGGTTGGTGGCTTGGAGACCTATACTTATTGTATGAAAATGTGGATGTGGTTGGTGGCATTATGTTGCCTAAGTGGGGCGGCTGTTGCGCAAGAGCGTACGGCGGGTGGGAGTTTGCAGACGGAGTCTAGCTGGACGGCTTTAAAAGCCATGATAGGCAAGACCGATGGCGATGTTTCCCTACTGAAAACAGATGTAAACGCCATAAAATCGTGTGCTGCGCAGAAGAAGATGTGGGACCCTGCCAAAGGGTGTGTGAACATTGACACCAGTTTATACGACAGCATGATTGCGTGTGGAGATGTTGGAAAAGTCTATGATAAGAGTTCTAATTCTTGCGTTTCGGCAGGTGGGAACTGTTCTTTGAAGCTGGTTCATCAATATGTCTCCAAATCCGGGGGGCATCCTATTGGAAGAAAGACGGGAAGTTGTCCCGCCGGTTCGTATCGATTGATGACAAGTAGCGCGAGTGTGTATTGCTCTAATGATGCCAGTTGTACTGAGCAACGATTTGATTGCTTGGCGGTAACATGTCAATAAAGATAGTGAAAGCTTTGAAAATGAAGGTGTTTTTATGTGTTGTGGCGCTATGCGCTGTTGCCGTGACTGGAGCTGTTGCGCAGGAGCGAACGGCGGGTGGGAGTTTGCAGACGGAGGCTAGCTGGACGGCGTTGCAAAGCATGATTGGTAAAACCAATGGCGATGTATCTATCATTAAAACTGATTTGAATGCGATGAAGGCGTGTGCCGCGGATCGGAAGATTTGGGACCCTGCTAGAGGCTGTGTGAACATTGATACCACGTTATATGATAATGTGGTTACGTGCGGTGATTCTGGGAGAGTTTATGACAGGAGTGCCGGAGGATGCGTGCCTGCGGTTGCGGTTGCACCCACGTGCCGACTCTCCTCGGTGGCGAAATCTTCCAGCAACCGGGGCTCTAATGACGAGACGAGTTGTCCGGCTGGTGCTTATGTGGATATTAAGAGCTCCAGCACTAGTGACTGCCATGGGAGTTCTTATCAATGTACCCGTACGCAGTACAATTGTGTGACTGTGGTGTGTAACTAGTTTTTTTACACAGCTTGTTAACCGCCGCGGAGCCAGTCTGCGGCGGTTTCTTTATGGAAGGTTGTGAGAAGGAGTGCCAAGGCGTTGCGTTGAGCGGCGTTGAGCGGGCGGGTGAGGGCGGCCGAACCCAACTGGTGCGCCACCGGCATGAGGTGTTTGTGGTGGTGGAGGTCGGCGAGGCGGGTTTTCATTTCGCCTGATTGGCGCGCGCCCAAAACTTCGCCCGGGCCGCGGAGTTCGAGGTCTTTTTCCGCCAAGTAAAAGCCGTCTTCGCTGTCGCGCAATGCTTGCAGGCGCTCTTGCGCAAACGGTGACAACGGTGCGGTGTAGATGAGGATGCAGTGCGACGCCAGGGCCCCCCGGCCGACGCGGCCGCGCAGCTGGTGGAGTTGCGAGAGGCCGAAGCGCTCAGCGTGCTCGATCACCATGACTGTGGCGTTAGGGACGTCGACGCCGACTTCGATGACGGTGGTTGACACTAGTACGCTGTACTCATGCCGCTTGAAGGCTTGCATGATGTCGTCTTTATCCTTCGGCTTCATCTTGCCGTGGAGGAGGGCGACTTTGTCTCCGTAGACCTGTTTGAGCCAATTGTAGCGCGAGGTGGCGTCGGAGAGGTCGGATTCTTCCGATTCTTCTACCAGCGGGCAGACCCAGTAGGCCTGCTCGCCTTTGGCAATCACGCCTTGCAGGCGCTGGGCGATTTGGGCGAGTTTGTCGTCGGCCATCACCAATGTGGTGATAGGCGTGCGGCCCGGGGGCTTTTGGGCGAGGATGGAGGTGTCCATATCGCCAAAGGCGGTCAGGGCTAATGTGCGCGGAATGGGGGTGGCGGTCATGATGAGCATATCCGGCGCCAGAGGCTGGTTGGCCGAGAGGGCGACGCGTTGCTTAACGCCGAAGCGGTGCTGTTCATCGATGACGGCAAGGCCGAGTTTGTCGAAGACGACGGAGTCTTCCGTTAACGCATGGGTGCCGACGGTGAGTTGGACGAAGCCTTGGCGGATGTGGTCCTTCAGTCGCTTTTTTTGTGCCGCCGACATGCTACCCGTGAGCAGGCCTACGGTGATGCCGAGCGGTTGCAGGTATTTGACGGCGTTGGCGTAGAGCTGTTGGGCGAGGATTTCTGTCGGCGCCATAAGGACGCCTTGGTGGCCGTTTTCGATGACTTTGAGAAGTGACAGAAGTGCGACCATGGTTTTGCCGGAGCCAACATCGCCTTGCAGCAGGCGCAGCATGGGGCGTGGGGCGGAGAGGTCGGCGCGGATTTCGGTCAGGGCGTTTTGCTGGTCTTGAGTGAGCGGGAAGGGGAGGCTGGCGAGGAAGCGGTCTGTCAGCAGGTGACTTTTGCCGTGCGCGATGCCGCGCTGGCCGCGGTTGGCCACACGGGCGTGCTGGAGGGCGAGTTGGGTGGCGTAGAGTTCATCTAAAGCCAAGCGTGTGCGGGCGGGTGCGTTGGGTTGCAGGTCGGCTTCGGTTTGCGGGTTGTGCGCGGCTTTCAGTGCTTCGGTAAACGTCGGCAAGTTGTGCTGTTCGCGGAGCGAGGCGGGGAGCCATTCCGGTAAGGGGCAGTCTTCGGCGACGTCTAAGGCGGTCAGGATGGCGCGGGACAGCCAGCCTTGACCCAAGCCTGCGGTGAGGGGGTAAAGTGGCCAGATGCGCGCGACGTGATTGATTTTGGTGTTAGCGTTGTCTTCGGACTTCGGGAGGCTCCAGACATCCGGATGGATGAGTTTGCGGCCTTTGTTATCTGTTTCTATCTTACCCGAGAGAATCACGGTTTCTCCCACCGGATAGGCGCGTTCCAGCCAGTATCCTGGGTTGAAGTACATGACGCGGAGCGGGGCGGAGCCGTCGGTGACATCGATGGTCATCGGCCGCTTAATATGGCGGGGTGGGAGCGGTTGGCGGCGCAGCACTTGGACGATGAGGGTGACGGTTTCTCCGACCGGTGCGGCTGCGATGGTGGGGGTGGCGGATCTATCCAGCATTTTGGTGGGGAGGTGGAAGAGCAGGTCTATCCAGCGCGGGCCGCAGAGGGTTTGCAGTTTGGTGTATTGCGCGGGGGTGAGGCCGTTGAGTTTGGGGTAGTCCTCGAGGAGGGATGACGGGCGAACGGCGGCAACCGCCTTTGTGGCAGGCTTGGGTGCCTTGAGTTTATTGGTGGTTTGTGATTGAGTGCCGCCGGACATAAAAAAGGTTATAGCATATGGATCGTGAATTGCTGCTCAAGGAAGTGAAATATCGCGCCAGTTACAGAGGCACTTTAGAGCTGGACAATGTGTGCCGCAGTTTGTTGCCACATTTGGAGAGCTTGGACGATGCCGAACTTGCGGCGATTGCCGAGTTGCTTCAGCAGGGGGAGAACCATTTGATGACATGGCTGGTGGAAGGTGGTGAGGTGCCCGAGCAATGGCAATTGCAGGTTGGTTTGGTGAGGCACTTCTTTAAAAACCGCGATAAGGCTGTTGCCTAGGTGAAGAACCTGTTTGCTGCTTTGAAGAATGAGAGACTGGCCCGTGTGGCCGGTTTACCTGTGGCCGGTTGGCCATGGGTGGCGCATTTGGTAAGTGGCAAGCATGATGTGGTTGTGGTGGTGGCACCGGAAGCGGGGAGTGTGACCGCAATTGCGGCGGGGTTGCGGGCGTTGGTGAAGGATCGCGAGGTGGCGGTCTTCCCCAGTTGGGATGTGCAGCCCTATGACCGTTTGGGGCCCAGTGCCGAGGTAAGTGGTGAACGGCAGGAGACGCTGGCCAAAGTGCGTGCCGGTGGGCCGTTGGTGATTGTGACCAATGTGGCGGCGCTGGGCGTGATGGAAGCGCCGGTGGAAGGCGATTTGTGGCGTGTGAGTGTGGGCGGTGAAGTTGAGCCTGCGGAATTGGCGGCCAAGCTGGTAGACCTTGGCTACAAACGCGAAGAGGTGGTGCAGGAAGCCGGTAGTTTTGCCGTACGCGGCGGGATTATTGACGTATGGCCTGCCGCCAGCGAGCCCGTGCGAATGGAGCTGTTTGGTGATGAGGTGGAGCGCTTGCGCACGTTTGATCCGGCATCTCAAAAGAGCCTTGAGGATATTGACGAGCTGGTGATTGGCGTGGCCGGTAACGTGGTGCTGAATGACGACCGGATGGGGGTTTTCCGCACAAAGTACCGCGAGCATTTTCCGCATGGGCAGGACGATGATGTGTATGTTTCCGTTAGCAACGGAATTTTGCCGCCGGAAGCGGGGCAGTATCTGCCGTTGTTTTATGATGAGCCTTTGGTGGGGTTGCTGGATGTGCTGCCAGATACAGCCGTGCTGATGGTGCCGGACAATGTGGATATGCAGGCTGAGGCGTGGGATGAGCTGATTGGTCAGGCTTATGCGGCACGCCATGCGACCGAGAAGGATAAGGGCAATGTGAAGGCGGTGCCGCCGGAATTGTTGTATGTGAGTGGTGCGAAATTACAGGGCGCTATGGGACGTTTTGCCCGTGTGGAAGCCGGTATTTTTGATGATGGTGAAGGTGAGAACCTTGGTGTGCGGGCCCATGGTTACCATACGGCAAACCGGCATGGGGCTTCGGTTTCTGCCGCCAAAGATGTAGCGAGCCGAATTGCCGATGGCTGGAGCATGGTGCTGACCGCGCAGAATGCTCCGGCATTGGCGCAGTTCATTCGGGTGTTGGAAGGTGAGGGCGGGGTTGGCGCGCGGAGTATTGAACAATTCGGGATAGTCAAAGGCAGTGCGGTGGCTGCCGTGAGCGGGATTACAGCGGGTTGGGTGGACGGGCCTGGCAAGGTATTTGTGCTAGCCGATAGCGACGTGTTTGGTGCGCGGATGGGCGGGCAGGTGAAGAAGCGTCGGCGCAGTGCGGAAGAGGTGATTGCGCACTTTAGCGAGCTTAAGGATGGCGATTATGTGGTGCATGAGAACCATGGGATTGGGAAGTTTGCCGGCCTGCTGACCATGCAAACGGGTGGCGTGACGCAGGACTTTTTGAAGCTGTTGTATGCTGGAGATGACCGCCTGTTTGTACCGGTGGAAAACCTCGACTTGCTCAGCCGCTATAAGGGCAGTGATGCGGGGAATGTTGTTTTAGACCGGCTCGGTACGGGTGGTTGGGAGATTCGGAAGGCCAAGGTTAAGGAAGACCTAATGGCGATGGCGGGCGAGTTGCTGGCGACGGCGGCGGCGCGTCAGGCCGCGCAGCGGGCGCCGATTGAGCGGACGCCGGGGCTGTATGATGAGTTTTGTGCCGGATTTGCCTACCCTCTGACCGATGACCAGCAGCGTGTGATGGACGAAATTGAAGACGATTTTGCCAACGGTACGCCGATGGACCGGCTTGTGGTGGGGGATGTGGGCTTTGGGAAAACCGAAGTGGCGTTACGCTCGGCGTTTTTGATGGCCAGTGCGGGTCGGCAGGTGGCGATTGTGTGCCCGACCACGCTGCTGGCGCGCCAGCACTATGAGAACTTTAGGGAGCGTTTTGAGGGGTTTCCGCTGACTGTGGGGCGGTTGAGTCGGTTGGTTTCTGCTAAGGAAGCCAAAGAGACTAAGCAGGGCTTGGCCAAGGGGACGGTTGATATTGTGGTGGGCACCCATGCGCTGCTGAGCAAGGACTTGGATTTTGCGCGCCTTGGCATGGTGGTGATTGATGAAGAGCAGCGCTTTGGGGTGGCCCATAAGGAAAAGCTGAAAACGCTGCGGGCCGAGGTGGATGTGTTGACGCTGACCGCCACGCCGATACCGCGTACCTTGCAGATGGCGGTGGGCGGTGTGCGTCAGCTCAGCCTGATTACGACGCCGCCCGTGGACCGCCAAGCCGTGACCACCATGGTATTGCGTTGGGACAATGTGACCCTGAAGGGCGCGATTACCCGCGAGCTGGTGCGCGGTGGGCAGGTGTATGTGGTGGCGCCGCATGTGGAGGATTTGCCGCGGTTAGAGGATTCTATTCGGGACTTGGTACCCGAGGCACGGATTGGTGTGGCGCATGGCCAGATGGCCGAAGGGGCGCTGGAGCCGGTGATGGAGGCGTTTTACGAGGGCAAGATTGATATTCTGTTAGCGACCACGATTATTGAGAGTGGGTTGGATGTGCCCAAGGCCAATACGATGATTGTTTATAGGGCTGACCGCTTTGGCTTGGCGCAGCTTTACCAATTACGCGGGCGAGTAGGGCGCAGTACGGCCAAGGCGTTTGCGTACTTCCTTCTGCCCGAGAGTGGCGTGCTGAGTGGTGACAGTGCCAAGCGCTTGCAGATTTTGCAGCGCCTAGATGGCCTTGGTGCAGGCTTTACGCTGGCCAGTTACGACATGGACCTGCGCGGGTTTGGCAACCTGCTGGGTAAGCAGCAGAGCGGGCATATCCGCGACATTGGCTTTGAGTTGTACGCCAAGATGCTGAAGGATGCAGTGGAGACCAAGCAGCGCCGCAGCAAGGAAGCGGCGGTGATGCAGAAGCGGATGGATGAGGCGGAGTTCAAGGCGTCTTCGGTCAGCTTGAAACTGGGGATTTCTTATTTGATACCCGAAGCCTATGTGAGCGATGTGGCGACGCGTTTGCAGCTTTACCGCCGCTTGGCGAATTTGCAGGATGCCGAGATGATGGAGGAATTCCGTACCGAGCTGGCCGACCGCTTTGGCGAATTGCCGGCCGAAGTGCAGGCATTGCTCTCGGTGGTGGATTTGAAGAACCGCGCGGCCGAGCTGAACATTGCTAAGGTGGAAGTCGGCGAAAAGGGCGTGGTAGTTGGCTTTGAAGGCGGGCGCTTTAAGAACCCCGAAGGCTTGGTGGGGTTGGTGCAGAAGCTGGCGGGGGTTGTGAGCATACGCCCTGCAGGCCGTGGGCAGGAGTTGATTTGGCACCGGAGAGTTTCGGCCGATGTGTTGCGTGGGGTTGGTGTGATTCTCTCGGAGCTGGAAAGCGCTGCTTGAGTCGTTCTGTGAAGAAAGGCGAGGGCTAAAACGGCCCTCTAGCACTTTTTGACTTGGCTTATGTACCCCATTTCCCGTACACGGCGCCAAGTCAAAAAGCACTATGGAACCTTTGTAGCCTCTCGCGCAGGGGCGACGTCGCTTCGCGCCGGAATGACATGACTCTCCGTTTGAAGAAAGCGCTTGGTTTTGCTTGGGTTTGCGATTTGTTTAGGGAGTTAACTTTTTTCGGGGTATGATTCTTGCAGGGGTTGTAGAGAGGGAAGTTGTTTGGTATACAACTCCTCAACAAGGGAGGGACGGACATGTTGGTTAAGCTACGCGATGTACAAAATAACGTACGGCAGAATGTAAAGCCGGAGAGTTTGCTGTGGACGTCTATGGGCATGTTGTTGCTCGGTAATTTTACCTCCACTACATTAGACTTTGGTATGACCGGCGGTGTTGTGGCTTTGATGGGCATTGTGGTGATGATTACCGGCCTGGTGTTGATGGGCGATTTGACCCGTGAGGATTTGGAGTAAATTATCAAACATTTAAGAGCGGCTTTAGCCGCTTTTTTTGCGTTTGGGGGTTGTGGGGAACTGATGTGGGACTTATGTGGTTGGTATATATGTTTTTGCCAAACCTAGGAGGGTGAAATGGCGAATGAACGTTTTTACAGGGAGGCGAGAGTGCTTGCTTCTCAATCTACGGCTTTGCTGGAGCTTTCCAGCAGGCCGATGACAGACTCGATTGTGAGCCGCTATGAGGCCACGATTGAGTCTGAGCGAAAGCTTCAGCGGGAGATGCGGGATGCCGGGTATAACCCGGACGCGTCTCCGGACATCCGCGGCTGCTTGCTGCATGTGGACAGGTTGAAGGCTGTTGTTGGCCCTGTTGTCGAGGGTATTCGGAGGACTTCTCATGGTGTCGCTTAACGATATTCTCGTAGAAGCCAAGGCTCTTCGGGAGACGGGAGATGCCTTGGTGAATGAATTTCGGGAGACGGGACTTTCGATCGAAGCCATTCTTGCAAAGCTTCTTGAAGTTACAAACTTTCTGGGAGCTTCTCTTGCGCTTTTGGACAAGATTGCAGATGCCGGAATTGATACTTCGGAGTCGGTGGAATTGAGGGATCATCTGCAGAGGATTGCCTTTATTCAACAAGACTTCGAGGCTGTCATTGCCCGAGCTGAAACCTATACAAAGCCTAAGCTTCATTAGTTTGGACTTGGGATTGCGATTTTAAGACGCTGGTATATACCGGCGTCTGTTTTTTTGGTAGAAGCTTTGGATTATGGCTAAAAAGCAGAACGACAGCGTGATTTGTGAGAACCGGCGGGCCCGGTTCAATTACGAATTGCTGGAGTTTTATGAGGGCGGTTTGGTGCTGACCGGCCCTGAAGTGAAAAGCCTGCGCAATGGCGGTGGGCATATGAATGAGGCTTATGCGAATTTTTCGCGCGGGGAGCTTTGGCTGATGGGGAGCCATATTGCGCCCTATGACCATGGTGGCTATGCGGTACAGGAAGAGCGCCGGACGCGGAAAATTCTGCTGAACAAAAGCGAGCTTGAGAAGATTAAGAAGGCGCTGGAGCGCGAAGGTTTGGCGTTGGTGCCTCTGCGGATGTTCTGGGCCAAGGGGCGTGCGAAAGTGGCGCTGGCCGTGGGTAAGGGCAAGAAGACCGTGGACAAGCGTGAGACGATTAAGAAGCGCGATGCGGAGCGAGAGACGCAGAGAATCTTTAAGGGCCGTCGGTAATTATGGCTGAGGTGGCGGTTGTAGTAACAAGTCGCCAGCAGTTAGCGGCACGGTTGGCGAATTGGCCAGATGTAGACGCTGACCAAAGCTGGGGCTTGGTGTTTTGTGGCGGTGTTCCGACGGCGAGTGAGTTAATGGCGATGCGTGAGGCTTCCCGCTTGGTAGATAGGTTAGTATGCTTGCGGATTTTTGACCGTGAGCGGCCGGTTGCCCCGCAGTTTGATGAGGTTTTGCGGAGTGCCGGGGTGGACATAGTGTGGGTGCCTGCGGAGGTGGACGGCCCCGCGCGTGTGGATTTGGGCGTGGCTGAGTTGGGCGAGGAGGGGGCGACCTTGTTGGCGCAGGCGGTGATGCACGTTATGCCGCTGTTGGTGGTGGTGCCGCGGAGTGGGTTGAGCTTGGTGCGGGCGTGTCGGAATATGCAGGCCAGTTTTGGGGATGTGTTTAGTCTCCGTATTGTAGGCGAGAATACTTAAATTTTAGTTTAATTTAAAACTATATTAAATTGTATTTATTTGCATAAATCACTTTTTTGTTGACTTGTTGGATGGGGTGCCCCTATCTGAATCTAATTGAATTGTAACAAATAGGAGTGCCCCCATGGCCCGCGTAACCGTTGAAGACTGCGTTGAAGTAATCCCGAACCGCTATGAGCTGGTGCTTGTTGCCGCCCAGCGCGCCCGTGACATTGCTGCCGGTGCCCCGATCACCCTTGACCGCGACAACGACAAGAACCCCGTTGTGGCCCTGCGCGAAGTGGCTGGCCAGACCATTGACCTTGACCAAGTGCGTGAACACATTGTGAGCGGTGTGAACCGTATGGCCGACCTGAACGTGGAAGACGAACTGCTGCTTAGCCTTGCAGGTTCCGGCATGGAAGGTGGCAACGCCAGCGCCGCGATGATCGATGAAGTTGTGTTTGACGACAGCGCCACCGTGAACGCCATGGAAGAAGACATGGGCGACGACTTTATGGGTGAGGCTGGTGAAGACATCGACTTCAATGCCGGTGCTGACCTGGTTGGCGACGAAATGCCTGAATAGATGCTTGATTAAGCGCGCGGGCTAAAACGGCCCCCCAGCACTTTTTGACTTGGCTTATGTACCCCATGTTCCGCGTACACCGCGCCAAGTCAAAAAGCACTGGGATGACCGTTTGTAGCTCCGCGAAGGTTCCGAAACGAAAAAGCCCCTGCGGGGGGCTTTTTGGTTGGGGGGAGGTGGTTAGTTTGTGGTCGATTACCTTGCGGGGGGTGGGGTTTCTTTTTTTGATTTTGAGATGATTGAACTTATAGTGACGTAACTGATGAACAAGGAAAGAACCAAGATGGATGCGGCGCGCTTTTATGAGAATATGTACACGCATACCAACTATTCGGTTGGAATAGGCGATGACCGTACTGAGGCTTTGAAGAACATGGCCACCGCTTGCATGCGCCAGTATCAGATTGGCGACAGTGCCGTTGTTTTGGAAGTAGGAGCGGGGCATGGGGATTTGCGGCGGATACACCCTAACTGGCATGGCGTGGAATATTCGGAAGCGGCTATAAGCCAAGGTAACGCCAAGCATGGGGCGAGTGCCACATATAAGCAGGGAGATGCGACACGGCTTGAATGGGCGGATAACATCGTGGACTTTTTATACACCTTTGCCACGCTTGAGCACGTACCTGAAATTGAAAAGGCGTTACAGGAAATTATGCGCGTATTGCGCCCCGGCGGCGTGGCGCTGGTAGCCCCCGCATGGAACTGCCGCCCGTGGACCGTGCAGAAGCTTCAGCAGCGGCCTTATGATGAGTTGGGACTGTTTGAAAAAGTTGGCAAGGCGTTGATTCCGTTGCGTGAGAATTTGATTTTCCGCAGTTTATTGTCTCTGCCCGGTCGGATTTATCGGGAGTGTTTGATGCGCGCCAAGGTTACTGTGCCTTTGCAATACCGAGCGATGACGCCGCGCTGGGACCTGATGGATAAATACCCGCACATTGCTGATGATGACGCGTTTGTGAGTATGGATGCCCATGCGGCGATGGCGTATTTTCTGGCGCGCGGTTTTGCCGTGCCTTCTCATGGGTCTCTGCTGCGCCGTTTGGCGTGCCGAGGCGAACCGATTGTGGTTGTGAAGCCAGCTTAGGCCGGCGTTGCCGGCTAACGTTTAGTGCTCGGTGTGGCCGGTGCCGCGTTGGGTCTCGCGGATTTGCCAGCTTTGGGATTCGTCGCCGTCGCCCATTTTGGTGGTGCGGTGGGTGGTGTGGAAGGTGGCGCCGTTCAGTGTGGACTGGCTAGGGCGTTCGTCGGCTGTTTCGGTTATCTCGGGCACGTCGAGGTCGGATTCCAATTCCGTATAGGTGAGCGAGGCTTCTGGAGTGGTCAGTTCTTCGGCTTCGTCGGACGTAGCCAGACTGTTCTGGTTGCTGCTTTGCAGCTGCGTGCTTTCGTCCAGCGGGTTGGTTTCGGGTGGCAGAATGGCCTTGTCGATGGGTTTTACGAGTGCGTCGTTACGGTTTGGCATGGTCGTGATCCTTCCTCTGAAATTCTGCAGTTGTGGGGATAATCGTTAAAGGGGAGAGATGTTCCGCAGAAGGGGTTGAAAAGCTCGGATTTGGGCCTATTTGATAGGGGATCTAATTCTTTGGCCTTTTTTACAAATGGGGAGCTGTTATGGCCGACATGCAATTTGTACTACGTAAAGTGGGCGCCAAGGTTGAGCGGTGGGATTATCCCACCCAAACCTGGACTCACTGGAAGAATGGTGGGGATTATACAGCCCCGACGATGGTCGGGCGGTATGTTCTTGTGCTAAAAGGGAGTAAGTGGACTCTCCAGCGGATTTCCCAGCGGGGGAATTTGCAATGGGAAGTTGTCGTTCCTGAGGGGGTCTCGGCCTACCATTCGATGAAACAAGGCGGCAAGGTTGTGCTGCCTTGGGAGGAGACTGACCCTTACATCTATGTTTGCCGGATGGCGGGCATCGATGCGGAAAAGGTGATATTCCATGAGCCACGGCTCACCGAGGTGACGATCGGGCTGATGTCTGGTACCTCGTATGATGGTCGCCCCTATATGGAGGCCATCGAAACAGACGGAACCCAGAAGGTGACTGAGCAAGGGGTGCGGATTTCGCTCCCGAGCTACGTTTTGCAGATGGAGATTTCTCCTCCGCTGCATACAGGGCGGCCTCCGCGCAAGTTCGCGACGTCAATTCTCCTCTGGAAGGAGACGTTGTCGGGTGCCGGAATCTCTCCGCGCCAGCTGCTGACGGTTTTGAAGGGCCTTGGCCTGAAAAACCAGATGCCAAGCTGGCAAGTGGCTTTGTACGAAGAGTACAAGGCCACCAAAGCCAAACTGAAAGTGGAAAAGGAGAAGGGGGGCGCATAGCCCCCCGAACCCTTTTTTAGAGCGTTTGTTTACGTTGCCTTTTTGGCGGCCGCCTTTTTAGGGGCGGCTTTTTTTGTGGCCGTAGCTTTGGTGGCAGCTTTTTTTACGGGTGCCTTGGCGGCCTTGGGGGCGGCTTTGGCTTTGTTGGTTTTGGCCGAGGCCTTTTTGGCGGCAGCGGCGTCTTTCCCCTTGGTGAAGCGGGCGCGGAAGGCGGCTGTGGCGTCGGCGGCTTCCTGGTTGTCGTTCCAGTCGCAGGTGGGTTGCGGGCAGCGGTGCCATTCGCCGTACTTTTTGCTGACTTTTTTGCCGACTAGGGGCCAGTGGCAGGTGGGGCAGGCTTGTTGCACCGGTTCGTCCCACATCGCGCCATTGCATTGCGGGTAGCGCGAGCAGCCGTAGAAGGTTTTGCCCATGCGCGAGGTGCGTTTGAGCAGTGTGCCACCTTCCTTGGTGCCGCAGACCGGGCAGGGGATGCCGGTGTCGGTGCCCGCGGCGGGAGCGGCGGATTCGTTCTTCTCGATGTAGTTACATTCCGGATAGCCCGAGCAAGCCTTGAATTTGCCGTAGCGGCCCAAGCGGAAGACAAGCTCGTGCTTGTTGCATTGGGGACAGGTTTCGCCGGTGGACTCGGTGGTGACGTCGGAGCGTTTGACCGATTCGGTTTTCTCTTCGGTCAGCGACTTGAACGGGCCCCAGAAGTTGCGGAGCATGGGTTTCCATTCGGTCTCGCCACGGGCGACGGCGTCGAGCTCGTCTTCCATGCCTGCTGTAAAGTTGTAATCCACGTATTTCTCGAAGTGCATGGTGAGGAACTTGTTGACCACGCGGCCCACGTCTTCCGGGAAGAAGCGTTTTTGCTCGAGCTTCACGTAGCCGCGGTCTTGCAGCGTGCTGATGATGCTGGCGTAGGTGGAGGGGCGGCCGATGCCGTATTCTTCCAGCGCCTTGACCAGTGTCGCTTCGGTAAAGCGGGGCGGCGGTTGGGTGAAGTGCTGCTCGGTATCGATACTGCGGGTGGTGAGGACGTCGCCTTCGTTCACTTGCGGGAGGATGGCCTCATCGTCGTCGCCGGCGTTGTCGTCCTTGCCCTCTTGATACACGCTGAGGAAACCTGGGAAGATGATGACGCTACCCGTGGCGCGGAAGGTGTTCTTCTGGCTGTCGTCGGTGATGGTAATGGTGGTTTGCTCGAGACGCGCGGGCGACATTTGGCAGGCCACGGTGCGTTGCCAGATGAGGTTGTAGAGGCGGGCCTGGTCGTCTTCCAAGTGCAGTTTGCCCGGTAGGTTGGCCGGGGTGGTGGGGCGGATGGCTTCGTGGGCCTCTTGCGCGTTTTTGGACTTGGATTTGTAGGTGTTGGGTGCAGTTGGTAGATAGTTGGCGCCGTATTTGCTGTGAATGAGGTCGCGGATGCTGGCGACGGCTTCGTTCGCCAGATTCACGCTGTCGGTACGCATATAGGTGATGTGACCGGCTTCATAGAGACGTTGCGCGGTTTGCATGGTGCGGCGGGCGGCGAAGCCGAGTTTACGGGCGGCCTCTTGTTGCAGCGTGCTGGTGATGAAGGGGGGCGAGGGGAAGCGGCGCTTATCGGCCTTTTCCAGCGCGGACACCTTGTAGCTCAGCGGTTGAAGGTGGGTTTGCGCGGAGGTGGCTTGGGCTTCGTTGACGAAGCTGAATTTCTCGACCTTGTCGCCTTTGAACACCGCGAGGTTGCTGGGCAGTGCTTTGCCTTGGGCGGTGCTAAACTGACCGTGGATGGTCCAGTATTCTTCCGCTTTAAAGGCTTCGATAGCGTCTTCGCGTTCGGCAATCAGGCGCAATGCCACGGACTGTACGCGGCCCGCGGAGAGGCCGCCTTTAACCTTGCGCCAGAGCACGGGGCTGAGGGTGAAGCCGACCAAGTAGTCGAGCGCGCGGCGGGCCTGTTGGGCGTTGATGAGATTCAGCGCCAGGGCACGCGGGTGGGCGATGGCGTGCTGGAGAGCGGATTTGGTAATTTCGGTAAATTCGATACGGTGAACGTGCAGGCGGGCGGCCATTTTGGCGTCGCGGCGCTTGATTTCTTCCCAGACGTGCCACGAGATGGCTTCCCCTTCGCGGTCCAAGTCGGTTGCGAGGTAGAGGGTGTCGGCTTCTTTCAGGGCTTGCATGATGCCTTTCAGCGTTTTTTCGCTGGCAGCGTCGCTCACCTTGTAGTGCATCATGAAGTCGTTATCCGGCTCAACCGCTTTTTCCTTGCTTGGGAGGTCGCGGACGTGACCGTAGGAGGCCAAGACCTTATAACCTTTGCCCAAATACCCTTCGATGGTTTTGGCTTTTGCGGGGGACTCTACGATAACGACAGCACTCATGGCCTTAGGTGGTGATGCATATTTTGTGCGGTGTCAACAGGGTTTACCTGCGCGTAGGCACCCGCGTGCGGGTGCCTATACGTATGCGTACGTACGTGTACGCGAGAGGCCTTGGCAGGCTTACTGCTGGGTGGCGGTGGAGTCGGATCCGCCCGAGCCTTTGGCGGCAACGAGGTAGTAGACGTCGTCGGTCGGGCCGGGCACGAACTCGATACGGAAGACGCCGCTGTTGGCGGTACTGGTGCTGTCGAGGGTTTTGTCGACTTCGGCGGCAACGCTGTCCTTCACCTTGGTAAGCTTGAGCCATGTGGCGCAGATACCGCCGCCGCCGGAGCATTCGACGGGAGGTACGCCTGCGACATCCTGACGGCCTTCTACAAAACTGTAGGTGCCGTATTGGCGTGATTTGTCGCTCAGCATGCCTTCCATGTAAGGGCCGGACCAGCCGCTGAAGCCGGTGTCGTTATCGATAAGGTCGAGGAAGCGGGTGGTGTGTTCGCCGGTGGCAAGGTGGAACTCGGTGTAGGCTTTTTTGATGTTGGAGAATTCGGTCACCATGGCGGTGGTGCTGGCTTGACCAAACACGTTGATGGCGGCGACACCGGCTACGACCGACAGGATGCCGAAAATGGCCAACGCGATACGGGCATCGAGACCGAACATGGCGCCAGACTGGTTGGAGAGAATGGTGTGCGAGGATTTTGCGATGTTTTTCATGGGGGCAGTTTAGGGGAAGGGGGCTGGGATGGGAATTGTAGGGGATTTGGTTTTGGGATAGGGTGTGGGGTATCTGCAACGGAACATTGGAGGGGAAGGTTATGCCGATTGCTCTTGCTTTGACGTTTTTGGTTTTTGGAATTTTACATGCTTGCTTTTTCTGGATGGGGAGCGAATTGGTGCCATTGTTAGGTGCCCTGTGCTTTAGCGCTGCTGGGGGATCGATATTACTCTCCAAATGGTGGGATGTCTGGAGGGAGGGGATTTTCGTCGAAGTGGTGTCCGTCCTGTTGTTAGGGTTAGCTGCTGTAGCTACCAGCCAGACGCGGTTTGCGAACGCGATTGCTCCTGCGGGGTTTTCTACTCCGGTAATCACGATAGTGGCGATCGGGTTTGGCGGTGTTATGGCACTGCTGCTCATGCCGGATGTTCTCAAAGCTTTAAAGCGTCTTTCTGCTGAGTGAAGACGAAGCTTTTGCGAAGAAAGGCGGCCCGTGGGGCCGCCTTTTCTATTTGTCGGATGGTTACTTGAGAGTTTCCAGCCAGGCGATAAGGTCGGCGCGTTCGGCGGGCTTTTTGATGCCGTTGAACTGCATCTTGGTGCCCGGGACGTATTCCTTCGGGTTTTCCAAGTACGCGTTCAAGTGCTCTTTGTCCCAGTTGCCGAATTCGGCCTTTTTGGCCAGCATGGCGCTGGAGTAGGCGTAGCCTTCGCGGTGGCCGACGGACGCGCCGACGATACCCCAGAGGTTGGGGCCGGTACGGTCCGGGCCGCCGTTATCGAACGTGTGGCAGGCCTTGCACTTTGCGGAGATTTTCATGCCGTTTTCGACATTGGCAACGTAGGTCGCGGGGTCGAAGGCGGGTTCGGCAGCCTTTGAAGCGGTTTCGGTGCTGGAGGCTTCTTCGGCGCCGGCGACGATGATCTTGGTTTCCTCGTGGTGGGGCAACATGCTGCCGGTGAGGGCGTAGGTACCGCCGAAATACACAATAGCGAGAAGGTCGGCTGCGATAACCGCGCTAATAAAGGTACGGGTGGCAAGATTCATGGGGGATCCTTTTTCGTCATTTCTGCCGGGTTTGGTCTTGTTTTTACAGATGTAAGCGCAAGTGGTTACGGCGTTGTTAGGTGGCAACCTAGGCGCGGAGGCGGGGGGTCGTCAAGTAGCCGCCGCACTTTTAGGGTTGACGCGCCCGTTGCAATGTGGCAAACGCGCCCAGAGATGGGACAACTCTGCCTGCTTTATGTAGGACAAACCGGAGAGTGTCGCCGAACGAATTAGTAACAGACCGACGGATAGGAGCCACCATGGCCACGAAACGTACTTATCAGCCGAGCAAAGTTGTGAAGAAGCGCAGCTGCGGCTTCCGCGCACGTATGAAGACCAGCGACGGTCAAAAGGTTCTCAAGCGCCGCCGTGCTGCTGGCCGCAAGCGCCTGAGCACCGCACCTTTCGCTCAATACCAGCGCTAGGACCTGTTATTATGGCGGTGCGCGTGCGTCGCCTGATGATCAGGGCGGATTTCTTGAAAGTGAAACTGGGTCGGAGAGCTTCGACCCAGTCTTTTGTTGTCCAGTATCTGGATGTTCCCGAAGAAAACGGCTTGGGCGTTGGCTTTACCGCCAGCACCAAAGGTGTGGGTAACGCCGTGGCCCGCAACCGTGCGCGCCGCCGTTTAAAGGCTGTGTTTGATGACGTGTGCCGCCTGAACCCCGAGGCCGAAGGGCAGGGTAAGTGGCTGGTGTTGGTGGCCAAGGCGCCGATTTTAGAGATTGATTATAAATATCTGGTGAAAGATATGCGCAAGGCGCTGGCGGAGGCGGGTATTACATGCGGCGCGCCTGTTTAATGGCCCGTAAGGCTGTGTGGTGGCTGATACGGGGGTATCAGTTGACCCTAAGTGCACTTGTAGGCCGTAGGTGCCGATTTGAGCCGACATGCAGCCATTATGCCCAAGAGGCGGTGATGGTGCATGGCGTATTTAAAGGTGGTTGGCTGGCCGCCAAGCGCGTGGCGCGTTGCGGGCCTTTGGGCGGGCATGGGTATGACCCCGTGCCGCCTGTGCCGGATAATGACAGTTGCCAATGCTGCGGGCGTAAATGACGCTTTTGTGGTCGGGTTTTGGTGGTGGTTACCGCGTTTTATGGTATAAGCCCTGCTATCTAGTTTTGAGGAGATGTTTCCATGGCGCGTAAAGATGATAACGGCATGAATAAACGCATGATGTGGGCGCTGGTTGCTAGCGCGGCGATTCTGCTGGTAAGCGATTGGGCTGCCATGCGCTTTTTCGGGACGTCTCTGGCCGGTGCCAACACACCTGCGGTTGAAAAGGTTGCAACTGTTGCGCAAGCTCAGGGAGCCACAACGGTTGTCGCGGGTGTTTCGGGGACTCAGCCTGAGGCTGTGGCACCTGTTCAGGCCGTGCGTGTGGCGGTGGGGAATGAGCGCGTGGATGCGAGCATTAACACCCAAGGTGCCCGTTTGGACATGCTGACCCTGAAGAATTATAAGGGTGAGATTGATGATCCGGATGGTTTTACCTTCCTGAAGCCGACCGGCCAGTATGCTGAGTATGTGGCGGCGGGTTGGGCCGGTGCGGGCATTGAAGGCCCCGGTGAAAACGCCGTGTGGCAGGTGGAAGGCGACAGTGCCGCCGGTAAGCCGGTGGTTATGATTTGGCGCAATGCCAGCGGGCAGGTGTTCCAGCGTGAAGTGAGCATGAACCCCGATAGCTACGTGATGAATGTAGTGGAGCGTGTGTATAACGGCGCGACCCTGCCGGTGAGCCTGACCCCCTATGTACAGGTACACCGTGCCGACGGTTACTGGCCGAATGAGACTAGCAACTGGGTGAACTACTTTGGCCCGATGGGTGTGGTGGAGAAGCCTGAGGACGGTTTTCTGCAATACGAAACCAAGTATGCCGACCTGAAAGACGAAGGTAAGAGCGACGTTGTTGAGGGGCAAGGCGGTTGGTGGGGCATTACCAGCCAGTACTTTATGACCGCCATTCTGCCCGGTACCGTGGATAACGTGCCGGTGGATAGCCAACGCCAGTTCCGCTTTAAAGAGCTGAACGTGGGCGGAACGGCACAAGACGTTTATACCGCCAGTGTGAGCTGGCCGAACGTAGTGGTTGGCCCGAACGAGACCAAGAGCGTAAGCTACCAGCTTTACGTAGGCCCCAAGCATTACGGCCAGCTGCAAGCGGCCGGGCATGAGCTTGACCGTGCCATTAGCTGGGGTTGGTTTGGCCCGATGGTGAAGGGGCTGTACCATGTGCTGGCATGGATCCATGGTTATGTTGGCAACTGGGGTATTGCCGTGATTGGTTTGACTATTTTACTCAAGCTGGTGACCTTCCCGCTGGCGAACAAAAGTTACCATGCGATGGCGAAAATGCGTCGTCTTCAGCCTAAAATGGAAGAGCTGAAAGCCAAGCACAAGGACAACCAGCAGGCGCTGGCGACCGAAATGATGGCCCTTTACAAGCGCGAAAAAGTGAACCCGATGGGCGGGTGCTGGCCGATGCTGATTCAGATCCCGATCTTCTTTGCCATGTATAAGGTGGTGCTGGTAATGTTTGAGTTCCGCCACGCGCCGCTGGGCCTGTGGATTACCGACATGAGCGTGTATGACCCGTTGTATGTGCTGCCGGTGCTGATGGGTATTAGCATGTGGGTCCA
Source organism: Alphaproteobacteria bacterium (assembly GCA_027485835.1). Lineage (GTDB taxonomy): Bacteria > Pseudomonadota > Alphaproteobacteria > UBA2136 > UBA6156 > UBA6156. Next base: position 42,522 of record JAIXQG010000001.1, read on the forward strand.
GTTCAAGCTGAACCCCGCACCGACCGACCCGACGCAGGCGATGATGTTCAAGTGGATGCCCGCGTTTATGACCGTGATGTTCCTGTGGTTCCCCGCCGGATTGGTGTTGTACTGGTTGGTGAACAACGTGCTGAGCGTGGCGCAGCAGTACTTTATTATGAAAAAAGACAAGGCTATATAAGCAACAGAAAGGCCCCCGTGATGGGGGCCTTTTGCTCAGGTTTTTTGCCTAATTTTCGGTATTATGGTGAGAAGCGCCGCGAGGGTTATCGGTGGCTGCGGGCTGCCAGTGCCTTGAGAGGGCCTTCCTGATAGCGCTTGAGGATTGCCCTGTGGGCGAGGCGCTGGGCCCGCCAGATCTTGAAGGTTTCGAGCATCATGTGCCAGAGGCCAGCGTTGCGGTTACGGGCTTCGGCCAGCGTCCGTTCGATTCTGGTGATTCCGGCCCCATGAGAGATGAGGCGGGCGTTCTTGCGGAACCGGTAGGCGGGAAGCTCGTCGAGCTTGATGTCGATCGGTACCCAGGTGTCATAGGGTTGCATGGTTTCGAGGTTGATAGCCCAGAACAGGCGTTTGTCACTGTCGACGTTGGTGACAATGTAGTCGGCGTGCTTGCCACTGTCGATGGTGGTGAAGAACACGCCGACGAAAATGTGGTGCGGCGGGAAATTGTCGGGAGTTTCGGGAGTGCCGTCGGCATTGCGGTCGGTGGGCATGATGTGCTCCTTTCGTTGGAAGCGGTTTCGGTGCGGCATGAATTCCAATGAGATAAATTGCATACGATTAAGGTTTGGTCAAGTTGGTTGCGGGATGCTTGTGTGGGCGCGGGTTTTGCGGTAAGCGTATGTTTACTGGATAAGAATATAAGGATTTTCTGAATTATGAGTCGCTCGACCTCGGAACTGACTGCCGGACAACTGCGGATTTTGAAGGCTGTAGCCACGTTGCTGGAGAACCCTTCCAACAAGTTGACCGTACAGCGCATTGCGACGGAAATTCACGTGACCGATGGCGCGATTTACCGCCACTACAAAAGCAAAGACGAGATTTTTGAAGCCATTGCCGGTTATATGGAGAGTAACCTGCTGGGGCCGCTGAACGCCGCTGCCAAGCAGACCGAGCACACCCCCAAGCGTTTGGAATTGGTGTTTGAACAGCATATGGCGTTTTTAGAGGGTCACCCCGGCCTTGCGCGGATGATGCTGGGCGGAGGCAGCACCGAAAGTGAGCCGTTGGCCGAGCGCCTAAAGCTGCTGAACGCCAAGGTGCGTGCGCAGGTGGTACAGCTTTTGAAATTCGGGGAAGCGCAGGGGGTGCTGGAGCGCTCTGTCACCCCCGAGCAGGCGACAGAGATGTTTTATGGCCTGATGGTGGCGACGGCGGTGTGCTACAGCTTTGCGTTGCCGCAGATTTCGGCTAGCCAGAAATGGCGTTTGTTTGCGACGGCCTGTTTGAAGGGTGGGGTTGAGGCGACTCAGTCTCCTACTGCTAACAACCCTGCGGTTTACGGCTAATGCTGCGCGGGGTTGTTTTCGCGCTGGGTCTGCTGCTTGCCGCGTGCGGGGAGGGGGAGACGAGCAAGGTTTCCAAAGGATTTGAGAAGTGGGTAGGGCAGGATGTGAGCGCCCTTGAAGTGCAGACCCTGGATGGGGGTGTGCAGCCGCTGAAGGATGTTCTGGTAGAGGGCAAGCCCGTTGTACTGAACGTGTGGGCGACGTGGTGCCCGCCGTGTTTGAAGGAAATGCCGACGCTGGATGCCCTTGGCAAGCAAGGCCAGTACACGGTTGTGGCGATTGCGACCGATGGCAATGTGGAGACCGTGAAGGAGTTTTTGAAAAAGCAGGAGTGGGGGGCTGGCGTGCGCATCTGGTACGACGCCAACGGCACCGTGACCCGCGAGAAGCTGGGGGCGGCGGCCGTGCCGGTGACCTATGTGCTGGATAAGGATTTGAAAGTGGTGGATGTGCAGACGGGGGCACATGATTGGGTGGCGCGGCTGGGAGCTGCCAAGTAAAAAAAAAACGGCTTTGGCCGTTTTTTTTACGATTTACTGCGGGTTTTTTTGTTGCCGGTGACGATGGTGGGCGCGCTTTTGTTTTTTTCCTTTTGGGAGGCGCGTTGTTCCGGCGGTTGGCTGGCGTCGGCCTCGGACAGGGCGATGGCGATGGCCTGCTTGCGGTTGGTGACCTTGCGGTCGTGGCTGGTTTTGAGATCACCTTCCTTGAAGTTGTTAATGACTTTTTCGATTTTGTGCTGTTGGGCGGGTGTTTGCGGCATGGTTGTTCTCCTTTGAAGGAGAATGGGTGTGGAGGAGGGTGGTTCCAAAAAAATTCCTTCCATGGCGAACCATGGAAGGGGGTTGGAGTACGAGAATTGTGAACTGCGCGAGCCCTGTGGTGGGGCGCCCGGCAGATGCCGTCGATCGACAGGAGCTATTCGGTCAAGCCGCCCTGGCGGTCGACATCGCGGCCGCGGTGGCCGGCAGCGTCGCCGATCGAGTGATTGCAGCACGAAATATGGTCGGCACCCATGGCCAGTTTTTCCGAAATCATGATTGCCGGAGGCGAATGCGAATGGCGTGTCATTTCGAAAACCTTTCGAAGTTTGTTTCGGGAAAGCCGAGGAATGTCGTGGGTAAATGGGAGCGGATAAGTCGGCCCCCTGTAGTTTGCACCCAGCGAAGCCTCGGTACTGATGATGGTAGGTTGTGTACATTTCTTTTGCAAGGGGGTTGCAAGATTTATTTTGGAATCTAATTCATTAGTACGCATGTCCCGTTTCTTAATGAAAACGTCCTCCCATCGGGGTGTGCGCAAAAGGGGAATACGATGAATAAAATCGTAAATAACTTAGAAGTTCAGCGCGCGGAGCCTGTTTCAAATAGGCAGAAGCCATTCAAGCTCATTCAGGCTGCGGGAATGGAGGAGGAGCGAGCGACTCGTTCCAAATCCAAGCCCAAGCCCAAGCCGAGGTTCAAGACTCACACAGCCGTTGATGGTTATGTGGGGGATCGCATCAAGTTGCGCCGCGTTTTGCTGGCCATGAGCCAGCAAAGGCTCGGCGAACTGCTTGGTATTTCTGGACAGCTTGTTCAGAAATACGAGAAGGGCACCGACCGTATTGGTGCTGGCCGCCTTTACATGGTGGCAAAGGCGCTTGGGGTTACCGTTGGTTACTTTTATGAAGGGGCTGACGACGATGCCGAATGCCTAGATGCCCAGCACCTAGCTATTCTGGATACCCCCGAAGGAGTGGCTATGGCGAAGGCTTTCCCCCGGATTGCCGACCAGACGGTGCGGCAGAACCTTGTCACTTTGGCGAAGTCTCTGGCGGTGCCGGACAACGACTAAGCCTTATCGTTTAGCGAAAGCCGCAGGAGTTATCCTGCGGCTTTTGGCTTTTTAGAAGGATAAAAAAACGCCAGCCCCGAGGGACTGGCGGGCCGGATGGCCTTGTTACGATAAAATATTTCTGCCCTTGATTCTCGAACGCTCGAGATCAGGCGCCCAGGTCGGCCGACGAAGCTGCGAATGCTGCTGCGGGGTTGTCCGGGCGATGGCGGTGACCGACGGCGACGTTGTTCGAATGGCCGGCGCGCTTTGCGGATGCTGCTGCGCCGGGAGAGAAATTGCAATGCGTATGCATGACTGTTCCCTTTCGTTTTTGCCGTTTTGGAAAATTTGCCGAGAGACTCGGGAGGAAAAGGACAGCCGGACATCGGCTGATTTTTTGAATCCTCCGGTGCCAGTGGCAACTTTGGTATGATGCGAAGTAGGCGATTGGTTGGCAAGGGATTTTTGAGATGTGGGTGCTAATTTTTTTAGGCGGGTTGAGAGTAGTATAGCAAAAGCCCGCCGTGGGGCGGGCTTTTGGGGTTGCGCGGATACTACAGGGTGTAGAACTTGCGCAGGTAGGCGGAAAGGTCGGCGATTTGGATGCGTTGCTGCTCCATGGTGTCGCGGTTGCGGACGGTGACGGCGTTGTCTTCGAGAGAGTCGAAGTCCACCGTGACGCATAGCGGGGTGCCGATTTCGTCGTGCTTGCGGTAGGCCTTACCGACGTTACCGGTGTCTTCGAAGATGATCCGGCCCAAGCCCAGCTTTTGGAGGTCGGCCTTGATGCCCTTGGCCAAATTGACCAGCTCCGGCTTGTTTTTGGCCAGCGGAATGACCGCGGCTTTGATGGGGGCCAGATGCGGTTTGAACTTGAGGACGAGGCGGGTTTCGGCGTCTTTGCCCTCTTTGGCGGGTAGGGTTTCTTCGGTGTAGGCCTCGTTGAGGATGGCCAAGAAGGCGCGTTCGAGACCGGCGGAGGGTTCGATCACGTAGGGGACGACCCACTTTTTCGCTTCGAGGTCTTGTACCGCTAACCGCGCGTTGGATTTGGTGTTTTCGTGGACGTGGGCGGTGAGGTTCAGCTCGCTCTGGTTTTTAGTGTGGTTACCGAGGTCGTAGTCCGTGCGGTTGGCGATGCCTTCCACTTCGTCGTGGCCGTGGGGGTATTCATATTCGAGGTCGAAGGTGCGCTTGCTATAGTGGGCGAGGTCGTCTTTGGCGACGTCCACGACTTTGATTTTCTCGCGCGGGACACCGACGGACTCCCACCACTTGAGGCGGGTTTCCAGCCAGTATTCGTGCCACTTTTCGTCTTCGCCGGGTTGGACGAAGAATTCGAGTTCCATTTGCTCGAACTCCCGTACGCGGAAGACGAAGTTGCGCGCGATGATCTCATTCCGGAAGGCCTTACCGATTTGTGCGATACCGAAGGGTAGCTTGCGCGAGGTGGTATCCAGCACGTTTTTGAAGTTCATGAAGATGTGCTGAGCGGTTTCGGGCCGGAGGTAGGCGACGGAGCCGCTGTCTTCGGTCGGGCCGTATTGCGTTTTGAACATCATGTTGAACGCGCGCGGTTCCATCAGGTTTTTGCTGCCGCAGGTTTCGCACTTGGTGGGGTCGGCCATCTTATCCGTCCGCATGCGCGATTTGCACTCGCGGCATTCGGTGAGGGGGTCATTGAAGGTGGCGGCGTGGCCGGATTGCTCGAACGTGATGGACGGGCCGATGATGGCAGAGTCGATGCCTTCGACGTCGTCGCGCTCGTAGACCATATTGCTCCACCAACTGCGCTTGATGTTGTTCTTCAGCTCAACGCCCAGTGGGCCGAAGTCGTACAGGCCTTTCATGCCGCCATAAATATCGGCGGATTGGAAAATGAAGCCGCGGCGCTGGCACAGGCTTACGAGTTCGGACATATCTTTTGCGGGCATGAAAATAGCTTTCCTTAACAGGTGGTTTCTTAATGGATTTAGTAGAGAATGGGAATACACAAAGACGGGCTAGCGCCCGCCACCAAGGCCGCCAGTGATAAAGATGTGGGCGATGTGTTGATTCATAAGCCAATTGTGCGGGAGAGGGGCAATGTATGTCAAGGCCGCTTTTTTGGGCGTTAAGCCGATGTTTGGGCTGGTGCTGTGCGTTGCCCTTGGGTTAAAGTGCCGCCATGTTGCAAGAAGATAAACACATTTTATGGCGTGCTAGCGCTGTTCTTATCGGGCTTTCGCTGCCGGCCATGTTGCTGGGCAAGGGCCTGATGTTCGGGCTGCTAGTGCTGGGTATTATTACGGGCCTGATGGCGACCAAGGACGAAAGCCTTCGTGCGACGGTGAAGCTGCTGCTGAACAGTCGTACAACACTGGCGATTGTCGGTTTATTGGCTGCGCTGATGCCTGGTGTGGCGTTGGGGCCCAACCCCCTGTATGCCCTTGAGCAGTGGGGGCAGGTGATTTTGTTCTGCCTTGGTGCGGCGAGCCTGTTTATTACGTTGCGTGAGATGCCCGGGCGTCACCTTGAGCTTCTCTTAAAAGTATTGGCCATTGCCACCATGGCGGCGTGCGGCCTTGCGCTGCTGGATGCGCTGGCGCATGACCCGCGCCTGAGCGGTGCGCTGCATGGTGCCGACAAGGCGCTGACGCCGTATCGGCTTAACTTCTTCAGTGGAGCGCTGGCGGTGATACTGCCATTCGTGTGGGCCCGTTTGACAGTGAAGAGCCGCGAGGGTGAGCCATTTGCTGTGCGGATTGCCCCGATTGCGGCTGCTTTTGGCTTTGTGGTTGCGATTGCCTGCGGCGGGCGTTCCGGCTGGATTGGTTTGTTTGCCGGTACCTTTATTTTCTTGCTGATGGCGAGCCGTTACCACGGTTTGGTGATTCATAAGAAGCACTGGCTGGCGGGGATTGGTGTGGTGCTGGTTGGGTTGGGTATGTATATTCTGGCGGCTGGTTGGGAATTTGTGGCGGCACGGATTTCGATTATCGGTGAGCTGGAAACCTCTCAGCGCGGTATGTTGAGTGGCCGTGGCGAAGTGTGGGGTATGGCGTGGAATGCCTTTTTACAAAACCCCTTGTTTGGCGCGGGCGTTATGAACTACCGCAACATGCCCGGCGTGATTGACCTGCACCCGCACAACTGGCTGCTGCAGATTTTGGTAGAAGGCGGTTTGTTGGGCACGGCCGCTTACCTGACGTTGATCGGTTTGGTGTTGGTACGCTTTTACGGCTATGCCAAGGGCAACCTGTATGGTGTTGCCGCGCTTGCAAGCTTGGTGGCGTACGTGATTACGGGACTTGCCAATACCAGTATGTTTAATGGCTGGTGGCTGACCTTCTTGATTGTTTCCACCATGCTCGGCTGGCGTGCCGGCTGGGGTGGCAGCGAGTTGAAAAAGCGCCGCCGTGCCTCGGTTGTTGTAAAACCTGCCGCACACGGACGCTAAGATGCTGAAGGTGATGCAGATGATCGGCGCCGCCAAACCTGGCGGCGCCGAGATGTTTGCGTATCGGTTTTTCGTGGCTTTGAGTAAGCACCCGAAGGTGGATGTGTTGGTTGTTGTGCGGGAAAAAAGCTGGATGGAAGGCGTTTTGCGCGACGCGGGAGTGCCGCATAAAACGGTGCCGTATGGCGGCTTTTTTGACTGGAGCACCAAAGGTAAGGTTCGGCGGATTGCGCAGGACTTTCAGCCCGATGTGGTGATGAGCTGGATGAACCGCGCGACGCGTTTTGTGCCGAAAGGCCCTTGGGCGACGGTGGGCCGGTTGGGTGGCTTTTATGATCTGAAATATTACAAAGGCAAGGTGAAGCACCTTGTGTGTAATACCGAAGAGCTGTGCGAGCATTGCCGTAAGGGCGGATGGCCAGCTGAGGCTTTGGCGATGATTTCGAATTTTATTCCGGCACCTGCTGAAGGCTGGCGGAATGCCCGTGCCGCCAAACGACGCGAGCTTGGTTTTGCGGAGGACGATGTGGTGGCTATTATGTCCGGCCGCTTGCATAAGGTGAAGGGGATTGACCTTGCCATGAAGGCGGTGGCGGGGTTGCCGGAGAACTTCAAGCTGTTGCTGGTGGGTGAGGGACCGCTGCATGCGGAATTAACCGAGCTTGCGGCTAGTTTGCGGATTAGCGACCGTGTGGTTTTTGCAGGTTGGCAGGACAATGTAAGCCCGTTTGCTGCGGCCTCTGACCTTTGGTTGGCGCCGAGCCGCCATGAGCCTTTGGGCAACACGTGTTTGGATGGGTGGATTCATGAAATTCCCGTTATTGTGGCGGATACCGGTGGCCTTGCCATGTTGGTGGAAGAGGGAGCGACCGGCTTGAAAGTGCCGGTTGAGGATGCGGATGCGTTGCGGGAAGCCATGCTGAGGCTTGCGCAGGATAAAAGTTTGCAGACGAATGTGATGAATGGCGCTTTGGCCAAGTTCCAACGCCTTTACAGTGAAGATGTGATTGTGGGGCAGTATCTGGCCTACTATACTAAGCTTGCGAAACGATAGGGTAAGATGATGAGCGAGAAAACGCAGACGTTTGAACAGCATATGGCCGATCTGGAAAAGCTGGTGACCCGTATGGAGCAGGGTGATGTGCCGCTGGACGAAGCCCTTAAGGCCTTTGAGCAAGGCATGAAGCTGGTGGCCGTGTGCAAGGAGCAATTGGCCCAAGCCGAGATGAAGGTGGAAAAGGTTATGAATGCGCAGGGCGACACGGTGCCCTTTAACGTAGGGGAATAACCATGAATCGCCATTTAATGCTGAATGAAACGGAGCAGTCGTTTTTTCAAAACGAGCTGAAGGCGATTTCCGGCAAGGTTGAACAATGCCTTGATAGCTGGTTGCCCACGCTACAGAGCCAGCATGGCGACCGTGTGCTGGAGTGTATGCGTTACAGTACATTTGCCGGTGGCAAGCGGTTGCGTCCGGCGCTGGTGCTGGCGGCCTCCCGTTTAGGGCGTTATGAGGGTGAGGGCGCTTATTGGGTGGGGAGTGCGATGGAGATGATCCATACTTACAGCCTGATGCAGGATGACCTGCCGAGTTTGGACAATGACGACTTACGCCGTGGCCGCCCCACCGCGCATAAGCAGTATGATGAAGCCACCGCCATTTTGGCCAGCGATGGTTTGCAGACCGGTGCGTATGAGCTGTTGACGTGTGAGAGAGTACATAAAGATCCTTTGGTAAGACTTGAAATTATAAGGTTATTTGCGCGGAGCAGCGGTGCCATTGGCATGGTGCTGGGGCAGATGGTCGACATGCAATGGGAGTGGGATAAGCCCACGAATTTGCGTGTGGATGACCTTGCGCGCATGAACTATTTGAAGACCGGTATGAACATTACCGCGTGCTGCGAAGCAGGTGTTGTATTGGCCGCCGCCGCGCATGAGCCCAACCACGACCTGCGCTTGCGTATGGTGCGCTTTGGCGATGCGATTGGCCGCGCCTTCCAAGTTTATGATGACGTGTTGGATGTGGTAGGTACTGCCGAAGTACTAGGGAAAACGCCGGGTAAGGACGCCAAGGCGGGGAAGACCACGTTTGTGAGCTTGCTTGGTTTGGAAGGCGCCCAAAAACGTGCGGTGGAAGAATGTGAGCGCGCGCTGGCGGAAATTCAGGACTTTGGGCCGGAAGCCGAACTGTTGCGCCTGATTGCCCGCTATTGTGTGACGCGCGATAAATAAGAATTCAGAACTCCCGTAGAAATATGGGCATGAATCATAAGAAAAAGGTGGCTGGGTTATGATGGCATTACGGCGCGACGGCGAAATGGATGTGCAGGATATTCAGGATATTGCCAAGGCACGGGTGCTGATTCTCTCGGACGGCCGAACAGGTGCGCAAAACCGTAGTTTGGGTGTGGCGGAGATGCTGGGGATTAAAGACCCTGAGGTTGTGACGCTGACGCCCAAATACTCCAGTAAACTTTTGCGCTTGTTGCCGGTGAGCTGGCTGTATGAGGATTATGACCGTTTAGTGCGTGACGTGCGCGATTATGATGTTGTTATTACCGCCGGTTACCAGATTAGTCGCGTGCTGAGTGCGCTGAAAAAGAATGATCCGCGTTTGTTTGCGGTGGTGCTGATGCGCCCTGCTGGTAGCGCCAAACATTTTGATGTTGTGGCGGTGGAGCAGCATGACCGCTACCCCGCGGCGAACAATGTGGTGGTCACGCTGGGGGCGCCGAACCGCATTACACGCGAGAAGTTGGCCCTTGAAGCCGACCGTTGGCGCAAGCGGCTGAGCCATGTGCGCGGGACGAAGATTGCGGTGTTGGTGGGGGGGACTAGCAAGCGGTCTCGGTTTGGTGTGGAAGATGCGCGTGCGTTGGTGAGGGAATTGAGTAGCGTGCTTAAAGAGAGTGGTGCAGGGATATTGCTGACCACAAGCCGCCGCACGGGTAAGGATGTTACCGAAGCGCTGGAAAGTACCCTCAAGACCAGTGGGATAGAGCACTTCATGTGGTCTCCCGAAGAAGGGGGGCGGGATAACCCGTATTTAGCCTATTTGGCTTTGGCCGATGCCGTTGTTGTGACCGCCGACAGCGTGAGCATGGTGAGTGAGGCCGCCAGTGCCGGTAAACCGGTCTATTTGTGGGGCGATGAGAAGGCTTTGCCGCGTAAGTTGAAGGATTATTATACCTCGATGATCAAGCAGGGCCGTGTGCGTTGGTGGCATGGCAAGTTTACGCTGCGTCCGCCTGCGGCCGGGTTGATGGATACGATGATGGTGGCGGGGTTTGTTAGATCCAAATGGATGAAACGAAATCGAGCTTCGTAGAGAGGTACGGGCTAAAACGGCGCCACAGTACTTTATCGATTGGCTTATGTACCTTCCGTTTTTGTACACCGCGCCACTCGAAAAAGCACTGTGCCACCGTTTGTAGCTCCGTAAGCAGGGCAACGGCACTACGTGCCGGTTTATTGTTTTTGTGGCGTATTTTGGTATAAAGCTTGCATAGTAAAGGCATAACGAAAGGTGGCAGTTATGTTGCAAGGTTTGGCGGTTGGTTTGCTGGGTGGTGCGCTTGGTACGGCCCTAGATACGGTTTTTAAAGATAAGAAAGACGCGGCTGCCACGGATGGCTTTGCCATTGCCACTTTGGATACGGCAAAGACCCAAGACACTGAGACCACTTATGCAGATAATAATATGGATGCGGGTGCCAAGGATGCGCTGGAAGCCCTGCGTGAGATGACGGCCGGTGGCATTGAAGGCTACTGGAAGTGGATGATGAAGGAATTGCGGGAAGATGTGATGGAGGAAATGGGTGTGAGCGAAGAAGAGCTTGCGGCCATGCCGGTAGAACAGCGCGGTGCCGTGGAAAAGGCGATTAACGATGAGGTTGAGAAGCGCATTAAAGAAGCCATGGGCGTTAAGGATGGCGAAGAGGGTGTGGTAAACGCCGAGCAGATGATTGAAAAGATGAAGCAAGCGATACAGGCTGAGCAGGCGAAGGGTGCCTATAAGAACGAGGAAAAAGGCCTTCTGGATATACTTTAATTCCAAATTAAAAAAGGCGCTGGGTTGCGCCTTTTTAGTGGGATGGTCTACATTCCGGCGGGGGTGGGGCCGAGGATGTGCGCGCCGGTGTCGACGTTCAGGACTTCTCCGGTGGTGCCGCTGCCCAAGCTGGAGAGCAGGTAGAGGGCGGCGCCCGCGACGTCTTCCTTAGATGTTAAGCGGCGCATGGGTGCGGTGGCTTCGTGGTGCTTCAGCATGTTACCGAAGTCGGAAATGCCGCGCGCGGCCATGGTGTTGATGGGGCCTGCGGAGATGGCGTTAACGCGAATACCTTGCGGGCCGAACTCGGCCGCGAGGTAGCGCACGGCGGATTCCAGAGCCGCTTTGGCGACGCCCATTACGTTGTAGTTGGGGACGACCTTGATGCTGCCTTCGTAGGTGAGCGTGAGCACCGAGGCGTTGGCGGTGAGGCGCGGCTTGAGGTACTTCATCACGGCGATGAGCGAGTAGCAGGAGACATCCAGCGCGAGGTTGAAGCCTTCTCGGGAGGTTTGCGAGATTCCGCCTTTGAGTTCCTCTTTATTGGCGAAGGCGATGGCGTGGACGACGAAGTCGAGCTGGTGGCCGTCGGCCTCTAATACGTGGTTGAGGGTGATAAGTTGGCTATCGGCTTGGACATCGCACGGGTAGACCGGAATGCCGCCGAGTTTTTCGGCGAGGGCGCGGACGCGTTTTTCCACTGCCGCATTCGGGTAGGTGAAGATGAGCTTGGCGCCGGCAGCTTGCGCGGCTTCGGCGATGCCCCAGGCGATGGACCAATCGTTGGCCACACCCATGATGAGGCCGGTTTTACCTTTAAGGAGTTGTGCAGTTTCGTTCATGCGGGCACTATAGCCCCAGATTTCTAAAAAGAAAACCAAAGGAAGCCCCGTTATGTTCGGTAGCTGTGAATTACGTGCGTTTGAAAGTTTGAGCGAGAAGGAAGTTCTGGCCCTTGCGATTGGGGCTGAAGAGGAAGATGGCCGGATTTACCGCGACATTGCCGAGCAATTGCGCGGTGAGTTTGCGGCGACTGCGGCTATTTTTGACCAAATGGCTGCGGAAGAAGATGGCCACCGGCGGGCATTATTGGATTTATTCCAGAAAAAGTTTGGAGCACACATACCGTTGGTACGCCGCGCGGATGTGAAGGGGTTTCGGAAAATTGACCCCGTGTGGCTGGTGCAGCCGCTGAATGTGCAGAAATTGTGGCGTTTGGCCGAGGATATGGAAGGACAGGCCAGCCGTTTTTACCTGCTGGCAGCACAGCGTAGCCAAGATGTGGCCGTGCGCAAGCTGTTGGGGGATTTGGCCGCCGCCGAGCAAAAGCATGAGCACAAAGCTGTGAGCTTGCAAAACACGGCGCTGACCGAAGATGCCAGGGGCGTGGAGAAGGCCGAAGCGCACAAGCAGTTTGTGCTGCAGATTGTTCAGCCGGGATTGGCTGGGTTGATGGATGGCAGTGTTTCGACGTTAGCCCCGTTGTTTGCGGCGGCGTTTGCGACCCAGAACAACCATGAGACATTGATGGTGGGTTTGGCGGCGAGTGTAGGGGCGGGGATTAGCATGGGCCTGACCGAAGCCTTTAGTGATGATGGTAAGATTAGCGGCCGTGGCAGCCCGTGGGTGCGGGGTACGGTGTGCGGGTTTATGACCATGATTGGTGGGATTGGGCACGCGTTGCCCTACCTGTTAAGCGACTTCCATGCCGCGACGGCGTTGGCGGTGCTGGTGGTGTTGGTGGAGCTGGTGGCGATTGCGTGGATACGCTGGAAGTATATGGAGAGCCGGTTCTGGGTGGCGGTGATTCAGGTATTTATTGGCGGTTTGCTTGTGTTGGGGGCGGGGGTTTTGTTGGGGGCGGCTTAAGAATATCTGCAACTAAAAAAACCGCTAAATGCGGTTTTTTTAGTTGTTTTAGCGGCTGGCCATTTGGCGGTTTTGCATGAAGGCGGCGTTCCAGGCCGTTTGGGCGTTGGAAACGTGGCGCTTGAACTCGGCCAGTTGCTTTTTGCTGAGGGGGCTGCCGGTGGGGAGGTCGGTCCGCATGGCATCGACGTGGGTGCCGTTCTTGATAACCTCGTAGTGCAGGTGCGGGCCGCTGGAGACGCCGGTGGAGCCGACAAACGCAATAACCTGACCCTGCTTGACGCGTGCGCCGACCTTGAGGCCCTTGGCAAAGCGCGAGAGGTGGGCGTAGGCGGTGCTATAAGTACCGTTGTGCTCGATCTTCACAAAGTTACCGTGGCCACCGTGTGGGCCGACGTAGACGACCTTACCGTCGCCACTGGCCTTGACCGGTGTGCCGGTGGGGGCTGCGAAGTCCGTCCCCTTGTGGGCGCGGGTAAAGCCCAGCACGGGGTGTTTGCGGTGGAGGTTGAAGTTACTGGAAATACGGGTGAACTCGAGCGGGGTGCGGAGCAGGAGCTTCTTCTTGCTTTCGCCTTTTTCGTTCAGGTATTCGCCACCATAGTAGTAGGCCGAGCGGGTTTCGCCGCCGACCGTGAACTCGGCCGCCAGAATTTTACCGGTTTTGACGGTGACGCCTTTGTCGTTCACGGTCTTTTCGTAGAGCACCTTGAAGGTGTCGCCGGGGTGAATATCACGTGTATAATCAAGGTCCCACGCGAACAAGTTCATGAACTGCATGACTTGTGCGGGGGAGAGGCCGGCTTCGGTGGCGTCTTGATACAAGGAATCGTGAATTTCGCCGACGGCGGTGCCGTTCGACTCGACCAGCGGCTTGGCAACTGCTTTGGCCGTGGCTTGAGTGCCGTTGAGTTTCAGCGTCACTTCCTCTTCCGGTTTGGGGCGGTAGGTGAGGGAGGCGGTTTGAATTTGGTAGGGCGCGCTTTCGGTGTAAGTCAGCTTCATCTCGGTTTTGTGCGTGATGGGCTTGGTGACCGAAGGCGTGCTGATGGTCATCGCGGTGATTTGCTCCGGCGAAAAACCAGCCTTTTTCAGCGTGGAAGCGAGGGTGTCGCCGCGCTTCATGACAATAGTGCGTTGGATTTCCAGCTGCGGCAGCGTTTGCGCGCTGTTAGCCGCTTTGGCGTCGGATGGGATGCGCAGGGTGGCGATGGCTTGCTCGGTGCTGGCCAGATTCACTGCCAGATAGCCTGAACAAATAAGACCACCTATCGCGAGGGTACGGCGTAAAGCCAAGTTTTTCTCCTTACTTCCGGTATCCAACCCGCCTTGTTCTTCTTATCAGGGCAGGAGCCGTTGGGAGATTTTGCTCCCCCACAAGGCGCACATATGCCTGAGTGGGGAGGGGGGTGTCAACCCTTACGCCGCTTGGTTTTCGTCATACATTCAAGGGGGTGTGCTTTTTGGGTGCAGGCCTATTTTATACTATTCAATGTGTTAAGCGGAGCGAAATGTGACCGTTTTGACAAGGGGTGGTGGTGTTTCACGCATTAGGGGTTGAGGTGGGTGCGTTAGTACACTATATAATAGGGGAGGAATTTTTTAGACCGTTTCACTATACAGCCACGAAGGCTGTGAATGTGCGGTTTGACTATTCCGTTTCACTGGCCCTGTTGGGCTTTGATTTAGAAATGCATGACACGGGGATTGGTCATGACAGTTGCAGTGCATAAGAAAAAGGAAGAGAGCGAGGTCATCGCTCTTCTGGAATTCGTTAAGCGGGGTCCGTTTAGTGAAAAGGAGCTTTCTGAGTTTTATTGCGGCCTCAGGAAGAGAAGTTGCTCCAAAATCGAACTGATCGTGATCGACCATATCGCGGCGTTTTGCCGTGCTCCTATCAGGGGAAAGGAGCGGAAGCCGTTCACGCGCGACGAGATCGAGCGCGACTTTCCTTATATGGATGGCGTGCGGCGTGCGATTCCTCACCCGGAAAGGCTTGATCTCGTATCTGATGATGTCTTTCGTTCGTTGGCGCTGATCGGCGCCATTATGGACGAGTGCGGGCATCAGATGAGCGGCGAGGAGAATGTCGAGTGCATTCTCGCCTGCAGGAAGCTTATGTTTCCACTACCGAAGGCGGTGTAAAAGCTGCCTTTGGACTAGCGAAATACGGTGTGGACCGGCTCTTTTTGAGCCGGTCTTCGTTTTTTCTGAAAATAGATTTTGAGTGTTTTCAGTGGGGTTCCAAGAAAAATGGGGTTTGATGCGTTTTTTCTTGAAACGAGGTGTTGACAGGTCGTGGGGGTCGGGCTATACCCCCGTTCGTCAGCGACGGTGAGCCGAGAAAAAGGAAACCGGAAGCGAAGGAAACTCTAGGGAATCCGAGCCACACAGCCTGACGAAGTTCTGTGAAAACCGAATAGGCAAGATACAAGCAAATCTTCTGAATTCACGCAAGTGAGTTTGATAAGAAGGTTTGTACAAGACAGAACAGTTAACGAGGTTCACGTAAGTATCGACATCAGACTCTAACCGGTCGGCCGATATAAATTTGAACTTCATTATTAACTGTGAAGGTTCGTTAATTTATGTGAGCTTCGGCTCACAATGAGAAATAACGTAATCTACGCAAATGAATTCAGTGCATCTCCTTGTGCCCATTCCGGCACTATTATAGGAGAGCAAAGCCTTGTATCGGACCGGCTTGGATACTTCCTCGGAAGTACACATCAAGTTGAGAGTTTGATCCTGGCTCAGAGCGAACATTGGCGGTAGGCTTAACACATGCAAGTCGAGCGAGGCGTAATAGTCGAGCGGCGAACGGGTGCGTAATACATGGGAATCTACCTCGAAGTGGGGGATAACGTCCAGAAATGGACGCTAATACCGCATAATCCATATTGGGAAAGCGTTGCAGCGCTTTGAGATGAGCCCATGGCTGATTAGCTAGTTGGTGAGGTAACGGCTCACCAAGGCGACGATCAGTAGCTGGTCTGAGAGGATGACCAGCCACACTGGAACTGAGACACGGTCCAGACTCCTACGGGAGGCAGCAGTGGGGAATCTTGCGCAATGGGGGCAACCCTGACGCAGCCATACCGCGTGAGTGATGAAGGTCTTCGGATTGTAAAGCTCTTTCGGCGGGGACGACGATGACGGTACCCGCAAAAGAAGTCACGGCTAACTTCGTGCCAGCAGCCGCGGTAATACGAAGGTGGCGAATGTTGCTCGGATTCACTGGGCGTAAAGCGTCTGTAGGTGGCTTGTTAAGTTAGAGGTGAAAGCCCCGCGCTCAACGTGGGAACTGCCTTTAAAACTGGCGAGCTTGAGAGTATCAGAGGTAGGCGGAATAACTGGTGTAGAGGTAAAATTCATAGATATCAGTTGGAACATCCATGGCGAAGGCAGCTTACTGGGGTATTTCTGACACTGAGAGACGAAAGCGTGGGGAGCAAACAGGATTAGATACCCTGGTAGTCCACGCCCTAAACGATGCATACTCGCTGTCGGGTTCGCTACAGAACTCGGTGGCTTAGCTAACGCGGTAAGTATGCCGCCTGGGGATTACGGCCGCAAGGTTAAAACTCAAAGGAATTGACGGGGACCCGCACAAGTGGTGGAGCATGTCCATTAATTCGAAGATACGCGAAGAACCTTACCAAGCCTTGACATCCTGGTAGACTTCTCCTGAAAGGGAGGGGGCATTTAGTTGGACCAGTGACAGGTGTTGCATGGCTGTCGTCAGCTCGTGTCGTGAGATGTTGGGTTAAGTCCCGCAACGAGCGCAACCCTCGCCTTTAATTGCCATCATTCAGTTGGGCACTTTAGAGGAACCGCCGCGGATAACGCGGAGGAAGGTGGGGATGACGTCAAGTCATCATGGCCCTTACGGCTTGGGCGTGAGACGTGCTACAATGGTATCGACAGAGGGCTGCCAAATCGCAAGATGGAGCCAATCCCTTAAACGATATCTCAGTTCGGATTGTCGTCTGCAACTCGACGGCATGAAGTTGGAATCACTAGTAATCGCGGATCAGCTATGCCGCGGTGAATACAGTTCCCGGGTCTTGTACACACCGCCTGTCAAGCCATGGGAGATGGGGATACCTTAAGCCGGTGAGCTAACCCGTAAGGGAGGCAGCCGTCCACGGTACAACCATTGACTGGGGCTAAGTCATAACAAGGTAGGCGTACGGGAACGTGCGCCTGGATCACCTCCTTTCTAAGGATGCTTGGTGGACCTCGTTAAATGTTCTGTCGACACTGTATCTTGCCTATTGGTTCTTTCAGAATTTAACCCACCGCAAGGTGGGTTTTTTTGATTGTTTATGGTTTATATTCAGTTTATTATCAGCACGAATTGAAATTTCACTTTATGTGTTTGAGATGCCTGCCCTTCGGGGAGGTGCAAGCAGGTGCGGATAGCATCGGGGGTGTCACACCGTGAAATGGGTTAAGTCCCTCTACGGTTATGTTCCTTGTCTTCGGCGTGCGGGACTTCGTCCCGTGAAGGACCACACAGTTAGGCTGGTGGGCGGAAGACACTGTGTCGATCATGGTCGGCCTGTTTGGGAAAAGCCCGGTACCTTTTGGTGCCGGGCTTTTTTTGTTATTAAATTACAATAAATTATTACTTATCGTTAGGAGATATAAAGAACATAAACGGTTCTTCTAAAAATTGATTGGTAGCTTGTTTACTGATGACAGTTTCATTCACAGTAACATTTTGAAATGTGGCGCGGGTCAAACATGAGAGTATAAGATTTACATAGTGTATGTAATTCCCAGTGATATTCATTAATTCGTCATGACATAGGCGCAGAGCATCCATGATTTCCCTAGAGGTTTTGGCATTTGGATTAATTTTCAAAACTAACGGCTGATAGGCTGCAAATGAAGATATTCCATTAAACTTATTAACAGCTTCCGTAGGGTGAATGAAAATTGACGTCTCAATCTCGTCGAGTGGTTTAAAATGAAGCCTATGTGGATAGTGATATGCTAAGTTAGATCTTATAAAATGTATTAAAGAATCTTTTTCAGTGAATTTTTTTATGGAATCTCTCTTTGTTTCTAATTCTTTTTCTTTATTGAAAAGACGAGCTGACTTGAAAATTATGTTTTTTATATTTTCGCTTCTAAGTCTATTGTCGGCCTCGTGAATTTTACTGGCTAATAATGTCATTAGCATGTGGGTTAAACCTACAAGGGTAGCAATTTCTTCGCATTCTTCTTTTTGTGGATTCATAGATTTTATTAATAGCTTAGAAAGCCAGTTGATTTCATTAAGTATATGGCCAACAAGGAGAAATGTTTCGTAGTATTCGTGATTTAATTTTTCATAGTTATCTAGTGAAAAACTATATTTCTTAATATCCATTTTACTACTTTTTATAATTAGGACGGAGGAGGGTGTGGGTTATGAGCGGGAAGGTGAGGGCGAGGGTGGTGGCTTCGGTGGTTTCGGAGAGAATCAGGATGGCGAAGAGGGTAGTGAGGAGCCAGGCGAGTTGCTGCGGGGCTGTCCACCAGCGCCAGTGGTAGACCGCTTGCGTGAGGACGATGGCGAGCAGCGCGAGGGCGGCAAAGCCTTCAGGACCGTTTAGGAGTGAGTGGAGCGTGGATTCTGCGACAACCTCCCACCAGTGGGCGGAAAGTGCGTTGTAAAGCCCGATGGTGAGGGCTGTACCTGCCACGGCGACCGCGATGGCGCGCTTGGGCCAGACGGCGAACAGCGTGATGCCGGAGAGGGCGGGCAGAAGGGTGAGGACCGGGTGGATGAGTGTTGTGGCGGAGAGGAGGACGATGCGGGCGGCGAGCTCGAGATTGGCGACGCGGTGTTGGGAGAGAAGCATGAGCAGCGTGAGGATGAACAGTCCGGCGGCGGGGTAAGGTGTGGAGAAGCTGGAGGCGGCCGGCCACATGATGAGGCTGGTGAAGGTTGCGAGCAGGAAGCGGTTGACCTGCACCCACGGCATGTTGCTGGCGCGGAGAACGTAGGTGCTGAAGCAGAGGGTGAGGAGGAGCGCGAAATTGGGATAGTCGGCCGGTTGGGTGGCGCTGATAGCGAGCACCAGTGCGGTGAAGGGCCATGCGGTGGTGAGCGCTTTGGGGGCCTCGGGCTGGACTATCAGGCGTAGTGCGATGGCTTGGACCAAGAGCATGACGCCGAGGGCGAAGAGGCTGGAGGTGCTCTCGAGCGCCACCGGAAGAGACGTGAGGAAAGCGGCGGCGAGGAGGAGGGTGTAGGCGTTCTTTTGCATAATGTATTCTAGCAGGTTTTGGCGGAAATGTGCGGGTTTGCTGGCGTATTCTGGTTGTTTGCAAGGCATTTGGTTAAGCTATTGAAATGTCGTTTTGCGGGAACTGCGTTGTCCGGTTTCGGTTGATTGATGAGACCTGCTTTGCTGATATGTGCGGGCAGAAACAACGAAGGAGGACTGCCAATGCCACTACTTGTAAGCCCGATTGACGGCCAAACGCCGATGCAACAGATCAAGCGTGATGGAATTGAAATCGACCGTTGCCCCGTAAGCGGCGGCGTATGGCTGGACCGGGGGGAACTGGAAAAGCTGCTGCAAGCCGTGCAAAGCGCGGCGGCGGAAGAGCGCTCGCATTACGCCGAGTACCGTCAGGCCGTGCCGCAGAAGCCGATGCACCATGGCTACCGCGATGATGATTACGAGGATTATCATCACAAGAAATATGGCCGGAAGAGCAAGATGAAGACTATCTTCGACTTGTTTGACTAATCGACTGGTTAAGCAAAAGGGCCCGTGAAGGGCCTCTTTTACATGCTGTGGATGACGTAGCCGATATAGACCGCGTAGGCGATGAGGAAGAGAATCGCCTCGGCCCGTTTGAACTTGCGCATGGAGGGGTGGGTGAAGACCATAAAAGCTATAGACGCCCCGGCCAGCACAAAGAAGCTGGTGAGAATGGTGCCGCCCCAGACCAGTTTGATAGGGCTGAATGCCAGAATAAGGCCGCAGATACCCAGTAGGTTGAAAATGGTGTTACCGACCAGATTGTTGAGGAGTTGGGTGTGCTGTTTTTCGCGGTGGGCGTGCAGCGACGACAAGAGTTGCGGCAGTGCGGTACCGACGGCGAGCACGGTGAGGCCTAGGAACGGTGCGGAGAGTTCGCGCGTCATGGTGAGTTGCTGCGTGACATCTACCAGCAGATTAGCGCCCAGAATGAGGCCCAGCAGGCCGCCGAAAAACAGGCAGATGTGCAGGACCGGTGGGAGTTTGCGAGTTTCTTTCAGTAACGGCAGGGAGACGGGCTGCTTGTGCTCCATCCAGTTGGCAAAGCCGATATAGACGGCGAGGCTTGCCAACATCGCGGCGCCTAACCAGCGGGGGGCGACGCCAATGTTTTCTCCTGTATGCAGTGTAAACCACGTGAGTGCGCCGACAACACCGCAAGCGATGAGAGCGAGGGGCAGGTTGCCGCGACGCCAGAGGCGGATATCCAGTTTAACTGCGCCGCCGCTAAGGCCGACCGCGCCCATGGTGGCGAAGATGTTGAAAATGCTGGCGCCGACTACGGTGGCCAAGGCCATGACCGGTGTTTCCGAGATGCTGGCCTGAATGGCTGTAAACAGCTGCGGTGTGCTGGTGCCGAAGGCGATAATAACTAAACCGATAAGGAACGTGGGCAAGCGGGTAAGCTGGGCCAAGCCCACCGTACCGCGCATAAGAGCGCCAGCACCGAGAGCGAGGAAGGTGAGACCCCCCAGCAGAGTGAGAAACAGAAACATGGGCGGCACTGTAGGCGGATACCGCGCAAAGGGCAAGGCTGGAAGCGTGCCTTAAGGGTATGGCGCCTTAGAATTGAGGCTTATTAAATAAGCTTTGTAAGCCAGGCTAGGGGCGGTATTCCGAAAAACCAGAGGCTTGTCGGAATGCCGCCCTTCGGCCTGTTAGGCTGCCGTGTGTGTTTGGGTTGTTTGAGCTACCTGTTGAATGGGAGCTTGCTGCTGATAGGGATTCAGGTATTGCAGCAGCACACGTTCGGCGAGGGCGAAGTCGCCATCTACCAACGCGGCGTTGATGCGCATTTGGATCTGGATAGTCCGCATCACTTCATCCGGGTTACTAAACCGATTGATGCGTGCAGAGCCCTCTAGCGCCATAAGCGTTTGTAACAGCAGGTGGGTGAGCATGCTGCCGCTGAGGCGTGCCATTTGCAGGTGCCACTGGGCTTCGGTTTCGGCGTTTTCTTCTGCCATGGCATGGCGGTTGAGCGTGTAGCGGTGCAGTTCTCCGCGCTGGGTGGGGCTTAGGCGGGCAAGGCGGCCCAGAGCATCGCGTTGAATTAGGCAGCGCACGTGGGCGATATCCTGCAGGCTGTTGCGAAGGGCGGGGGCAGCCATGGCAAGATCGGCCAACAGTTGCGAAAGGTCGGGCGTGCGGACGAAGCTGCCGCGGCCGGGTGTGACATCCAACAACCCCGACGTACGCAACATTTGAATGGCCTCGCGCAGCGTCGTGCGGCTCACACCAAACTGGCGGCAGAGGGTCGACTCGGTCGGGAGTTGGTCTCCCGGTTTGAGTTGGCCACTGCTAATCAGACGACGAAGTTCCGTTGCAATGGCTGTGCTGCGGCGATGGCGCGGCGCGAGCGGGGAGAAGGACAGATCGTTCAATTGAGAACCTAACATGATGTTAGTCTTTCGGTTGTTGTTATGTCGGGCAACTTTTGGTTTTTATTTGCCTGATACGATGAATGATATGTTTGCAACCGATAGTTGTAAATAGAAAAAAATAAGCAACACGCAACCATATGTTGTAATATTGCTTAATCCTTCATCTGACACGAAAAAGGGAGGCTGAGCCTCCCTTTTGCGGATGTCCGACCATTGGCCGGTGGATGGTTAGGCCTTGGATGGGCGACCCAGCGGGAAGTAATGCAGGCCCGCGGCTTTAGCTTCTTCCATGGTGAACAGGTTGCGCAGGTCGACCAGTTTGGATTCACTCAGAGTAGTCTTCAGGCTGCCGAGATTGAGATTACGGAAGTCGACCCATTCGGTCAGGATAACGGCGCTGTCGGCACCGTTCAGCGCTTCTTCAGTGCTGTTGACATAGGTCAAGGTAGGCATCAGTTGCTTGGCGCGCGGCATGGCGGCGGGGTCGAACGCCACGATTTTGGCACCCATGCTTTGCAGGCGCGGCAGAATGGTGAGGGACGAGGCATCGCGCATGTCGTCGGTGTTGGCCTTGAAGGCGAGACCGAGGACGGCGATGGTTTTGCCGCTGACACCGCCGAGGTTGGCGGCGATACGGTCGGCCATTTGCTCTTTGATGTTCTGGTTGGTGCGGATGGTTTCTTCCACGAGGTTGAGTTGAACACCGTGGTCGCGGGCGGTTTTGGCCAGTGCGTTGGTGTCCTTCGGGAAGCAGCTACCGCCGTAGCCCGGGCCCGGTTGCAGGAAGCGGGGTGCGATGCGGCTATCGAGACCCATACCGCGCGAGACGCTGAGAATGTCGGCGCCGACTTTATCGCAGAGGGAGATCAGTTCGTTGATGAACGTGATTTTGGTCGCGAGGAAGGCGTTGGCGGCGTACTTGATCAGCTCGGAGCTGGCGCGGTTGGTTACGTGCAGGGTTACGCCTTGGTCCATTTGCGGCTTGTAGATGGAGGCCATCATGGCGCGGGCGCGCTCGCTTTCGACACCCACCACCACACGGTCAGGGTGCATGAAGTCGCCCACGGCTTCGCCTTCGCGGAGGAATTCCGGGTTGCTGGTGACGTCGAAGTCGGCTGTCGGGTTGGTAGCGCGGATAGCGTCTTCCACCAGTTGGCCGGTACCGACCGGTACGGTGCTTTTGTTCACGATAACGGTGTAGCCCTTAAGGTGTTTGGCCAGTTGCTCGGCAGCGGCCTTCACGTATTGCAGGTCGGCCGAGCCGTCTTCATCCTGCGGGGTGCCTACGGCGATGAAGATGGCGTCGGAGTCGGGGACGACCGATGCGAGGTCTGTCGTAAAGTGCAGGCGGCCAGCCTTGGCGTTACGGCGTACCATTTCTTCCAGGCCCGGTTCGTAAATCGGGATAATGCCGTCGTTCTTGAGGTTATCGATCTTGGTTTGGTCGACGTCGACACAGGTCACGTTAAAGCCCATTTCGGCAAAGCAGGTGCCACTTACGAGGCCTACGTAGCCGGTGCCGATCATGGTGAGGTTTCGGGCTTGAATCATGGATAATGTCCTTTCTCTACAGGCGCTTTGACGCGTTTAACGGCTGATGTATAGGCTTGAATGGCATCAGTGGCAAGGGGAAATGGCAGTAAAATAGCCCTTTTTTGGCTGAAAAGGCTGGAAATACAAGGGAGGCGGGAGGTTGAGATGAAATTTGGCAGGGGAGACAGGACTTGAACCTGCAACCAATGGTTTTGGAGACCACTACTCTACCATTGAGCCACTCCCCTACACGGGCGGTTTATGGCACGGGTGAGGGGAGGATTCAAGAGGTTTTGTGCGTTTGAAGTGCAGGCTACATGAGCTTTTGTACAGCCCAGAACGCCATGACGCCTAGGATGGAGCCGATAACAAGGCTGGAGAGCGTGAGCAGGTGGCCCAGCAGCACGGTGAGACCATCGCGGAACAGCACGCCGAGCGCCATAACGATATTGGCAAATGCGGGCAGGGTGTTACCGAACGGGATGGGGAGGAACACGATGATCGCGTTGATCATCACCATAAACCCGATAACGCGGAGCGGGAAGCCTTTGGTGAGGTGGGATTGGCGGGGTTTGCACAGCCGCTCGGCGTACTCGTAAGCCTTCGCCATTTTGAGGAGAATGTTGCGGGCGGTGTCGGTATTGAGGTCGTAGTCGTTAATCTTATTGGGGAGCTTTACGGTTTTTTTACCGGCGAACCATGCAAGGCCCACGATAAACATTGCAGGGCTGAAGAGGCTGCCGAAGGGGATGCCCGTGCTGGGCAGCAAGCCGGGAATGGAGACTAACAGCAGCATGGTGCCGAGAACTTCCTCGGAATGCGCTTGTAGCAGGGTTTTGACCGAAATCTGGCCTTTTTTGGGCAGGGAATTAGCTTGCTCGCGCGTCGCTTGGGAGAGGATTTTGCTCATGTGCCGTTATGCCCGTGGGAAGAGGCCGAGGTCAAGCTGTTCTACCGTGTGGCCCCAGCTTTGGATGGCGTTTAGGAGGTTTTGTGGCGTGAGCGACGTGGTTTGCGTGTTGATGAGCGGGTGCGAATGGACGTGGGTGTGGGCCATGATGCCGCTATCCAGAATAAACCGAAGGCTGCCCGGTTTGGCGTTGATGAGTGTGAGCGGGCTGACCGAGCCCGGGGTGACGCCGAGGTAGTCCATCAGCGTAGGTTCGTCGGCGAAGGAGAGGCGGTCCTTCGCGCCCAGATGTTTGCCGAGGGCGTTGAGGTTGAGCGAACGGTCTTGCAGTGACGTGATGAGGAAGAAGTTCTTGGCTTTGTCCTTCACGAACAGGTTTTTGACGTGCGCGCCGGGGAGGTGGTCGGTGATGCCTTCACCCTCTGCTACCGTAAAGACGGCGGCATGGTGGTGGTTTTCGTACGGGATGTTGAGTTGGCCAAGGGCTTGGAGGAGGGATTCGGGCGTATGCATGTCGTTTCGCTTCTATTTAACGAACAGCAACATAAAGCCAAGTGCGATGGCTGCCAAGGCGAATCCGGTGCGTTTGGTGAGGGGGAGGTCGCGCGTGGCGAGGTCGTACACCGCAAACAGGGCGGCGCCGGACATGGTGATAAGAATAACCACGGCGAGGGGGAGGGCGGCGTAGGCAAAGCCTTCTATGACAACCCCCGTAAAGGCCACGGCGAGGAGAGGCAGGGCTTGAGTGAGTTTGAAGGGGGTGTTTTGGACGGAGGGTAACAGCCACAGCAAGGTGTAGAGGAAGGTGGACGAGCCTTGCGCGAGGATGGTGAAGGAGAGGACTTCTGGTTGAAACGTTTGGCCGTATTTGTAGGCCGAGACTTGAGCGGTGATGATAACGCACCAGACTACCAGTGCGAGGGCTTGCTTGA
This sequence comes from Alphaproteobacteria bacterium, assembly GCA_027485835.1. GTDB lineage: Bacteria > Pseudomonadota > Alphaproteobacteria > UBA2136 > UBA6156 > UBA6156. Next base: position 67,241 of record JAIXQG010000001.1, read on the forward strand.
GGTTGGGAATGCTTTTACGGGCATGGCCGAGTAGCAGGCTACCGATAAGAATACAGGCCAGCGCGCCAACTGTGGCGTAAGGGAAGACGGTTTGGAACAGGAAGATATCGGCCCCCGAGGCAAGGAGGGTGAGCAGGGCCTTTTTATAGCCCGCGACTTCGGTGAGGCTAAGGGATTGCAGCAACCAGACCAGTAACGTGGTTGTAGTGACCGTACAGGCGGCCCAGAGCAGTGGCCACAGGAGGGCCGAGGGTGCCAAGTTGAAATGCAGGTTGCCGGTAGCGTGGCTGACGATGAATGCGCTCACCCAGACCGGAAACAGCAGGGCCAGCCAACTGGGGAGAATGAAGGGGCTGGCACCGGCGGTGGTGTTCCGTTTCAGCAGAATACCGAGGAGAGTGAAGCAGAGGCCGGAGACGATGGCGGAGATGAGGGGCAGCATGCCCCACTATGCGCGAGGCATTTGTGTTTGTTAATGAAATAAGCGGTGCGCGGTGCCTAAAGCTTAGGGAGTGTTGCCGCGCCGTTGTTGCGCCATATCCACCACCAGACTGACGACAAGAGCCAGAATAAGGCCGTGCATGAGCATGACAAAGCAGGCGAAAACCATGGTGAGGATGAGGTTATGCTCGGCCATAGCGGACAGATTGCCGGATACGTTGTCGCCGAACATCATGCTATAGCAGGTTATCATGGCGATGGTGAGGTTGCCGAAGAGGTCTGGCAATTTGGTTTGGAAGGCGAGTGTGCCTGTAAGTGCACCCAAAAAGGTGAGGAAAAAGGCAAGACAGAACAGTTGCCAGCTGCTGCGGCAGGCGTGCAGCAGGTCTTCTACAGGGCCACGGAAGGCGTGCAGCTTGGCGACCAGACGCAGAAGCCGCAAGGTACGGAGAGCTCCCAAGCCTGGGATGAAAGAGCATAGGATTGCGATAAAATCGAACACGTGCCAGCCATCTTTGAAAAAATGCGAGAGGGTGCTGTACCATGACTTGCTGTTGAGCATGTGGTGCGTGGCGGTGATGCGGAGTCCAATCTCTGTCACAAAAAACAACAGGCAGAGTTTATCGGCTATCACCAGATAGGTGTACCAGGGGGCGACAGCCATGGTTTCGAGTGCAAGTATCAGCGCGTTGGCGCCAATGACGCCGATAGAAAGATTCTCGAACCGAGAGCTGTTTACCCACGAAAGTGAATACGATGCTGGCTTCATGTGGACGATTTTGCATGAGCCTTAGCGAGGGTCAAGCCAAACCGGACGGTTGTAAGTTTTAAAAAAGGAGCCCTGGAGGCTCCTTTTATTTACAGGCTTGGTTAGATGCGTTTACCGAAGGCGGTGAGTTCCGTCACGATGCGGTCGCTGTCGGCTTTGAGGCCGGAGATGCGCTGCAGGAGAGCTTCGCTCATGTTACCGGTTTCGGTGACCGATTGGCCGACTTCGGACAGTTGGCTGTCGACTTCCTGCACGTGCGAGGAGGCCTCGTGCATGTTGCGAGTAATGTCGTTGGTAACCGACGACTGCTCGTTGATCGATGCACGAATGGTGGTGGTTTGGTCGTTGATGCGCGATACCGATTCGGCAATAGCTTGCAAGGCTTGCGAGCTGCTTTTGGCGGTAGACGCAATTTGCTGCACTTGCTTGGTGATATCGTCGGTCGCTTGCGTGGTGGTGCTGGCGAGTTTTTTGATTTCGTCGGCCACCACGGCAAAGCCACGGCCTGCGTCGCCAGCACGGGCTGCCTCGATGCTGGCGTTAAGCGCCAACAGGTTGGTTTGCTCCGCGATTTCGGCGATCATGTTAGTGACCTGCGAGATGTTTTGCGAGGCTTCCACCAAGGAGGACACCACGACGCTGCTTTGGTTGGCTTGTGTGAGCGCGGTGCTGACCAAGCTGCTGGTGGATTCTACCGTATTGGATACGCCGTGGAGGGAGGACGAGAGTTCTTCGGCCCCCGCGGCAACCTGCTGTACGTTGGTGGCAGTGCGGCCAGAGTTTTGCTGTACCGTGAGGGTTTTTTCGGCGGTATGGCGTGCTGTAGAGGACATCAATTCGGTGGTATCGCGTACTTGGGACATGTTGGTGTCGAGGTTTCCGGCCAAAGTGCGGGCCATGTCGACCAGTTTTTGCACCGGCATGACAAGCATTTTACGGATGATAACCATAAGGCAGCCGAGGCAGAGAGACAGGAGGATAATTGCTACGACTAATTGAATACCGGCTTGCTTAAGTGCGAGTGTACCCAAGTGGTTATTATTCCAGAACGTAATCGTGTAGCCCAGAATCGGCTGGCCTTCTCCATTGAGAACCGGTGTGATGGCTGCAACATGGTCGTCCTCGCGGATGGTGTGCTGTACCGGCTTGTCACCGTCTTTTGCGGCAAGAGCCAAATATTCTTTATTAAATTCGAGGTGCTCGGGGTCTTCGTTATGTTCGAATACAGACGTGCCATCCGGCTTTACGACAAAGAAGGCTTCCAAACGGTGGTCGGTGCTGGTGGAGGTGAAGTCGGTATAGACTTTTTCAAGCGCTTTGGATTGATTCCATTGCAACCCACCTTTACTTGTTTGTGTTAACAGGCTGGAAACCGTAGCGATTTTTTCTTCAAACATGTGGTGCAGCATATTGTTCTGCTTGTATGTTGAAATACCTGCCACAACGAGCTGAACAAGTGCAATGAGTAGGGCGATAATGAGGAGAAGCTGACGGCTGATAGGCATGGGGCACCTGTTGGATAGACTAATACGGAATAGAAAAGGCGGGGCCTGCAGGGCAGGCCCCCGTGGGTGGCTTTATTCGGCGCTGACCTTAACGGTGAAGGTACCGATAGCGGTGGTGCCATCGGCGATGGTGCCGTTAACCTCTGCTACGAAAGCTTGAGCGGATTCATCGAATTCCGGAGCTTCTGAGCTGGTGGCGCCTACGTTCGGGAATACTTTGGTGAACTTGGCTTCATCGCCTTGCCAGTAGTCGGACGTGATACCGGTTTGGCCGGCGTTGAGACCCTTGTTATCCATTACGAAAATTTCAACGTACTTACCGCCGCTGGCAGCTTGAATCTTCTTCAGTTCGGCAGATACGGCGTTGTTCAGAACGGAGTTGATCAGCGGCTTGTCGGCAGCGCTGGTTTGAGCCTTCCAGTCGCCATCCATTTTTGTAATAGCAGAGGCGTCGAGGGAGGCGTGCTTGGTGTTTTGGGCCTTAATGGCGGCAATGATGGCCGGGCTGATTTTGGCCTTCATGTCGGCAGCGACTTCTTTTTCTACCGAAGCCATGTCTACTGCAAACGAAGCAGCAGGAAGCACGGCCAGAGCGGTCAACGCCAGGGAAAGGGGACGGAGTTTCATCGAGGGATCTTTCTGTTATTGTTTTGCAGATGTTCGGGCCAGAAAGGGGAGATGTCAATTCCCCGATTTTTGAATTTGCCCTCTATCCAATTGGTTTCTTTTGTAGTCGTAATGGTATGATAAATTAAGTATTTGATTATGATGTTTGTGATGCGGTTTTTGTAGCAGGTTTGGGTGCGTTAACACACATGGTAGTGTTGGTTTTGGGCCACGCGGTACGACGAATGCACAAAAAAGGCCCTCAGGCCTTTTTTGCGGAGACAGTTCAGTAAGGTTTTTTAGAACGCTTTGGTGAGTGTCACTACGGCACGGCTCTCGCAGCCATCGGTGCATTCGCTCTTTTTCAGAGAGGTGTCGATGTAGTCGGCAGAGACGGTAAAGTTGGCCGGAAGCTGGTAGCTTGCACCCAGTTTGTAGTTGGTCCAGTTGGGGTAGCCGTAAGCTGCATTGTCGTCGATATCCTGACGGCCTACGCTACCGTAGACGGAGAGGCCTTCCACAAACGGTACCGGTGCGGTCAGGCCAAGTTCGCCGTAGAGGGCTTCTCCGGTTTTACCCGAGTATTCCGGCGAATAGGCGAGGGTGGCTTTGGCGGCAAGGTAGCCGAAATCGTACTGCAGCCAGCTAATACCTTCGAAATAGTTGTAGTTATAGCTGTCTTCTGCACCCGGGTAGGAGTAGTACCAGATGGAGATGTCGCCGGTCAGGTTGTCGGAGAAAGCGTGGCTATAGCCGATGGCGCCGTCCAGCTCCATGCTGGCATCGCTGTCGTTGTTAAAATCGACCGGAGCGGCAAAGGCATCCAAGTGCAGGCCGCTGGAATGTGTCCAGGCAAGTGCGCCAAGGATTGTCGGTTTTTCGTCGTTCTGGGTGATGCCGCGGAAGGTGTAGTCGGTTGTGAGGGCAACGCTGCCGGTCACTTCGCCGCCTGCAATTGTGTTGGCGGAGGATGCTTCCTCTGCCATAGCAGGGGCAACACTTAAGGCCGAAGCGAGAAGCGCGAGGGTGGGGAGGAGGAGTTTCATGGGGGATGTCCTTCGTTTATAGGGGTTATTGTATTTAGGAACCTTTGGCGATGTGGTCGACCAGCTCTTCCGCGCGCTGGCGAATGTGCTGGACGCTGCCGCTGATGGAACGGATGGAGGCGGATTGTTCTTCAATCGCGGCGGCAACCGTGTTGCTGGCGTTGTCGACGTGTTTGATTGTTTCCACAATGCTTTGAATGATCCCGACCGAGCCATCTACAGCCGATTGCATGTCGCGGACCTGAGTCGCGATTTCGTCGCTTGCCGAGCTGGTGCGTTCCGAGAGTTTTTTCACCTCTTGCGCGACCACAGAGAATCCGCGGCCTGCGTCGCCGGCACGGGCAGCTTCAATACTCGCGTTAAGCGCCAGCAGATTGATGTTTTCGGCAACGTCGTTGATCATCACCGTTACCTGACTGATGTGTTGGGACGATGTTTTGAGGAATTCCACATTGTTGTGAAGCTCGGCGGATTGTTTAACCGCTGTACGGATAACGTCCTGCACGCCGACCATTTGCTGGTTAACTTCTTCGATCGCGATCTGCATTTCCTTACTGGAGTTAGCGACTTCGTTAAAGTTAGGTTCTTGCGAGCCCGAGACATATTGCTGGGAATTGCCACCGACAACCTTACCAAAACGGTCTGCCAACGAGCGTAGGGAGTCTTTACGCTGTGTTTCCATGGCTTCGCGCTCTTGGCGTACCTGCTCTTGTTCCTGCTTAAAGATATTCTGGCTTTGGCTGCTGGCGCGGTAAGACTCGACTGCCTTGCTGAGAGCGCCCACATCGTCCTGACGGGTGGTGCCTTTGACAGTGATATCATATTCGCCGTTGTTAATTTTACGGATGCACTCGTTAAGGTGACTCAGCGGTTTACGGAGCATGCTCTCCATAAAGGCGTAAACCAGCACTGCAAGAATGGCCATACCGATAAGGCCAAATAGAATGAGCTTATTCAAGATAGACGATACGGTGGCATAGACCGTGCTTTCCGGAATCTGTACCACAACAAACCATTGCTGTTTGGCGTCACCGATCGAGAGAGGTTTGACGGAGGTGAGGAAGCGACCGTCGGTAAGCTCTACGGTTTGCTGTTGGGTCTGTTTACTCGATGCCGCTTGAGCCACCATGTCGGCAATTTGGGGCATGGTGTCGGAAATCGGTTTATTAAGTTCATCCGTGCGCGGAGCGACGACCCATACGCCTTTTTCGCTTAGAATACCCATGCGGCCGGTTTCCATCGGTTTTACATTTTCAAATACTTTTTGAAGGTTGCTCAGTTCAAAATCTGCGCTTGAAACGCCGAGGAATTTGCCATTTTCAATCATAGGAATGGCAACTGTCGTCATCAGTACCTGACGGTTTTCTACCGGGTAATAATAAGGTTCAACAATATTCATTTGTTGGTTTTGTTTCGGTAGCAAATAGTAGTCTCCGGTAGATAGGTTTTCGGCAACGCCACCTTTTTCAACGCTATAGCCACCATTTGGTGTTTTGTAAGCATAGGGAACAAAACCACCTGTTTTTTTGTTTCCATAAATTTCCGCGTATTCTTTGTCTTTGCCGTCGTAAGTGTTGGGATCCCACTCCATATAAAGCCCAAATACATCTGGCTTCTCCTTTAAGAGATTTAGAAGCACGTGTTCTACAGCTTCTCTGTTAAGTACGCCTTTTTCCCTGAGAGACATGACCGTATTACGAGCTGTAACCGCTAATTCGACAGCATGGTTAAGTTGGGACGTGGCTTTCAGTGCTATGGTTTCGGAAATCTCTATCTGGTATGCGTCAACTTGTTCTCTGACAGAGTTGTTTACGATGGAATAGATGAGTCCACCTAGGGCACTAATAATTGTGCCTGTGCCAAGCAGAAGCAGGATGAGGAGCTTGCGGCTGATATCCAGTTTGTGAAGCATGATTACTTCTTTTTATTATTAATATTGGCCTAATAGATAATGCTTCGGTTGGTTTGGGCAAGAGTAAAACGATGAGTTACGAATCTATGATTATGTGATGTGTTTTTCTCGTAACAACGTTGTGTTGCAGTAAATATTAAAATGCAAAAAGAGGCCCGAAGGCCTCTTTTCGTGCGTTCATCAAAGTTACTTGATGATGGTAGCAACCACGCCAGCACCAACGGTACGGCCGCCTTCGCGAACAGCGAAGCGAACACCTTGGTCCATAGCGATCGGAGCGATCAGCTCAACTTCCATGGCGATGTTGTCGCCCGGCATAACCATTTCAACGCCATCCGGCAGCTTGATGGAGCCGGTAACGTCGGTGGTGCGGAAGTAGAACTGCGGGCGGTAGCCGGAGAAGAACGGGGTGTGACGGCCGCCTTCTTCTTTGCTCAGCACGTAAACTTCAGACTTGAAGTTGGTGTGCGGAGTGATGGAGCCCGGCTTGGCCAGAACTTGACCACGCTCAACGTCTTCACGCTTGATACCGCGCAGCAGCAGACCAACGTTGTCGCCAGCTTGACCTTGGTCGAGCAGCTTGCGGAACATTTCCACGCCGGTGCAGGCGGTTTTGGCGGTGGGACGGAGACCGACGATTTCGATTTCTTCACCTACCTTGATGATACCGCGTTCGATACGGCCGGTTACAACAGTACCGCGACCGGTAATGGTGAACACGTCTTCTACCGGCATCAGGAACGGCTTGTCGAGTTCGCGCTCGGCTTGCGGGATCCAGGTGTCTACAGCTTCCATCAGGCTCTTGATGGCTACGCCACCCAGCTTGTCGTCGGCAGATTCGATAGCCTTCAGAGCGGAACCGTGGATGATCGGGGTGTTGTCGCCGTCGAAGTCGTACTTGGACAGGAGTTCACGGATTTCCATTTCAACCAGCTCGAGCAGGTCCGGGTCGGCGATGTCGCACTTGTTCAGGAAGACAACCAGCTTCGGAACGCCAACTTGGCGGGCCAGCAGGATGTGCTCGCGGGTTTGCGGCATCGGGCCGTCGGTAGCAGCTACCACGAGGATAGCGCCGTCCATCTGAGCGGCACCGGTAATCATGTTCTTCACGTAGTCGGCGTGGCCCGGGCAGTCAACGTGGGCGTAGTGACGGTTCGGGGTTTCGTACTCAACGTGAGCGGTGTTAATGGTAATACCGCGGGCTTTTTCTTCCGGAGCAGCGTCGATTTGGTCGTACGCGCGGAATTCGCCGAAATATTTGGTAATGGCCGCAGTCAGCGTGGTTTTACCGTGGTCAACGTGACCAATGGTACCAATGTTGCAGTGCGGCTTGGTGCGTTGGAAAGATTGCTTTGCCATTTCGCTAGCCCTTACTTTGTTTAGGTTTTCATGTGTGCCACGCATGATGAGCCTCTCGCTGCGGCACGCGACTTGTAACATATCTCCGCACAAATGCAATAGGCATGGACTTATTTTGGCGTGGGCTAAAACGCTCCTCCAGCACGTTTTGGCGGGTCTGAAATACGTCTTTTTGTATTCGGCGCCCCGCCAAAACGCACCAGGATGAACGTTCTAGCCTCGCGCGCAGGGGCAACGTCGCTGCGCGCCGTATGCTTTGCTTAGGTTAAGGGCGGCTTATAGTTTTTATTTCGAGGTATTCTTCGAAGCCGTGGGGGCCTTTTTCGCGGCCGTTGCCGGATTGTTTATAGCCGCCGAAGGGCAGGGACGGATGCGGTTTTGCGCCGTTGATGTTCAAGGTGCCGGTGCGGATGCGGCGGGCGACGCGTTCGCAGCGCTCTAAGCTCCCTGAAATGTAGCCGGAGAGGCCATATTTGGAGGCGTTGGCGAGTTCGATAGCGTGGTCTTCGTCTTTATAGGGAATAATCACGAGGACGGGGCCGAAGATTTCTTCTTGTCCGATGGTGCTGGCGTTGCTCACGTTGGTGAAGATGGTCGGTTTGACGAAGTAGCCGGTGGCGAGGCCTTCCGGTTTGCCCAAACCGCCGGTGAGGAGGGTGGCGCCTTCGTCTATCCCCTTTTGGAGCAGGGCTTGAATGCGGTCGTATTGGATTTTCGAGACGACGGGGCCGAGGTCGGTGTTTTCGCGGGTCGGGTCGCCTTGCTTATAGGATTCGGCGGCTTTTTTGGCGAGCTGGTTGGCTTCTTCCAAGCGGCTTTGCGGCACCAGCAGGCGGGTGGCGGCGCTGCAGGATTGGCCGCAGTTGACGAAGCATTGGCTGACGGCGCGGGGAATGGCTTCTGCAAAATCGGCGTCATCCAGCATGATATTGGCGGATTTGCCGCCGAGCTCTTGCGTAACCCGCTTGATGGTGGGGGCGGCGGCTTGGGCGACGGCAATGCCTGCGCGGGTGGAACCAGTGATGCTGACCATATCCACCAATGGATGCGAGGCGAGGGTGGCGCCGATGACTTCTCCGGTGCCGTTTACCAGATTAAATACCCCTGCGGGGAGGCCGGCTTCTTCAATGATTTCGGCAATAATCAGCGCGGTGAGGGGAGAGAATTCGGATGGCTTGAGCACCATGGTGCAACCGGTGGCGAGGGCGGGCGCGACTTTGAGGACGACTTGGTTGGCGGGCCAGTTCCAGGGGGTGATGAGGGCGCAGACACCGACGGGCTCCTTCACCACCGTACCGTTAGCCATGGGGTGTTCGAACTCGAAATTGGCGAGAACATCCCGCGCGATTTGGAAGTGTTTGAGGCCGATTTCGGTTTGGCCGGAGCGGGAGAAGCTGATGGGGGAGCCCATTTCTTGCGTGATGGCGGCGGCAATTTCGTCGAAGCGGCGTTTGTAGATTGCGATGATGTTGTCGAGGTAGGCGAGGCGTTCTTCCCGTGAAGTTTGGCTGTAGGCGGGGAAGGCGGCGGCAGCGGCTTCAATGGCGCGTTCGGCATCGGCTTTGCCGCCCATGGCGAGCTGGCCGAAGGGTTGCTCGGTTGCCGGATTGATGAGGGTGTGCGGCGTTTGCGGTTGGGTGGGGGCGACCCATTGGCCATTAATGAAGAATTTATCGAGCTTAGGCATGTGTAGACCCCTTGTTTTTGGACATCTGGATGGGGGAAGAGATGGAGCGGGTAGACGGGATCGAACCGACATGGCTAGCTTGGAAGGCTAGAACTTTACCATTAAGCTATACCCGCGCCGAGATGGGTTTTAGCAAAGTGTGACGCCTCTGGCTAGATAGGATTATTAAAAAAGCCCCGAAGAAGGGGCTTTAGTAGGATTCGTTTGCTTAGTCGAACAGCAGAACGAGGCCGACGAAGGCAGCGATGATGCTGACCAAAACGATGGCTGGGTTGGCTTGGGCGTAGGTAATCGCTTCATCCAACCACTGGGGTGTGGGGGCGTTGGCGCGTTTTGCGGAGGGTACGCTGTGCAGTTGTGGTGCGGGACGGGCTTCGGCGACGATTTTCGCTGTTGGCTTGGCAGCAGGTTTAGCAACCGGCTTGGCGACACCTTTGGTGGCCGTGGTTTTTGCGGCGGGCTTGGCGGCCGGTTTTGCTACCGCTTTGGCAACAGGCTTAGCAGCCGGTTTAGCTGCGGCCTTAGGGGTGGCTTTAGCCGGAGCTGCCTTGGCGGCCGGCTTTTTGGCGGGTTTGGACGGAGCTTTGGCCATGGGGAGGGCTTTCGTTGTTGTGTTTTTGTGGGCTCTTATTCGTTGAAGGTTAACGGCTTTAAGGCGTGTGCGCAAGTTTGTTTGTGAACAACGCTTGACAAGGTGAGGCCGTAAGGCTACAGAAGCCCTCGTGTCGCGAGGTGGAGCAGCCCGGTAGCTCGTCAGGCTCATAACCTGAAGGTCGTTGGTTCAAATCCAGCCCTCGCAACCAAAGAATTGATTAAGCCGCCTTTTGGGCGGCTTTTTTGTTGAGTCGTGTTTTGGAGCGTTAGAAGGGTTTTGCGATGTTGGCTTCTGATACCGGCACGTTGTGTGTGGCGACGATGTGGCGCAGGTGGGCGTGGAGGTCTTGAATCGATGTGACTCCGGCGCGGGCGTTGGCCATGGCGGTGTAGCCGTTGGTTTTGTCGAGCCCTAGTCCGAGCGAGAGAACACCCATATTGAAGGCGAGTTGTACCTTGCGTTCTTCGGTCAGGTCGTTCCAGTGGGCGACGCGGGTGAAGCGGAGCACTTGCTCGCACGCGTGGGTGGTGAGGTCTGTGGTGTTCATTATTCTACTCCTGAAGTGTGTTGATTTTGAAAGGTCTGGTCGCATTTGCCTTGAGACGGCTTGGCGTGGATGTTACAACGTCTGCCATTGACCGTAATCAAGAACAAGGTTGTTTGCATGGATTTTTTGATGATTTTGGCAGGGTTGGTTCTGCTGTTTTTTGGCGGTGAAGCTTTGCTGCGCGGTGCGGTTGCATTGGCTGAGCGTTTTGGGCTTTCGAAATTTTTAGTGAGTGCCGTTATTGTTGGGTTTGGAACTTCTATGCCGGAATTAGTGGTTTCGGTTGGGGCGGCGTTAAAGGGCGCGCCGGATATTGCGCTGGGTAATATTGTTGGTAGCAATATTGCCAATATTTTGCTGATTGTGGGTTTTGCTGCCGTGCTGTGCCCGATGTTGGTGGCTGTGAAAGACGTGAAGCGTGATGTTTACCTGATGATTGGCGCTAGTGTGTTGTTATGCGTCACGACGTTTGTGGGGGTTTTGAATTTTTGGATTGGTATATTGATGATGATGGCTTTGCTGGCTAATGTGGCGTGGGCTTACCACTTAGACCGGAGCACGGCTAAAAAGGCCCTTAAAGTGCGTAAAGAAGCTGGCCATGCCGAGCCCGAAGTGCACCATGACATGCACCCCGCCCTAGCTGCCTTATATTGCGCAGGGGGATTGGCCTTGCTGGCATTGGGGGCTGACTGGTTGGTGGATGGTGCGAGTAATGTGGCACGTGGGTTTGGTATTGCCGATGCGGTTATCGGGTTGACGGTTGTGGCGGTGGGAACCTCTCTGCCCGAGCTGGCAACCGCTGTGGTAGCGGCTTACCGCAAGCACGGCGAGATGATTGTGGGAAATATTGTGGGGAGCAATATTTTCAATATCCTTTCCATTTTGGGTATCACCGCGATGATTACGCCGATACCGTTTGTGGGCCAGATTGCCCGTGTGGACGTGTGGCTGATGCTGATGGTGGCGCTTGCTTATGGCGGCCTTTTACTGGCGGGTGCCAAGGTAGGCCGTGTGGCCGGTGTGGTGATGCTAGTGGCTTATGCGGTTTACAACGTGTGGCTGTATGTGGGTGCGGCGTAGCGCGGTCTAATAAAGTTAGAATGAATGAAAGAGCGCTAGGACTTGTTGGGCTCGGTCGGTCACTTCGTGGCCGTCGTGTAGCATGCGGGCGTGGCCGGCATCGGCTATGTCCTTCAGCTTTTTGGGGTTGGCGAGAAGCGTTTGCAGTTGGGTTAAGAGCTCTTCCTTACTGGTAAAGTAAATGGCTTCTTCGTTTGGCTTATACAGGTTGGTGGCGAGGTCTTCGGTGTACTCGGATGCCATTAACGTGCCCGTTGCGGGGATCTCGAAACAGCGGCGGGTGTAGCTGTCGTTGTTCAGTTTAGAGAGGAACACGAGGGCGATTTTAGCGCTGTTGAGGGCAAGGTTGTAGTCGGCTTTGTAGAGCGGTTGGATGCTGCCGCCCATGTGGGATTTGAGGGCTTCGTAGTGGGGCGATTTTTCCCATAGCGTGCCGTAGAGCTTGACGTTGATGCCGTTGGTGATGAGGAGCATCAGGGTGTCGTCGCGGCCGTCGGCTTCGTAATGGCCGATGAAGATGACATCGCACACAAACCGATTATTGCTGGGTTTGGGCGTGATGCGCGTGTTGGAGCCCTTGATGAAATAGGAGCGCAGTAGCGACGTATGTGGGTAGCCCATGGCGGCGTAGTCGGCGATATTTTTAGTGCGGTAGGCGAAGATGTGGTCGTAGTGCGGAATACCGTGGCGGAAATGGCGCCAGAAATAGGCGGGGTAGTTGGGCGAGAAGGGGTCGTCGTTGTTATACCCGAACACCTTGGCGCCGGTGGCTTTTTTGAGGCGTTTGAGGGTGCAGGGCCAGATGTGTGTACCGCGATAGACGAAGATGAGATCGGGCTTAAACGCTTTGGCTTGAGCGACGATGTCGTCGTTCATTTTGAGCAGCGTGGGGCCAAAGGTGAACTTGCTTTGGGCGCGGTAGTAGAGCGATGACAAGCGGTTTAAGGGGCCTTGGCACGGCTGGAAATGGGTTTTCCATTGGATGTGCTTGACGGTGTGGCCGAGGGTTTGAAAGGCGTGCTCAAACGCGCCGGCGTAGATCTCGCTGCCGATACCTTCCGACAGCAGCAGAATGCGCTGAGGCGCGGAAACGTTGGGTTTAGGCGGCATGGGGGAAGGTTGAGGCGTTCGGGCTTATTGGTTTTACCGGAGACAGCAATTCCGGATAGAGCTGGCTGAGGATGACCTCGGGTATCGTGCGGCCATGCAGGGCGAGTTTGTCGGAGCCTTCGGCTTTACCGACCGAGAAGCCTTGCTTTTTGCGGTAGAGGCAGGCGCGCGGAAGTTTATCGGCATAGAGCGATTTCAGCAGGCCCTTCAGTTCGCCGTCGGTGAACAACAAATCTTCGGTAAGGCTCCAGGCGATTTCGCACATCCGTTTGGAAAGGAGCGGGACGCGGGTTTCTATTGCGACTGCCATGCTGGCTCGGTCTACCTTAGTGAGGAAGGTGTCGGGCAGTATGGTGTGGAAGTCGAGATACATGCTGCGCGAGCTCAGGGAGAGCTCGGGTTTGTAGAACTGCCGGTGGTACCAGAGGTCGTCGTAGTTTTCGGGGATGCCGTGCGTTTTGCGGAAGGCTTGTTTGAAGGCGTCGGTGGACAGCAAACCGCCGCGTAGGCGGATTTGGCGCTCGAGCGGATTCAGCAGTGTGAAAATTTCGGCCTTGCGGGCCAGTTTGTTCAGTTTGCTGCCTGGTGCGGTATGGTTTTTAAGCCAGCTGACCGGTGTGCGCAGCGGGAAGAGGAAGCCCTGCCAGTGGGTGAGTTGCATGAGTTTGCTACGGTAGTGATTGTAGCCGCCGAAGAGTTCGTCGCCGCCGTCTCCGGTGAGGACTACGGTCATGTTTTCGCTAGCCAGTTGGCAGACCTGATAGGTGGGGAAGGCGGAGCTGTCGCCGAACGGCTCTTGGTAGAGGTCGCGCAGCATGTGGAATTTTTCGTTGACCAGATTCTGGCTGACGAGGCGGGTGATGTGGTTGGTGCCGAGTTGCTTGGCCACCATGTTGGCGAAGTGGGTTTCGTCGACCGAAGGGTCGGCAAAGCTAATGGAGCAGGTGGTGATTTGCGGCACGAGTTGTGCGGCCTCGTAGCTGACAATGCTGCTATCCACCCCGCCGCTGAGGAAGGTGCCGACGGTGACATCGGCCACCAGTTGCTCCTTTACCGACGTGCTGATGGCGGATTGGAGTTTTTCGCGGGCCTCGGCATCGCTGCTGATGGTGCGCGAGGTGGGGAGGTGCCAGTAGCGGCGTTTGCTGAGGCTGCCGGTGGCGAGGTCGAAGGTGAGGACGTGCGCGGGCTCTAGCTTATGAATGTTTTTGTAAAGGCTTTTGGGGGCGGGGACGCAGAGGTAGGTGAGGAAGTCGTAGACGGCGGTCATGTCGTACTCCAGCCCCTGTGGTGCGTGAAGGGTGGCGAGGGCCTGAAGCTCGGACGCCCAGCCTAAGGTGGTTTTGCCCGCGCTGTTGGCGTAGGTGCTGTAGTAGAGGGGTTTGATACCGGCGTGGTCGCGGGCCAGATAGATTTTGCCGGTGTTGCTATCATAAATGGCCAGGCCGAACATGCCGTCGATGCGTTCCAGCAGGGAATCTATTCCCCAATGAATATAGCCGTGAAGGAGGACTTCGCAGTCGCTACCGCTACGGAAAACAGCGCCGTGGTTGGACTTCAGTTCTTCCCGCAGGGTTTGGAAATTGTAGATTTCGCCATTGGCGATGAGGTAGACGCCTTGCGATTCCATCGGTTGGGTACCGTTGGAGGAGAGGTCTATAATACTGAGGCGGCGGTGGCCGAAGTAGACGTTGTTTTTGTGCGTGTAGCTCCAGCCGTTGGGGCCCCGGTGGGCAAGGGTATGGAGCGCGGCGTGCGCGTGTTCCAGTTGGCTGGAGATGACTTCACTATGACCGAAAATACCGCACATGGGATGGCTTCCCTTTAATTGTTTCTGATGAATTTATTATATATTACATCATGATAGTGTTGGTTTTGATATTATACGTTATGGCTTGCTATCACAAGTGTGTAATGGAATTCGATGCTGAGTTTTGAGTCGTTTACTCGAATTGAGAAGGGCTGTGCGCTTGCCGCTGATGGGGAGATACACTATAAAACCTTTGAAGTTTAGTAGGAAGAGGTTTGAGATGTTTGCTCATAAACGTGTTTTAGTGACTGGTGGTGCCGGTTTTATTGGGTCTCACCTGTGTGAGCGTTTGCTGGAGCAGGGGCATGAGGTTATTTGTTTGGATAACTTCTTTACCGGCCAGAAACAAAATGTGGCGCATTTGCGCGATAACCCGCGATTTGAAGTGATTCGTCATGACGTGACCGAGCCGATTAATTTGGAAGTGGACGAAATTTACAATCTGGCGTGCCCGGCGTCTCCCGTGCATTACCAGTTTGACCCTGTGCACACCGTGCGCACCAACGTGATGGGGATGTTGAATACCTTGGATTTGGCGCGGCGTACCGGTGCGAAAATTCTTCAGGCTTCGACCTCGGAAGTATATGGCGACCCCGATGTGCACCCCCAGCCGGAAACTTACTGGGGGCATGTGAACCCGAACGGCCCGCGCGCGTGTTATGACGAAGGTAAGCGCTGTGCTGAGACGCTTTGCTTTGATTATCATCGGCAGTTTGGTGTGAAGATTAAGATTGCGCGCATTTTTAACACCTATGGCCCGCGTATGTTACCGAATGATGGCCGTGTGGTGAGTAACTTTATTGTGCAGGCGCTTTCTGGCAAAGACCTCACCCTTTACGGTAGTGGCCAGCAAACCCGCAGCTTTTGCTATGTGAGCGATTTGGTGGATGGGTTGATCCGTTTAATGAACTCGGACGACAGTGTGACCGGGCCCATTAACCTAGGGAACCCGAACGAGTTTACCATGCTGCAACTGGCGGAAAAGGTGTTGGAACAGGTGGGGAATGGTAACAAAACCAGCTTTTTACCGTTGCCGCAGGATGACCCGCGTCAGCGCCAGCCGAATATTCAGCTAGCCAAAGATGTGTTGGGTTGGGTGCCGACCATTCAGCTAGATACTGGTTTGGTAAAGACCATCGATTACTTTCGCACGGTATTGCAAAATGCAGGGCAGGCGTATGCCGAACAGCTTGATTTACGTGCCCGCAAGAGTGCGTAATCATGGGCGCTGCGGTAGCTGGTAGTCCGGTTATGGGGCCGGTTGTCTTCATTTCCAATACGCCTTCTCCCTATCAGATTGACCTGTTTACGGCGATTGCGGCCTTGCGGCCTGTGGCGGCGTATTTTCATGCCGATGGCAGCGCGGCGCAGAATGTGAGCTGGAAGTTGAAGTACCCCGAGTGGTTAGGCTTTTTACCGCAAGGCAAGGGTTTGGCGAAAGCCGCGTTTGTGGCGGAACGTCATGGAAACCTATTGCCGAGCTTGATGATTTTGGGCGGATACCGTGGTGCGGGGCATGTGCCGTTGCTGTTATGGGCGCGGCTGAAAGGTGTACCCGCTTGGGTGTGGATGGAGGCACCCGAGCCGAACCCGCAGGATGCAGGTTTGAAGGGGCTGGTGAAGCGGGTGGTGCGCGATGTGATGTCTCGCTTGGTGTTGTCGTTAGCGACGGGGGTGTTGGCGATGGATGGCCGTGCTGAGCAGGCCTATCGGCGTTACCATTGGCGGGTGGAGCGTCAGCCCTATGCGATTGATGCGGCGCCGTTTATGCTTAAAAAGAAGAGCGTCACGAAGCCGCTGAAGTGTTTGTTTATCGGCCAGATGATTGACCGCAAGGGGGTGGATGAGTTGAAAGGCGCGTTTGTGCGGATTAGCCCCAAAGATGCCCTGCTCAGCCTTGCTGGTGGAGGGCCGCGTAAAGCGGAGATGGAGGCATTTTGTGCCGAGACCGGTCATAATTATTTAGGGTTTGTTCAGCCCACCGATTTGCCGAGAGTTTTGAGCGAACAGGACGTATTTGTGTTTCCTTCCCGTTACGATGGTTGGGCGGTGGTCGTGCCGCAGGCTATGGCGGCAGGTTTGCCGGTGATATCTAACCCCGCGGTAGGTGCGTTTGCGGATTTGGTCGAGACCACAGGTGCCGGAATGGCCTGTGAGCAAACCGCAGAGGCACTGTATGATGCGGTGATGGCGTATGTGAATGAGCCGGCGCGTGTGGGGCAGGAGGGCGCGCGGGCGCGGGAGGTGTTCATGGCATCTCGTGCCAATGCGGCGGTTGCCGCGCAGGCGATTATGGCTCTTGCAAAGTAATATTACGAAATATTCGAAATATTATTGACGAGAGGCTGTGAGAGGCGTAGCTGTTGGGGTGTTCAATTAACAAGGAGAGACCCTCTATGACCCTCGGAATGTATTCTGCCAGCGTGCCGGTATTTGTGCGTGGCTTGGAAAATCTGGCTGATATTCTGGCCAAAGGCCAAAGCCATGCGGCTGAAAAGGGCCTGAATGAACAGGAACTGGTGCAGGCCAGCCTGATTGAAGACATGTTCCCGCTGACTCGGCAGGTACAGATGGCCTGCGACAGCGCCAAGTTTGCCGCCGCCCGTTTGGCCGGTGTGGACGCCCCGAGCATGGAGGATACCGAAGCCAGTTTTGAAGCACTGCAGGCCCGCATTGCCAAAACCCTCAGCTTTTTGAAGAGCGTGGACGGTGCGAAGGTGGATGGGAGTGAGGCCAAGCCTATCAGCTTCTCTAACAAGGGTGGTGATTTCAGCTTTAACGGGCGCGATTACCTGTTCCAGTTTGCGTACCCCAACTTCTTCTTCCATGTGACCACCGCGTACGACATTTTGCGGGCCAAAGGTGTGCAGGTTGGCAAGAAGGACTATTTGGGCGCGTTTTAAGGCCTTAAAAAGCCGAAAGGGCAAGGAGGATTCCTTGCCCTTTGGCGTTTCGTGAGTGGTGTATTAGCCGGTGCCGCTGCCGAAGGAACGGTCGTCGAAGGGTTCGACCTTGACGTCCGTAGACTTGAAGATCTCCTCTGCGTTGAAAGAGTGGCAGGGTAGAATAGCTCCGTCTCCTTCATCTCCAACTGTGCTCTTCTGTAGGAAGAGGTCGTCAAGAATCCAGTTATCTACCTCCTTTTCCTCTTCGACGAACGTTTCGAGCTTTTCTTTTGAAAGCTCGGTGGCTTCATCGAGCGTCATGCCGTTGACGTACTCGCCGGGCTGGCTGAGGAACAGCCGCTCGAACTCGTCGGCGAGGACGTACACCATCAACGCCGTGACGATCGTGCCGTCTGATGTGTTGCGATAGAATTCCCCGTTTGCATAAATCGGAA
The DNA here is from genome assembly GCA_027485835.1 of Alphaproteobacteria bacterium. GTDB lineage: Bacteria > Pseudomonadota > Alphaproteobacteria > UBA2136 > UBA6156 > UBA6156. Next base: position 85,048 of record JAIXQG010000001.1, read on the forward strand.
TAAATTCACCTTTTTCTGTCAGGACGGGGCGGCGGTTATAGGTTTGTTCGACGGGCGGATAGCTCGTACGGTCGGGGCTTATTTTGGGCTCACGCTTCCGGAAGAAGAAGAACGCAGCTGCAATAACAAGAGATATTATAATGAAGAGCAACATGATGACGCTTTCTGCGGGCTTATGCCCGCTTTCGAGTTTCGTGAAGCTGATATGAGCCTAAGTTGCCGTTATTTCAAGGGGCTTAAGTGAAATAACGGTTTATTTGGTTTGCGGGTGGGCGGTGACGTATTCGGCGAAGGCCGCGTCCATGGCCCCCGTGCGGCTGGTGAGCCATGGGAAGTGGCCGTAGCGGATGGAGAGCTGTTTGGCGGCTTCTTCGGCCGATTGGCCCTGAATGGCGTAGCTGTAGAGGGCGAGGGCGAGGCCGGTGCGGTCGGACCCCGATTTGCAATGGATGAGGAGGGGTTTGGGGGCGGCGCGCATCATTTCTACCAGTACTTCCATGTCTTCTAGCGTCGGTTTATGGTTGGCGGAGAGGCCAAAGGTGTAGAAGTTGACTTCGTGATTTTTGGCGGCGGCGGATTCGCGTTCGAACCATTCCGCGCCCTCGCTGGTGCCACGCAGGTTGATGACGCTGTTGAAGGGGTGTTTATGGCGGACTTCCTTCCACTCGTGAGCCGATAAGGTACCAGAGCGATAGACCTCATTCGGGGCGTGGATGGCGAAGTTGCCGTCTTCGATGAAGTGATCGTAGCCCACGGCCAGCAAGGCGATGAGGGGGACCAGAATGGCCGCGAGGATGAGGTGTTTTTTACGGAGTTGCATGGGGTGCCCGATATTGTTTGGTGGGCGAGGGGGGGTTCGAACCCACGACCAAGGCATTATGAGTGCCCTGCTCTAACCGCTGAGCTACTCGCCCGACCGGATGGGTTTTTAGCAGCAAATTGGCGAGGTGTCTCTACCTCTGTGTGACATTTTGGCGAGGAGGGAGGCAGGCTTAAAGCTATTGCCCTAAATCTTTACACAGTCTGTAAACCTGCGGGCGGGCTAAAAAGGCATCTGGATTACGTCAAAAAAGTAGGAAAATAGGGCCGCTATTATCCTACTTGTTCGCCCTAACCAGCTCCCTTTTTATCTCCGCCATACTGTATAAAGATTTAGGGGAATAGCTTTAGGGTGAAAGGGCGTTTTACACGTTTTTGGTGCCGATTCGGCTTGCCTGATGAAAGGGAAGGATTATGATGCGGGCATAAGTTAAGGAGTTCCCCCGTGGAGATTGACACCTTCGTGTTATCGCGGATCCAGTTTGCCGCCAATATTTCGTTCCATATCCTGTTCCCCACCATTACCATTGCGATGGGGTGGTTGTTATTGTTCTTCAAGCTGCGCTTCCGTGCGACGGGGCAGCAGGCGTGGATGGATGCGTATTTCTTCTGGACCAAAGTGTTCGCGCTGAGCTTTGCGATGGGGGTTGTGAGTGGGATTACCATGAGCTTCCAGTTTGGCACCAACTGGCCCGGGTTTATGGAGCGTGTGGGGAATATTGCCGGGCCGTTACTAGCGTATGAAGTGCTGACGGCGTTCTTTTTAGAAGCCACGTTTTTGGGGATCATGCTGTTTGGCTACCGCAAAGTGCCGGACTGGATGCATACTCTGGCGACTTTATTAGTGGCGTTGGGAACAACGGCTTCGGCATTCTGGATTTTGGTACTGAACAGCTGGATGCATACTCCGGTGGGGTTTGAAATGCTGCCGACCGGCCCAAATGGCATGTTGCAGGCCCATGCCACCGATTGGATGCAGATATTGTTCAATCCCTCCATGCCCTACCGCCTTAGCCACATGTTGGTGGCAAGCGGGCTGACGGCGGCGTTTTTGGTGGCCGGGATTTCCGCCTTCCGGTGGTTGCGGCGCGATCGGTCTCCGGCGGTAAAGGTGGCGCTTGGTACAAGCCTGACGCTGGCCGCCGTGTTGATACCCTTGCAGATTTTGTTAGGCGATTTGCATGGCTTAAACACGCTTGAGCACCAGCCGCAGAAAGTGGCTGCGATGGAAGGTTTGTGGGAGACGCGGAGTGAGGCGCCGCTGGTGGTGTTCGGTATGCCGAATGAAACCACGCGTACCAATGATTTTGCTGTGGAAATACCTGCCCTTGCCAGCTTGATATTGAAGCATGACACCGCCGGTGTGGTGCAGGGGTTGAATGACTTTGTGGGTAACCACCCACCTGTGGCGCCAGTATTTTGGGGCTTTAGGGTGATGGTGGGTACCGGAATGCTGATGCTGGTGGTGAGCTGGTTTGCCTGCTGGCAGTGGTGGCGGCACAAAACATTGCCGAAATGGCTGGCGTATGTGCTGGTGGGGATGACATTCTCCGGCTGGATAGCGACGCTGGCAGGGTGGTATGTGACGGAAATCGGGCGTCAGCCATGGTTGGTGTACGGTGTGTTAAGCACGGCGGATGCGGTGGCCAAAGTGCTGCCCAGCCATGTGGGGATGACCTTGGTGGCTTACCTGAGTGTGTATGCGGTGTTGCTGACGGCGTATATCTCGACATTATTTTACATGGCGCGCAAGGCCCACAGCGGCGGCAAGGCCGACCCTGAAAACCCGACCGCACTCGGGATTGAGCGGCAGTCGGTATTTATGGATGTAGAGAAGGTGTTGCACCATGATAAGTAGTATGATTGCCGATGGCAGCTGGCTACCGCTTGCCTTTGCCTTTTTGATGGGGCTTTCCATGCTGATTTACGGCGTGTTGGACGGCTATGATTTGGGAGTGGGGATACTTTCCCGCACGGCCAAGCCCGCTGAGAAAGACCGTATGATTGCGAGTATCGGCCCGTTTTGGGATGCGAATGAGACATGGTTGGTGCTTGGTGTGGGGCTGCTGCTGGTGGCGTTCCCGCTGGCGCATGGCATGATTTTGACGGAGTTGTATCTGCCGGTTGCGGTGATGCTGATTGGATTGATTTTCCGTGGGGTGGCGTTTGACTTTCGGGCGAAGGTTCCTGCCACGCGTAAAGAGCGTTGGAATACCGCGTTTTTTGCGGGGTCTTTACTGACCGCATTGGCGCAGGGTTACATGCTGGGTAGCTATATTATGGGCTTTGACCATTCGTTGATGGCGGAGGCGTTTGCGTTGCTGTGCGCGGTGGGGGTGGCAGTCGGTTATACGTTAATCGGTGCCTGCTGGCTGATTATGAAAACCGATGGCGAGTTACAGCGTAAGGCCGTGCGTTGGGCCAAGCTCGCTTTGCTGGGGGGATGTGCGACGATTGTGCTGGTTTCGGTAACTACTCCCTTAGTGAGTGCGCGGATTTTTGAGAAGTGGTTTACGATGCCGGCGTTGTTGTGGCTTTCACCGATTCCATTGTTAACCGGTGCTTTGGTGCTGGTGTTGTGGCGCACGCTGGGCCGCCTGCCGTTGCCACAAGACCGTTTGTGCTGGCTGCCGTTTGCGCTGACCGTGAGCATTATGGTGCTGTGCTTTGTAGGCTTGGCGTATAGCTTCTTCCCCTACATTGTGCCGGAGAAATTGCTGATTACCCAGGCTGCGAGTGCGCCGGAATCTCTGCTGATTATTCTGGTGGGCGCATTGGTGGTGCTGCCGGTATTGATCGGTTACACAATTCTGGCGTACCGGATTTTCCATGGCAAAGCGGCGCACGATTTGCATTATCACTAAGGCGGTTTGCTTAATTTTCTCTAGCCTAAAAGGTGGGTGAGGAGGGTTTTGAGGCCGATGAGGACGAGGATGAGGCCGCCGATGATTTCCGCCTTGGGGCCGAGTAGCTTACCGCCGCGCTTGCCGAGTGTGATGCCCAGATAGACTGCGGCTAGCGTGCCGAGGGCGGTGGCGAGGCAGACCCAGAGAATATTGAGCTCGGTAAACGCGATGCCGATACCAACCGCAACGGCGTCGATATTGGTGGCGATGGCCATGAGAAAGACACGGGTTTGATTGAGGGCAGGTGTGCTGCCGTGTTGTTGGGGTTGCAGGCCGTTGTAGGCCATGTGCAGGCCGACGCCGGAGAGGAGGAGGAAGGCGATCCAGTGGTCGAATGCTTCGACCAGCCCGCTGAGCAGAAAGCCGATGCTGTAGCCGAGTGCGGGGGCGGCGACGGCGCAGGCGGTGAAGATGATGGCAATGTCGCGCTTCTGTTTTTTCTTCAGCGCTTTTTTAAGGCTGGCGCCTTTGCTGAGGGCGGCGGCGAAGGTATCTACCGACAGGCCGACGGCAAGCATGATGAGAGTGAAAAGCGCTTCCATGCGCGGTTGGTAGCAGCCATGGATTGATGCCGCAAGAGCGGTTGGTTGGAATGAGGGCAGGGGTGTGACGAAACGCCCTTATGTCAGCTGGTTAATGCAGCTGGCGGCGGGTGGGCTTTTCGTCTTTGGCGTCGGAGTCGCGGCGGTCGTCCAGCTCGGCGGCGGTGTCGCTGTCGGTAGGCAGTTTTTTCAGTGGCAGGTGACGCATGATGCTGCGCCAGATGGCGACGTGGGTGGGAGACACGTTTGCGGGCCGGGAGTTACGTAGGGCGTGCTCGGGCACCATCACGAGTTCGTGATTCGGTTGAAGTTCGATGAGTTCGAGTTGCATTGGCTGTACCTGCATGACCCAGACGAGCGTTTGGACGGGGGTGACGATGCCGTTTTGCTCGTCGGTGTAGGTAAACATCGGGGCGGCGGCGACTTTATCCAGCGTAATGTTTTGGATTTTGAGGGATTTGCAGAAGGTTTCGCCCAGTTGTGTGCGGGCGCTGGTACGCATGGCTGCGGCCATGTCTTCGTGCTTGTTCAGGCCGAAAAAGCTGGTGAGGCGGGCGTTGGTGTCGGCCGCTTTGGTGTTGCGGAGGAAAAGCATCTGGCGGCCGCCGCTTTGGGCGACCCAGAGCACTAATGCGCCGGCGAGCCCAACGTGACCTTCTGGCAGCACCTGCATGGGAGTGCCGTAGAGGAATGACAGCAGCTTGGCCATGGCTTTTTGGCGCATAAGAAGGCATTGCCAGCCAAACTTGCGCAGGCGTTGGGAAAGTGGGGTAGAGGGAATATTCACGATGCTGTGATTATAGGTTTGGAAATACAGTTTTGCAAGAAAGCTGCTGGGTGCGAGGGGTGGGGACTTTTACGAGTGTGTGAGGCGTGATGCATTTGCATCATGATCGTGAGGTTTCGGTTTATAGAAAGAGGGTTAAGATGTTCAGTACTTTAAAAGGGGGGAGTCTTAACCTATAATTAAGATTATGAAAACATATTCTATTCTGGTTTGTGCGCTTTTAGCCTTAAGCGCTGTTGGTACGTTAATTGCACAAGAAACCACGGCTGCGGGAACGATGAATGCGCAGATGTCGTGGACGGCACTTAAAAATCTGATTGATCAGGCTGTGAACCAAGCCAAAGTTGCTACAATTACGGCGGAAAATGCGAAGACGACAGCGGAAGATGCCCTTGCACGTGCGATGAAGATTGAGGCTTGTGGTAACAAAGGTATGATTTATGCGCCTGGAGCTGTGGGTGCTGATGTGGGTGGGTGTATTGTTTCTCAGAACGGTGTTTTGAGTGGCATTACGTATTCTTCCACTGGCACAAAAAGTTACACCCTGCCGAAAACGGCGGGTATGGACGTACAGGTTACCTGCAGATCTTCCGGACAAGCTAATAGCACATCTAAGGGGAGTGGCTGGCAGTCTGTTTCTGTTTTGGGGCGGATTCGTCTAAGCTCGGGTTGGGTTAAGCTGTTTGAGGACAGTGATAGATGTCATGTGTATTCGGATAGCGGGTCGTGCAGTGTGTCTGCTTCCGGTAGTTACTATTTTTATGAAAAAGGCGGCGTGCTTTACCGTTACAGTAGTGCCCTTAACATGGCGAATGGTGTTGCTGTCATGGGTAGTAGCAAGTTTACCAATTTATCGAATTGGACTGGAGCGATTGAGGTAACGGGGAATGAATGTACCGTTGCTGTTGGTCGTTAATAGACTCAGCTCCGAAAAACTCCCCGATGGGGAGTTTTTTGACGGTGAATCGGGCAGCAATGTGGAGGTGACTTCGGTTGCGATGGGTTTTCAGGCTGGGGCTTTCGGCCTATGGTGGCGCCCATGAGTATGTTGAGCGACCCCTTTATGGATGAAGAACTGGAACAGCGTGTGCAGCCGATGGAGGCTGATGTGGTGCCGATGCACAAGGGCGAAGAGTATGCTCCGATAGACCCTGCGGCGGCGTTGCTGCGCGGGCTGAACCCGCCGCAGGCCAAGGCGGTGCAGCACACCGAAGGGCCGATTTTGGTGCTGGCGGGTGCGGGTACGGGTAAAACCAGCGTACTGACGCGCCGGATTGCGTATCTGCTTTTGACCAAGGCGGCGTGGCCGAGTGAAATTCTGGCTGTGACCTTTACCAACAAGGCTGCGCGCGAAATGGCCGAGCGTACCGAGCGGTTGGTGGGCGAAAGTGTGGCCGGTATGTGGTTGGGGACCTTCCACCGCCTTGGCGTGCGCCTGTTGCGCGCCCATGCCGAGCGTGTGGGCCTTAAGCCGCAATTTGTGATTTTGGACCCCGATGACCAGCAACGCTTGGTGACGCAGGTATTGAAGGATGCGGGCTTGGATATTCAGGTGATGACGCCGCGCATGGTGACGAATATGTTCAACCGTTACAAAGACCATGGTTGGACGCCCAGCGAAGTGCCGAGCGATGAATATGCGAGCTTAGGCAACGTGGGGAAACAGATTTATACGGAATATGACAACCGCCTGAAGGCGTTGAACGCTGTGGATTTTGGCGATTTGTTGTTGCTGCCGCTGCACTTGCTGACGCGTCACCCCGACATTGCCGAGAAGTACCAGACCCAGCTGAAGTATATTCTGGTGGACGAGTACCAAGACACTAACACCGTGCAGTACCAATGGCTGCGTGCGCTGGCGGCGGGGCACAAGAACATCTGTGTGGTGGGCGACGACGACCAGAGCATTTATAGCTGGCGCGGGGCGCAGGTGGCCAACATTCTGCGCTTTGAGCACGATTTTGAAGGTGCCGAGGTGGTGCGTTTGGAACAGAACTATCGCTCTACCGGCCATATTCTGGCGGCGGCCAACGCGGTGATTGCGCATAACCGGCAGCGTCACGGCAAGAACCTGTGGACCGACAGCGGTGATGGCGGCGTGATTGAGGTTCACCCACAGTTGGATGACCGTGAGGAAGCGCGCTTTGTGGCCGATGGCTGCTGGCAGCACACGCGGGCAGGGGGCAAGTATGATGACATCGCGATTTTAGTGCGGACGGCCAGCCAGACGCGGGCACTGGAAGAAGGGCTGATTCGGGCCGGGTTGCCGTACACCTTTGTGGGCGGGCTGAAATTTTACGAACGCAAGGAAGTGCGCGATTTGCTCGCGTATCTGCGCCTGATTAACAACCCGACCGATAATTTGGCGTTCCAGCGTATTATTAACGTGCCGCGCCGCGGTATTGGCGACACCACGCTGGCGACGATTGACGCCGAAGCGCGCGGCAGTGGCGAGAGCTATGAAGGCGCCGTGCGCAACCTGATCCGGAATGGTCAGGTAAGTGGTAAGGGCGGGAGTGCGATGGGGCAGTTCCTTGATAATCTATCCACATGGCGCACCATCATGCAGATGGATACGCCCGACCGTTTGGCCGAGCGTGTGCTGGAAGAAAGCGGCTACGCCCAGATGCTGCGTGACGACAAGAGCGAGGGTGGTGAAGACGCGAAAACGCGGATTGATAACCTGAAAGAAATGCTGCGCGCGATGCAGGAATACCCTGATTTGGCGAGCTTTTTGGACCACGTTGCGCTTGTGAGCGAGAGCGATGTGAAGGGCGAGGAGGATACGGTTAAACTGATGACGATCCATGCCGCCAAGGGGTTGGAGTTTAATACGGTGTTTTTACCGGGCTTTGAGGAGGGGATCTTCCCACACCAGCGGAGTATTCAGGATGAAGGCCAGAAGGGGGTTGAGGAAGAGCGGCGTTTGGCCTATGTGGCGCTGACCCGTGCCCGCAAGCGCATGGTGATTAGTTTTGCCAGTGCGCGGCGCCTGTACGGCCAGTTTATGCCCGGTACGCCGAGCCGCTTTTTGCAGGAAATACCCCAGCAGCACGTAAAGATGATGGCCGGTGGCATGACCCGCTTTGGCAGCGGGGGATATGGCTCGGGCGGCTATGGCGGCGGCAGTTATGGCGGGGGTGTGCGCACCCAGCAAGGCAGCCGTTTGGATACCCGTACCAACCGTACCGGAAACGATTATGCGAAGCCGGCTGAGCCGATGATTGCGTATAGCCAGACTGAGATGATGCGGGCGGCGAGTGCGCCGGTAAAAAGCATCTCGAACGGTGCGTACAGCGTGGGCCAGAAGGTGCACCACGAGAAGTTTGGCGGCGGGATGATTAAGGCCGTGGAAGGAAGCGGCAGCGAGACCAAGCTGGTGATTGAATTCAAGCACGCGGGCCAGAAGAAGATGCTGGCGAGTTTGGCGAAGTTGGATGTGGTTTAAAGAGAGAAAAGGCCGTGGGGTTACCACGGCCTTTCTTTTATCGATTGGAGAATTTGAAAGTCAGAGCTTACCGTTGACGAAGTCGAGGACCGTGAAGATCAAAAAGTCTTTCTTTTCGTTCCCCTCATTCTCGAAAGCGGTTACAGCGGTTTCCCAGTCGTTCAGAGTCTTCCCTTCCAGCGCAATGATGGGCGAAATTCCCTCGCTGACTTGGGGTTGCAGGCCGATCGAGCCGAAGGCACGAGTAAGAAGTTGTGACTTCTTAAGTTTCAACAGTTTTGCCAGTTTCCCGAAAAGAACATCTTCCCGTTCGCTCAGCGTGATACGCTGCTTGGTGAGTGACTTAGCAACAATTTGAGTTGCTGCAAGGTTGGCCGCATTTACATGGGTATTCATGATTAGGTGTCTCCTGCAAAAATCTTGCGGGGGCTTTTTACGCTTCTTAGTAAACGTATTCAATAAAAAAGGCTCTTTTGGAGCCTTTTTTAGTCGTGGTTAAGCAGTTAAGCTGACCTTTGCGAGTTTGAGCTTGCCGACTTGGAGGGTGAAGGGGGTTGGTAGCTTCACGGGGGCGGTGGGGTCTTTGCTTTGCTCGCCGTTGAGTTTGACGCCGCCTTGCTCGATCAGGCGGCGGGCTTCCGATTTGGACGTGGCGAAGTTGGCGGCAACGACGAGGTCTGTCAGAGTAGCGAAGGCTTCCTGCGGGAGGCTCAGTTCCGGTAGGTCGGTCGGCATTTCGCGTTTGGAGAAGCGGGACTCGAAGGCGGCTTTGGCTTCGTCGGCCGCGGTTTCTCCGTGGAAGCGGGCGGTGATGAAGTGGGCCAGCTTTTTCTTGGCTTCCATGGGGTGTGAAGGGCGTTCGGCCGCGGGGATGGTGGTGAGGAGGCTGTACCAGCGGTCCAGCAGGCTATCCGGGATGGACATGGTTTTGCCGAACATGTCGGTGGGGTTTTCGGTCACGCCGATGTAGTTGCCCTTGGATTTGGACATCTTCATCACGCCGTCCAGCCCTTCCAGCAGCGGGAAGGTCATGACGATTTGCGGCTCGATACCCCGTGCCTGCATCAGCTGGCGGCCCATGAGGCAGTTGAAGGTTTGGTCGGTGCCGCCGAACTCGATATCGCAGCCTTCGCGCTCGAACATCGCGATGCTATCGTACCCCTGCATGAGCGGGTAGAGGAACTCGTGCAGCGAGATGGGGGTTTGGTTGGCGAGGCGGTTGCCGAAGTCTTCCTTCGCGATAAGTTGCGCGACGCTGACTTGGGCGCAGAGCTTGATGGTGTCGGCAAAGCTGAGTTCCTTCAGCCAGTCGCCATTCCACATAAGTTTGCACTTGGCGGGGTCGTTTTGGATGACCTTGAAGATTTGCTCTTTATAGGTTTCCGCGTTCTGCATGATTTGCTCTTCGGTGAGTGGCGGGCGGGTGCTGTTGCGACCGGAGGGGTCGCCTATCAGCGCCGTGTAGTTGCCGATGAGGGGGAGCACGATGTGGCCGAGGTCTTGGAATTTGCGCATGGCGTTGAGCGCGACGGTGTGGCCGATGTGGATGTCTGGCGCGGTCGGGTCCATCCCCAGTTTGATGCGGAGGGGGCGGTTTTCCATCAGCGACTTGACCAGTTTGTCGAAGAGGCCATCCTTCCCGTGCACGCCTTTTTCCGGATAGATGCCGGCGGTGCCTTCCGACAGGATGGCATGTTGGCGCGCGGCTTCGGCGAGGACTTCTTTACTGGGAGTGACTTTGGTGTTCATGGCGTTGTTTATGGCGTTTTTTAGTTAGTTAGACAAGGGCTGCGAAGTCCGTCAGCGTGACCGTGCCGTTTGCGTGGGCGAGGGCGAGGTGCATGCCGTTGGCCGACCATGCGATGTGTTGCACCGGTTGCGCGTTGGGCTCGTGTAGCAGAATGGCGCGGTCTTCCACTGTTTGGGTGAGGAGCGTGAGGCCGTCGGTGTAGCCAATGGCGCAGAAGGGGCCTTTGGGGTGCATGGCGAGTGAGGTGACCAAGGTTTCTTGCACGCCGCTGTCGGCCAGCACGCGGGCTTGGGTGCCTGCGGGGCCTTTTTCGGTGGCGAAGCTCCAGAGCGGGACGCCGCCGCCGCCGTTGGTGCCGAGGGTGGTATTGTCGCTCATCCAGCTAAATTGCGTAATTTTGGAGGGGTAGCCGCGCATTTGGAGGTCCATGCCGTCGGACAGGCGCCAGAGGTGAATGGCTTGCTCTTGCATGGATGAAATGAGCCATTTGCCGTCGGGCGAGTAGGTGAGGCCGAGGTGCGAGCCTTTCCAGGGGAGGAGGCGGGGTGGGTTCTTAGTGTTATCTAAAGCCAGAATGCTAGCGCCGCCGTAGTGGCTGACCGCGAGGCGTGGGCCTATGGGGGAGATGGCCATGCCGCCGATGGTGGACGGGAGTTTGTGTGGGAGCTGGCTGGTGGAGCCGTCGGCGTTAATGATTGTTACGGATTTGCCGGTAGCAGCGATGATTTGTTTCTTCTTTGCAAAGTAAACGATGTTTTCGAGGAACATGTATTTCGTATCGGCAAGCAGAGTTGTTTCGCCCTGCACGGTGGTGAGGTGGATGCGGCCGGATTCGTCGGCGGTGGCGAAGCCTTCGGGTGTGGCGATGACGGTCATCAGCGGGGCGTCGCTGACTTGCACCGCCAGCGGTTTGGTGAGGTTTGGGCGGAGGAGGTGGAGTGTGCCTTCGCCACCGGCGGCGGCGAGAGTGTCGGCATTCCAGACCAGCCCGTTGATGGGCGTGTTGAGGGCGTGGGGGGTGTGGGGGTTCGTCGTCATTATTGTGCGCAGGCGAGGAATTGCTCTTTGAGTTGCGCCTTGTTGAGGCCGCGGCCGATGAGGACGAGCGTGGAGGCGCGTTTTTCGTCGGGTTGCCAGTCACTAGTGAACTCGCCGTCGGACATCATGTGCACGGCTTGGAAGACGAATTTTTTCGGTTCGTTTTCGATGTTCAGGATGCCTTTGGTACGGAGGATGTTCTGGCCGTGGGTGGCGAGAAGTGTGGACATCCAGTCGTCGAACTTGGTGCCGTCGAGCGGTTTATCGGACTTTAGGGAGATGCTGGAGACGTCGGCATCGTGGTGGTGGTGGTGGCCTTCGGCGGCGTTGGCGAGGAATTCGGGATCGACGCCGAGCACGTGCTCCAAGCTAAAGGCGTGGCGCGTGAGGAGGGAGCTGAGGCTGAAGGCTTGGCCGGAGGCGTCTGTCACCTGACCGCGGGTGCCGTGGAGCAGCGTGGCGAAGGGGTTGATGGCGCGGATGGCGGCTTCCGCGGCTTCGATATCCGCTTTAAGAACGGCGTCAATCTTGTTGATAATAATGGTATCTGCGAAAGCGATTTGGTCGGTGGCTTCGGGGGAATCCTTCAGTTGGCCGAGGATGTGGGCGGCGTCGACCATGGTCAAGATGCTGTCGAGCTCGGTGTTGGTTTTGACGTCCGGGTCGGCAAAGAAGGTTTGGGCGACGGGGGCCGGGTCGGCAAGGCCGGTGGTTTCCAGCAGGATGGCGTCGAACTTGTCGCGGCGCTTCATTAGGGCGGCGAGGATGCGGATGAGGTCTCCGCGTACCGTGCAGCAGATGCAGCCGTTGTTCATTTCGAAGACTTCTTCATCGACTTGGGCGGTGATGAGTTTGTCATCGATGCCCTCGAGGCCGTATTCGTTAATGATCACGGCGTATTTGGTGTCGGAATTCTCGCTCAGGATGCGATTCAGTAGGGTGGTTTTGCCGGAGCCTAGGAAACCGGTGAGGACGGTGACGGGGATGGGCCGCTTGGTGGAGGACATGGCAAAACCTTTCGTAATGACGTTTAACAGGGCCGATTTTTAGCACGATACGGCCAAAAAACCAACCGCCCCGTAGGGCGGCTGGTTTGTGCGTAAGAACCAAGGTTCTTAGAAGGCCCAACGGGCTTTCACTTGGCCGGTGTGACCGGTCAGGCTGCTACGGATGTCGGCATCGTAGTTCAGGCTGAGGTCGGTACCGCCTACGGTGGTCAGCAGGATGCCGGCGCCGAGGTTAACCGAAGACTTGTCGCCTTCTACACCGTTGCTGTTGAAGGCTGCGCCGCCGCCAGTGAATTGGCTGGTGGTGGCCATGCTTTCATCGCCCATGCGGTAAACATATTTAGCGCGTACGGAGGGCTTCAGCGTGCCGCCGTCGGCCAGAGCGATAGCGTAGCTGGCTTCACCACCTACACCTGCGTCGACAGTCGACATGGCATCCGGGTCAACACGCAGGCTGGCATTGCCGGCACCGGTTTCGGTGTAGCTGTCCATATCCAGGTAGGTGTACTGCAGGCTGGCCAGCGGGGTGAGGGTGGCGCCGCCAACAGCGAAGTCCTTACCGGTTTCCAGCTTAGCAGAGGCTTGCAGACCATCGGTGTCGCCCTTGCTTTGGCCTACGCCAGCAACGGTGCGCTCCATTTCGTACTTGTTGTAACCTGCGCCAACTTGGCCGTTTACGAACACGCCGTTATCCATAACGCGGCTACCGTAGAGGGTGGCTGCGTAGGTGTCGATGTCGGTGGAAGCGCTGCCGGAGGCGTTGCTGTCGACCGTGCTCTTACCGTAGGTAACAGCCAAACCGGTGGTGAGGCCGTCGATCAGGGTGTCGGTATCCATACCGATGCTGGCGCCGGCAGAGTCAGCGTCGTAACCGCGAGCGTTGTCCTTGTCGTCTTGGCTTACGGTGCTACCGAAACCTTGAGCCCACATGTGACGGGCTGCCATGGCATCACCCGTTGCAACACCGTAGCCGTTGCCGCGTACGGAGGCCAGACGGTTGCTAACTTGGTTACCTGCGTCTACAGCGAAGTTCACGCTGGCAACACCTGCACCGTCGATGCTCGGTGTGAGGGATTCCAGAACGGCTTGTACACCTGCAGCAGAGGATTGGCTACCAATCGCACCTTGTACGGTGGCTAGGGAGCCGGTGGCACCAGCGCCGATGGTGTCGAGAACGTTAGCAATGCTCTTGTTTTCGTCGCCGGTTACTACGTCAGAGGTCGATACGCGGCCTACACGCAGAAGCAGGTCGTTCGTGCTGGTTTGGGTAGAGAAGCGGTAAACACCGTTGGCTGCACTGGTGAGGGACACCTGGTTTGCAGCCGAGCTACCGGAAGCGATGGTATAGGTAGTACCGCTGGCAATGAAACCGGCGTTGCTGGCAACATTGATGGTTACGGACGTACCGGTTGCGAGAGCGCCGCCGGAGAGGATCAGTTGACCTACGTTGCTGGTGTTAGAGCTGCCAACAGCGATACCAAGAGTAGCACCTGTACCACCGGTATAGGTAAGGGCGTTAACGTCGGTGCCAGCTGCGATGTTGAGGGTACCGTTGTTGGTAACAGCGCCAAGGTTAGCAGATGAGTTAACAGTCAGCGTTTTGCCAGCAGCGATGGCGCTGGTGCTAGCGCCAGTAACGGTGTGATCAAGCACGGTATTAGTGTTGAAGTTGATGGTTTCGAACAGGCCAATGGTACCGCCAGTGGTGAATGTATTGGTACCGTTGATGTTGAGGGTGTCGGTGCCGCTGCCGCCGCTCATGTTACCGTTTACGGTGGCGTTGGTCAGCGTGACAGTGTCGGTGCCGTTACCGCCGGTGATGGCGCCGTTGGTGGTGCCGCCGTTGCTGGTGAAGGTGTTGGTGCCGTTACCGAGGGTTACGGAGCCGCTGATGGTGCCGTCGTTACGGATGGTGTTACCGTTGGTCATGCCGGAGAGGTCGATGGCCTTGGTGGTGCCGCTCAGAGCAGAGACGGTACCGGACACGTTAATAGTGACGGCGCCGTTGTTCACGTTGCTGGAGCTAATAACCGGGTTGGTAGCCGAGTTGGACGAAGTAACAGACGTACCGGTGCTGATGGTAATGGTGTTGCTGGCGGCACTGGTGCTGCTGATAACGATAGCCGAGGAAACGTTGGTTACGATGCTACCACCAGTGATGATGTTGAAGGCACCGGTTTCGCTCGTGAATTGGGTAGCGGTAAGGCTGGTGCTGATATCTGCAGCTTGACCGACAGAGGCGGCTGCTACGAAAGCAGTCGAAGCTGTCAGGAGCTTGAGAGTACGAGAGGTCATGGGAGACATTCCTTGGTTTTTTGTTTAAGTTGACTGTAAGCTAGATGAAACGAATTGGGTTTGGCTAGGTAAAAAGAATGGGTTTGCTACATGCTTGAGCGTTTGAACTGGGGGTTGTGTTTTACGAGCCACGCGAAGCGGTGGAGTGTGTTGGTTGTGACACTGATACTTGTCGGATGTTCTGCTCAAAAAATAGACTTAAGTGATCGTATTCGTTCAGTAAATGAAGGGTCTATGGGGCGGTCCGACGTATGGCGGATGGGTGTTAGTGAGGTGGATGGATTGCAACTTTCGGTTGTGCGTAAGGATCCGGTTTTAGCGCCTGATGCGACTTTGCGTATCTATATTGAAGGGGATGGTAGGGCTTACTTAAGTAGGGGAATTGTGAGTGGTGACCCGACGCCTTTAAACCCCGTGGGGTTGAACCTTGCGCTGGCCGATATGCATGACGCGGTTATGTACATTGGGCGGCCGTGCCAATGGAACCGTGGGCCGGAGTGTATGGACAGAGGCTTGTGGACGACGGGGCGGTTTAAGGTAAACGTGGCGCAGGCGTATGCCACGCTTGTGGCGCGTGAAAGCGAAGGACGGCCTGTTGAACTAGTTGGCTACAGTGGTGGGGCGTGGGTAGCGTTACAGGTTGCGGCGCGATTAGAGAACGTGGTGAAGGTGACCACTGTGGCGGGGAATATGATGCCGGATTATGTGAATGTTCATCATAAAGTGCCGCGTATAGAGGTTGCACCGTACCCGGGAGAGCGTTTAAGAGAGTTGCCGGTTACGGCTTATATCGGAACGCAGGATGCGATTGTGCCGCGCGGGGTTGTGGAGGATTTTAAGGTTAAAACTGGAGCTGCCAACGTGAAGGTTATTGAGATGGAGGCGACCCATGGCGATGGCTGGCAAGCCCTGTATGGGCGGATTTAAGGTTAAAAGGGCGGTTTTTGGTCTTTTTGGTTAGGCGACGGTAAGAGAACGGCTTGATGGGAGCCGTTTTTTCGCGCATCGGTACGGGGCGAATTGAGTAAATCGTATCGCGTTTTTGCGGGCTGCCTCGATGCGGTATTGGGGGCCCGATGACTTATATGGAGCATGTGATGTCTTTTTTTACAACGGCGGGCGTTGCCCGCTTTGCGCTGGAACGCGGTTATTACGGGCTGTGGCGCACCGTTCTGTTTTTGGACGGGCCGAGCCTTGCAGCTGCAGACCAGCTTGCGGCTGCCGCGGCAAGCCGCAGCCTGGCCATGTGGCCGCAAGTGAAGATGGTTTATGCCGACATGCTGGATGACCAGACGGTGCTTCAGGCCGCGCTGGAAGGCGCTGCGAAGGGTGATAATGTACACACGTTGCAGGACATTTTTCGGTACTTCGGTACCAAGCACACTTGCGACCGTGACCGTGTATTTGCGGTGGCTGCCGAACACGCTAGCCGTGAGAGCTGGGTTTATGCCTATGACACCCTTGGTTGGCGGTTTTCGGCAGCTGCGGTTGATCGTATCGTGGACTGCGCCCTTGTGGGGGCAGATGGCGAAATACTGGACCGGCTGGTGAGGGATTGCGGGCTGCCGGAGAGATACCGCACCCGCATTATGCATGCGCGCAACCTACGTGATGCCGTGCGTACCAAGAACCCGAATTATATTCGGGAAGTGGTGCAGAACGCACGCTGCCTGAAGGCCGAAGATATGCGGGATGCCGAGCTGTTTGCACGGCGCACCCGCAACACGTACCTGGAAAAGCAGGTTATACACCCCGCCCTTGACCACGCCATTGGCGATTGGGCCGTGTATAACCGGCAGTTGGTCAAGGGTAAGGTTGAAACGGTTCGGCCTTTGTTGCGCGCTGCCTAATACGTGCTGATATGAACGATACCCGCCCGGAGTTTTCTCCGGGCGGTTTTTTTGTGGCTAAAGCTGGTTGGCGAGGGCGCAGAATTGCGCGGTAGTGAGGACTTCGGCGCGGTCGGTCGGCGTGATGCCGAGAGACTCCATGGTGGCCTCGGTTATATGCCCCTTAAGCACGCTGCGGAGCATTTTGCGGCGTTGGGTGAAGACGATGCGGAGGAGGGTATCCAGCTTTTGGGTGTCAACCGCTTCGCGCATGTGGGGCAGGGGCGTGAGGCGCACGACGCTGCTCATCACCTTGGGGGGTGGGGTGAAGGCGCCGGGGGAGACGTCGAAGAGGTCTTGCCGGTTGCAGTAGAGGTCGCAGAGAACGCCAAGGCGGCCCCAGTCGCGGGTATCGGGCACCGCGCAGATGCGCTCGACGACCTCTTTTTGCAGCATGAAGGTCATTTCTCCGGTGATGGGGCGCATTTGGACGAGTTGGGCGACCATCTCGGTGCCGACATTATACGGCAGGTTGCCGACGACCTTGAGGCCTGCCACGGGGACGGCGGTGCCGAAGGCTTGCAGGGCGTCTCCCTTATGGATGTGCAAGCGGTTGTCGAATTGAGCGCTCATCTCTTCTAGTACCGGCCAGCAGCGGTCGTCGATTTCGATCGCCGTGACATGGGCGCCCGCTTGTAGCAGGGCACGGGTGAGTACGCCGGTGCCGGGGCCGATTTCGACAATATGCTCGCCTGATTTGGGCGCGATGGCGGCGACGATACGGTCTATCACCCCGCGTTCGTGCAGGAAGTGCTGGCCTAGGTGTTTAGCGGCGCGGATTTGGGACATGGCCGCTGTATACCCCGCTTAGAGGCGGATGTCGAGGAAGGCGCGCTGACGGAGGTTTTGCAGGAAGCGGCGGGACTCCAGCTCGACACGGTTGTTGAACATGCTTTTGAGGACGCGGTCGCGGTAGGCGTTCAGGTTTTCGGCCATGGCCTGACGGGTATCGCCAATGAAGATACGGGCGGCATTACCGTTAAGCGTGACGGTTTTGGTCCAGCGGCCCGGCTTGGTTTTGACGATGGCTTGGGCGAGGTCGTTTTCCAGATCGTTTTGCGTGACCCAGCCCAGAGCGGTGCTGGCGGGGAAGGTTTCTTTATAACCGGCTTCGGAGAAGTATTTGAAGACGTCGTCGCGGGTTTTAAGACCATCGGTTATGGCTTCAAAGGCTTTTTCCTGCTCTTTCGCGGCGTCTTTTTCCTTCGCGGCAGGGGTGGCGAGAAGGAAGAGCTCCAGCTGCGTTTGCGGGTTGATATCGACTGGCGTGGAGGTACGGCTGTTATCCAGACGGACCAGGTACCAACCATCTGGCGTGCGGATGGGTTCGCTGACTTGGCCGACGGTGAGGGTATCCAGAGACTCTTCTAATTGCGGGTTGAGCTGACCGGTGCCGAACCAGCCGAGTTTACCACCGTTGATGGCGGATTTGTCGTCGGAGTGGGCACGGGCGAGGTCGGAGAAGGATTCTCCGGCAGTGATTTTGTCTTTCAGCTCGGTGAGCTTTTGTAGTTGGGCCTTGTTGGCGTCGGCATCGGCGGCGCCTTCCAGCATGATGATACTGATTTCGCGGTCTTCCACCTTGCGGCTTTTGCCGAGTTCGGCGATCAGGCGGTCGGCCTCTGGCGTGCTAACTTGTACGCGCGGAGCGACCTGATTGCCGATGATTTTTTGCCAGAGGGCTTCGGCAGCGATTTTTTCTTCGGCTGCCGGTTCCATGCCGCCGGTGAGTTGGCTCCAAGTGGCTTCTCCCATAGTTTTGCGGACCAAGGCGATGGCGTCTTCGCGCTCCTTTTTGCCCAAGCTAAGGCCTGCGGTTTTGGCGTATTGGCGTTGGAGCTCTTCGTCAATCAGGTTTGAGAGGCTGCGCTTGGTGACGGCGTCGCGCTGTTGTTGGGTAGGATTGACGATGCCGACTTGACGCAGGTTGAGTTCGGCACGGCTTTGCAATTGGCTATATGTAATGACTTGGTCGTTGACCACAGCCGCAATACGGTCGGCCGCATGGGTGGGGGCGATGAGGAGGGCGCAGGCCATGACGGTGAGGGCGGTGAGAAGGCGCATGGTTGGTATCTTTCTTAGAAGGACGCTTGGTATTAACGGTCTTAAATAGCTCTAGTCTTCGCTGCCGAGTGTGAGTAGGCGCAGGTTGACGAGGTAATCGGTACCCGGTTGGAGGTCTCCGTTACTATAACCACGGCGGCGGATAACGGTTTCAATCTCGTAGCAATCGCGTGTCCAGACCAGACCGCCGCGGCCCTCCAGCAAGGTGCTGGTGGCGAGGTCGTTCCGTGTGTTGCCACGGAAGGCGAGTTGGTCGGTCAGTGGAATATTCACTTCGGTGTAAAGTTCTTCAGGGCCTTCATTCAGGTAGGAGTGCGTGAGGCGGAAGTTGGCTTCGTTCACACGGCCGAGGCGCAGGCCGTTGTCGATACGGCGCAGGTTGAAGGTGGCGTTGTCGAGGCGCATGCGGCTGTTGACACTGAACCAGTCGGACGGTGAGGCTTCTACCATACCGACCCAGTCGGATAGGTTTGTGGCGGCACCACCGGAGGCGGGCAGCGAGGTGTCGTCGAACTTGCGCCAGCTTTGACCCACGAAGAGGCGGTAGTCGGTGTGGTCGGGCGTGCCCCAGCGGTTGTCGATACCGTAGATGACGCGCGGGCCGGTTTCGACACGGTCTAGCCCGGCAAAGCGGCTGGTTTCGAACAGGTTGCTGGTGTCGAGCTCGTAGCTTACGCTGTCTTCGTTCGGTACGCGGTTGTTACTGTTACCGCCACGGGGGGAGAGGGCGACCATGACTTGCGGGGCCACGGTGTGACGGCCACCCGGTGAGACGTAGGGTTTTTCCCACATCGCGGTAGCTTCTGGTAGTACCCGCGTTACGGTGCCTTCGGTCGTGCTGTTATCTACCAGATAGGCATCGAAGCGGCCTGTTGCACCGAGGGTTAGTTTGCTACCATCCATCATCATGAACGGGCGGGTGTACTCAACACCGCCGATGGCGCGGCGGCTTTCTTCGCCATTGCCGCGGTAGATGTTGAGGACGTCGGCCGAGAGGTCTACCTGACCGCCAAAGGAGGGAACGAACCAGCGCGAGAGCTCGAGGTGCGGCAGGACTTGCGCGGTTTCGGCCATCGGGCGGGTGGGTGAGAGGTCTTGGAAGCGGGTGACACTGAGGGCGGCGTAGTGTTGCTCGCCGGCGTCTTCTCCATACAGCGTGCTGGCGAGGTAGGGGTCGAGGCGGTCGAAGTATTGCTGCAGGTAGGTGTCGTCGGACGCGATTTCGCCATTCAGGCCGATGCGGCGTGACGCGGAGAAGTCTTTTTCGGCTTCGATTTTCAGGTGGCTGCGTTGCTGGCCGAGTTTGGTATCGTTAATGAAGCTCGCGTCAATATCGCTGTCGGTGGTGAGGGTGCTTTGGCGGCGCTCGAGCATCAGTTGGGCACCGCGTTCGGTCATCATGCGCGTACGGACGGTGTAGTCGGCATTTTCAGGCTCGTTGTACACATAACCGGAGATGGTGATGTTTTCGCCGAGAGATTCGCTGCGGCCAAATTGCGGCGGGAGCAGACCGTTTTTCGGTTTTTTAGGGCCAACGGGGTGGCGGAACCACGGCAGGTACATGACCGGTACGCCGTAGACGTCCATCACCGCGTTGCGATAGGTCATGTCGCCTTCTTTTTGGTCGTAGGTCATTTTGTCTGCGCTGAGAGACCAGGGTTTGCGGTTACCGATACATTCCTTACAGGGCGAGTAGGTAATGTCGGTCATTGTATAAGTTGTGCCGGAGACTTTGGCGGTGCCGGCTTGGGCTATTTCGCCGAGGGCGGGTAGGGTGAGGCGGAGTTGCTCGAGTGCGCCTTGTTGCATGTCTCCGGTAAGTTCGAGTGAGTTGACTCTCAGTTCGGTGCCATCCGGATTCAGTAGGCGCACGTTACCGCTGGCGGTCACGGCGTTGGCAGCGAGATCGTAATGGACCGTATCCGCCCAGACCTTACCCTTAGCACTGTTGATATGCACTTGTTGGCCGGGTTCGGCGGTGGCGGTGACGCGGCTGCCGGAGACATCGTACGCTATGTTGGCAGCGGTGAGGTCGAACGGCATCTCTTGCCCTTGTTGGGCATGGGTGGGAGTGGCGAGGACGGCCAGAGACAAAATGGCGGGAACCACGAAGACGGTGAGGCGGGAGAGGAGCATAGGGCCGTGCGCTTTAAATCGCTTTTCATTATTGGGGTGGCCCCTTGAGGGAGCCCATTTGGGGCAGTCTTGCCTAAGATGGAAGGTGCGTCAATTCTTACCCGAGGGTAACGACGATTTTGGGGATTATTCCTCGCGCAGCTGCAACATGAGTGCCATGGCGAGCAAACTGGCCATAATGGCGGGCAACCACGCCGCCAGCCTGACGTCCAGACGTCCGGCAAGGCCGAAGGTGGCCATCAGGTTACCGAAGAAATAAAATCCGAAGCCCATGAGAACCCCCGCCACAATGACCATACCGAGGCCGCGCACGCGGGTGAAACGTAGGCCGAAAGGTACGGCTACCAACAACATGGCAATGCACATGAAGGGCAGGGCGAGGAGGCGTTGGTAGGCCATGGCGTGGCGGTCTGTTTTAAAGCCACTTTCTTCCAGGGTACTGATGAATTCGCGCAACTCGAAGATGTTTAGGGTGCCGGGTGGATTAAAGCTTGCTTGAATTTCTCCCGGGGTGAGGCTGGTGGGAAGGGTCAGCTCGGGCTTGCGGAGAATATCTTGGCGGGGGGTGAGCAGCACCGCGTTTTTCAGGTTCCATTGGCCAGAGTGTTCGCCGTTACCGGCTTCGAGGATGGCTTGGCTGGCATCGATACGGGCGAGGAAGCTGTTTTTCTCGTCGAAGATGAAGACGGTGGCCTGGCCGAGGCTGTCTCCGCCCGGAGAGACCTTGCGGCCGTAGATGAAGTAGTCGCGGCCCGAGGCTTCGGTGGTGGCGGTGGCGGGAAACTCGCTTTGCTTGAGCCAGATGCTACCGCCTGCAGTGACGAGACCTTTGGTAGAACCGGGGAAGACGGTGGCGTTCCAGTGCTCGTACCGCTTAAGCAGTGCGGCGGAAATAGGGTTGCCGACCCAGATGGTGAGCATGCCGATAAGCAGGCAGGCTAGCAGAGGGCCCATAAGGAAGCGGCGGGCGGGGAGGCCGATGGCGCGCAGGGCGACGAGCTCTTGCCGCTTGTTCAATTGATTCAGCCAGATGAGGCTGCCGATGAGAACCGCGAAGGGAAGCAGTTGCAGGAGGAGGTCGGGCGTTTTGGCGAGACTCATGAGTAGTGCCACAGTGATGCCGATGCCTTTGTCGGAGATCTGGTTCCAGAGATCGATGACATCGACCAAATAAATAAACGAACCGAGGCCGAAAATGGTGAAAATGATGGTGGTAAGCCACATGCCGCCGAGGTACCAGCTGAGGGTCGGTGAGTAACCGCGGGTGGAGGCGTCGCGTGGGGCGGGTGCCAGAAGATTGGACATATCCGGCATGCTCGGGACGCTGAGGTTGGGCCTTTTTTTAGGCATGGATACGGCCCTTCTTTGCGACAAAGGCGGCAAAAGCCGCGCCGGCTAAGGGCCACAGCCATTGGCCGTAAAGCACGATGGGGGAGCCTTTTTGGGAGAGGCCTTCCAGCAACATCATGATACCCAGATAGGTAAAGCCGGAGAGCGAGGCGGCGACCAGCAGGCGCCACGGGCTTTGCTGGCGGCGTGGCGGGCGCAGCAGCCACGCGGCGGCTATTAACGTGAGCGGTAACGGTGTTAACGGGAAGAGGAGCCGTTTATGAAATTCGGCGCGGATATCGTTGGCAAGGCGGGGGTCTTCGGCGCGTTCGGCTTCGTAGAGCAGTTGCAGGAGCCCGAATTCTTCGTATCCCGGTTCGCGCGGGGCGGTGACTTGTTGGCCGAGGCTTTGACGGATATCGAGATTGTATTTGTCGAATTCCAGCATGCCGACCTGTTTTTCGCTAACTTCCTGCCGGAGGCCTTTTTGGAGAGCGAGTTGGGGGTAGCCTTCGGCATCCAGCGTAATTTCGCCATGTTGGGCATACCACGTAACGGGTTTGGCGGGGTTGCGGGTATCGTGCACCAGAATTTGGTCGAGCGTGGTAGGGGTGGTGCGCGTGCGGAGATAAATCATCAAGTTGCTGCCGAGCTGGTTGAAGGTGCCTTCTTCTAGCAACAGTTGGGCGTTTTGGGTGCGGATTTGGTGCTGGAGGTCTTTGAACGCGGCGGTGCTGGCGGGCATCAGTTGGAGGAACAAAACATAACCGAAGACGACGGAGGCGAGTGCCCATGTCATGAGAGGGCGCAGGATGTGGGCTGGGCTACGGCCGAGGCTGAGGGCGGCGGTAAGCTCGTTATCTTCTTGCCAGCGGCGCAGCATGGCGCAGGCGCCGATGAAAATACCGAAGGGGAGGATGATGGTCATCATCTTCGGGATAAGCATCAGTGTGAGATGCAGGAAGGTGCCGAGGCCGAGGCCTTTGTTAATGACGAGGTCGAGGAACCTCAGGCTTTGGAGTAGCCAGACCAACCCCAACAGAATACCCATGCCTAGGAGGCTCGGCTTCATCGCATCGCGGATGATATACGACGGCAGGGTAAGGCGGAGTTGTGTCATTCGGGTCTCTTCATACCAGTTTTAACGCCAGTGTTCCAATATCATTTTATGCACACCCTTGCAGGAGCGGTAAGGCTTGTGGCACTTTAACGATTGAAATGGCCCTTTGGCCTCAAAAATTAAAAAAGAGATATGAAAATGCCTGCGTTTGTTTTGGAAGCTGCCCGTTTGACGCCGAAATCGGCCAAGCGTGCCGTGGTTGTGTTTGCCGAAAATAAAGGGAAACTGACCGATTCCGCCCAGTTAGTCGATGAAGGTTTGGGTGGTGTTATTAAGAGTACACTGCGTGGCACCCGTTTTAACGGTGGGGCGGGAGAGTTCGCCAAAGTGACGGTACAAGATGGTGCCGTGAGCCTGGTTTTGGTGGCAGGTTTGGGGAAAGAACCTAGTGAACGCCGCGAGTGGTGGAAAGCCGGTTTGGCGATTGGGAAACAACTGGATGCCGCCGGTGTGAAAGAGGCCAGCATTGCCCTTGGTGAGCTGGATGGTGCCGAGGAAGCCTTTGCTGCGGCTACAGCCTTGGTAGAAGGCGTGTACATGGCCATATACCGCTTTGAGCAGTTTAAGGAAGTTAAAGACCACCAGTTGCCTCGTTTTGAAAAGTTAACGGTTTTGACCAGCACCCGTGCCGCGCGGATGCTGGAGGAGGAGGCGCCGAAACTGTTTGCGCTGCTGGAAGCGACTGACCATGCGCGTGATGCTGCCAACCTGCCGCCGAATATTGCCAACCCCGAATACATGGCCGAGCAGGCCCGCAAACTGGAAAAGTTTGGCGTGAAGGTTGAAGTGATTGACGAAAAGCAGATGAAAAAGCTGGGGCTGAACCTGATTTTGGCCGTGGGTGGCAATGCCGCGTTAGAAGACCAGCCGCGTCTGATTTTCATGCACTATAACGGTGGTAAGAAGGGCGATGCGCCGACGGCATTGGTGGGTAAGGGTATTATGTACGATACCGGTGGTTACAACCTGAAAATTAACAAAAGCATGGGTGGTATGAAGTTTGACATGTGTGGTGCCGCTGCCGTGCTGGGTGCCATGGAAGCGTTGGCTAAGCGCAAAGCGCCGGTAAACGTGGTGGGTGTCATGACCTGTGCCATGAACATGGTGGGTGCACAGAGCTTTGTGCCGGATAGTATTTATAAGTCTTATAAAGGCCTCCACGTTGAAATTGGTAACACCGATGCCGAAGGGCGTTTGGTGTTGGCCGATGCGATGGCTTACACGATTGAGAAGCACAACCCGAGCCAGATAGTGGACCTTGCGACCTTGACCGGTGCGATTGTGGCGGCATTGGGTGGGGCCTATGCCGGGTTGTTTAGTACCAGCAACCCGTTGGCGAATGCTTTGCAAAAAGCCGGTGATGAAGTAGGCGAGCGCCTGTGGCGCATGCCGGTGGATGATTGCTACGCCGCGCCTGTTAAAGTGGCCGATGTGAATAATGACGGCATACCTTATGGTGGTGCGAATGCGGCGGCAGTTTTCCTTAAGCGTTTTGCTGATAAGACGCCGTGGGCGCACCTCGACATCGCCGGTACTGGCTGGGTTGACGGTTTGCCGGGTGAACCGAAGGAATTGGGTGGTGCGCGTGCGTTTGGTGTGCGTTTGCTTGTCAATTGGCTTGAGAGTGCGGCACCGGTTGCGGTAGAAGGTGCAGTGCCTGCCAAACGGCGTGGGCGCCCTGCCAAGGCGGCGATTGCGGCTGTGGCGGGTGTCAAGCGCGGGCGTGGGCGTCCGCGTAAGGCAGCCTAAGCTGATTTTTAACTTTAATAACATGTAATAAATAAAAGAAAATACATAGAAATGGCGACTAAGATTAAGGCGAAACCGGCGGCAAAAACAACTGTTAAAGCGAGTGCGAAAACTCCTGCCAAAGAGGCCAAAAAAGTGCTGACGCCCGCGATGAAGAGTGCGCTGGGGCATACGCGCGCGCTGCTGGATATCCCCAGTGCTACCAACCGCATTGGGGCTGTGGCGGACTATGTGGAAAAGCATTCCAAAAAGCTGGGTTACAAGGTAGAGCGCCAGTGGGATGACACTTTACGCATTAGCGTTACCGGAAAAGAAACCAAACGTGTGGTTGGTTATGGCGCCCACCTTGACCGCATTGGGCTGATGGTCGACGAGCTGTTTGATGACGGAACAGTGAAGATCAGCGCGATTGGCGGGCTTTACCCGGGCCACGTGATGGATGGTGTGACTGCGAAGATCCAGACCAAGAGTGGTGCGTTGGTGGAAGGTTTGATTTTCCATACCGATACGCCGATCCACAAAATGGGTCTGGAAGGGTTTGAGAAGCGTCCGCAGAAATGGAAGAACATCCGTTTGCGCCCCGACGCCTGCATTGGCTGCACCAAGAAGAACGGTAAGGACAAGCTGAAGGCGCTGGGTATTCAGGTCGGCCAATTGGTATGGCTGAACCCGATGCTGAACATTGATGAGGTGAACGGTACGTTGCGCTCCCGCTGGTTGGACAACACCCTTGGTTGCGTGGTGCTGCTGGCGCTGATGGAGCGCTGGGCTGAGAAGAAGCTCAAGCCGAAGTTTAGCGTCGACTTTATTTTCTCGGCTGCCGAAGAGGCCGGTATGGGTGGGACTTCGGTGATTCGGCCTGAAATGAGCGATTTTGTGGCGGTGGATACGTCGGTTGGTGAGGAAATGGAAGACCTGAACAACTGCGCGATTAAGCAGAAGGCCGGGCGTTACCCGTACTCTCAGAAACTGACCGACGAGCTGGAAGCCGCTGCGGAAAAGGCCAAAGTGGGCTTTGAGCGCAAGAGCTTTGAAGGCGGCGGTACTGATGCCGAACAGGCCAAGGGAGCCGGTTTTAAGGGGCAGGTGGCGTGTATCGTTTCGCCCATTTACAACCTTCACTCGGTGGAATCCACCACGTTTGGCGCGGTTGAAGGTGTGATTGAAACTCTGCACGCACATGCGATGCTCTAGGGAATAAAGAGGGGTAGCATGGGGATTCCGGTTGCGTTTTATCATACAGGGGGTGAGACTCCTGCCGCGCTGGATGCCGTGCTGCCCACATTGCTGGAAAAAGCTGTGGGAGCGGGGAACCGTATTTTGCTGGTGGCCCCTACTGCCGCGCGCCAGCAGCGTTTGGATGAAGCGTTGTGGAGCTACCGCGACACCGCGTTTTTACCGCACGGCAAGCCGGAGGACGGTAAGCCCGAGCTACAGCCGATTTTGATAGTGAATGCCGAGGATGAGTTTGCCAGCTTTTTGGTAGGGCGGATTCCGGTGGTGTTAGCCGGTGCCGAAAGTGTGTTGGAGAAAGTGTTGGCCGCAACCCCTGCGCGGGCGCTGTATATGTTTACGGCCGCGACGGCCGATGTGGAGCGCGGGCGTGGACTGTTTAAGCAGTTGAAGGGGGCGGGGCACGAGCTGAGTTACCATCAGCAGACGGATAAGGGTTGGGAAAAAAAGGCTTAAAGAACCGCCGTATGGCGGTTCTTTTTTATTGGATGACAAGCGTGTTGGGTTTGGGGGCGGGGGCGGCTTCCTCGATGAGAATGGGGCGGCCGGCTTCGCGCGTGAGGATGTCGCGGATGACGAGGAGGCGTTGGATGGAGAGCTCGCGGTCTTGCAGCGGGAGGCCGACGAGGAACTGTTTTTGGCCTTCCTTTGCGGCTTTCATCAAGGCGAGAAGCGGGGCGTTATCTTCGGTGGCGACCCACTTGTTTTCGGCTTGATAGGTGAGGGTCACGGCGTGAACGGGCTGGGCCGTGAAGACGGCCAGCCCGAGGAGTGATGCGAGGATTATTGAGCGATAGTCCATTGCACGTCACGTCCGAAGATTTGCTTCAGCATGGGCTGGTTGAGCTCCACCTTAGCCTTTTGGGTGAGGTAGGCCAGCATGAGGGCCTCGACATCGCCTTGCAGACGCTGTTGGTAGACCTTGGCTTGCTCGGGCAGCTTGGTGACATCCAGCGACTGGGTTTCGCGGCTGACCAGACGCACGAGATGGAGGTTTTGGCCTTCTGGCAGCGCGCCTGCCAGCACCGTGCCGGTAGCGAGCGGGTAGAATTCCAGCATGTTTTGCTGCAACCATTGCGGTGCCTCGGCGGGGTTGGTGACATTGAGCTGGCTGATGGTGACGCCGTTGATACCGGCCTTTTGGGCAGCGGCCTCTAATGATGAGGCACCGGGAGCGCGGGCGGCCGAGAGAAGGGTATCTGCCATGCGGCGCAGGGCCTGTTGGGTTTGCGCGGCGCGGAGTTGCTCGGTTACGTCGGCCTTGACCTCGGCGAACGGTTTGACGCTGGCGGCGTTGATTTTGGTGGTTTGCACGTAGGCGGCGCCACCGTCGGCCATTTGTAGCGGTTGGCTGGTTTCGTTCAGGCCGAGGCTGAAGGCGGTGGAGAGCTCTTGGGGTTCCAGTGCTTCGTCGTTCGCGCGGACGGTGCTGAAGGTTTTGGCTTCCATGCCGATGGCTTTGGCGATTTCGGTCAGCGGTTGGCCGGCGGCGATTTTTTCATCGACGACACCACCGAGGCGGACGAGGGCTTCGTCGGCTTGGGCGGTTTGGAGGTCCTTCGCAATCGCGTCGCGGATTTCCGCGTAGGGGATATCGTGGGCGGCCTGAATTTCATCGACCCAGATAAGGTGCCAGCCGAAGGGGCTTTGCACCGGTGCGCTCAGCTTGTTGGCTTCGACACTAAAGGCGACCTTGCGGAAGGCGGGAACCACGTCATCCGGCTTGATGGTGCCTAAGGTACCGCCTTTGGTGCCTTCGTTGCCGGGGTCTTGGCTCAGCTTATTAGCGGCTTCGATGAAGGATTCCTTCGAGGTAATGGTGGGGGCGGCTTGCTCGGCGGCTTCCTTGGTTTCGAACAGGATGTGACGGACGGTACGGGTTTCCGGCAGCTTGTAGT
Organism: Alphaproteobacteria bacterium; assembly: GCA_027485835.1. Lineage (GTDB taxonomy): Bacteria > Pseudomonadota > Alphaproteobacteria > UBA2136 > UBA6156 > UBA6156. Next base: position 113,058 of record JAIXQG010000001.1, read on the forward strand.
GGTCTTTGTTTTCTTCATACGCCTTCTTCACGTCGTCTTCCGGCACGGTGATGGTTTTGACCAGATCGTCGCGGCTGAGGCGCAGTGCGGTAAAGTTACGGGTTTCCGGCTTGCTGTAGAATTGTTCGTTTTGCTTATAGAAGGCTTGGAGCTCCTCTTCCTTCGGGGCGGGAAGGGTGCCGATGCTGGCCGGGGTAAGGGTGGCGACTTCGAGGCCGAGCTTCAGGTTTTCGGCCGCGACGATACCAGCCACCAAGCTGGGGCTAGGGGTTTCTACACGCGAGAGCTGGGCGAGACTGCGGACGGTGAGGTCTTGGCCGAGGTCGGCTTCAAACTGTTGTGGAGTACGGCCGATTTGCGCGAGAAGTTGGCGGTAGCGGGCGACGTCGAACTGGCCTTTCTCGTTTTTAAAGGCGCTGATTTTGGTGATTTCTGCCTGCAATTGCTTGGTAGCCGGTTGGAAACCGAGGCTTTGGGCCGATTGCTGGAGCACGGTGCGGGCGACGACTTCGGCCAGCACTTGCTCTGCCACCTGCATTTGGTCCAGCTGTTGCTGGGTGGGGCGGGTGCCCATCAGTTGGGTAATGTTTTGGATGCGCTGGTTGTAGGTTTGCTCCAACAGGCGGGGGGAGATGTCTTGTCCGTTCACTTTAGCGGCCTGCATGCCGATGGAGGGCATGAGATAGTCGCCGATACCCCAGGCGCCAAAGCAGGCCACCAAAAGCAGCAGCATGGCCTTGCTGTATTTACTGGAGCCGAACTTGCGGAAGGCTTGCATCATGGGAACGGGACTTTCGTTGCTCTATACTAAGTAGGGTAGATACCGCACGGCGCATGTATATACACAATATGCCGCAACCTGCCACCAAGCTGCGGCGGCTGCAAGGGCGGGCGCCCAAAGGTGCGGCAGTTGTGTGCGGCGTTTTTGCGAGCCCAGCTTGACTGTTGAGCCGCAGGTGCGTACAAACCACTCCATGGTTAGCATTCTTCTTACCCTTAACGCGATCATCTGCGTCGCCCTTATCATACTGATTCTGCTTCAGCGTTCCGACCCTGCCTCTGGCGGGATGTTTGGTGGCGCCGGTGGCGGTGGCCAAGCGGTTGTACGTAACCCGCTGGCCAAGCCGACTGCTATTTTGGCGGCGCTGTTTTTAGTGTTCAGCGTTGTAACAGCCATTATTAATAAGGGTGGCCACCATGCCACGACCGTGATGGAGAGTGCCGTTGAAGGCCAGCCGGTATTGCCGGAAGCCAGCCTCGTGCCCGGTGCGCCTGTGGTTGCTGTGTCTTATACGATTGAAGTGCCGGTTGCTGTGCCTCAGGTTTCTGAAACCGTTGCCATTTCTCCTACCGAATAACGAAAGCCTGAGACATGCCCAAGCCCGCCCAAGCCAGTCAGCAACAACTTAAACTGGAAGGCGGCACCCGCTACATATTTGTAACGGGCGGGGTGATGAGTTCTCTCGGCAAGGGACTGACGGCCAGTGCCTTGGCGGCCGTATTGCAAGCGCGTGGCTTTAGCGTAGCCCAGCAGAAGCTGGACCCGTATTTGAACGTGGACCCGGGCACGATGTCGCCGTTTCAGCATGGTGAGGTTTACGTAACCGACGACGGCGCGGAAACCGACCTTGACCTTGGCCACTACGAGCGCTTTACCGGCGTGCCGACGGGGAAGTATTCCAATATTACCGCGGGCCAGATTTACTGGAATATTCTGCACAAAGAACGCAAGGGCGATTACTTGGGCAAAACCGTGCAGGTGGTGCCGCATGTGACGAATGAGATTAAGGCGTTCATCAAGCAGGTAGAAGGCAAGGCCGACTTTGCGCTGATTGAGATTGGTGGCACCGTAGGTGATATTGAAAGCATGGCGTTTATTGAAGCCATCCGCCAGATGGGCCGTGAACTGCGCACCAACCATGGTAGCCCCAACCGCGCGTGCTTTATGCACCTTACTTTTGCCCCTTACCTGAAGGCGGTAGGCGAAGTGAAGACCAAGCCGACCCAGAACGCCGTGCGCGATTTGCTGGAGATGGGGATTCAGGCTGATGTGGTGGTAGTGCGCTCGGAAGTGGAGCTTGGCCGCCCCGAGTTGGACAAGATTGCGATGTTTGCTGGTTTGCCGACTACCCACGTGGTGAATTGCCCTGATAGTGACACGATTTACCGTGTTCCCGTTACCTTGCATGAGCATGGGCTGGACAGCGCGGTGCTGGAGCACTTTGGAATTGATGCTGATGCTCCGGATTTAAGCCGCTGGAAGCACGTGAGCCTGATTGCCAGCAACCCGCCGAAGCGTGTGACGATTGCGGTGGTGGGCAAATATGTGCAGTTGGGTGATGCGTATAAGAGTTTGAATGAGGCGTTGATCCATGGTGGGTTTGCCCATGACGCCCTTGTGGACATTGACTTTGTAGACAGCGAAGCGCTGGAAAAGTGCACCGATGCCGAAATTGCCGAGCGTTTGAAGGATGCCGCGGGGATTTTGATCCCCGGTGGGTTTGGTGCGCGCGGTACCGAGGGGAAGATTCGGGCGATTACCTATGCGCGGGAAGCGAAGAAGCCGTTCTTTGGCATTTGCCTTGGCTTGCAGATGGCGATTGCCGAGTTTGCGCGGAATAAGGCTGGCGTGAATGGCGCCGACAGCACTGAGTTTAATGAGGACAAGGGTGTGCCCGAGAACCCGATTATCTGCCAGATGACCGAGTGGCAGAAGCCCGATGGTTCGATGCTCCAGCGCGAACCGATGGGGAATTTGGGTGGCACCATGCGTTTGGGCGCGTACCCTGCCAAGCTGGCCAAGGGCAGCCTTGCGGCCAAGGTGTATGGCATGGAAGAGATTATGGAGCGCCACCGCCACCGTTATGAATTCAACCCCCGTTACCGTGAGACGCTGGAAGCGGCAGGCATGGTGTTTAGCGGCCTGAGCCCGCAGGAGAATGCTTTGGCGGAGATTGTGGAGTTACCTGCCAGCGAGCACCCGTTCTTTATTGCCGTACAGTATCATCCGGAGTTTAAGTCTCAGCCGTTGCAGCCGCACCCGATTTTTGCGGCGTTTGTGAAGGCGAGTTTGCAAAATTAAAAAAGGAGGGCTGCGGCCCTCTTTTTTATTGTTGGACATTTCGGGGAGGGGTATACAGGTGGGGCTTGTACCCACTCTCAAAAAGGGGAACACCATGAGTGACGTATCTGGAACTGCCCATTTTTATCATACGATTCCGGTTACCATTACGGGTGACCAGCTGCGGGAACTCTCGCGGAAGATTCATGAAGAACACTCCAACGATACCAATTACCTTGTCTGCCTTTCCGACACTGTTGCCTCCCACAGCGATGTTGTCGGTCGTCCGGAACGGCTTGGTCTCAACAAGAAGTTCTATCGTCCCGATCAGATTCGGCTCATTCCGTGGGTTTCCAAGAATCAGACCGAAGCGTTGAACGTCGAGGCTGACGCTGACGGGCATTTCCGTGTCGAGTATGTGGGGCCGGGTCAGATTCATCCTCACCTTACCAACTACTATTCGATACTGAGTTCGATCAGCCTCTCGTTCAACGAGTGTGCGCACCTCTACCTGTGCGTGAAGGAATGGGCGCGCTGGACGTCTATCGACAAGGACGATCAGGAGACGGCCTTCAGGGAGATGTTGGAGAAGCTGGCGGCTGCGCCGAGTTTTGAGACAGCCCGCAAGGTTTTGCCGCTCGAAGTGCGGATGAAGCTCGCGCACGCGCCGGAGGATCTTGTCTCTCTGGCATGGCGGGGGCTGAAGGACATCCTTCTCGGCGTTCCTGTCGATCCGAAATACTACGCTGACTTGCAACCCGCGTGACACGAATGGCTGCGGCACCCTATGGGTGCCGCAGTTTTTTTAGAAGAAGTAAGGTTTGCGGCGGGGGGTTACGTCTTTTATCCGGCCACCGCGTTTGGTGGGGAGGGTGCCGCCGCTGGCGAGCCAGACATCGGTTGGAATGAGCCCGCGCACCAGCGAAAGGCCGAGCGGGAGGATGATGAGGTCATCTAACCAGCCTAAGATAGGGAGGAAGTCCGGAATGATATCTATTGGGCTGATAACGTAGAGAATAACCGCGAGGGCGGCGATGCGGGCCTTGGTAGGTGTTTGCGGGTGCCAGAGGGCACGCCAGAGAACGGCGCCTTCGGCGCGTAACCAAGCCCAGCCGGTGAGGAATTTGCGGATTTTGAAGAGAGGCATGGAGAGGTAATGACTGAAGTAGGCAACGGTTCCGTCGGGTTTTGCTTGTGAATGCTAAGTGTATGCGATATGAGGGGTTTGATACTAAAGCCCTTATGGGCGCGTACTTTTGGGGCCACCAGAAAGGAGACCATTCATGGTTGGCGATATGGGGCTGGGCTTCCAGCTTACGACGGAGCAACTCTGCGTGCTTGCGCGCAGGATTGTGGACTACCAGCCGGTGGATTCTCGGCAAAAGCATTTGGTTTGCCGTGATATGCGGTTTGACCAGCACCGGTTTACCGCAGATGGTGAGCCGGAGGTTGCGAACAAGCGCTTCGGTTTTTATAAGCCGGCACAGGTGAACGCCATTGAATGGACGTCGGTCAGGCTCAAAGATCGCATTACCGTGCGCAAACTGCGAGACGGGGTGTGGGATGCTCAATACACAGGTACGGCTGAGGCGACGTTGCTCAACTCGTACTTCACGCATGTGCTGATGCTCAAGCCGGAGCTAGACCCGGAGCAGGCGGTGAAAATCCGCATTGAGCTCGGTGTGCTGAAGTCTGGCAAGAATCCGCGCAAGCGGCGGACAGCCAGGCTGATTGCCGAACAGACCTTGCGCAATGCGCCGGATGCCCTGACGGCGGTCAAGCGGCTCGAGCCGGACATTCAGAAAGAGCTGGACCCTTTGCCGTACAAGCTGATGCTGGACGGCGTGGACGCACTGAAAAAGAGCCTGGCCTTGCCAAAGGTGGCTTGAGCTCTCAATAACGAAACGCCGCAGTGGGTAACCACTGCGGCGTTGTTTTATATGAGGGTTGCCTTAGCGCAGCGGGACGTAAGGCAGGTAGATGACGGACGGCAGCACCACATACCGGAACTGCGGGCGGCGACGTGGCGGGACGGAGAGCATTCTGGCACTTTCCGGTAGGCGTGCGGCAGCGGATTGCTGGAGCTTTTCGTGTAAAAAGGCGGGTTGGGGAAGCCTGGAACCGAATAAGAAGATCTTTGCGGTCATGGGTATCCTTTCGTGGCAACAAAGCGGTCTTGGGGGATGTTTTCCCCACAAGTATGCCCCCAAGGGGCGGGGGCATACAAGATGGAATCAGGGTTTTTTAAGCCTAATGGGCCGGAGTGGGCATGGCGCTGTCGGCCTTTAGTTGCTTGAAGTAGCCGGTGACTTTCGGGCCTTCCCGGACCAGTTGCACCACGCCGTAGATGTCGTCGTGCAGCTGGCGCTTAAGCACGTTGAGGGCGCTATCGGCGATTTCGCCATTCAACATCACACGGTTGATGACGGCGTCGAGTGCGGCGTCTGGGTTGTTGGCGTGGATGGTGGCCATGGAGCCATCGTGACCCGTGTTGATGGCCGAACAGAACGCGAAGGCGTTTTCCTTACGGATTTCCCCCAAAATAATACGGTCCGGGCGCATACGCAGGGTGGCGTTGAGCATTTCGCGGATTTCCTTACCGGTAGGGTCGCGGTTGGCGCCGCCGAAAATGAGCGGGACCCAGTTTTGGTGGGGTACGTCGAGTTCCGGCACGTCTTCCAGTGTAATCAGGCGTTCGTGCATCGGGATATATTTGAGTGCGGCGTTCATGAAGCTGGTTTTACCGGTGCTGGTACCGCCGGAAATAAGCAGGGTTTTTTTGTTGACGATGCAGTTAATGATTTTGTCCTTCACGCCCGGCTGGAGGTAGAAGTGGTCTAGCGTAAAGTTTTTGACGTGCTGGATACGCACGGTCATCGTGAACTTTTTGGTGGTGTTGTGGCCGCCAACGATTTGGACACGGTGGCCGCCCGGCATTTTGCATGACAAAACAGGGTGTTGCGGTGTGAAGATCTCATTCGAGAGGTTGGCGAGCATACGGGCGCAGTCTTCCAAGCGGTCCAGCGTCAGCTCTGGGGCGTCGACCCATTTCCAGGAGCCGTCCGGAAATTCGTAACCGACCTCTCCAGGGCGGTTGATGACAAGTTCGCGGATGTTGGGTTCTTCGAAGTACTTCAGCAGGGGGCCGAGGAAGCGGGTTTCGACCTTGTTGAGGCCATGCTTAGCGCCGAGAGCTTCGATCTCTGGGGTGAGGGCGCTACCGGCCTGCGAGATGAGGTCGCTCATGCATGTATCCTGCTTATTATTCTGTTACCCCAGTATAAGCGCGGATTGGTCGCCGCTGGCAAGGGGTTTGGGACGGTTTTTGCATTTGGTGTGGTTTGGGGGTTGCGGATTGGGGGTGGGATACCCATGTTTTGGGCATCAGCAACGGCGAACAAGAAAGGATCGCGCCGTGGATAATCTCTCTAGAATTCTTATCATTTTAATTCTATCGGCAAGTTCTGCTTTCGCACAGGAGCGCGTTTCAGATGAGCTCACGAAAGAGCTTGCGCGCGTGCAGGAGGAGGCGACGAAGCAGAAGACTTTGTCTCCTAAGGTTATCATTTCGGCGAGTGCAAAAGATTGTGCCTTGTTTGAGGAGATAAAAGCCTACGGCGAGGTGTCATACAACAACGTTAACTGCCAGGTGCAGTAACCGATAACTGCGCTGAAATTGCGACTAGGGGCCCTGCAATGCGGGGCCCTTGGTGTTTTGGTGAGTTGCGAAAGGTGTTTTGTGTGCTTATGCTAGGTTAAGAATAAGGACATAGGCGATGAAGGTTCTTCTGGCAGTGATGATGGCTTTGGTGGCGGTGGTGCCTGTGTTGGCGCAGATGCCGCAAACCAAGGAGAAGACCGAGGAAGAGCGTGTGGTGGAGGCGCTGAACGCGCAGTTGGCGAAAATGGAAGACAGCGCCGGGCTAGGTGGAGAGGGATACAAGGCTCAATTAAGTGGGAATGCCATGTTCTGTGAGTTTTTTGCGGAGATTCAGAAGGCGTATCCGCTGTACAAGGGTGTGAGCTGCCAAGCGCGGAATTAGGCGTGTTTTGGGAGTTCCGGCAGATGCTTTTGCAGGCTTACTATTAAGAGTTCGTCGAGTTGCTTAAGGGTCAGCGGTTGGCCTTCGGCATGGAGGCTGGTGACACCTTTTTGTGTGATGCCGCAGGGGATGAAGTGTTTGTAGACCGAGAGGTCGGGGTTTAAATTCAGCGCAATGCCATGATAGGCGTAGCCTTTGCGCACGCGCACGCCGATGGCGGCGATTTTCTTGTCGTTTATCCAGACGCCGATTTCATCACCGCTACCTGCCGTAGCGGTGAGGTTGGCTTCGGCGAGGGTAGCTATAAGCCAGTGCTGGAGCCATTGGACGTAGGCGCGGATGTCCGCATTGAAGCGCTTGAGGTTGATAACCAGATAGACCACCCGCTGGCCCGGGCCGTGGTAGGTGACTTTGCCGCCGCGGCCGGTGTGGAGGAAGGGGAGCGGGCTGGTGCCAAGGTCGGATTCATTTCCGCTCGTGCCGATGGTGAGAATGGGTTCGTGCTCGCTGAAGATGATGGTTTCTTCTCCGGTGGCTAAGGCATGGCTGAGGGCTGCGTCCATGCGTTGCATCCCCTCGGTGTAGGGGGTGAGGCCGGGCCATGTAACGATGTTCATTGAACTATATAGAACTTTAAATTTGGTGCGGACAAGAGGACTCGAACCTCCACGATTTTACTCGCCAGCCCCTCAAGCTGGTGCGTCTACCAATTCCGCCATATCCGCACGGTCTCAATTCTCCAAGGGGTAACCCAAGGATTGGATTGGTACGGGCGGGATATAACCTGATTACATAGGGTTTGGCAACGGGGTTGTTTGCCTTTCTGCGGGGATGGGGTACAAGTTGGGCATGAAAAGTGAATTTATGGCTGTGAGTGGCGGTGTTCTTCAGGTGGTGGGTACGCCCATTGGCAACCTTGCGGATATGAGCCCGCGGGCGGGGGAAGCGATGGAGAAGGCGGACCTGATTGCGTGCGAGGATACGCGCCGGACCGGCCAGTTGCTGAGGCTTTTGGGGTTGAAGACGCCTAAGATGGTCAGTTGTTATAAGGAGAACGAGGGCGCCCGCATGGCGCAGATTGTAGCCGAGATTGCGGCGGGTAAGCGCGTGGTGTTGGTGAGTGACGGCGGGATGCCCGGCATTAGTGACCCCGGGGCCAAGGTTGTGGCAGCGGTGCGCGCGGCGGGTTTGCGGGTTGAGGTGATACCCGGCCCGAGTGCGGTGGCAACGGCTGTGGCCGGGAGTGGGTTTGACGGCGGGTTTGTGTTTGCGGGTTTTCCGGAACGCAAGGACAAGGCGTTGCGGGTGCAGTTGGCCGGATTGGCGGCGGAGGAACGGACGCTGGTGTTTTATGAGAGCCCCCAACGTGTAGAGGACACGGTAGCTGTGGCGTTGGACGTGTGGGGCAACCGCCCTGCGTGGTTGGCGCGGGAGCTGACGAAGATGCATGAGGAGTGGATGGGGCCGGATTTGGCTTCTATTCTGGCGGAGATTAAGGTCCGTGGGGGAGTTAAGGGCGAGTGTGTGCTGGTAGTGGCGGGTGGTCAGCGGGTTGAGGCGGAGAGTGTGGATGATGCGGCGATTGCGGCGCGCTTGGCAGCGGGGGATAGCGTGAAAACCGTTGCTGGCTGGGTGGCGGATGTGGAAAAGGTTTCCAAATCAGATGCCTATACGCGTGTTCAGACTGTTAAAGACGGCTTAAAATAAGCCTGCCTTTTGCTGCGGCAATGGGGTGACAGGGGGCAGGCTAAAGTGGCCCCAAAACGGGCAGTGCCGCTTGAGCCAAGGGAACATGTTGCGTAGCCTACCCTCAGAACCAAGAGAAGGGCGCTGATATGGACTACATTGAACAAGCCTTGCACACTATGCTTGAGAACCCGCAGGGACGCGTGGATTTGAAAGCGTTGCCATCGGCCTTCTTTGACTATTTTGAAGTAACTGAAGACGAACTGGCTGCGTAACAATTATGGCTGCAAAAATTCCGGCAGATAGGGCGCTTGGCGCAAAAGTTGTGGTGAGCGAGCCGATGAGCAGCGTTGAGCGCGACGAGATTGCCGCGCTTGTGATGCGGATTAAGCGTGCCGACGAACGCAGCCGGAACTTGGAGCTTGCGGGTGATGCTCGCAGGCCGGTTGTAAGTGCCAGTGACCGCCAATGGGCCGAGGACTGGAAGCTACCCAGTGAGGTTTTTGAGTACTTTGAAATTGACCATGCCCAAGCGGCTTAATGAATGAAGACGATTGGCATGTACACCCTTATTAAACCCGACGACAGCTTTACCGGCAAAATGCCGGCACCCCGCGTTTACCTAGGCGGGCAAAGCCGTGGGCGGGATTGGCGCATGGATTTTTTCCAGCGGTTTTCGCGGATGGATTTAACCTTTATTAACCCGCGCCGTGAGCCTTTTATTGACCCCGAGCTGGAACCTGCCGCGCATGCCAAGCAAGTGGCTTGGGAGCGTCAGGCATTAGATGTGGCCGATATCGGTGTGTTTTGGTTGGGTGAAGGTTTGAGCAACCAAGCCGCACGTGTGGAAATTGGTTATATGCTGGGTGCGCAAAAGCCCGTTTTGTTGGGTGCGCAGCCCGGATTTATGGGTGTTGAGCACCTTGTGTGCTTTAGCGGGCTTGTGGTGGCGCCCTCGCTTGAGGGGTTGTTGAACCGGTTTGCTAGTGTTTTGAGCGGGTTGCAGACGGGATAGGTTCTGGTTTAGATATAAAAATTCCGGCCCGCTTGATGCGGGCCGGTTTGTATTTCGAGTTGTAGGAATCAGCCGTTCTTGCGCAGGTAGCGGTCGAAGCGGAGGAGTGCCTGGCAGGCGGGATCATGGTTGATGATGCCCGCGTCGACCAATTCGAGTGCCCGCTGGAGGGGAGTCCAGTGGCCTCCCTTGATCGTCGGGTCGATGCCGTCGCTGTTCGGTACGAACTCTTCCGGCAGGATGAGTCCGAAGTACATGTCGTACGTCGGCATGTTCGCTGGTTTGACGAACGAGCCCTGCAGGTTGATCAGCGTGGAGGTATCGACAAACTGGCCGGTTTCTCCTTTGAGCTGGCTGCGGACAGCCTGCTCAGGGGTTTCGAAATAGACGAGCGGATCGAAGTTGTCGCGCTTGCCTTCCCACGAATTCTTCACCGAGCCGGACGGCATGGTGATGACTTCATCTTCGGCCAGGAATACCGGCGAGCCGGTGCCGAGGTCGACCTCCAGCGAATGGGGGCGCGGCGGGGCATAGCCCTCGCCGAAGCGGAGGACGGTGCCGGGCTTCTTCTCGTGGAGCAGAAGGACGCGCTGGGTGCTCTGGGCATACAGCGCGACGGTAATATTGTCCGGCATCCACGTGATATCGTTCTTTCCGACCTCTGCAAAAGCGCGGGTGCGGTGGCCGACGACGAGAAAGTTGGTGGTGTCAATGATAGAGTTCATGGCAGTTCTCCCAGTAGTCTTCAGAAAGCACCTCGGTAGGTTGCTTTTTGTGCCTGAAGGACGGGTTGAGGGAGCAAACGCGCGGGGGCTACACCTTGGTAGGTTGTAGTGTTGTCCGGCGGTTGCCTGGCGAAACGGACAAGCTTGTTAGCTGATATGTCCAAGGTCTATATGGGGTGTGGTGTGGAGGTTGTCAATGATTAGTATACAATAAAATTACGGCGCCCGAAGGCGCCGCAAGGTATGTCGTTAGTTAGCTTGATTCCGCCAATTTTCGGTTACTTGTCCGGTGCGGGTGGAGAAGTCTTCGTCGAGAAGATACTCTTGTACCAACCGGAGGCCGTGGGCGGCAACCCCGTGGGGGTTGAAGCATTTGGCCCATTGCGCCTTGTCTTCCGTTGAGCGAGTCTTTGGGAAGACTGGCGCCATGCACCAACCGTCTTTCATCAGCTTGTTACGGCGGATGAGGAGATCAGTGTCCTTCACGACCAGCATGAAAGAGGCCTGAACAGCTGCTGCACTGTTCGGGTACGGGGCCGGTGGCGAGCCGTAGTCGAGGTCTATCAGCGGGCTTGTGGCGCCTGCTGGTAGCCAGAACGTCGGGCGGTAGCAGGTTTCCATCATCTCATCGGGAGAGACCGGTAGGCCGGTTTCCTGATGACCCTTGCGGAGGGCTGTATGGGCGAGATTTTGGAAATCGCGCTTTTCCATGTAGCCACCCGGAGGGGTGAGGACTTCATGGGGTAGGAAAGCTTTAGCTTCCTTTTTCATGAGCACCGTCCAGATACCTTGGGCGTTGAGCTTCACAACGAAGAGGCTTGCGCTGCTGCGCAGGCCGGCTTCGGTGTAATGCTTGGCTGTGCCGTTGACGCTGAGGCACTTCTGGGTAACCTCGACAAAGCGAGATGCTTTGGGGTTTATCGGCAGAATTTCTGCTGTGACCGCCTGCAAAGAGGGGTTGAGCTCATCTGGGACAGAGATGAGCTCGGAATAGTTGATTTCCGTGGTCATCCGCTAATCCTTTCTAAAAATGCGGTGGGATTAGCCTTTTTTATGGGGCTGAAACCTGCGTTTTCAAGGGGGAGGGGCGGATTTAGCAGTATTTGGAGAGGTCGGCGAGGGCTTGCATGAGGCCGCGGGTGCTGAAGCTGCTTTCTAGCGCGATGCCGCTGGCGATGGGTTGGTAGCGGACGATGAGGTAGGTGTCGGGTTTTAACATGTGGGCTGCGTTTTCGGCGTCGTAGGCGAGCACGATGTTATAGCCGCGGCCCGCGCCTTCGAGTGGGAGAGGCGCGAGGATTTCGGAGATTTCTGCCACCGGAGGACGTACGAGGGGGGCGATGAAGAGGGTACGGAGCTCGAGTGTGCCGTTGCGGGTAGGGATGCCGTCGGTGGAGACGGTGAACTCGGCCGCGTGGGCGCGGATGGTGCAGGAGCGGGGTTCGATGAACCATTCTCCGTATGTAAGGGCGCGTGGGGCGGGGGATGTGTAGGAATTGGGGCGGCCTTCGGCACGGACAGAGCTACCCGGAGCCTTGGGGCCGGAGGAACAGGCGGAGAGCAGGGCTAAAGCCAAGATGAGGGAGGTAGGCGAAATTTTGTTCTTCATGGCTTACAGTCTAGCGTAATCCGGCGATTTTGGAGTGGTTTTGCAGGCGTTTAGGGGTTGACGGGTGCCCATGTTTTGGGCAGGTTGCGGCCATGAGCACGACACCTACCAACAACCTTGGTTTTATTCGGATTAAGCAGCCGCAGGCACCTGTGGCCGAGGCGTTTGTGCCGTTGCCGGAAATACGGATTGGGAGCCACCTGTTGGAGAACAACACCGTACTGGCGCCGATGACCGAAATTACCGACCGCCCGACGCGCTTACTCAACAAGATTTACGGGGCTGGTTTGGTGGTGAGCGAAATGGTCGCAGCGGAGGGCGTGGTGCGCCAAGCTGCGGTGGCCGCGCAAAAGGCGACGTTTGATACGCGTCAGGGCATCCATAGCGTGCAGATTGTGGGTGGCGACCCGACCAATATGGGTGTGGCCGCGCAGGTGAATGAGAAGGCCGGTGCGGATATTATCGATATTAATATGGGTTGCCCCGTGAAGAAGGTGGTGAACTGCATGGCCGGTAGTGCCCTGATGCGCGAGCCGGAGCTGGTAGAGCGCATTGTGGGTGAGGTGGTTGAGAAGGTGACTATTCCGGTAACCCTAAAAACCCGCCTTGGCTGGAATGAAGAGATGAAGAACGGCGTGCAGATTGCACAGATTGCCGAGAAGTGTGGTGTGAAGCTGTTGGCGATTCATGGCCGTACCCGTGCGCAGATGTACACGGGCAGTGCCGATTGGGCGGCGATACGCAAGATTAAGGAGGCGGTGAGTATTCCGGTTTTGGTGAACGGGGATATTCTTACCATTGACGATGCGATTGAGGCGTTGAAGCAGAGCGGGTGCGACGGCGTGATGATTGGCCGTGCGACCCAAGGTAAGCCGTGGTTGCTGGGGCAAGTAGCGCATTACCTGAAGACCGGCGAGCGTTTGCCCGACCCGAGCCTTGAAGAGCAGTGCGAGGTGGTGTGCGAGCATATTGCGCTGGCGGTGGAGTTGTATGGTGAGTTTAGTGGTATTCACCACATGCGTAAGCACGTTGCGGGTTATACCAAGGGCTTGATTGGCGGCCGTGAGCTTAGAATGAAGCTGAATGAAATGACCGTGGCCAGTGAGATGCAGAGTGGTGTGCGGGCGTTGTTTGAGGCGAACCGGAACATGGTGCAATAAGGAAAACCCCGACACGCTGGTCGGGGTTTTTACTATTCGAAATCCTTCTAAAACCTTGGTTTCTGGGGGTGGCGTGAGAGCCTGCCCATAACATGGTTGTAGATGGTGTTTTGCGCTTCGGCATGGCCGACCGAGAACGCTTTGCAAAATGCTCGGATAACTTGCTTTTGGTGTTCTGGCGAGGCCCGCAAAAATCTCGGCTTCTTGAGGGCCGGGATTGCAAGTATCTGATCCACAACCTGATCAATTTTTCGCGAAGGAGTGAAGAAAGTGACGTCCCTCGTGTGTCGTGAGTGCTGGTTATACCTTTCGGTTAGTAGAATCGATTCGATCTGAGCCTTGTAGACGGTCGCGCGTTCGGCCAGAACCTTTACCTGTGTGAGCAGGCGCTGGGTTTCGGCTAGAGTGACGTTGTAGCGTGAGCGCAGGAACGAAAGTTCGCGCTCGTGCATTTTGCGCGTGTAGTAATCGGATTCATCGCAGGCGACGCATTGCATTTCTTCGATCGATGTCAGAAGAGTTTCGATCTTCTTTATGTTTGACCGAATGGATTGCGCATCTTCGATTGCCGAAGGGATGGCCAGAATGGCTGCTGCGTAGACCCATGGTGTGGACCACCATGCGATTAGAACAGAGATAAGCACGATGTAGAGAGTGATGCGAAAGGCCATGCGAATGGCCAAAGTGGCGTAGAAGTTCCTCATGAGCGTTGACCTTTCTGGAGTGAACGCAAAGCTGAAATAGGAGATGATTGAAACTAGATGTAGGTGTTTGTGGGGAGGTTATCAAGAGGAAGACTGGTGAATCGTATTTGGGCATCTGTTTTTAGATGGGGAAGGTGGGTGTAAGAATGCTGTTTGAGTGAAAATTTTGGGCAGGGACGTGGTGTGGGGGACGCTATGGGTTGGGGGTAAGTCGGTAAGTGATTGGTAAGATGTATGTGTAAAATGTAGCGAAGCGGCAACAGGGGGTGGGGATAAGTTTTTACGATTCTTGCTTGTTGTATACCCAGTGATGGTGGTATAAGCAGTTTAGTTGAGGGAAAAGAACACAAGATGTAGTGGCCCCACCCTTAGCTGCTAGGTTCCATGAAACAGAAAGATGTCTTCGATGACCGCGTCCTCCCTGCCACAACAAAACGCCCTTCAAGCCGTGCAAGCAACCCAAGCCTTTGGTACCCAAGCCTTTGGTTCGCCCCGCCAGCTGAGCCCGCTGTACCGTCAGCGTGCTGAAGCCTTCAACGAAAGCCTGCCGGCTACCGTTGATGCCTGCCTGAAGACCTACTTTAAAGACCTGAACGGCATGAGCCCTGCTGCCGGCATGTATGTTAAGGTTATCTCCCAAGTTGAAAAGCCGCTGATTGAGCACGTACTCCGCTACGTTCGCATCAACCAAGTGCGCGCTGCCAGCATTCTGGGTATTAACCGCAACACGCTGCGCAAGAAGATCCAGGCTCTCAACATCGATTTGGATAAATTGATGAGCGACGTAGGCCACTAAGCCTAGCTGCTTTAAAGGCGCCCTAAGGGGCGCTTTTTGTTTGTGTGATATTTGGGCGGGCGTTTGGGGGCGGAGTTTACTGGTGGGCTGGCTTTTTTTGGAGTTTCTGGCACATTGGCGGGTATGACTGAACGCAAGACCACCAAGGCCAAAGACCGCAAACCTGTTAAGACTGCCAAGAAGGCTGCGCCTGTGGTTGCGCCGAAAGCGGATGCTATTGTGGTGGAGGCCAAGGCTGAACCGGTGCGTGAGGTAGTGAAACCGCAGGTTAAGAACGAGCGCGCGCAGGCTGAAGCTTTGTATGAACCGTTGGGCCATGATGACACCATTGCGGCTGTGTGGCCGGTGGTAGGTGACCGTCGTAAACCGCGCCGTGGGCACCACCCGATGTTCCGCTATTTGCGCTACGGTTTTGTGAGTTTGATTGTGCTGCTGGTGGTGGCGCTGTTCGGAATTCTGTTATTAGCGAATAGCTGGCCGGGGTTGAGCGGGCCGGCGTATCTGGCGCTTATTAACATTAATATTGTGGGGTTGGTGCTGCTGCTGCTGTACGTTGTGCGGCGGGTAGTGGTGATGATGCTCGACCGGCGTGGGCGTTTGCGTGGCAGCCGCTTGCACTGGCGCGTGTTGGGCATGTTTGTGTTTCTGGCCGTGTTGCCTGCCGTGGGCATTGGAGGCACCGCGATTTACCTACTGAACCAAGGCATTGAAAGCTGGTTTGCGACCAAGGTGAGCGTGGCCTTGGAAGGTGGGCGCCAAGTAGCTGAAGGTTACTTGAAAGAGAGTGGCCGGAGTTTGCAGGCCGATACCGTTGCGATGAGCCGCGACCCGTTGTGGCAGATGCCTGCGCTGCTATTAAGCCAAGAGACGATGGGGGGCTGGTTGCGTCAGCAAATGAACCTGAAGCAACTGGAAGAGCTGGCCGTGGTGGACAGCGAAGGTCAGGTGATGGTGAGTGGCAGCGGGTTGAAGTTTTTGATTCTGCCGGGTGAGGTGATTCAGTATTTGCAGAATGCGGAATTCCAACGCGTGAATGGCGGTAGCGTGTGGCCGGAGGTATTCCGGCAGGCTGATGGGCGCCGTGTGCTGGCGGTTGTGCCGTTGAAGGCGGGTTTGTGGTTGGTTTCGCAAAAGAGCTTGAACAACGAAATGCTGGCGCGGATTGAAGAGACCGCGATGGCCTACCATGACTACGCCAACATGATGCAGGAGCGTGAGAAAATCCGGCACGTGGTGACGATGTTCATGCTGGTATTGCTAGGTAGTACCGTGACGGCGGCGGTGTGGGCGGGGATACGTTTAGCGAACAAGATTGTAAAGCCCGTGACCGAGCTGGTGCATGGGACCAACCGCGTGAGTGCGGGGGATTTGAGCGTGCGCTTGGAACCGCGTGATGATGGTGAATTGGGGGTGCTAACGCAGGCGTTCAACCGGATGACCGTACAGTTGGCCAGTAACCGCGATTTGCTGGAGCGCAAGAATAACGAGCTGGATGAGCGTCGGCGCTTTACCGAAGCGGTTTTGACCGGAGTGAGCGCCGGTGTGGTGGCCGTGGATGACGAAGGTATTGTGCGCGTAGCCAACCAGAGTGCTATTGCGATGTTGAAGCTGACGCTGGGTGTGAAGCTTTCTAAAGCCGCGCCGGAGTTGGGTGACCTTGTGCAGGATGTGATACGTGGCAACGTGATTGGCCGTGGGGTTGTGCAGCACGAAATGAAGGTGACGGTGGAGGAGGGGGATACACGTACTCTGCTGGTGCGCCTTGTGCCGCAGGCGGCGACGACATCTGGTGGGTTGCGCGGTGTGGTGCTGACCTTTGACGATATTACGCCGCTGATTGGGGCGCAGCGTTTGGCTGCGTGGCAGGATGTGGCGCGCCGCCTTGCGCATGAAATTAAGAACCCGCTGACGCCGATCCAGTTAAGTGCCGAGCGATTGAAGCGCCGTTACGGCAAGCAGATTACGCAGGACACCGAACTGTTTATGCAGTTGTGCGACACGATTGTTCAGCAGAGTGAAGAAATGCGCCGAATGACGAACGAGTTTAGCGACTTTGCGCGGATGCCGCAGGCGCAGATGGCCGATGAGAACATGGTGGAGCTGGTGGACGGTGTAGTGGTGCTGCAGCGGGCGCGTGGTGGCGTGGAATTTGTGACAGATTATGAAGTTGCCGTGGCGACCGTGAAAGCCGACAAAGGCCAAGTAACACGCGTGTTTACCAACCTTTTGGAGAATGCGTACAATGCCATTGCTGAAAGGGAAGGCACAAATCTGCCACAGGGACGGGTTGAAATTGTTGCGAGGGAGCAACAAGCTGGTATGCTAACAGTCGAAATACGTGACAACGGCCGGGGCCTTCCCGAGAACGTCGAGGTTGAGAGTTTATTCGACCCCTACGTGACGACTCGAAAAGGCGGAACCGGGCTGGGTTTAGCCATCGTTAAACGCGTGATGGATGAACACGGCGGGACAGTGCGGTTGCTGCGACGGAAGACAGGGGGAACCACAGTTGAACTGGGATTCCCGCTCGCCGAACCAGCGATTGCCGCCATGCCCTAAGTTGAAGCGGGTCAAGAACAAGGAGATTTGGACCCATGAGCCAACCGCAAACCGCAGGAAGCCCGGCGAGCACGACTTACGAGCTGCTTATTGTCGACGACGAGGCTGAAGTCCGCACCGCACTCGCTGGCATTTTAGAAGACGACGGTTATAACATCCGCTTTGCGGAAAACGGCGAGCAAGCCCTGCAAGCTGTGACCGACCGCGTGCCGCACTTGGTGCTGCTGGACATCTGGATGGAAGGTATGGACGGCCTTGAAGTGCTGAGCCGCCTGAAGCGCCGCGTGCCCGACCTGCCCGTGATTATGATTAGCGGCCACGGTACGATTGAGACCGCCGTGCAAGCCACCCAAAAAGGTGCTTACGACTTTATTGAAAAGCCGCCGAGTGTAGAGCGTTTGCTGCTGACCGTTGGCCGTGCGATACGCGAAGCCCAACTGCGTAAGGAAAACTACCTGCTGCGCGCCAAGAGTGGTGACGTGCAGGAGTTGCTGGGGGTTTCGTCGGAAATTGCGACCGTACGCCAGACCGTGAAGCAGGTAAGCCCCGGCGAAAGCCGCGTGATGATTACCGGCGAAAGCGGTACGGGTAAGGAAATTGTGGCCCGCTTGGTGCACAAGGGTAGCCGCCGTACCGATAAGGCGTTTGTACTGCTGGCACCGGGTGCTGTGAGTGAGGGGACGTTTGAGACCGCGCTTTCGACCATCGTTGGCCAAGGCCGTGGCGGTACGTTGTTTCTGGACGAAGTGAGCGACCTCTCGGCCGGAATGCAGGCGCGTTTGCTGAAGTTCTTGCAGGATGGCCTGCTGCCCGATACCAACACCGGTTTGCCGGTTGAGGCCGATGTGCGCGTGATTTCCTCTACCAACAAGGACCTCAAGCAGCTGGTGGATGCTGGTAAGTTCCGTGCCGACCTGTTTTACCGCTTGAGTGTGGTGCCTATCATGATGCCGGCGCTGCGCACCCGCAGTGTGGATATTCCGACGCTGGTACAGCACTTTTTGAAGGTGCTCAGCCCCGATGCCCAAGCCATGCCGAAGATTGCACCCGCCACTATGGCCGTGCTGACTAGCTACGAATGGCCGGGGAATATTCGTCAGTTGAAAAACGTGTGCGAATGGCTGGTGATTATGCACTCTGGCAAGTTGGTGAACCCCGACATGCTGCCGCCGGAACTGACCAAGGGTGATGCCGTTGCCGGTAACCTGATGGAAAGCGCCGTGAGCATGCCGCTGCGCCAAGCCCGCGAGCTGTTTGAAAAGAACTACCTGACCAGCCAATTGATGCGCTTTGGCGGGAATGTGAGCCGGACGGCTGACTTTGTGGGGATGGAGCGTTCTGCGCTGCACCGCAAGCTTAAATCGCTCGGTGTTGACGCGCGCATCGAGGGCCCATTCTAAGGATTATATGATTCTTGGAGGAAGGAAGGGGCTCGCTTTGGCGGGCCTCTGTTTTTGAAGAAAGGGTGAGATGATGGTACGGACGGTGAGTTTTGATGGGGCGGGGGTTCAGGTTTTAACGCTGGTGTATGCGCGGGATGCGCAGGGTCGGATTTTGAAGCTGGAGCGCGCGCCGACGAAGAAGTTTCTGCCCGGTTGGTTTGTGGGTTTGGGTGGCAAGGTGGAAGCCGGCGAAAACGTATTTGCTGCAGCCGAGCGTGAGTTTGCCGAAGAGACGGGAATGACCGTGTGTAACTTAAGTTTGCGGGGCACCTACACGTTTATGACCGAAACGCCGAGCAACCGCTGCGGGGTGATTTACCTATTTGAGAGTTTTGATGTGGACGGTGAGTTTAAGGCCGATGTGGCCGATGGCACGCTGCATTGGTTGACGCTGGACGAGATTTTGGCCAACGACAAAGTGATGCCGGACCATAAGGTGTGGTTGAAGCATATCTTTACGACGCAAGACCATTTTGCGTGCGTTGGGAGCTGGAAGCCGCCGGTGAATGGGACTTTGAATGTGGGGGAAGAGTGGGCGGATAGCCGGGCTTATTTTGAGATGTTGGCGAGGGCGGCTTAATGCTTTGCATATGCAAAAGCCCCCAAGTGGGGGCTTTTTAGTTGAGTGCTTTAGAGTACGTAGATAAGGAGGAACAGGCCGATCCAGACCACGTCTACGAAGTGCCAGTACCAGGCGGCGGCTTCAAAGTAGAAGTGGTTGTGGCGGGTGAAGTCCTTCTTGTACAGGCGCCAGCAGGCGAATGCCAGCATGATGGTGCCGAGGAAGACGTGGAAGCCGTGGAAACCTGTCAGCATATAGAAGACCGTGCCGTAGGCGCCGCTGCTAAGCGTGTAGGATGCGTGGTTGTACTCCAGCATCTGGCAGAACAGGAAGATGATACCCAGTTGGACCGTGAGGAAGGTGTACAGCGTAGCATCCGACCGGCGGTTGTGCAGCAAGGCGTGGTGGGCCATGGTGATGGTGACGCCCGAGGTGAGCAGCAGTAGTGTGTTGATGACCGGGAGGTGGATCGAGAGGAGCTCGATACCCACCGGTGGCCACACGGGAGCATGCATGCGCATATAGAAGTAGGCGGCGAAGAAGGCGGCGAAGAACATCACTTCCGATGCGATGAAGAAGATCATGCCGTAGCGGTTGGCGAGGTCTAGCACCAGAGGTACTGCGCCTTTGCCGAAGCCGCGCTGGCGGGACTCCTTAATAAGCGAGAAGAACCATGCCATGGCGCCGGTAAGCAGCAGGCCCAGACCGAACAGGGTGGTAAGTTTGCCGTACAGCACCGGCTGCATGTGCAGCATCATGATAACGCCAAAGGCCATGATACCTGCGCCGACGCAGGAAATAGGCGGCCAGATGGAGGGCGGCGGAATGTGGAAATCGTGGTCGTGGGCGTGAGCGTGATCGTGGGCCATGGGGGGTCTCTTTATCTAACTAAAACTTTTCAGCGGCTTTGTCTTGGACAAGGCTGGGGTCGTCGTATTCCGGCAGGCGGAGGCCTTTGTAGTCGTATTGGATGCGTTCACCGAATTCGCGGACGTAGTCGGTGCCGCGGGTGTGACCCCAGCCGCCGAGGTAGACGATAAGGATGAAGAAGTACACCAGCGCACCACCGATACCGATGGCCAGCATCTTCATGAAGATGTCGTAGGTTTGGGTGTAGTCGGCGTGAAGCTCTTTTTTGCTGTAGTGCAGCTTGGGTTGAGCCTCGGCTGCGTGGACAGCCGCGGCAGCCGCCGGTTTGGCAGCTGGCTTACTTTTGGATTTGGTAGGTTGCGCCATAGGAGCCTCCTTGGGGGATTGCAGGTTGATTGTGCGCATATCGCCAGATAAACACGCTGGCGGCAAGGCTTGCTGCAAACGCTGCAAGCACAAGGGCGAGGGCGATGTTGCGGCGGCGCATCTGCGGGCTATGGGTTTGGAGTGTGTTTTCGGCTTTGCTCATGGCGGGAAATTAGCATGGGAAGTGACCACTGAACAGTAGACAACGACAGGAATTTACGGCCAAGGCCGGAGGTGTTGTTTGCCGTGGGGTTGGTTTTCTGCTAGATTCGGCCCGATTTAAGGAGATAAGAACTTATGCAGCCGGACTTACGCGAGCTTGTGGCGCAGATAGAGCAGGGGCTTAGCCTGCTCGGGAGGAGTCTTTGACCTTCCGGTAGCCCGTAAACGTATGCTGGAACTGGAAGAGTTGGCGGCGGATGGCGCGCTGTGGAGTGACTCGAACAAAGCCAAGGCCGTGATGCAGGAAAAGCGGCGGCTGGAAGTTCAGGTTGGAACGTATGATGGTATTCAACGGCGTTTGGAAGATGCCCAGGCTTTGATTGAGCTGGGTGACGAGGCGGGTGATGAGGCTTCCGTAAAAGAAGGTGAAGCCGAGCTGAAAGCTTTGGTGGCTGAGGCGAAGAAGCTGGAAATCCAGTGCTTATTGGGTGGCCAGATGGATGGCAACAACGCCTTTTTGGAAGTGCATGCCGGTGCCGGTGGTACCGAAAGCTGCGACTGGGCGGGGATGTTGCTGCGTATGTATATGCGGTGGGCCGAACGCTCCGGCTTTAAAGTGACGATAATTGAAGAGACCGATGGGGATCAGGCGGGTGTGAAGAGCGCGACTATTCAGATTGAAGGCCCGTTTGCCTATGGTTTGGCGAAGACCGAGACGGGGATTCACCGTTTAGTGCGGATTAGCCCGTTTGATAGCAACGCGCGGCGGCATACCAGCTTTGCCAGCGTGTTTGTGTACCCGGAAGTGGATGACAACATTGAGATTGAAATCGATATGAGCCAGGTGCGGGTGGATACCTACCGCAGCAGCGGCGCGGGTGGCCAGCACGTGAACACGACCGATAGCGCCATACGCTTAACCCACATACCTACCGGTATTGCTGTAGCGTGCCAGCAAGACCGCAGCCAGTACCGTAACCGCGAAATTGCGATGAATATGCTGAAAGCGCGCCTGTACGAGCTGGAAATGGCCAAGCAGGATGAAGAGCGCCAGACCATGGAAGCCAACAAGAGCGACAACAGCTGGGGCCACCAGATACGTAGCTATGTGTTGCAGCCCTACCAGATGGTAAAAGATTTACGCACCGCCGAAGAAACCAGTAATACCACTGCCGTATTGGATGGTGATATTGATAACTTTATACAAGCCGCGCTTGCGGCCAAGGTTGGCAACAAACGCGTTGAGTAACCGTTGGCTGTAGGTGAACGGTTGGGCGGAATCGGAATAATCGAGGAAAAAGGTACGCAGTAAGAGTGGTTTGGAAGCGCAGGGCATTGCTATGGGGCGGCTGGAGCGGAGGGTCTCTCGCTTTGCTGATGCTTGTAGGTACCATGCTGTTTTTGTGGGCTGCGCAGGAATATACACGCTACCGGCCGCTGGACGTGACACACCGGCTTGAGCAGCTTGGCCGCTACCTGATGCCCGAGGGCATGGAGCTGGATGCCGACAAGGCCGAGCTTTATTTTGACCAAGGCCCCGTTTTGAAACTGAGTGGCTTGGGTGTTAGGGGAGCTGATGGTGAGCTAGGCGTGTTTGTGGAGCAGGCGGCGGTGCGGTTTGCATCTACCCAACTGCTTTTGCTGAGTGCCGCGCCAAAAGAAGTGGAAGCGCGCGGCGTGACCTTGCGTTTGGTGCGGACTGTAGAAGGGGTTTCTATTGCCGGGCTTAATTTTGGTGGCAACGGCGAGGGGCGTAAGCGTACCGGTGTGGTGGACTGGCTGAATAACCTTGGTTGGGACCGTGTGTGGGGACGGTTGCGTCAGGTTAAGGTTGCTGATTTGAACCTGCTGGTGCGCGATGACGTGCAGCACGCCGAATGGGTATTGGAAGACGGTGGCCTTGTGATGAGCCGCTACCCCGATGCCGGTGAGCGCGGCACGATGACCGCGTTTGTGCGTCGGCTATATGGTGACGGCGATAAGCTGGATAATTTTGACAACGTGCCGGTATTGGTGAGTTTTGAGCATGCCAGCAAGGCCGAGGGGTTGGAGATTCGGGGGCGCCTTGACCGCGCTGATGCGCAGATGGTTTCCGATTACTTTCCGCCCCAATTTGCCGACCTGTTGCGCGCGCAAGGGCAGGTGGAAGTGGGGACGCGTTTGTTGGAAAACAACGAGCTTGAGCAGCCATGGGTAACGTTGAGGTTGCGCGATGTGAAAGTGCACCCCGAGGCGGCGTATAGCAAGCCGATGGAGTTCCCCAAACTGTTTGTGACCGCGAGTTATATTCCGCCCGTGAATGACGTGAGCAGCAGTGACGTGTTGATGGTGCGTGAGCTCAATGTAACTACTAAAACCGGCACGGTTGTGGCTGCGAGCGGTACCATTACCGGCATGCAGGGGGGTAACCCGCTGGTGGATGTGTCTCTGGCTAGTGAGAAGGGGCAGATTCAGGATGTGTTCGGGTTCTTCCCCGACAAGCCGCGCGGATTTGCCAAGGCGCTTGAGTGGCTGGAACCGAATATCCAGAAGGGCACGTTTAGCGAGCTGACGGCGCATTATAAGGGGTATCCGAAGGACTTCCCCGGCTGTGGCGAGAACTGCGGCGTGCTGGATATTGATGCGGAGTTTCAGGATGGGCGCGTGCGTTTTCTGGATGAGTTAACGCCGGTTGAGGCGGCGGAAGGACGCTTTAGATGGCGTGGCGAGGCATTTACCGTAACCGCACCCAAGGGAACTATTAAAACCGAGGCAGGCACCCAAAACGTGAAGAATGTGGTGGTGACGATGAAGGATATTTTTGCGACTACTCCTAGCCAGTTGCGGGTGACGGGGATTATCAGTGGCCCGGCAGGTGGCGTGATGGCGGAACTGAACAAGATGGACGAGATTACGGGGAAGGTTCCGCTTGGGATTAGCGGTAAGCAGACCGGATGGATGGATATTTTGGTGCCGCTGCCGCGTGGTGCCAAAGCCAGTTTTGCCAGCAGCACGGTGCTGGTGAGTGCGAGCATTGTGGATGTAGGTGTGAAGGGTTTGCCGCAGCTTAAGGGCTTGGATTTTGCGGGGCCTAAGGCGATTGTGACGCTGGATGAAGCCAAGCGGTTACGCGTGCAAACCGAAGGCGCTTTAGGTGGGCTGCCGATGAACGTGGATTGGAGCCAGAACATCGCCCCCAACCAAGAGGACCAGATGCATTTGAAGGCGCGCGGCAGTGTGACCGGAGCGTGGTTGATGGGGCATGTCTCTACTACCCAATTGCTGGTGAACGGGCCGGTGGGCGTGAATTTAACCTTGGATGAAACCGAAGACGGCACGTGGGTTTTTGCGGCGGTGGCAGATGGTGCGCGTGCGGTGGTGGAGGTTCCGGCCGTGAAGTTTACCAAGGCGGCAGGTGGGCGCCTGAACGTGGATACGAAGGGGGTTTATACAGAGGGTGAGCGCATCCACCTTGAAAAGCTGGATGTGGTGGGGGCTGAGCTGGCAGTGAACGGTACGGTGGACTGGTATATGGATGCTCTTGAAAAAAGCCATGTGGACTTGCCGATGGTGACGCTTGGCCACACGGATGTAGCGGCTAGTTTGAAGGGCGGTGACTTGGTGTTGCGCGGGAAATTGCTGGATGTGAGTGGCTACGACCTATTTGACAGCAAGGTGGAAGGCAAGCCCGTGGACGATAAGCCGGATGAGAGCGTTGACGGGATTTATCTGGACCTTGATGTGGACACCGTACGCTTTGAAAAGGGTGATTTGACCAATGTGAGCCTTGATGCCCATGCGGTGAAAGGCCGCTGGGAAGTGGGTAAGCTGACGGCGTTGGTGGAGGGAAGTAAAATCCATATTGTGAGAAACGCCTTGCCCGGACAGAAGGGCCGCAGCCAGATGACGCTGGTGATTGATAACCTTGGGCGTACCTTAGATGTGACCGGCATTTACAGCCAATTGAGCAATGGCCGCCTGACCGGTGAGATTACCTACGACAGCCGTGACGTGGGTGGCGGTGTGCTGAAAATCGACGATTTTGAAGTGAAAAACCCACCGGTGATGATGCAAGTGATGAGCTTGCTGTCGCTTGAGCAGATGTTCTCGGGCAGCAGCTCGACATTGTTTAAGACTGCGACGATACCGGTACGGATTGATGGGCGGGTGTTTTATTTGGATAACGCCAGCCTTGCCGGACCGAGCATGGATGTGCGCCTGACCGGTACCTATGACCGTGGGCAGAAGCAAATGAATATTGATGGCAAGCTGGCGCCGGGGATTCCGTTAAACCGTTTGGTTGGGAAGATACCGTTGTTGGGTGGTTTGTTGACCGGTAGCCAAGATGGCGTTGTGGTCGCTGATTTTAAAGTGAAGGGTAGCACGGAAGAACCGCAGGTGAACGTGCGACCGTTGAGTGTGATTACGCCCGGATTATTGAAAGATTTTTGGCGTGGAGTGACGGGTGATACGCCCGCACCCGTTAAACCGGAGGTGCAAGATGGACGGACTGAAAAACCAAATTAACCTGTGGCTGGTAGCCGCCATGGTAAGCACCGCTCTGGCGGCGTGCAGCGATACGGGAGAGCAGCCGCAAGAGCTGGAGCAGCGGCCGTTGATTGTGGGTAACCAGACGGTATCGGTTCAGGTAGCCGATGAGGATGCTGAGCGTGCGACAGGATTGATGTACGTGCGGGAGATGCCGGAGAAAGAGGGCATGTTGTTTGTGTGGCCGGAGGCGGCGGTGCGGTCTTTCTGGATGCGGAATACGTATATTCCGCTGGACCTGTTTTACATACGGAACGGCGAGATTGTGAAGGTGATTAGCTGGGCCAAACCGCTGGATGAGTCGCCATTGCCTTCCGACCAGCCGGTGGATTGGGTGCTGGAAATGAATGGCGGATGGGCCGAGCGGTATAATATTGGGGTGGGCGATAAGGTACGGTTTTAACCTTATACCTATGGCGTTGGTGTAGTGGCTGAGGTTTGCTTGCTGACGCCTTGGAGTTTTTCCTTCAGCAGGCCGGGGGTGAGGAGTTGGGGGAGTACCTCGACCGGTTTACCGGGGATGTAGAGCAGGTACAAGGGTACGCTGCGGCGGTTGTGGCGGGCGAGCTCGGCGCTGATTTCCGTGTTCTGGTTGGTCCAGTCTCCGCGGAAGAGGGCTGTGCCGCTGTCGGCAAAGAGTTTTTGCACGCCGTCGGTGTTCAGTACCGTGGCTTCCGTTACTTTGCAGGTGATGCACCAGTCGGCGGTGAAGTCGACAAACACGGGCGTTTTATCTTGGAGGGCTTTTTCGACAGCGGCGGCTGACCAAGGTTGCCACATCACGCTTTGCGGCTGGTTGGCGAAGCTACCGACCCAGAACAAGGTGAGGGCGGCAATGGCGATTGGTAAGAGGCTTGTGAGGCGCGTAGGGCGGACACCAAACAGCCAGAGCGTGAAAGCGAAGACCAAGACGCCGCTGAGGAGCAGGAACAGGCCTGCCTGACCGGTTTGGCTGGTGAAGACGTACGCGAGCCAGAGTGCGGTGGCGAGCATCGGCCAGCCGAGGGCGTGGCGGAAGGTGTTCATCCAAGCCCCCGGCTTGGGTAGCCAATGGAAGAGGCGCGGGTAGGGGATAGAGATAAGGAACGGAAGCGCCATACCGAGACCGAGTGCGGTGAAGATGAGCAGCCCTTCTGCCAAAGATTGAGTGAGCGCGTAGGCCATGGCACCGCCCATGAAAGGCACCGTGCAGGGTGTGGCGACGACGACTGCGAGGACGCCGGTGGCGAAGCTCTCAATCAGGTCGGCACGTGGGTTGGCGCCGGATTTACCTTTGCCGGTAGGTGCCGCAGCGAGGCGGGTGAGGCCGTGGCCGAGTTCGAAGACTCCGAAGAAATTGAAGGCGACGGCGAGCATGAGGAAGACGAGGGCTGCGACCATAATCGGGTTTTGCAAGTGGAAGCCCCAGCCGATTTGGCCACCGGCTTGGCGCAGCACGGCGATGAGGATGGCAAACGCCCAGAAGCTGGCGAGTACGCCCGCGGTATAGGCCAGCGTGTGGTGCGTGCGGTTGAGGCCATGGTGGTGCTTGATGAGGCTGAGCATTTTGAGAGACAGCACCGGCAGGACGCAGGGCATAAGGTTCAGAATAAGGCCTGCGATAACGGCAAAGAAGAGTGCGCCTAGTAAGGAGAGTGAGGCGGAGGACTCGGCGGGTGTGGTGGTTTGGGGGGCGGCTTCGGTTTGTGGCGTACGGGCGCTACCGGTTTGGTGCAGCGGGATAGAGAAGGTATAGCCTTGGCCGTTGACCAGCAGCAGGCCTTCCAAATTCGCCGGTTGGGAGGTGGCTTGGGGGTCTAGCTGGATGGACAGGATGTTATTGGTTTGGTTTTGCGGTGCGGAGTCGTCGATCACGCCGTCTTCAAACGGCAGGAAGCGGACAGACTGGCCGGAGAGGTTGAGCGGAATGGTGAGCTGGATGGTGCGGCCGGTGGCTTCGGCCATGATCGCACTGGTTTGCGGCAGTGGTTGCGGCAGGTTGGTGGCGGCTTTGAACTCGGGGTTTGTTTTGGCGCGCGGGGCGATGACCAGCGGCAGGCGGAGTTCGGCTTGGCCGGGCATGCAGACATCCTTGCAATAGAGGAAGCCTGCATTAAAGGAGAATACGTTGAGGCCGCGGGCGAGGCCTTCTGGTACCGTGAAGTTAGTTGTGAAGGTTACGGTGTTTTCGTACCCATAGTTTGTGAGGGGCGGAATGCTGATGACCTTGGGGGTGGGGAACGTGAGGGCGAGAGCCTCGGACTTGCCGTTGCCTGCGGGTTTGAGTTGCGGGGCGAGACCGGAGTCTCCGGCATTGCGCCAGTAGATATGCCAGTGGGGTTCGAGTTTGAACTCCCATGCCAGTTGGATAGTTTGGCCGGAGGTGACTTCGGCATGGCTGGAGACGAGGCGCGTGGAAATGGCCGGGGCATCGGTTTCGTCGGTTGCAATAGCCGCCGCGCTGATACCCGGTGTGGTGTTTTGGGCTGAAGCGACTGAAACACCCAAAAGCGTGGCAGCAAACAGACAGAGGGTAAGGTAAACGGCGTAGAAGGGCTTCGGCATGGCTTTTTCTCGGTTGAGTGGTTTTGTGGGATAATCTAGCATTCAAGCCAAGATTGCAAGGCAACAGATTAAGGAATTGCGATGGATTTTGTCCCTCATGTTTACATGCACGGCCGTATGGCTGTTGTGCTTGTTGCTGCGCTTGTAACCCTATGGCTGCGCATACCCGCCTTTAAACTGATGAAGGTATAGCCCCTTTATGGCGACGGCAGTTTGGCGCAGAGCGGGAATTATGACGGCCGGGGTTGGCCTGACTTTCATGTTGCTGTTCATTGCCAGTTTTGCCGCCCAGAAGTTGCCTGTGCCGGATGGCGCCATGTTGGCGGATGCCTATTGGCAGAAGCGCGGAGTAGACCCTTCGGCTGGCGTATTTGGTGGCCAGTTTGGTTTGATGGTGCACATGTTGATGAACGTGTGGCTGCTGTGGTTGGTGCCGCTGGCAGGTTTACTTATTACATTAGTGCTGGTGAACCGTGAGGTGGATACCGGTGAGATGGCGGTGTATTTGGAGCGGATTCACTTGCTAGAGAATGCGCTGACGGATTCTCGGAATGCCGCAGAGCTTTACACCACCCGTTGGGAGACGCTGAACACCAAGTTTGACCAGATGTTTGAAAACAGCGCCGAGATTTGGCTGGTGCTGGACCGCAGCGGCAGCATACGGCGTTGGAACCGTGCGGCGGTTGACCTTGCGCGGCGGTTTCACCCCGGTGTGACCGATACGTTGGAGGGGCGACCGCTATCTGACGTTATTAACAGCAACGACCTGAACAGCGTGCTCAACCCCGTGAGGTTGGCGATGGCGAGTGGGAATGTTTCTAACGGCGAAGTGCATTTGCCGAGTGTGGGACAGCATTTTCTGGCGTGGATTTTCCCGCTGGGGGATGAAGTTGCGGTGGTGTTGCGTGATATTACGCACCGGTATCGGGAAGGGGCGTTTTTACAGAGTGCCGAGCGCCTTGTGCGTCAGCTTGTGGAAGACAGTGTGCGCCCTGTGGCTGTGCTGGACCCTAACTGGAATTACGTTTACGTGAGCCGCAAGTGGAGCGAGATTATGGGGCTGGACCCGCGCGATACGCTTGTGGGCTATGACCACCGTTTGAAAGTACCGGACTTCCCCGCCGAGCGCCGTATATTTGAACAGCAGTTGGCGGAAGGCCAGCGTGTGGGGCGTGACGATGAGCGTCGCACTGTAAACGGGCGTGAAGTGATTTTGAGCTGGCATATACGGCCATGGATGGATGCGTTCGGGCGTTTGGGCGGTTACATTTTTACGGTAGTGGACAACACCGAGAGTGCGCGTTTGAAGCAGCAGGTCTCTCAGGCTGTGGAGCGTGAGAATGCGCTGGCTTATAGTGACCCTCTTACAGGTTTGCCGAACCGCCAGCTGTTTAATGACCGCTTGAACATGAGCCTTGCGCAGGCTTACCGCCAATTGGGCAAGGTGGCGTTGTTCTTCCTGGACCTTGACGGGTTTAAGGCCGTGAATGACCAGTTGGGGCATGACTCGGGCGACTTGTTGCTGAAGCAGGTGGCCGAGCGGCTGAAGACGTGTGTGCGCACGACCGACACCGTGGCGCGTTTGGGAGGGGATGAGTTTACGATCATCCTTTCGGTACGTGACCGCGCCGATGCCGAGCAGGTGGCCGCCAAAGTGCTTAGTACCATACGTGCCCCTTACGATTTGAATGGAAAAATTGCCGATAAGGTAGGCACCAGCATCGGGATTGCGATGTACCCGCAGGATGGCACCCAAGGTGCTGAATTGGTACGCAAAGCCGATGGAGCCATGTACGCCGCCAAGCAGGGTGGTAAGAACGCGTGGCGCTTTGCCACACAGGAAATCGTCGTTAAAGTTTAGTGATTTTGAAAAAATCCGACAAAAGGGGGTTGTGGCCTGCGCGCCACGCACCTATGTGTGACCATGTGTTGACGCGGGAAGAGAATTTCCGTTAACCTACAACCAACAATTATAAAGGAGCCGCAATGATGTACGACAAGTTGTTCGCATCGATGATTCTGCCAGTACAGCCCGAGTTTGCGGCTGATAGCGCTGTTATCCGTTTGGAAGAAGTGGCTGTTGAAGAAGCTGAAGTTGGCGCAGGTGAATCGTTCTTTGGTGGTTACGCCGAAGATTTTCTGGCCGACCTGGGCCTGGACATGCTGGAGCAAGCCCCTGAGGCTGCCGCCCGCAAGGCCAAGATCCAAGGCTAAGCACAGGGTTTTTTGCCGTGTTGATGATTACCACCAATAGCGTGGAAGGTTACCGTATTCGTAAGTACGGTCCGCTTGTGGCGAGCGAAGTTGTGATGGGTACCAACCTGTTCCGCGACTTCTTCGCTAAGGTACGCGACGTTGTGGGTGGCCGCAGTGGCGCGTTTCAGGAAGCCCTGAAGGATGCCCGTGAACTGGTTTTGCAGGAAATGCAGGATCAGGCTGTGGCTGAGGGCTGCAATGCGGTTATCGGGATTGATCTGGACTATGGTGAGATTTCCGGTGGTGACAAGACCATGCTGCTTGTTGCTGCGCAGGGAACGGCCGTGTTTATTGAGCCTATTTAAACATTCAACATACATATGATGAATGACAAATCGCCTTAAGGGGGCGATTTTGTTTGAGGTATGTGTCTGATATTGCAACCTAGTGTTGTAATGCTGCGGTAAGATTTGTCACTCTTTTGTTGGGAGTGATATTTTTTATGCATACGCTGGGTATACGAACAACCCAACGAAAGACTGACCCCATGACTTCTTCTCTCAGCATTTTTGATACCGCCGAACAGGCGTTGCAATGGGCGGTAGAGGTGCTGCGCCGGCGCCGCCTGCCGCGCAATAGCCGCATATGGCAGGAAATGGCTCCGGAAATGCAGGCGGTAGAAGAGGCGTGGGTTGGTAGCAAAAACCTGTTGATACCGACCGACCCCGACGAACGTTTGGATGTGGCATTGACGGTGATGGAAGCGCTGGAGGGATTGAGTGAGACCGAGATTCGTGTGTTGAAATTATGGAGCATGGGTGATTGGGCGGATGAGGGGCGGTTGCAGGCGGCGTTGGCGATTCAGGAACGCATGCGGCGGCAGGGTGTGCGCGTGCGCATGAGCTACCGTTACACCTACGAGCAGGTAGCCGGTGCGACGGCGTGCACCAAGAAGACGGCATGGCGGCGTGTGCAATCGGCTTTGCAAAAACTGGGTAAGGAGTTGCAGGCGCGTGGTGTGGTGGCGGTGGTTGAGGTGCCGGAGCGGGATGTATTTGAAGGGGGCAATGAGGTGCGGAGGTTTGTAGCCTAGGCGAGGGATTGGCAGTGCTTGCAGGTGCCGAGGATTTCGATATGGGTGTCTTCTACCGTGAAGCCGTTGCGGGAGGCATCGGTGAGGAGTTGGGGCAGGGGCGTGTTGATTTCGGTCACTGTGAGGCAGTGTTTGCAGATGACCATTTGGCCGGTGTGGGCCTCTCCGATATGCGGGCAGCCGATGTAGGCGTTGAGGCTGGCGATGTGGTGGATGAGGCCGTTCTCTTGCAAGAACTGTAGGGCGCGGTAGGTGATAGGCGGTTGGCTGTTGCCAAGCGCTTCCATGATGTTATGCGCCGTAAGCGCGGTGTGGCTTTGCCAGATGATGGCGAGCACCTGTTTGCGGGTGTCGGTGAGGCGCAGGTTGTGGGCGGCACAGTATGCTTCGGCTTTTTTCATCGCCGTGGTTTTGCAGGTGGTGTGGTTGTGGCAGCCGCATGTTGTCATAATTTATGGGTTACCATATGCAAGCGGCCCCGACAACTGTCGGGGCCGCCTGCGGTTTCGTGTATCTGGTGGAGTGCCTTAGGCGACGAGTGACCAGTTGAGGTGTTGACGCTCGATGATGCGGGTTTCGTCCAGCAGAACGATATCGCGGTCGAGATGCGTGCTGACCTGTCGTTGCATAGCGACGACGCCCAGCAGTGCCATGAGGTCGTGAGACAGCTCTGGCGGGTAGGCGTAGCCGGTTTCCGGCAGTTTCTCCGGTAAAGTTTCCAGCCATTCCAGACCTTGTTCGAGCTCGGTTCCGGCACGATCCCACAACGACTTAGCCGCAGCTACCCGAGAGAGATAGGGCGGTTCGTCGCTTGTTTTCCAGTTCCAGTACTTTTCGGAACGTTCTGTTTCGGTACGGGGTGTTTCATCGTTGGCGCATGTGCCGAGGATGCCGCCCGGGCCGATGTTGTCGGCCGACTCGTAACTTTGGCTGAAGTAGCATTGCAAGGTAAGCTTTTCTTCCAGCAGATACTGCATTGCAGCTTGCAGGAGAGGGTAGGCTCCAAAACGGAGAACCAACGTGCGAAGGTTTCCGTCTGTAATATCGCAGCCGATGCAGTAGTAGTTTTGCAGCGGCAAGCCACCGAGGTCTTTTTCGATGTTGCGACTCTGAATCAGCTTGAGGCGTGAGATGCCACGCTCATAAAGAGTGCTGATTCGCTTGAGAGCTATCTCGCGCTCTTGGGCCGTTCCGCCAATTTTGTGAAGGGGTTGCAGCACCAAGGGAAAGTCGGTCTGGTTGGCATTATCCACACGCTGCCCTTTGTAGGACAGGCGCGAAAGGGAAATATCCTGACGGTTTGTATCGTTGAATACTTCGCCGGAGGGAGGTGTAGGATTAGGGGCAGGCATGGGAATAGCCTCATGGTTTGGAGAAACGGAAGAAGGGCCGCAGCAGGTGCAGCCCGGGGTTTGAAGGTCTGTAATAGACGATTTCATGTGTTATGAATTAACATATGTTAATAATTAACACAAGGGGTGGCTAAGTTAGATTTCGATCTGGTTACCGATTTCGATCACCTGTTTGCGGGGGAGGTGGAAGAAGCTCACCGCCGATTGCGCGAGTTTATCGAGGAGAATAAAGACGCGCTCTTGCAGCGGGTTTAGCACAGGCTCGGGCGACGGGATGTAGGTGTGTGTGCTGAGGAAGTAGCTGAGAGCTTCCGGGTGGCGGATGGTGAGGCCGTATTGCTCCAGTGCGTGCGTGAGCATGTGGGGCACATTCGGGCGCTCTAGGAACCCATACGTGGCTTGCACGGTGGTGATGTTGTGCGGGTAATGGCGCACGCTGTAGCGCTCTGACGCCGGATACCTTGGGATACGCGCGCGCGATACTTTGAGAATGATGATTTGCGCGTGGAGCATCGCGTTGTGGTTGATGTTGTAGATGAGGGCCGGTGGTGCGTGGTTGAGGTTGGAGGTGAGGAAGACACCCGTGCGGCGCACATGCGGGAGGGTGGGGTTGATGTGTGCGATGAAATCTTCCAGCAGCGGGGTTTGTTTGGCGACGATGTTTTGGCTGGATTCGCGACCCTTCACCCACGTGTGCATGATGAAGAAGATGATGGCGCCCATGGCGAGGGGGAACCAGCCTCCGCTGGGGATTTTGTGCATGTTGGAGAAGAGGAAAAGGCCGTCGATTGTCAGATAGGTACCCAAGAATAGTGCGACGAGCAGGGGGTGCCAGCGGTTGCGGTTGAGGAGCACGGTAGTGGCGAGGAGTGTCGTCATCAGCATGGTGCCGGTGACGGCGATACCGTAGGCGGCTGCCAGATTGCTCGAAGTTTGGAAGACGACAACCAGCAGCATGATGGCGACGAGCATGAGGCCGTTAAGGAAGGGAATGTAGATTTGGCCGACGTTGTGGATGTTCGTGTGGCGGACTTCCATGCGCGGCAGGTAGCCGAGCTGAATGGCTTGGTGTGTCATGCTAAATGCTCCGCTGATAACCGCTTGTGAGGCGATGATGGTGGCGGCTGTGGTGAGGCCGACCATGGGTAGCATGAGGGCTTCTGGGACCATCAGGAAGAACGGGTTGGTGAGGGTTTCGGGGTCGGACAGCAACAGCGCGCCTTGGCCGAAGTAGTTGAGCATGAGGGCCGGACCCACCAGCAGCAGCCACGCGCGTTGGATGGGGCGGCGGCCGAGGTGACCCATGTCGGCGTAGAGGGCTTCTCCGCCCGTGACGGCCAGAACGACGGCGCCCATGGTGAGGAATGCCATGAAGGGATGTTCGGCTGCGAAATGCAATGCGTAGTTAGGATTGAGCGCTGCCAGAACCTGAGGCTGGTGGATAAGCTGGTTGATACCAAGCATGGCGATAACGCAGAACCACACCAGCATGATGGGCCCGAAGAAAGCGCCGACCTTATGAGTGCCATGGTGTTGCAGCGAAAAGAGTACAGCAAGAATAAACAGCGAAAGGGGCACGACATAGCCGTTGAAAGAGGGGACGGCGAGCTGCAGGCCTTCCATGGCGCTGATGACGGAAATGCTGGGGGTTATCAGGATGTCTCCGTAAAACAGTGCGGCGCCGAACAGGCCGAGGCAGAGCATGACCCAACGGCGGCGTTGGGTGCCGAATTGGTCTATCGCCAGGGCGGTAAGGGCGAGGATACCGCCTTCGCCGCGGTTGTCTGCTCTCATGATAATACTCACGTATTTGACCGTCACGACGAGCAGCAGCGACCAGAGAATAGCCGAGAGAATGCCCATGACGTTGGGGGCGGTGACTTCGAGGCCTGCGGCGTGGAAACTTTCGCGCACCGCATAGAGCGGGCTGGTGCCGATATCGCCAAACACAATGCCCAGTGCGGCCACGAACATGGCGGTGCGGCTTTGGTTGTGATTGTCGTGGAAGGTATTATGGGCGTGAGACATGGCCCGAGAGTAAGCTGTGAAGTGGCGGGAGCCAAGGAATATGCGGCCAAAAGGCTGCGGAAGGGGCTTAAAGTGTGCCTATGGTGCCACGGCTCGGTGCGCTGTGCTCAAAACTTTGGCAAAAGATGTTTGGTGGAGGCAGGGAATTGGTTTACCATGGCGTTAACAATAAAGAACGGACATGTGTCAGCCAAAAATGGCGACGCACCCATAATAAAAAGAATAACAACAGGGAGATTCCCTTCTATGGCTGCTAAAGGTGTTAAGAATTTGCAGGAAGCGTTTTTGGCGCATCTTGCCAAGGGCCATGCGCCGGTGACCGTGTTTTTGACCAATGGTGTTAAACTTTCCGGTAGCATTACATTTGTAGACGAAGAAGCGCTGACACTGGCGCGTGATGGTGTGACCCAGCTTATTTTGAAGCATGCCATTGCCACTGTGATGCCGCAGGATGCCTTCAGCATTTACGATATTATGGGTGAATAGATTGCGAGAACCTAGGTATTTAGTTTGCTAGGTAGCTAGGATTTTGTGGTACTTTCCGTGGGTGGTTTTGCCCACGGATTTTTGTTTTAAAAGGAGTTGAAAATGCCCGCTACCATTGATTTACAGCGCGTGGCACCCAAGGGTGTTGTGATTGGGGTTGAGTTTCCGCGTGGGTATGTGGGCGATGAGAGTGGTTTGCAGCTCCATGCCAAAAGCTTGCGGACGCTGGATGAGCGTGTGGCGGAAGCCGTGAACCTTGCGCAGGCGTTGGACATTGATGTGGTGCATAGTGAGGGAGTGAATTTATCGAAAATCACGCCATCGACCTTACTGGGTGGCGGTGTGGTGGAGCGTATTGCCGCGCTTGTGAAAGAGCAGAAGATTGAAGTGGTGTTTGTAGATGCGCCGCTAAGCCCCCGCCAGCAGCGCGAGCTGGAAGTGCAGTTGGCGTGCAAGGTGGTGGACCGGACGGGTGTGATTCTCGACATTTTTGGTGCGCGGGCGCGGACCCGGGCGGGTCAGCTGCAGGTGGAAGTGGCGCAGCTTGTGTACCAACAAAGCCGCCTTGTGCGCTTGTGGAGCCACTTGGAGCGCCAGCGTGGTGGTATGGGCAAGACTGGCGGGCCGGGGGAGCGCCAGTTGGAAATTGATAAACGTTTGCTGAAAGCGCGCCTGACCAAAGTGCGTAACGAACTGCGGGAAGTGGAGCAAACGCGCGGGTTGCAGCGTATGGCGCGGCAGAAAGCCGATGTACCGACCGTGGCGCTGGTGGGCTATACCAATGCCGGGAAAAGTACGTTGTTCAACAAACTGGTGGATGCTGGAACGCTGATGGCGGATGCGCTGTTTGCGACGCTTGACCCGTTGATGCGCCGCATGGAATTGCCCGGTGGTTTGGATGTGGTGCTGGTGGATACGGTTGGGTTTATTTCCGACCTTCCGCACGAGTTGGTGGAAGCGTTTAAGGCTACGCTGGAAGAAGTGGTGATGGCTGATTTGCTGCTGCATGTACATGATGTATCGAGCTTAGAAATGGATGCGCAGAACGCCGATGTGAAGAGCGTGCTTGGCCAGATTGGCGCGGCGGATAAGCGGGTTATCCATGTTTACAATAAACTCGATAAGGCGCCGGATGCGATTGTGCCGCGCGATGGCGTTGGGGTTTCGGCTGTGACCGGGCAGGGGGTTGGCGAGTTGCTGGAGGCTATCCGCAACCGTTTGCAGGCCGATTGGCACACCGCCAAGGTGCAAGTGCCTGCGAGCGATGGACGCCGCTTGGCGTGGCTGCATGCCCATGGCGATGTTACAGAACAACACCTCGACGGCGAAACATGGACATTGGTGGTTAAGTTGCGGGCCGCAGACCTAGCGGCATGGAAGCAGATGGCTTAAAACCAAAGGCAAGAATGAAAAAAGATCTACGCCAGAATATTAATGATGCTGCCGCGCACGGAGTCGGTGTAGCCGTCGCTATTCGCGGTTTGTGTGCCGCGGCCGCCGGTAATGGCGTTAACTTGATTGACCGCCTGTACCGGGCCGTTTGCGGCGGAGTTTTGCACGTACGCCGTGGCCAGCGGGTTGCCAGCTTGGCTGAATGTGGTGACGCTTACGGGGCGAGCCGTGCCGGTGTTGTAAGAAGCTACGCGGATATCCATGAGCGAACATTAGACCCCCTGTGGCGTACTTGCAAGGGAATTGCCTAATGCGTGGGCTGCTGCATCAATTTTGGGCAACGGTGTGGACGAGCATTGTCAACCTGACGTGGCTGCCGTGGGCGATTGGCATTTTGGCCGCCAGTTTTGTCGCGATGATTTTTGGCTGGTGGTGGGCCAAGCGCGAGTTGCGTCGGAAGCTTAATGCCGCGGTTGAACAGCGCACCAAGCGTTTGGAAGATGTGAGCCGGCGTTTTCGGGTGATGGCCGATAATGCCTATGACCTTATTTGCATCAGCAATGCTGAAGGCCGTATGGAGTATTTGAACGCGGCGTTTACGCGCGTTTTGGGCTTTGGCAAAGAAGAGTTGCGTGATGTGCGGTTGCCCGAGTGGGTGCACCCGCGTAACCGTGAGGAACTGGCCGAGATTTTGCGGCGTGTTGTGGCGCAGGGTGGCACCGTTGAAGCGAATATGCGCTTGCCGCACGTAGGTGGCGGTTGGGTGGATGTGGAGCTGATTGCCAAAGGCCTACCGGACAGCGACTGGGTGGTGCGCAGCGTGGTGCTGCACGCGCGTGACGTAAGCCAGCGCAAGAAAATGCTGGATGAGCTGGCCCGTAACGAGCAGCGCTTTAAGGATTTTGCCGGTAGCAGTGCCGACTGGTTATGGGAAACCGATGTGGCGGGGAATTTCCGTTACGTGAGCCCTGGTGTGACCAATGTGCTTGGCTACGACCCCGAAGAGTTGATTGGCCAGAACCAGATGAACGTGCTGTACGCCAACGATGAAGACAGCGGGCGTGAGCTGGTGCAGAACCGGATTGAGCGGCGCCAGCCCTACCGTGAGCTGGAGCTTTGGACTAAGAGCAAGCATGGCGACCGCGTGTGTTTGCGTCTTTCCGGTATACCCGTATTTGATGCGATGCAGGAGTTTAAGGGCTACCGTGGAGCCGCCAGCAACGTGACTGCGAGCAAGGTGGAGCGCGAGCACGTATTTAGATTGGCCACCACCGACCACCTGACCGGCTTGCTCAACGGTGCGCGCTTTAAGGAAGAGCTTGACCGTGCCGTGGTGCTGGCGCGGCGCCATGGCACCAGTGGTGCGGTGCTGTTTATCGACCTTGACCGCTTTAAGGAAGTGAACGACACCCACGGCCACGAAGCGGGTGACCGCATTTTGCTGGGTGTGGCGGATATTCTGCGTGAGAGCGTGCGTAGTACCGACATTGTAGCGCGGCGTGGTGGGGACGAGTTTTCTATTATTATGCACAATATTGATGTGGACAGTGCGGCGGCCAAGGTGCAGCGCATGATTGAGCGCATCAAGGCGTTTGGTATTGATTATAACGGCACGCGCCTGACCGTGACGATGTCGGTGGGGATGGTGCAGTACCCGCAGGAAGAAAAGGGTGCCGACCACCTGATTATGAGCGCCGACCTTGCGATGTACCGCGCCAAGGACATGGGCCGTAACCGCCTGTTTGTGGATGCCACCGACGCCGGTAGTGAAACCGTGGGCAGTGTGCGCGCGCAGCTGAAGTGGGTGGACCGTTTGCGTTACTGCTTGGAAAACGATGAATTCCAGATGTTTTATCAGGCGATTGTGCCCGCGCATAAAAAAGATCGCCCGCTGTTTGAAGCGCTGCTGCGGATTTATGACGAGGACGGCAAGATTGCCAGCCCCGCGCTGTATATTGATGCGGCCGAGCACTTCGGGTTGATTCAGCAGCTTGACCTTGCCGTAGTGCGCCGCGTGTTTATTACCCAGCGTGCGCTGATGGATGAAGGCGTGAATGTGGATGTGAGCATCAACCTTTCCTCTCGCACCCTTGGTGACCCGGCGGTGGTGCCGAAGTTGCGTCAGTTGATGGAAGATTACACGATTGACCCGACGCGGATTATCTTTGAAGTGACTGAAACCATGGCGCTGCATGACCCTGCCCAGATGCGTGATATTGATGAGATCCGGCACTTTATCAATAGCCTGCGTGAGATGGGCTTCCGGTTTGCGCTCGATGACTTTGGGACCGGCTTTACAAGCTTTAGATACCTGAAGGTGTTGGACGTTGACCTTGTGAAGATTGACGGCGAATACATTAAAGACCTTGTGACCGATGCCGATGACCGCCTGTTTGTGAAGAGCATGGTAGAGCTGTGTGACGGCCTTGGGATTGAGACGATTGGTGAATTTGTCGAGACCAAGGAAACCATGGCGGTGATGAAGGAACTGGGAGTAGGGGCTGGTCAAGGATGGTTGTTTGCCAAGCCTCAGCCCGACTTGAAAGCCCTTGCCGCCGAGTACACTGGCAAGAGCATGGATGACTTTGCGGATGGCCTGCCGTTGTTGGAAGTCGCTAAAAAAGAAACCATGGCGGAGCAGATGGCGAAGCTAGTGAAAACCGGTGTGGCGGCGGGTGAGATTAAAACCGAACCGCGGGCCTCGGTGAAGGCGTCTAAGCAAAAGCGTGTGGCTAAGGCGACCAAAAAAACCGCTCCGGCATTAGGAGCGGTTAAGTAAAGCTTAACGGTTACTTGATGTAAGTTATGTAAATGATGATTTCTACCAGCAGGGCGATGCAGAGACCGACACGGAGCGCCATTAACTTGGTGCTGCGGTCCGGGTTCTGGGTACCGTCTTGCGATTTGCTCATTCCGGCGACGCCGAGAACAAGCGTGACCAGTGCAGCCAGGAAGGTGGCTATCATGACGTATGCGAATGGGTGTGTGAACATGGTGCCTAGCCTAGGCCTGTTTGAACGGAGTGGCAAGCGTGCCTAAAGTGGTTATCCATTATAAAGGACAGCGCCATGAAGCGAACGTGCCCACCGGCATGAGCGTATTGATTGGCGCTACCATGTGCGGGTTGGAAGAACTGGGATTTGGTGATTGTGGCGGCAATTTAGTGTGTGCCACCTGCCACGTGCGCGTAAACAGTGGTACATTCCCTGCCATGAAATACGATGAACAGCTTGTGCTGGACACCTTGCCGCAGATTTACGCCAACAGCCGGATGGCCTGCCAGTTGCGTGTGAGCGAGGATTGCGACGTGGAGTGGATGGGAGCTAGAGGCTAAATGACCAACCTACCCGCCAGCATTGCCAGCCAGCAAGCCGCCCTGCGCGGCCTGTTGAAGGTGGGGGTGGGGTGCAGCCTGTTCAACCAGCTTGGGCTTGGCCGGTTAGGTAGCTTTAAGGACTTTGATATTTTGTATCAAGGCTTTTGCCGTGCCGTGCCGGTGCAGGGCCCGCGCGTGTTTATGGATAGCCTTGCCAAAATGCTGCCGCAGCAGGGTTTGGCGCCGCTACAAGTTTTGCAAAGCCCGAATTTGGTGAGCAAGGGTAAGCCGCTGGCGGCGACGCTTTACCGTGGCACGACGTTGCCGGTAGGCCATGGCGCGCTACGCGACCACTTGGCCGTGGAAGAGTTGCAGCGCAAGCGTTTGCTGCAGCAAGGCGTGCACGTGAAGGGGAGCTTTTTTTACCTGTTTGAGCAGGAAGCCAGCAAGCTGGATGCCACTGTAGGGCAGCCTTTACCGGTGCCACTGCGGGGCTGGCATGAGCTGGTGGAGATGGAAGGCGCTAAGGCTTCGTTTCTACCGTGGAAGAAGCGCGATGCGTTGCCGCCTTATTCCGCTTTGCCGCGCGGAGGCAGCCGCTGGCAGTGGTTTAATGCCATGCAGGACGTGCTGAAGGCGAATGGTAAAGACGTGGACGTGTTGGTGAGTAACCCGCGTACGCTGATTGACTTTTGCCTGTACGTTAGCCAGCAGAGCGGCCGTTTTGTGGCGCTGCGCGAGCTGGTGCCGAACCTGAAAGTGTTGGCGCTGAACCATTATGACCTTGGTTTGCAGCGTACCGAGCTGGGTTACCTGTTGCACGGATTGCCGCAAGTGCGCTGGACGCAGTGGCTTTACCAGCCGACCGGCATTCAGGCATGGCAGGACGATGTGAATATCCGTCAGCGGTTGACCCTGCAAACCAATGGCCAGATGTTTTACGAGTTTGTGCCGGTGGAGGATATTGATGCTGAGGGGCGTTTTGCGCGGAGTTATCGGCGTTTTTATGCGGGGCAGGTTGAGGCCGGGCATGAGTATTGCTTGGTGGTGAGCAGTTTTTCCGGCTTGTTGGGGGTTTCTACCGGCATGGTGGTGCGGGTGATGAACACTGAGCCGTTGCAGATTGTGGCTAAGGGGCCGGTGGTGAAGCTGAATGGCCTTGGCGAAGGTTTGCGTGAAGAGGCTTTGCTGGAGTCGCTTTCCAATATCAATAGCGCCTTGAACGGGCAGGGCGTGTTTGTGCGCGATGCGCTGATGGGGCACGTGATTGCCGAGCGTCAGCCGTATTGGGTGCTGGAAGTGAGCCGCCCGCTGGCCGAGTTGCCCGGGCCGGTGATGGATAGCATTGCCAAGCGCTTGCATTCCGAGCTGGATTTACGTTCCGCAGGGTACCGCAGTGCTTATCGGGCGGCGGCGTTCCGGCCTCCGCAGGTGCATTTTGTGCCGATGGGAACGTTTGCGGCGGCGTTTACGACCAGCCCCGATTTCAGCCAGTTTGACCATTCGGCCGATGCGGCGTTGTGTAAGCGGGTATTGGCTGCGGCGTGGGAGTCGCAGATGTTTGAGGCAGTTTAGGTTCGTGGCTTAATCACCGAACTCTATCTGAGCGGGGTGCTTTTTGTGTTTTGAACGCATCCTGCGCTCCGCATGTACTCTTTTGTACATTTACGGTGCTCGGTTACGCCCAAAACACAAAAATCCCTCCCGCTCAGCGAGTTCCTGGGCCGAGACGGCCACAGTCTTGTGGCTGTCGGATTTTTTGAGGGGGGTTGTTGGACGTTTCGAAAAAAGTTTGGCGCGTGTAAGGTTGTGCGCACTTTGTAAGCTGTTGGTGGGATTGGGTGTTAGGGCCGTTTGTGGCGTATTTGCATAAATCTGTTGTGGAGATAACGCATGGACGGATGAGGTTAGGGGAGTACACTGACTTTACAGCTTGCCGTGCTGAACCACCCCGCAAGGAGAGTGTTTTCCGAAGGGGACCAACCAAAGGAGTAAGCCAATGGCGCACGTACGTACAACGCATCAGAACCACCCGATTCCGGACGAACTGATGGGAGATAAGGCCCTAAACCGTTTGCTGGCACGCCATGCCGCACTGGAAGGGGAACTGGCCGACATGACCGCAGGACCGCTGGTGGATTGGGATGGCGTTAAGCTTGTGAAACGCCAGAAACTCAGCATTGCTGAACAGATTGAAGCCGTAAAACGGCAGCTGCAATAGAGCTTGCAGAGACTTGCATCGGGAGCGGGCGCAAACGCCCGCTTTTTTAGCGCTTTTGTAGGTGCATCCATTGCGGAATGCTACGCTTTGGCATAGGTTTTGGCGTGTTTATGGACTTTTGATGTAAAGGGGAGAGCGAGCATGAATTCAGCTTCGCACAGTTACGTGATTACCGGCGGTAGCCCGATTGTCGGTGAGATTACCTGTTATGGCGCCAAAAATTTTGCCACTAAGGCGATGGTCGCGGCGTGTTTGGGCAGTTCTCCGACCATTTTGAGCAATGTGCCGCCGATTGGCGACGTGGACATTACTCTTGGGCTTTTGAAAAGCGTAGGTGCCACCGTGGAGTGGCGTGACGAAAAAACGCTGTTTATTGACCCCACTACCATTACCAACCACCGCGTGACCACGCCGGACAGCCGCAGCAACCGTATTCCGATTTTGATGCTGCCGGTATTGCTGCACCGCTTTGGG
Source organism: Alphaproteobacteria bacterium (assembly GCA_027485835.1). Taxonomy (GTDB): domain Bacteria; phylum Pseudomonadota; class Alphaproteobacteria; order UBA2136; family UBA6156; genus UBA6156. The sequence continues at coordinate 155,447 of JAIXQG010000001.1, forward strand.
AAGGCGGAGATTCCGCGTCTGGATGGCTGCGATATTGGTAAGCGCGCGGTGGACTTCCATGAAGCTGCTGTGGAAAACTTTGGCGGCGAAATTGAAGTGGACCGTGAGCACCTTGCCGCGACCACCAAGAAGAAGCTGAAGGGCACGCAGTTCAAGCTGAATTACCCGAGTGTGGGGGCGACCGAAACCTGCCTGTTTTTGGCTGTTTTGGCGCGCGGGACAAGTGTGATTCAGAATGCTGCGATTGAGCCGGAAATTTTGGGCCTGATTACCATGCTGCGCGGTATGGGCGCGGTGATCTTTTTAGGGCCGAACCGAGAGATTCGGGTAGAAGGGGTGGAAACCTTGACCGGTACCCGTATGGAATGCTTAGGTGACCGTATTGAAGCCGCGAGCTGGGCCAGCCTTGCCTGTGCCACTGACGGTAACATTACCCTGCATGGCATTATGCCCGATACCTTTAACAACTTTTTGGCCTACTACCGTAAAGTGGGTGGTGGGTTTGAGCTGGTAGGGCCACAGAGCATCCGGTTCTTCCGTGCCGGTACGCTCAAGCCGATTATGTTGGAGACGGATGTTTACCCCGGATTCTCGACAGACTGGCAGCAGCCGTTTGCGACGCTGTTGACACAGGCAGAGGGGATTAGCGTGATCCATGAGACCGTGTACGACGACCGTTTGGGATATACGCAGGCGTTGAACCGGATGGGCGCTAAAATTCAGCTTTCTACCGAGTGTTTGGGCCAGCCGTGCCGGTTCCAGCACAAGGGCCACGTGCACAGTGCGCTGATTATGGGTGCCACACCCTTACAGGCGCTGGCCGACCCGCTGGAAGTGCCCGACCTGCGTGGTGGCCTAGCGTATGTGATTGCGGCTGCTATGGCCGAAGGCACCACCACGCTGACGCATATTGAGCGGATTGAGCGTGGATATGGCGATATATCCAAGCGACTGGAAAACATGAGCTTTGATATTATCAAAAAGTAAAGCTTCTGGAGGAGACAAAAAACCGGCTGTGGAAGCCGGTTTTTTGTTGTTTAACAGTATGATGCGGCGGTTAAGTGCATATGATGTCGGTCAACATATTGATTATTGTTGTGGAAAGAACGCAGGGGGTCATTCTATATGATTGATACGTATACGGATGCTTGTCAGACAGCTTTGTTAACGCTAGTATAAGAATAGGCCAGGATGGCAAAGGGCTGTTTCGTGAAAGTCAGCATCTCACCGTGGAAAGTGGGAGTTGAAAAGGGGAGACCCAGCACGGAACAGAAATGAGAGAGTCAGGACGACAAGGATATGGATATTAGGGTATTAAGCCAGATTAGCGGGGGTGCTGCCTCGGCTTCGGCTGTGAGTGTGCCCGCGGATTCTCGGGCGACAATTCGTGATATTGCGGCGAGCACTCGCCTGAGTGATGGGCAAAAGACCAATTTGATTGCGGCTGTGGCGGCGGCGGATTCCGGTATTTCCGACCGTGGCGTCGCGTTGGAACGTGCCCAGATGTTGGGGCTGTATTTGCGGAACTCCGGCAATGATGGTTTTCCGCGCTGGACGATGATGACCGCGTTACGTGCCTATGGCATGAACCTGACCGAGGAAGCTGCGGCGCCTGCGGCAGTGAATCAGGCCCTGCAAGCGGCGGCGGCCACTGCAGATGTAAGTGTTGAAACCGCGGTAGCGGTAGCCCGCACCATGGCGCCCGTGCCAGTGGCACCCAAGCCGGTTGTAAAAGCCGATGCGCCTGCGCCCGCGCCTGAAGGTGGTGTGGGACGCATAGAAAAGCTTGCCTAACAGGCGGTTGCTGCGCTTGTAAGCGGAGATATGGCCGAGAGCGGCTTTTTTTGTTTCTTTCTGGTAAATAGCACGCCAGAATGGACTTATTAAAGGGAGAGAACGTCATGGTGAAATTTGGCGGACAAGCCCCGATGTGGGCGATTGGTGAAAGCCACTAAGGTTTACTTAGTGTGCTTTAACTTATGTGAGATATTTCAGGAGATTTTACGATGCAGAATTTTTTTCAGGATGGCCTTTTAGCCGGTGACCCGTTGGTCCATGCCATTACCCAGAAGGAGCTGGGGCGGCAGAACAAGGGGATTGAGCTGATTGCGAGTGAAAATTACACCAGCAAGGCTGTGATGGACGCCCAAGGAAATGTTATGACCAACAAGTATGCCGAAGGTTACCCCGGCAAGCGGTATTACGGTGGTTGCTGGGCGGTGGATGAGGTGGAAACCCTTGCGATTGAACGCGCCAAGCAGTTGTTTAAGTGTGAGTATGTGAATGTACAGCCGCACAGTGGTAGCCAAGCTAACCAAGCCGTGTTTTTGGCGCTTTTGCAGCCCGGTGATACGCTGCTGGGCCTGCGCCTTGACCAAGGTGGGCACCTGACCCACGGCAGCCCCGTGAACATGAGCGGCAAGTGGTTCCATGCCGAGTTTTATGGCCTGCTGCCCGATGGCGAAACCATTGACTATGAAGGCCTTGCCGCTAAAGCCCGTGAACTGAAGCCGAAGATGATTACGGCGGGGGCGAGTGCGTATCCGCGTGTGATTGATTTCAAGCGGATGTCGGATATCGCTAAGGAAGTAGGGGCCTACTTTATGGCGGATATTGCCCACATTGCCGGTTTGGTGGCGACGGGTGCCCACCCCAGCCCGTTGCCGTTTGCCGATGTGGTGACGACAACCACGCACAAAACTTTGCGTGGCCCGCGTGGCGGCATGATTATGACGAATAACCCCGAGCTGGGTAAGAAGTTTAACAGTGCGGTCTTCCCCGGTTTGCAAGGCGGCCCGTTGATGCACGTGATTGCCGGTAAGGCCGTGGCCTTTGGTGAGGCGCTGCGCGACGACTTTAAGGGTTATATTGCCAATGTGGTGACCAACTGCGCCGTTATGGGTGATGAGCTGACCAAAGCCGGTTTGCGGCTGGTGAGCGGTGGTACTGATAACCACCTGCTGTTGGTGGACCTGCGTGCTTACGGCTTGACCGGCGATGTGGCCGAGAAGGTGTTGGAAGAAGCGGGGTTGACCTGCAACAAGAATATGATCCCCTACGACGACCAGCCTCCGGCGAAGACGTCGGGCATTCGGTTAGGCAGTGCTGCAGGTACGACCCGTGGTTTTAGTGAGGCCGATTTCCGCCAAATTGGCAAATGGATTGCCGAGGTATTGGCGGCCGAGCGTGATGGCACGGCGGCGGACACCGTGGTGAAAGTGCGGGGTGAGGTTGAAGCGCTGTGTGCGAAATATCCGATTTATAGTTAGGTTGGATAGTAAAGAAGCCCGGCGAAATGCCGGGCTTTTTTGCCTTGGAGAAGGACTTATTTGTATTCGAAGGTCAGCATCTCCGGCGTGATGTCGGGGAATATTGCGTACTGGGCCTTCACCTCAGCATCGCTTGCATAGATGAGATCGGGGGTACCGCGAACGAATTCGACATCTTCGAATTCCATCTTGCCGTAGACCGGAAAATGGTCGTGACCTTTCATGCCCTTGTAGACGAGCCTGCGGTACTTCAGCATACCGCTGACGTTGCCGTTGGCGTCGATGTGGAGCGTGATGACTGGACGCAGGTGTTCGTCGGTGGCGTCGGACAGCCAGTTTGCCGGTGGGCGATCATCTTCATGCAGAATGCACAGGGACTTGTGCTTGTTGTACTTGTCCCAGCCGCCACTGCCGTGCTCGGTGTAGTCTTCAGTATTGAAAATCTTGATGTGCTCGGCCGAGAGACCAGCAAGTTGCGGGTTTACCTCGACGAGGATTTCGATCAGTCGCTCGATACCGAGTGAGACGGCTACCGTATCGGTGATGCGGACGTCGGAGATGGGGACGATGAACTTTTTCGGTTCGCGTGCCATGGGGAAGGTCCTTTTCGGAAGGTGTTGCGGGTGCGGAATCGCGCGGGGACATTAGGTGAAAAGGTGCGGTGTGTAAATATAGTGTATGCATGTAGGTGGCGGATTTTGTAGGATAATGGTAAGAAATTGAAATGTATTCGGTATTTGTTGTTTTTGGTTTTTGTGAGGGAAAACAGTGTTGAGTGTGATGCCTTGGCTACGGGGGTTGGTTGCGCTTGATAAGAAAGTGATCAGATAGGTGATTTTTTGCTTGACAGATTTGTATGCAATGTTATGAAGCGGCTTGAATTAAGTCTTATCTAGCTCACCTGTTCGGCGCGCCCCGCGTATTTTGGGGCTGCTGATATCTTTCAACGAGCCGACACATGCCTGTGTTCGGCGTACCTCGTGGGGGACCACTCATGAAACTAGTTATTTTGGCGGCTGCTTTGGCCGCTGTTTCGTCTTCGGCTTTGGCTGATGACAGTTGGCGCTCGCCGGGAAAAAGCCTTTATGGTGGACCTTCGGGAAATGCCATGTCTCAGGATTTTCAGAATCGCGGCCGGCTCGATGAAGCTTTGCGTGATGGCAAAGCTGGTTATGTCGGCGATACAACGATTGTAACCGTGGAAACGGTTGCCGGTGGTTGCATCTCGACCCAGTCGACCAAGGTGGAAGGTGCAACCGACACCGATACCGATTCGAACATCACCTGCAACAACTCCAACAGTCCTGTGAGCGCCGATACGACTGTCAACATCGGCACTATCAAGAGATAGGAACATGCAATGATCAAGAACATTCTGGTAATGATTCTCGTTGCCTGCCTGTCTCTGACTGGCTGCGCAAACGCTCCATCTACCAAGGTGGTATCTCAGGTGAACCTGAACCCGCAGACGGAACAGATTGTTCTGCCGAGCGAGGACGCGTTGGTCCAATGCTTCGGTGTAACTCCCTGGTCGAGTCCTGATCCGGAAGTTGCCATCAAGGTGCTGAGCATCACTGACGTGAGTGGTAAAGCCACTTACGGTGATAACGGCACCGGCGCTATGGCCACGCAAGATAGTTCTAGCACCGCAATCGCGGCGTTGGATCTGGCAAGTGGCCCAAGAAGCCCGATCGTCTCGGTTGATGGAACGGACCTGATGGTTCGTGTCCAGAAAGATGAAATGAATCTGGGTATTCGCACCGTTGCAGACAATCGAGCGGCTCCGAAAACTGACTACTACTTCACAGGTAGTCTTGTCAGTATCGATTCCGTAATGGCGGCTGTACAGCAGGTCATTTTCTACGGTGTCGGTGGTGGACCGCGTCAGGAACGTTGGTCGTTCGACATGAATCTTCGTCTCGTTCATGACGATACGCGGGTTTTCAAGTCGACCAGCCTGTTCAATCAATACGTTCAGAATGAAATCAAAGGCGTCGTTTCCACCGTTGTTGGTGGGGGCTCTGGCAAAAGCTTGTTGACGGTCGACCTCGAGCAAGTCGTTCGCGGCAAGATGCAAGGCATGATGCGCCCGATGATTTTTGTCGGCCTTGCCGACCTTCTGTCTTCGCTGCCGGGCGCTCCGCCCACGTGCGTAGCGAACGTGCGGAACTTCCTGAACGGACAATCGAAATCTACCAAGCCGTATACCACGGCTTGGAATCCCGGTTTCCCTGCAAACACGAACGTGCTGCAGCGGAAAGAAACAGCGTTGGCCGCTTAAGCCTCGCTGAAACGCGTGGAAAGCATTCCGCTTATCCACTTAAACCTCAAGGAGAGCATACCATGAAGAAGTTTCTGATGGCTTCGGCCGCTGTTGTTGCGTTCATGTCGATCGGCGTCGTCGCGCACGCGGAAGACTCCGACTACGAGCAGGACGTCACCGTCAAGGTCTACACCCCGACCGAATCGCTTACTGGCGTTACCGTTCGTGCGATCGAACCGGGCGTCAACATCAAGTCGACGGCGGCTGGTGCGACCGGTGTGGGCAGCGGCAAGTTCGTCGGCGTTGACGATCTCGAGTTCGATCAGGACATCTATGTCGAATCGGCCGGTGGTTATACGAAGTCCACGACGTACGTCTCGGCCGACTACATCAAGGGCGGCGTCGAAGCTTCGGGTTCGGCCGACGGCCAGTTGTTCGGAGCCAATGGTGGCATTGACGTTGCGCTCGACAGCAAGACGATCATTTCTTCCGGCGCCTACGGCGGCCAGGGCAGCGGATCGATCGAAGTCTACGGCGACGACTGATCTTTCTCGATCGGCTCTTCTTTCAAGTATAGCGTATGAAGCTTTTGGTCTCCCTTCGGGGAGACCTTCTGCTTTTGGTGGTTATAAAAAAGAGAGGCCTTTGGGGCCTCTCTTTTTTTTTGGTTTTGGCTGCTTTAGAGGCGGCCGGTTTGGAGGTAGTGCTCGAGGCTGTGGATGGTGTACTCGCCTTTAAGGAAGGCGTTGGTAGCCACCAGTTTGCGGTGCAGTGGGATGTTGGTTTTGATACCGCCGACCACGAATTCCTCCAAGGCACGCTTGAGGCGGGCGACGCATTCTTCTCTGGTAGCGCCGTGGACGATGAGTTTGCCGACTGTGGGGTCGTAGTACGGGGGTACGCTGTAGCCGGGGTAGAGGCAGCTGTCGACACGCACGCCGGGGCCGCCGGGGGCGAAGTACTCGGTGACCTTACCCGGCGAGGGGTAGAATTTTTCTGGGTCTTCCGCGTTAATGCGGCACTCGATGCTGTGACCACGCGGGGTGACGCTGTGGATGGGGTAGCGGAGCTTTTCGCCGAAGGCGATGCGGATTTGCTCGGCTACGAGGTCGATGCCGGTCACCATTTCGGTTACCGGGTGTTCTACCTGCAGGCGGGTGTTCATTTCGATGAAGTAGAACTCGCCTTTTTCGTACAGGAACTCGAACGTACCGGCGCCTAAGTAGCCCATGCCTTGGCAGACGCGGGCGACTTGCTCGAAGAGCTTTTCGCGCATCGGGTCTGTCACCGCAGGTGAGGGGGTTTCTTCGATGATCTTTTGGTGGCGGCGTTGCAGGGAGCAGTCGCGCTCGCCCAAAATGCTGACGTTGCCGTGGCTATCGCAGAGGACTTGGACTTCGACGTGGCGCGGTTGTTCGAGGAATTTTTCGAGGTACACGCGGTTGTCGCCAAAGTTGGCTTGGGCCTCGCTCATGGCAATATGGAAGGCTTGGCGTAGGGCTTGGGTGCTGTGTGCGACCTTCATACCCTTACCACCGCCGCCGGAGGTGGCTTTGACGATGACGGGGTAGCCGATGCGTTCGGCGACTTCGACCGCTTGTTCGACGTCGTCGAGCACGCCATCGGACCCCGGAACGGTGGGGAGGCCGTACTTTTTGACGGTTTGGATGGCGGTGATTTTATCGCCCATGGCGACAATGTGCTCGGGCTTGGGGCCGATGAAGGTGAAGCCGAGTTTGCCGGTGATTTCGGCGAACTTGGAATTTTCCGACAGGAAGCCGTAGCCGGGGTGGATGGCTTCGGCGTCGGTGACCTCGGCTGCGCTTAGGATGGCGGGGATATTCAGGTAGCTATCCTTCGCGGCATTGCCGCCGATGCAGACGGATTCGGTCGCCAGTTTGACGTGCAGGGCGGAGGCGTCGGCCTCGGAGTGCACGGCGACGGTGGAAATGCCCATTTCGCGGCAGGTGCGGTGGATGCGAACCGCAATCTCACCACGGTTGGCGATAAGGATTTTCTTAAACATGATTGTAAGACCGCTTACTGGATGATGAAGAGCGGTTGGCCGTATTCTACGGCTTGGGCGTTTTGCACCAGAATTTTGGTAACAGTACCGGCGCGGTCGGCTTCGATCTGGTTCATGGTCTTCATCGCCTCGATAATGCCGAGGGTTTGGCCGGCGGATACTTTGTCGCCTTCCTTTACAAACGGGGCGGCATCCGGGTTGCTGGAGCGGTAGAAGGTACCGACCATGGGCGATTTAAAGGCATTAGCCGAGGTTTCGGCCGGAGTTTCTACCGTTGCCGAGGTGGCGGCAGGCATGGCGGTTTGCACGGCCGGAGCGGTGGCGGCAACCATGGCCACGCCCGGTTTGCGCAAGCGCAGGCGGGTGCCGTGGCTTTCGATTTCCACTTCTTCCAAACCGGTGCCTTCCAGCCATTTGGCAAGTTGGTCTAACTGCTTGATATCGAACGTAGTAGACGCAGATTTGTTGTCGGACTTAGTGTCGGCCATGTGGGTAGTCTCCAATTGGGGGGATGGGTGTGTACGTAATCGTCTGATCTATGATTTCGGTGTTATAAGCCGATTTGCCAAAATTTCAAGCTTGTGAAGCTTTTGCATTTCCTCGTTTAATTTGCTGAGGGTGTCTTTCCATTTTAAAATCAGGGCTTTACGCTCGCCGTCGGTGAGGTGGGCCGCCCGTTTTTCCAGCATTTCTACGGCCATGGTAAGGTCTGGGTAGGGGGAAAAACCGCTCTTTTTAGCTGGTTTGGGCGAAATAGCGGCAATATCGGCCGATATTTGCGGCAAAGCCTCGGCCAGCGACATCGGCTTTTTGGTGCTGCGGCGCGTGGACGTTTTTAACTTGAGCGGTTGGCGTGGTGGCATGGGGCTTAGTTTAGGCGACAGGGCGGGGGGGTCAAGGTAAAGGGCTTGTTTGGTAGGCAGTGGGGGTGTGGATATGTGGTAAAAAAGGCTGCCGGGGCAGCCTTTCGGTTATTTCATATCATCGAGGCGGGATTGGAGGGCGGCGGCCCATTGCTCGAGGTCGGCATTTGGTGTTTGCTTGAGGTAGTTTTTGGCGAGGGCGAGGGATTGGCGTGCGGCCTCGGGGTCGGGCGCCACCATAAACCCTTGGGCGCGGGCGAGGTGGCTTTCGGCCAGTCTATCTAACTTACCGTAGCAGAGGCCGAGGCCGAGCCAGGGCTCTGACCACTCCGGCCAGGCGCGGGTGACGATTTTGTAGTGTGAGATGGCGTCGGCGTAGGCTTCTTGGTTACGTAGAATCTCTGCGTACTGGTAGCGGAACAGGAAGTAGTCGGGGTGTTCGTTCACCAGTTGGCGGTAGATGATGTGGGCTGCGCCGAGGTCTCCCTTCTGGAGGGCTATTTTGGCGGTGAGCTCGCGGTAGTAGGGGTCTTTCGGGTTGAGTTTGAGGAGCTCGGTGAGGTGGCGGTCGGCGAAGTCGAACTTGCCTTGGGCGACGTAGGCGAGAGCCATGGCGTAGCGGTCGACCTCGGTCGTGCTGCGGTGTTTACGCAAGACCGCGCCCGGACTGCTGGTGAGCGCCATAACCTTGGCTTGTAAGCGCGCGAAGTCGATGGAGTTCTCGGACTTGGCGAGGCCGGACTTGAGTTGATCGGATTCATTCTGAGTGGCGCGGGTGAGGGTGGCCAACCGCTCGGGCGGAAGTGGGTGGGTGACCAGCCATGGCGGTGGGCTGTCGTAGCTTAATTGGGACTCGGTGCGGAGGGTGGTGAACATATCCACCATGCCTTGCGCAGAGATGCCGGCGCCTTTGAGGGCGGCGAGGGCGCGGTTGTCGGCCTCGGCCTCTTGCGTGCGGGTGTGGGCGAGCATGGATTGGATGGCGCCTGCTTGGCCGCCCATCATGATAGCGGCGGCGGCTTGGCCACCCCCTGCGGCGGCGGCACCGATGCCTAATGCGGCGCTGGCGAGAGCGCCGAGCATGGCTTGTTTGGCGTGAACCTCTTGCTGCAGAATATGGTTGGCGGCGATGTGGCCAAGCTCGTGCGCGATAACGCCTTGGAGGGCGCCCGCGTTTTTGGCTTTTTCGATGAGTCCGCTATGGATGAAGACGATGTTTTCGCCGGTAACGAAGGCGTTGATAGAGGAGTCGGCCACCAGAACGTAGTTCACGTTCGTGTGCGGGGCCAGTGTGCCGCGCAGGGGGGCGGCGAGGGTTTTGGCGGCTTGGGTAAATTCTTCATCCAGCACCAGTTGCTGCGCCGAAGCGAGGCTGGGAATGAGTGCGATGGCGCACAGGGCTAAAGTGCGGATGTGCACGCGGCGGATCATCAAAAAAACTCCTGCACCGGGGCTCCGCTTAGCGCGGAGCACGGCGGCGTTGGTTGGACATACGGCGGGCAACAACCGAACGGCGGGTGGCTGCGGCGGCTGACGAAATGCTGGAACCTGACGACGAGCGCATGACCGAATTGGCCGTGCTGCTGACGATGGGAGTTACATTGCCCGACGCAAGACTACTGGTTGTGGATTGGGTGGTGCTGGAAGAGTCTCCGCCCGTAAACAACGTGTGCTGGCTGGTGCTGCCGGAGTTTGAGCCCGTGGTACTGGCGGACGTGGTGTGCGGTGTTTGCACGGTAGCGCTGGTAGCAGTTGGCGTTGCTTGGGACTGAGTGGTGCTGGCCGAAGTTGTGGCGCTGCTTGAAGCCGACGAGTTAGCCGAAGAAGTTGTAGAAGCCTGTGACGACGTGCTTTGGCTTACTGTTTGACTAGCCGAGGTGAACGCTTGGGTGGCGGCGTTCGTCGCGGAGTTAAAATTTTGCTGGAAGCTTTCCGTGCTGCTCTTCCACATAGCTGCCAGAGCGGCGGGAGACGTGCTGGAGAACTGGCGCTGCCATTGTTGCATGAGGTTGCCACGTTGCGCTTGGGTGATAGTGCCCAGCGTGAGCATGTTGCTGAAAAGGGCGCTGTTGTAAAGCGAGACGCACTCTACCCACTGTGGGAAGGTTTTGCACTGGAAGAGTTGCTGCATGTACTGCGGCTGCTGCTGCCAAAACTGGGCGAGGCTACGGGCGCGCGCCGATTGAATGCCAGCGACGGCTTGCCAGTAAGAGGCGGGCGATTGCCATGCTTGCTCGGTGGCGGTTTGCCACTGCTGGAAGAAGGTATTCCATTGCGATTGGTAGTGCTGGTACGTCGCTTGGCTTTGTGGTGAAGAGGTAGAGGCCGAGACGTTTTGATTGAGCTGGTTCAGCCAATCATCGGTCATCCATTTGGTCCAAGGGTTCATTGTGCGCAACCTTCTGTTGTTGTGGTTAAGTTACGTGAGTTGATGGTGCGGTGCAAGATGTACTGTGTGCGTGATGGCTTAGGGATTAGGCAGGGTATAAAAAAGAGGGCCTGTGGGCCCGTCTTTTTATCGGACTGGGTTAGTCTTTCTGGCAGAAGAGGACGGCTACGTTTTTGGGGCGGGTTTCGGTTGCCGTACGGGGAGTGCCGTTCGTACCATCTGTTACCGGAGCTGCGTTCATAATACTGGCTCCGTCGTAATAGTTAGCATCCAAGCTGCTGGCAGTACTTGAACTGTAGTCGTAGTAGGAGTCTACGCCTGCCACCGCAACCATATTACGGGAGAACTGGTGTTTGTGGCCTTGGAAGGCGTCTTCTTGAGTATTACCGGCTGTGCGGACCGAATCGTTAGTTCCGGTACTATCGATACCGCGGAGGAAGCGGCCGCGGGCTGGGGTATATTCACTCCAGCCTGAAGGGCAGGCGGCGAGATTGAACGCCGAGATGGCGCCTGTGGGCATGCCGCTACCGCCTGTGCCACCCGCCGCATTAATAAGGGCACCTTGGAAGAAGGTGTAGGCGGAGCTACCATTTATAGTTGTTCCGCCGTTTGCATTTGCATGAGCTGTGAGATAGTCGGTGCTACCGTTCATATCTATGATTGCGCTTATTGTGGCGATCTCGTTTGCCCCGTAACCATGTCCGCCAACAATTTGGCCGCCGTTTTTATAGATGTTTGACGTGCAGTAACCTGTAGAAGGCGTGCAGTATGCGCTGAAACTGACAAAATACTTGCCAGGAATTGTGGGTGTGAAGCGATCTGTCGTGAGGTTGAAATTATTGTTGGTATCGAAGACTTTTGTTGTCCAGTCGATAGCGGTCATCACATTGTCGGAGACCGTTTGATTAACATTGTTGCGGTGGACGGCAAAGGAAACCTGTGTGCCGCCAAAGAGAGTGGCTGAAACGCCGTTAATGGTGCTGACCGAAATGCTTGTTGTGGAAATACTGCCGGTACTAAGAGTTGGCAAATAACTAAGACTATTTGCTAAATAGCCCCATGTGATGCCTGCCGAAGTAAGGCTCACGTTGTCGACCGTTAGGGTTCCGGTGGGGCTGATGGAGGGTGCGTAAGTGGGGCAGCCTATATCGCCGCGTGTGCCTTCTCCCATACAAATACGATTGGCATTTATACCCATGGTGCTGCTGACGGTGGCCATGGTGCCCCAGTCTTGTGCCTGCGCGACATTGAACAGGCCGACTGAGAGAATGGTCAGGAGTGTAAGGCGTATCATGGCGTTATTCTTTTATTATAGGTCTTAATTGATTGAGTATAAGCCTACCAGCTTACGCGTTACGGTACAAATACAGCTAGGATTAGGGGTGCTAAAAAAGGGCCCTTGAGAGACCCTTTTGCAACGCCCGGTTTTAGCGGCCGATGAGGCGGGAGATGATGCCGGTTTTCTCTTTGCTCTCCTTTTTACGGGAGGTGGAGGAGATGGTCGGTTCCGGTTGCGTTTCCTCGCTTAGTTTGGCGATGGCGATGGGCGCGTCGGCGGCATCGGTATCGGCCTGTTTGCGGATTTCGAACTTTTTACGCGGCGCAGTGGGGATAATCACCGGTGCGTCGTCCTTTTCCACGCTGACCTTTTGCACGGCGAGGGGTTGATCTTCGACCGGCTTTTGCTCGCGGACGGGCTTCGGCTTGTCGTGCTTCGGTTCCGGCTTTTTGTCGGCCTTGGGCTCTGGTTTGCGGTCGGCTTTGGGCTCGGGCTTCGCATCGCGCTGCGGTTTGCTGCCGCGTTTTTCGGCGTTCGCCTCTGGTGCGTCGGTTGTCATGTCATCCGACGAAGCTTCCGCTTCGCCTAAGCGGCGAGGGCGGCGCGGGCCACCGGCGTTGTCGGACTTGCCTTCGGGTTTATCCGACTTTGCGTGTTTACCGTTGCGGTTGCCACGCTCCGGCTTGCCGGATTTTTCCGGATTGTCGGCACGGTCGGGGCGTTCGTTACGTTCCGGCTTGTCGGACTTTTCGGTACGCTCCGGTTTGTCGGCGCGTTGCTCCTTGCGGGAGTCGTCGCGGCGCTCGTCACGGCGTTCTTCGCGGCGCGGGCTGTGCTGGCGCTGGCGGAGTTCCGGCGGGAGTTCAGGTTGTTCGCGCAGGGTGACCTCGATCAGCCGGTTGTGCTCGGTACCGTCGGCTTTGAAGCTGGTCAGCTCGATGGTGTGATCCGGCGCGGTCAGGCGGTCGTCGGCGCGGAATTGCAGTTGGTATTTGTAGCGTTCTTCCAAAGAGCGGATGACATCCCGCTTGTGGTTGAGCAGCCAGAGTACCAGCGGTGTGCTGGAGGTGACGGTGATGCGGTCGGCATCGCGGACGTCGTCTTCTTCCAGTTTACGCAGAACCATCAGGGCGGCGGTAGCGTCGCTGTGCACTTGGCCGGAGCCCAGACAGTGCGGGCAGGCGATGAAGTGCGACTCGCCAAACGATGGGCGCAGGCGTTGGCGGGAGATCTCCATCAGGCCGAAATCGGAAATGTTGCCGGTTTGGATACGGGCGCGGTCGCGGCGGAGGGCCTTGCGCATCGCGTTTTCTACCTTGCGGTTGTTGCGGTTGTCTTCCATGTCGATGAAGTCGACGACAATCAGGCCGGCGAGGTCGCGCAGGCGGATTTGGCGGGCGAGTTCTTCGCAGGCTTCCAAGTTGGTTTTAACCGCGGTTTCTTCGATATTACGCTCCTGCGTCGCGCGGCCGGAGTTGATGTCGACCGAGACCAGCGCTTCGGTGGGGTTGATGACCAGATAGCCACCGGAGGGCAGGGTGACGCGGGTGTGGTGCAGCATGTTGAGCTTTTGCTCCACCTTGGCTTGCGAGAACAGCGGCGTTTCGTCCTTATAGTGCTTAATCAGGCCGACGGTATCCGGCATGAAGCTTTTGGCGAAGTCCTTCGCCATCTTGTACGCGCGGGCGCCGGAGATGGTGATTTCGCCGATGTCTTCGTTCGTCATGTCGCGCAGGGCGCGGATGATGACGGAGCCGTCTTCGTGGACGCACTGGATGTCTTCATTTTCCTCGAACTGCTCGTTAATGTGCTGCCAGAGGTTGGTGAGGTTTTGGTAGTCGTTGGTGATGTGCTCCATCGGCTGGCCGACACCGGCGGTGCGGATGATGAGTCCCATGGTGGCGGGGACTTTCAGCTCGCTGTAGGCCTCGCGCAGTTGGCGGCGCTCTTGGGGGTCGGTGATTTTACGGCTGATGCCGCCAGCGTACGGCGTGTTAGGCATAAGCACGGTGTAGCGGCCCGGCAGGCTGAAGTAGGTAGTGAGGGCGGCGCCTTTGCTGCCGCGTTCTTCCTTTACCACTTGCACCAAAATTTTCTGGCCTTCTTTCAGCACGTCTTGAATGCGGTAGCGACGGTGGATGGGCGGCTGGTTTTTGGGTTTGTCTTTTCCGCCTTTGCCGTCGGTGTCGGTTTCGCTCTCCGACGAGGAGGCTTCTTCTACGGCGACCGGAGTGGAGGCTTCGGCACGGCGCGGGCGGCCTTTGCTTTCCATGCGGCGGGGCGGGCGGGCGCCACGGCGGCCGCGGCCTTCTTTGGCGGGTTCTTTGCCGGTTTCGCCGGAGTCGGCCAGGGCGGCGGCTTTGGCGGCGGCTTCTTCGTCGCTCAGTTCTTCGGCGGTGGCTTCGGTCGCTTCGTTGCCTTTTTCGGCTTTAGCAGCTTTGGCGGCTTGTTTATCGGAGGGCTTGCTGTCTTCGTGGGCGAGCTTGTCGGCGAATTCTTCGGCTTGTTCCGGTTCGTCGTCGAAGTCGGCTCCGCGGCGGCGGGCGGCGGCTTCGGCGACTTCTTTCAGCAGTTCGGCCTTTTCAGCCTTGCTGACGGCGAAGAATTGCGGGTGGACTTCGCCAAAGGCCAAAAAGCCGTTGCGGTTGCCGCCGTAGGTGATGAAGGCGGCTTGCAGCGAGGGCTCTACCCGCGACACGTGGCCGATGTAGATGTTGCCCTTAAGTTGGGCCTTGCCTTGGGTTTCGATTTCGAAATCGTCGATTTTGTTGCCGTCGAGGATGACTACGCGGGTTTCCTCGGTGTGGGCTGCGTCTATCAGCATACGCTTCATGAGTTTGGACTCCTTGTATTAAACAAGGGGCTGCGACGACGGTTTTGGAGAATGCAAGCGCGGAGGCTTAGAGAGCCTCTGGTTTATAACTTTGTGTTGTTACTTCTTGCATATCAAAACTTTATTCACTTTTATTAAAGCGGTTTGGCTTTAAGTTAAGAGTCGTACGGCAGCGCCGTTGTGTTGGTGTGGTGCCTTGGGCGGCGGTTCTGTTTTTTGTAAGGAAACAGGCGCGGCCTTTGGCGGAAACTTGTTCTGTGTCAGACCTGTATCTGGTTTGACATTATGAGATTAGGATATTTGCGCCACGGGGGCAAGCTGCATTGTGGCGGCCACACTGTTTTGTGTGTTTTGATTTTGGGCAGATGTTGCTAGGTTTGAAACAATGAATACGATAGTGCAGCGATTGGCCGGCATGATACCCACCCTGTTTTTAGTGGTGGGGCTGGTATTTATGCTGATCCATTTAGTGCCCGGTGACCCCGTTGTGGCGTTGCTGGGTGACCGCGCCAGCCCTGCCGATTATATGGCGCTGCGTGAGGCACTGGGGCTCAACCAGCCGCTGTGGTGGCAGTTTATCGGGTTTGTGAGCGGGGTGTTACGAGGTGATTGGGGGGTGAGTCTGATTAGCCAGCGCCCCGTGCTGGGCATGATTTGGGAGCGCCTGCCAGCTACCGGCATGTTGGCGGCAGGGGCCATGGGCTTTGCGCTGGTTGTGGGCGGGATTGGCGGTTGCCTGATGGCGTTTGGGCGGAAGAGCGTGCGGACGAGTGTGGATTATATCAGTTTGGCGGCAATGGCGTCTCCTAGCTTTGTGGTAGGGCCGTTGTTGATTGTGGGTGTGGCGGTGGGGCTTGGGATTCTGCCAGTCAGTGGCATGCAGGGCGCGGCGAGTATGATTTTGCCTTCTATTACACTTGGGCTTGGTTTGGCGGCGGTGGTGACGCGGATGTTGGCGGAAAGTTTGATTGAGGAGCGGCATAAGGATTATGTGCGCACGGTTGTGGCCAAGGGTGGCGATGTAAGCCGCGTGCGATGGCATGTGGTGCGGAACGCGTTGTTGCCGACGGTGCAGATAGCGTTTTTGCAATTAGGAATGGTGTTGACCGGTGCCGTATTGACCGAGGCCGTGTTTGGCTGGCCCGGGTTGGGCAATTTGTTGGTGGAGGCGCTGCATCAGCGGGATTATCCGGTGATACAGGGGTGTTTGTTGTTGATATCTCTGGTTTACATGTTGTGTGTGTTACTGGCCGATGTGGTGAGTGCGTTACTTGACCCGAGGGTGCGTTAATGCGCGGGGCGACGCTTTTAGGTATGGCGATATTGGCCGTGTTGCTGCTGTTGCAGGCGGTGGCGTGGTTGAATGGGTTGGATACGACCACTCTTAATATAGCGTCGGCATTTGAGGGCGCCAGTTGGGTGCATTGGATGGGCACCGATGACTTGGGGCGTGACGTTTTGGCGCGTTTGGCGGGGGGCATGCGTGTGAGTTTGACCGTGGCGGCTGTGGTGTTGCTCATTACCGGTACGATTGGGATTACGCTTGGCTTTTTAGCGGGTTGGTTTGGTGGATGGGTGGATATGGTGATTGGCAAGATGACGGAGGTGGTGCTGAGTTTTCCGGGCCTACTGCTTGCCTTGGCGTTGGCGGCGTTGGTGGGGGCTGGGATGGGGAATGTGATGGTGGCGCTGGGCTTGCTCGGTTGGGTTGGCTTTTGCCGTTTGGCGCGAGTGGAAGTGATGAAGTTGCGCGCTGTTCCGTTTGTAAACGCGGCGAAGCTGGCGGGGGTAGCGACACCCGTGATTTGGGTGAGGCATGTGCTGCCAAATTGCACCGGACCTTTATTAGTAGAATCGTTGCTGGTTGTGGCGGGGACGATGGTGGCGGAAGCGGGCTTGAGCTTTTTGGGTTTAGGAATACCCGCACCTTTACCGAGCCTTGGCGGCATGTTGCGTGATGGCATGCGCGATGTGTTGGTGGCACCGATGCTGGTGGTGTATCCGGCAGTAGTGCTGATAAGCCTCAGTGTGGGGGCTAACCTGCTGGCGCAAGGTTTACGCGCGCGGTTTATTCATGGTAGGACTCTGGCCCATGAGTAGGGAAAACCGTATTCCGGCGTGGGTGAAGTGGCCTGTTGTGTGCGGCTGCCTGCTTTTGTTTGTATCTGTTGGTATTCCGCTATGGAGCGTGAACAGCCAGACCAGCGATGATGCGCCCGGTGTGGTGGAAGACATGCGTGTGGGGCAGGATGAAGGCCGTACGCGGATTGTGCTCCAATTTACTAAAACGACGCGTGAAGAGGATTTTGACTTCCGCTGGTTTACGCTGCCGAGCCCTGCGCGCGTGGTGGTCGATTTTCAGGATGATATCGCTTTTAAAAATTCGCCTAGCCTAGTGAAGATGCCGGGCGATGGCTTGGTGGAGAGTTTGCGTGCTGGGCGTTTTAGACCCGGTACGGTGCGTATGGTGATGGACTTGCGTCAGCAGGGGCGGGTGAACGTGTTTGCGATTCCGCCACGTGGTGGCGCGGGGCCGCGTTTGGTGGTTGACCTTGTAAAGCTGAAAAAGGGCCAAAAGCCCACCAATGTGCCGCCACCGGAAGATGTGGTGACGCAGGGTGAAGCGCCTGCCGTGAAGCCAACCCGTATTGAAGATGAGCCTGCACCGGTTGTGCCACCGCAAGTGGTGCGCGATGTGACGGATCGTCGTCGTCAGCATGCGACCGTTGTGCTGGACGCTGGGCACGGTGGTGTTGACCCTGGTGCATGCAGCAAGCACGTCAATATTTGTGAGAAAAACCTGACGCTGGAAATGGTGAAGTTGGTACGTGACCGCCTGCGCAGCGACAAGATTGATGTGGTGCTGACGCGCGATACCGATGTGTTTATTCCGTTACCCGAGCGCCCGCGCATTGCCCAGCGTGCCGGTGCCGACCTGTTTGTGAGCCTGCACGCCGATATTCACCCGACCAAGAGTGAGGTGAAGGGGGCGACGGTGTATATGGTGAGTGAAAAAGCAAGTGACCGTGAAGCCGCCCGTTTGGCCAGTGCCGAAAACGACCGCGACGTGATGGCCGGTGTGGCGTTGGCGAATGAGAGTAAGGAAGTGCAGAATATTCTGATTTCGCTTGTTCAACGCGATACGTTGAATGGGTCGACGTACCTTGCGCGGAGCATCATCAATGAATTGAGTAACTTTACCGAAGTGCGTAAGCGCGAGGTGCTGTATGCGGGCTTTAGAGTGTTGAAAAGCCCCGATGTGCCAAGCGTGCTCGTGGAGATGGGGTATCTATCTAACCCCACCGAAGCGCGCAAGCTTTCTAACAAGACATACCGGAATGAATTGGCGGATACGATTGCCAAGGGTATTAAGAATTACGTAGAGAAGCACGTGCATTATTAATGTTGTTTGAACAGAGAAAACCCCGCTTTGGCGGGGCTTCTTTTATGCGCTATTGAGGGGGGCTTAAGCTTTTCCTCCGTTAACGGTTTGGAAGGATCGGCGTTTCCGTTCTGGCGAACTTTCGCGTCTGGCATCCTCTCCTTGTTTGAAAGCGTAGGCTAATCCGTCTGTTGTATAGATTGCTGCGGTTTCTGTAAGCGGATCGCCAACCAGAAGTGACTTGCCGGAGTAGGAGAGTTTTATCTGGAACTTATAGTTCTTCATGCTTTCAGCAAGGAAAGAACTAAAACTTGTGTATCCGGCTTGTTCTGAAGCTTGCAGATAGTTTTGGTAGTCATCTTCTGCAATTTCCACTTCTATCAGACGATATCCTGGTCTGGGGATTGTAAGCTCTTCGGTCATGTTTGTGCCTCCGTGCTTTTTTCAAAAGGAAATAGTCTTATCAAGATTAGGGAGGATCGTAGTACTTCCGCAAGCGAAACTTACGGGGGTGATGATTGGGGGGGCAGTTGTGTGGGGGCCTCGCTTGTAAGTTGTGGGTGCATTGTGTAGCGTGGTTTCATGGCCATGAATCGTACGGGCAGCTCGCGCCCGAATCCACGTGGGGAGGGGGGGCAAACCCGTTCCCGTAAAAATAATAAAATGCCGAAATGGGTTGTCGTTTTGGCATGGCTTGCCGCGCTGGGGTCTCTTGCTTTTGGCGCCATGATTGCCGGTATTTTGGTGTATTATGACAGCCAGTTGCCGGACTTCCGCCAACTGAGCGAATATAAGCCGCCGTTGATTACCCGCGTGTATGACCGGAATGGCGAAATTGTGGCGGAGTATGCTAACGAGCGCCGGATTTGGGTGTCTATCAATGAAATTCCCAAACCCGTTATCGATAGCTTTTTGGCGGCTGAGGATACCCACTTTTACGAGCATGGCGGGTATGACCTGAAGGCGATTATCCGTGCGAGCCTTGTGAATACGCTGACCCACCGCACGCAGGGGGCCAGTACGATTACGCAGCAGGTGGCAAAAACCTATTTGCTGAGCAGCGAGCGTACCTATACCCGTAAAATCAAAGAACTGATTTTAAGCTGGCGGATTGAGAAGGCCTACACCAAGAACGAGATTTTAGAGCTGTACCTGAACCGGATTTACTTGGGGAACGGGAGCTATGGGGTGGCCGCTGCCGCGCAAACGTACTTTAGTAAGAGCCTGAGTGAGCTAACCATGCCCGAGCGCGCGATGATTGCGGGTATGCCGCAAGCGCCGAGCCGGTATAACCCCGTGCGCAACCCTTCGGCTGCCAAAGCGCGTCGCGATATCGTCATCCGCCGTTTGCAAGACGAAGGTTTTGTGAAGAAGGAGGAGGCGGATGCCGCGATTGCGACTCCGCTGGGGTTGAACATCAGCCCACTGAAGCAGGGTGAGGATGCACCGCACTTTGCGGAGTACATCCGCCAGATGGTGTTGAAGGAGTATGGCGAGAAGGCGTTGTATCAGGACGGTTTGAGCGTTTACACCACGCTTGATTTGCCGACGCAGCGCCGTGCCGAAGAAGCCGTTTATAAGGGCTTGCGTGATTATGACCGTCGGCATGGCTGGCGCGGGCCGCTGGACCATATGAAGACCTTGGATGGTTGGCAGAAGGAAGTGGATGCCTTTGCTGAAAAGTATGCCCACAGCTGGCGTATTGGTGAACCTGCCGTTGTGCTGAAAGTGGGTGCTGATAGTGCCCGCGTGGGACTTAGCGATGAGCGCGAGGGAATTGTGGCCCGAAGCACGGCCAAGTGGACGGGCAAGGGGGCTTTAAATTCCTTCTTGAAAGTAGGCGATGTGATTATGGTGAAGGCCGTTGCTAAGGACGGTAAGAACTACAGCCTTGAGCAACTGCCGAACGTACAGGGTGCCCTTGTGGCCATGGACGTGCGTACCGGCGAAGTACTGGCAATGGTAGGTGGTTTGGGCGAAGGCGTTGGCTTTAACCGTGCGATTATGGCGCGGCGTCAGGTAGGGAGTTCCTTCAAGCCGTTTGTGTACGCCGCTGCTATGGAAAAGGGCTATACGCCTGCCAGCACCGTGCTGGATGCGCCGCTGGTGTTTAACAACTCGGACGGCAGTGAGTGGAAGCCCCACAACTACGACAAGAAGTTTACCGGCATGACGACGCTACGGCAGGGCCTTGAGCAAAGCCGTAACTTGATGACCGTGCGTTTGACGCAGGATATTGGTTTACGCGATGTGGCGGAAGTGAGCCGCCGCGTTGGGTTGAAGGGGCTACCGATTACCGACCTTTCGGTTGTTTTGGGAAGTATCAACTATACGCTGATGGAGATGACCAGCGCGTATAGCGTCTTCCCGCGCGGGGGTACCTATATTGAGCCGACGTATTTGCGCCGCGTGCAGGATTCTAAGGGGGTGACGCTGTTTAGAGCCCACCCTGCCTGTGAGAAGTGCTTGGCAAGCTTGGGCGCGAGCCCGGATGAGAACCCCGTACTGCCGAAAACCGGCGGTAAGGAAGCGATGGACCCGCAAAACGCCTACCTGATGACGAACGTGTTGCAGGGCGTTGTGTTGCGCGGGACCGGTTATAGCCTTTCCAGCCTTGGCCGCCCGTTAGGTGGCAAGACCGGTACGACCAACGACTATGTGGACGCGTGGTTTGTAGGCTTTAGCCCCAGCCTTGCAGTGGGCGTTTGGGTTGGCTTTGATACGCCGAAGAGCCTTGGTTATGGCGAAACCGGTGGCCGTGCCGCCCTGCCGATTTGGAAGACCTTTGCGGAGGCCCAGTTTAAGGGCACGCCGATTGAAGGCTTTAGTGTGCCCCAAGGTATTGAGTTTGTGCAGGTGGATGCCAAGAGCGGTTTGCTGCCCGGTGCGAACTCGGAAAAGGTTATCACCGAAGCGTTTAAGGAAGGCACTGCGCCGACCGAAACCACGCCGGATTATGTGGATGAGAGCGGCTATGAGATTTTCAACAGTGGTGCGACCGGTGGGGATAGCGAACGTCCGGCTGAGAATGGCGGTGGTGCTGGCTCTGGCGCGAGTGCTCCGCGCAGCAACGGTGGTGGCGGTGGTGCCGCAGGTAACCCGATTGAGAACCTGCTGCGGACCTTTGGTATCTACTAAGGGAGGTGTGGGATGGCGTCGCTGAGCCCGAGTCATCCCGCCCTTGAGTGGAGCTTTGTGACGGCCGGTGGGCCGGGTGGCCAGCATGTGAACAAGGTGGCCACTGCCGTTATGTTGCGGGTTCATGTTGCCGCCTTGGATATACCCGACCGTGTTGCGCTGAAACTGCTGGCCAAGGCGGGTAAGGATGGCACCCTTGTGATTGTGGCGCGGCGGTATAAGTCTCAGCTCCAAAACCGGAATGATGCCTTGGCGCGTTTGGACGCATTGATTGCGAAGGCACGGTTTGTGCCGAAAGTGCGGCGTGCGACTAAACCAACGCGGGCCAGTGGCGAGAGGCGGCTGGGAGCTAAAAAGGTGCGGAGTGATGTGAAGAAGACACGGGGTAGGATTTCTTCAGCGGACTAAGTTCGTTTTATTTGGGGTGAATGCTATAAATGGGTATGAACCTTTATTCGTATTTGATGGTAGCGGCCGCAGCTTTGATTCCTGTGACATTTGCCTATTCTCAGGAGCGTACGGCGAGTGGCAATTTGCAAATGGAGACGAGTTGGAACGCGTTGAGGTTATTAGCAGATGGGGCTAATAAAAATGCTCGCTCTGCTCAGATTTTGGCAAATGCCATACGTGATTGCGGGATTAAGGGTATGTTTTATTCTCCCGGCGTTAGCGGTGTGGATGCGGGTAATTGCAAGGCGCCGCCGACTCCATCTCCCGGATTTTCGCGTGTGACGTATTACGGTAGCTCGGCCTACAGCCCTAACACCATTGTAACCAGCGGTTGGCATACGTTGTGTGTGTTTGCGTTTAACCACAATGACAGCAACTTTTGGCTTTCGGTTATTGCCGGGCCAAACTCCGAAGGTAAGAGCCGTTGGCAGGCATCGCGCGGGGCGGGTGGCGCTGAGCCGCGGATTCTGTGCTTAGATTAAGGGATATAAATACAAAAAACCCGGCATGTGCCGGGTTTCGTTGTCTCGTGTGTCGCTGGCTCAGACTTGCTTGGGGAAGCTGAGTTCGCGGATGTCGTTCAGCCCGAGTGTACTGGGTAACGTGTTCGTGCTGTTGGCGTCCCGGACCGTGTCCGGAACATTCTTGACGAAGATGTCGTCGTAGCCGGTAATTCGGCGTTCGAAATCTGCCATCGTCAGGCTAGGTAGATGCGTTGTGGTGCCCAATTCGGACACCTCGGGTGCTTTCGGTTGATTGGCGATATGGTAAACAATCGCCGCTGTTCCGATTGCGAGGAAGAAATACAGCGTTGCCGCTGCAGGATCGATGGAAGAAAGCCGCATTTTAAGATCTCCCCGTGGATCTGTAGTGAAATTTAATAGGTACGCCGTTATGCATTTTACTCGTTAGAAGAAGTAAGCTTATGGTAAGAAAATAGGAAAAGCAAGGGGGTGAGCCTTGCTTTTCATTGAATTCCCCTAAACGAGACGCGCTTAGGGGGTTGCGACCAAGGTGTTGGTGGCGACTTGGGGCGAAGCTTCGGTGCAGCTGTTCAGCACCAGTTTTTCGGTCGAAATGCTGACCAGAAGCTGCGGCCGTTTCGGCTTTTCTGCGCGGGGTGCCTCGGCTACTTGCTGAGGCTTGGCGGGAGGGGGGTTGGCCTTGAGGAAGGCTACCTGCTCTGGCGTCCCGAAAAGGTTACCGGAGGTGCGCGCATGGGCGTAATAGACGAGGGGTGAGAGTGACAGCAGAAAGATAGCGGGCATGACGAAGTATAGAAGTCTGCGGGCCGATTTCATGGGTGCCTCCCTTAAAGGCTATGAGTAGTAACGACAGGCGGGATGCGACTTGATGAAGTAAGTTTATGGTAAGGTTTAGGCGTGTACAAGAAAACCTCCGTTACGGGAGGTTTTCGAGTGGATGGGCTGTGACGGATTTATCCGAGCAGGGTTTGCAGGTACGGGACGACGCCGGAGGCTTCGACTTCCGCCTGCTGGCGCGTGCTGAAGGTGCGGATGGTGGCTTTTTCGGGAGTATCCGCCACGATGCCGTACTTGATGCCGCGTTTGTCGGCCGCCATGAAGTGTTGACCGGCGGATTTGTCGCCCAAGCCCAGTTCGCAGGCTAAACCCGCCTTACGGATTTGCTGGCAGAGGGCCGGAGCGGCGGCGCCGATAACTATAATGCTGGCGGGGGTGGCGGGCATGGTGTTGTAGGGCGGTTGGTCCATCAGCCACGCAGCAAGGCGCGAGACGCCGATGCTGAGGCCGACGCCGGGGAGGTTGCGGTCGGAGAGGCTGGCGGCGAGGTTATCGTAACGGCCGCCGGAGCAGATGGAGCCGAGCTCCGGCGCCGTGTGGAGCTTGGTTTCTACCACCGTGCCGGTGTAGTAATCGAGTCCGCGTGCAATGGCGAGATCGGCCACGATATTGCTGGTGCCGCCGGTGAGGTTGTCGAGCGTGGTAAGCACTTCTTTCAGCTCGTTCAGGCCTTGTTGGGCGAGGTCGTTGAGGCCGGTGAGGTCGCTTAAGTTAGTGGTGCGGGTCTGGTCTATCAGTTTTTGCACGTTGGCTTGGGGGTTGATTGCGGTGAGGCGCTCGCGGGCGTCTTCGTCGCGGATTTTTTCGAGGTCATCAATTACCTTTATGGCGGCGTAAGTTTGTTCGCCTTCTTCATACCCCGCGCCTTGTACGAGGCCGGTGAGCAGTTTGCGGTTGTTGACGCGCATAGTGAAGGGCGTGCCTTCCGGCATGATGGCGACAAGAGCGTCGTGGGCGGCGGCGATGACTTCGGCGTCGGCGACGATGGGGAGGGTACCGTCACCGACCACGTCGAGGTCGAACTGGTGGAACTGGCGGTAGCGGCCTTTTTGCGCGCGTTCTCCGCGCCAAACCGGTTGGCACTGGTAGCGGCGGAAGGGGAAGGAGAGGTCGGCAAAGTTTTGCGCGACGTAGCGGGCCATGGGCACGGTGAGGTCGAAGCGCAGGGCGATGTCTTTATCGCCGTCGTCGCCTTGCGCGTTGAGGCGACGGAGGGCGTAGACTTCTTTGCTGTCGATACCTTTAGAGGTAAGAGTGTCGATGCGTTCGACCGCGGCGGTTTCCAGCGGCACGTAGCCGTAGTTCTGGTAAATGCCGGAAATGGTGTGGATGATGGTGTTGAAGGCCAGTTGCTCGGACGGTAGGTACTCGGGGAAGCCGGAGATGTTGGTTTTCATAATGACCTTACTGATTCATTTACAGGCATGTTGATAGGAAAACTGTTTATCACAGGTTAGTTTGGCCGAGAAGGGGAGACTACACACATGACCACCACCACGACCGCTGACAAACAGCCGCAGATTTTCGTTTACGATGATATTCACCCGGAAGACGGCGCGATGCTGCAGGCTTTGTATTCCCGCAGCCCTGATAGCGTGGTGAACCACCTTGAAAAGGTGAAGGCCGCCGGTAGCGGCAAGTTTATGAGCCAGTATTACGTTGGTTATGGCCACGCCAGTATTGGTGACTGTGGGGTTACGACGATTTTTATCGAGAATTACTCGATGTTGGCGGCCAAGGCGATTCAGGACAATGCTCTGTATTCTGGGCAGGAAGCCAGCACACGTTATCTGGACTTTGCAGCCCAGCCGTTGTTTGACCCGTACAACCACCCTGCCAGCATGGCGGTGCTTGAGGGTTGGATGAAGCTGTACAATGACTCGATGCCCAAAGTGAAAGAGGCTTTGGCGAAGAAACACCCGTTTGATGCCAGCGAGTACAAGAGTGAGAAGATTTGGCAGAACGCGATTGCCGCGCGGGCGTTTGATATTCTGCGTGGTTTTTTGCCGGTCGGTTGCACTACCCTTTTTAGCTGGACCACCAATTTGCGTCAGGCACGTGACCGTTTGATGCAGTTGAAGAACCATCCGCTGCCGGAGATTCGGCAACTGGCGCAGGATTTGTTCAAGACGTTGTACGCGAAGTACCCGAACAGCTTTACCGGTGAGGAAATGGGTGACAGCGAGCGCTATGCCGCCCGCAGCGCCTACTACGCCGAGCAGGCTGAGCGCGACAACTTTGTGAGCGTGCAAAACCTGCTGGATGAAGAGCGGATTCTGGAAGAAGACCTGGAAGAGCTTGAGCAAGGCGGCATGGTGATTAACAAGACCGAGCTGGATGTTGCTGGTTTGCTCGATTTTGAAGCCAATGCGATGAATACGCGGCCGGAGGGCGCGCAGTTGAACCGTCGATTGGGTGCTTATGGTGTTTACCAGTTGAGCTTCTTGCTGGACTTTGGCAGCTACCGCGACTTGCAGCGTCACCGCAATGGTGTTTGCCAAGTACCGCTGATTGATGGCGGGTTTGGGATTTATCCGTGGTATTTGAACCAGTTGAAAGACCTTTTGGGTAAAGACTATGCCAGTTTTGAGGCGGAAGTGAGCCGTTTGCTGGAAGCGATTGATAACCTGCCTGCTGATGTGAAGGCGACGCCGATGCTGAGTCAGTATTTGTACCCCATGGGTACGGCTGTGTTGTGCCAGTTGGCCTACACTGTGCCGCAAATGGTGTATGTGGCCGAGCTGCGTAGCCAAAAGACGGTACATGCCAGCTTGCGCCCAATTGCGCAGGCGATGGGGCGGGTGTTGAAGGGAGATTTTCCCGACATGAGCCTTTACATTGATCATGATGCCGACAACTGGAGTGCCAAGCGTGGCGAGCAAACCATTGAAGCTAAGGTAGCTTAAGATGCTGCGTGTGCTTGCCTTTATGCTGGTGCTGGTGGGGATTCTGCCTATGGCATGGGGGCAGGCCAAAGAGGTTGCCGACATTGAAACGGTGATTGCCGCGCAGAAGGACAAGGTAGGGGCGATATTGCTGCAACAACAGCGCGGCCTTGCCGATGGTTGCGGGAAAATTGCCGTGCTGATGCCGAGTGCCGTGACGGTGTATGAGCCTTTGCAAATGAATGCCGGTAAGCCTGTGAAGGGTAGCTGGCTGGTGCGTTATGCCGTGGATGTGTGCGGTATGGCGCAGATGCGTAATATTGCGATGGATGTGGTGAATGGCAATGTGGCTCTGGCCGAGATGGTGCCGGGGGATACGCTGACCGACCGCGCCTTGCAAAAGGATGTGGTAAAGAGTTTTGACATGGCTGCCGAAGTGGCCATGCCGAAGTGCGTGGGCAACCCCGTGATACGTGAGACACGTGTGCGCGTTTACCCGAAAACACCCAAAGATGCTTGGCAAGAGCTGTGGATTGGGCGTATGTGCGGACGTGATGTGGGACAGCTAGTGAAGTTTGTTCCGAACAAGAACGGTACGACGTTTAGTATGAGTTTGCCGAAGTCGGTTACGGCTAAATAAAGGAATAGATAGATGGCGAGTGAAATTGCGGGTGTGACGCGTGTGATTGCCGTGGCTAGCGGTAAGGGTGGTGTGGGAAAAAGCACCACGGCGATGAATTTGGCGGTAGCATTGGGTTTGAAGGGCCTGAATGTGGGTTTGTTGGACGCTGATATTTATGGGCCCAGCCAGCCCCGCATGCTGGGTGTCAAGGATGCCAAGCCGGAGAGCGATGGTCAGTGGATTGAGCCGGTGATTTCGCAAGGCATCAAGCTGATGAGCATGGGCTTTTTGGTGGATGAAGCGACGCCGACTGTGTGGCGTGGGCCGATGGTGCAGAGTGCGCTGATGCAGATGTTGCGTCAGGTAAAGTGGGGCACTGAGAAGAAGCCGTTGGATGTGCTGGTGCTGGATATGCCGCCAGGAACCGGTGATACGCAGTTAACGATTACGCAGAATGTGGCGCTGGCGGGTGCGGTGATTGTTTCTACTCCGCAAGATATTGCTTTAATCGATGCCCGCAAGGGCTTGGAGATGTTTAAGAAAGTGAATGTGCCTGTGTTGGGGGTTGTAGAGAACATGAGTGTGTTCTGTTGCCCCAACTGCGGCCATGAGGCGCCGATTTTTGGCGCCCACGGCGCGCGCGCCATGGCGGATGAGCTGGGCTATGACGTGCTGGCGGAAGTGCCGCTGGACATGCAGGTGCGGGAAATGACCGACAGCGGCCGACCGCTGGTGATTGCCGCACCGGACAGCAAGGCGGCGGCGGTTTACCGTGCGCTTGCCGACAAGGTTTGGGATAAAATTACGGCGCCGAGCGAAGTTGGTTCGGTTAAGATTGTCATAGAGTAAAGGCTTGGTTATGCTTTGCACCATGAAATGGAATAAGATGTTCGCCTGGGATAACGGGCAGGGGCCTTGGGGTAAACCCAAAGCGGGGAAAACCAGCAGCAGCCCGAAGGCTGAACGCCCGTTTGCGGCGCGGCCGACCGCGCCCGGCGCCCAGCCGGACTTGGAAGACGTGGTCAACCAGATGGCCGAAAAGCTGCGTGGCTTTTGGCGCGATGGTGGCGGTAATGGTGGTGGCCGTTTTGAAGGCAGCAAATTTGGTGGCAATGGCCCGCTGGGTATTGCACTGGAATGGTGGGCTGCGGCGGTTGTGCTGATTTGGGTGCTGAGCGGCGTTTATATTGTGGCACCGGAACAGCAGGGTGTTGTGACCCGCTTTGGGGCGTATGTGCGGACCGATGAGTCTGGTTTGAATTACCATGCGCCATGGCCGATTGAACGGGTGGTGAAATTGCCGGTGACACGCGAAAACCTGCTGGAAATCGGTTTCCGGACCGGCGAAGATGGTGAAGGTGTGATGGACATGCAGGCCGAAAGCATGATGCTGGCTGGTGACCAGAACATTGTTGACCTTGATTTTACGGTGAGCTGGAAGATTTCCAATCCCTCGGCGTTTTTGTTCAATGTGGCTGACCCTTACGGGACTTTGTATGACCTAGCCGAGAGCGTGATGCGCGAAACGGTAGGACGCCATACGATTGATGATGCGCTGGAAGGTGCCGGGCGTGAGAAAATCCAGTACGAAGCCCGCGACCACATGCAGCGTGTGAGTGATTATTACGGACTTGGCATACGGATTGTGCGCATTAACCTGCAGCGTGTGAACGCGCCTGCCGAGGTGATTGACGCTTTCCGTGACGTTCAGGCTGCGAAGGCCGACAAGCAACGTATGATTAACGAGGCCATGGGCTATGCCAACCAGATTGTGCCGCTGGCACGTGGTGAAGCCGCCCGTATGATTGAGCAGGCCCGTGGTTACAAAGAAGCCAAGGTTGCCGAAGCGACCGGTGCGGCCCAGCGCTTTGATGTTCAGGTAGGAGCCTACCAGCAGGCACCTGACGTGACACGCGACCGCCTGTACTACGACACCATGAAAGACGTGATGAGCAACGTACCGAAGATTATTACTACCAGCCGCAATGCGAATGGTGTGGTGCCCTTCCTGCCGCTCGACCGTTTGAGCAAAATGGGTGCTGCGCCTGCCGCAGGGCCTAGTAACTCTCAAGGGGAGGAACGCTAATGAACACGCAGCGTATGATTGTTATGGGTGTGGGCGTGCTGGCGTTTGTGCTGATGCTGTGGAGCTCGGTCTTCATTGTGCGTCAGCAGGAGCAGGCCATGATTGTGGCACTGGGTAAGATTGTCCGGTTGGAAAGCGAGCCCGGCTTGCACCTGAAGATGCCGTTTTATCATCAGGTTGTGTACTTTGATAAGCGCTTGCTGAATACCGACAGCCCGACGGAAGAAGTGCAGACGTTGGACAAGGAACGTGTGCTGGTAGACAGCTTTACCCGCTGGCAAATTGCCGATGCCGGTTTGTTTTACCGCAATGCGCGGACAATACCGATTGCCGTGCAGCGCCTTGAAACCCTGATTAACTCGAATATCCGTGAGCAGGTTGCCAAGGTGCCTTTGGTAGACCTTGTGGGTGACAAGCGGAGTGTGGTGATGCAGGAAATCCTGCGTCAGTCGGTTGAAGAAGCGCAACCGATGGGCATACGGATTGTGGATGTACGTTTGAAACGTGCCGACCTGCCGCAAGCCAACAGTGAAGCGGTGTTCCGCCGCATGCGTGCCGAGCGCCAGAAGGAAGCCAACAAAGAACGTGCGGAAGGTGAGGAAGCGGCCCAGAAGATTCGGGCTGAGGCGGAACGTGCACGTACGGTGTTGCTGGCCGAGGCGAACCGGGACTCGCAGAAGTTGTGGGGTGAAGGTGAGGCGGAAGCTATCCGGATTACCGGTGCGGCGTTTAACAAAGACCCCGGCTTTTACAAGTTCACGAAAAGCCTGGAAGCTTATAAGGCCAGCCTGACCGGCAGCAACACGCTGATGGTGGTTGACCCGACCAGCGAGTTTCTGGACACGATGGTGAAGCCGTAAGGACGACATATGGCGTTATCTGGCGCGTTGGCCGAAGTTCTGGTTATTTTCGGGCCGACGGCCAGTGGGAAGACGGGGGCCTCTATCGAGGCCGCCAAGCTTTTGGGCGGTGAGGTAATTAATGCTGATAGCCGCCAGATTTACAGCCGGATGCCGATCCTTTCGGCGGCGCCGACCGCGGCGGAGAAGGGCGATGTGCCGCACCACCTGTTTGAAATGGTCGACCCCGCTGAACGCGTAAGTGCGGGGCGTTGGGCCGAGATGGCTTTGCAGAAGATTGAAGAGGTGCTGGCACGTGGCAAGCGCCCGATTGTGGTGGGCGGCACGGGGTTGTATTTGCGGACATTGATGGAGGGGATTAGTGAGATTCCACCAGTGCCGGAAGAGATGGAGGCGCTTTTTCGGGGACGGCCGGTAGAGGAGCTTTATGAGGAGCTGCTGGCGGTAGACCCGAACCTTGCCGCCAAATTGCATGCGACCGATACCCAGCGGATTACGCGGGGATTAGTGGTGCACCACCATACCGGTACGCCGCTGAGTGCGTGGCAGGCCGTGCCGGCGAAGGCGCCACCGTATACGTTCCGGCGGTTGGCGATATCTCCTGAACGAGACGAGCTGTATGCTCGGATTGAGAAGCGTTGGGGCCTGATGGTGGATGCGGGGATGATTGCCGAAGTGGAAGCCTTGAAGAACGATGGCTACACACTGGCCATGCCCGGGTTGCAGGGGCTGGGGGCGGAAGAGATTTATGATTTTCTGGATGGTGTATTGAGCTGGGAGGAGGCCAGCCGTAGTGCCGTGCAGGGCACGCGGCATTATGCCAAGCGGCAGGTGACGTGGTTGCGGAATACTTATGGGGCGGAGGAGACGTTTGAGAATGCTGGGGCTTTGGTGGCGTGGGTGAGGGAGTGTTAAATGTTAAGTTTGTTCACATATAATTACGTTACTTCAAGCGATATAGATTATATTACAGTAATTTGTAACTTGATTCTTGCCTCTATGGCAGTGATAACTTTAATTTATTCAACAATAATTAGTAAAAGATCTTATTACGTTCCTTTGGTGACAAGGTCATTACAAGAAATAGACGATATTTTGTTATCTCTATATGAAATGTTGTATGTGATTGGTGCTAGTGACGATGATAAAACAACACAGTTACGAAAGAAGCATTGTGATTACTTTTTGCAGGGTCATAAATTTTATATAATTAATAAACTTCTGAATGATAAAAATGATATTAATAAATTAATAAGTGAAGTGAAGCAATCTACAGCTCATATAACTACATTTAATAGACTTATTAATAATTATGTTAAAAATTATGAGTGCTTGATTTCTGCTATGAATAAAGCTTCTCTGACTTCTATGAGCGAGTCTCTTAAATTATCTGGTTATCACGACATCTATGAATTTTATAAATCTCTCGGAAAAATTAATTAATTATAGCCAGCGGCGTTTGCGGAAGTAGAGGAAGGGGAGGATGGCGCTGGTGAGCATGACGAGGAGTGCCAGCGGGTAGCCCCATGGTTGCGAGAGTTCCGGCATGAATTGGAAGTTCATCCCGTATATACTGCCGATGAGCGTGGGTGGCATGATGACCATGGTGAAGATCGAGAGGATCTTCATGCTCAGGTTTTGCTCGACGTTGATCATGCCCAGTGTGGCGTCGAGCTGGAAGGTGATTTTGTCGGACAAGAAGGTGCTTTGCTGGGTGAGCTCGCGGATGTCCTTCGAGTGGGTATCCAGTTTCCGGACGAGGTATTGGTTGTCCGATTGGGACTCCTTGAAATAGGCGACCATGCGCGAGAGGCTGTGGAGGCTTTCGTGCACCTGGCTGTTGAGGTCGGCGACCACGCCGATTTGGCGAAGGACGTCTTGCAGGCTAAGTTCGGCTTCGTCTTCCTTCAGGCCGTAGGGGTCGAAAATGCGGTGCGAGAGGCGGTCGAGGTCGTTGGTTACGAGGTCGGAGTTATAGGCGACGCGGAGGATCATTTCTTCGAGGAGCCCTTGCAGGATTTCCGGGCCGGAGTCGAAATCCTTACTGCTGTTTTTCAGGCGTTCCGAGAAGTTTTCGAACGAGGTCGGTTGGATATCGCGGACGGAAAGAAGCGTGTTTTCGGTCAGGATGAAGCGCACCACGCTGAGCTCTGGGTATGGGCCCAAGGCTTTGGTGATGATGGCGGCGTTCATGAAGCTGACGCCGTCGGCTTTGAACATGCGGCTGAGGGTGATGTTGCGCTCGCGTTCTTCCTTCGTGGGAAGCGGGATGCCGAGGGTGAGCTGGAGCTCGTAGATTTCCTCTTCCGTAGGGTTTTCGGCGTCCACCCAGATGGCGCCGATGGGGAAGGGCTCTTCCACGGTCCAGGGAGTGACTTCGAACATGCCATCGGTGCGGGAGTAGACTGTAATCATGGTGTGTAGTTAACCCTGTTTAGGGCGTAACCGGAAGGAGGCGGCGCGTTGTGAGGGGGTGGGGGATATCAAAAATGCCACAGATGCCCTTTGTAATAGAAAGGGTTACTTGCCGGTAAGATTGTTTTTCTTCTGGTTTTTTCGCGCTAAACCTCCGCTGAGGCTGATAAATGTATGGTTAATTATGCCTATGCTTTAGTACAGGGGGGCTTGCGGGCTTTGGGCCGTGAGCGTAGGGTGCCGCTGTTTCAGATAAAGAAGAGGTTATATCCCCGATGTGTGCTGTTGCCGTGTTTGACAGTTCCAGTCTTCCCCTTGTTGAAGATATGTACGCCAAATTTATGAACGACCCCGCGAGTGTCGATGCCGAATGGAAGGCTTACTTCCTTGGTTGGCAGGCGGGCGGTAGCCTGGCCGGTGAAGGTGGTGCGGGCGATGGCAAGGACGTGGCACGCTTTAAGTTTGCCGAAGCGTGGCGGACCCGTGGCCACCTTGTGGCGCGTGTGAACCCGTTGAAGGATGCGCCTGCGATTACCGATGAATTCAAGCCCGAAACCTACGGCCTTGATGCGGCGGATGCGGGTGAGTTTGCGAAGGTATATGGCGGTAGCATTGGTGTAGAGCTGGGTGTGGTGCGTGTGCCGGCCGAGCGCCAGTGGGTGCAGGAGTGGTTTGAAGGCCCTGAAGCCAAGGTGAAGCCGAGCAAAGAGCAGCAACTGGCCCTGTATGACGGCCTTGTGCGTGCTAATGCGATGGAGAAGTTTTTGCATACCAAGTTTGTGGGTGCCAAGCGCTTTAGTGTTGAGGGTAATGACGGGATTATCCCGCTGCTGCTGCAACTGGTGGAAGATGCAAGCAAGGATGGTGTAAAGCACCTTGTAATGGGCATGGCTCACCGCGGGCGTTTGAATGTGTTGTGCAATATTCTGCACAAACCCCTGCACGAGCTGTTTGCCGCGTTTGCCGATAAGTTTACGCAAGAAGGTGGCCCGAGCAGCGGCGACGTGAAGTATCACATGGGTAAGGTTTACGAAGCCAGCACCGCGGCCGGTAAGATTGAGCTGCAACTGCTGTATAACCCGAGCCACCTTGAAGCTGTGAACGCCATGGTGTTGGGTGTGGCCCGTGCCAAGGCGGATGCCTTGGAGAGCAAGGGTAAGGGCGTGTTGCCGGTTCTGATTCATGGTGACAGTGCCGTGGCTGGCCTTGGTAACGTGCCGGAAACGAATAACCTGATGGGGTTGAAGGCGTATGATGCCGGAGGCACGATTCACTTTGTGTTGAACAACCAAGTGGGCTTTACGGCCAACCCTGAGGATGCGTTTGGCGGGGCTTACTGCACCGATATTTTCAAGCAGCTTGGCACCCCGATTGTGCATGTGAATGCCGATGACATTGAAGCCTGCTGGACCGCGACCCGTTTTGCGTGGGCCTACCGTAAGCAGTTTGGCAAGGACGTGACGCTGGACCTGATTGGTTACCGCCGCTGGGGCCACAACGAAGGTGATGACCCGACGTTCACCCAGCCGAAGATGTACGAGAAAATTAGAGCCCACAAAGTGCCTGCCGACATTTATGCCGACCAGTTGAAGGCGGCCGGTATGGCTGAGGCCGATTTGGCTAAGATTGAGAAAGCCTATGCCGACGAATTGGCGGCAGCCTATGACACTGCCCAGAAGGGAGTGAGTGTTAAGGCCAAGGGTGAGAAAGCCAAGGATGCCAAGGTTGAAACCGTTGCCGAAGCGGGCCATGTAAAGGCGATTGTGGACGCGTGGGGCAAGCAGCCTGCCGGATTTGAGATTAATGACAAGGTTGGGAAGGTTGTTGATGAGCGGATTTCCATGTTGTTGGGTGAAAAGCCCCTCAACTGGGGTGCTGCCGAAACCACCGCCTATGGTGCGTTGCTGATGGAAGGCATTAACGTGCGCCTGACCGGGCAAGATGCCCAGCGCGGGACGTTTAGCCACCGCCATGCCGTGCTGATTAACGGTAAGGATGGTACCCGCTGGAACGTGCTGCAGAGCTTGGCGGCCAAGGGTGCGGTGTGCGATATCTATAATTCGGCACTGAGTGAAAACGCGGTGATGGGCTTTGAGTATGGGTATGCGCTGGGCAAACCGCAGAACAGCTTAGTTGTTTGGGAAGGCCAGTTTGGTGACTTTGCCAATGGGGCGCAGGTTGTGATTGACCAGTTTATTGCGTCGGCTGAGGCGAAGTGGGGCCAGAATAACCACCTCGCGATTTTGTTGCCGCATGGCTATGAGGGGCAGGGGCCGGAGCATAGCAGTGCCCGTCTTGAGCGCTTCCTTCAGCTATGTGCCGAGGATAATATTCGGGTGGCTTACCCGAGCACACCGGCGCAGATTTTCCACTTGTTGCGGCGTCAGGCCAAGAGCAGCGTGAAGAAGCCGTTGGTGGTGATGACGCCGAAGAGCCTGCTGCGTAACCCGCTGGCGGTGAGCCCTGTGAGCGAGCTGTTGAAGGGGGCTTTCCAGACCGTGATTGCTGACGACAGCGTGGATGTGAAGGCTGCCAAAAAAGTGGTGCTGTGTTCGGGTAAAATTTACTACGACCTGCTGGCCCGCCGTGAGGCTGACAAGCGCAGCGATGTAGCGTTGATACGGGTAGAAGAGCTTTACCCGTGGCCTGTGACCGAGATTGCCAAGGCGCTGAATGGGGTTAAGACGAAGGATATCCATTGGGTGCAAGAAGAGCCTCGCAATATGGGTAGCTGGAGCTTTGTGCGCGAGAACTGGGATGATGCTTGGGGTTATTTGCACTATGTGGGTCGTCCGGCAAGTGCGTCTCCCGCCGTTGGCACCACCAGCCGCCATGCTGTTGAGCAGAAGGCGGTTGTGGATGAGGTTTTTGGTAAATAATTCAGATTGAGCAAGGAGATATTCCATGACTGTACAGATTAAAGCCCCCGCCATGGGCGAGAGCATTGCCGAAGCCGTAGTGGCCAAGTGGGTTGTGAAGGAAGGCGATTTTGTGACCGCCGACCAGATGGTGGCCGAGTTGGAAACCGACAAAGTGAACCTTGAGGTGATTGCTCCGGCTGCTGGTAAGATTACGAAGATTGCTGCGGCTAAGGGCGCGACCGTGAAGGTTGGCGACGTGATGGCTGAGTTGGATGAAACGGCGGAAGGCTTGAAGACCCCTGCTGCCGTGACGGCGGCTGGTACACCCACGGCGGCGGCTACGGCTGGCCCGTTGGCGAGTGCCGACGAGCGTGTGGCGAAGAGCGGCCCTGCCGTGCAGAAGCTGGTGGCGGAAGGTGCCGCGACCGCAGGTGTGGCGGGCTCTGGCAAGGATGGCCGTTTGACCAAGGGTGATTTGGTGGCCCCTCAGGCGGCGCCTGCGGCTGTGGTTGCTCCGGCAGCACCTGCGGCTGCACCGAGCGCGCCGCGCAACACCAGTGTGTTGCAGGAGCGTGTGCCGATGACGCGGATCCGGAAGACTATCGCGGGACGTTTGAAGCAAGCGCAGAACACGGCGGCCATGCTGACGACTTACAATGAAGTTGACCTGAGCAAGGTGAACGAAATGCGCAAGCTTTACAAAGATGCCTTTGAGAAGAAGCATGGCGTGAAGCTGGGTTATATGGGCTTCTTTAGTAAGGCCGTGGTGGATGCGCTGCAAGCATGGCCGGCGCTGAATGCCGAGATTGATGGCGACGACATTATTTACAAGAACCACTACGACCTTGGGATTGCCGTGAGCAGCGACCGCGGTTTGGTGGTTCCGGTTGTGAAAGACGCCGACAAGAAAAGCCTTGCCCAGATTGAAAAGGACATTGGCGACTTTGGCGCCCGCGCCCGCAGCGGTGGTTTGAAGCCGGATGAGCTGAGTGGCGCAACCTTTAGCATTACCAACGGCGGTACGTTTGGCAGCTTGATGAGCATGCCGATTTTGAATTATCCGCAAGTGGGGATTTTGGGGATGCACGCGATCAAGGAGCGTCCGGTTGTAGTGGATGGCCAGATCGTGATCCGCCCGATGATGTACCTTGCGCTGACGTATGACCACCGCATTGTGGATGGGCGTGAGGCGGTGAGCTTCCTTGTCCGCGTTAAGGATTGTTTGGAGGATCCGGCACGGATGGTGGTTGGCATTTAAGGCTGACCATGGACTGGACGACGCTGAACCCGCTGGATACGGAGAGCCTTCTTCGGTTGGCGGTTTCTTGCATTGCCGAAACGCGGCCCTTGGTGAAGCCCGAGGCGCGGGTGAGCCATGTTGGTTTGCGGTGCAAGACCTTTGAAGAATGGCAGGCTTTATTGGAGCTGGTTGAGCCATTGGGGCAGGGGTTTATGACGTACAAGCCCGATGGGCGGCCGATACCGTTCATTAAGCTGGTTGAGCCGGTGGTGGTTGGTGGTGATGTTTTGGAGTATCTGGAATTGCCTGCGCCCAAGAAGGTAGCTGTGGATGAGCCGCGGGTTTTGGTGGCGTTTCAGTTAGCCGAAGGCGATGGCAAGCCCATGTTGGCTGGTGGTTTTGATGTGCGGCAGCAGATGATGCATGCCGAGGATTATATTGAGCGAGATAAAAAGAGGAGCTAAGTGATGGCTGAGCAGTTTGATGTGGTGGTGATTGGAGCCGGGCCTGCGGGTTATGTGTGTGCGATACGTGCGGCGCAGTTGGGTTTGAAAACCGCGTTGGTTGAGAAGCGTGAGGCGCTGGGCGGAACCTGTTTGAACGTGGGGTGCATACCCAGTAAGGCCATGCTGGAGAGCAGCCACCGCTACCATATGATTCAGCACAGTGTGCATGAGCACGGCATTGACGTTGGTAATGTGAAGCTGAACCTGAAGACGATGATTGCCCGCAAAGACGCGGTAGTGAAGCAGTTGACCGGCGGTATTGGTATGCTGATGAAGAAGAACAAAGTGACCGTGAAGAATGCGTGGGGCAGTGTGAAGAGCTCCGGTGTGGTGGCCTTGGATAACGGTGAAGAGCTGCAGGCCAAGAACATTGTGATTGCGGCGGGGAGTGTGCCGGTTGAGTTGCCGTTTGCGAAATTTGACCATAAGACGATTATTGATAGCACCGATGCGCTGAGCCTTGAGAAAGTGCCGGAGCATATGATTGTGATTGGCGCAGGGGTTATTGGGCTTGAAATGGGCAGTGTGTGGCAGCGCCTTGGTGCCCGTGTGACGGTGGTGGATATTGCCGACCGCCCTGTGGCGATTATGGATGCCGACCTTGGAAATGAAGCCAAAAAGCTATTTGAAAAGCAAGGCTTGGAGTTTGTTCTTAATGCAAAAGTTAAAGAGGTTTCGGCTTCTGGTAAAGTGACCATTGAGTTGTCCGATGGAACGGTGAAGGACTACAAGGGCGATAAGGTTTTGGTGGCGGTTGGCCGCCGTGCCGCGACCCAAGGCATGAACCTTGCTGAAGCCGGTGTGAAGATGACCGAGCGCGGTGTGATTGAGATTGACCACCATTACCAGACCAACGTACCCGGCATTTATGCGATTGGTGACTGTGTGCCCGGCCCGATGCTGGCGCACAAGGGTGAGGAAGAAGGTGTGGCCGTTGCCGAGCACTTGGCAGGCCAAAAGCCCCACGTGAATTACGATGCCATACCGTGGGTGGTTTACACCCACCCCGAAATTGCCGGTGTGGGTATGACCGAAGCCGAAGCCGTGCAGAAGCATGGTGAGGTGAAGGTTGGGAAGTTCAAATTCGTCGCGAATGGTCGGGCTTTAGCCGTGGATGAGAGCACCGGTTTTGTGAAGGTGATTGCCGACAAGCAGACCGACCAGATATTGGGCGTACATATGATTGGGCACAATGTTTCGGAAATGATTGCCGAGGCGGCGGTGCTGATGGAGTTCAAGGCTTCGGCTGAGGATTTAGCGCGTTGTGTGCATGCGCACCCGACCATGGCGGAAGCGTTTAAAGAGGCTGGGCTGGCTGTAGATGGGCGGGCGATACACGCTTAAGTGTACCGTGTATTGAGAGCCGCTTTTGAGCGGCTCTTTTTCTAAATGTATGACAATGCATGCGAAAAAGCTACATGGTAGTAAATGCTTTGGGAGTGCTTACTTGTGGTGGTAAGTGCTTGTGTTAGCCTGAGTGTAACAATAAAGGCTATCCACCATGTTCCATCTCTTTAATGATAATGCCGCGCTGATTAAGGCATTAGACCGTTCTTTGGCGATTATTCATTTTCAGCCGGATGGGACCATTTTGTGGGCGAATGAGAATTTTTTGAAGACTGTCGGTTACACCCTTAATGAGATTAAGGGCAAGCACCACAAGATGTTTGTGGATGAGGATTATGCCGCTAGCAGCGAGTATGCCGACTTTTGGAATGATTTACGGGCGGGGAAATTCCAGAGTGCGCAGTATAAGCGTTTTGGGAAGGGAGGACGTGAGGTTTATATTGAGGCTACGTATAACCCTGTGTTGGATGCGAGTGGTAAGGTGGTTAAAGTTGTTAAGCTTGCGACGGATATTACCGTTAAGACGGTCAAGGTTAAGGAAGCGCTGGACCGTACTCAGGCGACCATTACATTTAAGCTGAATGGCACCATTGTGGAGGCTAACCAGAACTTTTTAAATACCATGGGCTACACAATGAATGAGGTTAAGGGTAAGCACCATATGATATTTGTAAAGCCGGAGTATGCGAACTCGGCGGCTTATCGGGAGTTTTGGGCGTCGCTGAATCGTGGTGAGTTTCAGTCGGGTGAATATATACGCGTTGGAAAAGGCGGCAAGGAAGTGTGGATTCAGGCCAGTTACAACCCGATATTTGACAACAGCGGGCAACCTTGCGGCGTGATTAAGTATGCTGTGGACCTAACGGCTGAGAAGAAGAAATATGCTGGCCAGATAATGGAGACGACAAATGCGATGGCGAGTGCGACGCAGGAGCTTTCCAGCTCTATTGGCGACATCACCAAGAGCATGAGCCAGACGCGGGATTCGGTCGGATCGGTGTATCAGCAAAGCGAACAGGCGGCGCAGTCGATTGAAGAAATGGTACAGGTTGCCGCCAATATGGGGAATTTGGTCAAGTTGATTGAGGATATTAGTGGCCAGATTAACCTGTTAGCACTCAATGCGAATATTGAAGCTGCACGGGCGGGTGATGCCGGGCGCGGGTTCTCGGTTGTAGCCGACGAAGTGAAGAAGCTAGCAACCCAGACGGGGAATTCGACGTCGACGATTTCTGGTGAAATTAACCGAATTCAATCCATTTCCCAGCTAGTTGAAACGGGGTTGAAGCAGATCCGTACCGTGGTGCATGACGTTGTGGATGGTGCGAATACGGTTGTGGCCGCGATTGAGCAGCAGTCGGTTGTGACGCAGGAAATTTCCAATAATATGATCGCGTTAAATGGGTTGGTGAATTCGACGCGGCATTGATGCTGATTAGTGTTATTATATTGTTTTGTCATCTAAGTATTCAAAAAGGCCATGATGAGAGTTTTTGTTCTCATCATGGCCTTTTTTATAAATTCTAACTTCTAATGAAGTTATCGAGTTCCGCAGAAGAAACCTTTAGGTTTATTGCAAGGTCTTTTCACGCCGATAGAGTATCTTCCACCGGTTGTTGGTGTCGGGGTAAGAATTGGAGTCGGATCGATATATATATGCTTAGGTCGAGGGTAGTCGATTACTTTGATGGGCTCAGGCCGGGTGTTGTAGCCGTTAACATAACCTGTGGCGGCAGCTGAGATGAGGTTGAGTGTCATGCGAGTGTCGGCGTCGGTGCAACCGACAAGCACTGTTGCAGAAACGAGTGTGATAGTTGCGATCTTTTTCATAGGCAGTCCCTTTACGACTCGAGATGGCAAAACAATGATCCACTATCATTAGATGTATTTTTTTACAAATAGAATTATAGATTAACTCGTTAAATTTATTCATACATACGACATATAGCCCTGTGTATTGGCTAAAGATTTTTAACTATGTTGTTGAGATATGCGCCCCGGTTTAGGCCGGGGCGCGTGATTATGCGGCTTGGCTTGCCTTGTGGCGGCCGTAAATCATTAGGATTGCGCCGATGACGATGATGCCACCGTACCCGAGCAGGGGTAGGGGGATATACGTTGGGTTAAGGATACCGACAGATGCTAGGGAACGCTCTGCCACATAGGTGAAGAAGGGCAGGAAGGCGATCATGCTCATGAACACTTCTGTCTTCACCTGTTTGGCGACGTAGAAGTAGAGATACATGGCGAGTGGCAGGACCGTACCACCGAAGATGACGGCGCTGTAAATGGTTTCCTTGCGGAGAACGTCGGACCATTCGGGCATCGAGGCTAGAATGGGGAGGGTTTGCATCATGGTTGGGTCTCCAACAAAGGCATGCTTGAGGGCCGCACCGGCAAAGGTAAGGCAGAGTAGGCAGAAGCTTGTGACGAGAAGGACGTAGCCAGTTACGCGGCAGCGGGTTTTGATGCTTTGGGCGCCGATGGCTTCCGGGTGAACTTCGGCAATGATTGTTCGGAGCGTTTGGAAGAGGGCGACCCCGAAAATACATATCAGGCCGGGAATGAGGTTGTCGGAGCTGGTTTCTCTGGCAACCAAGAACAGTCCGGCAGCAATGATGAGGAGGCTCACACCATCGAGTGCCGAAGGTTTGCGGTGCAGGAACATCCAGGCAAACAGAACCGACAGGATGATGGAGAAGCGGGTCAGGAAGTTCAATTCGGTAGCCGAAACAAAGCTTAGGCCCCAGTTGAGGCTGATGCTCAGCATGATTTGGAACACCCCGTAAGCCCATGTGTAGGGGCTGCGCAGCGTTTCCATTCCGGCCTTGCCCGGGCCTGCGATGATGATGAGGACAGAAGACGCCGCTAACAAGGACATGCAGGAGAAAATCGCTGGGTTTACATCGAGCACGGTAACGGCCCAACGACCGTAAACGGTATCTACAGCCCACAGCAGGATGGTGAAAAAGGCTAGAACATAGGGGGAGCGGGTTAGGGTCATTCGGAACGTGATGTTGAGGCTAAGTACCGGCCGTACACCATAACCAAAGCGCCTGAGACGATGATGGCACCCGCTGCTAGATCGGTGGGAGTGACCTGCTGAACATTCCCGAGTCCGAAAGAGTGCAGCGTCCGTTCCAGCCCATAGGCTATGAAAGGCTGGACGCTGGCTACCATCATAAAAATCTCGGTTTTAGCGACTTGTGCGGCATAAAAGTAGAAGTACATTGCCAGTGGTAACAAGGTTACGCCCATGATGGCAGCGGCAAACAGGGTACGC
Organism: Alphaproteobacteria bacterium; assembly: GCA_027485835.1. GTDB lineage: Bacteria > Pseudomonadota > Alphaproteobacteria > UBA2136 > UBA6156 > UBA6156. The sequence goes on from JAIXQG010000001.1 coordinate 196,766, forward strand.
TGATCCATCAGTTCGGTCAGGGATGGCATGAGATTGAGGAAAGCCATGCCTTTATCGGCTGGCACGCTGCCTTTGACACCTGCTATGACGAATAAAAACACGGTAAGCACAAAGCTGGTGGTCATTACCACATAGCCGGTAACCCGGCAGCGTTGGCGTATGGTTTGGGCTTGTACGGCTGTGGGGTGAGTTTCGGCAATAAGGGTGCGGAGCGTATTAAAAAGAACCGTTAAGACGAGCCAGAAGAGGGCCATAACGCGAATATCTGGCGATAGGCCTGCGGCTACAATTCCAATACCCACCAAGATGAGCGGCATGCCATACCAATCGTAACGGTTTGGTACAAAGCCATGTACAAACACCCATTTAAGAAGAATGGCAGCGATAATGCTGAGACGGGCGAGGAAGCTTGCCTCTGTGGAGGTAATTAACGCCAACATTAGCATGTCGGTGGTGTTCATCATCACCTGTAAAGCGCCATAGGCCCATGTATGTGGCTGGCGCAGGGTTTGCAGGCCACCTTTGCCGGGACCGGCAATAAGAATCAGCACCACCGAACAAATGAAAAGTGAAAAACACGTGAAAATAATCGGATTAACGTGGTGGGCGACAAGAAGGAACCGCGAGAGGACGCGCTCGGTTGCCCAGATAATGATGGTGATGAGGGAAATGAACAGGCCGTAACGAAGCATTAGGATTTCCCCCATAGGAGTGAGCCAATAAGCCAGCTCATGGTTATTATGAGTCCGAAAAAGATAGCGGTATAGTAAAGCGTACTTTCTGGGATGCTGGGAATAAGCGAATCGCGCTCTTCCTCTAGGCGTCGTTTTTGCTGCTTGAGAGAGAGGTTTTCTTGGACTACCGACTGGCTGTCTTCATGGTTTTTGAGCCATGTCTCTAAAAAAGGCTTGGGTTGGGACGTGCCGGTTGCTTTGGCTTCTGTTGCGGGCTTTACGTGTTTACGCGCCGTTCCGAAATCAATCACCTTAGCTTGAGGGCGGTTTTTTGCCATGATGAATCAGGTTTGTTGGTGTTTATGGCGGCCGTAAACCATGATGAGGGCTCCGGCTACGATGAGTGTTCCGAACAGCAAGTCGGTGGTTTTGAGTTGGTAGATATCGAGAAGACCTGCCTTTGAGAAGAGCCATTCCATTGCGAACGTCATGAACGGCAGGAGGCTTGAGATCATCATGAAAACTTCGTTTTTAGCGACACGGGTGGCTTGAAAGAAGAAGTAAAGCGCGAAGGGCATAACGGTAAAGCCAAGGGCTACTGCGAAGAGGAATGTGGAGGGGTTGAGAAAATCCTCGTAAGTGGGTAGCCAGCCGAAGCCTTGGATAGCCTCTGGCATGGCGGACTTAGCTGCGGCCATTATCCACATGGCGAGCAGGAAGCAGGCACTGCAAGTCATTACCACATACCCGGTCACACGGGCCTTGGTGGGAATGTCGTTGGCTGCAAGTGATTCCGGGTGCGTTTCACCAATCATGGCACAAAGGATGCTGGCCACGGCCGAGAAGACGAGCCAGAAAAGGGCGGGAATGCGGATGTCCTCGGAAATGTTTGTACCGATGAACCAGAGGCCGAGCATGACCGGTATGACACCAATCAGGTCGTAACGGTTGGGTTTGCGGCGCAGGAAGATAAAGGACAGCAGCAGCGAGAGTGGAATGGTTAGCCTGTTCATGAAGTTCATTACCGTGGCGGTGACATAGACCAAGGCGAACATTTGCGACATATCCTGAACCACGTTCATGGTGCCGTAAGACCACGTGTGCGGGCTGCGCAGCGTGTTAATACCGCGGGTGCCTGGCCCTGCAATGAGCAGCAGAACAAGAGCCGAAACAAGAGAGGTTAGGCTGATGAACAGCACGGGATGGACGTCAAAATGCACCGAGGCGACCTTGAGAAGAACATCGGACAGCGCCCAAAAGAACATAGTGAGGAGAGAAAGGACGATGCCCAGCCACATGGTTAAAGTCCCTCTATTACCAAAATACCGGCCCAGACCAGAAGAGTTGCCACAATACCAAATACTGAAATGTAATACAGCGAGCGCTCGGCAAGGGTGGGTTTAAGCTCGTTATATTTACGCTCCCATTCCGCGTTTTCTTTTTTGGTGCGGAGGGATTCTTGAATGAGGCCTTGCCGGTCTTCGTGCTCCTTGTACCAGCTTTCCAGATAACCGGATTTACTGGCAGGAGCCGAATGGGGGTGGGATTCCAACGGGGCGGGTGCGGTTTTACGGGCTTCCGCTAAGGAAACGACTACGCCCTTTTTACGTTGTGCCGACATCTTAGCTTGCCTTTACGTTTTTCTGCTTAAAGGTATGAAGTTCATTGTCTAAATAGTCAATCAGCATGGTGGCGGCGGTTTCGTTGCTGAGGCGTTTTTCTGTAGCGAATTCGCGCACTTCGGTTAGCACGCGGGTGACGGTGGCGTGGTTGCGGGTGAGGAGGTCGCGGAAGGAATCGTTGTTGTTATGGATGTTGCCGACCCCGAAGCCAAGCCAGAGGACATCGACGCCCAAGGTGTCGCTCATGCGTTTGAGGTCGTAAATTCCCGGCATGGTGGCGCCGTTCAGCCAGTTTTTGAGCGTGCTGTCGGAGAGGCCTGCGGCTTCGCGGAAGTCCTTGTGAAACGCAAAGCGGCTGGCTTCGATGGCGTCGCGCAGGCGCTGGCCGAAGTCGGCGCGGAATTGTTTTTCGAGGTCGGTGGTGCTCATGGCGCGTCTCCCTTTTCTATTCCTTCTATGGGGATACGAACAAGAAAAGCCAAAATAATGGCTGACACTTGTGGGGAGTTAGCTGTTTATGTTATTTAAGTTGTTGTTAATAATTGATTTAAATGTATGGGTGGTACAAAATAATACCTCTGTACTTGGTAAAAGACAGGTTTCGGGGGTTGAAATAGCCAAAAAGTTGACTATCTCTCTTTCAAGGGCAGTTGAACCGGCCCAAACCACGGAATCGAGGAGATGATGATGGAGTATCAGGGCACGGTAACTGAGCAGGCGCACGCAGGCGTAGCGCCCATTTCTTTAGACGATTACCGCGCGTACCGCGTGAGTGTGGAAGTGGTGATTGATACCGGATATGAGCTGTTGATGGTCAGCCCGTTTGGCGGGAACGCCTTTACAGCCAATTTTTGGAGCCTGCCGAGTGGTGATGTGGAACTGGATGAATTGCCGGATGATGCGGCCCTGCGGATTGCCCGCGAGGCTACGAATTTGCTGGTAGAGCTTTCTCACCCAGCCGTGTTGAAAACCCGCGTGATTAAGACTGAGCGCAATGGCCGTGTGCAGCGCCGGCTTGTTTACACCTATGCGATTGGTGTGAGCCGTGACTGGAAAGGCGGCCTTTTAGAGCGTTTTTGCCTTGGGCGCGATTATGTGGGCCACACGTGGCTGAAGCATGGTGAGCGCGAGATTTTGGGGCGGAAGTTTGATGCGCTTGATAGTGATGTGCGGAAGGTTGTGTGTTTGTATCAGGGGCTTGTTGGCTAGATAGAAGCCTCCCTCTGGGGCTTGGATTTTATTAGGGCAGTGGGTAAAGCCCAAGAGATTGAGGCTTAGTGGTTATAATTTAGCGCTAAAGCCCACGAATTTTGAAAGCCTCGTTCTCTTGGGGTGCACCATGATTTTGTTTTAGGGAGGGTATATTGCCCGAGAGATTGGCGCTTTGAGGTTATAGTAATGGCTTCGCCATACGATTTGAACGCGCCGATCTCTTCGGGCGCGCCTTTTTCTTACAGGAAAAGCCCCTCTGGCGAGGGGCTTTGGAAATTTAAAATGGCGCGCCCGAAGAGATTCGAACTCCTGACCCTCAGATTCGTAGTCTGATACTCTATCCAGCTGAGCTACGGGCGCGTTGAGGTGTGGGTATCAAACCCTTTTACCTGCGTCAAGCGTTTCTGTTACTATGTTTGTATGAAATCGCAAAAAAACACCGTGCCGGTAGCGGCCGACCCCCGTGAAGTTGATGTTGTTAACTGGGCCGCGGGGTTTTCTATCACCTTGATATTGACAGGATTATTGACCGCATGGGCGGGGGAATGGGCCGGGCAGCAGCTGCCTTTGGTGCTGGCAATGATGCTTTTGGCCTATGTGCTGTGTATGTTGGCGGTGGTTGACGTGCGCTACGGAATTTTGCCGCACATGCTGACGAGTACGCTTTTTGTGCTGGGTGTGGCGCTGGCGCCAACCTTTGGCCATGGCTACGGGATGGCCGCCCTCAGCGGTGTGGTGGCTTTTGGCGGGCTTTTGCTGTGTGCGATGATTACACGGGTGGTGACGGGCAAGGATTCGTTAGGAGGCGGCGACCTGTGGCTGGTGATGGGGCTTGGGGCGTGGGTGGGCCTTGCGGGGCTGCCGTTCTTTTTAATGGCGACGGCGGTGACGGGCGGGATATCGGTTGGGTTAAAGCGTTGGTTGACGCAGGGTTACCCCGTGATAACCGAGCATGAGGCCCAACGTTTTGCCTTTGGCCCCGCCTTGTGTGCCGCGGGTTGGCTGGCTGTGATGTATGGCGACTGGTACTGGAGAATCATGGACTTGCTTATTGGGCCAGCAGCTTAGTTGCGCTTTCAAGGGCTTGGGCGTAGTTTCCGTGCCAGATGAAACCTATTTTTGATGAAATACGGCCTTTGATAGAGGCTTTGCGGCCCCATGAGGTGCGCGTGGTGGGTGGTGCCGTGCGGGCGTGGCTGCGTAAAGACCCGCTAACCGGCATTGATATTGATATGGCGGTGGCGGCGACCCCGACCGAGATTGAGCAGCAGCTGCACGCAGCTGGCATTGTGACGACCGATGAAGGCAAGCGCTGGGGCACGATTACGGCCCATATGAACGGCCAAACCTATGAGCTTACGGCGCTGCGGACCGATGAGTATATGCCCGGCTCGCGCTACCCCACCGTGAAATTCGGGGTGGATTGGGAGACCGATGCGGCGCGGCGCGATTTTACCTTTAATGCCATTTATATGGATGAATATGATGGGATTTATGACCCGTATAACGGTGCGGATGACCTGAAAAACGGGATTGTGCGGTTTATTGGCGAGCCCGAGAAGCGTTTGGCCGAAGACCCGCTGCGGTTGTACCGGTTTTGGCGGTTTTGCGCCATTTATGGGGTAGGGGGCGTGACGCAGGACATTATTGAATGCAGCCGCAATGCGTTGGCGGGATTGTTTTCGGCATCCCGCAACCGCCGCGCCGAGGAATGGCGTAAGATAGCGGAGGCGCCGCAGGGTGGCACCGTGCTGACCGAGCTGGAGCGGCATGAGTTGCTGGAGGGGATGGCATTAGAGAGGTAGCTAGGGTTTTAGGTAACTAGGTAGCTAGGGGTTTGAAAAAGCTGAGGCCCTTCCGTGGTGGAAGGGCCCTTTGCTTTAGTGTATACTTGACTTTATGTGCCAGCCGTCGTAATGTTTGGGGGAATGAGGGAGCATTCGCGCTCCCGCACCCGTTTAACATTACAACTTACGGAGCTTCTTCCGCAGCCACCTTACCACGAGCATATGCAGTGGAATGAGTGCTGATATCAGCCTTAAAATATCTATAAGCTGATCCCAGTGCAGGCTTAGAAGCTCTCCAACCTTCCGGATGACTCCGGTAACGGTTGCTGCTGGCGTTTTGTTCATTTTCGGTTCCTTGAATGGACGCGCCGCGCAAGGGGAGAGTCGGGGAGGGAAACCTCGGCTCTCCCGCTTTTTGTGAAGAGTAGTCGCGTCGGGAGTGGTGCGGCACAGGTGAGTGCACTTAGCTTCGCGTTTTGCGAGGGAAATGCTAAGGTGCGCCTGGTCTACGTTATTTAAAATTGGGTTGTTTTAGGCGGCTACAAGGTGGTTCGAGCGGTTATTTCATAAATGGTAGACGGTGCTTAAAAAGTCTCTCGGATACGAGAGACTTGGTGTTTGGTGTCTGTCAGATATGACAGACTTTTGAGGCTTGAAATTTGGTAGGAATGCTCTACGCGAGAAAGCCGGTACCTTGGGGGGTACCGGCGTTTCCGTATCGTTAGTTGGCGGCGAGGATGAGGCTTGCGACCTCGTCCTGTGCCGGCCTTATGGCTGGCAGTGGGCCTTTTTTGGGAAGGTTCACTGCTATAACCGGTTCCGCATACTTCGCGCGGCATTCCTTGGCTTCGGCCGCCGTAAGGGGGCGGAAGAAGGCGTGGAAGGCGTCCTTGACGGGGACTTCCATGAACTCGCAGGTCTGGGGCAGAGCCCAGTCCGGCGTAGGAATGTAGCGCGCAAAGTAGTGCGTGATGCCGAGGGTTGGTTTTCCAAGCTCTTCCGCTTCGAGAACTTCCCACGTCACCTTCAGGGCTAGTTGCCACTTCGCGCTGGTGTAGAGCGGGCGCTGCGTCATGCACTTCGTTTTCGAAAACGAGTACATGCCGACAGAGGCTTTGCTCTTCCAGTGCGTCCGCTGCTCGTACACCACCTCGAAGGGGGTGTCCGGATAGTGCGGAGAGGCCATGCGGCCGCGGATCGATTCGCCGATGCCGCGGAAGTCTGCGATGTTCAGATCGTCACCTTCGCAGTAGAATGTATGCGCGATGGCATACGCCTGCTTTTGGTTTTCCTCAACTTCATCAAGGAGATGCTCCCTGATGGTTTCGGCCGAACCGTTGATGACGTTCTGAAGTTCGAGACCTCGGCTGACCTTGATATCCTTCTGCTGAAGCTGGTAGCTGTTGAACAGCATCCAGATGGCGAGAACGATACACCCGATTACGGCGGTGTAGAGTTGGCTTCCCCAATATGCAACCTGCATAGAGGGAAGGAGTTTCGTTGCATTGATTTTGTTCACGTTAGACATGAATGATCCCTACTCGATACAAAACGGGATGGAACAAAACAGATGCGTCGCCCCCCAGATCATTCTGGGTTAGGTAGGCTTGATTCTTTATGTGGGGTGGGGAGAGTGTGAATACAAGTTTGCTGACAGGGGGTTGTTTTTTCGGGAAAACACGCCATACACTGCTTTTGAAATGCCGAGAATGGCATGAAATCGTTTCCTATAAGGCGTGCATCCGCCTTTGATCGTTGTCCCCCTTGATGCTTGTGGGGATTTTGGAGCTCCAACATGAAGATTGAAATTTCTTCGCTACTGAGGCCGTTTTTTGCGGCCCCAGAAACGAGATACGGTCCGGACAATAGAAGTGCCGACCCCGCGAATACGACATTTGTTTTCTCTGGTTACCGGTGGGGAACACAAGAAGCAAAGGACAAGGCTTTGAAAGAGCTGCGGACTTTTGCAAACTGGGCAAATATTCGTTTCAGTGAAGCTGGTAATGACAGCACCATTATGTCGTTGCCGTTTCCGGTGGAAGAGGTGAAGGCGTTCTGCGACCAGCAGGCGCTAAACTATCAGATTGCTCGGCTATTACCGCCGATGGATGATGGCGACCTTTCGGGGTACGCCACCATCCAGAGCGACGGTTCGGTTCGGATCGAAATCGAACGGGCGACTGCGGCGGATTCGGCGCGTTCCTTGCTCAGTTCCAAGAACTGGGCCAAGGATGACGACTTTGTTTCGGCGGTTCTGCGCGGGGTTATCTGCCGTGGGGGATCGCGACCGATTCAGGTTTATATCCGCCTGATGGGGGATGTACCGGTTGCCGTGTACGACTGTGCACGGGACAATATCATCCGCTTCGGCATCGAACCTGCCGAGATGGTAGCATGAGAACGAAATAAAAAGCCGCAGGGGAGTACCCTGCGGCTTTTTGCCTTTGGCGGTGGTTTAGTGATGGTGGCCGCCGTTTTGGTGAACGTGGTGGAGGGCGACCTTGAGGCGGCGGAGGCACTCGTTTTGGCCCAAGGCGGCCATGATGCGCGACATATCCGGCCCGCCGAGTTGCGCGGTGATGGCGACGCGTAGCGGACGGCCCACGGTTTTAAAGCTACCGCCGTGGTGCTGTACCAGATTGGCGATGACTTGGTGGAGGATTTCGGCGTTCCACTCGGTGACCGCACTGAAGGTGTCGTAGACATCGTGCAGTAGGTGGTGGGCTTCCAGCAAAATCGCCGTGTGCTCCTCGGTGTAGCTTTCGGTTACGTCGGCAAGCAGGTAGCGGGCGGCGTCGGCGATTTCCGGCAGGGTTTGCGCGCGGGTGGTGAAGTCGGCCCACATGAACTCCAGCTTTTTGAAGTCGGCGGGGTGGGTTTGCGCGGCATCCGGCAGGAAGGCCAGCAGGTGGGGTTTGACCTCGGTAAACGGCAGCGATTTGAGGTATTGCGCGTTAAACCAGTTGAGTTTGGAGGTATCGAACCGTGAGGCACCTTTGCTGACGGCGTGGATATCGAACGCCGCGATGGCGTCTTCCCGTGTGAAAATTTCTTGGTCGGCATGGCCCCAGCCAAGGCGGAGGAGGAAGTTGAAGAGGCCTTGGGGGAGGTAGCCGGCGTCGCGGAGCTCCTGCACGCTGATGGCGCCGTGGCGTTTGGAGAGTTTTTCGCCGGATTCGGAGAGGATCAGCGGAATATGTCCGAACTCTGGCACCTTAGCGCCGAGGGCGCGGTAGAGGAGGATTTGTTTGGGCGTGTTGTTGATGTGGTCGTCTCCGCGAATAATGTGGGTAACGCCTTGGGTGATGTCGTCGCAGACCACGCCGAGGTGGTAGGTGGGGGTGCCGTCGGAGCGGAGCAGGGCGAAGGGCTCGATTTGCTTGCTCTCGATGGTGATATCGCCTTGGACGAGGTCGGTCCAGTGCACGGCGCCTTCTGGTACCTTAAAGCGGGTGACGCCTTCTTCGTCGACAAAGGCGGCACCGGAGGCGATGAGCTTTTGGGCGGCTTGCTTATGATTTTCCAGCTGCGTGCTTTGGATGAGCGGTTCGCGGTCGGACTCCAGCCCCAGCCAGTTCATGGCTTCGAAGATGTATTGTGTGTTTTCCGGCGTGGAGCGCTCGGAGTCGGTGTCTTCTATCCGTAGCAGGAACTGGCCGCCGGTGTGTTTGGCGTAAAGCCAGTTGAACAGGGCCGTGCGGGCGCTGCCGATGTGCATCTTGCCGGTGGGGGATGGTGCGAATCTGACCACAATTCCTTGGGTTTGGGCGGGTGCGCTGACTGACATTGAATACCTCTTTTGCTAACGTAACGGCATGCAACGTAATCAGTTCCGCTATTGGGGGCAAGTGCTCGCTCCGCATCGTTTTGCGTTTTGCGCGGCGTTTGGTGCCATGGCTGGGGCTGGAAGCTATTTTGGATTGCCGTTTGAGCCTGCGGTGTGGGTAGGGGGTGTGCTGACGCTGGTGGCGCTGGGTTTGGTGGTGCTGGCGCGGACTCAGGTGGTGATGGGGGCGGGGATATTTATGCTGTTTGCTGCGGCGGGGTTTGTGTTGGGGCAGTGGCAGGTGGTGAGGGCTAACCCCGTAGATTATGCCGCTGCTAAAAAACCGCATTGGGTGGTGGGCACGGTGAATGAGGTGTTTGTGAAGCCCGATAACCCCAAGCGGGCGGTTTTGCGGATGAGTGATGTGGAGCTGTATGGTTTGGGGGTGGAGCGCGTGCCGCAGGCGAGCATCGGGGTTTATACCAGCCAGACCAAGGATATTAACGTAGGGCAGGGGGTGGCCGTGCAAAGCGTGCTGATGCCGCCCGAGCCGCCGAAGTATGAGGGGCAGCGCGATGGGCGCATCTGGCGCTATTTTGATGATGCGCGGGTAGCGGGGTATGCGATGGGGAGTGTGGAGGCGACCGAGCGTGAGCCTGAGCGGAGTGTGGCTGAAGGCGCTTTGGCGTGGGTGGAGGGGTTGCGGGAGAGGATTAACATCCAGACCAAAGACATGGCCGGAGGGGCGGTTACGGCGCTGTTGACCGGTGAAGAGCGGTGGGTGACGCCGGAGGTGCGGGAGGCTTACCGGAATACGGGACTTAGCCACTTGCTGGCGATTAGTGGCATGCAGTTGACGCTGGTGGGGCTGGGGATATTCGGGATTACCGTGTGGTTGCTGGCGTGGGTGCCGCAGTTGGCGCTGCGGGTGAATATTAGGCTGGTGGCGGCGCTGGTGGCGATGGCGGGGGTGGTGTTTTATACGTTTTTGGCGGGGGCGAGCATTAGCTTGGTACGCGCCACCGTGATGAGCCTGCTGGTGCTGCTGGCGGTGGTGACGGGCCGCATGAGCATGGGGCTGCGGGCGTGGTGCATTTCCGCGATTTTAATTGTGATGTTCAACCCGATGATGGTGATGCGGGCGGGGTTTCAGTTAAGTGCTGTGGCGGTGCTGGGCTTGTTGTTGGTGGTGAGGGCGCCGCAAGACGGTTGGCGCTGGGGTGGCAAGGCCGGTTGGTGGCTGCGGGAGTTGGTGTTGGCCACCGTGGTGGCGGGTGCAATGACGGCACCGGTGGTGGTGGCGAATTTTGGTCAGTTTAATGTGGTTGGGATTATTGGCAACATGGTGGCGGTGCCGCTTATGACGGTGGCGACGTATGTGGGCATGTTGGCGCTGGTGGTGTGGCCGGTAGGGCTGGAAAGCTGGCCGCTGATGCTGATGAACCTTGTGGTGCAAAGCGTGAATGACTGGGCGGTGTGGCTGGAGGGTGTTGGGATGGCGAGTGTGGCTGTGCCGAAGGGACTCTGGTGGGTTTTGGTGCCGTGTGCGGTGGCGGTGGTTGTTAGTATATTGCTGGAGCGTTGGTGGTGGGCTGTGGCGGCGGTGTGTGTGATGACCGGAGTTGGCATTGGGATGGCGAAAATGGTGCCCGCTGCGGAGATTTTGGTGTGGGATGGCGGGAAAGTTGCGCTGGCGCGGGATGGGGAGGTGTATCGGCCATTATGGGCTTTGGATGGTAGGGAGGATGTGGGATATTTGGCACGTGGGGCGGGGGTAAAGGTTGTGAGCGAGGGCGATGTTGCGACCACGGTGGATGAGCGGTTTATGCCGGTGACGGAGCATGAGTATTTTGCGTGGGCTAAGCGCGTGAACGGTGTTTGGCAGGTGCAACCTGTGGCCTGCGGGCGGCCGTGGCATAAGCTTGCCGAGGCGTGTTGGCAGTGATATGGAACATGAGATTAGGAAAGGCTTGGTTATGAGCAAGGTATGTGTGGTTGGCTTAGGTTACATGGGCTTGCCGATGGCGGCGATTTTGGCCCGTGCCGGACACGAAGTTGTGGGTGTGGATATTAACCCCCGTGTAGTGGATAGCGTAAATAAGGGTGAGTGCCCGTTTGCCGAAACTGGTATGCCGGAGTTGGTGAAAGAAGCGCATGCGAGTGGTCGGTTAAAGGCTGTGACGGTGCCGGAAAGTGCTGAGATTTTTGTGTTGAGTTTGCCGACTCCGGTTGATCACACAAGCCACGAAGCCGACATGAGCTATGTGGTGGCGGGGGCCAAGAGTGTGGCTTCGGTTTTAAAGGGTGGTGAACTGGTTGTACTGGAAAGCACCAGCCCGATTGGGGCGACACGCCGTGATGTGAAGGACGTAATTGAGGCGCTGCGGCCGGAGCTGGTGGGCAAGGTGGATTACGTGTTCTGCCCCGAGCGTGCGATACCCGGGAATACGTTGAAGGAAATGATCGGCAACGACCGCCTTGTGGGTGGTTTGACGCCGCAGGCGACCGCGCGTGGGATTGAGCTGTACAAGAGCTTTTGTAAGGGCGAGTTGCTGGAAGCCAGTACCGAGGAAGCCGAGATGGTCAAGCTGGTAGAAAACGCCAGCCGCGACGTGCAGATTGCGTTTGCGAATGAGCTGAGCCTTGTGTGCGACAAGCTTGGTTTGGATGTGTGGAATGTGATCCGCCTTGCGAACCACCACCCGCGCGTGAATATTCTGACCCCCGGGCCCGGTGTGGGCGGGCACTGCATTGCGGTGGACCCGTGGTTTATTATCAACCAAGCGCCCGAGTTGACGCCGCTGATGGCTGCGGCACGCGGTGTGAACGATGGCAAGCCGCAATGGGTGGTGGAAAAGGTCAAGCAGGCCGCACCGAGCGGTGCCAAAGTGGCGTGTCTTGGTTTGGCATATAAGCCGGATGTAGACGACCTGCGCGAAAGCCCGAGCATTGAAGCCGTGCGTGCCTTGGTGAAGCAAGGTTACGACGTGCGTGTGGTGGAGCCGCATTTGATCGAGTGGGAAATGCCGCTGTATTCGCTTGAAGACGCTGTGAAGGCGGCCGATGTGGTGGTGACCTTGACCGGACACAGCAGCTTTAAGGCGCTGGACCGCAGCTTGCTAGCGGGGAAGGGGCTTGTGGATAGTGTCGGTATGTATCGATAGTTTCACGGTTTCACAAAATAACAAAGGACCTCACGAGCGTGGGGTCCTTTGTTTTCGTAACATTTTGATCAGGTGATTCGAGAGGCTGTTCTCGATGCGGATTCGATGGTCTGCATCGGTGATTTTTAGCTTTCCATCGATCATGGCTTGAAGATCTGACTTGCTGAGGCTTGCACTGACCGACAGCGTCTTCAGGTCAATCTGACTGTCGCGTATGAGTCTCCGGAGGTGGTGGCCGGTAGGGTCGGCTTTCACGTGGTATTCTTGTACGCGGTTTTTGAGCCGATAGAAATAGACGGTATCGTAGCAGATGGGCAAGTAGAGAACGTTAACCATAGCACTTCCTTTGTTTCACTGTTTCACATAATGCTCATGTTATAAGCAGTGTGAAAGCGTGGAACTAAGTCTCGGATTCCAGAGGGATTCCCAGTTCGGCGAGTTGTTCGATGACTAGTGTGACGAAACGTTCGGTTTCATCTTTTTCGAGGTGGCGTTCCTTGGTCAGGATAAGATCCATCCGAGTGGGCAGGATATTCATGCGTCGTTCGAGACGAAAGCGGTTGAGTTGATGTTGGTTGATGAGGTCGATGGCCATATCAACGGCGGCAGGAGGGTTTGAGTCGAACAGGAGATTCAGCTCTTCCGCTCTTTGGAAATGTACAGGGTTTTTCAAGGTGATGTTCCTTCAACGGTAAAGGCACTCATTTGTTAATTAACTTGTATACTTAAGGTTCCGCTGTCAAGTAAAAGTGCGGCGGGAATGGGCGTTAGGGCTGGTTGCTGTAAGGAAAGTAGGGTAGAAAGACGCTGTTAAAGCGACAAAAAAGCTCTTGAAGGAGAACCCTCTATGAAACAGGTTGTGCAGAATTTGCGGAGTGGCAAGGTGGAGCTGCGGGAAGTACCCCAGCCCAGCGTTGGTAAAAACGAGGTGTTGGTGCGGACCCATGCCAGCCTGATTAGTGCCGGTACTGAGCGCATGATGATGGATTTTGCGGGCAAGAGCCTTGTGGGGAAGGCCAAGGAGCGCCCGGACTTAGCGAGCAAGGTTATTAACAAAATGCAGCGCGATGGCGTGGTGGACACGCTGAGCAGCGTGTTTGCGCGTTTGGAAGAGCCGATGCCGCTGGGTTACAGCGCCGCTGGTGAGGTTGTGGCGGTGGGCAGTGCCGTGGCGCACGAGTTTGCGATTGGTGACCGCGTGGCGGTAGCGGGGGCAGGGCAGGCTAACCATGCCGAAGTGAATGCCGTGCCGAAAAACCTGTGTGTGAAGTTGCCTGAAGGGGTGGAGTATGCCCAAGGCTGTTACGCGACGTTGGGTGCGATTGCCCTGCATGGCGTGCGCAATGCCGATGTGAAGTTGGGTGATCGGGTTCTGGTTGTTGGTTTAGGTTTGGTGGGCCAGTTGGTGAGCCAATTGTGTGCCGCGGCCGGTGCGCGTGTGGCTGGTGTGGACATGAACCTTGAGCGCTGCATGTTGGCGCGTCAGGGCGGTGCACAGTGGGCGGTGGGCCCGCAAGGGTTGGCCGAAGGCTACAAGCAATTTACGGATGGGCGCGGGTTTGATACGATTCTGATTTGTGCGGCTACCGACAGTGATGGCCCAATTGAGCAGGCCGCCGAGTGGGCGCGCGACCGCGCGACGGTGATTTTGGTGGGCAAGGTGGGCACGCGCTTCCCCTACGCCAGCTACATGAAGAAAGAGCTGACGGTACGGGTTAGCCGCAGCTATGGGCCCGGCCGTTATGACCCTGCGTTTGAAGTGCAGGGCATGAGTTATCCGGTAGGGTTTGTGCCATGGACCGAGCGCGAGAATTTGGGTGAGGTGGTACGCCTGATTGGCAATGGCCGACTTAAGGTTGATTTGCTGACGACGCATACTTTCCCGCTAGAAGAGGCGCTCAAGGGCTACGACATGATTGCCAAGGGGCTGCCGTGTTTGGGTGTGGTGCTGAGTTATCCTCAACCGAAGAAGGCTCCTAAGGAGAAGGGCGAGGCGGTGAGTGTTGCGCCCAAGAAAGACGGGAAGGTAGGGATTTCTCTGTTAGGTGTGGGCGGGTTTGCGCGCAGCGTGATTTTGCCAGCGCTGGGCAAGATGAGCGGTATTGAGTTGCGCGGTGTGGTGAGCAAGGGGGGCCTCAGTTCGGCCCACGTAACCACCAAGTACAATGCGGCTTGGGCGGGGACGGATGCCAACACTGTGCTGACTGATAAGGGCACCGATGCGGTAATGATTATGACGCGCCACAATGTGCACGCGCAGCAGACGCTGGAGGCTTTGAAGGCCGGTAAGCACGTGTGGGTGGAAAAGCCGCTGGCGCTGAGCATGGACGAGATTGCCAAGATTGAGAAGGCAGCTGCGGGGAGTGGTCGGGCTGTGATGGTTGGGTTTAACCGTCGGTATAGCCCGGCGTTAATACCGTTGAAGCAGAGGCTGGAATCGGTTTCTGGCCCCAAGCAGGTGCTGGTGCGCATCAATGCGGGTCGCCTTGAAGATGGCGGCTGGCAGCAGAGCGATGAGGGGGGTGGCCGTTTGCTGGGTGAGGTGTGCCACTTTACCGATATGTGCCTGTGGATGATGGGTGAGACGCTTAGTGAGGTGCATGCCGTGCAGGGGGCTGGGCAGGATGATTACGTGATTACGCTGCGCTTTGACGATGGCAGTGTGGCGACGGTCTTTTACACCAGCGAGGGAGACCCGAGCCAGGCCAAGGAGCGCGTGGAAGTGTTCGGCGGGGGCGGTGTAGGCGTGATGGACAATTATATGTCCACGACGTGGAGTGTGAATGGCAAGAAGCGCGTGCTGTATAAGAAGTCGATGATGAAAGGTCAGCAGAAGGGGCATGCTCCGGCCATTGCCGCGTGGGTGAAGGCGTGCCGTGGTGAGCTGGGGCAGATTCCTACTGTGGAGGAATTGTGCTTTAGCTCGCGGGTGACGTTCTGGGCTGCGGAGAGTATCAGTAAGGGTACAGTGGTGAAGGTGTAAGAGCGCCAGTGTGAAGGCGGCTCTGGCGAGTCGCCTTTTTTATTGGTATGGTTTTCGGGTTAATAGAATAAGGATTCCCTCAAAATGAAAATGATGGTTATGGCGGTTATGTTGGTGGCTGTGGCGGCGGGTGTGAGCGGATGCAACACCATGAGCGGTGTAGGCCGAGACATTACCGGTAGTGCCGAGACCGTGCGCGGCTGGTTTTAACAAGGATTAGTACGTTTTTATGTGCGGGATTGCGGGGTATTTAGGGGCGAAGTTTGATGCCAGCCTGATGCGTGGCATGCTGGACCGCCTTGCCCACCGTGGCCCCGATGGTGAAGGGGAGTGGTATGACCCCGAGGCTGGGGTTGGCTTAGGGCAGCGTCGGCTTTCTATCATTGACCTAAGCACGGCGGCGAGCCAGCCGATGCATGCGGTGAAAAACCGTTATACCATTACGTTTAATGGAGAAATCTACAATTTCAAGGAGATTGTCAGGGAACTTAAAGTAAAAGGTTATAAGTTTAACGAGAACAGCGACACGGCTGTGCTGTGCCCGCTGTATGACCTGTATGGCCCTGCGATGCTGGATAAGCTTGAGGGGATGTTCGCCTTCGCGATTTGGGATGCGCAGGAGCAGGTACTGTTTATGGCGCGTGACCATGCGGGGATTAAGCCGCTTTATTACGCTGAGATGGGCGGCGGAATTGTGTTTGCGAGTGAGCTGAAAAGCTTGCTCGGCGCCAAAGGATTGAAGCGCGGGATTGATGGTACGGCGTTGGCGGAATACGTGACGTACCTGTGGACGCCGAGTGAGCGGACGATGTTGGAGGGTGTGAAAAAATTGCGCCCCGGGCATTTTATGCGCTGCAAGCTGAATGGTAAAAAAGTGAATATTGAGCATGCGCGTTGGTATGTGCCGCCGCAGGCGAAACTGTTGGATGGCGTGCCGCAGTATGACCGCAGCAAGACGCCGGAGCAGTTGCTGCGCCTTTTGGATGACGTGATTGACGAGCAGTGCGTGGCGGATGTTCCGTTAGGTGCCTTTTTGAGCGGTGGCGTGGACAGCAGCGCGATTGTTGCGAGTATGTGCGCCACCAACCATAAGCCCGAGCAGACGTATTGCATCACGTTTGAAGGGGCCGGTATGGCGAGCGAAGGCTTTAGCGAGGACATTGATTACGCGCGCATGGTGGCCAAGCGCTACAACGTGCCGCTGAAGGAAATGAAGGTGGATGCCACGGGGATGCTGGCGCGTTTGCCCGGTTTGGCCCCCCTGCTGGATGAGCCGCAGGCGGACCCGGCCCCCCTGTTTGTTCAGGACATTTGTGCCGAGGCGCGGCGCGATGGCATCAAGGTGCTGATGAGTGGCACGGGGGGCGATGATATTTTTACGGGGTATCGGCGCCACCTCACCGCGCGTATGCGCCAGAAAATGGGTGTGTTGCGCACCCCTGCCGGACATGCGGCCGGGCTAGCGGCAGGCTTTTTAGATGGGGCGAAAAAGCGGCGGGCGGAGCGGCTTTCCGGCCTGTTGTTAGCTGATGACAATGCGTTTTTGCGGCTGGCGTTTTCGACGAATAGCCAGCCTGATGCATGGCGTTTGCTGAATAAAGAGTGGCGCGAGCAGGTACAAAACGACTGGTTTAACGACCTTGATGTGGCGATTGCCGAAAGCGAAGGGCAAGACCTTGTGAACCGTGTGCTGTACGCCGAGTTGTTTGGCTTTTTACCCGACCACAATTTGAACTACGGCGACAAAGCCAGTATGGCGAGCGGTGTGGAAGTGCGTGTGCCGCTGATTGACCGCCGCCTGATGCAGTTTATGGCCGATGTGCCGCCCAGCGTGAAGCTGAATAGCACGCGGTTGAAGTCGTTCTTTAAAGACAGCCTTGCGAGCCGTTTGAGCCCTGATTTGCTGGACCGCAGCAAGAGCGGGTTTGGGGCACCGATACGCAGTTGGTTGATTGGCGAAGGCCGTGAGCTGGTAGAAGGCGCACTGTTTGATGGCGGCATTGCCGACGAGTGGTTTGACACCAAAGCTGTGCAGCGCTTTTGGACGCGGACGCAGAATGGGCAGGTAGACGGTGCCTACACCATGCTGGCGCTGTGCATGGCGGTGTGGTGGTACGAAGGATTGATGGCGGAATGATTGAGCCGGTGACCGATGTTGTGGTGTGGTTTGCCGAGAGTGTGCTGACCGCATTGCAGTATGCGGTGGCGGGGGTGATTGGGAAGATTTAGCCTAAGCACATGGCCGAAGCCCGGGGGTTACCCGGGCTTCGTTGTTGGTTCGGGATCTTGGGCGAGCCAGGCTTCGTTCAAGTTTCGAAGAAAGATAGCATTAGCATCACCTTCTTGTGCAGCGAGCGAGAGAAGGTGCAGAGCTAAATGGATGCGTGTTGACGGCAAACCGTCTTCGTCAAGTGCCAGCCTCTGGAACTCTGGCCAGAGGTCGTCGGGCAGTAGGTCAAGGTATTCATCAATAAGTTCATGACAAAACGACATCAGCCTGGGGTAGGCATGCTTGTAGCCCATTCGGTGGGATAGCTCGAAGTACGCGATACCTTCTTGGATGAGAGGCCTGTTGTTGAGTTCTAGCCCTTTGCGAAGGCGGTTGTGGCCGATATTGAAAGCGCACTTGGGATGGTCTTCGGCACCTTTCTCGAAGTAGGCCAGAGCGGTTTCCTTGTCTTGCTCTTTGCCGTTGATGCCGTGAAAATAGCTGATGCCGATTTTGTGGCAAGCTTCGGGATCGTCGCGCTTTGCGGCTTGTTCGAGCGACTTCATCTCTTCCGGTGTAATGACCGGCGGAGGGTCGAAGGGGTAGTAGGGTGATGCGACCGGCAGCTCGATGGTGAGGGTGCGGGTTTCGGTTTTCATGGGCATGTCCGTCATTGGAGTCTCCCTGATCTGAACGGAACAAAATGTATTTGGATTTATGTGTACTTTGATTGAATTGGGTGCAAGTAAAAAGGCCCGTACCTTTCGGTACGGGCTAGCGAGTTCTGCCTTGTTCAGGCTTTGATACGTGAGCGGTACGAGATATCGATGATCTTGGCCGTCGGGCGGCGCTTCAGATTGGATATCCGCTGGCGAGCTGTCTCGATAAGGCTTTCCAGCTTTACCGGGTTCGGGTAGCCGATTTCGGTGATGTTTTCGTCCTTGCCTTGCTCGAGATACGCGATAGAGCTGGTAAGGACATCTTCGTTCGGCTCGTTCTTCGTCAGCTCCTGTTCCAGCATTATCCAGCCTGCGCACACGGCGGAATGGACGTTACCCGACTGGATGCCCCTGTTAAACCATTCGAGGGCGGCTTTGGCATTCTGCTTAAGGCCTGCAACCCCATAGAAATGCGCCAAACCCAACGTGTGGCATGACGCCCCATCGTTAAAGGCTGTGGCGACAAGAGTGGGCAGATCTTCACCAGTGATCTGCGGCTTGCGTCCGAGAGGACTATCGGGGGTTGGTAGTATCAAAAGATCCGTCATAGAGTGGCCTCCTTTTGCATGAACGGACTGAAGATGTAGGTGAAGGTTGTGTATAACCTGAAGAAGGTTGAGGCAAGACAAAAGCCGGTGTGGGACCGGCTTTAGGGTGGGTTTATGGATTTTCAGTAGGTTATTGAGCGGCGGGGTAGATGCCCATGAGGCGGACGCTGGTGGTGAAGTGTGAGAGCTCCTCCAGCGCGTTTTGCATGGGTTTGGTTTCGGGGTGAGATTCGACATCGACAAAGAACTCGGCTGCTTTAAAATTACCGCCTACGAGGTAGCTTTCCAGCCGGCTCAGGTTGAGCCCGTTAGTGGCGAAACCACCCAGTGCTTTGTAGAGTGCGGCGGGGATATCGCGTACGCGGAACAGCAATGTTGTCTTGGTCGGTTGGGTTGCGGGTGGGTTCCATCCGGTGGGGCCTAATAGCAAGAAGCGGGTGGTGTTGTTCGGCTCGTCGTTCATCGGGGATTTGAGGACTTGCAGGCCGTAGACCTCGGCCGCCAGTGCGCTGGCCAAAGCGGCGAGGGAGGGGTCTTGCTTTTCGGCTATCAGCTTGGCGGAACCGGCGGTGTCGATGTAGTTTTCGTGGGCTAATCCCATGGAATTGAGGGTGTTTATGCACTGCTGGATGGCGGGAGATTGGCTGTAAACGCGTTGAATTTGGCTGATTTCTGAGCCTTTTAGGCCTATCAGGCAGTGGTTGATGGCGAGGTAGGTTTCGCCAACGATTTTCAGGGGGGTGTGGGGGAGGAGGGCGTGAATGTCGGCAATGCGGCCCATGGTAGAGTTTTCCACCGGCAGGACGGCGCCGTCGGCTTGGCCGGACTCGACTAACTTTATGGCGGCGGCGAAGGATTCGCACGGAATAGGAGTAGCGTGGGGCACGGATTGTTGCGCGGCGATGTGTGCGTAGGCACCGGCGACGCCTTGGAATGCGACGGTCTTCCAAGTAGTGACGGGGTTTGTGTGTGCGAGCTCGGTAGTGGTGGGAACGGTGTTCATGGGCTATGGTTATGCGAGGTTTGCGGTGTGGGGTCAAGGTTTGGTTTAGAGCCCCCTCAATTCTGTTACTTACTTCGCATAATATATAACCTGATATAGTGTATGCAATTCTTGAAAAATCAAACTAGGGGGCCAATGCTTTTCTTTACAAGGAGAAAACATGGCCACACACCGCATCCCCCAGCCCGTAAGCTCCCGTCCGCAGGAGTTTATGGGGCGTATCGAACCCCTTTATAGCCATCATAACGACAAGTATCCGAGCCTCAGTTGGGGCTTTATGGTCTATGCCGTTCGGTGGCATCTGCACCGCATGACGCAAGCCGAACTGGCCCGCGAAGTGTCGCGTCAGACAGGGAAGGCGATTAAGCAGGAGGATGTTAGCCGTATGGAGCGCGGGGCTTTGAAAGTGCCCCAGCCGGTCCGCACGTGGCTTGTGACCGTGATTCTCACCCGCCTTGAAGATGGTTTGGAACTGCCAGTGCCTAAAGGCCTGCCGTCTGTATCCCGTAACGAACGCCAGAAGCTGCTGATGGACCAACACGGCACCTTCGGCGGGAAGGGGAAACAGCGGCGCAAGGCCGCATAACAAAAAGGCTTCCGTATCGGTGTTAGCGCACCACGGAAGCCTAATCAAACACCGACGCCCAAGGACAGGGTCAGTCAGCAACGCCAATGTGGGCCGTTCTGTTCTTTGCGTCAAGTGGGCGCCGTTTTGCGCTGCTAAAAAAACAGGATAGTAACCATGTCAAACATAGTCGATATAACTGCTGTACGGCTCGCCCGTATGGCCAAAACGCTCATCCAACAGGATATTAAGAGCCTTACCCGTACCACCATTAAAGAAGGCCCGTGCCCGCATTGTTCAGGTGCGGGCACGTTGCTATGGCGCAACGGAAGAGCCGAGCCATTTTTCCATGATTGGAGGGATTTGCACCGTTTGGAAGGATTCAAGCTCGCCAACTGTGACGCGTGTGGGGGAACTGGCAGCCATTACCGTGAGGTAATCTGCCAAGGGGAGGCGGTCTGATGGGCCTCATGAGTGGGAGCGGTGTAAATCGTTCTGCAGCAAGCCTGAATCAGTTTCTAGGTCGGCTGATTCTGTTCGCGTTGGCGTGCTTAGTATGCGCCGCGCTGATTGTCCTCATTATGCTGTTATTTGGCGGTTTCATTAAGGTTGTAATCGTCGGCGCACAGTTTGTTGGATGGGTTTACGGCTTCTAGTCGGAGGGGTGGGGGGGTTCCTGTAACACCCCCCCCTGTATTTACATCAGAGATTGAAAAATAATGGAAAACATCAAAATCCTTCGAGCCGGATATGACGGGCTTGACGTGAGTTTCTGCGGCACCATGCCGCCGAGCGTTTTGGAGGCCCTCGAACGGGGCAAAACTGAGGCAGTCCGCAGCCGTCAAGATGCGCTGGTGCAAATCAGCCCACGCCTTTCGGTACACGTAGCCGAAACCGGCGCCAAGGGTGGTTATGCCTACCGCGTGGATACTGGCCCCGATGGGGAAACATGGTTTCTCAAACGGTCTGACACCATCGACTGGAATATTCGGGTTAGCTGCAAAAGCGCCATGCTGGCCACCCTCGGCTATGAAGGCGCAAAAGCCCGCCTTTACGCTCGCCTTAAGGAATTCGGGGCATTTGTGGAATCCGAGAGCATTGGCCGCGTGGACTTCGCCTTTGATTTTACCGCGCCGGCCGAATTCGAAATCGATCCTTCGCTGGTGGTGGCCCACGTCAACAGCGGCGTGCGGGAACACGATGCGAAAATGAAGGTGACGGAGGATGAAACCGCTATAACCTGCATAGCCAGCCGCGCGCGCAAGGTCGAAACCCTGACCATCGGCAAAATGCCGGGGCGGCAGGTGACGGTCTACAACAAGACCGCCGAGGTGAAGGCCCGTGGCAAGGCCTACTGGTGGCAGATATGGAAGGTGGGGGAGGGGACACAGGTTTACCGGTTGGAAGTCCGCGCCGGTAAAAAGTACCTTAAGGAACGGGTAGGGGTAACGACTTGGGCCGACTTAGAGGAAAAGCTTCCCGCGATTCTCCACGCTACCTTGCTCAAGATTCGCCTGTGTGACCCGTTGCTGCTACGTCGCGCCAACGTGACCCAACGTGGCTATCATCCCGTTTGGAACGCGGCCTTAACGTGGCTTCGCTCCCGTTGGGAGGATTGTATAAAGGGTGTGGAGGGCGTTCGGATTATCGTAGAGGAACGGAAGCGGTACGCTGAAATCTTCACCAAACTGACCCGAGGGCTTTTCATCAGTTACGCCAACGTGTGCGGCGTTGAATTGAACGAATTTTCGGACTTTATCGACGCCGTTGCCAGCGATGCAAAGTACGTTGCGGAGGAAAAGTCAAAAGGCTTTGAGAGAAAATGGCAGAAATCCGCCGACCGATACGCGCTTTTAACGGGGCGGTTTACGGGGTGGCCTGACGTTCAGGCAACGGCTTAACGTAGCGTTGAAAGGAAGCGATATGGACGAACTTCAACTTAACACGCTGCTGAAACGTCACCGCATCACGTTGCGGGAGGCGTGCCGCCAGATTCTTCTACTGACCGATACGCTGATAGAGCCGGATGATGTGCGTAAGCACTTCGAGCGTCATGGCCGGATTAGTAAACCTGTGACCGCAGCCTTTAAGCTGTTTTTCATGTTCAAACAAGAGAAGGCCAAGCAACATGACATCGCAGCTTAACCCCGCACAAATTGCGGATGATGTGCTGATTAACGCCCCAGAGGTAACAGCCGCCGCCGTTGCTCCGGTGGCGATTAAGCCGATGGCCGAGCCAGTACCGGCGCAACCCGTGCTTTACGACGATACCACCAGCCAACGCCATGGGCGTGTTGCCGCGCGTTCCATCAATATGAGCCTCAAGACGGCGACGGGGGAGGGGCTGGATAACGATACCAGTGACACCCTTGGCGATATTCTTTCGGAGGTTTTTGGACTGGCAAGCCGTCACCTGAACCGCATGGTGTACATCGCCATTTTAGGGGTGTGTGTGGTGCCGATGATTGCCGTGGTGGCTATGAAGATTCTCAAAACGAACGGGGAGGGGACTGAGTGAGCCTCTTTCTGTTAGGCCTTCTCATAGGCCTGTATCCGATGTTTCTGGCGGCGGCGTATGCAGCCGGAATGGCCAAGGGCGTGCAATCGGTAACGCGCACTCTCACGGCAATACCGAAAACCGTGGAGCGTTGTTTCACGCAATTCAAAACCATCTTCAACCAAGGGGAATCCAATGACAAAAACCCAACTCAACATCGCCATGGGGTGCGTGGCAGCGCTCACGGCCCTGACGGTCTACCTATGGCCGCGCAAACAAGCTCAAGCCGAAAGCGCGCCGGTGGAAAAGCCACTCGCACAGGAAACCCCGTCACAGGACGAAGCGGCGGCAGCCCGAAAGGCTCGAATGCGGGAACTCGGCAAGCAATCAGCCGCGAAGCGTAAGGCTAAAAAAGCGGCTGCAATCGAAAATGGCGGAGTTTAGCCACTACGCCCTTTACGGTATGTCCGGCATGGGAAAGTCGACCGTTGCCAAGGGGGTTGCCAAAAATCTGGCAGCCCACCGGCAGCGGATGATAGTTTTCAATCCTAACGGGGAAGCCGGATGGCCGAAAGGGGCCTTGCAGGCATATAACGCCGACCAGCTAGAGGCACTTCTGGCCGACTCTGCCAACCATGGCAGCTTCGTATTTATCGACGAAGCGCGCACCCTGCGCATGACACAGAAAAACCATCATGTGAATATCCGTGACCTCGGCACAACTGGCCGTCACCGTGGCTACACGGTGTTTGCCATATCGCAGTTTGTGACAGGGGTGGACCCTGCCATACGCTGGAACTGTGGCCGGTGTTACTGTTTCAGGTTGGCCAATGTCGAACATGCAAAAGAGGTCTGGGAAATCTACAACCGGCACATGTGGAACGGGCGCCCCGCATGGGAGGCCATTCTTCAATTGCCGCGCCTACAGTGCTTTTACCTAACACCGGAAGGCATTCAGCTTGTGACCGTACCGCTCCCTAAATAGGGGGCGTTTTACTGGGCGGTTTGCTGGGTTCGCCAGAAAACCGAAACGGCGAATCCTAGGGGCGTATCCAACGGCGGGGGCCAGAGGAACGCAACAAAAGGAATCGCAATGGCTAAACTTATTAGCAAAGCCGAGGTCACTTCTGGCCTCAAAACCGCCGCATGGACTGCGGTTGGTGTCGTCGTGATGGTGCCGCTGGTTAGCGCCGCCGTCGCCAAAATCAAAACCATGTTTGGCATGAGTGCATAATGATTCGTACACTTGCCCGTCAGGTGGCGAAAACCCTGACTTACAGCGCAGGCCAGCTTCAGGAGACTTTCCAGCTGCCTGCCGGTCGTCTGATTAACGAACTGATTTTCCAAATCGACGTTGGCCTGACCACCACCACCGCAACCCTGAACCCGCATCCGGCAGGCGTCTCCAACCTGATTGCCCGCTTGGAAGTGTTCACCTCCAACGCCAAGACCATCATCGACGTATCGGGCCAAGACCTGTGGGACATGTTCGGTAAGTTTGGCGGCTACATTGGTGACAACGTGGCCTTGGCTGGCGGCGTGAATGCCACCACCACCGCCCGTCAAACCCTGCGCTTGCCCTTCTACCTTGAAGATGGCCAACGCCCTGACGATGGTATTCTCCAAACCGAGACCCAAGACGTAAGCGTGCGCATCACCTACAACGTGCCTACCGCAGCCGGTACTTTCTTCGGTACTGTCGCCGGTCTGTCTGCCGTCACCGCTACCGTGCGCGTGTCGTTTGACGAATTCCGCGTCGACGCCGAGGCCCGTGCCGCAATCAAAAAGGTAGCCGTAGAGCGCTCCCTGCGCAAAATCGACTATCCGGTCAACCAATCGAATGACGCATTTGTTCTCGACAAGCTGCCGAAAAACGAGAGCTACCGCAAGGTTACTCTCATGGCCCGCTCGACCCTGAACAACATGACGCAGGGCGATGCCACGGTTATCGACCACACCAAGGAAGCGGCTGTTAAGTCCAGTGCGGATAACAACACCTATCAACGTGACGTTGTGCGTGCCTTCCGTGGTGAGACCATCCAGCGCCGCCGTGATGCAAGCCTGACCGCTGGCGTCATCGACTTCAACTTCCTGAAGTTCGGTAGCTTGGTTGAAAACATCCGTTCGACCACTGCAAACGAACTTTCCTTGGAAGTTCCGGCAGTCACCAACGCTAATAGCCCGTTCATCCGCGCTATTACCGACACGGTGCGTTCCGCCTTCTAACAGGCAAAACATCGGGAAGGGGGCAACCGCCCGCCTTCCCCAAATTTGGAGAATGCTATGAGCATTTTGGATTCAATCGCGGAGAGCGCTGGCGGCATCCTGACTAAAGGGGTGGAGTGGGGACTTGCCTACCGCCAACAGGAGCTTGAGGCAAGCACCAACCAAGCCCGCGCCGAGGCGGAGCGTCTTGCCGCACAGGCAGAGCTTGAGCGTCAGAACGCCAGCAAGGACAACGTGTACAAGTTTGCCAAAGTTGCGTTTTTCGCAGCCATGGCACTTGCCGGTCTGGCCGTTCTGAATGAAGCCCGCAAACTGTGGAAGGGTCGCTAAATGGACCCTATGACTTTAGGCGCAATGGCCGGTCTACTAGGTGGAGGAAGCGGTGGTACAAAAGTAAGCCAGTCTGCAAGCAACAGCGCGAGTGCGATTATTTCGGCAAACATTTCCGGCATCAGCAACAATCCGACCACCAGCCCCATCACGGCGCCGCTAACGACTACGGCAACCGGTGGCGGCATGGGGCAGGATTCCGCGCCTAGCTATTCCGATTATGCCCTTGGCAATGCAGCCGGTGGTGTGGGTGGCGGTGACACTGTGGCCCCTGTTTCCACGGGCTACACTGCCAACCAGAACATGATGTACATCATCGGCGCCGTTGTTCTGGCGGTTGTCGGTTACTTCATTTGGAAGAAGTAACGTCATGCCTTGGGCCATTGCCGTTCCCGCACTTACAGCCCTCTGGGGGTTAGCCACGCGTTGGCAGTTCATCAGTGGCATTTTCGCGGGTAATTTCTTCTCTCTTTTCAAGAAGAAGGAGACGGCACTGGACAAGGTGACGATGCCCAACATTTTGGCCTTGGCTGCGCTGCTGATTGCTGCGGCGTACTTCCTTAAATATCTGAAAAAGATGTTTTAAATGGGATTTTTGAGCGGGCTTTTTGGCGGCGGAAAAACTACGGTTCAGCAACAGGCTGCCAACACCACGGAAGTGGGGGTTGAGGTTACGGTTCAGAACCTGATGGATTTAAGCGGCCTGACTGCCGTGCTGGAAAAGCTGGGACTGATGCAAGTGGCGTCTACGGATGCCGCGACACAGGCCACAGCCAAGAGCGCAAACGACCTCATAGGGGCCATTAAGGAATACGGCGAAATCAAACAGAAACAGGAAACAGCCTACTTTGAGAAGGTTTTGCCATGGCTGCGCGCTATAGGAGCCGCTGCCGTGCTGTTTCTTCTCACTAAAACATACATCAACTGGAAAAAAGCATAATGAATCAATATCGCGCCATAATCGACCGCTGGTACTTGGATACCGATACGGTGAACAAGCGGGTCGATACCTTCGGCAACAAGGTTATGATTGTCGGTTCTAGCGCCGAGGCCGTGACGATTTATGTTGAGGCCAAGGGTTCCAACCTGCAAGGCACTGGCAGCCTGCCGCTGCAAAACCGTGACTGGTTGGCTACTCCGATTATTTTTGAGCAACTGTCTCTCACGTGGGCGGCACAGCCGGGGCAATGGATTGACGTTCTGGTTCTGATTCTGGACCCTGCGCCGGTTCAATTTGAGTATGTGCGCCAGCAGCGCGGAACGATTGATAGTATCGCCAACACCGTTATGGTTTTGGAAAAGCCTAGCAGCAGTTTTCAGACCTCACGTCCCACTGTTGGCACCACAGGGGGCTTGATTTTGCCTGCTGATCCGACACGTAAAAAGGTAACGATAACCAATACAAGCTCTGCTAATGGTTTTTTCATCACGAGCACAAATGTAGTTACCGATGGTCACTATGTTGGACCTCTCTGTAGTCTCGATATTGATACTACGGCGGAAATTTGGGGCTATACGGCTTCTGGTACCTCAAGCCCAACAGTGCTGGTGCAGTTCTAATGGCACGCCAATCAACCGCCATTTTTAATGCTAGCATCTCGAACCGAGGCATAGCTTACTGCGCCACGGATAGTCAGGTGGCTACGGAATTGGGAGCGCAAGATACGTTTGTGCGCGCTTCTGCTTTGCGTTTCTCACCTACAACCGTAGGCGCATGGGTGAACTTCAACGGCACCGGCACAGTGGCAATCCGTGACAGCTACAATGTGAGCAGCATCACAGATAACGGCGTGGGAATGTATTCCCTCAACTTCAATAACTCATTCACCAGTGCCAACTACAGCGTGGCCGGTATGGGTGGAAACGATACCGGCGCAAACGCGCGTAACGAGTGCACGGTGGAACTGGATAACGCCGGATTGGCGACGAACTCTTGCAAGATTGGTACGCGATGGGTTGGGGCAGGTGCCGACCTTACGCATGTTTGTGTTTCAGTGATGGGGAGAATGTAAGATGAATCAACGTATTGTTTACACCAACACAGAAGGTAGCGTGAGCGTCATTCTACCGGCGCCGGAATGGTTTGCGCCGGATGAAGAAGGCAACGTCAAGACGATTGAAGAACTGGCAGCAAAGGATGTGCCACAAGGCCTTACGTGGCGAATTGTGGATGTTTCCGCGCTGCCAGCAAGCCGCAACTGGCGAAATGCGTGGACGGATGCAAATCCGACCGAAACCGTCGATGTAGACTTGGAAAAAGCCAAAGAGGCTCACAAAGCCCTGATGGTGGCCAAGGCGCTTCAACGCATTCAACCTGATGCATTCGGTCAACGTGACGTTTCGCAGGTAAAGGCAGAAATTGACGCCCTGCCGGTGGATGCCGTCACCAGCCTGCAAGACCTTTATAACCTGTGGCCGGAGAGCATCGAAAAGCGCACCTCTACCCGCGAATACCGCATGCACGCGGAGGTGTAAGATGAATTTTTTCACCAACCTCTTTCTCTCTATTGGGCTGATTACGCCGGTCAAAACCGCGTCTAAGCCCACCACTTCCACCAAAGCACCCTTATCGCAGGCCACCATAATGCAAGTAGAAAACTCTCTCTCCTCAAACGCCACGGTCACTCGGGCACAAGCTGAGGCGATGGCTAAGAAAATCACATCGCTGTATTTCCCCAGCGTCGACTGGCGCATGTTGGTAACCATGTGCGCGATTGAGAGCGAATTTAAGCCCAACGCTCAGCGCAAAGAGTACAACTCCCGCGGCGAAGTCCGCGACGTGTCTTATGGCCTGATGCAACTGCTTATCAGCACGGCGGCATGGATTTACAAAGACCTTGGCAAGCGCGCTTACGGTGCCGCTACAGTGGCCAACCTCACCAAGCCAGAAACCAGCATTTACTACGGCGCCGCCTATGTGAACTGGTTGCGCCGGTTTGGCGGTATCACCCGCAGTGAAGAGTGGATTGTGCGGGCTTACAATGGCGGACCAGGCTGGGCAGCCTCCAACACCGGCACCAGCATGACGCTTAACCACTGGCAGAAGTACCGCGCCAAAAAGGCCGCGTTCTATGGCTAACATTCTGTATGAAGTGCCCGTCGAGCCGACAGTCGTGCCGTGGGCCACGTACATCTGGTTAGAGGTCAAGGATTGGTGGCGCGTGATGCTTGAGCCAGCTAATCCCGATTTACCCCCTTATCCCCTCAGCTTCGTAGGCAAAACGCTCTCGTGGCTCACTTTTCTGACCATCGTGCTCGGAGGCTGGATGTTGGTCAAAAACTACAAACGAAAGGGCCGAAAACATGGCTAAAGCGAAAGGGCGTACCGCCAGCGGGCGCATTAAAAAGGGTTACAAGCTGTCCAAAGGCGGCAGCGTTGTAAAGGCATCCAAAAAGCGCCGTAAGGCTCGCCGCTAATGGAATTGCTGGCCGGTGGATTCATGACCGTAGCCGTGGGCTGGATGGCGTGGGTATCCCGCGAAATCCTCATGCTGCGCGTACAGGTTTTGCAACTCACTATCCAGCAGGAAAACACAACTAAAACAAAGGCTAAAAAGAAATGATTAAGCTTGCATATAAGCTCGCCCAAAGCGGCTTGGTGGTAGGTGCTACGGCGAACGAAGCTACCGGCGTAGTTACCAATGTAACCGGCGCCAGCAGCCAAGAAATGCTTATCGGCGTTATCGTTATGGCCTTGGTTGAACTGGCTTCGCGCTGGCTCGCCAAACGCTTTGCGGCATAACCGACACATACCCGTCTATTTTTTAGACACCTGCGCTGGAACTTGGCGCAAATCCGCGAGTTTTCTTAGACCGCCCACCTCTTGACAAAAGCACCGAATGGCCCACACCATGTAATCGCTTTACCGGCAAGGGCGTTTGAAAGGCTACCTTGTCGGGTTTGCACCAGTGCTAGCTCCACCCCGCCAACCTGTTAAAACGGGCGCGGGGAGGGGGCAGGCTTTAGCGGGCCGCACTGGGGAAACACAGGGCCCTTTCTCTGCGCGACGCGCGCCGACAACAAACGAACAAAGGACATAACGCCATGAAATTTGGCCAACTCACCAAAGATGCAACTAACAACAACGCGCCGTTCACCGGCAAAATCGCGTGTCGTCAGTTGCGTGCAAACCTTCAGCTTCGCCCTGAAACCAATCGTAGCCAGAACGCGCCCGACTACTCGGTGTGGGCAAACGAGGGGGCCGGAGCTTATCAACTGGGGAACGCATGGAAGAAGACCTCTCCCAAGTGTCCCGAGTTTCTTTCCATCACTCTCGACAGTCCCGACTTCGATGCACCGATTAACGTGACGGCTTTTCCGGCCGACGCAGCAGGAGGCGTTTTCGACATTGTTTGGGAGCGTCCTAAACTCAGCCGCCAGAAACAAGCGGTAGACACGCAGGCACCGGCAGATGAAGCTGGGCCTTTTTAGTTAACCCATTGAAAAGGTATAAGGGCAAGCAACGAAAAACGACCATAGCGAAGCGGTAGACACTAAGGCTACAGCGGCGTTGCGGAAGTTCTAAGGATTTGGCCCCCACAAGTTATTGATTCATCATTAGTTCGCATAATATATATTATGTTAAATACAGATGTGGACGGCAAAGCGTTCGTGCGCCTCAGGATGGCTCCTTCTCTGTTTACGTTTGGGAACGATTGAGGATGTTTGGGGTTACTTCCCTGCAGAGGCAATCATGCCTCTTCTACTAAGGAGAATAACGATGAAGCAATCTTGGGACAACACGAGCAGCACGTCGGATAAGATTCGCGGTAATGCCAATGAGTTTGCCGGTAAAGCGCGTCAGGCCGTAGGCAAAGCACTTGATGATAATGAGATGCGCGCCAATGGTTTGGCACAAGAAGCCAAAGGCCATGTGCAGCAAGCCAAAGGTGAAGTTAAAGAGCAAGTCGAAAAGGTTGTCGACCGGAGTCGTCGCAACGCGTAATTACTTGGTGTAATGACTCTGCTTTTACCGAAGCACGGATTTGGGGGCATTGGCCCCCTTTCCTGTTTTTTAGCTGCGCGGTTGCGCTCCGATTCGGCTTGATTTTTTGTGTGTTGGTTTTAAGATGTTTGCAATCCGGGCCCCTCTGGCGGTTCAGTTTTTTGAAACGTGATGTCGGATAACTTCCTAACTATACAACAAATGATATGAGGCTTTGATGGAGCTTTTTGACGGGCTTTTACTGGCAGAGTTTTTAGGTAAACCTGCTTGGATGTGGTGTGCGTTTATAGCGATTGTGCTGGCGCTGCTTGCGTTTGACCTTGGTGTGTTACACCGCAAGACACATGAGGTGGATATTAAGGAAAGCCTTGTGCTTTCGGCGGGTTATATAACCGTGGGGGTGGCGTTTGGCGCATGGGTGTGGTGGTACATGGGCGCGCAAAGCGGCATGGAATACCTGACCGGTTTTGCCGTGGAAAAAACCCTGGCGATGGATAACGTGTTCGTGATTGCCATGATATTCGGGTTTTTTGCGATACCGCGCCTGTACCAGCACCGCGTGCTGTTTTGGGGTATATTGGGCGTGATTGTATTGCGCGCGATTATGATTGGTATCGGGGCGCCGTTGGTTGAGAACTTTGGCTGGATTTTGTACCTGTTTGCGGCCTTCCTTATTGCGACCGGTGTGAAGATGCTGTTTGTGGGTGATAGTGAGCCGGATATGGCCAAGAACCCCCTGCTGCTGTTTGTGAAAAAGCGCTTCCGTGTGACTGAGCAACTGCATGGTGAAGCGTTTTTTGTGAAAAAGACTGACCCTGCCACCGGCAAGGTAGTGCGTTACATGACGCCGCTTATGCTGGCGCTGATACTGATTGAAGTGGCTGACGTGATTTTTGCTGTGGACAGCGTGCCGGCGATTTTCCTGATCACGACCGACCCCTTCCTTGTTTATACCTCGAACATATTCGCCATTTTGGGCCTGCGTGCGCTGTACTTTGCGCTGGCAGCGATGGTGCACCGGTTTGAGTATTTGAAGTATGCGCTTTCGATTCTGCTTATCTTTATCGGTGGTAAGGCCTTTGTGGCGTTGGCGTTGGGTTGGGAGAAATTCCCGCCGCTGTGGAGCCTGAGCATTACCTTTGCCATTCTGACGAGTGGGATTGTGTTCTCGCTTTGGAAAACACGCAAAGACCCCAGCGTTGTGTAAGGCTGGGAAAGGTCAAAGGGGGCATAGGCCCCCTTTCCTGTTTTTTTGGTATTTTAACCTTTGGTTTGGAAGAGTTTTGCGAGGTTGGCGTTGGTGCTGAAGGTGAGATCCCTCTCCGGTGCGAACAGCATGCGCGTGGCGGACTCTATCGTATTTTTCAGGAACTTCGGTTGGTTGAAGTGGCCGGAGAAACCGTGCGGGGCGACCAATGCGCTGCCGGAGGCGAGTAGGCGTTTTTCAGGAGGCACGTTGCGGTAGAAGTGTGATTGGGGGAAGTCGGGCGTCGTGATTTCGGGTCGTAGAGCGGTAAACATGGTGTACTTGGCGATGAGTGCGGCTTCTTCCTCGTTCGCAATTACATCCAGCCAGATAAGCTGAGGCAGCTGTTCGGCTTGGGCCAGAACATCTGCCATGTGTTGCAGGCTTTGGCGGTGGGTGAGGATGACCGGCAAGCCGAAGTCGGCGGCGATATCCAGCTGCACCGCGAGCTGTTCTTTTTGCGCTTCCAGCTTATACGGTGCGAAGGGTTCGTCGATACCGATAGGCCCAAGGGCAATCAGTTTCGGGTTGCTGTTGAGCAGATTTGTGAGTGCTTCGTCGAGGGCATCCATGCTCGGCCACACTTGGCGCGGGCCTGCGCCGATGGCGCCGTAGACGCGGGGTTCATCCAGCGCCTTAAGCAGCGTGAGGAGCAGCATGTCTTCGGCGACGACCGAGCCCCCTTCTTCCAATTCTTCCTCGAGTGGTGCTTGCAGGACGATACCGACGATGCCCATGGTGAAGGGTGCCGCAGATTCGGCGGCGACGGCGCGGCGGTAGCCTTCGATATCCGCCATAGTCAGCGCGTGGTAGCAGGCATCTGTGCGCATGCGGGTGGAGAATTGCGGATGGGTGAGTGCCTCCCACAAATTACCCGGTGGCAGGCCCAAGGGTTGCGGTTTGCTGGGGGCTTCCGGCCGATTGGCGTCGGGCTCTGGCGGCAGGGGGGGCACGTCGGAATCGATGATTTCCTCCCCTACTCCGGCTTTGGAGCCGAAGACGATGCCCATGGTGGCGTTGTGTTTGGCGGCGAGTTGCGCGGCTTTTTTACCGTCTTCCGTATCGCTGGGCGGGGTCATCGCCTTGATGTCCGACTTGACCTCGTTCACGACGTCGTCGATGGAGTCGGTCAGCTGCTTAAAGAACCCCCCCAGACCTTTGGGTGGTGCTTTTTTGGAATTGGGATTCTCGGGAGCCATAATGGTCTTACTTTACAGGACTGCCATGCGGCTGAACAGGCGGCGTGTGTTGTCGGCGGTGATTTTGGCGGCCTCCTCCGTGCTGCACTGCCACACTTTGGCGAGGGTCATGCAGGTGTGCGGCAGCAGGTGTGGGGCGTTGCGTTTGCCGCGGAAGGGGTCTGGCGCCAAGTACGGGGCGTCGGTTTCGATCAGCACTTTGTCGCGCGGGAGTTTGGAGGCGATATCGCGCAGCTCGTTCGACTTTTTAAAGGTGAGGATGCCGCTGAAGGAGATGTAGCCGCCTAGAGCAATCCCCTGCTCGGCCAGCCATTCGGTGCCGGTAAAGCAGTGGAGGACGAAGGGGGCTTTGGGGTGTTCCTTTAAAATGGCGATGGTGTCGGCTTCGGCGTCTCGGGTGTGGATGACGGCGGGAAGGCCTGTTTTAGTGCAGGCTTCCAAATGCGTGTGGAAGCTGGCGTGCTGTTGGGATTTGGGAGAGTTTTCGTAGAAGTAATCCAGCCCCGTTTCGCCTAGTGCGACGACCTTTGGGTGCTCGGCAATGGCGAGGAGTTCGTCGAGTTTGATTAGGTCTTCTTCGGCTACGTCTTGCGGGTGGATACCGGCGGCCATGAAGACTTCCGGGTGGGTTTGGCAGATGTGTAAGGAGGGCATCCACTCGGCACGGCGGCAGGCGATGTTGACCATTTGCTGTACCCCAGCGGCGGTGGCGGTGCTGATGAGTTGCGCGGTGGAAAGAGCCGGTTCTTCTGTTTGGAAGCGGCTGTGCATCAAATGCGTATGACTATCAATCATGATTACTTAATATTCTCGTAGATGGTTTGCGCGGTTTCGTTTACCAGTGCGGGGGTGATGTTTTTGTCGGCGGCGTCTCTCTGCAAGGCGGCGAGTTTGAAATAGGCCTCGGCATGCGGCAGGCTAGTTTGGTGTTGGGCCAGATGCTGCATGAGAATGGAAATGTAGTTAGGTGTGGCGAGGCTTGGTTTTTGGCCGGATTGCAGAGCGATAAGAGCCTCGGCCCGCGCTTTGGCGGCGTTGCCGATGACGGTGCCCGGGCAGCCGGAGGCGACGGTGGTGAGGGAGACGTCCGCCCCCTGCTCTTTCAACACTTCGCGCGTTTCTTCCGTAGACAGCGGCAGCAAAGGCATGAGGCGGCAGCGGCTGCGGATGGTGGGCAGGGTTGCCGAAAGCTGGTGGGCGATGAGGATGAAGAAGATGCCCGGGCGCGGTTCTTCCAGCGTTTTAAGCAGTGTGTTGGCGGCTTCGGTGGTAAGGTCTTCCAAGCTATCGACAGTCACCGTACGGGCGGTGTCGGCGGTGCGGAGGAGGTTTTCTAACAGCGTTTGTACCTGCTTGATGCCGATGGATTTTTTGCCGTCGTCCGGTTGCAGCACATAATAGTCTGGGCAGCTTTCGGCTTGGATTTGGGCCCAGACGGGGCTGGATTGGTTAAAGGCCAAGGGCCCCTGCTCGGGTGCCGCGTTCACGGGGGCGCCGAACATGTCGACCTCGGTGCTGGCTGCCTCGGCCGGGCCGCAGATGAGGCGGAGGGCCAGATTTTCCGCCAGCACGCGTTTGCCGATGCCTTGCGGGCCGTGCAGGAGGATGGCGTGGGGGAAACGGCCGGACTCCAGCAACTTGGCAAGCTGGGCTTGGGCGGAGTGGTGGCCGATGAGTGACGTAAACATGGCGCCAGAATAGCAGGATATGCGGTTGGCAGGTAGAGCGGCGGGGGAAAAATTCAAGGGGCGGACGTCTCTCTTATACGAGAGGCGGGTAGGGCTGAGTCTCTCGTATAAGAGATACTTTTGGAAGGGTGTGCATCATTTATGAAATAACCGGTATGTGTTGCTTGAAGCCGGTTTGAGACGCTCCATGCTGGTTGCGTAGAGTGACGCACCGGAGCATTTTAATCGCTAATCGCGAAGCTTTATGCGTTTTGCCGCCGAACCCTTCTGATGACTACACCTGCACAAAAAAACGGAGAACCAAGGACCTGACCCCTTAAGTTCTCCGTGCAGCGGCTCAGTCAGACATGTTGAAGAAAGAAAAGACATGCCAAACGAAACTACCTCTGCCTCGATAGTCGGTGCGCTTCTGGAATTCCTGAAGCAGCTTCTCGACCTGATAGTGGAGCAACCTTGGGCCTTTTTGGGCTTTTTGATTGCTGTGCTTCGGCTTGTTCTCGAATGGATGAGACGCCGGAAGGGTTGATAAGTAACTGATTACGGTAGCGTGGGGCGCGAATGCCCCCGTTACTGACCACGATAGCAGATGGTAGATTTAAGTCAAGTATACATTTTATATGACATTTATACCAACAACCAAGGCTCCTCCCCTGATGGGAAGGAGCCTTGAGTTGTTTATGCGGCGAAGAGTTTTTCTACGTGCGGTTTGATGGCGGCGAAGACGTCATCTTCCGGCTGGTTACCGTCGATGACTACGACGTTCGGCAGGTCGCGGTAGTGGAGGTAGCCTTCGCGGATACGTCGCTTTTCGGATAGTTCCAAATCGTCGTAGCGGCGGCCCTCCCCACGGTTGGTGCGGGTACGGGACAGCGAAACTTCGGCGGGGATATCCAGTAGCAGTGTGAGGTCGGGCCATGCGGGGCGCAGCACTGGAAACATCATGTCTTCCATTTGCTGCCACTCAATCCAATCGGCGGGCGACTTAAGCGAGTAGCCCTGATAGGCGAAGATGCCGAGGTTGAAACGGTCGCTGACGAGTGAGGTGCCCTTCTGTAGCGTGGGGTGGATGACCTGTTCGATCATATCCACCTTGATGGCGGCGAAGAGTAGAAACTCACTGCGGCGCGAGAGGCCGTTGGCGTAGGAATGCGGGTCCTTCAGGATAGGCCGCAGATAGGCACCGAGCGGGCCGCTTTCGGGGTCCTTCGCTTGCATGACGTTATGCCCGAGAGACTGGACAAGATGGGTTACACGAGGGGTTTGCGTGGTTTTACCCGCGCCGTTCATCCCCTCTAGGACTATAAACTTACCTTTCATGGGATGTTCCTTCTCTGAACGAGATGAGAGTAGTGAATATTATGTATACGACAATGTTTTCGGGAGGGCAAGCGAAAGGGGGGCTTGTGCCCCCCTGCCCTTGTATTCCGCCCCTAAATGGCGGGTTGAAGGTTGGTGCCGAAGCGCTGGTTGATGGTGCTGAGGATAGCGGCGTGCACCTGCTGCGGGGTTTGGGCAGCGTTGATGAGCTGGTGGGTGTCGGGGTGTTTGGCCACTTGCTCCAAGTATCCGGCGCGGTTTTTGGTATGGAAATCTGTGCCGACGCTTTCCATGCGGCTTTCGGCCAAGCCTTCGGCAAACAACGGGTCCTTGCGGCCTAAGCCCACTTCGACGGGGACATCCAGCACCAGCATGAGGTCGGGGCGGGTGTCTTCGATGGCGAAGTTGGTCAGGGTTTCCAAAATGTCCAGACTGAGTCCGCGCCCGTAGCCTTGGAAGACCAAGGTGGTGAGATAGGTACGGTCGGACAGCACGAATTTACCTTCGGCCAAGGCTGGGCGCACCAGTGTGCGTATGGTATGGCGGCGGTCGGCGCTAAACAGCAAAGCTTCGGTGACGCCGTCGAGTTTGTCGGCGTGGCCGGTGAGAAGGATTTCCCGCAGTTGTTTGCCGACGTCGGTCGCGCCCGGCTCGCGCACCAGAATGTACTCTTGTTCGGCTTGGGCGAAGCTGTCGGCCAGCGCCTTCATTTGGGTGGTTTTACCGGCGCCGTCGGGGCCTTCCAGTGCGATGTAGGGCATGGGGGTTAGACCTTTTTTTCCGCAAGGGGCTGGCCCAAGCGGGGTTGGAATGTGCCTGCCAAGCACAGGTGCGGCGGTTTGGGTGTAATAACATCGAAGAACTCGGGGAACGTGTTCTCCGGCAGGTTATTGAGAGCAAACCAATGCATGCCTGCGCAGGTAGCGGGCTCGGTATTGGAGGGTGTGCCCTGCCATTTTGTTATTTTGTAGTAAAGATTGAGACCGTCGAGGCCATCTTTCCGACGAATGTGATGCATGCCGATGAAGTGGATGCCCTCTTCTTCTACAGCCACACCCAGTTCTTCTTGAGCTTCGCGCTTGATGACATTCAGCACGTGCTCGTTGGGCTCGAAGTGGCCGCCGGGAAGGCTCCAGAACCCATCGGCAAAGCCGGTGTTCTGGCGGAGGTGGAGGAGCACTTCGCCCTGCGGATTT
Organism: Alphaproteobacteria bacterium; assembly: GCA_027485835.1. Classification (GTDB taxonomy): domain Bacteria; phylum Pseudomonadota; class Alphaproteobacteria; order UBA2136; family UBA6156; genus UBA6156. The sequence continues at coordinate 233,662 of JAIXQG010000001.1, forward strand.
TCGAGTACGAAAAGGACCGCAGGGACGAGAGTGTGCCGCTCCGCCATAGGTTACCTAGAAACCGAACTTGCTGCCGAGGGTTTGCAGGAAGCGGCCTGCGAAGCCGGCTTGCTCGACCGGTTGCTGCACCACCAGTGCGCTGGTGAGCTGCTGGCCGTTGCCGAGAGTGACGGTGATTTCGCCTACCGGTTTGTCGGCTGGAATCGGGGCTACGAGCGGTTTGTCGTATTTGACCGTGGCCTTGGCTTCGCCGGGGGCGGAGCGGTTGAGGTAGGCCTTCATGGTCTCCGGTACGGTCAGGTTTACCTTGCTCACGTTACCGTGCCAGACGGGTACGTCGGTAACGATGGGGTCGCCCGCACGGAAGATTTCCTTAGTAGCATGGCTGGCGAAGATGGTGCGGTAGGCTTGCAGGCTGGTGCCTTCGCGCTCGGAGAATCCGCTGGTGCCCATCACGACGACTACGAGGCGTTCTCCGCCTTGTACCGCGGTGGAGGCCAAGTGGTAGCCGCTCTCTTCGGTGTGGCCGGTTTTGCCGGCGTCGATGCCGACATCGGCGTGCAGCAGGCCGTTACGGTTTTGCTGGGTGATGTTGTTCCAGACGAAGGACTCTTCCGCCAGATACTTTTTGTACTCGGGGAAGTCGCGGAAGATGGCGGTCATCAGCATGGCGATATCGTGCGCGGTGGTGCGTTGCGCGGGGTCCGGCATGCCGGAGGCGTTGCGGAAGGTGGTGTGGGTCATGTCCAAGTCCGCCGCCTTCTTGTTCATCATCTCGGCGAAGCCTTCTTCGGTACCGCCGAGTTGCTCGGCGATGGCGACGCAGGCGTCGTTACCGCTGACAATCGCGATGCCCTTGATGAGCATTTCTACCGGCACGGGCTTGCCGACCTCGATAAACATTTTGCTGCCTTGGGTGCGCCAGGCTTTTTCCGACACGTTTACCGGCGTTTGCAGGGTGATACGGTTTTCCTTCAGGGCCTCAAACGTCAGGTAGAGGGTCATCAGTTTGGTGAGGCTGGCGGGGCCTGCCAACATATCGCCGTTGTCGTTCACCAGCACCGTGCCGGTATCCGGGTGGTACACGTACAAAGCCTTGGTGTATTGCGAAACGGGCGCGGTGGACGATGCATCGGCTGCGGCCGGAACGGTGGTTGCGGTTTGGGCCAGTACGCTGGTGGAGACGGTGGCGGCGAGTACAAGTGAGAGAATGACGCGTTTCATGGGCCTTAGGTTAGGACGATATGCGCTGCACGACAAGACAAAGGCCCCCTTACGGAGGCCAAGGTTTAGGCAGTTGGTTGTGAATTAGTCATCGACCTTCAGTTGGGCTTCGGTAAAGCCTGCACTTACCGCTTTTTGCAGTGCGGCGTCGGCATCCGCCACGCTATGGAACGGCCCGGCGCGGACACGCAGCAACGTGTTACCACCGGCTTCGAACTGGCTGAGGGCGGCGGTTTCGAACGTTTGCGAGAGCTTTTTCATTTGCTCGGTTGCGTTAGCCTCGGAGCTGTAGGCACCGATTTGGACGTAGACGAAGGTTTTCTTCAGCGGTTTGGTGTCGGTAAAGACGCGGTCTTCGTAAGCCGGTGGTTTGGGAAGTGAGACTGCCGGTTTGGGAGGTTGCATGCTGCGCTGTTGGGCTGGGTCGGCCTTGGGCAACGGTGCGAGAGATTCTTCCTCGGTACCGCCACCCACACCTACGCTGGCGAGGCGTTCGGCGCGGATGTCGTTTTTGGACATGTCGGTTGAGGGTTTGAAATAACCGCCCTTGTAGCCCCCTGCCACGTGGTGCGGACCGCCGATGGCCTCGACCAGCACGGGAGCGGTGCCCGAGCGCGCCATGTCCAATGACTGGGCGGCGGCGTAGGAGAGGTCGATAATCCGGCCGCGTACGAACGGGCCGCGGTCGTTGATCTTTACCACCACGCTTTTGCCGTTTTCCAAGTTCGTCACGCGGGCCACGGTGGGCAATGGCAGCGTTTTGTGGGCGGCGGTGAAGGCGTACATGTTGTAGCACTCGCCGTTGGCGGAGACTTTGCCGTGGAAGTCTTGTCCGTACCAGCTGGCGATGCCTTTTTCGGAATAGCCGAGGCTTTCGTTCATCGGTACGTAGCGGATCCCATCGACAATATACGGGTTGCCGACCTTGAGTGCGCCTTCCGGCGAGCATTTGTCGGCGTCGGCTTTTTTCAGCAGGTGGTTGCCGACGTATATCTGGCTGCAACCGGAGAGCAGGACGGGGATGACAACAGCTAGGGACAGGCGGAGGAGAGACATGGGGATGTGCGTGTGGTTGGGTTAGTTTTTGGCTTCGGCTTCGATGGTTTCGGCCAGCGAGAGCACCGACCATGCGAAGTACGACGAGTTGTTCCAGCTCAAAATGACGCTGAAGTTAGGGCCGAGCAGGTAGGCAGGGCCTTCTGCCTGCGGTTTGTAGTAACGCAGTTTGGTGCCGCCGGTTAGGTTGACTCCGGCAGGTACTTTAAAGCCGCGCTGCTGCCAGAAGGATAAGGTTTCTTGCTCGGATAGACCGCGCGTGTTGAGCTTAAGCCCCTTCTCGTTAAAGCCTGCGGCAAGCTGGTAGCGCCATGGTTGGCCCTTTTGCCAGCCGCGCTTGTGAAGATAGGTGGCGGCGGAAGCGAAGACGTCGGCTTCGTTGTCCCAGATATCGGCCATGCCGTCGTCGTCGCCGTCTGTGCCGTACGCCAGCCAGCTGGTGGGCATAAACTGGCACTGGCCCATGGCCCCTGCCCAGCTGCCGAGAAGCTCGCTTGGCTCTTTTCCGGTTTTTTGAGCGACCTCGAGTGCCGCGAAGGTTTCCTTACGGAAGTAATCCGACCGCGGGGACTGCCATGCGAGTGTGGCGAGGGCTGGGATAATGGGGTGCGTGCCTTGGACTTCGCCGAAGCGGGTTTCGATTCCCCACAGGGCTACCACTACGCTGGGCGAGACGCCGGTGCGGGCGTAGGCTTTTTCCAGCTCTGGCATGTGGTCCTTCAGGTTTTGGGTGCCGCGGGCGATACGCTCGGCCGAGAGCATACTGCCGGTGTATTGGGCGAAGGTGCGGACGATTTCTGGCTGGGACTTCTCGGACTTTAACACCTGTGGGATTGGTGCGATGTTGCCGTCGAAGGCGGCGTCGAGCAGTTTGGGGTTGTGGCCTTTGCGTTCCGCCTCTTTACGGAGCTGGGCGTAGAAGCGGTTGAAGCTCTCATTCGTGGGGTTGTTAGCGTGCATGCCGGACATGCTGGAGCAGGATGCTAAAGCAAGCGTAACGGCGGCGAGAGTGGCTTGGCGGAGATTCATAACCCCATGGTAGCAGGCTGGCGCATGTTGGCGACCCCTTGCTGTATGCACCCCTGCCCTTTTGCGCTGGGGGTGGTGCAGAAAAGTGGCGGTTAACCTTGTTACCAGCACAAAGGGGGCCTGAGCCCCCTTTGCGTGTGCGCATGAGCTTAGAACGTAAGGCCTGCAGTGAGGGTGACCGTGTTGCGCGCGTAGTCTCCGCCGGTGGCGTTGCTGTTACGCGTGGTGTGCAGGTACTGGCCCTTCAGGTTGAGGTTTTGCGAGACGAAGTACGTACCGCCGAGTTGGGCGGTGTAGTATTCGTCATCCCGCGCGGCGGCTGCGGTGTTGGAGTTATAATCGGCCGAGCGGAAGATGCCGTAGGCTTCCAGCAGCATACGGTCGGTCAGCTTGTGTTGACCGCCGACGGTGAACGAGGTTTGCAGGAAGCCGGAGCTATTGGAAAGCGTGGTTTCTTCGATGCTGCGGTCGAGGTTCAGGCTGAGCTGGGTGGCTTGGGTTGCATCCCAGATAAGCGAGCCGCCGTAGTTGAGGTTGCTGACGTCTTCCAGATTGCCGCTGTAGTCGCGGTTGAGGGTACCGACGTAGACATCGGAGTAGAGTGTGGGCGTCCAGTTGCTGCTGAAGCCGATCGCGGTAGCGAGGCCGCTGTTATTGCGGGCTACGCTCTCCGAAGCGTCGTAGTTGCGGTGGTCGGTGGTCAGCTTCACATACGCGGTTTGGCGTGGGGCCAGCGTTTGCAGTACTTGTACGGTGCCTTCGCTCTCGACACGGTCGCGCAGGTTGTTGTTACGCAGGCTGCCGTTTGAGGTGTAACCGTTTTCGAAATCGATATCCTTCACTTGTGTGGAAAGGCGGGTTTCGGTTTGGCCCATGCGCATGTTCCAAGAGCCCCCTGCGACGGCCGTGTGAATCAGTGTCGGTTTGGCGCTGCTGTTGAAGGATTCCGGCTGGCCACGGTCTTCTGCCGTTTTACGGTAGTTACCGTAGGCGCGCAGTTTATTGGTGCGGGAGATATCGTAACGGCCGTCTGCGCCGAAGGCGTAGGTTTGGGCATCGTCGTCGGTGTTATCGAGATTGCGTTCCATTTCGGCGGTGGCAAAGCTGTTAAGGGCGTGCTTGTTCCACTTGCTGGCGGCGGTGACAGTCGGGCTGAGGCGCAGCGAGGTGTCGGAGTCGCGGTTCGATTCTGTCGCGTAGAGGTTGTCGGTGCTTTGGGTGGTGGCATCGAGTTTGCTCTTCACGACAAACGAGCCGTATTGGCGGCCGGCTGCGGTGTTTTGTTTGGTGGTTTCCTTCGCCAGTGTGATGGGGGCAATAGCGGCTTTGGCCGGAGCTTCTGCTGCAAAACCGGCGGGGATGGCGAGGCTGGCCAGCAAAGCGGTACAGGCGAGCAGGCGCGTATTCTTGTTCATTGTCGTGACTCCTTTAACGAAACAAGTATTGCCTCGTCCCGTTTCGCTCGCCAAGAGAGGGAGTGCTGAAAATGAGAAAAGCGGTGGCACTTATGCCACCGCTTTGCTTAGGATTTAGGCAGGCCTAGAAAGGACCTCCGGGGCCTATAGGAGCGCCGGGACCTATAGGAGTTACTGGGAACATGGGTGTCAGATCAATGACATCTTCTACCGGAGGCATATCGTCGATAGGCTCTTCAGGAGGGAGGTCGTCGATTGGTTCTTCAGGCGGCAAGTCGTCGATCGGTTCTTCGTCTACGGGTGGTTCATCCACACCCGGTTCTTCTTCTACCGGTACTTTAATCTCTTCGTCGGCCGGAGGTGTCGGCTCTTGCTCGTTCAGCTGATTGGGGTTCTCGGTTTCCGGCAGCGGTGTAATTTCCGGCTCGGCGACATCTTCCGGACCAGCGGCTGGTTCGATTGTGTTCATGCCGCTCAGGCTGGCCATGATCTCGGTGCTGGTTTGCACGCACTCGGCCGCCATGGGTTTTTGAGAGAGGAACGTGGCAATCAGCTGTTGCTTGGCGTCCTCGTTCGATTCCTTGGAAAGTTGCTCGGTGAGCTTGGCAATGTCGTTTTCGAAGATCTTGCAGTTCTTCTCTACAGCAAAGCCTTGGCTGGTGATACCGGCCGACAGGAGCAGGCCTGTCATAAGGATATGGGGTTTCATTGTCGCTTCCTTTCGCTTTGACATGATGTATTGGCGATTTTGCGATTAATTCAAGCCCCCCTGCCCGTTTTTTCTCTTTAAATACGTGTTAGCGGCAACATATGTTTGAATTCAATATGTTGTTATTGCACGCTTTAAAGGCGGTGAGACTGCTAGGAGTGCTCGGGCGAGACCGATGCCAGCAGAACCGGTTTGGCGGAACGCTTGGGGTAGCGCAGCGGCTGGATGGGCATGATGGCGGGAGCGTTTTCCGGCAACAGCCACTCCTTGCGCGTAGCCACGGGCAGCAGAGGCTGCGAGAGGTGCGTTTGGAGGGTTTGCAGGGTGGCGCAGGGTGCGAGCTCATCCCGCGTGAGGAACAGCCCCGCGTTGCGCATGGCACAGCCTAGCGAGGTACGACTGGTAAAGACCGTAAATGCCGGGCTGAACAGCAGGCTCAGAATGATGGGCGAGAGCCAGACGCGGGTGGATGTATCCGGGATAAAGGCCAGAACGGCGACCAGCAGGAGTGCGAAAGCCATGTGGTAGCGGTGGCGTTGGAAGGATTCCTTCCAGCCGATGCCGCGCTCGGATCGCGGTTGGGCTTCCCATTTCACTACGCGGCCCAGCAAGGGCATGATGATGAAGGTGGTGTAGAACAACATAGCGACAGGTTGCAGCAGCATACCGAAGGCTTGCTCGAGCAGCGCGCTTTCTAGCATGCGGCGGCCCCCGCCGAAGGAACGGCGGATGCGCGGTTGGACAAAGGCGATGAAGAGCGTGAGCAGTTTGGGGCCAAACAAGAGCGAAAGTGTAAAGTAGAACAATGCGCTACCGTATTGTGACTCTGCTCCGTAGCCCATGGTGGCGAGGCCGACGGTGGTGGCATCGGTTTGCGTGAGTAGCGACGCGAGGGACAGCACGACGAATACGAGCCAGATGGGGCCTGTGGCGTAAGACATGATGCCGAGCGTCATGTGCAGGCGGTTGACGAAGTGGATGCCGTCGGCACGGATAAAGTGCTGGTGTTGCAGGTTGCCGGCGCACCAGCGGCGGTCGCGCTGCATGTAGTCGATCATGTTGGTCGGCAGTTCTTCGTAAGTGCCTTCAATGGTCGGCAGCAGCCAGGCTTCCCAGCCGCCACGGGCTAGAAGGGCGGCTTCGACGATATCGTGACTGAGAATACGGCCGCCAAGCGGGGCTTTGCCCGGCAAAGTGGGAAGGCCGCAGGTTTCGAGGAACGCGCGGGTGCGGATAAGGGCGTTGTGACCCCAGAAGTTGGCGTTGGCGCCTTGCCAGAACTCTAGCCCCAGAGCGGCGGGCAGCATGTACAGGCGGGCCGAGAACTGCATGATGCGGCAGAACAGGGTTTCGCGCCCCACCGGCATAAACGAGGTTTGCAGCAGGCCGATGCGCGGGTGGCGCTCCATCAGCACGATCATCCGGCGGATGGTTTCGCCGGACATGAGGCTGTCGGCATCCAGCACCAGCATATGGTCGTAAGCGCCGCCCCAGCGGGTGCAGAACTCTTTGACATTGCCGACTTTATAATCGGTGTTGTCGGCACGGCGGCGGTAGAAAACGGCGGGGCCGTGGGCATTCAACGTGTGCAGCAACGAGGTATAGGTGGTGGCCTCTTCATCAATCGCGGCGGATTGCTGGCTGTCGCTGAGAATGAAAATGTCGATATCGGAGGCTGTGCCCTTGGGTTGCAGAGCCGCCAGCGAGGCGCGCATGGTGCGGACGCGGGCGAAGACCTCGTGAGGGTCTTCATGGTAGGCCGGAATGAGAATGGCGGTGCGTGTGAGGGCGCTGGGAGTGAGGTTTTCAGGCGCGATGGCAAGGGCCTCGCGCTCCAGTGGTGTGCGGTTGCGGCCGATAAACCAGAGGATGAGGCCGAGAATCATGGCCCATGACGTAAACGACAGGACGCTGAAAAGAATAGCAAATACAAGGAAGAGCGCCATGTTGAGAGGCGATTCTATCAGCCCTGCGCTGCCGCCGGACATGTTCCAACCCAGATAGAGGCCCATGGAAATAAGTACCAAGGCAGGAATAAACGCCGACATGCGGCGGAGTATGAGGGACTGGTAAGTCACCGTGGGGGCAAGGCTTTTAGGCATACTCCACGATATGGAGACAGCTTGATGGAAACACAAGGGGTGTGCCGTTTGGATGGGCGTACTTTTGTAAGTTTGAAAGGTTGTTGCAAGAATCTGTTGTGCCGCGGTGACAGGGGGATACGTGGGCTGATACCGAAAATACCACCTCGAATTTGAAGAAAACCGCAGATTTATGTGGTTTTTCTTAAAAATCTGGCGGAGGCGGTAGGATTCGAACCCACGGAACCTTGCGGCTCAACGGTTTTCAAGACCGCCGCTATCGACCACTCAGCCACGCCTCCGATGGCGTGTTGGTAGCATTCTCTTGCAAAGCTGTCCAGATACAGGGATTGGCCTTCTGCCGAAAATGATCCCTCCGTGGTCATTTTTCGAACGGCGCAAGCGCAGTGTGAAATCCCCTACGTCTCCCGTTTTAAAAGAAAATCCCCTCTTTCTGGCGAAGAGGGGATTTTCTTTTAAAAAACCATGGCGGAAGCGGGGGGATTCGAACCCCCGAGGGATTGCTCCCAACCGGTTTTCGAGACCAGCACATTAAACCGCTCTGACACGCTTCCGAGAACTGAATACCCAAAAAGGAGGCATTTGCCAAGCCCAAAGCTCGTCTTTAAGCTGGACACCTTGCGGAATTCCGATTACAAACGCCGCACTCGGGGAGTAGCGCAGCCTGGTAGCGCATCTGGTTTGGGACCAGAGGGTCGTAGGTTCGAATCCTATCTCCCCGACCATTCTTTGAATAAGAGACCCTTTTGGGTCTCTTTTCTATTCTGCTATGGCTTGGAGCAGCAGGGCCATGGTGTTCATGCCTTTTTTCAGTTGGTCGAGGGAGTATTTCTCGTTGGGGGCGTGGAGGTCGTCGTCGGGCAGGCCGAAACCGACGAGGAGGACGGGGGATTTGAGGACGCTGTCGAACACCGCGCAGACGGGGACCGAGCCGCCCATGCGCATGGGGGCGGGCTCTTTGCCATACACTGTGGCCATGGCTTTGCGGGCCTTGAGCATGTAGGGGTTGTTCCAGTCGGTGTTCATCCCCGCCCCCATGCCGAGGGTTTTAACGGTGTGGGCGTAGCCCTTAGGCATGTGCTGTTCGATAGCCTTTTTGAGGCCATCCAGAGCCGGTTGCGGGGCCATGCCGGGGGGGAGACGCAGGCTTATTTTGGCTTTGGCTTCGGCGGGAATTACGGTTTTCGAACCCTCTCCCATAAAGCCGCCGACGATGCCGTGAACCTCGAGAGTGGGGCGCAGGCCGGTGCGGGCGTAGGGCGAGTGCTCGTTTTCTCCGTAGAGTTGCGTGACGGCCATTTCTTCGTATAGCCCTGCATTAAAGTTGACGGGGTCGGCAGCCCAGAAGGCTTTTTCGTCGTCGGTTACGGCTGGAATGGCGGCTTGGAGCTCGGGGATATTGATGTGTCCGTCTTCACCCTTTAAGCGGCTGATGAGCAGCGTGAGGGCGTGCAGCGGGTTGGGCGCGACGCCACCGTAGTGGCCGGAGTGCATGTCGGTTTTGCCGCCCTTCACTTCGACTTCGGTATAAACAATCCCGCGAAGGCTGGTGCAGATGGAGGGGTGCTGCGGGCTGTACATGGAGGTGTCGCAGACGATCACGGCGTCGCATTTGAGGCGTTCGGCGTGGGCTTTGACATAGGCTTCTATACTGTGGCCACCGATTTCTTCTTCTGATTCCAGCACCACCTTCACGTTGACGGGGAGTTCTCCGTGGATGGTTTTTAGGGCTTGGAGTGCGCCGAGCCAGACCATGCATTGGCCTTTGTCGTCGTTGGCGCCGCGGGCGAAAAGTTTGCCGTCGCGGATGGTGGCCTCGAACGGTGGTGATTGCCAGAGTTCGAGCGGGTCGGCCGGTTGGACATCGACGTGGCCGTAGAAGAGTACGGTGGGTTTGCCTGCGTGCGGGCAGTGCTCGGCATAGATGACCGGCAGGCCTTCGGTTTCGGTGAACTCGACCGTGGGGAAACCCAGATTGCGGAGGTAGGATGCCGCCCACTCGCCTGCCCGGTACACATCGGCACGGTGTTGCGGCAGCGCGCTGATGCTGGGGATGGCGATCCATTCGGCCAGCTCTTTTAAGCGTTGGTCGAACTGGGAGTCTATCGTGGTGGCGAGCATGGGAGATCTTTCTTATCTATTCATGCTAGGCGATGCGCATGACAAAGGTCAAGATACGCCTCTGAGGGGAGGTTTATGGTGATACCACTCTTGCGTGTATCGTTTTGAGCACATGGTTTGCCAAAAGGAGTATTTTCCATGTTGATAGGCTTTGATCGATTGATTTTTATATGATTTGATTGAAGTCAAATAACAATAAAAAGTAGAACTCTTATGAACTCCCTTTCTCTTAGGCAGCGCCTTTTTTTGGTTATTGCGCTTAGCATTTTTAGCATGTTTGCCACCATTGGTGTGGGGCTATGGAGCCTGTATGGCGTGATGATGCAAGACCGCATGGATATGACCCATAGTTTGGTGCAAACGGCTGAAAGTATTATTACGAATTATGACAAGCGGGCGGCAGCCGGTGAGATGACCGTTGATCAGGCTAAGGCTGGGGCATTGTCGGCGATACGTGCGATTCGTTACGGTAACGATGATTACTTCTGGATTAACGACATGACACCGAAGATGGTGATGCACCCGATGAAGCCTGCCTTGGAAGGTAAGGACCTGAGCAAAACCGCTGACCCCAACGGTAAGCTATTGTTTGTGGAGATGGTGAAGATTGCCAACGATACCGGTGAAGGTTTTGTGGATTACATGTGGGCCAAACCGGGTGAAGACAAGACCCCCTACCCCAAGCTTTCTTACGTGAAAGCCTATAAGCCGTGGGGATGGATTATCGGTACCGGTATTTATATTGATGACGTACGTGCTGAGGTTATCCGGCAGGCGGCGGTTTTGATCGGGCTGGCGTTTGTGGTGCTGGTGATTCTGGTAGGTGCCGGACTTGTGATTTGCCGCTCGATTTTGTCTCCGTTGCGTCTGTTTGCCGATGATTTGAACCGGACCTCGAAAGAGCTTTCCGGCGTGATTGAAGAGTCGAGCCGTTCTACAAGCACTTTGGCGGCAGCGGCACAGGAAACCAGCAACCAGAGCCAGCTTATCAAGCACAGTGTGCAAGAGGCGAATGGCCAGGTTGCCAATGTGCACAGCGCGTTGGAAGAGCTGAATATCAGCATTTCGGATATCTCTAAAAACGTAGGGGATGTGAACACCTTTGTGCGACAAGCTGTTGAAAAAACCGCGCGCACCAATGAGGTTGTGAGCCGACTGACCGATACGACGCAGAAGATTAGCGAAGTGGTGACGTTGATTACCAGCCTTGCCGACCAGACCAACCTGCTGGCCCTGAACGCGGCGATTGAAGCGGCCCGTGCCGGTGATGCTGGACGCGGTTTTGCCGTGGTGGCCGATGAAGTGAAGAAGCTGGCGACCAACACCGGTAACGCGACCGAAGAGATTGGCCAGAGCGTGGTGAACATTAAGGTGGCTGTGAATGAATGCGTGAAGGCATTGGAAGATGTGGTCAAGTCTGTACAGCAGATTCAGGACAACACCAACGCCATGAGCGCGGCTGTGGAAGAGCAGACCAGTGTGGTGCAAAACGTGACGCAGAATATGCGTGGCGCCTCGGAGCACGTGGGTGCTGTGGCCAGCAACATTGAAGGGATTGAGGAGGCGATTCGGGATAGTGCGAAGTCGAATCAAGACCTTGCCGGTATTAGCGAAGAGCTCAACCGTTCCTTCAGTAGCATGCACAAGAACGCGGTGACCGTGTTCAAGCGCCTTGGCTTGGATATGAAGTAAACTGCTAGGATAAAAGAGGGGCCGGTTGGCCCCTTCTCTTTTACGGATGATGCTAACGCTTGCGGGCTGGCTTTTTAACGGCTTTTTTAGGAGCTGCTTTCGTCGACATCGTAGGCTTTGCGACAGGCTGCTGAGGCGCCGCTGTGGTGGGCTTGGGAGCACTAAAGTGGAAGGCGGCGTGCTCTAGCGGTTTATCGTGGCGGTGGTTGTGCAGGTAGTCGTTTGTCAGGTTACGGATTTTGCCGCTGAGGAGCCACATGGCCAGCAGGTTGGGGATCATCATCAGGCCGGTGGTGATGTCGGCGATGGTCCAGATGAAGTGGACGCCTTGCTTGACGGTATCGGCGAGGTCGAGTACCGCGGCGCCGAAGAATGTCATGCCCAAAAACGCGACCATGTAGGGAGTGGCGATTTTTTGGCCGAAGAGGAAGATGGCACCCTGCTGGCCGTAGTAGCCCCAGCCTAGAACCGTGGTGAAGGCGAAGAGCATCAGGCAGATGGCGACAATGGCGGAGCCCAGATGGAAGCCCATGACCGTGAGGCCACCCAAGCCGGTGGTGAAGGCCAGTTGAGTGAGAGAGGCGCCGCCGGAGGCTGCGTCGGAGGACGTCCAGGCGCCGGTTACCAGAATGACCAGCGCGGTGAAGGTGCAGACGAAGAAGGTGTCGATGAACGTTTGGGTCATCGAGATCAGCGCTTGTTCGGTCGGGTGTTTGGTTTGCGCGGTGGCGGCGACGATGGCGGCGGAGCCGAGGCCGGATTCATTTGCGAACACGCCGCGGGCGAGGCCATAGCGCATGGCCATCATCACACTGGCGCCGGCAAAGCCCCCCGTGGCGGCGGTGCCGGTAAAGGCAGACTGGAAGATGCTGGCAAACATTTGGGGTACGTAAGCCCAGTTGGCCATGAGGATAAGCGTGCCGGTGACGGCGTAAAGGAGGATCATGAACGGCACCACGCGGTCGGCCATGCGTGCGATGCTTTTGAGGCCGCCGAAGAGGATGGCGGCGGCGGCGAGCGTCATCACCAATCCGGTGAGTGTGGGGCTGATGTTGAAGCTGCTCTTCATGGCATCGGCCACCGAATTACTTTGCACCATGCCGCCGATGCTGAAGGCTGCGAAGGCGAGGAACAGCGCGTACATGGCGCCGAGTACAGGTTGGCGTGCACCGTACATCAGGTAGTACATCGGCCCGCCTTGGAAGGCGCCGGTAGCGGTTTTGACGCGGTAGTGGGTGCCGAGCAGGGTTTCGGAATACTTCAATGCCATACCGAAGAGGCCGCTGCACCACATCCAGAACACTGCGCCGGGGCCGCCGATGACGATGGCAGTGGCAACGCCCGCGATGTTACCGGTACCGACGGTGGCGGCGAGCGCTGTCATCAGTGCCGAGCGGTTGGAGATGGTGCCCTCGCCGGTGGAAGGTTTGTTCGGCCAGAGGGCGTCCTTCATGGCGGGGATTAACAACGTGAATTGCAGGCCTTTGAGCAAAACCGTGAGCCAGATGCCGGTGCCCAACAGCAAAATGAGCATGGGCCAGCCCCAGAGCAGGCCGGACAGGGTGTTGAGGGCGTTGTGAATGGTATGGAACATGGGGGTACTTTCTACCTAGCTTCGTTATGAAGGGTATATTGTATTCAGGTGGCGAGGATGTATAGGTGGGGTGATGGTTTGGTGGGCAGGAAAGTCTGGGGGACGGATTAACGGGTTCAGAGTTGAAGGGGCATGAAAATGGCACCCCGTGGGAACGGGATGCCAGAGAACGATTTACAGAATACCATCGTGCCAGAGAGCTTCGGTTATGCGAGTGAGCATGTTGCGGTCGGCGAGATCTCTTAAAAGGTGTCTATCGGTACAATGAATGTGACCAAACGCACCTGAAGTCGTTTGCACCAGCGTTTTGAGAGCCGGCTTAAACACACGCACCCAGCAGCCTGCTGTTGGAAGATAGACGCACTTGTGGGTGGTGCGTAAATTCTTGGCGTCAATAACGGCAACACTCTCGCTGGTGAATGAAGCCATTTGAGAGCGAGTAGCAAACCTGTTTTTCTTATCAACCTCCATAACCAGAGGCTCAAAACAAGAGTGCTCGGTATTTGAGTGCGGCGAACGCATCCAGAGATGAATACCACTGAATTCACCCGGTATGAGAAGAACAGAACTGTTGTTAGGCGGTTCTGGGATAAGGCGATTCATGCCTTTCTCATGAGTGTAATTCCGAGCGAAGCGATCGTAGCCGCGTGGATAGTTCCATTCGTCTGGTGTACCCTTCTTGAGGGTGATGACATCATTGCCGCCACGCAATTCACGGTTGTAAGTGAAGGTGGTCAGAAGCTCCTTCCGGGTTGGATCGATCAGATAGAAGGTTTCGCGGATATTCCCTCTTTGCGGAATTGTTGCGGTCAGAACCTCTATCTGTATATCGCCTCGAAGAGTACGGATTTTGCGAACGTATTTGATGCCGCCTTCGTATGAACCTGTTGTAATGATTACATCATAAATATTGGCAGTGGTCATGGCTTTGGGCCTCGCTAGTGGGGGAAACGGGTATGTGGGTGGGCCACGGTTTACGGGGTTATTTGTATACTTTGAGGTAATTGTCAAGAAAAGGGCGCATACGGCGCCCTTTTCATTCTCTTCTTTACGTTTTGAGGCGTGAGAGTGCTGCGGTTGCCAGTATCACGAATATGACGGCTACCGTGAGTAACGTGCTTTGCAGGCCTATTAGCGGTTGCAGCAGTGAGGTTGCCCCTGTGGTGAGGATACCCACCAGCTTGTCGGCCAGCCGGAAGCCCCCTGCCGCCGTGCTGCGGATAGACGATGGCACGTTGTGGTGCAACATGTCGTTGCCGATGGTGTCGGCCAATATATAGCCGAGGCCTGCACCGAGCATGAACAGCGGAAAGGCTACCCACCACGGCAGCAACGCCATGCCACCAAACCCTGCCGCGACCAGTGCAATGCACAAGGCAAAGCATCCACGGGCGCCAAAGCGTTCTACCAGCTTGGGGCACTGGCTGGCGAACCAGCCACGTGCTGTGAAGTGGAGGGTCATGAGCACGCCTGTAACGCCTGCGCTTACCCCTGCCGCCTGCCATGTGGGCTGCACCGACCAGAACAGGGTAATGGTGGTACCACTGACCAAGCCGGGAAGCAAAATAATCCAGCGCGTTTTGGTGTTGCTGAGGCTTACCCAGGCTTGTTTCCACATCTGCCCATAGGTTGGGTGCTTGATAGGCTTAGCGTAGGGTGCCTCTAGCAACTTTACCGCCACCAGCACCATGCCGATGTTGGCAAGAATGCTGGCGAGGATAGGCGCCGACGGATGCAGGACAAACAACCAGCCCCCGCAAAGCATTGCTGCCGCCCCCGAGTAGGATTGCAGGCTGGTTTGCTTGGTGAGTGCGCGGTAGTGGCGGTTTTCCCTCCCTACTGCGGCAAGGCTATCGTATAGCAGCGCTTCGGCCGCCGGACGGTAGGCGGCGATGCCGATACCGAGGAGAACCTCGGCGAAGGCAAATGCCTGCCAGCCGTAGCCTTGCCACATGACGATATGGCCGAGGGTCCAGAATACCGAGCCGATGATGACCATATGCTTGCGGCCGTATTTGTCGGCCAGTGGGCTGACCAGCGGATTAGCCAGCAGCATGACCGCCATGAACATGCTTTGGATGGCCATGAACTCGGCATAGCTGACGCCGTGCAAATTCATGAACGCGATGAGGACCGGAATGACGAAACCGGCCTCTCTCAGCATGGCATGGATGCGGAGATGCTTGACGTTGGGGTGGAGTTGAGTGGTGCGCATCGGGCTTTCCTTAAGTTGATATGAGTGAGGTTTGGAAACGAAAAAGACGGCCCGTGGGCCGCCTGTGGTTCTGGAACTCTGCTTAGTTTAGTCCACCACAAACTCCACGGAGGAGACACGCACGACATAACCCGGGTTGGAGTCCGAATTTGTTTGTGCGGTAATGGTGTTTAGCCAAGTCATGAATAGATTGTGGTTTGGTTTTAGGTGTGGTGCAAGGAGAATTTGCCAAAAAGTGAGGGCCTTGCGGCCCTTTGTTATTACGGAACGATGGTTTCCTGCGTCAGCATGGGGCTGATGGTTTCGATTTGCTGCTGGATGGGTAGGTTGCCGTATTGGCGGAGGAGATCGGCGCGGTCTTCGGGTCCGAACTGGATGAGGAGCAGGCGCAGGCGCGTGGCGTCATCCAGCGGGGTGGCGCTGGGCAGTGGGATGAGCGTGGTGGAGGTCTGGACGATCTCTTGCAGTTGCCAGACGCCGTTGGGGCCGGTGAAGTTGGTGGGCAGGCCGATTTGTTGGGCTTGTTTGGCGGAGAACTGCATTTTCTCACAGCCGTTGACGATCGCGCCGGCGTTGAGCCATTGGAGCGAGGTGAGCACGTAGGTGATGTCGGCGACGTCGAGGCCGGACATCTCGGACGCGGCGGGGCTGCCGAAGATGGGTGGGCAAGCGGCTTCGGTGGGCGCCTGAGACATGTCGGCTTCTAGTGGCGAATTCGGGTTGGCCTCAAAGCTGGTTTGGGGGGCGGTGACGTTCCAGCGCAGGTTGCTGTGCTGTTGCCACGGTTTGCCCACCGGCCCTTGCGAGGTGGTGGCGGGAACCATGACGCCCTTCAGCATGGCCGGGGTGATGGTGTGCCAGAGGGGATCTTCCGGGTGCTGGTAATAAATAACGCTGTTCGCGGGGGTGTAGATGATGGTGCCGGGGTATGGCAGGCCATCGAAGGTGTAGACCCCTGCCCCATCGTGCGTGATCGTGAGCGGCAGGCCGGACATATCGTAACTGAGTGTGAGGGCTGGCGGCTTGATAGGGCTGGTGTAGGACTCTTGCGCCAAGGCGGGGCTAGATGCCACAAGGCTGATACCCATAAGGGCCACTGTGGCGAGGCGGGTGCGCGTTATTGTTTTCACTAGGTAAATGGTAGCCCCTTGATTTTAGGTGCGCAAGCGGCTAGAGAGGTTTGTAGTCACTATTTTTAAGCGCCTGTGGGCGCCCAACGAGAAAGGAACCCTCATATGAAGATCTCAGGAGTCGATATTCGCCCCGGTATGGTATTGGATTACCAGAAGAAACTGTGGCGCGTGGCTAAAATTCAGCACACCCAGCCCGGTAAGGGCGGCGCCTACATGCAGGTGGAAATGAAGTGCATCACCGACGGTACCAAACTGAATGAACGCTTCCGTAGTGCCGACACCGTGGAAAAGGCCAGCCTTGAAGGCCGCCCGATGCAGTACCTGTTTGCCGAGGGTAACAACCTGACCTTTATGGACAACTCTACCTACGAGCAAACCGTGATTGATGCCGACCTGCTGGGCGACCAGATGCAATGGCTGAGCGAAAACATGGAAGTTCAGGTTGAATTTTACGGCGACAAGCCCGTGAGCGTGAGCGTGCCGGAAAAGATGGAATTTGAAGTTGTGGAAGCTGATGCGGTTGTGAAGGGCCAGACGGCAAGTTCTTCTTACAAGCCTGCCAAGCTGAGCAACGGTGCGCGTATTTTGGTACCGCCGTACTTGGGTGCCGGTGAGCGCATTATTGTGAACACTACCGACGGTAGCTTTGTTAGCCGTGCTTAATAGCAACGGCAGTTGAAGAAAGGGCCTTGGGCCCTTTTCTTTTGGGCTTTTCTTTTTAGTGAGAGGATGGTAGGAGCCTATTTTATGAGCATTGTTGTCACCCCTGAAAGCCGTAGCAAAGTCAGCCCCAAGCGCACGCTTTTGCTGAAAGTATTTACCAAAGCGAGTGGTAGCTTCCGCCGTAGCCTTGGCGAATTGAGCCGTGTGCGCGTGAACGCCAATGGTGCCGAGCGCGAGTTGGCCAAGGCCAACCAGAACATGGAAAGCACCTTGAAAGAGGTGTTGGGTGCCACTGGTTTGCCGGTAGTGACCTGCGATGAGGCGATTCCGGCAGGTGCCTACTGGCTGATTGCCCCGCTGGTAAGCCAGCGCAACGCCCTGTATGCCCGTAACGAGACCTGCGTGGCCGTGGCCTACATTGAAAAAGACGGTACCTGCCCGATTGGCGCCGTGATGATGCCGATGGAAGACATGTGTGTGATTGCCGAAGCCGGTTTGGGTGCAAGTGCCGAAGGTTTGGGCCGCCTGCGCGTGGGTAACCGTGTGGAATTGGAGCACACCCTGTGCATGCTGCCGTGGAAGACCAAGGACATTGTGCACTGGAACCTGCTGAGCAAGCTGGATGACGCCGGTGTGCACACCCGCAAGAGCGGTAACACGTTGCTGGACATTGTAGACGTAGCCTGCGGCAAGGCCGACATGGCGATTGGCATGAACCTGACCCGTTTGGATGTGATGCTGGCCAACCTGATTATGGGTGAGAGCGCCGGTTTTGCGAGCGATTTGCAAGGCAAGCCGCTGGGGCCGAACAGCACCAAGTTTATTATCGCCAACCCTAAGCTGCACAGCCAGTTGGTGAAGACGTTGGAGTTGAAGGGGTAAGCCCCTCTCCTCAACTGTGGCCCGACTGCCGCAAGGTGTGTCGGGCCTTTTTGTTTGCTTATGGTGCCGGTAAAGGATTCGGGGTTAAGGTGTAGGCTATGGGTTTGGCGCAGCGTATGTCGTTTTTTGAGGGCGGTTTCCGCTACCTTGGGCGCGACTATTTGCTGCGGGATATCCGGCATATTGACTGGTGGGAAGGCACCGACCAGCAGCGTGGAAGTGATGGCAAGCCGATACCGCGGTATCGCTCCCGATTAAGTGTGACGTTCAAGAACGGTAAGACGGTACACATACGTACTGGACACCAGTGGAGCCGCACCAATAGCACCATTATTGCCGATGTGCACAAGGTGATAACTGATGCGGCAGCGCGGCTGCTGGAGCGTAGTTTTGACGACCGGATGGACGGCTATGAGAAAGAGCTGGCTGAGAAGGGTTACCTGCAGTGGGGTCACCACCAGATAACGTGCGATGGCAGCCTGTATGCTGGTAACAGCTATTGCTTTAACCTGAACGAGCCGCGCGTGCGGTGCATGCTTTATACGTACAAGCTGGTGGCGATACTCAGCCATTCCCGTTGGTGGGGGCGGCTGCTGATGCGGTTTGTGCGGGCTGACGAGACGCTGGAATTAGAGCGCGACCGCGACTGCTTTTTGTATTTGCTCCGCAAGCACATGGGGCTTTATTGGCCGAAGGAAGTTCTGCGGCTGTACCGTGGTGTGGCGGCGGATGGGGTTAAGCCCACGCCTCAGCCCGAGCAGCCGCAAGGGCCGCGGGCGAATAGCCATTATGTGCCACCGCGTGAAGAGCCGCAGGCAACGTCACGCCCACGGGCAGAGGAGTTTGTGCCACCTCCGCCGCCCCCTCCTCCACCACCGCCCAAGCCGCGTTTGGGAGAAGAGCATTATTTGGGTATTTTAGGACTGCGCGAGGGTGTGGTGTGGGCCGAGGTGAAGAGCAGTTACCGTGGGCTTGCGAAGCAGTATCACCCCGACCTGATGCGCGGGCGTGGGGCGAAGGAGGCCGATTTGAAGCTGGCCGAAGAGAAACTGAAAACGATTAACGAGGCGTATGGCTGGCTGGAAGATTATTACCGGATGAAGCCTTAAGGGCGTACCATTCTTGTACCCTCTGGTTTTGGCGGTAGTTTTTATAGGCCGGAAGGCCGAAGGCTACGGCGAGGATAAAGGCGAGTATGAGAGTTGGTTTGGCGGCAGTGCGCAGGCCGTACACGACCTTACGCGGCAGGTGGAGCGGGAGCCGCTTTTTGCATGTGCTGCACGTGGCGAGTTTGCCAAATTTATGGGTGTTGGGGGTTCCGCAGTGGGGGCAAAGGGTGCGCATGGGCGAGTGTAGCTTGCCTTGGAGCGCTTTACAATTGGTGCCCATGGTCAGACTCGAACTGACACTGGAAGGATTTTAAGTCCTCTATCTCTGCCATTGGATTACATGGGCACCGGCGGTTTTATTACTGGATTTTTGCGCGGTTGGCTAGTGTTTGAAGCGATGCGAATCGCTGCTGAGACCCAAGCTTTCACTTTTTAAAGAGGAACAATACGGCAACCCCACCCGTTGGTTTGGTGCGCGGGGTGGCGGGGTGAGGCCACCCTGCCGCTCACGAGAAAAAACCAAGACCAATAACAGGGGGATACGGCCATGAGTATGACCGATACGATTAAAGAGATGTTCAGCAGCACACCGGAAGTAGGCAGCTTACAGGACCTTTTTCTGGAGCAACTGAAAGACGTTTATGACGCCGAACACCGCTTGCTGGATGCGTTGACGGAAATGGCCGAGGAGTCGACCAACACCAAGCTGCAACGTGGCTTTGAAAAGCACCGTACGCAGACCGAGACGCATGTGACCCGCTTGGAAAGCATCTTTGAGATGATGGGTGTGGAGCCGGAGCGCAAGACCTGCAACGCCATTAAGGGCCTGATTGCCGAAGCTGACGAAGTGATTGAGGAAGCCGAAGGCAATGTGCGCGACGCCGGCCTGATTGCCAGCGCCCAAGCCGTGGAGCATTACGAGATAGCACGTTACGGTACCTTGAAGCAATGGGCGGAAACCCTTGGCATGCGTGAAGCTGTGAAGCTGCTGGATGCGACCTTGAAGGAAGAGCTGGCGACCGATACCAGCCTGACCGAGTTGGCTGAGAGCACCGTGAACCCTTCGGCTTTTGCGGCCGACCTGCTGGGTAAGGGGAATACCACGACAGCTCGCTCTACCAGCCGTAGCTAGGAGTGGAGTATGAAGAAGCGCCCTGTGGGGCGCTTTTTTGATTAGAGGTTACGGATGGCGAGCATGCCGCCTTCGACGTTCACGGCCTCGTAGCCCTCGGTGATGAGGTATGCCGTGGCGTGGGCGCTGCGCACACCGCTACGGCAGATGACCGCGACTGGTTGGCCGGTAGGGATTTCTGATACCCGAAGCTGGAGTTCTCCGAGCGGGATATGCAGGATGTCGGGCAGGCTGTCGGCCGCGATTTCCATGTCTTCCCGTACATCCAGCAGTAGGGGCGCGTGCTCGGACTCCAGAGCTTCGGCCAGTTGGGCGGCGGTGATAGTGGGAACCTGCGGCAGCATATTACAGCTTAGAATACGAATTTGTCGGAAACTGCAAAGGCGGGGTGAACGGTGCCTTTGGTTTCGAACAGTACCTCGGCCACCAGACTGTTGCCGTGTTTGGTGAAGAGGGTCGCTTCCGGTAGACCGTCGGTACCGATACGAACGCCCGCCAAGCGCCCGCCTTCCGCCAGTTGGGCGATGAGGGTGGCGTTCAGTTCTGCGAACGGGGCGTCGATCAGAATGATATTATAGGGCGCGCCTGCGGCAAAGCCGTGGGTGGGGGTATCGATTTCCAGCTTGATGTTGGTGAGGTTTTCCATCGCGAAGTTGGCCTCGGCCTGTTTGGCGAGGGTGGCGTCGTCCTCTACCGCCACAACGCTGGCGCACAAGGGAGCGATGATGGCGGTGGTGTAGCCGGTGCCGCAGGCGACGACGAGGGCTTTGTCGGACGGTTGGATATTCAGCTCTTGCACCAAGCGGGCGGCGACGAGCGGGCTGTAGCTTTCGCGCCCTGTGGCTATGCTGGCCGGTTGGTCGAGGTAGGCTACGGCGCGGTTGGGGACGTAACTTTCGCGCGGGACGGCTGCAAAGCGGGCCAGTACCGGACGTTGGTTGACCTTGTTGGGGCGCAGTTGGCCCTCCACCATGTTGGTGCGCTGGGTTTGGAAGGATTCGGAGGTCATGCTCATGGGGTGCAGACTAGCCCTTTTGCCGGTTTTCGCCAAGTGGTTGAGGCCATGAAAAGGGGGCCTAAGCTCCCCTGCCCGCTACGGTAGCTTCAACCAGCGTGGCAAAGGTGCCTGCTGGGCTTGCAACATGGTGGCGAACATCGGCCAGACGGCGGGGTTCTTTTTGATAATAACCTCGGTTTGCTTTTTTTGCGCCTGCCAGACGGCTGCGGCGTTAATGCCGAACAGTGCGGCGTCATCGGCAGAGGCGTGCGGCATGAGCGAGAACATGAACGGGACGCGGTTGACGGCCAGTCGGGGCTCGTACGGGCCGGTGAGCAACGAGTTGGCGAGCGAGACGCTAGCTTGTTTGGTGTCTCCTAAAAACGCTTGGATACGGGCCAAGCGGTACCACGCCCATGGGTTGGCGGGTGATTGGCGCAAGGCTTCGGTATAATTCAGCTCGGCCATATTCAGGTAGACCAAGGCGACGCCGCGCTGCTGGCCGGTGAGGCCGTAGGCGGTGGCGAGGCTTAAGTAGCTTTGTGCCAAGCCCTCGCGGCAGGCGGTGTGGCCCGGGCGGATGGCGAGGCACTCTTGCAAGTGGCGCTGGACGGGGAAGATTTCGGTCGGGCGCAAGGCTATGCCGGATTGCATGGTGCGGATGGCGCCTTCAGCCTTGAATGCGTGATATTCGGCCACCGAAAGCCATGCCGAAACGCACAGTAGCGCAACAGCGCTAACCCGTACGGCAAGGCTGCTGACGCGTTGCCAGCGAGCGGTGGGTTGCGGGCTTTCCGATTTCTCCGGGAAGGATTGGGCGACGCCCAGCATGACGAAGCTGAGTGTTACCAAGGCGACGGCGGGCACCGACAGGCTGAAGTCGGCCAAGGCGTGACCACCTGCGACTACCACAGTGGCCAAGCCCAGTGTGGGCCAGATAACGGCGCGGCGGCGGGTGATGGCGCCGTGCAGCAGGGTGGCTAGCAAGGCAAAGGTGGCAGAGGTAAGCAGGATGATGCCGGGTAGGCCGAGTTCGGTCGCGAGCTCGAGGTACGTGTTGTGTGCGTATTCGATCAGGGCGGGTAGACGGCGGAGCATGGTATCGTCTCTCATGGTGGAGAACGCCTGCTGGAAGCTGCCGAAGCCGGTACCTGTGATCCAGTTTTCGGTAATAAGCCGGTGCGTGAGGTTGTAGATCATGTCGCGGAGTTCGCCGTCCGACTGGAGGCGGGTCATGCGTACGCCTACCGATTGGCCGACAGCCGCCAGAACAATCAGGAATAAAAGCGACAGTGCCCCGAGAATAAGTGCCAGTGGCCAGCGTGCGGCACGGCGCGTGCCTGCCAAGCTGCCCAGCAGCACTAGTACCCCAACGGCGCCAGCCGCCAAGCCAGCGCGGGAGCCGGTGAGAACCAGTGCCATAAAGCAGATGCCTGCCACCAGCAACCATGGCCAGCCCGGAACCAGCACGAGCAGCCAAAAGGCTTTAAAGCGTTGGGTTAGGGTCAGGCGGGAGCTGATTTCCCCCACCCGCAGCATGACGAGGGCCAAACTGGTAATAACGCCAAGCGCTGCCAATGTGGCAAAGGAGTTTTTGTTGATGAACGTACCGGTGAGGTAGCCTTGGTAGGCTGTTTTGGGCAGCCAGAGAACCGATTCTGCCCCCGATGACGTAGTATAAAGACCGTAGGTGCATGCCAAAGCTATGGAGATGACGCTTATTATAAGGACTTTTGTCGGTATAATCCGACCAGCCTGATAGGTGGACCACGCAAATGCCAGATAGCCAAAGCCTAGTATAATGTGGTGTAGGGTTTTCCATGGCGTGAGGCTGATGGTGCCGGTGCCGTTCTCTACCAAATGCCAATAGCCGTTTTCCATGCCTATGGGCATAAGTTGGAGAATTGCCCATATAAGGCAGAGTGCAACCGGCGCAAAGAGTGTGCCAATTACCAGAAAAGGTGCGGGCCGGGTGGGGTTTAGAGTGAAAATAAGGAGCAATGCACAAAAAAATGGCAACAGCGCCTGAGCCAACGGAAAGGCTCCTCCGAAGAAAAGAACGGCCGATGCCAACGTTAAAGCGTAGAGTGACAGCCAGATGTGCGGTTTAAGGTGCGCAAAACGGGTCGGAACGGAGGTGAGAGAGCGGGAGGAGTTGTCCATAACTTTCTTTGTTACAGAAAGGTTTGATCTTTACAACCCTACCCTGATTATTTTATACACTTCTCGACGACTAATAGTCGGAAGACTTAACACACCTAACAGGTTGAAAGAACATACTCATGAAGTCCATCCTCACTCTGGCGACTGTGGCAGCCGTTTTGGCTGTTGGCGCTGCCAACGCACAGACCGCTACCAAGGATAGCATTTGCGAAGCCAACTACGCGGCTAACGCAAATATTATTGCCAAGGCCCAAGCCGCCGCAACCCCCGCTGAACGCAAGAAGATCTTGCAAGACGCCATCACCGCCAACCCGGCCAACGCCGTGTGCATCGCTGATCTGGCCCTGCAAATGTCTCTGAACGTTGAACCGGCTGCTGGCCCGGAAACCTTTGGCGGTGAAACCCCGACCACGACCGACGGTACCCCTACCCCGGCTGAAAACCCGAACCAGTTGAACGAGAACAACACCTCTGGCGCTGCCAGCCCGGTTGTTCCTGTTACTACTCCGGTTTCCGAGCTTGCTCGCTAATTCCTACTATATATAATAGAGAAGGTTAAACCCCATGAATAAGTTCCTGTTCAGTGTTTCTGCACTGACCCTTGCCTCTGTTGCCGGCGCCCATGCCGACACCGGCGGCCGTTTTGGCGCTGATACCGTACGTACCGAAGTTGTGCCTGCCAGCGAGCGCCTTGCCGCTGACCACGCCCCGATGGGTGTCCGTGCCGGTAGCTTCCTGGTTATCCCCAAGGTAGAACTCGTTGAAACCTACAACGACAACATCTACGCTACCGAGACCAATGAAGAGAGCGACTTCATTACCTCCGTTAAGCCGGAAGTATCCGTACGCAGCAACTGGAGCCGTCACGCTCTGAACGCCAAGGCCGGTGCCGAAGTTCGTAAATTCGCCAGCAATAGCGACGAAGACGAAAACAACTTCAACGTAGCCGCTGACGGCCGTATCGACGTACTGCGCGACACCAGCATCGGTGGTGGCGTTTCTTACGCTCGTGAACACGAAGACCGCGGTAACCCGAACACCATCGGTAGCCCGTCTGAGCCAGTTGAGTACACCACCAAGATTGCCCGTGTTGGCGCTTACCGTGGTCTGGGCCGTGCCAACGCACGCTTTGACAGCGAAGTTAAGCAACTGGAATACGACAATGGCGAAACCAGCACCGGTACCGCCATTAACAACAGCGTGCGCGACCGTACCGAGTACACCCAAACTCTGCGTCTGGGCTACCAAATCGACAGCCGCTTTGAAGCCTTTGTACGTGGCGCCGTTGACAGCCGCGTTTATGACAACAAGAACGTAGCTCGTGGCAGCCATGGTCAGACTTACGTTGCCGGTACCACCTTCGACATCAGCGGCAAGACCCGCGGTGAAGTTTATGGCGGTATGACCAGCCGTAACTACACCGGCGCCAACCGTACCGATATGGATGAACCGGTATGGGGCGGTAAGGTTACCTGGAACGCGACCGACCTGACCAGCGTTATCGCCAGTGTTGACCGTACCATTGAAGAAACCACTGTTACTGGCGCTTCCGGCTTCCTGAACACCGACTACCGTGTTGGTGTTGAGCACGCCCTGACCCGCGACATCCTGCTGAAGGGTAACGTTGGCTACCTGCAAGCCGAGTACGAAGGTACCACGGTTAGCCGCGACGACGACACCTACACCGCCGGTTTGGGTCTGGACTACTACCTCGGCCGTTGCTTCAAGGCAGGTGTTGGTTACCAGTACACCAACCGCGAAAGCAACGTGGCCGGTGGCGACTACGGTCGTAACGCCGTCATGCTGCGTCTGAGCGCAACTTACTAACACGTCACCTGTATAAGCTATAAAGGACCCCAACTATGCGTATGAAACTACTAACGAATCTGCGTAAATTTGGGGCCCTGCTTATGCTGGGCCTCGTGTTTGGTGTTGCTCAAGGTGCGTTTGCTCAAGGCCGTGATTTTTCAGACGGTTTGACGGATGCTGCCAAGGAAGCGCGTGCTTATAACCAAAGCACCAGCGAATGGGCGGACCGTCAGGCTAACACCGAAGCTGAAGCTGCCCGAGCCCTTGCCGCTGGCAAGCGCTCGGTTGTGGCTCCCGGCCAAGTTGGCCCCGGCGACAAGATCAAGCTGACGGTATTTGGCGAAGAAGACCTCTCCGGAGAGTTTGAAATCGATAACACCGGTAGTCTTGCGATTCCGCTGGTGGGCGAGATAAACGTCCGTGGGCTTACCCCGCGTGAAGTTGAGCGTAAAGTGGCCCATGTGCTGGACAGCGGTTACCTTAAGAACCCCCGTGTGAACATTGAAGTGCTGAACTTCCGTCCGTTCTTCATTCTGGGTGAGGTTAACAAGCCGGGTAGCTACCCGTATGCCAACGAGATGACTGTTATCAACGCGGTTGCCTTGGGCGGCGGTTACACCACCCGTGCCAAGACCGGCCAGATCATTGTCCGCCGTGCTGCCACCCCCGATAAGGAAGAGTGGATTGGCGAAGATGCCTTGGTTTACCCGGGTGATGTACTCCGTGTGGATGAGCGCTTCTTCTAGTGTTTTACCTCTAAGTGATTGAAAAGCCGCGAAAGCGGCTTTTTTGTGCTGTCACCACCAGATTGTGTACTTTTTTTGTGAAAATTGCGCTTTTCCGCCGTTTGCCCCTTGACCCTTTGGCCCCCCTATCCTATTGAATTTTCCATAACGTAAGGACCCTTGATAATGAATACGGCCCAACGCACTGTGTGGAGTGATTTTGTTTACGCCACGCGCAGTCAGTTCTCTACCCACATGCAAGGCGTGGACTGGAGCATGAATAGCACCCTATCGATGATTCATCGCCGCTGGATGGTACTGGTTGCCAGTATCGTTCTGGCCATGGGTTTGGCTATCGCGCTTTTGTTTGTCATCCAGCCCCAGTACACCGCTCAGGCGCTGATGCAGATCAACACCCGTTCCGAGCAGGTGACCAAGGTTGAGGATGTAGTGAGCAGCCTCGCCTCCACCGATGCGGCTATCCGTACCGAAGTGGACGTGCTGACGTCGCGTAAGTTGGCCGCGCGTGTCATCAACAAGCTGAATTTGCAAGATGAACTGATCCATCAGGGTAGTTTCTTCAGCTACTTGAAGTCGGCCATCAAGCTGATGATTATGCCGGTTGCCGAGCAAAATGCCGAGAAGGATCTTGTGGAAGATGCCCGTATGTCGTCGGCTATCAACGCCTTATTGAAAAATCTGGAAGTGAGCCAGACGCCGCGCAGTTACTCGATCAAGCTGTCTTATACGTCTCCTGACCGTGAAATGTCGGCTACCGTACTGAATACGTTGATGGATGAATACCTCAACAACCAGTTGGAAGAGCGTTTTGAGGCTACCCGCCGTGCGAGTGCATGGATGGATGACCGCCTGAGCAAGATGCAAAAGCAGGTACAGGCGAGCGACATTGCCGTGCAGAAGTTCCGTGAGGCTAACAACCTGACCTCTGCCAAGGGTGTACTGCTGAGTGAGCAGCAACTGAGCGAACTGAACAGCCAATTGATTTTGGCCCGTACCGAGCTGGCTGAAGTTCAAGCCAAGAACAACCAAGCTCGCCGTTTGCAGCAAAGTGGCCGTGGGATTGAATCCGCCGCTGAAGTGCTGAACAACAGCCTGATTTCGAGCCTGCGTCAGCAAGAAACCGAAGTACGTCGCGAAATGGCCGAACTGGCCAGCCGCTATGGCGAAAAGCACCCCCGCATGATTACCGTGCGTAACCAGTTGGGTGACCTGCGCCGCAAGATCAATGAAGAAATCACCAAAATTCAGGGCAGCCTTGAGAACAACGTGGCTGTGTCTCAGGCCCGTGTGAACACCCTGCAAGAGCAGCTAACCACCTTGGAAAGCAAGACCTACCTTGGCAACGATGCCAGCGTACGTCTGGCCGAGCTGGAGCGTCAGGCCGAAGCAAGCCGCACCTTGTACGAGAGCTTCTTGGCCCGTAGCAAAGAGCTGGCCCAAATGGACTTTGCGCAGACCGATGCGCGTATCATTTCTTCTGCTGAATTGCCGCTGGGGCCGAGCTCTCCGAACAAGCCGTTGTTCCTGGCCATCGCTTTCATCATCGGTGCCGCCATCGGTGTCGGTCTGATGTTCCTGCTGGAACTGCTGGACTCCGGCTTCCGTACCAGCAACCAGATGGAGCAAGACCTTAACACGCCGCTGCTGGGTGTGCTGGGTGAGCTGCCGCAGGAAGACAGCGAGGCCGGTAACCTTGCCAACTATGTGGTGATGAAGCCGACCTCGGCCTTTACCGAAGGTTTGCGTGCCGTGCGTACCGCGATGCAGTTCTCCAACCCCGATAAGCCAGCGCAGGTTGTGCTTATCAGTAGCAGTATTCCGGAAGAAGGTAAGAGCCTGTTCTCTATCAGCCTTGCCCAACTGACGGCCCAAAGCGGTAAGCGCGTATTGCTGGTGGACGCCGATATGCGCCGCCCGAGCGTTTCGAATCAGCTGGGCCTGAAGCCGAAGGCCGGTTTGGCCGAGCTGCTGGTGGCACAGGTGAAGATGAAGGATGTTGTCCATACCCTCACCGAAACCAAGCTGGATGTAATTCCGAGCCTGCCGAACAGCCAGTTCTCGCAAGAGTTGCTGGGCAGCCAGAAGATGCGCGACCTGTTGGCCGACTGGCGCAAGACTTACGATATGATCGTGATTGATAGCCCGCCGGTAATGGCTGTGAGCGATGCGATTACCCTTTCCGGTCTCGCTGACTCTATGCTGTTCATGGTTCGCTGGGGTAGCACGCCGCGTGCCTTGGCTGCCAACGCCATCAAGCTGCTGCGCAGCACCCACGCCCCGCTGACCGGTACCGTGATGACCCGTGTAGACCTGAACCGTCAGGCCAGCTACACCAATGGTGATTACGGCTACTACCACGGCAAATACAAAGGCTACTACACGGAATAGGTGAGGATAGACCATGATTTCCCGCCTCACCGGGTTCCTTACCAAGCGCCGATCCGAAGAGGATCGGCGTTTTGGTGCGGTTATTCCGGAAGGTGAACGCGTATACGCGATTGGGGATATTCATGGCCGTGCCGACCTGCTGGCCGACCTGCTGGTCCAGATTAAGGCTGATGCTAAGGACTACACTGGCCGCATCACGTTTGTAGGCATGGGCGACTATATTGACCGCGGGCCGCAGAGTAAGCAGGTGGTAGACCTGTTAACCGCCCTGCCCCCGGCTTGGCACACGGTGTTTTTATGCGGTAACCACGAACAGGCGATGCTCGACTTTCTGGCCGACCCGACACGCAGCGAATGGCTCTCGTGGGGTGGTTTGGAGGCTCTTGCCAGTTACGATATCCAGCCGTTTGGCGCCCGTGGCATCCGGCAAACCGATGCCATAGCGGCAGAACTGGCATTCGCTTTAACTGAGACCGGCCATGATAGCTTTTACAAAGCCATGGTTATGCGTTATGTTTTAGGCGGTTATGCATTTGTTCATGCCGGAGTGCGCCCGAGGGTGTCTTTGGAGAACCAATTGCCGAGTGACCTGCTGTTCATTCGCGAGGACTTTATGGGACGCCCGCACGGGTTACCGTATCGCGTGGTCTTCGGGCATACCATATTGCCGGAGGTATTGCTGACTGAGGACCGCATCGGGCTGGATACCGGAGCGTTCCAGAGCGGGGTACTCAGTGCCGTTGCACTGGAAAGCGAGACGGTACGTGTGTTACAGACTACCAATGCCCAAGTTTCTTAAAACCTAACAACTAAGCCTGACGCCATGCCCTCCAAACTCAAACGCTCTCTTAAGTCTATCAAGCCGAACTCCATCGTGATGTTCTTGGGCGATACCGTGGCCCTTGGTCTGGCCTTTTTACTGGGTTACATGCTGTCGGACCAAGCCTCGCTGCTGCTCGACCGTACGTATCAGCCGTTTGATGAGGGTTTTGGCAAATGGCTGGCGGTGTTTACCGTGGCGATTGTGACCTCGCAAACCCTCTACCTAAGCCAAGGGCACTACACCCAGCGCACGCCTTGGTGGGAGCAGGTGAAGTTCATGCTGCGCGTGAACGTGATTCTGTTTTTGATTGCCGCAAGCGTGTTTTATAGCCTCAAGGTGCCCTTCTCTCGCCTGTGGGTGTTGATGAGCTTTGCATTCGCCTTACCGCTGCTGATGATTGGCCGCCTTGTTGTGCGGATGGTACTGCTGAAGATGAAGCGCTGGGCGGTGGATGTGACGCTTATTGGCGGGCCGCAGAACGTGCTCGAGTCGCTGTTCGCGCTGAACTCTGACAGCTATAACACCTACAACGTGCGCAGCATTGGCTTGCTTGGCACCACCAACCTGCTTGCGAAGGCCGACCTGCCCGACCGCCAGAAGAACTGCACGCAGAGCTTGATTTCGGCCGACAAGCTGGAAGGATATATTCGGGATAGCAAGTGCGACATCTTCATTTTCGCGCCGGATGAAACCACCCGTTTGGACATGCAGAGCCTGACGCGTATTGTGCACCAGAAGCGTCGCCAGATCGGGTTTGTGCCTTCTCTGACGGGGATGTCCCTCTATGGTATGGATGTGCAGCACTTCTTTGGGTCTCACACCGTATTGCTGCGCCCCAAGCGCCATGTGGAAAAGATTATCAACCGGATTTTCAAGCGTGCGCTGGACGTTGTTGGTGCCATTTGCGGGCTTATGGTGCTGGCGATACCGATGGCGATTATCGGTTGGTACATCCGCCGCGATGGTGGCCCCGTATTGTATTACCAAATGCGCGTGGGCATGCACGGCAAGCCCTTTAAGTGCTGGAAGCTGCGCAGCATGGTAGCCAATGCCGAAGAGGTACTGCAAACCCTGCTGGCCAATGATCCGCAGGCCCGCAAGGAATGGGACACCGACTTCAAGCTTAAGAACGACCCGCGGATTACGCGTATCGGCCATTTCATCCGCAAGACCAGCTTTGATGAGCTGCCGCAGCTGTTCAATGTTCTGAAGGGCGAAATGAGCCTTGTAGGTCCCCGCCCGATTGTCGCCAAAGAGCTGGATTACTACGGCAAGCACCAAGACGATTACCTGGCTGCCAAACCCGGCCTTACTGGCCTCTGGCAAGTCAGCGGCCGTAACGATACGAGCTATGCCTACCGCGTTTACTTGGACAGCTGGTACGTGACCCACTGGAGCTTGTGGACCGATATCGTGATCATCTTCAAAACCGTGGGGATTTTGGTGAGCCGTAAGGGTGCTTACTAAGCTTAGGCTTTACCATCCGCCTACCTTTAAAAGCCCGCTTTTACAGCGGGCTTTTTGTATGGGCGGGAACTAACGGCATCGGCTCGCATTGATAGCTTACTTCTTTAACAATAACTTATAAAGGATACGCTCCCATGGCCCGTATTACCCTTCCTACTTCCGGCGGCACGTTTGGTGCCGCGCCGACGATTAATGTCTTTGAGGATGCTTTGACAATGCCTTCGGCCATAAGTTGGCGCTCGGTGTTGGCGGGTGTTGTGGTGGCGTTGTCGGTATCGGTGATTCTGAACCTTCTCGGTATGGCGATTGGTTTTAGTACGATTGACCCTGCTACGGGCGATACACCCAGTGTTATGGCCATTAGCATTTGGGCTGCAATTTGGTATGTGATGACCGCGATTGCCGCCGCATTTGCCGGTGGTTGGGTGGCGTCTTTGCTTTCTAACCGCCAGTACGGCAGCTTGGGCGGCTGGCATGGTTTGGTAACGTGGGCGGTCAGTACGCTGCTGATGGTTTACTTAGTAAGCGCTGCTATGGGTGGCTTGGTAGGTAGTACCTTGAATGCCGCCGGTGGTGCCCTGCAAACTGCAGCCGTGGCCGCTGCCCCTGCTGCGCATGATGCTGACCCGCTGGATGCACTGGATGCCCGTGTGAGCGCGTATTCTAGCAACGATGCGCGTGCACTTTCGGAAGTGACCAGTCAGAACATTCGCGCCATTATTTATGGTGAGCCGGTGGATGTAGACCAACTACGTGCCCAAGCGGTGGCGGCCACCATGCGTGCCAATAATATGACCGAAGAGCAGGCCCGTGTTTATGTTGCCCAGCTTGAGCAAGATTACCGTGTTGCCGCCGAGCGTCTTAAGGTGAAGGCGGCGGAAGCCGCTGAGGCGACCTCGAAAGGCATTGCCCGTGTGTCTCTGCTGACGGCGCTTACCTTGGTGTTTAGTGCGTTGGCCGGTTGGATGGGCGGAAATGCAGTAACCACCTTGCGTCGTCCGGTTGTTGTACGCGAGCAAATGTAACTTAGATGGCTGCTAGCAAAGTGCACCTTGGGGTGCACTTTTTTCTCTATAAGAAGCTTCCCATAGCCTGTACTTCTTGTTAAATTGATATGAGAACATTAATCAAAACGAAGCGGGATATGGATATAGCTGCGAAACTGGCGATCCTCTCGGACGCCGCCAAGTACGATGCCAGCTGCGCCAGTGGCGGCGGCAAGGGCGATGGTTTGAAGACGGCTAAGAATGGTGGGATAGGTGATACGCGCACCAGCGGCATTTGCCATAGCTATACGCCGGATGGGCGGTGTGTCTCGCTGCTGAAGATTCTGCTGACCAACTTTTGCATCTTTGACTGTAAGTATTGTGTGAACCGCGTTTCCTCTGACACCCCCCGTGCGCGCTTTAGTGTTGCCGAGGTTGTGAACCTGACGATGGACTTTTACCGGCGCAATTACATTGAGGGATTGTTTTTGAGTTCGGGGATCATCCGGAACTCGGACTACACGATGGAGCAGTTGATCGCGGTGGCGAAGAGCCTGCGGAATGACCATGGGTTTGGCGGGTATATTCACCTGAAGACTATCCCCGGTGCCAGCAACGACTTGCTGGCGGAAGCGGGGCTGTATGCCGACCGCTTGAGTGTGAACATTGAATTGCCGACGCCGGCGGATATCAGCACGTTAGCGCCGGAGAAAAACCATGCGATGCTGGAGAAGAACATGCTGCGCATCAAGATTGAAACCGACGACAACCGCGATGCCCGCAAAACGCTGAAGAAGGCGCCGGTGTACGCGCCCGGTGGGCAAAGCACGCAGATGATTGTGGGCGCCACCCCTACCCCTGACCGTGCGATTTTGCAGACTGCGGCACATATGTACGGCCAGTACGGGATGCGGCGGGTGTATTACTCGGCCTTTAGTCCCATCCCCCACGCGGATAACCGGTTGCCAGCGATTGCGCCGCCTTTGGTGCGGGAGCATCGGCTTTACCAAAGCGACTGGTTGCTCCGTTTTTACGGTTATAGCGTGGACGAAGTGGCTCCGCCCGAGGCGCCGGAGTTGGATTTGGCGGTAGACCCAAAGGTGAGCTGGGCGTTGCGGAATCCGCATTATTTCCCCTTAGACGTCAATAAGGCCAGCCAGCGCCAGTTATTGCGTGTGCCCGGTTTTGGCGTGTATGGGGTTAAGCGGATACTGGCGGCGCGGCGGTTTGGCAAACTGCGGTTGGCGGACTTGGTGCGGATGCGGCTTTCGCTCAGCCGGGCGACGCCGTTTATTATTACCGCCGACAACAACCCCGATAACAAGCTGCTGGACACGCCCGACTTTGCGCAGCGGATACGCAGCCGGATTGTGCAGCCGCAACAACTCAGTTTGGCGATTTAAGCGATGTATAGCCTGCATGCGGTTACGTTTGAGGAGTTTCGGGCTCAGGCCCGGCTGTTGGTGTTGGCGGGGGTGAGCCCGAGCGCCGTGACGTGGATGGAGGACGGATTGTTTGGCAGTACTCCCCTGCCCCAAGGATCCGGCGAGATGACCGTGCCAGCCGCCTATATGAGCCTTGCCAAGAGTGTGGCGTGCCATGCCGATGCAGCGCGTTGGGGATTGCTGTATGAGGCGCTGTGGAGGATACAGAACGGTGAGCCACGCTTGCTGGATAACCCTGCCGATGCGCTGACCAGCAGGCTTAACCTGATGGCGAAGCAGGTGGGGCGGGATATCCATAAAACCCATGCGTTTGTGCGCTTTAAAAAGGTGGAGGTTGATGGGCAAGATACCTACTTGGCATGGCATTGCCCCGACCACCGCATATTACGTTTGGCGACGCCGTTTTTTGTGAAGCGGTTTCGAAACCAGCGCTGGGGAATTGCAACGCCGCAGGAGAGTTGCAGTTGGGATGGAGCGGAGTTGGTGTGGGGGGATGGTTTTCCGCAAAGTGCGGTGGCGCACGAGGATGATGTGGAGAAGCTGTGGCGGACGTATTACCGGCATATTTTCAACCCCGCGCGGATTAAGATCGACATGATGAAGCGCGAAATGCCGGTGCGGCACTGGCGGACCTTACCCGAAACGCAGGACATACCCGCGATGTTGCAAGAGGCGGAGGCGCGGGTGGCGCAGATGATGCAGAGCGCGATGTATTCGTCGGACAAAAGCCTGAAGCGGGCGGAGATTATCCGCAAGCGGCAGAATGGTAAGAAGCAGCCCGAACGGGGGGATATTACGCTGCTAGACTAGGTATTAAGAGTTTTGGCGGTTGGTAAGCTCGCGGGCGAGGTCTGGCCTTTGGCTTTTGGAGGAGAGCCAGATGGCGAAGAAGTGCTGGCCGAAGCGGGGGTCGGTGATGGTACCCAGATAGGTGCTGCCGTTTTTGATGAAGCTGGTGCTGCCGTCGGCATTGCGTATGGCTGCCAGCTTGGTGCCGTTGGTTATCGGTCCGAACCACTCGGTCATTTGCTTGCGCCAGCTTTCGGCGGCGGTGGTGTCTTTCAGCCCCAAGCGCTGCATCTCTTCAGTAGCCACACTGGCCACGCGGCTGGGGTTGAGTTTGCGCAGGTAGGTGAGCTCCAGCACATAGGGTTTGGCGGGGTCCCATGTTTGGCCGTCGGCATAGAGGGTTGCGTCGTAGAGGTCGAGCAACGCCCATGTCATGCGCGCCTTGCCGACGGGTTCGTCTTTCAGTGAACTATAAAGACGGCTTGCGTCGGCGTAAGGGCTGGCGATAACGGCGAATACCAGTAAGGCGATGGCGAGTATGTGCTTCATACATGCCATTTTGCGGAAAAGACGGCGGAATGCAAGCGAAGCCGGGTGATTATACGCGGCGGTAAAGCTTCATGTAATTTACGGCAAGGCTGCGGGTGGTTTGCCAGCGCCAGCGGATGGGGTTGAAGGTGATGCCGGTTTGCGCCACGCAGCTTAGGCTGTGGCGGGCGGCGGCGGCATCCAGCTGCTTGGGCGTGACAAAGTGGTGCCAGCTGTGGGTGCCTTTTGGCAGCCAGCGCAGCACGTACTCCGCCATAACAATACCGATAACCCAGCTCAGCCATGTGCGGTTAAGGGTGGCCAGCACCACTGTACCTTGGGGAGTAACACAACGGAACACGGCGTCCAGAAAGGCTTCAAGGTCTTCCACATGCTCCACGACTTCCAAGGCCAGCACGATATCGTAGGCGGCGGGGGTTGTTGCGGCGGTTTCTTCAGGGGCTTCCAGCTGGTAGTCGATGGTCAGACCCGCCTTTTGGGCACAGGTACGGGCGATGGTGATGTTGCGTTCGGCGACGTCTATCCCCTTCACGGTATGGCCGCGCTGGGCGAAGGCTTCGCTAACTAAGCCGGTCGCGCAGCCGACATCCAGCACCTTTTGCTGGTGGCGGAGGGTGGATTCCAGCTTCTTAAACAGCCATTCTAACCGCGTAGCGTTAAAGGCGTGCACCACTTTAAAGGCGCCGCTGGGATTACGCCACTCGGCGGCCATGGCGTTGAACTTGGCGGCTTCGGTCGCTTTTACGCTGGAGGGGAGCAGACGTTTGGTGTCTTTGCGCAGCATGGGGGTGCCTTTTTGTTATAAACGTTAGGTTTAGATTAAGCGGTATTGAATAACTCCGCCAGTGGGATGCGGGCACCTGAATGAAGGTGAGCGTTTTAGCGACTGATTTTGAGGCTTTGTTCTAAAATCGGACTACGCAGTACCTGTGCAAAGTGGTATTCATTTTCTCTACATTTGTTGAGTTGGAGAGATGAATATGCAGATTGGAATTATCGGCCTTGGCCGCATGGGTGGCAACATTAGCCTGCGCCTGATGAGGCATAACCACGGCACCGTGGTGTACGACACGAACGAAGCCGCGGTAGACGCCCTTGCAGCCCAAGGTGCCACCAAGGCCACTAGTATTGCCGATATGGTGGCGAAGCTGCCTAGCCCCCGCACGGTGTGGGTGATGCTGCCCGCCGGTGCCATTACCGAAGCCACCATTACCGAGGTGGCCAGCCATATGCAGGCGGGGGATATCATCATTGATGGCGGTAATACGATGTACAAGGATGATATTCGCCGTGCGGCCGAGCTGAAGGCCAAGGGGATTGTGTATGTGGATGTGGGGACATCTGGCGGCGTATGGGGCCTGGAGCGCGGCTACTGCATGATGATTGGCGGCGAAAAGGCGGCGGTTGACCACCTTGACCCGATTTTTAAGGCGCTGGCGCCGGGTATGGGCGATGTGCCGCGTACGCCGGGGCGTGAGGAGCGCAACCCGACGGCGGAAGAAGGTTACCTGCACTGCGGGCCTGCGGGGTCGGGTCACTTTGTGAAGATGATCCATAACGGGATTGAGTACGGCATGATGCAGGCCTTTGCCGAAGGCTTTAACGTGATGAAGCACAAGAACAGCCCTGACTTGCCCGAGAACATGCGCTTTGACCTGAACATGGGCGATATTGCCGAGGTGTGGCGGCGCGGCAGTGTGGTGTCCTCTTGGTTGCTCGACCTAACCGCGCAGGCGCTGGCGACGGATGAGGACCTTGAGGCGTTTAGCGGATCGGTGTCCGATTCCGGTGAAGGCCGTTGGACGATTGATGCGGCGGTGGAAGAGGCTGTGCCGGTGCCGGTATTGGCGGCGTCTCTCTGGGCGCGGTTTAGTTCCCGCGCCCAAAGCACGTATGGCGACAAGATGCTCTCGGCCATGCGTTTTGGCTTTGGTGGCCACTTGGAAAAGAAGAAGTAGTCATGCCGCATAGTCCCTCCGCCCCTGCAACCAAAGCCCCTGCCAGCGTGCTGGTGGTGTTTGGCGCCAGTGGCGACCTGACCAAGCGCCTGCTGATGCCCGCCTTGTACAACTTGGCGGGTAACCAGTTGCTGGATGATGCGTTTGAAGTGATTGGTGTTTCGCGTAGTGCGATGACCGATGCGGACTTTCAGGCCAAGCAGGCGGAGTTTATGAGCACGTTTACGCAGTTGCGGAGCGGCGATGCGACCCAGACACTGGACGAAACCGCGTGGCGTTGGCTGGAGCAGCGGCTGAGCTATGTGAGCGGGAGTTATGGCGATGCCGCGACGTATCGGGCTCTGGCCGAGCGGATTGGCAACCGCAATGCGGTGTTCTTTCTGGCCGTGCCGAGCGAGACCTTTGAGCCGATTTTAGATGCCCTGCACGCGAGTGGGCTGATGCAGCAGGCTAAGGGCAAGTACCGTCGGGTGGTGGTGGAAAAACCGTTTGGGCGCGACCATGCCTCGGCGATTGCGCTGAACCAGCACCTGTTGGGGATGTTTAAAGAAGAGCAGATTTACCGGATTGACCATTACTTGGGTAAGGAGACGGTGCAGAACATCTCGGCCTTGCGGTTTGGTAACCGGCTGTTTGAGTCGACCTGGAATGGCGAGCATATTGAAAGCGTGCAGATTACCGCCGCCGAAACCGTGGGTGTGGAAGGCCGTGGCCCGTTTTACGAGCCGACGGGGGCGCTGCGCGATATGGTGGTGAACCACCTGTTCCAGCTACTGGCGCTGATTACAATGGAGCCGCCGACGACAGCGAGTGCGGATGCGATACGTACCGAAAAGGCCAAGGCTATACAGGCGATTGTGCCGTTTTCGGCAAGCGACCTTCAGCAGGATGTGGTGCGCGGGCAATATACAGCAGGCACGGTTAAGGGTGCGGCTGTGGCGGGGTATGTGCAGGAAGAGCATGTGGCCGCCGACTCTGTTACTGAAACCTATGTGGCGATGCGCCTGAAAGTGGATACTCCGCGCTGGAAGGACGTGCCGTTTTACCTGCGGACGGGCAAACGCCTTGCGACGCGGAAGACCGAGATTGTGATTACCTTCCGGCAGCCGCAAACGTGGGCGCAGGCCCCTGCCCTTGCCAATACGCTGGTGCTGCGGATGCAGCCGGAGGAAGGCATTACGCTGTTTGTGAACGCGAAAGTACCCGGCCAAACCCAAGCCCTGCAAAGCGTGGCGCTGGATTTTGGCTACAAGAACGCTTTCGCGCTCAAGCCCAACACCGGCTACGAAAGCCTGCTGTACGACGTGCTGCGCGGCGACCAGACGCTGTATAACCGCGCGGATATTATTGAAGCCGGTTGGGAAAAGGTTCAGCCGATTTTGGACGCAGTGGCGAAGAACAAGCTGAAGTTGCACCCCTATGAAGCCGGTAGCGAGGGCCCGCAGATTGCCGATAACCTGCCGTGCCGCAGCGGCCATACGTGGCGGAGGCTGGTGTAATGACGGCGCAGCATGTGGTAGCCGCCGACGCCGCCGCGCTTGCCGCGCAGGTGGCCGAATGGCTGACGGCGCAGGCCGAGGCGAGTACGGGGGCGTTTCGCATCTGCCTTTCCGGTGGCTCTACCCCCAAAGTGCTGTATGGATTGCTGGCGCGCGAGCCGTTTGCCAGCCGCATGCCGTGGGGGCGCGTGCATCTGTTTTTTGGCGACGAGCGGTTTGTGCCGCACAGCCATGCCGATAGCAATTACCGCATGGTGAAAGAGGCGTTGCTGGACCATGTGGCGCTACCGGCGGAGAATGTACACCCCTTCCCGACCGATACGACTCCGCACGACGCCGCCGCGCATTATGCGGCGGGGTTGCAGGCGTTTTATGGTGAGGAACAGCTGGCAGCTGGCAAGCCGCTGTTTAATGTTGTTCTGTTAGGTTTGGGTGAGGACGGGCATACGGCGTCGCTGTTCCCTAACACCGCCGCGTTGGCAGAGCGTGAGGCGTGGGCGGTGGCGGTTATCGGTGCCAAGCCCGAGCCGCGCTTGACGCTGACGTATCCGGTTTTAGAAAGTGCCGAGACGGTGGCGTTTGTGGTGGCCGGTGCCAGCAAGCAAGCGATGCTGGTACGTGCGATGGCGGGGGATACCGCGATTCCGGCTGGGTGTGTGGCGCCGGCGGGAGAGCTTGTTTGGTTTACCGATAATGCTGCAGTACATGGATAGGTTATGGGCATGAGCACCTTACGGATTGTTTTAGGCGACCAACTGAGCGATAACCTGCCCAGTCTGCAAGGCTTGCAGCCGAACGATACCGTGCTGATGATGGAGGTGAAGGCCGAAGGCACCTATGTGCCGCACCACCCGCAGAAGATTGTGTTGATACTGGCTGCCATGCGCCAGTTTGCCACACGCTTGCGCGAGCGCGGGATTATGGTGCGCTATGTGAAGCTGGACGACCCCGCTAACACACAGAGTTTTACCGGCGAGATTACTCGTGCGGTTGAGGAGCTAAAGCCTGCCAAGGTTGTGGCGACATGGCCCGGTGAATGGCGCGTGCTCGAGGATTTACGCAAGCTGCAACGTGAGAGTGCGGTACCATTAGAGATACTGGAAGACACACGTTTTATTGCTAGCCGCGCCGAGTTTGCCGCGTGGGCGGAAGGCCGCAAGCAGATGCGGATGGAGTTTTTTTACCGTGAGCAACGTCGTAAAACCGGACTCTTGATGACGGCGAAAAGCGAGCCTGAAGGTGGCGAGTGGAATTATGACGCTGAAAACCGCGAACCGTTTAAAGACGGCTTGATGAGCCTGCCGCCCTACCCAGTGTTTGAGGAGACGGCTGAGACTGCGGGTGTGCTGCGTGAAGTGAAGGACTTGGTGACGCAGACTTTTCCTTCCCATTTTGGCGAGGTGGAGCCGTTTCGGTGGGCCACGACGCGGGAGGGTGCGTTGCAGGTGCTAGAGCGGTTTATTACTGAGCGGCTGCCTTTGTTTGGAAAGTATCAGGACGCGATGGTCAGCGGCGGCGATTATATGTTCCATAGCCTTGTGGCGCCATATATTAACATTGGGCTGCTGGACCCGATGGAGGTGTGTATGGCGGCGGAAAAAGCTTACCGTGCGGGTAAGGCACCGCTGGCGGCGACTGAAGGGTTCATCCGGCAAATTTTGGGCTGGAGGGAGTATGTGCGCGGCATTTACTGGCACCTGATGCCGGAATATAAGCAGCGCAACTTCTTTAACGCAAAGCGACCCCTGCCCGCGTTTTTCTGGGACGAAACCAAGACCGACATGCGTTGCATGCGCGAGTGTATCGGCACCACGCGGCGGAATGCCTATGCGCACCATATTCAACGCCTGATGGTGATTGGTAACTTTGCGTTACTGGCAGGGTTGGATGTGGGCGAGGTGACCGATTGGTACTTGATGGTGTATGCCGACGCGTTTGAATGGGTGGAGCTGCCGAATACCATGGGTATGGCGCTGTTTGCCGATGGCGGGATGCTGGGCAGCAAACCGTATGCGGCCAGCGGGCGGTATATCTCCAAAATGAGCAATTACTGCAGCGGTTGCCGCTACGAGCCAACAGAGAGCGTTGGGCCAAAGGCCTGTCCGTTCAGTACCCTGTATTGGGACTTCATGCTGCGTAATGAAGCCGTGCTTGCCAAGAACCCTCGGCTTGGCCCGATTATGGCACAAGTGCGGAGTATGGCGCCTGCACGTAAGGTGGAGATACGGGAGACGGCGGAGAGAGTTTTTGAGCAGCTTTAGAGTTATAGTGTTGATGTATCGACTTTCCATGTCGAATATCTGACATATTTCTGCAACAGGAATGCTCTCTTAATATCAGTGGTTTATTGTATAATCAGACAAGCCCGTTACTATCTTTACAAATTATGTAAGGGACTGCCATGAAAACATGCATGCGGGTTATCACCGTCTTGCTTATCGCTTTGATAGGACTTCCTTTATCTGTGTTGGCACAAGAATGGGGGGCTTTTGCCACCATCAGCAGTACTATGGGAGTATCCGGTAGCCGTATCTGTATTGGAGAGGCAAGCCGGCAGGATATTGGATGCCCCAGTTATGCACCGAGTATTAGTGCCACTACGGGCCATACCACGTTTGGCGGGGGAGTGACGGCAAACAACGTTAGCCTTACCACCTCTGGCACCCAGTGGGGCTATTTGGGTAGCACGGGCACCTATTTGCCTAATTTGGCGAGTAATGCGGTTTCGGCTTCGAATATTTCAACTACGACGATTAATGGAGTTCCGGTAAGCAGTCTGGGGGCTTCTGCAACCGTTGTTTCTGGCACCACAACCATGGTGAGCAGCTGGCCCGATGCCCTTATCTGTAACAATACCGGCTGGGGTCAGCGCGTGCTGTACCTTGCCGGCGCCCCCGCCAGCGACGGCATTTATTACTATGCGGATACCGGGTACGGTTCGTCGGGTTTCAACATCTTTGTAGGGTTTAACGCCAATGGGACATACAACACTGCCTATCAGGGTGGTGAAATGAATGCCACGGGGGGGTGCTACAACAAGACTATCTCGGAACTCTATACCGAAGGTAAAGCCTTTAATTTTATTGGAAATAGTGGTTCTGGCGGAGGTGGTGGTAGTGGCACATCCGACCGGATTGTAGGTACGAATGCAAACGTGGTAGCGGGTAGCGGAACTGTCTCGATCACCACGGGTGGCGTAAGCGGTACGGCTTATTTTGATACGACTGGCCGCCTTGTTGTACCGGGTGTGAGCGTGACGAGCAATAATGGTGTTTCAACAACAAATATGTATGTCAGTGGGCGTGTTGGCCTTGGTGCAGCGACAACACCAAGTTTTACGCTTGATATCTTGAGTACGGCTTCCGACGTTCAGCGTATTAAACGTACGACTGGTGGTGGTGGTGCTACGCTGCGAATTGAAAACGGTAATGGCAACTCCTGGCGATTGACCAATGCCGCTGAAGAAAACTTTGCTCTGAATTACAACGGGGTCAATATGATGATTATCAGCCCTACTCTCGGTTACATGGGTGTGGGTACAAATGGGCCCACTGCCATGCTGGATGTGTCTGGGTCGATGATTAGTCGTCCGCGCAATGCGGGGTCGTCAACGTCGATCGATTTTACGAATGCAAATGCCGCTTATACAACTGCCAACTGCGGTGCTTTTACGCTTTCGGGAATGCAGGATGGTGGAACTTATACGTTAGTGGTTCAAGGAACGACTAGCGGAACGTGCAGCTTTACGCATAGTGGTTTAACCGTACGTTTGCCCCCTTCTCATGGTGCTACCACGGCTGGCACGCATACGCTGTATTCCTTCCAGCGCTTAGGTGCAAATGTCTATACTAGCTGGATAAGAGGCTACTAGGATGCGTCTTTTTTTCTTATTTTGTTTAGCTTTGATTGTACTGCACGTTACATCTGTGCATGCGCGGCCCGGTACTACCGCGTTTTGGTGTAATTCGACAGGTGGTACGACTGTACAAACGGCCTATTGCTGGGGAAATAATGAGGATAGTCAAATAGGTAATGGAACCTCAATCAATACCATAAGTCCTAGTCTTGTATTAGGTGGTTGGTCAGATTGGAGTTCTCTTGCTTCAGGAGATGTCCATACTTGTGGAATTCGGAATGGTTTAACGTACTGTTGGGGATATGGTGTCTATGGACAACTTGGTTATGGAAATACAAATGATCGTGTTTCACCAAGCTTAGTATTGGGTGGCTGGACCGATTGGACTGTTGTTACTACTGGGAATCAACATACTTGCGGATTACGAGGTAACACCGCTTACTGTTGGGGGACAGGAACTAACGGAAGATTAGGCAATGGTTTAACAGCAACGCGAAGCTCTCCCAGTACTGTATTAGGTGGTTGGAGTGATTGGTCGACTGTGGATGCGGGAGGAAACCACACTTGTGGTTTGCGTAGCGGCACGGCTTATTGTTGGGGGCTCGGAACTAATGGTCGATTAGGTGATGGTGGTACAACAGATCGAACATCACCTAGCCTTGTTTTAGGCGGCTGGACTGATTGGAGTGCTATTTCTGCAGGTGAAAATAGCTCGTGTGGTTTACGCACGGGAAGAGCCTATTGTTGGGGAAGAGGATTTAATGGACAGCTTGGTAATGGTTCAACTGCAGATCAAACATCACCTAGCCTTGTTTTAGGCGGCTGGACTGATTGGAGTGCTATTGCAGCAGGACGACTACATCACTGCGGTATACGTAGTGGTTTGGCCTACTGTTGGGGATATGGCTTTTACGGACAGCTTGGTAGCGGAGGGACTAGCAGTAGAACTTCGCCTAGTTTAGTTTTAGGTGGTTGGACAGATTGGACAGGCATCTCTGCAGGAGGAAATCATAGCTGTG
The DNA here is from genome assembly GCA_027485835.1 of Alphaproteobacteria bacterium. GTDB lineage: Bacteria > Pseudomonadota > Alphaproteobacteria > UBA2136 > UBA6156 > UBA6156. Next base: position 276,232 of record JAIXQG010000001.1, read on the forward strand.
GTATTCGCAGTAACAAAACGTACTGCTGGGGAGCTGGTGGACTTGGTCAACTAGGGGTTGTTGGAGACTCTTATAGACTTTCACCTAGTTTAGTTTTGGGCGGGTGGACCGACTGGACTACTGTAGCTGCCGGTAGGGAACATAGTTGTGGTGTTCGTGCTGGCAGAGCTTATTGCTGGGGATCTGGTACTGGCCAATTAGGCTATCAACCGACCAGTAATTTTACAACATATGTATCACCGGGACTCGTTGTTGGTGGATGGACAGATTGGACCAGCGTAGCAACTGGAGATAACCATACATGTGGTTTACGAGCAGGTATGGCCTATTGCTGGGGCAGAAGCTTCAATGGTGAGGTTGGCGATGGCGCTTCTACACTTACCATTAATCCAGTAGCTGTCGCTGGTGGATGGACAAACTGGACTTATATTGATGCTGGTTTAAACCATACGTGCGGTGTGAGAGGTGGAATTGGCTACTGCTGGGGATTAGGCACCAATGGTCGGTTAGGTGACGGCACTACTACTACCCGCACCTCACCCAGCTTAGTGTTAGGAGGCTGGACTGATTGGACGATAATTTCTACTGGAGATAGTCATAGTTGTGGTCGTCGTTCAAACGGAGAATTATACTGTTGGGGTCAAGGTACAAATGGTAAATTAGGCGGTGGAAATACTACTACCCGCACCTCACCTAGCTTAGTTTTAGGTGATTGGACTGATTGGACGTCTGTTAATGCTGGCTCTAGCCACAATTGCGGTATTCGCAGTGGTATTGCCTATTGTTGGGGATTAGGCACCAATGGTCGGCTTGGTGATGGTAGTGTCACTACTCGTACTTCTCCTAGCTTAGTTTTGGGGGGATGGAATGATTGGACTGCTATATCAGCTGGAATTTTTCATAGTTGTGGTATTCGTTCTGGAAATGCTTATTGTTGGGGGCTTGGAAGTGGCGGTCAACTTGGAAATAATACTACTTCAAACAGCCTTTCACCTAGCTTAGTAGTTGGTGGATGGACTGATTGGACTACCATATCTGTTGGTGAAGCTCATACATGTGGCCGTAGGTCTAATGGTCAATCTTATTGTTGGGGATACGGCTATTACGGTCAAATAGGAGATGTTACTAAAGTTGTTGATGCAGAGGGTTTCTCTTCGATTCCAGTTGAAGTTAGCTGGAGTAGTATACCCTCTAATACTGTATTCGTGCATGTTGGTATCAATCACTCCTGCGCTATTACAAGTGCGACGCAAGCAAGTGGAGGCTCTTGCTAAGTCTGAGAAAAAACGGAGGGTCTCCCCTCCGTTTGTTTGAGTTCATGCCGCTATTAACGAGCTACGTCGTAGCGGTCGGCGTTCATTACTTTGGTCCATGCCGCGACGAAGTCGGTCAGGAACTTTTCGGTGTTGTCGTCTTGAGCGTATACTTCGGCGTAGGCGCGCAGCACCGAGTTGGAGCCGAAGACGAGGTCGGCGCGGGTGGCCGTCCATTTACGTGCGCCGGTGGTGCGGTCGCAGATGTCGTACAGGTTTTCACCAGCCGGCTTCCAGGTGTAAGCCATGTCGGTAAGGGCTACAAAGAAGTCGTTGGTCAGGGCCCCTTCCTGTTCTGTAAACACGCCGTGCTTGCTGCCGCCGTAATTTGTGCCCAGCACACGCATACCGCCGACCAGTACGGTCATTTCCGGTGCGGTCAGGCCCATCAGTTGCGCACGGTCGAGCAGCAGTTCTTCCGGACTCACGACATAGTCGGTCTTCTGCCAGTTGCGGAAGCCGTCGGCGACGGGCTCCAGCACCTTGAAGGAGTCGGTGTCGGTCATCTCCTGCGTGGCGTCTCCGCGGCCCGGTGTGAAGGGTACGCTGATGGTGAAGCCCGCGGCTTTGGCGGCGTGCTCGATACCGACATTCCCCGCCAGCACGATGGCATCCGCCACGCTGCAACCGGCTTGGGCGGCCAGAGGCTCTAAAACTGCCAGCACTTTGGCGAGGCGGGCGGGCTCGTTACCCTCCCAGCCCTTTTGCGGGGCCAAGCGAATGCGGGCGCCGTTGGCACCGCCGCGGAAGTCGGATCCGCGGAAGGTGCGGGCGCTATCCCATGCCGTAGCGACCATTTCGGCGATGCTCAGGCCGCTAGCGGCGATGGCGGTTTTGAGTGCGGCGACATCGTAGCCCGTTGCGCCTGCCGGAACGGGGTCTTGCCAGATCAGTTCCTCTTGCGGAACATCCGGCCCTACATAACGGGTTTTGGGGCCCATATCGCGGTGGGTGAGCTTAAACCACGCGCGGGCGAAGGCGTCGGAGAACGCGTCGAAGTCGTTCATGAAGCGCAGGGAGATCTCACGGTAGATGGGGTCGACGCGCAGCGCCATGTCGGCGTCGGTCATCATCGGGTTGTTACGGAGCGAGGGATCTTCCACATCGGCCGGTTTGTCGGCTTCGGCGATGCTGATAGGCTCCCACTGGTGGGCGCCGGCGGGGCTTTGCACGAGTTGCCACTCGTGGCCGAAGAGCATCTTGAAGTAGCCGTTGTCCCATTTGGTGGGCTCGGTCGTCCAGGCGCCTTCCAGACCGGAAACGACGGTATCGCGCCCGATGCCACGGCCTTGGGTGTTCATCCAGCCCAAGCCTTGGAATTCCGGCCCGGCGGTTTCGGGGTCGGCGCTCAGGTTGGTGGCCTTGCCGTTACCGTGGCATTTACCGATAGTGTGACCACCTGCGGTGAGGGCTACGGTTTCTTCGTCGTTCATCCCCATACGTGCGAAGGTTTCGCGCATGTGGGCGGCGGTGGCGAGGGGATCGGATTTGCCATTAACGCCCTCGGGGTTCACATAAATAAGCCCCATTTGTACGGCGGCAAGCGGGTTGGCAAGGGTGGACGGGTTGGAGATGTCGCCGTAGCGGCTGTCGCTGGGGGCCAGCCATTCCTTTTCCTCGCCCCAGTAAATGTCTTTTTCCGGGTGCCAGATGTCTTCCCGTCCGAACGCGAAGCCGAAGGTTTTGAGGCCTGCTTCCTCATAGGCAATGGTACCAGCCAGTGCGATGAGGTCGGCCCACGACACACGGTTACCGTACTTCTTTTTGATAGGCCAGAGCAGACGGCGGCCTTTGTCGGTGTTCACGTTGTCTGGCCACGAGTTGAGAGGTGCAAAGCGCTGGTTGCCGGTGTTGGCGCCGCCGCGACCATCCGACGTACGATAAGAGCCGGCGGCGTGCCATGTAACGCGGGCCATCATCCCCACGTAACTGCCCCAGTCGGCGGGCCACCAGGCTTGGCTGTCGGTCATCAGCGCGCGGAGGTCGGCCTTCAGGGCGGCTACGTCTAGCTTCTTCAGTTCTTCCCGGTAGTTAAACCCCTGCCCCATCGGGTTGGTTTTGGTGTCGTGCTGGTGGAGGATGTCCAGATTCAGCGCATTGGGCCACCATGCGGTGACGCTTTTACCCTGCGCCGTAAGGCTACCGTGCATGAAGGGGCATTTTCCGGAAGTGGTCATCGGGGAGAGTCCTTTTTTCGTTACGTATTTCTATGGAGCGGACACTATCAGACTACTCCTACAGGTAGAAATTGATAGTGTTTATGGGATTGATAGACGCACCCGCATGTGCCAGCCCCCTGCCCGCTTAGATTTAAAAAGATTCTGGAAGGATACGAGAAACACTCTATACTGACGTCATGAAAAACCTGTTTTTGCGTCTTTGCTCGTTGTCGTTTCTGGTTGCTGCCTCGCCAGTGGCTGCGGCGGATACCACCCCTTCCAGTGCCTATGACTTTGCGTTTACGGCCTTGCATGGCAGAGGCGCCCCTCTTCCACTGAGTGAATACAAGGGAAAAGTTTTGCTGGTTGTGAATACGGCCTCGAACTGCGGTTTTACGCCCCAGTTTACCGACCTTGAAAAACTTTACCAAACCTATAAGGACAAAGGCTTGGTAGTGGTTGGTGTGCCAAGTAACGACTTTGGGGCGCAGGAGCCCGGAACAGCGGCGGATATCGAGCAGGTGTGCCGGTATAACTATGGTGTGAGCTTCCCCATGGCCCAGAAGGAAGTGGTTGTGGGGGATGGTGCCCACCCGTTTTATCAATGGATTCCTGAAAAGCTCGGGTTTGGGAGTGCGCCAAAATGGAACTTCCATAAATACCTGATAGGCCGCGATGGCCAGCCGGTGGCGTTTTACCTGAGCACCACCAAGCCGCTTTCCAAAACGTTGGTGAAGGCTGTGGAGAAGGAATTGGCGCGGGACGTACCTGCAGTTAACTAGTTATTATAAATATATATATTTGTAATTTAATAAAGATATCCGTTTTGGATGTTCTTTTTTGTAACCTTTTTAGCCCATGAGGCGAACCTGTGAGGGAAAGGCGCACTATGCGGCTTTGAGAACAGATAACCGACCAAGGATAAAATGTATGAAGCAACATGTACTGATGCTGGCCGCTGTGCTGGCGATGAGCGCCACCGTAAGCTTTGCTAATGAAGGCGCCATGATGGATAAGCCCATGGATAAAGACATGACAAAGCCCCACATGGAAAAGCCGATGGATGTAAGCGGCACCCTGATGAAGAACGATATGGATAAGCCGATGAAGGGCCACATGGAAAAGAAGGATAAGACATCCCTTGAAGACGATAAGTACCACAACAGCAACTACAGCAGCTAGTTGATCGTCTTATAACAACGAGGTGCCACCAAGCGCCTCGTTGTTTTTTGGAGCATCTATGCTACCCCTTCAATTTCGGATAGATTTTGGATGTGAACAGACACGAAGCCGCATGGCATGGGTTAATGGTGCTCTCTCTACAAGGAGACAGCAGCGCCTATCTTACATTATTGCGCCAGATTAGGCCTTATGTCCGCAGCATCGTGCTGCGACATGTGGGCGAGCCGGATAAAGCTGATGACGTGGCACAGGACGTGTTGCTCGCAATCCATACCGCAAAAGAGACTTGGCAGCCTGACCTTGAATTCATGCCGTGGTTGCATGGCGTTATACGTTATAAGACTCATGATTGCCTGCGTCAGCTTTATCGCCAGCATGGCCGAGAGGTATTTAATGAAGTTGCGTATGAAACCTTTGCTGCTCCTGAAGCGAATACTGGTTTAGAAGCGCACGATATGGAACGCATGTTGAACACACTTACCGAAAAGCAACGCACCCTGCTCACCTTGACCAAGGTACAGGGTATGACTGCCATTGAAGCCGGCCGCGAGCTTGGCATGACCCCCGTTGCGGTTAAAGTTGCGGTTCATCGCATCCTAAAAGGATTGCAGGCCGCTTTTGGAGGCAAAGAATGAGCTTGAATGATGATCTATTTCTGGAAAAGCTGGCTGCGGAGGTAACACCACCGCGCGATTCCGGTATGTTTCAACGTTATATTACAGCGGCTGCGGTATTGATCACGGTCGTTTTGATTATGGGCTTTGCCGCAACCCGACCTGAGCTAGCCTCGCATTTTCAGCAAACGGATTTTTTGCTGCAATTTTGCTTGTGGCTCGGTGTTCTTGTGTGCGCAGGAATATGTGCTTTTGTTCTCGCTACCCCACGGTGGCCTATGCTTCGCGGAGTAAGATTAACCTTATGGGGATCATTATTCTTTCTCACAGCTTTTGGAGTGTGGCTGATGATGAACTTGCCAGCCCATATATCCGAGCAACATGACACCTGGGGGCTCGCTTGTATTGCTGTCGTCAGCGGTATTGGCGTGCTTACGGCATGTTGCATTACATTTGCGTTACGAGGTAAAGCCCGATCCACATATCCTGTTTTAATGGGTTTAATGACGGCCTTAGCAGGAGCAGGTGCCGGTATGGTGGCCGTTATGCTCGTGTGCCCGCATGAAGAGATAGCTCATGCGTTTGTGTCTCACTTTGTACCTGCACTAGTGGTAGGTCTTTTCGTAACGCTTTCGGGTAAGTCCTTGTGGCGTTGGTGAGAAGACGGAGACTAAGATTGAGGAAGAAGAGCTTGCCAAAGCGTCTGCTCCTTCTCTATAACCCCTGATTTCCAGTAGACTTAGCCTGTTAATGGGGCACTCAGCTTGACCGGTTATATTATCTCGAGATAATCGGAGCCTAACGCTTACCTTAGTTGAAAGCTTGTTTCAGTGATTGCCGTAGCGGTCAAAATGCTCATGGGGGACCGGGCCAAATATTTTGGTCTCATTTTTGGTGTGACGTTTGCTACCTTATTGATGACCCAGCAGGTAAGCATTTTTATCAGCCTGATGGCCCGGACTGCGAGTGCCATTTATGCGGTAGATGAAGCTGATATTTGGGTTATGGACCCCCGTGTGCGGTATTTAGAAGAAGTGGAGCCGCTGCGCGACGTGGAATTGGGAAATGTTCGTAGCGTTGCCGGGGTGGAGTGGGCCGTACCGTTTTATAAAGGTTTGGCAACCATACGTATGCCAGATGGCGTTACCCAGCAGGTTCAGCTTATTGGAGTGGACGATGTTACCATGGTTGGCCGTTGCCCCGAGATGGTGATGGGCGACCCGATGGCTTTGCAGCGCCCCCAGCAAGCGATGATGGATGTGAACGGATTTTTGTTTACATGGCCGGGGGAGCCCTTACAGGTCGGCAAACAGGTTGAGTTAAATGATAATCGCTTGACCATAAGTGCATTATGCGAAGTGATGCCGACATTTTTCACCTTTCCGATTCTGTATGTGTCTTACAATACAGCGATGGAGGTTACACCGCCGACCCGTAATAAGATGTCGTTTGTTTTAGTAAAAGCTGCAGACGGAGTATCGGTTGCCGAGCTTACCGAGCGCATTACCGCACAGACCGGCCTACAAGCGCTAAGCCAGCATGATTTTGCGTGGCGCAGCATCAATTACATTCTGGAACGTACCGGTATTCCGATTAACTTCGGTATTACCATTATTTTGGGCGTGCTTATCGGTCTCGCTATCACGGCACAGACGTTTTATATTTTTGTAGTGGAGAACTTGAAGCAGTTTGCCGCGCTCAAGGCCATTGGCGTGACGAACCTGCAGCTGCTGCGCATGGTTTTGGCGCAGGCGGCTATAGTCGGTTTAAGCGGTTATGGGTTAGGGGTTGGTTTGACTGCCGTCTTCTTTACGGTAACGGCCGACGCCCCTGCCCTCAAAGGTTTTCAAATGTACTGGCAGGTCGTGGTGGGGACCGCGGGTGTTATGACGTTGATTGTGGTTATTTCGATTCTGTTTAGTTTACGGCGGGTATTCAAGCTTGACCCTGCGATGGTGTTCAGGGGGTAAAGCATGGCCAAGCAGAGTAAGGTGTTACCAGTAACCGCCAGCACGAATCCTGTCGCTATTCAGGTACGTAAGGTGGTGAAGGATTTTGCTGTGGGTAATGAGCATTTGCGTGTGCTGCATGATATTACCGCGGACATCCGGATGGGTGAGCTGACCATGCTGGTTGGGCCAAGCGGATGTGGGAAGACAACGCTGATTTCGATTCTTTCAGGGATTCTTTCCAGCAGTGGCGGAGAGATTACAATTTTTGGAGAATCCCTTATAGCCATGAAGGATAGCGCCAAAGTGTTGTTCCGGCGCGAGAATATCGGCTTTATCTTTCAACAGTATAATCTGCTTCCTGCCCTTACAGCTGCAGAAAATGCCGCTATGCCACTGGTCGCTGCGGGAATGACATTAGAGGCAGCGACTGAAAAAGCGCGTGAGGTATTACGGCGGATTGGTATGGAAGGCCAGACTGAAAAGCTACCGCGCATGCTCTCGGGCGGGCAGCAACAGCGCGTGGCGATTGCGCGTGCCTTGGTGCACAACCCGCGACTGATTGTATGTGACGAGCCGACCGCCGCGCTGGATGCCAAAACGGGGCGACAGGTGATGGAGATTCTGCGTGAGATTGCGAATGATACGAACCGTTGCGTATTGGTCGTGACCCACGACAACCGGATTTACAGTTTTGCCGACCGGATTCTGGCCATGAGCGACGGCCGTATAGTGGGCGACCATGCGGCAGAAGACTATGTGCATGACCATGGTTAATGATGAATGTTGAGAGGAGAACCTAACATGATCCGCCTTGCCCGACTGAAACCTTGGACCATGCCGATTCTGTCGGCGATTGGTATAGCGTTTGCGCTGTTCAGCCTGTTTGCGCGGCCGGAAGCCGAGCCGAAGAAGCTGGTTGCCACACCGCCTGCAAGCCCCTACCAACAACGTGTTGCCGGATTAGGAGTGGTTGAGCCCCGTAGTGAGGTTATCTCCATAGGAAGTGAACTTGCCGGTGTTGTCCGTGACGTCCACGTTCAGGTTGGTGATAAAGTGAGTGCGTCAGTGCCTCTCTTCACGTTGGACACCCGTGCGGTCAATGCCGAAATTGCCCGTTTACAGGCGAGCCTGTCGGTTGCCCAGAGCCAAGCTGGAGATGCTGCGGCACAGTATGCCCCTGTACGCGATGCCAGTGCCACGCTTGCTATTGCTAAAGATGAAATCAATCGTCGTAAATTTGCAGCCCGTACGGCTGCCGCACGCGTTAGCGAATTAGAGGCTCAACTTTTAGAAGCGACAACAACGCTCGAGCGGCTAACGGTAAAGTCGCCGATAGAGGGAGACATTTTAGCCGTAGATGTAAGGCCGGGTGAGTTTGCACCGGCTGGACAAGCGTCGACTCCCCTGCTCCGCATGGGTGATATCTCGCGTCTCCATGTCCGGATTGATATAGATGAAGAGAATCTTGCCAAGATCAAGCCAGGTAGTCCGGCTGTCGGCTACCGCCGCGGCCAACCGCAAACTCCCTTAAACCTTGTTTTTGTGCGTCAGGAGCCCTTGGTGCGCGCCAAGCAGAACCTCTCGTCTGCGGCGGGCCAGCGTGTGGATACCCGTGTGGGGCAGTTGATTTATGCGGTTGAGGAAAATCAGCCGATACGCCCTCTGGTAGGTGAGCAACTGGATGTATTTATGGAAGCCGCTCAGGAGGCTAAACCGTGACGTCTCGCTTTCTAGTCTGTTTGTTAGCCCTTGGGCTCGCCGGATGCAGCTACCTGGCAGGCTCGCCGGATGCGGCGAAACCTGCCCCCTTGCATGCAGGCTGGTGGCACGAGTGGAATGATCCCGAACTTCATAGCTTCATGACGGAGCTGGAGCAGCAGAGCCTGACTTACAAGGCTGCTGGATTACGTATTGAAGAGGCAGATGCACTGCGACGTGCGGCTGGAGCCTCTTTGCTACCCTCCTTCGATGTTGTGGGAGCTGCTAACCGAGGGACGCGCAGCGTACCTTTACTGGGTGGCCTTAGCGAGGCGGGTGGAGAGGCATTCTGGGATCTGGACCTTTTCGGAAGCCTGCGCACTCGCGCCAAGGCAGCGGAATACCGTGCGGAACAGGCACGGTTGGAACGCGAAGACACTTTACGCACATTGCGTTTGGAGTTAGCGCTCACCATAGGCGAACAACGTCGGTTTATGCAGGAAGTCATGATCCGGCAGCAGCAGCTCGCACTTTTGCACAAAGAACGTGAGCTTACTCAAGGACTGTCTCAGGCTGGGTTGGTCACGGGTGATGACGTGGCAGAGGTTCAAGCCCGTGGAGCTGAGGCAGCGCTGAAACAGAATTATGCATCCGAGCAGTTGGCTGCCACCCGCTACCGGCTTGCGCGTTTATTGGCACGCAAAGAGCCTGTTCAGATACAAAATGTCTCGGTCAGTCTTCCAAATATGAATAGGCTATTTGATATCTCTGCGACACACATTCAGGCGCGGCCCGATGTAGCTGCAGCACGCATGGCTTACCTTGCCTTGCAAAGCGATGCCGCTGAAGCCGAAGCGGCGTTATGGCCACGTATCAGTTTGGGTGGTTTCTATGGTGTTCAACAGGCCAACGGTGCGACCCAGTTGGCAGCTAACCCTGCCTGGGCACTGAGTGCTGGGCTTACCGCACCCGTGTTAAACTTTGGACAGTTGCGTAATTTGGCACGTGCTGCAGATACGCGCGCTGAGGCTGCGAGTTTGGCTTACGAAGACACGGTAAACCGGGCTTTGGAGGATGTGCGCACGGCTTTGTCTTCCGTAATAGAAAGTAGTGCGGCACTTAACGAGGCACGTAATGCATTTGAACATCAACATCATGTATCAATCGCCGAGCGTGAGCGGTATCAGCGAGGAATTGTAAGTGAGATAAGCGCCTTACAAGCCGCGTATACTACCTTAGAGAGACAATTACAGGTAGTTATAAGCAAACAATCGTCAGATGCCGCTTTTGCGAGGGCTTGGTCGAATATTGGATATGTTAAATGATCTGCTAACTTAGGAGGAAGGAGCCTAAATAAGCCGGTAGGATTTTGAAAGACTTAGATTCCTATTCTTGAAACTCGGGATGATGCCCCCAATTATGCCCCCAAATGAAGGCCGTTGGAGAAGTTGGCCGTGGAAGGCAATCTTTCCGGTTTGACTTCCTTACAATAGGAAGAATATGTTTAGTAAGTGAGCTCTTTTAAAGTGGCTTTGGACGCGTTTTAATGCGTTCCTAACGTTGTTTTATGTGGTTTAACTTTGTCGGATAGGGAATAAATTTGCTCTATGTTGATCAAGGAATACTTCATCAAAGTTGAAACTTTATTGAATAAGAGTGCTTTATTGTCACCAAAGAAGGATCATTGGTAGTGTACAGCTTGACATACCGTTGGGTAGTATAAATATTGAATTATAATTTATTAACAGTGAGCCTGCTAAATGGATAATGTTAAGGTTTCCTCAGTCGACATCTATGTGGGCAAAAAATTAAAAAACTTAAGAACTGAACTCAATCTTAGCCAGCAGGCGATTGGCAAAATTATTGGTGTCTCTTATCAGATGATCCAAAAGTATGAAAATGGTTCATGCAGACTCGGTCCCAACGGACTAATTAAGATATCCCAGCACTTCAATATTCCTGTCACTTACTTTTTTGACGGGTTTTCATCTCCTATTGAACGAGAAATCCCCACTGATACAGAAGCTGAGCTTGCAAAGATGGTTTCTCTGTTTTCTAAGATCAAGAATCCTCTTTTCAGGAGAGCCCTCCTTGATAAGGCTCGTGACTATCTAAAAGACGAACTTTAGGCATTACCGTTACCTTGTTCATATCGTAATAATCATCACGGTTTTCCGTGAATATCCACACAGATATCATGTCTGTCATATTGTCTTTTATGTCGGTGGGAGAAAGATAATCTTTCCGATTATATACATTAACGTTCTGCAAGTAAGTAAGATACCTCTGAAAAAGCTTTTTCGTCGGTGCCGAAAGAAAATAGATCGTGTCCTCTGACTGCGCGAGCATCCTGGCTATTTCTCGCAAACGAGAATCAGTAAGTTCGCTACCTCCGATAAATAACAGCACCGATTGAACCATAGATATCTCTGCCCTTATTGTTTAATTACAAGGTAAAAGAAAGCTATTGCGTTACAAGCAGCATCTGTAATACCAATAAGGAATGGAACAAAAATCTCATAAAAGAGAATCAACTTCCCATTTACGGGAAGTAACACCCACCGAGCAGATCGCCATCCGGCTTAAAACCTGCATCGATCGAGTTGGTGGTAAAAAGGCCATGGTGCAACAAACAGGTATTTCTCTGTCTCACTTGTTTCGTTACATAAACGCTCAGGCGATTCTGCCCACCGACCGTCTTCTATCTATTTCCAGAGCTGCAAAAGTCCATCCAAACTGGCTTTTAACCGGCGAAGGATCTCCCGACATTGCCCCTATTACAAGCCTTGTATCCGAACAGCAGCATCTTCTTATCGATGCAAAGTCCCTGGTTCACAGCCTAACTCTGGCTGAACAACTTGATCTTGATTACGGGTACAGAATGAGTCCCTCGGCCAAGGCAGAGTTTGTGTTTGCGCTCTATCATGCCGTTCGGCATGAATCCCAGATTTACGGGAATCATACCAAATTTGAGACCAGCAAAGCTCTCGAAGTTTATGCCTATCTCAGTAGTATTCAGGGCGAGATACCGCGCAGAATGATTCTCAACACAATTGAGATCATGTTCAAAGCCGCTAAAGGAGACCTTCCGGAAAAGGAAGTCCGGACCTTCTGCAATTACCTTAATACCGCCATCAAGAACGTGTACAACCACCAAGCCATTGGCCAGCCTTACTTTGACCGTATTGGCTACAGTCTTGAACCGGATACGGTGGAGTATGTGGACAACATGATCACTGAATATAAGAAGTCGTTCCTCTTCTCAGACAAGCCTATGCATATCCTCGATATCGGCTGTGGCAACGGCAGACATTTACTCCATTTCTCAAAAGACAAACACGTCAAAATTACAGGCATTGATAATAATGCGACCGCAAAACGCATTTGCGAGGATTATGAGAAGGCCGGTAAACTTCCCAAAGGCACCTTTGTGGAAGGCGATATTTACAACCTCCCCTTCAAGGACAATTCCTTTGATTTCATTTTCGCGAATGCCATCCTCTTCCACGCCCCGTTCCTTGCTGAATCGACCCACGGGGTTAATCAGCTCATGCTAGAGCTGCGCCGTATTCTCAAGCCAAAGGGCGCCGTTTACCTCCACTCACGCTATGGTAGCGGGTTTGACCCCTTTCCGTTCTTTCAACTTCACAATGAAGCAACAATTCAGCTTATGAGCAAGAAAAGTGGCTTCCAGGTTCAATGGTTCAAAAAGTTCTTCTGGAATGATTCCATCGAATATATTCCTCAGGCACGCTTTAATGACTGGTTCAGCACCTTACTTACCCGCACCAATTAAACTACTTTGAAAAAGACATTGTGGTATTTAATGGTGAGCTCCTCGCCCTGATGAATTTCCCGGAGTGCGACTAGATCCATTACATTGTTCGCATAATCTTTTTTCAACACCGCGTTTGGCTCTGGCGAGTGGTTACATAGACTTGAAAAACCAAATCCAATAGCCCCTGCCCGTTGTCTCTCGTCACCCCATACAAACGTGTGGTTGATAAACGGTAATGTGTGCACGACTTGATAAACATCCGGCTCAATCACCAATACCGGAAGCCTCTCAATCACATCCCCTTCCTTCACTTTTTCCATCGTGCAAACGCCTCGTCCTTTGCCCGGATAAGACTTCACCTGGATATCCACTTTACTCTTCTCAATCATATTTTTCCCCTTTCCTAAAAAGGAGGTGTAGAACACCTCCTTTACGAACTCCCCACGATAGGACTACAGCCCTAACGCAACATCTTCCTTCAACATGCCACCGCACATCGCAGCGCTTTTGAACTCTCCACTGCACACAGCAGGTTTGAGATTCAAAGCTTCATCTTCTTTGAGCATGCCACCGCACATCGAGGATTTTAGGTTTAGGGTTTGTTCTTCCTTCATCATTCCCCCGCACATAGCCGGCTGCAGATCGATTCCGGCGTCATCCTTCAGCATACCGCCACACATGGCAGGCTTGAGATCAGCACTAGTATCGTCTTTCAACATCCCGCCACACATTGCGGGAGACTCACGGGTCGCACCTGTACTCTCGATGAAGATGCCATCTCCATGGGTCTCAGTGTAGATCTTCTGGGTTTCTTTGCACGCTTCAAAGAACGCATCCGTTCCGTAGAAGTTAGGGTTGTGATGCAGGAACTGCCCAAACAGTCCTTCACAATCCCGGGCATAGGCTTGGGTATCCAGAATGTGGTGGTGCCAAGCGGCATCTACGTCTTCATTCGGGACCATAATCTGCTCGGGGTGGCCCTGCACCATCTCCAGGAACTGTCGATACATTTCCACAGCCGCCTTAGCACGGGTTTCATCGAGCTTTTCTTTGGCTTGTAACCGCGTCACGATGTTCGATAGATCGAGACTTTCAACAGCCATACGGTTTTGATTCGGACTCATCACATATACTCCTCTTGTTTGGTTGATGTCCGAATGCATCGTATGCACTACAACTTTATGTTGTAAAACGGTTGTATAAAGAAATCTCTAAAAAAGAAAAACAAAAGTATAAAATCAAATATTTAATAATAATTGTAATATATATTACAATATACAATGGGAGGCTCTAGGCCCCCCATTGTCACTCATTTACGCGATTCGCCGCAACTTCTCGGCGTAGATATACCCTCCAGAACCTACCTGTACTGTGGAAGCTACAACCCTCTCCGGATTATAGCCCTTGTTACAGTCGAACCAGAGAGCATGCACCATTGGCCCTTCGTCCTGAAGTAGCTTCATAGCCGTTACCATAGCCTGATCGGCCGGGGTGTTCAGCGGCGCAGATACAAGCTCTGACAACGCTTTATCAAAGCCGGGATGACTCCATCCCGACAGATTCCATTCCGCACCGGTGCCGTAGACCTTACTGAAGAGCTGTTGGGCCAACGGCCTATGATGCCATTTGATGGCCGTCATTCCACCTTTGTAGGTGTTCCAACGTTCACCAAACTCGTCACCACACGGTACCGGGTTAATAGACACTCCCACTTTAGCTGCTTCAGAGGCATAGGCCTCAGCTGCATTCTTTTGCCAGGCAAACCTTGCCGGGTAGAAGAGTGGAAATGCAACTGTTCTGCCCCCGAGCAACTGCCTCGCACGATCGGGATCGTACATGGAGTTTACCTGGCGTCCCGAAGGAGAATCCAAGTGAATGGAAGCAACATGCGTATGATCCGCAGCGCGGCCCATGCCGTAGACACTGGCAATCATTACCAGCGGGTCAATCAGGAACCGTAAGGCCTGGCGAACCGCAGGTTCCTGAAAAAGACCTTCACGGCAATCCATGTGGAAGACCAAGGCATCCGCCAGAGCGTTTTGCTTAATGGCCATCCCCTCTCCTGCAAGCTGTTTCCAGCGGTCAGGAGAGATATCAGGAATGAAATCAAACGCAGATGATGAAGCTGATTGCCCTTGCCGGAATGTCACCGGAGAGAGCGCCTTATGGGATTGATCCCAATAGAATTCCTCCGGCACGAAACGCAGAGACATTCCCTCTTCAAAGGAATCCACCTTGAAAGGCCCCGTCCCCCGACTTGTCGGTGTAAAGAGCCCTTTGTCTTCCGGATGAGCGATCAACGCCGCGTACGACGTGAACGAATAGAAGAACTGATGATCAGGCTGTATCAGCTCGATCCTCAAGCGTGGACGACCTGACGGCCCCAGTTCTAAACTTACTTCCTTCACTTTTCGACGAAGTTCAGCGCCGATCTGAGATAGATCATCCTTCATCCAGGACAGGATGTTAAATTCAACCTGTTCCAACGTGAAGGATTCACGCCCTGCAGGCCCATTCCAGAATACGCCAGACTTGATTTCGACGTACCAGACGTCACCGGTACCATTTTCATATATGCGCTCGGCGAGCACATATTCGATCCGATTCTCACCGGCAAGTCGAACCAGAGGCTGAAGCCTCAAGCTGACCAGATTGGCCCAAGCCAACCATTCCAGCCGGGCAGGATACTGAATATCCTCCCACTTATCAGGAACAAAATAGCCGATTTGGAACTCATCCATACCAGCAGAATAAGAGAATTGAGGAAATGCTGACAAAGCAGCTCCCCCAACAAGACCCTTTACGAGGCTACGACGAGAGAGACGCATAGGCATGCCCTTTCAACAAATGGATGTGATTTTTCTAAGTCTAAACTGATATTAAGTATTATAATGAAATGCAAACTCTATCTTGAATTTAAGACTTATTGAGACATTGCGAATTAATACTTTAGAGTATTCTATGTGTTGTATTAATAAACAAATTTATCATGCATGAACCCTAGATATGATTATAAATATCAGTTGTTTGTTTATGCTTTTATTTTAATCAAAACGAAGCGACTAACTTGGATATGCGCCACTTTCTTTGTAAGATTTATGTAGGATATTTCCTCACAATCCCCCCAGGATGTGCCTCAATAACCAGTAAGGTCATCAAATGAAAAAAATCGCTCTTGTAGCTGCTCTTGTCGCAGTACCGTTTATTTCCCAAGCAGAAACTAAGGCACAGGGTTCCGGCCCCAGCCCTTATACCGAATGTGGTATCGGAGCCGCTATCTTCCAGAACGTTGGTTGGGCCGCAGCTATCTCCAATGTTATCTGGGATCTCGGCACAACAGCTTTTAGTTCTGCAACTCTTTCGCCTGAAATGTGCAATGCCAAAAAGGTAAAGACTGCTACTCTGATTATTGAGACCCTGGAAGGTATGGAAGCCGACCTAGCTAGTGGCGGCGGTTCATATACTACTGCAGTTGCCAGCACCATGGGTTGCGCCTCCGCACACAACGCTATCGTAGCAAAAGCCCGCTCTAACTACGCTGAAGTTGTTGCCCAGCCTGGCTATAGCGCACAAACTCGCCAAGAACGTGCTGCCGGCGTTTACAGCAGCGTAAAGGCTGCCGCTAATACCGTAGCTCCGACCTGCGCAGTTTCTCTCTAAGACTGTGCGGACTACTCGTCTAAGCCTCCAAAGGCAGCTTCTACGGAAGTTGCCTTTGGTACTTTTATGCCTATTACCCCTACCCGCTTTTGCGGATACTCTTCCTTCAGAAGGTTCTCTCCATGACAGATGGATGAGTATGAATTTCTATCACTCCGAGTCTTCCAAAGTCTGGTCTGAAGTTCAGAACAAAGACTTTTTCCTTACCCCGGAAGGCCATACTTCTCCTAATAAGGAGTTTGCGGCCTTTGCTAGTGCTGTCCGGGGCTACCAAACGGATCAAAGCAAAGGGGAGGTCCTTTGTAGGTTCCCGGCCCGCACGACCTTGCTACTCAAGGAGTACGAACCTTTTAATAGCTTTAAGCGTCCCGACTGTAAGGATCATCCCCGTTATATAAATCCCGCAAAGGTTACCGGCGTATCGCTTATCTTTGCCAGCGGGTACTTTGAAAGCCCAGCCTCCTATTTCGGGCATACCATGTTGAAGTTTGAAACTCCTGAGAAGGATTTTGACGAGTTCTTTTTTGACTCTAGCCTCAACTACGGCGCGCAGGTCACGGATGCCACCGGCAATCCCATGTACATCGTGAACGGCCTTATGGGCGGTTACACGGCTTCATTCCAGCGTAACAACGATTTCATCAATACCTACAGCTATACCAATAAGGATATGCGGGATGTGTGGGAGTACCCCTTAGAGCTTACCCCTGATCAAACGAGATTCCTCGTGGAGTACAGCTCCGAACTACGCCACGCGAAGTTTAAGTATTACTTCTTCACGGACAATTGCGCCCACCGTATGGCCCGTCTTATTGAGGCGGCTACAGGAAAGAAACTGGTGGATACGGATGGATTATGGCTTTTGCCGGTCGAAGTCGTGCAGACCCTTAAATCGCCAGAGGATGAGACGTCACCCTTAAAAGATGAGCTTCGCACCCCATCCCTTAAATCGCGTGTACGGGACGGTTATCTGGCTTTGTCTAAGAGTGATAAGCGGGCGGTTAATTCCTATTTAACCTCTAAGCCGGAAGAACAGCTGTCCTTATCTAAAGGGCTCAGCAATGAAGCTTTGACCGTCGCATTCATGCAGTATGACGTGCAGCTCGCCAAACTGAGCAGTAAAACAAAGAAGTCCAAGGCTATTCCAAAGCTCCAGGCTTCCCGTGCGATTCTTCTCCGAGAGAAATTGGCTCGGCCTGCTTTTAAAGCTGAGTCTAAAATGGTTACAGAGAATCCTTCCCGTTCCATTACGCCTGCAACCATGAAGCATCCAGGCTCCGTTCAAGTAGGGTATCTCAGCAAGCCAGATAAGGATGCTTTAAATCTACGCTTCCAAGCATCCAATAATGATCTGCTAACCGCTCCCTTTGAGGGACAGGAAGCGTCCCGCTTTATTATGGGAGCTGCGGAAATCGAGACCAGTTTCGAAGATGTAAGTCTCAAACGAGTGACCCTGTTGGATATAGCGAGCCTGAATACTAATCCTCTCCCCTCCTCTTTTACCGGTGAATACTCCTGGTCTTTGAAAGCGGAATATGGTCCGCGTAACAATATCTGCGATAAATGCTCGAGCGCGGGTGTTGACGCGAAGATTGGTAAAGCCGTCCGCCTGAATGAGGATCTTATGCTCTTTGGCCTGATCGGTGGACAGGTGAACTCACGCGAGACTTCGCATAATGATATTCTTATGCTGACGTCTGAGAATGGGGTTCTGATCGACGTTTCTCCCCGTGCCCGACTACTTGCTGGGATCAATATTGAAGCCTCTCCTGAGAGAGGTGATCCGGCTTATCTTTATAAAGGCTCCCTTTCGTATGACATTTCTCCCCAGACGGATATCCGAATGTCTCTTGAGAATGATGGCGAGGAATCGGCAGCACTTCTAAGCCTCAGTTTTTACTTGAATTAATTCTGAATAAGACTGGACTTCCTTCCTTAAGAGAGCGTTCATGCCCTTGATACGGAAGGAAAAAGTATGTTTGTAACTCTCAAAGTAAAAACCGGACGGGACGTCTTGGGACCTAGCACACAGGCTAACAAGCCCCCTCCTCTCCCGCTCTTTGATGATAGGCCTGAGAGAGATTTGAAATTCTTAGTTGAGAGTTCCGGCGTTAACGAGGAAATTCAAGAGAACCTCCACTTAAAGCCAGAAAATAAGCCATTCTTTAAAAGATTGTTTGATACATGGCGCATACGTCTATTGTAAAAAGAGCTATCGGAGGACGTATGATGAAACCCTATGCTTATGAGACACTGGAATCCCTCGCCAGAGACATTTCAGTAATGAACAACGTTCTGCAAATTGCATATGAAAATACTATAAACGGCATGGCAGAGGCTGAGTCTGGTAATATTGATGAGGCTCATTTTAAGATTAATGAGGTTTGTAGCATTTTAGAACAAACGACCACGCTGTTTACCGAGACTCTTATTAAATACCGAAGAGCTAATTCTAAGAATGCATCTTAGATCATTGAAAGTGGCACTAACTTCGGCCTCCCAAATCATTGACTAAACGTTTAATTATAAAGGCCCTGATAGAGGGCCTTAAGTTAGTTAGTGGCAATGGTATGTCCCACGCTTGTGGTCATGATGACATCCCTGAGAGTTTGTTCCACCACTGTGTGCAAAAGCTGCGGTGCTCAGCAACAGAGTAGCAGCTATAAAAGCGAAGTATTTCATCCTTAACTTCCTTTGGTTGATTACCTACTCCATCTCAAGCGTGCGTGTTTCGCCGCTCTCATGATCGTAGACTTCGACCTCTGCTCCGCTACCGTATGTGCGAATATTCTCAACGGTTGCATTCCGGGTTTCCCCAGATTCATGGTCATAAAACTCGATTTCTTGTCCGTATCGCACAAGATTACCTTTACCAATTTCGACAGAATTCCCTGTTTGAGCATCAACACCATCCCAGGCGGTTGCAAGGGAGCTTATTGCGAATAATAGACATGTGGCTGTTTTGATAAGCTTCATGAATACAGTCTTCGCTTCACTAAGTGATTTGACAAGATAAAAATGAATTATATGTATGATATTTAATGAAGAATGGCGGATATAAACGCAAAATTAACTTTAAGTCTTTTAATAGCAACTTGAATTGACTTGTGAATGGCAATCTGCAAAGCGGCGGAATCTTCAAAAGTGTATAAAAATGAATGATTAACATAATTGCAGTGAGATTGACTGCCTTAAGCTTGAATGAGTGAATTAGTTAATTAACTAAAGGTGTATCCTAATGAGAATGTTAATCGGCGTATGTTTATTAATGGCAAATACATTGCTTTCAGCATGCTCAGGACTTGGACCGTCATTAGAGGCTTCAATTACGACCTATCACAACCTACCCCTACAGCAGCCCGCTATTATCTCAGCGACTCAGGTATCAACTACTGTAGTCGCTCCAGCTAAGAAGATAACTTTTTCGATTATTCCTTCTAGCAATATTCCTAACGATTTGGAGTTTGCATCCCATGCAAATCAGCTCTCACATATTCTAAGCTCTGCTCTATTGCCAGGTTTAGTGCTTACACCTGCTGAAGACATTCAAAAAGCAGATGTAGTAATTGTCATGAATTACGTAATATCGACCCCTAAGCAATCATTGGCTTCTCAACCAATATATGGTCAAACAGGGGGAGGCACTTCCTATCATTCAGGTACAATGAATAGCTATGGTTATGGTCGAAGCAGCTTTGGCTCTTATACCGGCTCTTCGTACACGGTCCCCACTTTTGGCGTTGTAGGCACATCAACTTATACAGTCACTAACTACACTCGAGGGCTATTCATCAATGCATACATGTTCGAGGGGAAAAATAAATCGAAAACCCCTGTAGAAGTTTATCAAGCACGTTTGATAAGCACAGGTAGTTCAGGAAATCTCTCAGCAGTTGTACCTGCTTTATTACAACTTTTTGCTCAAGTGTTCCCGGGTGAGAATGGCCAGACTGTGAATCTGTCAATTCCATTCAATCCTTAAGGAGCAAATTCAACCATGGATAATCCCTTTATTGTTGGACATTATTACATACGCAAGACAGAAATTAATGGTGTGTACGGCGGTAACTATCAGTCGGGCATTTCCGTTTCTAGAAGCACCTCTTTTACGTTTCTATTTACCGGCGGAGAAGGACATCTGCGAGGATACAAAGATGGTTGGTATGGAGATGTCTTCCGTTACTACGGCGAAGGCCAAGTCGGGGACATGGTTATGCATAAAGGGAATGAATCACTTAGATCACATATAGATAGTGGGCAAATTGTTCACTTATTCCAGACTCACGGCAAAGGAAATCCTGTGAGCTATATGGGTGAGTTTAATTGTCTAAGCTATGATTGGGACAGAGCCAGAGATAAACTCGGTAATGATCGTAAAGTTATTATCTTTGACTTGATGCAGGCCGGCCTAGAATCTGCAGAGGATATCTCCCCAGCCACTTTAAATCAGCCGTTAGAAGTACTTCGCAAAAAGGCATATGAGGCTTTTTCCGAGTCTGATCCTAAGATTAGGCAGGTAATTGTTCGCAAGCGTTGCAATGACGTTAAGGCGTATGCGTTGAAGCGGGCAAACGGGCGCTGTGAGTGTTGTGGTGTTGAGGCGCCGTTCATTACTAAGCATGGACTGCCTTATCTAGAGGTTCACCATATTCGTAAGCTTTCGGATTATGGCTTAGACAGCCCTAGCAATGTAGCAGCTCTTACTCCAAATTGTCATAGGGAAATCCATCAAGGCTTAGGTGGGGCTAAAATAGATGACAAGTTATCATTGAAAATTGCAAATATTGAAAAAGGAATACAGAGCATTGGCTAATGATTCGTATTATTGGTGTTCCAGCGTACTACTTGAGGTTGGCGCTGTTGTTAAACCTGGAAACTGGGGGCGTATGATCAAATGTTACGGAGCACGCCAACAAGGTAGCTGGGAAGTTCTATACAGAGAACTTGCTTTAGAATCAGTAAGAAAGATGAGTTTTCCAGATAAGCCCAGTCGTTTAGAATCTATATTTCTTTCGAGAACATTAGATGAATCAAACTTTTTTAAATTTAGAACAAACCGAGCATTTGATGTGACCTACAGAGTGAAACTTGTTCAACCAAAGCTGCCCATACACTTTGCTAACTTTACATTCGTTTCCCCGAATAATTGGATGCAGCAAGAATCTATCATAACTTCCATGGAGGAATGCGCCGTTATCTATTGGCAAGATGGAGTAGATCATGGCGATGTGACCGAAGTATTAACGACATCGCCAATCGAAATTCTTGAGATTTGTAATTAGCAAGAATTGATTCAGAAATGATTAAAGCAATCGACAAAATACATACATCTACTCTTGGAAATGTTTATGAGGAGCTTGTTATGGCTATGGAAGAAGCTCAGTCTAAACGTGATGATACGATTATGTTTATCCGTGCACAGCATTTAGGACTTAGAGAAGTTGAGCCAATGACAGAGGAGTTTTTTACTGCTTATAAAATTGAAGATGGTATCGATAGCGTAGTTCTGCAGTATCGTTCATATGATTCGTCAGGACCTTTCAGTTTAGGCCCAGATATAAATGTTTATAACATTAAGCTAATTCGCGAATTTGATACGCTGATTGAAAAGCAAGTAAAATTTCCAGACTAGATAATTTTCGAAGGTAGTAATGAATAAGGATAGGATTTTAACCAGCTTATCCATTTACTTATTCAGCAACGACTGACTCAATACTTAAAGAGATAGCTATGATTCCCGCTTCTGAAATCGACGCTCAAGCAAAATTGCTTAATCTAACTCCGCAGGATGTAGAGAGGGATTATGTTCATGGGTGGATTCTAAAAGAGATTTATGAGCATAGCGTATTATCAAATTTGCTAGTCCTTAAAGGAGGAAGTGGTTTAAGAAAAGGTTACTTGTCTGATACTCGCTTTTCGAAAGATTTAGATTTTTCATGTGAAGTAGAAATTGATCAGCGGCAATTAGAGGAGGATCTTGCTCAAGTTCTTCGTGCAGCAAGTAAGGGAAGTGGCGTTGAGTTTTGTATCGATGATACACATGTAAGAGATAAAAAACTGCAAATCCCTGGGGTGAGCGCACTTGAAGCTAGAATATACTTTAAAGGCTTTTATCAACGAGAGACTCTCAAGCTGCGATCACATTTAGATATTAATCAGTTTGATAAAATCTATTTGCCAATTCAGAGTCGTCCTCTGCTTCATCCTTATTCTGATATGAGCGCATGTTCTGGCTTAATAAAATGTCAGAAATTAGAAGAGATTTTAGCATCCAAGTTAACAACATTGCTTCACAGACGTCGCGCCCAAGATTTGTTTGATTTGGCTTTCTCAATCCTCTTTAATCGAGGATTTGAAGTAAGTCGGGCTGAAGTAATCAGAACATTCTTGAAAAAGTCCATCTACGATCCTCAAGCTCGGCAAGCTAGAAGCGATCTTTTACAGGTTCCCTTAAATGTATTTAAGGATCTTTGGGGAAGTATTATCGTGCCAGTCACTAGCCGGTTAGATTTTGATTCAGTACAAGGACAATTTCAGCCTTTGATCGATGGACTTTTTAGGTTGTTAGAGCCTGATTTGGGTGGAGATCAAATTCGATCATATTCTGGTAATCGATCCTACCAAGGCCCTTCTACCTATGGATTTGGTGGAGGTTTCAGTCATGAAGTACGTCAGGTTATTATCGGCTCTGGACTGAAATTAACAATGATTGAAGCTGAGTATCAAGGTCATAGACGTTTGCTCGAACCCTACAAAATAGAATATAAAGTGCGTAAATCAGACAACCGTGGGTTTGAGTACTTTTGGGCTTATGATCGTATTGGAGGTAAAAGTGGTCCAGGAATAAAGTGTTTTTTCTCTGATCAGTTAAGCTCTATTACCCCTACAACTTTAACATATGAACCTCGATTTGACGTTGAGTTTTAGTAAGCAGCTGAGTTCTGACTCTTTTAAAGTGGCAGGCGAGCTTTGCTGTTTCGGCCTCCCCTGTCCGCTTTAAACTAATGGCTGAATTCCGCCTCTTTCAAAGTGGCAAGGGAGCTTTACTGCGGATCCCTCGTCGGCCTCCCCAGCCACTTCACTCGAATATTCTGAATAGTTTTATATATTTTTCTAAATAATTCTGGCTGGGGAGCTGACTTGCGATGTTCTTTCCGCGTTTTTGTAAGTTACTATGAGCTATTGTCATTGAGTATTCTTTCACTGTACTGCAGCTAAGAACGCTTCCTTTCTCAAAGAAATCAAATCATAAGGAAATATAAATTACTCATGCTGAATAGTTAACTGATCTGTCCGTTCAATCTCAGCAAATTTTGCAGCCATAGTTGGATTGCCTTTTGTGAGCTTCTTGATAGTAACTTCTTGGGCCTTATCGTTGGCAAGCCTCAGGTTACGATCGGAACTCAATAGAGCTTCCTTTGTCTTTTGGAGGTGGTTAATAGATTTATCGATCTCAACAATTGCTTCGTTAAATTGCCGTGAAGCCAATTCATAGTTCCTTGAAAAACCATTTTTAAACGTTTCAAGCTGGCTTTCAAACTGGGTTATATCGATGTTCTGCGCTTTAACGAGTGCTAACTCTGCTTTGTACTTCAAGGAATTTGTTGCCGCATTCCTCAGAAGGGTAATAAGTGGCAGGAAGAACTGTGGCCGGATAACGTACATTTTCTGAAACCTATGGGAGACATCCACAATACCCCCATTATACAGCTCATGCTCCGGCTCTAGCATTGAAACTAAAATCGCATACTCGCATCCCTTTTCATTACGGTCTCGATCAAGCTCCTTTAGGAAATCCTCGTTCTTAGTCTTAGTGGCTGTATTGTCATTCTCGTTCTTCATTTCGAACATGATGGAGACAATTTCAGTCCCAGCGTCGTCATAATCACGGAAAATATAGTCGCCCTTGCTCCCCGTTCGAGCATCGTTGTCTTTTTCAAAGTAAGCTCGTGGGAAGGCCATAGACCGAGCATTGTTGAAGACGATCTCGCAGTGCTGCTCAAGCGTTTCTCCCACCATCTTGGTGGATAGCTTTGCCTTCATGTCTCGAAGGCGCTCAATGGCCTCATCGCGGTCTTTAAGCTGTGTTTCGTATTTGTCCTTGAGTGACTTCTCGGAAAGCTGTTTTTCAAGTCCAGCCTTTTCAACCTCATTTTTTAACTCATCTCGCTCTTTTTCAATCACACTAACCGCTTCACTAACTGCAATCTTCTTTTCCAGCTCTATACCTTGAAGCTTGGCACTCAACCGTTGAATTTCTTCATCCTTGGCAACAGAGATTTTTTGCAACTCATTCGCCAGAAGAGCCTCGGCAAGTTCTGACGCAGCCTTCTTTTCCTGTTCGGCTTGTTTAAGAGCATTAGCAAGACTATCGCGTTCCTTTTCTACCGCACTTAAGGCCTCCGTCACAGCCAACTTCTGCGTCACCCCGGTAGCGTCAAGCTTAGCCTTTAAATCTTGAATTTCAGCATCTTTTACAGCCACGTGCTTCTGCAAGTCGTTGCTGACTGTAGCTCTCGCTAATTCAACTGCATTTTGCTTCTCACGCTCCGCTAGTTCCAGCCGCTCATGTAGTTGCTTTTCAAAGTCCCCGTCACGAACCTGCTTCAGGATCTCTGCATAGCCTGACTCATCAACCTTAAAAGCCTTTTTACAGTGCGGACAAATGATTTCGTGCATACCCATCAACCTCTAGTTATAAAAAATACTTTATCATCCCAGCCGCTATTCAGCTACCAATTCAATGAACATCTACTTGCTGAGAGGAGCGAACGTTAAGTAGTATGATATCTTGTATTGATATTACAGACCTGCCTTTTCAGCCTAAATTTATATAAAACTGAATTATTTAATATACTGCGCCCCTAGTACTATTGTGCCCTCCGAAAAGGTAAGCATCTACTTTTAGTTACTTGAATGATTTCTAAAAACAGTTTTTAATTAACTTATACACTTAAGCCATTTGTTTCTAAATGGTTAAAAAAATAGATGGAAAAGAAAAATGTTTTTGAAAAGCATAAATCTCAAAGATTTTCGCTCATTTGATAATGGTGAGATTGAGTTTCAGAAGGATTTGACCGTTCTAGTCGGTGAGAATAATGGCGGAAAAAGCAACGTAATTGACGCATTGCGCCTTCTGACATTGCCTTTGGGAGGAAGACGGGAAATATACTGTGAACCTACAGATGTTCGGTTTCAGAGTGAAGCCACAAGCTTTGACCTGGAAGCCCATTATGCAGATCTTTCGACGGGACAACAGGGTCGCTTTATATCTGCAGCAACAGACCCTTCATTATCCAGCGCTAGCTTTGGGCTTCGTTATGATAGGTCTCAAACATTCTCAAAACCTCTGCTTTGGGGTGGAAAAGAAGGTAATGCCCCAGAAGCCGGATGTCATGACATGGTTCGCCATGTTTATCTGCCCCCCCTTCGCGATGCAAAAAGGGTTCTAGCATCAGGCAACCCAACTCGAATCATGGCGCTCATGAGTCATTTTATGGATGGAACAACCGACAAACAGCTTGCTAAAGAACTCGCACGTAACGGATCACACGATGTACTGACAAAGGTGGATGGTGCTGTAGAAAAGGGATTAACTGCTCTTACGGCCGGGGTTAGAAAACAGACAGCAGCCGTTGGATTCGCATCGGATGAAGCGCTTATCGATATTGCCCGCGATCTTAGATTTAAAATGGCTGACCACGGAGTAGTACCAGAAGATCTACGCTATTCTGGGCATGGCTACGCTAACCTTCTCTTTATGGCGACGATTGCTGTAGAACTTGAAAAAGTCCGAACAGTCGATCTTACAATTTTCCTTGTTGAAGAACCCGAGGCTCATTTACACCCACAACTTCAAGCTGCTGTTCTTTCCTTCCTGCAAGAACAAGCTGAGCAGTCCCGTAAGCCAGCTAGTGAGCACGGCCCCGCTGGAGAACTACAGGTCGTTGTAGCGACACATTCACCCAACCTTTCTGCATGGGTTAGCAGTGATCGTCTCGTCGTATTCAAAACGGTCTTACCACAAGATACGGCTTCAGAAGTACAGCCTTCTATTGAGCCTGCTGTTGCCGATGATGCTGTCATAGAAATAGCAACTTCTGCTAATGATAGCGAAACAACTACAAGCAGCGCTGAAGAGCTAAAAGCAACTGCTGCAGCCGCAGTAATTCGACGTTCGACCCGTTGTATCCCTCTAGCTAAAATGCCTCTCGATAAAATCGAACGCCGAAAGGTTGACCGCTATATTGATGTTACAAAAGCGGCACTATTATTCGGTGGCCGGGTCTTACTTGTTGAAGGCATTGCAGAGGCTCTCCTCCTGCCTGTTATTGCAAAACACCATACTTTAAAAAATCAGTCCGATAAGCTGAGATTATTCCGCTCAACGGTGTTTATACCAATTGATGGTGTTGACTTTAGCCCCTACGTCAAACTTTTACTTACATCTGTGAACGGTGCACGTATTGCGGACCGGGTAGTTATTATGACTGATGGTGATAAAGGGGTTGCTAGCGATGACGATGAAAAAGATGCGGATGACGATAGTGTAACTGATGAGGCTACCTCTGCCACAACAGATATCGCAGTAGAAGGTGAGACTGAAACTGAGGCCAAAGCCGACCCATGCTTACCAGGTGAACGGCGGAAAGCTGAGTTAGAAGCTTTGGCGACTGATTTAAATGCGGCTAGTCACTTGGCAGCGATTACAAGCATTTATTCGTTGGAAACAGAACTGCTCGAGGCTGGAAATAAGGATATTTTAGAAAAAGCTTATTTGACGCTTCACCCAAAATCTAAAAAGAAGTGGGACAAGGCTGTCGCTCTTAGTGGAGATGAAAGAGCAAAGGTAATTCACAAAATATTCAAATCGACGCGCAAAGGTGATTTCGCTCAAATTCTTGCAAAGTTGATAGAGGATGGAGAAAATTTCACAGTCCCCCTTTACATCGCCAAGGCAATTGAGGAAGCGGTCGCAACGTGACCGATTTAAACTACACACCTACTGAAGAACAGCGCAAAGTTATTGAACATGCCGGTTCTGCATTTGTAACTGCATGCCCTGGTGCTGGAAAAACCCGAACGATGGTGGAGCGCGCCCGCATTATCCTGCACGATGAAACTGACCCACGGGGAATAGCCTTCTTGTCATTTACAAATGCCGCAGTCGAAGAACTTGAGGCTCGCCTACGAGCCTTTGGAGTTTTACCGGTTCCGTTATTTCCAAGCTTCATTGGTACTTTTGACCGCTTTCTATGGCAATTCCTTATAGCTCCTTTTGGAATTCAAGGCTGTACGGTCGCACCTCGATTAATTCCTGATAAAGGAGATTGGCAGGTTATTCCGTTTGATGGTGCTCAACCACTTAGCTTGAAATGTTTCGATAGAGTGACAGGAAAAGTCGATATTTTACTTGCCAAAGAAGAAGGCTATGACGTCACAAAACGGAATATCGCCACCCATGAGGCTCGGGCGCTAGCTATGATTAATAGCTCCCGAACCAAAGGACACGTTGATTTTGAGGATATCCGCCTAAACGTTAGGGCAAGGCTAGAGGATACTGCTTTTGCCGAGCGGATAGGTGCAGCTCTTGCTGGTCGTTTTCGTGAAATTTTTGTTGATGAAGCTCAGGATTGTAATCCAGCAGATCTAAAAATTGTTGAGTGGCTTCGCCAGTCCGGAATAACTGTAAAAGTGATCTGTGATCCATATCAATCGATATATGAATTCCGTGGTGGAGTAACCAATCAATTAATGCAATTTGCCCAAAAATTTCCTGAAACAGACCGCTTACCCATGAGTGGCAATTTTCGCTCAACGCCGGCTATTTGTGG
The DNA here is from genome assembly GCA_027485835.1 of Alphaproteobacteria bacterium. Lineage (GTDB taxonomy): Bacteria > Pseudomonadota > Alphaproteobacteria > UBA2136 > UBA6156 > UBA6156. The sequence continues at coordinate 304,422 of JAIXQG010000001.1, forward strand.
AGCTATCGTAGCTTTGAGGCCGCCAGCTGCCCGTGCTAATCCAGATCTTCCTTTGGGACGCCACAACATTGATGAAATCCCTGTGCATATTCTTGCCTACAGCGGAAAAGGAGTTTCTACGGCGATAGGCCAAGAATTCAAAAAAATAGCATTTACGGATCTTGGTATTCCTCTTCAAGATGCACCTATACTTGCTGCAACTCGTGCCACCGCCGCAAAGGCAATTGGCCAGCCAGCATCAAAGCCAACGCAACATAAGACGCTCCTGTTGGCCGAAGCTGTGACAAATTACCATTTCTCCTTCGCCCTTGGAAATAGGCGGGAAGCTCTAGCTAGACTTCATTGTATAACTTTGTTGATTCAGGGGGATATCGCTAATTTGGGTGAATATCATACGTATTTCTCTATTCAAGGGCTTGAAGATGGCCGTTGGAGGCCAGGTATAATAGAGATCGCAAATGGTCTTCGCTTTGACCCATCAATGACCACAGCTCAATGGTTGCAGAATGCACGATCTTTGTTTGCACCTAGGCTTGCTGATGGATTCAATATCAACCAGCGTCTTAGATTCGATAGTAGTTTGAGTGATGTGTTGGTAGGAGCTCCTACCGATTTTCCCCCCGCCAAAACAATTCACTCGGTAAAGGGACTCGAGTTTCCTGCTGTATGTGTTGTGATGACGAGCCAGACGGCAGGCAAAATCCTTGACCTCTTGGAAGGTAAAAACTCTCCAAACATAGAAGAAGATGCTCGCAAAGTTTACGTTGGGGCATCACGAGCGCAGCGTTTGCTTGTATTTGCCATCCCCAAAAGCCAAGCAAACCGCCTAGATACTCTTCTTACAAATTCAGGATGTACTACCATCCTTCATGATATCTAATAACTGAATTAACCGATATGAACATACCAGCATATATGAGTTTTGGAGGTGCACACCTTTTTGAAGAAAAGTGGGGCCTAAATTTACAGACAGGGCAAAAGGTTGCTTCTATCATAGCTTTCTCAGGAGCAATTGAATACTATCTTGAACGTGCTATTTGGAAGCTTCAAGGATTAGATCCTAAGGGGCGTCGTCCTTTTACAGATGCTGAGCCTATAACTAAAATGATCGATATTTTATTTGAAACTATATCGTTATTACCATCTAAAGATTTGAAGATAATGCTCGAAACATGGTGTTCTGCATGTAAGAGTGGTTTCATTATTAGAAATAATATTGCACATGGCGTACCAATGAAAATTGGTAATACTCTTATTTTCTGTCGAAATCCTAGATGGCATGGAGAACAACGCAAAAGAGAATTTGGAGATTTTTGGGCTGATGAGCACACCTTGAGTATGGTCTGTGAGGCCTTTGCAGTTTTACTGCGTGTAATTGCAGAAGTAGAGAAAAACGGGCAGTCAGAAAAAATTACCGAGCAACCTATCGTGATGATGGCTCTTAAAGAAGCGAACTCTATGCTGGGAGAGTTCGCTAGCCAAAGTTACAATCCAGGTTTCGAAAAGTACTAAATCTTTTTTTATACTTTGGTTTCTAGCCACTAGTGAATAGCCAATAATACATCTTCCCACCGTGTCGTATAATCTGGTGAACGCTGCTCTGACCTCATCGTCCACTTAGGCTGAATCCCGCAGGTTGCTGCCTGGATAGTCCTTTGGCCAAAGCGCTTGTTGAGAGTATCGAGAGTGGCCATCAGCTTTTGGGTGGCGGGGGTATCTTCGGGGCTAAAGAGTTCGCTTTGATAGGCGGAGTCTTCGATTAGCTCATTCAGCCAGACGCCGGCCTTTTTATAGGCAAAGCCATCCTTGTAAATAACGCGTAGGGCTTTCAGGGCATGCTGGATAAGGAGATTAGTGTCGCACGTAGCGTGCGGAAGAGCGACCATATGACTGTTGGCGTATTGCGGCAGTTGCGGCTTGTGCTTGTTGGTTTTGATATAGACCAGAACTGCATGACAACGCAGATTGCGCTCGCGCATCTTCACGCAAGCTCGGCTTGTGTAGGTGGCCACAGCCTCTTCAAGCTCCAGAAGCTCGGTTACAGGCCGCCCAAAGGATCGCGTCGCCTGAATGGTCGGGTATTTGGCCAAACCTTCTTCCAGACTGAAACAGGACGTCCCCTGTATCTCTAGTACCAGCCTCTCCATGTGCACGTTGAATTTGCGGCGCATTAAGGCCGGATCGCTGCGGGATAAGTCCAGCGCCGTTTGGATACCCATCTTCTCCAAACTACTTTGTAAATTATGGCCAATGCCCCAAAGATCACCTACTGCCATTTCTCCTAGAATGGCTTCGCGGTTACCCGCATGCATGGCAAACACACCGTTCGTCTCAGGATGTTTCTTGGCATATTGGTTGGCAGCTTTGGCCAGAGTCTTAGTGGGAGCAATGCCAATGCTTACCGGCAGGCCGGTATATTGCTTCACACGCTGGCGCAGTTCCCGCATTTGGGCTTCAAGAGTAGCTAGGGAAGCGTCCCCCAACTCCAGAAAGGCTTCGTCGATACTATACGGATGCAATGACTTAGCGCCTTCGGCTAGTACTTTCATCATCCGGCTGCTCATGTCGCCATACAGGCGGAAATTGGAGGAGAAGATTTTGACGCCTTCTTTAGCGCATAGATCTTTCACTTTGAAATACGGCACGCCCATGGCAATGCCTAACGCCTTCACCTCGGCGCTGCGGGCAATCACGCAGCCGTCGTTATTGGACAGCACGAGAGTGGGCTTACCATCATACTTCGGCTGGAAAACCCGTTCGCAGCTCACAAAGAAGTTATTCCCATCGGCCAGCGCAAACATCGTTACACCTTGCGGATGACCGAAGTCACCACGCCCCAAATCTCTAGCGGCGCCTTTTTAAGGCTAGCAAAGCGTTTCAGCGTAATCTCGCCCATTTCGGTGACCGCCAGCACTAGCTGATGGGCGGACGGCGTGAGGCTGCGGTCCACCACCAGATAATCCCCCTCATAAATGCCCTCCTGAACCATGGCCTGCCCCTGAACGCGGGCAAAGAAGGTGGCGGCGGGGTGTGAGATGAGAAAGTCGTTCAAATCCAGCCCGCGCTCCACATAGTCATCGGCGGGACTGGGGAAGCCCGCGCGTACGCTTGAGCCATATAGGATATGCGTGCCGACCGGAAGCGGTGAATCCTTGTGTAACGTGATCATGATGTCCTCCCTGAATTGATATTTGTTCTAATATCAAAACAAGGTCAAGGGCCGTTCTCATAAATCTGCAAAACCGCTTCTTTAACAGCACGTTAAGAAAGTGGCAGAAAGGACTTCACTTCCCAGCCGAACAGAGCAATCGTCCGTTCAACATCAACCAGTTGGAGGACATTCTATGGAAAACTCGCACTACCCGATGGGCTATGCGCCATACCCCGCGCAACAGCCGCAGATGCAACCGGCTCAGCCTATGCAGCCGATGCCCGCGCACATGGGCTACATGCCACACATGCCGGGGTATCCGCCCGGTTACCCGCCGATGTACCCGATGTATCCGCAGCCGATGATGCCACCCCAGCAGCAGATGCCGATGATTCCTTTGGAAAGCGCCATTCAGGACTTCGCCCGGTATAAGGAATCCAAAGGGCGCGACAAGAAGACGATTACCGATGTGGAGCTTTCGCTGCGGATGCTGCCGTTCGTGCGGCCGGATATTCAGTACGTGCATCAGATCACCAAGCGGCTGATTCTGGAATACGAGGCGCTGGTTACCGAGCTGCCGGTGAACTACCGCAAGAACCATAAGCTGCGCAATCTCAACTTTCAGGCCTTGAAGGCGGCAAGCGCTGGAATGTCGAGGATATCGCCAGCCTCAGTCGATAAGTACGTGGTCACCCTGCGCTCGTTCATACACTGGTGTCAGGATACCGACCGGATGCCGAACTGGAAGCTCCCCAAATTCGAGGCGCTGGATAAGCGCAACAGTAAGGATAAGCGCCACCCGTTTACCAAGGAAGAGCTGAAGAAATTATTCGCCAGCCCGATGTTCAACGGCCACCAGCCGGACCGCGACGTGCAGCTGTGGCGGCATAAGCCGGGCAAGTTGCTCATTAAGGACCACCACTACTGGATGCCTTGGATTGCGCTGTATTCCGGCATGCGCATGCGCGAGATCATCCAGCTGGAGATCAAGGATATCCGTCGCGAGGGCAATGTGACGTATATGGACGTGAACACCGACGGCGAGGGCAAGTCACTCAAGAATCACGCCAGCAAGCGACAGGTGCCCATTCATCCCAAGTTGGTGGAGTTGGGTTTTTTGGATTACGTCGAATCAATTCGCCGTCAAAGTTACAAACTGGTTTTTCCCATGGCTAAACCCACAGCGGACGGTCTGCCCTCCAACCTCTACACCAAGCACTTCAGCCGCTACTTAAGTGCGATAGGTGTTAAGCACCCAAAGCTATCCTTCCACTCCTTCCGTCACACGTTCATCGACCAGGCGGCACGGCAGGCCCGGCTGCCGGATCATATGATCAAGGCGCTGGTAGGGCATGCCGACCAGACGATTACGTTCGGGACGTATGGCGGGCGGATTTCGATTGAAGAGTTGGCGGAGGCGCAAACGATTATATCTTTTACATTAATTAACTAATGACATTGTAGTTAACTTTTTTATAATCAAGAGATGATTCCTCCCTCAAACTCTTGGCCAAACACTCCACTTGGAACTGGGCTATTATTATTTGCCCAAACGATGAGAGAATTGTTAGATGAACAGTCATTTGAAAGCTTTCGGGCATATTCACTCGATACACCATCTCGCTTAGATGAAGCTATTCAGGTTCTAGAAGATATCAAATCAGTTAAGCTTCCTAAGAAAGCATTTGAGCCAATTTTATCGGAGCTGATTTGGTCATTCGAGAGTGATCCCCTTTTAGGCGATTCATTAAAAAGTGAAATCTCATTTTTGAAAGATCAATTAAATCTTGATAAATTCTTGCCGGAAGAAGTTCAAACTAAAATAGAAATCTTTAAGCGTAATTATTGTGCCAACTACAAAGAAAAACTAGAAAATGCAATGATTTCAATCATTGCAAATGAAAGAAGAAGAAATTCTTTACGAGAACTAACATCGCTTTACTGCACTCATATATTAAATTTAGGCTATTCAAGGAGATTTGTTTTTGAAAATGTAGTTAAACATTTCTTTGAGCGAGATATTTTGCGTTCTAGAACTTCACTATTAGTATCATTTTTTGATAAATTTTCTGGCATTAAGAAAAAATTAAATATTTATTTTTTAGTGAATAAAGATTATGGCTCATACCTCTCAAAATTAGGCCATAGAGTTTATACTGACGCGGCTCATACGCCTACCCACATACAAAATGCATTCGGTCATGTTCTGAACTTTGCTACATTGTCGGCATGGCTATTTAAAGGAGAGGCATTAGATGTTTATCAAGCCATTATAAAAGCGAAAGAACAGCTAACATCAGTTCGGTCTATAACAGTGCTAGACCCTACAGGGCTCTCTTGTTCCTGGGAAAATATTGTTTATTCAACATCATTTAATACTTCCAATGGACATTTAATTGAAATCACAGAAGTTCGTACACATCAGACTGTTCCTAATCCAAGATTACTAAAAAGGCTTGAGCAATACTCTACAAAGATCCATTCGAATTTTGATGGAGCTTCTTTAGAGCGAATTTTAAGTTCAACTAATACAGTCTCACTGGCTTTAGATTCTTCGTATGTAGAAAACAAACTTATTTCACTTTGGTCATCATTTGAGATTCTCTTAAGTAATCCTCCACCTGATACCGCTAGAATTGTTCACTACACTCGTTTAATTACTCCCTGCATATGCAAGAGATATGTACGTTTACATATTATCCATATTTATGAAAACCTTCTAAAAATATACAAGCGAAGATTTGTGAATATTGTTAACAAAGAAACATATGTAACCGAAAATAACCCACATTTGAAATTTGCAGCTATTTTACTAATAGAAGACAATAAAGATCTAAGAGATGAATTATGTGCACTGTGCAGCAATAACCCATTAGCGCTACAGAGAATGCACCATGTACATACGAATTATTCCAACCTAACTAAGGCTTTAAAAAATATCATTTCTCACGAAAACAGAGTTAACTGGCAACTCCATAGAATATACAGGGCACGAAACAATATAGTTCATGCAGGCCGAGTTCCTACATATCTCGATTCTATTATTCGAAATGCGTTTGAATACTATAAATCTTCTTTAGTAGCCATTGTGAAGTGTTCTGAAAAGAACTCGATCTTATCAAATATTGACAGCGTAGTAATTGAAAACTCATTAGATTATCTCCAGAAAAAACGTCAAATCGAAATGGTTAATGATAAGTCCAAAATAGATGTTACCAGTTTAAGGTTAATTTACGATTAACCCCAAATCATCCATCCAACTCCTATCCCCAGTAAAACCCCATATAGGGTAAAAGCGGCATAGACGATGATGTACGCGCTGCGGGTATCATCAGGTTGGGGGTGGTTTGGCACGTTGGTCATGGCTCGGTCTCCTTCGGTTTATACAAAGGCCTCTCTGGTGAAAGAGAGGCCGGGTGTAGTAACCGCTATAGAACGGCGCGATGCCTTTGGGCTTGCGCCTTGGACCAACATCGCCACCCGGCCATAGGTATGCCGAGAGACGCGTCTTATACGCGAATAGCACCTGTCTTGGCGGTGCCGGCCATCTATAGGGGGTTACTAGGCCCCAGAGCAATGACGCTCCGAACGCACTATAAGGCAAGTCCTTTCTGCCTCAAACCCTTAAATTGCAGATTTTCTCCCAGAATGACTTGATACAAACTGGCACGCATGGTTGTATGCGGATGCGCCTGGGAAACCAAGCGTGGGGCGTTAGAACCCCTTCCTGAACGGCGGCGAGCACCCGTCGAAACATAAAGTGCTGCCTTCCAACCCTGCGGTTGGGGAGGCAGCGGAATAGAATAGCGCAAGCAAATACGCTGCGCCGTTTCAGGACGGTTCTAAACTCCCCGACCACCTTTTATGGGTGGTCGCTTTATTAGGGAGAGGCGACATGGACCATATTACCGCAACCAAGGCCCGCTACATTAAGCTGGGGGAAAAGGGACAGTGGGAAGAGCTCTGCCTGAATGACGGTACCCTGCGACTCCGATTTTTAGATATACCCCACGACTTGGGCATGAAAGGCGATAAATCTGGGATTGTGAATGTGTATCGCAGTAAAGGACGGGACGCTGGTGCTGCGGCTAACTTGGCCGGACAGATTCTAAGTTTTTACGATGCCGATCCGACGACGCTTTGGATCACATTTGCCGATGGATACCTCTGGTGGACATTTGCAGAGCCGGAAGTGATCTATCTTGGAAACGACCCAACCCATGCCGATAAAATCGGAAGCCGTTACCGTCGTACCATCGGTGGCTGGCGAAATACGACTCTAGCGGGCAAAGAACTGCGCATTGAAGAGCTAAGCGGGCAGCTGACGCAGACGGCTGGCTACCGTATGACGATTTGTAACATTCGTCCGGAGGTGACTGAATATTTGCTGCGGATTATTAATGAAGAATCTAGCGTGTCACAAATTCTTGCCCAGAAAGCCAGAGCCGAGGCTCTTAAAGCAATGGAAGGCATGATCAAGAGTCTTCAGCCCGGAGATTTTGAATTGTTTGTTGAACTTGTGTTTACTCGATTAGGTTGGCAGCGTACCGGAAGTCTTGGCAGGACTCAGAAAACCGTCGATATGAATCTGTACCTTCCAGCCAGCGACGAGAATGCCTTCGTGCAGGTGAAGAGCCGAACGACACAGGCCGAATTGCAGACCTATATCGATGCGTTCGCGCGGCGGGGTGAAAATCGTATGTTCTTCGCCTATCACACAAGTAAGACCCCGCTGGTAAGTGAAGATGAGCGCGTGCAGATTCTAGATGGGACCCGATTGGCTGGTATGGCCTGGCGCGCAGGCCTGTTTGACTGGCTGATGCAGATGGCAAAATAGCCAAAATCACCCCAAAAAGCCCGAAAAATGCAGTGCAAAATGCGTTTATAAGCTATTGATATATAATAAAACGACTAGCCATTTAGACGATTCAACAAAATATTTGTTGCCAAACACTTTTCTGAAATAACAATAGGTATTGGCTGCTTTTTCGGCCCGGCCCACATGTGTGGGAGCGGCAACTGGGGGCGTAGCAAACTCGACCCACATGTGTGGTTAGGTAGAAGCCATTAAGGGCATGTGCTCGGCTTCTCAGGCGGTTTAGCGATGTAGTGCCATATGCCAGCTCCTAAGCCTGATGTTCCTTATACATGAAAGATAACGATATGAAAAATATCGCAAATCTTCAGGTCGAGTACAAGCCTATTGCCGACCTGAAGCCCTATGCCCGTAACGCGCGGACCCACTCGGCAGCCCAGCTCAGGATGCTCACCGACAGCATCCGCACTTTCGGGTTCACCAACCCGGTGCTGATAGACGCCGATAACATCATCATGGCCGGCCACGGCCGTGTGGAGGCGGCCAAACAGCTCGGCATGGCCGAAGTGCCCACCATCCGTATCGACGATCTGACGGACGCCCAGAAGCGCGCGTACATTCTGGCCGACAACCGGCTGGCGGAACGCGCAGGCTGGGATGACGAGATGCTGGCGCTGGAGCTGGGCGAGTTGATTGAGCTGGAGACGGACTTCGAAATCACCATCACCGGTTTCGAGCTCGCCACCATCGACGGCCTGCTGCAAGATAGCCCGCCGGAAGACCCCGACGACCAAGAGCTGGACCCTTCAGCCTTCCCGGATATGGCGGTCAGCAAGCTCGGCGACCTCTGGCTGCTGGGCGACCACCGCTTGCTGTGCGGCAGCGCCCTGAAGGCTGAGGACTATGAGACCTTGATGGACGGCGAGAAGGCGCAGATGGTCTTCACCGACCCGCCGTACAACGTCAAAATTCAGGGGAATGTTACCAGCGGCACCAAACACGGCGAGTTTGCCATGGCCAGCGGCGAGATGACCGACCCGGAGTTTGAGACGTTTCTGGCAGATGCCTGCAGCCTGATGGCCCAAAACAGCGTCGACGGCTCCATCCACTTCGTCTGCATGGACTGGCGCCACGCGGCAACGCTGCAGAGCGCGGCGGCCTCGGCGTACAGCGAGCTCAAGAATATCGCGGTCTGGGTGAAGCACTTGGCCGGGATGGGCTCCATGTACCGCTCGCAGCACGAGATGGTGCTGGTCTTCAAAAACGGTAAAGGCCCGCACATTAACAATGTCGAGCTGGGCAAGCACGGCCGTTACCGGACCAATGTCTGGCAGTATCGTGCCGCCAACGGCCACGGCGGACCCGAAGACCTGCTGGCCATGCACCCGACGGTCAAGCCGGTGGCGATGATTGCCGATGCCATTCTGGACTGCTCCCACCGCGGCGGACTCATCCTCGACCCCTTCGGCGGTAGCGGCAGCACCCTGATGGCGGCGGAGCGCGTGAAGCGCAAAGCCCGCCTTATCGAGCTGGACCCGCACTATGTCGATACCATCATCCGCCGCTGGCAGAAGCGTACGGGCAAGGACGCGGTTCACGCCCTCACCGGCCTGAGCTTTGCCACCACGGCAGAGACGAAGGAGGAGGCCGGCGATGAAGGAGTATAATGCCAATGTTGAGGACGACAGTGAGGACAGCCTGAGCGACGAGCACACCGACGATTATGACGTCGGCTATGGCAAGCCGCCCAAGCGCACTCAGTTCAAGAAAGGCCAGTCTGGTAACCCCAAGCGTGGCAAGAATAAGCCCAAACCGTTCGTGGACCATTTGACTCTTGCTCTTGAGAGGAAGATTCAGGCGGTAGTTAACGGGAAAACCACGGAGACTACCCGCATGAAACTGGCGGCGGAAATCACCGCCAACAAGGCAGCGAAGGGCGAAAAGTGGGTCATCGAGATGCTGAATAAAGTCTTCGGCAGTAATCCCCGCGACTTGCAAATGCAGAACGAGAACCGCCAGCTTCGGAAACGGCTGCAGCGCGCCAACGATGAGATCGAAAGGCTTAAAAACGAGCCCAAAGGGGGACTCTTGGTTATCCCTCCTGCGGCGGTGAATGAGCTCGACTTGATACTGCGCGGCGAGTCTCCGGCAGTGGTGAAAGAGTATATGCAGGAGAACCCAGACGCCTTGGACGAGATGCTTGCCCTGCTGGAAAAACGGCGGAAAGGAGAACCGATAGAATAAACCTCAGCCCGCCGCAAGGCGGGTTTCTTTTCGCTGGACTTCCGGCCAAACCCGAGCGTTTCTAACGGTATGGAAACGATTGCAAACTTACCCCACGAAAGCGAGTTAAAACGCCGCATAGAGGCGTTGCGGGAGCTATGGTGGCCGGAGACTAAGGAGGGCTATCCAGCCAGCGCGGAGGAGGACCAGACGCCAAAATTCCCTGATAATTCCCTCATAATAGGGAATGGCGGCAAATAGGCAGCGCAAAAGCCCTCCCATGCCAGCTCTTGGCGGGAATTTATATGCGTAATTTCGGTGGTTTAGATAAGATTGGCTGGGGAGGAAGGATTCGAACCCTCGTATGGCTGTACCAAAAACAGCTGCCTTACCACTTGGCGACTCCCCAAACCGGGTTTTATCTACCTGAAATAAATTTGGCTCCGGCGGCTGGGCTCGAACCAGCGACCCACGGATTAACAGTCCGTTGCTCTACCGCTGAGCTACGCCGGAGCAGGTAGACGCGCTCTTATGCGAAATTGCGGCCCCTCTGTCAACTCTCTTTTCGTCCCTTTTTGCCCAAATGCCCCAGCTGTAAGCAGCAACCCCCTTCCCGTGTGACCTTAGCACCCCCATTTTGCCCTCCTTTTCGGCTTCCCTCAGCCGGAATCCGTTGACAGCCTTTCCAATCCCCGTTATCCAACAAGAGAAGTTGGCCGGATGGCGAAGTGGTAACGCTACGGTCTGCAAAACCGTCATGCGCGGGTTCGAATCCCGCTCCGGCCTCCAACTTTATCCTCCCACGCCTGCCGGTTTTGCCCCTAGGGACGTCCTGCTCATTTTAGTACTTTGTCGTCATGCGCGGGTTTGAGCCGAAGACCGACGCTTTAACGTCAATCCCGCTCCGGTTGTTGCTCTATCCCCTCACCCGCCCACCCCTTTAAACATCCTACAAAAGACTTCTAAGGTGTTAGGTAACAAAGCTTTGGTTTGACTGCACACTTTACGATCTTTATATACTATTCAATTACTTATATTGTATCTCCGTATCCGTATCAGCCACTTTCTTGAGAATTTGAAAAGCTAGTGAGAGTTACAACACTTAATTGCAAACGTAACGTGCAACCCTGCGTGACACGTACAGCCATTCGCTTCATACCTTGGTCATGAGACTTTGCCGCGTTTTCTTGATTATTTTGATGATTAGCCTGAGCACTGCTTTGAGCGTGCAGGCCCAGGAATGGGGCCAGATTGCTAATATCAGCGCGACTATGGGCGTCAGCGACAGCCGTATTTGTATTGGGGAGGCCTCGCGTGGCGATCTCGGATGTCCAAGTTACGCGCCGACTGTAAGTGCAACCGGTCGCTTAAACGTATCCTCCGGTTTAACCGCCGACACGGTCAGCCTGACCACGGCCGGTACGACATGGGGCTATTTGGGTAGCGTTGCTAGCTATTTGCCAAACTTCTCGAGCAATGCGGTGTCGGCCACCAATATCTCAGCGAGCACTATTAATGGCGTTTCGGTGTCTGCACTTGGCGGTGGGGCTTCGCCGACAAATGTTCCCGCGTTTAGTGTTCATAAAAACGGTACTAACCAGACGGTCACAGCAAATACTCGCACACTGCTCACTTGGAGCACTGAAGCAATTGATAATTATAATAATTTTTCAAGCAATCGTTTTACTCCTACTGTAGCAGGCAGATATCTCGTCAACCTGAGTATGTACTGTCCTGTCACGAATGTACTTTGTCAGGCCACGATAGCCAAAAACGGCACAGATATAGCAAGCCATTTCTCCCAAAATGCTTCCGGTGTGGAGAACATGACAAAAGTAATAGTGTTAGTAGATATGAATGGTACAACAGATTACCTTGAAGCTTATGGGCAAACTGGAGCAACTTCGATAAACGGTAGCTCTTCTGCAACATTTTTCCAAGGCTCACTTATCGCTAGTGGTAACGGTCTTGTGTCTGGCACGGGCGCCACCGCCCTTTCCGGCCTCACCGACGTGACCCTTTCCTCTCCTGCCACAGGCCAAGTGCTGACCTACAACGGCACCCGCTGGGTGAACGCGACGCCGAGTGCGACGACGGTGATCTCTGGCACGACCAGCATGGTAGAAGGTTGGCCGGACGCTTTGCAATGTGCGGACGGGTCAGGCAATAAGAAGACTTTTCTATTAGAGTGGGGCCCAAGTACGGGTAAATTCTATTACATAGCTCTCCAACAGCCAAATGAGACGGCTGGAATTAGATTTGTCTTTAATTTAGATGGGTCGTTCTCGAATGCAGAGAACACTGCGACATCTTACAACTGTAATAACAAATCTATATCGACCCTGTATGCCGAAGGCAAAGCCTTCAACTTTATCGGCAATAGCGGCTCCGGCGGCAGTGCGATGGGCGACCGCCTCACCTCTGGCACCCTGAATGTTACGGCGAACAGCGCTACTTCTGTTGTGAGTTTGACGACCGGTGCGACGACGTGGGGTTACATGGGTTCTACGGCGAGCTATTTGCCGAACTTTGGAAGTAACCAAGTCTCCTCCACCGCCATCTCCACCACGGCGGTGCAAATCGCCAGCAGCACCACGGTCACTTCGTGTTCCTCCACCAACGCCGGTACCCTGCGCTTTAACAGCAGCAATACCGCACTGGAACTCTGTACCGGCACCGGCTGGCAAGTGATGGGTGTCGGTATTCCGGCAGGGACCATTAGTGCCTTCGCCAGCACCACCTGCCCCACGGGCTGGAGCGAGTATACGCCTGCGCGCGGCCGCTTCCTCCGTGGTATTGATAATGGTGCGGGGAATGATCCGAGCGGGACGCGTGTTCCGAATGACATTCAGGATGATCTGATTAAAACACACACCCACACCGCTGCCGCTGGATCAGAAGTGGTCTATATGCGTAGCTCGGGTAACTACACTGTAATTGGAAGTGGTGGTTTTGGTGTCGACCGCACTACTGCTCCGTTAGGTGCAAGCGGGGGTGCTGAATCCCGTCCTAAAAACGTTGCCGTAATTTTCTGCCAATTCAATGGCACCTCTAACGGCTGGAACAACCCTCTCTCCGGCGGCAGTACCACTCCTGGCGGTTCTACAGGCCAAATCCAGTTCAACAGTGCGGGCGCCTTTGCTGGCAGTTCAGGCCTTACATGGGATAACGCTACAACCCGCCTCACAGTCACCAACATCAGCACCACCGCGCTAACGGTGAATGGTGTTGCTATAACGGGTAGCAGTGCGTTAGGCGATCGCCTTACCTCCGGAACCCTGAATGTTACGGCGAACAGCGCTACTTCTGTTGTGAGCTTAACGACGGGTGCCACCACTTGGGGTTATATGGGTTCTACGGCGAGCTACCTGCCGAACTTTTCGAGTAATGTGATATCCGCCACGAATATTTCGGTGACTACTATCAATGGCGTTTCGGTGTCCGCACTTGGTGGCGCTTCGCCGACCAATGTTCCGGCGTTTAGGGCCCATAAGGGTGGAACCAACCAAACAGTAACCTCGGGCGCGATTACAGCCTTAACTTGGTCGGCAGAAGAATACGACACTACTTCAGCCTTCAACCCCGCCACGGGACGATTTACGCCAACTGTTGCCGGCAGATACCTTATTTATGCCCAAGCCTACTGCCCGCAAGGCTCCACTGTTTATTGCCAAGTTCTTATCAATAAGAACGGTGGGCAAATTGCCACAAACCTAGGCCGAAGCAGTGTGGGCGATGTTATTGGCAGTGCCGCGACGATTGTCGATATGAATGGAACAACTGATTATATTGATGTGTCTGTTATCAATTCTGGTGGAACTTCCATAAATGGTTCTTCATCAACCACGTTTTTCACCGGCTCGCTCCTTGCCTCCGGCAATGGCCTCGTCTCCGGAACCGGCGCCACCGCCCTCTCCGGCCTTACCGATGTAACTCTCGCCTCCCCCGCCACCGGCCAAGTGCTGACCTACAACGGCAGCACTTGGGTCAACAGCTCTGGCGCGAGCGGAGACCGCATTACCTCCGGAACCCTGAATGTCACGGCAAACAGCGCCACCTCGGTTGTGAGTTTGACCACGGGTGCGACGACGTGGGGCTACATGGGTTCTACCGCCAGCTACCTGCCGAACTTCTCGAGCAATGCGATCTCCGCCACCAATATCTCGGCGACGACTATTAATGGTGTTGCTGTGAGTTCCTTAGGTGGAGCTTCGCCGACCAATGTTCCTGCGTTTAGGGCTACTAAAACAGCCTCTCAGAGTATTACGGCTAGCACGTGGACAAAAATGACTTTGGCTGCGGAAAGCTTTGATACGTACAATAACTTTGACACGGGAACGAGCCGCTTTACCCCCACCGTTGCCGGATACTACTACTTCACGGGCAGCATTGCCTGCGATGTGACGGGTGGTTGCTACGCAGGTATTTATAAAAACGGTACTCAGAACAGTTATGCGGGTACAAACTCGGCAGGCGTTACGGTACAGGCCAGCTCTCTCATTTATATGAATGGTACGACCGATTATGTTGAACTATGGGGCTACTCCAATGGCACCAGCCCGACCGTTAATAGCCTTGCAGCTGTAACTTACTTTACAGGTACCTTGGTCGCTTCTGGTAATGGACTCGTCTCCGGTACCGGCAGTGGTGTCTCGGCCATGTCCAGTTTGACCGATGTAACGCTGACGTCTCCGGTTTCCAACAGTTTGCTGGTATATGATGGTAGCAAGTGGGTGAACCGGTTGTTCCAGGATACAGTGAGTACGACCACTATGGTGAGTGGTTGGCCGGATGCGATCATGTGTAATATTTCAAACCCCACATTTGGCATGATCCCCTTCTATGCAGCGTATGTTCCCTATTCTGTAGACGGTAAATACTACTATCGCGCAAATATCCAGAATGGCACGGCCTATACTGTTGTATTTACTAGCGCTGGAGCATTTGACAGCTATCAAAACATCACCACATCGAACTGTAATGTAAGCATTTCATCGCTTTATTCACAAGGTCGTGCCTTCAACTTCATCGGTGGGAGTGGCACGGGTAGCACGGCCATGGGAGACCGTTTGACCAGCGGCACGCTGGCAGTAACGGCCAACAGCAGCACGGCGGTAGTGAGCTTGACCACCGGTGCGACCACTTGGGGCTACCTTGGTAGTACAGCGAGCTATTTGCCGAATTTGAGTACCAATGCGCTGACGGTGGGTGGATTGACGATTACATCCTCATCTCTTGTTTCGAATAGTGCGCAGGTGGCTTTCAGCGCACACCGCAACGGTACGAACCAAACAGTGACAAACGGCGGTTATACTAAAATGCTGTTCACCACTGAAGAATTCGACACCAATAACAACTTTGATACAACGACCAGTCGCTTCACCCCGACCATTGCCGGTAAGTATCTTATTCAGGCAAATGCTTACTGTGGCGATAACACAGTGTACTGTCTGGTTGCTATTTATAAGAATGGTTCCCTTTTCAAGGCTAATATCTCTCGTCAGACAGTGGCTACCGTTGCTGAAACTTCAGTACTTGTAGATATGAATGGGACAACCGATTACGTAGAGGCATATGTTTATAATAGCGGCGGAACCTCTTTGAGTGGTTTGACCCATTATACTCGCTTCTCCGGAGCTTTGTTCAATGGTGGAGGTTCCGGCGGTGGATCTGGAGTTTCGGCCATTGCCAGCCTGACCGATGTCACGCTGACCTCGCCGGTTTCGAATAGCTTGTTGGTGTATGACGGTAGTAAGTGGGTCAACCGCTTGTTCCAGGATACGGTGAGCACGACTACGATGTCTCCGAACTGGCCGGATGCGATTATGTGTGGCGGCAATATACTGTATATTTCGCTCGATGTAACAACTACACCTCGCTACCAAACGTATAACGGGCCAAATGTCTTCCGTATCATTTTCAATGCTAACGGAACGATTAACGCCTCGCAGCAAATGACCGCCGGCACGAACACAACTTCGGCTTGGACGAGCGGATGTGAAGGCCAAACGATAACAACGTTGTACAGTTCGGGTAAAGCCTTCAACTTCATCGGTGGTAACGGCTCTGGTGGTACCGCTATGGGCGACAGCTTAACAAGTGGGACGCTGGCAGTAACCGCCAACAGCAGCACGGCTGTTGTGAGTTTGACCACCGGAGCCACTACATGGGGTTACATGGGCTCTACCGCCAGCTACCTGCCGAACTTCTCGAGCAATGCGATTTCTACCAGTTCAATCAACCTAGGTGGGTTTAATCTCACATCCTCCTCGTTGGTATCGAACAGTGCTCAGGTCTTATTCAAAGTTCATAAAAACGGAACGGGCCAGGCATTACCGACCACGACATGGACCAAACTGACCTTCAGTACTAAGGAACTTGATACGAATAATAATTTCAGTACGGCTACAAGTCGTTTTACTCCAACCGTTGCAGGAAACTATCTCTTCTCGGGTTCTGCGTATTGCACGGGCTCAATATGCTGGACCTCTGTTTATAAGAATGGTGTTCAAGTCTCTCAAAATGGTAGCAATAACTGGGCGGAAGGCATGCCAAGTACAAACGTAATTGTGCCCATGAATGGAAGTACCGATTATGTGGAGTTATACTCGTATAACAACGGCACAACAGTATCCGGTGTCTCTAACCAAACTTACTTCCAAGGTTTTCTGATTGGTGGTGGTAGCGGTTCGGGTGGGGGCAGTAGCTCTGGCGACCGGATAACCTCTGGCACGACGTCTGTCATTGCCCAGACAAGCGGAAGTGTGGCGATTACCGCACCCGTTGAGGTGAGCGGTAGCTTGAATCTCTCGAATAACCCTGCGGCGGCTTGTGCCTCGGGTAGTTATGGCGTGATCAAACAAGTGGGCGGACGCCTCATGATTTGCCGTCAATAAGCCCTGCCAAGCGCGGTTACACACCCCACTTGGCGCAGTAGTCGCGGACTTCTCCGAACGAGACTTGCAGGGCGGCGAGAAGTTCGTCTTTGGTAGAGCCTTCCGGCAGGTCTTCCGCCTGTGCGGCCATGTAGGAGAACGTAAAGATACCGAGGCTTGCGGCCGAGCCCTTCAGGCGGTGAGCAAGGCTTCGCCATTCCGGTGAACCGAATTCGGCTTCTTCCAGACCTTCCAACCCACGGCTAGTGTTGACCATAAAGGTATCCAGCAGGCGTTGGCGCAGGGCGGCATCGCCACCAGTCAGGCTGAGGAAGAAGTCTTCATCGAACACATTGTTGGCCTGCTTTTCCACGATAGGTTCGGGCAACGCTTCCGCTTGCGGCAAGTCGGCGGTCATATCGGCACCGTCGCCAAGTGCGGCCAGCCATTTGTCGAGGATCTTCTTAAGCTTATCGATTGTCACCGGCTTGGTGAGGTAGTCGTTCATGCCGGATTCCAAGCACAAATCGCGGTGTTCCTTCATGGCATTGGCGGTCAGGGCCACAATCGGGACGGGGATACGCCCCTCCTCCATCTCGAACAGTCGGATGGCGGCGGCGGATTCCGGGCCGTTCATTTCCGGCATGTTCATATCCATCAAAATCAGGTCATACGCCTTGGCTTTGGCAACTTCCAAGCCTTCCAGCCCGTTACGTGCGATAGTCACCTTGGCGCCAACCTGCGTGAGGATTTCGCGGATGACGTGTTGGTTCACCTCGTCGTCTTCTACCACCAGTACGTTGCCGTAACTGACTTCGCTGGTGGGTATCTCCGCCGTGCGGGTACCGTAATCGCGGAGTTCGCGTATCACGTGGCGAGTGAGCAAACCCTCGAACAACGGGTGTGGGTTTGCCGCACGGCCCAACAGCACCAGCAGCATTTCCAGAAACTCCTGCGGGGTGTAGGGCTTCAGGATATACGCGGCAAAGCCAAGCTCTTTAAAGCGGCTGGCATCGCCACGCTGGCCCACACCGGTGTGGAGGGCCAGTTGGGTTTCTGGCCGGATCTTCTTCAGGTCACGGCCAATCAACAGGCCGTTACTGCCGGGTAAAATGTTATCGATGATCGCGAGATCTAACTGCGGGGCTTTTTTAGCGACAGCCAGAGCTTCGTCGTAGGTTGAAGCCTCCAGCACATGGATGCCGTAGCCTTTCATCATCTCCGACAGGATATGACGGTTAAGGGACATATCGTCGACAATCAGCACCCATTTGCCGTTGAGGTGAGAGACATCCGGCAGCTTCACCTTACCGGCTGGTAGCGGTGTGGTGTCTAGTTCCATATTCAGGGTGAAGGTGAATGTAGAGCCGTTACCGGGAATGCTGTGGATGCCGATGGTACCGTTCATCAGGCGCACCAGCTCATTCGTAATGGCAAGGCCAAGGCCGGTACCGCCAAATTTACGGGTGGTGGAGGTATCGGCTTGGGTAAAGCGTTCGAACAGTTGAGGCTGACGGTCCAGCGGGATACCGATACCGGTGTCGGTCACGGCGATTTTGAAGACGCAGTGGGTGTCGGTTTGTTGCTCCCTGTCCATATCCACAAAAATATAGCCCTGCGAGGTAAACTTGATGGCGTTACCGATGAGGTTAGTCAGAATCTGCCGGTAGCGGCCTGGGTCGCCAATCACACGCACCGGCAAGCCGGGGCGGTAGCGTACCAGAAGCTCTAGCCCCTTTTGACGGGCTTGGAAGGAGAAGGCTTCAATCACATCGCTGGTGGTAAGCGCGATGTCGAACGAAATAGGTTCCAGCGCCAATTGTCCGGCTTCTATCTTGGCAATATCCAGCACGTCGTTGATGACGATCATCAACTGGTCGGACGATTTTTTAATGGTATCGACGTACTCGGCCTGACGTTGGTTGAGCGGGGTTTGCTCGAGTAGCCCTAGCAGGCCCATCATGCCGTTGAGCGGCGTGCGGATTTCGTGGCTGATGTTGGCCAAGAAGTCGGACTTCGCGCGGTTGGCGCTGGTGGCTTGGAGTTGCAGGCGCGCGGTTTCTTCTTCCCGTAAAATCAAACCCTTCCCTACCCGCCACCACGCAAACATTAACAAGGGCAGCGAGAAAAAGCCGATGTGGTCGAAAATAAGCATAAAAGTGTAATTACGCGTGAAGGTGGCCATCACCGAGTCGGTAAAAATAATGCCCAGGGTAATAACCGTGAGCACTGCGAGGGCAAAATGGGGGTTTTTCCAAGTTTTACGGTCAAAGATGTTTTTCATGATGTTCCCTTTCGGTTCAGCAGATTTTTCACAACTTCGGCAATTTTAGCGGGTGTGAATGGTTTGGCCAAAAAGCCCTTGGCACCATGGCGGCTCGCTTCTTCCAGATTACTCCGGTAAGCGTTGGCGGTTAAAATGACGACGCGGGCGGCGGGGTCGGCCTCGTGGACTTTTTTAAGGAGCGTTAAACCGTCGATTTCCGGTAAGCCGATATCGAGAAAGACCATATCTGGCGCGTTGCGGCGGTAAATGAGAGAAGCCTCGGCTGCGTTAGTGACCACCATGATTTCTGCCGTTAGGGCTTGAGACACAAGGTGCTTGAGAAGTTGCAAGGTTGTGGGGTCGTCTTCCACCAGCAACAGTAGTGGCCGGATACGTGAGGCGCGTTTTGCAAGCACAGCTTCGTTCAATTCAAAGCTCAGGGCGGCGACTTTACGCTCGTGCTCCATCTGCTGGTGTTGCAGAACTTCTTTTTCCTGTGCGCTTTGCTGGGCTGCCAGATAATCCTTCACCACCTGCTTTTGGGCGGGGACCTCTGCCATGCGGGTTTTGGGTGGCGTTTGGTCGACCGACAGGGACGACGACAATTTTTGAACGAACCCCACAAGCTCGGCCTTGGAGGCGACTTTCACGAGCACTCCGACCTTGTTGCCACCGAGCAGGTACATCCAAGTACGGGCTTGATGCGGCACAAGCTGGCCAACCAGGGCTTCCAGCGTTTCCTTCTTACTCGACCATTCGTGGCTGTTGAAGCCAGAGATTTCGATCAGTAATACATACCAGCCGGTGTCGTTTGGCTGGAATTGGTCCAGCATGGCGGCCAGCTGTTGGGGGGCTTCGTGAACCACGACCTCGCAGCCGTGCATGTAGCTTTTATTCCAATCAACCGCACTCGGCCGGCTGTCGCTCAGCGAGAAGTCGAAAAGTTGTTGGGTTTTGTAATACATGATTCCATTCCGTCATGTATCTATGGCCCCTTATAACAATCTAACTGACGGTAAAATAACATATTTTTGTGCATTGCAATAAGTGCAGTGCACAAAAACAGGGTTTTTCTGTATTAAAATCATTGAAATAACAGGATTTAGTTCAGATTCCAGATAGCGGCATTCAGCAGCGTGGCAAAGCCAACCCATGCTGCGTAAGGGGCAAATAGCATGGCGGAGCGGGTGTTGCCGTCGCGGTAGCTAATGTACATATAAGCCAGAATTGTGCAGAGCAGAGCCAAGATCACATCCAGTGCCATATCCGGCCGGTGAAGACGGAAGAACACCGGCGTCCAGAAAACGTTCAGCACCATTTGGAGTGTCCAGAGATGCATGGCCAAGCCTTTGGGGCGGGTTTTCCACGTGTGCCAGCCAGCAAGAGCAATAAGGATGTACATAACGCTCCATACCGGCCCAAACACCCAGTTAGGCGGGTTGAAGGAGGGTTTGATAAGGGTGGCGTACCACGCATCCGGCGCCGAAAGCATGCCAATGAGAAAGCCCCCGCCCAGCGAGACTAAGAGAAACAGGGCCAAAACGACCCTGTGACTGAGATTTGGATATAGCATACTTGGTAAACGAAGCCGCATCGGGATTGTTCCGTACTTTGATTAAAGAACAGGAGCGTCCTTCACGGTCTCGTTCTGGCGCCAGGCCCATGCGGTGCGGACAATCGTCGAAATATCCGACAGGCGCGGCTTCCAATTCAGGAGCGATTGCGCACGCGAGCTATCGGCCACCAGTGCGGGCGGGTCGCCAGCGCGGCGGTCGCCATAGGCAGCCGGTACGGGTTGGCCGATTTCGGTACCAATCGCATCGACCACCTGCTTCACGCTATAGCCCTGCCCCGTGCCGAGGTTGAGTGAGGTGGTTTCGCCGCCCTTCAGCAGGTATTCCAGCGCAGCCACGTGGGCTTCGGCAAGGTCGGTGACGTGGATGTAGTCGCGCACCGCGGTGCCGTCTTCGGTGGGGTAGTCGGTGCCCATAATCTGCAATTGCGGACGGGTGCCGACCACGGCTTCCAGTGCTACCGGAATCAGGTGGAATGGTTTTTGGCGGTAGGCGCCGATTTCGTTGTTCTCGCTGGCGCCCGCGGCGTTGAAGTAACGCAGGGAGACACTTTTGAGGTTATAGGCCTTGCTGTAGTCGGCCAGCATTTGCTCCACCATCAGCTTACTGTGACCGTAGGGGTTGATGGGGTTCAGCTTGGCGTTTTCGGTGATCGGGGAAGATTCCGGAATACCATAAACGGCTGCGGTGCTGGAGAATACGACCGGAATGGGCTTGGCGCCTTGCGGAGTGGTTGCGCGGATGGTGTTGAGCAACTGCCATGCGCCAACGGTGTTGGTTTGGTAGTAGTCGGCCGGCTCGGAGACGGACTCGGGCACCGAGAGCAGTGCCGCAAGATGAATGACGGCAACGGGTTTATAGGTATTAAAGGCCTTTTGGAGGTCTTCCGCCTTACGGGTATCGCCTTCTACCAACGGGCCGAACTTTACCGCCCAGCGGTTGCCGGTGTAAAAGTTATCGAACACCACAGGTATGTAACCGGCTTTGGCCAAGGCTTGGCAGGTATGGCTGCCGATGTAGCCTGCGCCGCCGGTGACGAGAATGTGTTGGGTCATGAGACTATCTCCTGCATTTCTAGCCGTTATGTATCGGTTTTGGTGCGAATATGTCTACAAAAAACGTACAATGTGTTGGCGGACGCCTGTTTACACGCTTTGAAAGCTTAGTATTTTACAAGATTGGAAAGTTCGGCTAGAACACTGGCAATTCTCTGTAATAATGAAGGTATACCCATGAATATCAGCTTTCTCAGCATTTCCACACAGTATGAAAATCTCGGGGATGCGCTCATCAACCGCGAGCTGATTGATCTGGCCTCCAAGCATAGCCGTCTGCACGTGGATTTATCCCGCTGCCCCGACTGGTTTGTTGAGATGCTGAACCTGCCGGCCGATACCACCTTCAGCCGCAACCGTTTGGCCCTTTTGCCGCACATGCTTAAGGCCCGTTTGCAGGGTCATGTTCCTTACTACTTCTTTATTCCGGGCGGAAACTTTGGGGAATACACCCTGCCGCGCTACATTAAGAATCTCGTAGGTTTAAGCTATACTGTGGCGGCTTGGCTTACCGGTACGAGGATATGCCAGTTGGGCGTTTCTTATGAGCGTAGCGGCCCCCGTTTTATGAGCGGTTTAAGGATGCGTGCAAAGCTCATGCACGCCCTGTATGTGCGTGACGAGCAATCGTCCCAATTGCTGAAGTCTTACAATGTTCCTCACAAGGGAGTTTTGCCAGACCTTGCGTTTAACCTGTTTGCCAAAAACGCACCGGCTAAGGACACGATTGGTACCGTGTGTTTCAGCTTCCGTACCGACCAGAGCGCCGAGCAGCCGTCTCTCGTCCAACAGACCGTGGATTGCGTTGTGCAAGCACTGCCTAAGAAAACGCGGTATGTGCTCTCGGTACAGGTGGAGCGTGATTTGAAGTCTATGAAGGTTATTCAGAAGCATTTGAAAGAACATCATGGGATTACTGCCGAGATTTTCCATGAAGCCCGCGACATTACCAAGATTCAAAACTTCTACAAAACCGTGGATGTTGTTGTCTCCAACCGTTTACACGTGCTGTTGCTCGGGTCTAGCGCCTGTGGACGCCTCGTTGCCTGCGTAGATGACAAGAACCAGAAGGTTACCGGCCTGTTTAAGACTCTCGGGCGTGGCGATCTTGTTGTACCGATGGAAGGCGTTACTGAGGCTGCCATGAAGACTGCGCTTGCTCAAAAGCCATTCCAAGGCAAACCGCAGCATGATGCACTGGCCAAAGGAGTAGCCGGTATTTTCAGTTAAGGCTGAAGACAATAAAGAGGCCTCCCAGCGGAGGCCTCTTTTTTATTACCTCTTCAACTACGCCAGCGGAGCAACAGCGTTGAGAACAGAACAATGAGATTGACGACGCAGACCGCCAGCAAGCCTCCTCCGGCCATCAAAACAGATGCGTTGGCTATGCAGGCTCCGACCGACATCAGCAATGCAATGGCCGCATAGCGTTTGTCCCGATTGCGGGCGTAGAGGGTGAACCCCGCCAATGTGGCCAAAGTACGCGCGATTGTGCCGAACAGGATAAGCCACATCAGCCATTCATAGGGAACAAGCTCCGGCTTAACGTAAGGCAGTAGAACAACCATGGAAAGTCCGGCCAACACCGCGAGGGCCGAGACCGTTGAAAGCGAGCTTATCGCGGCGAGCTTCATGTGTTTGGCAAAGGCGAGATTGTCATTCTTCTTGTGCGCATTAATGAGCTTCGGTTTGTAAATTTGCAGAATGCTCGTGTTGACTAATGCCGAAACCGCACTGCCTATCTGCCAGAAAAAGACGTAAATACCGGCCGCTTCCAAGCCTAGGAAAAGCGTAATCAGGTAACGGTCGGCATACTGCCCTAGGGCTAGAGAGACATCGGAAATGAACAAGTAGCGGGCTGCGTAGACTTTTTTCAGGTTCGGGTTATCCAAAGCAACCTGCAGCCATGGCCATGCACGTGTGATGCATGCGAAATAAATGAGTGGCAAGACATTACCTACCAGCCAGAATACCAGTAGTGCCTGCACTGTCCGCATGTGTGGCCATGCTAGCGCAGCGGCAATATAAACAAAGACCCAGCCAGCGCTCTTCACAAACAGAATAGCATTGGCAACCAACTGCTTATGCTGGCTGACAAAGTAGTTGTAAATATCCTGCCCTACATGCTCAGTGACAATAACAAGACAGGTGAGGATGGCCAGCCCCGTCAGGTGAGGCAGGAAGAAGAGAACTCCGACCACACCCATTAGCAACAGGGCGTAAAATCCTGCCATCATCATCCAATAGGTTTTCAACTTGGCGATGATCTCTTGCTGCGTACAGCCCACCATCTCTCGCGAGAGGGCGTTTTGCATGCCCAGCGAAACTACCATTGGTACAACCGTTACAATGCCGGAAACGAGCCCGTAGGCGCCTAAGTCGGCGAGGCCGAGGTAGCGGGCGAGAAAGAGTGTGAGTAAAAATTTGGAACCGAGCGTAAGCACGCGCAACACCATGATGGCTAACGATACATGGTAACCGCTATTGAACAGTTTGTGCTTAAGAGACTTAATCAAGAGGAACCCTCCCAGTTGGCAATGTGCCGGAGGCTTTTTGAACTGGAGCGGGAAAAGGGATTCGAACCCTCGACCCTCACCATGGCAAGGTGATGCTCTACCACTGAGCTATTCCCGCACTCCAATGCGGTTGTGCTTATATCCTTGCCGGCGGCGGGTCGTCAAGACAAATTTGAGAGAAAAATTATCTTCCAAAAAGTTCATTTTTGTTCTTGCCAGATGCCGATTCCTTGGCTATAAACCGGCCTGTCTCGTTAGTCCCCTTCGTCTAGCGGTTAGGACGTCACCCTTTCACGGTGAAAACAGGGGTTCGATTCCCCTAGGGGATGCCATATTTTTATTTCAATAAAATCAATACATGAGCTCACATCATCATGGATGAGACAAACACCCCCAAAAGCCCCTGCTGCAGCCAAGAAACCGAGGTTTTGGCTCCGCAATGCACTTGCACGTGCAAAACATGCCGTAAGCCACGGTATTGGTTATGGATTTTAGGCTTTTTGGCTGTTTACGTATTTAGTGTGATTCCGGTAGGCTTGTTTTTATATACCGCCAAGAGCAATTTGGGCATTGATGTGTTTCGTCACGGTGGGTACCACACCTTTAAATGGTGCCTGATTCAGAGCGTACGTGGCGAACGGACAAAGACGACCGAACCTGCCTCTAAGCAGTAGTTATCGGCTCAGGCTTAGGCTTGCGCATTTTCTGAAAGAACTCATCCACAACAAGCATAGCTGGCAGCATGTAGACAAATACAGACGTTATGTGACGCGTGTAGGAACCTGTATCTGGCTCGAACAGCATGAGAACGGCCACGTGCGACAGGAACAGTGATACGAGAATGCGTATTTCGTCGCTCGATTTACGTAGTCCGCTGATGATGACGAATACATAGCAGGCGACTGAGCCAAACCAGAACCATGCCTTGGCCGACAGGTCGAACACCATCGGGATATTCATACGCACAAACGTGTAGCCATAATTTAGCAAGAAATTGCCCGCAGAATCTATCGGATATGGGTTGAAGAACGCCGTACGGTGACCGGCTACACCCGAACCAACACGGTTATAATTCACAATATCGCGCGGATATTGAAGCTTATAAAGAATATCCAGAGGGATTAAAAATACTACCAGCACCGCTATTACCGATACCAAGAGATAGATTAATGCGCGGCGTGACTCTACCATGAAATACACACCTGCGAAGGCGGCGATAATTAGGAAAAAATACGTACGGAACAATGCAGCATATATGGCATAGACGACTACCACCAAGGCTACCTTGGCGAGTTTTGAGAGTGATGTCTGGGTTACAATCCATGTAATGACACATGCCAGAATAACAACGATGGTCTCCTTTTGAGGACGCACCAGACACGTCAAAATAGCGGGAACCGTCATGTACCATGCCATAAGATTAGCTTGTGGCGTTTTAAGCTTCTGCATGAATAATGAGAGGCTAAACCAGCCAACACAGAGAATGAGAACAATATCCAGAGGGCTGGGAAATAGCTTGAAAAAGAATGCAGTCGCCGCGAAAGAACCTTCACCAGGTTCTACAACGCCGTCTGCAATGTTTTGGATAAGGTTGGAGTCGGCCGACATGGTTCCGGGCAGAATTATCCCTCCGAAAAACACCATGGATGTGAAAAAGGCAAGCCATACCATTAGCAGCCTGTTTTTACTTAATTCCTTAAACATTAAAGCTGTCCTAACCTTCTAACTGCATCATGTTGCGACTTTGATTCAATGCGCTTTTCATTGCATTCTCACCATAATCTCTTTGCATATCCATCTTAGCATTCTTTGAAAGACGTATACACAAATCTCGGTTAGCTGCAAGCTTTTCAATGGCTTCCGACAGCTCGGATCCATCTACATGTTCCAAAAGGTACATGTTTTCATTATGTTTTCCGTAAACAATAATTTCTCCGACGGGTGAGGCAATACATGGGATACCTGTCTGCATGGCTTCTAGGAGGGTAATGCAAAGCCCTTCGTATAAACTCGGCTGTACGTAAAAATCAAAGTTACCAACCCGTTCACTCCACTTTGGGTCGTAGCCGGCGAAGATCACTTGGTCTGATATAGCTAGTTTCTCCGCCATTGATTTCAACATCTCCTGATCCGGCCCTTCCCCAAACAATGTAACCGATGCCTTGACCCCTTTAGACTTAAGGCTTGCAACAGCCTGTAAAATGATCTGCTGGTTTTTTTGGGCGGTTAAACGGCCCGCGCACGCCAGACGCAAGGGCTCTGAAAGCGGCTGCCGAAGCTTGTAAGCATCATTGTTTGTATGTGCCTTGAACAAAGGCATGACTACGGAGGATATGTCTTTGTTGATAAACCACTGCTGACGGACAGCTTCTTCCGTGCGCTTGCTGTCGCAAAGAATCCCCTTTACTGGCAACGAGAGCAACTTGAGCAAAGGCCCGTAAAGCTTTTTTGAATATTTAATATTATGCTCGAACGAATAGATTTTGACCCATGGGATTAGGTGGCCCCAGAATCTTCCAATCAAATTGGTTTGTTCTAATGAGAGGATAGCAACAACCGATTTTGTTTTTAGGAGAAAGTACGGATAATAAATTAAAGCCCCTAACAATTGCCAAACACTCATGTTTGGCGACTGGAACATAACCGTGAGCTTATCTTCCGATAGCCTTTGCTTGAGCGCAGCCTCTATTTTTCCGTCTCCGATATTAATAGCGAGAACGTTGAGGTCGGTTCCACGAAACAAACCACTATCTATTAGAGTGAGAAGGCCGTTTTCGGCCCCTCCTCCCGAGAGGCTATTGAGAAAGTAGGTAACTTTACGTGTCATAGCCGATTAAGACCTAAACAGGCCTTTTAGGCGTTTGAATGCTTTTTTGGTATTGGCCACTACCGGAGTAGGCGTGGCTACACGGGCAGCGCTACGGGCTATTCCCAGCCATGCCCAGAGATGGAAGGGGCTAAAGTAACGGCATTGAACCTGAAAACGTGCTAGACGTTGCCGGGACGTACGCTTGCTTGATATCCCCTTACTAGAAACCCGATAGAGAAGCGTAAATTCGGGTACGTTTGCTACTGGGTAGTACTTTGCCATACGGCAGAGAAGTTCGTAATCCTGAGCTACAGGGAACCCTTCGTCGTAAATTCCAACCTTTTTCAGAGCTTCCGCACGGAACGTGACTGTCGAATGTACGAAGCTTGCATCCCAGTACTGCTGTTTACAAATATCTTTATAATCGCAGGGATAGCAGTAATCGTAGAGCGTTTCCAACGTATCTTCATCGACACAGTGTGCCCAACCGCCTACGGCGGCCACTTGGGGGTTGTTCTGTAAAAATTCCACCGTTTTGCTGACGCGGCCGGGCAAGGCGATATCGTCGGAGTCCATCACCGCGACGTAATCGTACCCCTTAGCGAGAATCTCCCGCAGGGCGATGTTACGGGCTTTTGCGGCACCCACGTTTGCATCCTGACGCAGGACATGCACATAGGACGGCAGCTTTTTAAACAGCTTGGTGACCGGGGTACGGCTTGCATCGTCGACAATAAATACATCTACCGGCAAGCCATCGATAAGCAGGCTATCTACCGCCTGCACAAGAGTTGCATCGGCATTATGTGCGGCCATAACCGCCGCAATACGCGGGGTAGAAGATGTTTTATTTGCCATGGGTTGCTCCGTAAACCTTGTTAATCTCTTCCACCATTTTATCGACCGCGAATTTTTGGGCGTGGAGGGCTTTGGCGTTTTGGCCCATGGTTTTCCATTGGGTCTTCGGGGTGTTCAGCAGCAGGTCGGCCAGTTCGGTCGAGTTGGCGACGCTGAACAGCAGGCCGGTTTGGTTGGGAATCACCACCTCTGGCAGCGAGCAGACGTTGCTAGCTACCACCGGCACGCCGTGGCTCATGGCTTCCAGCGGCACCATGGCAAAGCCTTCCCAGCGGCTGGGCATGACCACGGCGTCGGCGTGGGCATAAAACGGAAAGAGTTTGTCGGTGCCCAGCCAGCCCATATAGGTGATGTTCGGGCGCTCCGGCTGGCTGGCCTTGCCGTGCACCCCCTCGCCTACCACGGTGAGGTGGATGTGCGCGGCGTCCGGGTTGGACGCGAGGCGTTCCATGGCGTCGAGCATGACGTCGAAGCCCTTTTGGAAGTCGAGACGGCCGGCGAACAGTAGATTCAGGCGCTTGGGGTTGTAGGGGTTGGGGATTTCTTCTGCGGTAATGGTGGGCGTGCCGTTGTAGACAATCACGGTTTTGTGGTTGGGCAGGCCGAAGCGGGTAGCTTCGTCGGACTCGAACTTACTGACGCAGACGACCTTGCTGGTGAAGGGGTAGAGAAGCTTTTCGACGGCGGCGTAGAGGTTCTTTTTGCGGGGAGAGCCATCCATAATAAAGGCCCATGCGTGCGGCATATAGATGACCTTGGGGCGGACAACCGGCCAGAGCAATGCCAGCACGATGCGACCAAAAACCCCAGCAAACGTGCTGTGCAGGTGCACCACGTGGGGGCGGAAGGTAACGACGGTTTTGGCTAAATTCCAGCTAAAGGAGAGGAAACTGAGCGGGTTGCGCCCCGTGCGGGTGAAGGTACGGAGGTTGCGGAACGGTGCGAGCTCCTTGGCTTGGTCGGCCGGAATAAGGCAGCGCACGGTGTTTTCGTCTGACTGGGCCAGCGCCAGCGTGCGCATAACGGTGGCTACCCCGCCTTTAATGGTTTCTGCCGCGTGGAGAATCTTCATAACGCCGGTTGTACCCAAAAGCGTTACGTTTGCCTAGCGGATTTTATGGCTTTGGGATGAAAACCTATTGACCCGCCAAATGGTTAAAGGCATGGATGCCTTATGCAAGAACGCATTACCCTTGTTGTAGAGCCCGCCGAAGCCAATACCCGCCTGGATATTTGGCTGGCCGGGCGTGTGGCCGGCGCTTATGTGGCCGAAATGAGCCGTGCGGGGGTGCAGCGCTGGATTAAAGGGGGTTTTGTGACCCGTGAGGGCATGGTGGAAGCCAACCCTGCGCGCAAAGTGCGTGCAAACGAGACCTACGATGTAGACCTGCCCGAGATAGCCGCGACCGAGGTGGTGGCGCAGGATATTCCGCTGGTGGTGGTGTATGAGGACAAGGACCTGATTGTAATTGATAAGCCAGCGGGCTTAACCGTGCACCCGGGTGCGGGCAACCCCGATGGGACGCTGGTGAATGCCTTGCTGCACCATTGTGGCGATTCGCTGTCGGGCATCAATGGTGAGGCGCGACCGGGGATTGTGCACCGGATTGATAAGGATACCAGCGGCTTACTGGTGGCCGCCAAGCACGACCAAGCCCACCGTCATCTGGCGCGGCAGTTTGCGCGGCACAGTATTCATCGGGTGTATAACGCGATTGTGAAGGGCGAAGTCGCCAAGGCTACGGGCCGGATTGAGGGCAATATTGGCCGCCACCCGACGGCGCGGATACGGCGGGCGGTGGTGGCCGTAGGGGGCAAGCCTGCCGTGACGCATTACCGCGTGCTGGAGCGCTTTGGCAAAGTGGCTACCTTGGTGGAGTGCCAGCTTGAAACCGGCCGCACCCACCAGATACGCGTGCATATGAGCCACCTTGGCCACCCCTTGCTGGGCGACCCGATGTATGGAAACGGCAAGGGTTTGGAGTTTTTGGGTTTGGCCGAGCGGCAGTTGCTGCATGCAGCGGAATTAGGGTTTGTGCATCCTTCCAGTAACCAAGAGATGCGGTTTGAGAGCCCCCTGCCCGCCGATTTTGTGGGGGTTTTGGAGAAGTTGCGAACGAGTTAAACTTCTGATAGGTATACATTAGGTTGCTTTAACTGGAGACATCGAATCGATGGGAATCTTTTCCCCTAAGGAGACTGGTGAATGGGCTCCTGCCAAGGGAGACATTGTTCAACTGAAAAAACCCGCCCCAGAGCTTTGGGACGAGTTAAAAGAACTAGAGGGCCGTATTATTGCGGTTGAGTTCAAAAAGCCGCCTTACAAGGTGGAACCCACTGGTCGGGTTGACGTCGTTTTTATGCATAACGGCGTTGAACGTCAGCTTTCTGCCAACAAAACGCTTTTTACGTTTGTAAGGAAAGGATGAGCCTTTGAGCTTACTTAACCTTAAGCGCATAAGTAAGCCTTTGAATCCCAACTGCCTGACGTTAGAATGACAGATACCTTCGCATGAAAGGAGATTCTACCATGCGGGACGACCTTGATAGTTTTGATGCCCCGCTTGCCGGGGAACTCTCCTCCCCCATGCTTACAGTTGGGGACTACGTTCAGCTGAACGACAAAGGCCAAGAGTTGCGCAAGCAGCACTTGGAAATGGCTGAATACTATGAAGCCGAGGGACTCCAGACTGATGTTTCGCGGTGGGATGGTAGCCCGCTAAAGGTTATGGAGATCGAGTACAATAGCCATAATCAGGAGTTTGCCGTTCTTGTTATTAACGGCGAAGAGGCTGGCATTGAAACGGAGTATCTCGAAAAGGTACTTTTGAATTAACTGCTGCATGTCTTCGATTACGAAAAACCCCGGCCGGAAGGCCGGGGTTTTCTGTTTACCGAGGGCTTACCACGGCAGTTGGTCGGTACCCAGAAGTTGGGTTTCGCCGGTTTTGCGGTTCTTCCATTCGATTTTGCCCTCGGCGGCGTTTTTGGGGCCGATGATGGCTTGCCATGGCAGGCCGATGAGGTCCATTTCCGCAAACTTTTGGCCGGCGGACACGTCGCGGTCGTCGTAGAGGGTTTCGACTCCCATGGTTTGCAGGTGCAGGTAGAGCTTAGTGGCCATGTCGGTGCAGGTGGCGTCGGAATGGCGGATGTTGGCGATGCCGACCTTGAACGGGGCCATGGGCTCGGGCCAGATGACGCCTTTGTCGTCGTGGCTTTGCTCGATGGCGGCGGCAACAAGGCGGCTGACGCCGATGCCGTAGCAACCCATGACGACGGGGATGCTCTTGCCGTCTTCCAGCGTCACCAGTGCGTTCATCTTTTCGCTGTAAAGGTCGCCTAGGTGGAAGCAGTGACCAACTTCGATACCCTTCTTCTCCACCAGTTGCTCGCGCGGTTTGGGCGCGGTGGCGGCGTCGTACTTCTCGATGTTCACGGCGTAGTCGCTGTCGGGGTCGAATAGCAAGGTGTCTTCGCCGGTGTCGGCCAGTACTTGGAACTCGTGGCTGTAGTTACCACCGATCGAGCCGGTATCGGCCACCACGGCGCGCCATTGCAGGCCGAGGCGGTCGAAGACGCGGGTGTAGGCGTCGAACATGCGTTGGTAGGCTTCCAGGCTCTTCTCGCGGTCGGTGTCGAAGCTGTAGGCGTCTTTCATGCAGAACTCGCGGCCGCGCATCAGGCCAAAACGCGGGCGCATTTCGTCGCGGAATTTCCATTGGATCTGGTAGAGGTTGAGCGGGAGTTCGCGGTAGCTCTTGACGTTGTCGCGGAAGATTTGCGTGACGGCTTCTTCGTGCGTGGGGCCGAGGACGCATTCGCGGTCGTTGCGGTCTTTAAAGCGCAGCAGCTCCGGACCATATTTTTCGTAACGGCCTGTTTCCTTCCAGAGGTCGGCGGGCAGTACGGCGGGCATGAGGATTTCCAGAGCGCCCGCTTTGTCCATTTCTTCGCGGACGATGTTCTCGACCTTGCGCAGTACTTTGAGGCCGAGCGGCAGCCAATCGTAGTTACCGGCAGCCACTTGGCGGATGAGGCCTGCGCGCAGGCACAGCTGGTGGCTGACGACTTGGGCTTCGGCGGGGGTTTCTTTTAACAGGGGGATGAAATAGTGGCTGCGGCGCATGGGGGTCTCTCTCTTTTATCTGGCTTTTTACAAGCCTTGAAAACAGCACACACTTTGCCGCTAAATAGGGGCTTACGCAAGCGGACTTGCGAAAATTAGTAGGTGTAGTCGCCTTCGCCGTCGTCGGCCTCGGTGGGGGCGGGCGGGTTTTTGATGGTTTGGTAGACGCCGTCGAGTCCGCGTTTGACCAGCGCCTGGTGGCGATCCATGTCGCCTTGCTGACGTAACAGGTAGTTCATGTTACTGCGCACGGTAAGAATGCGGGTTTCCAGAAAATCGGCTTGGGCGGGGAAATTGTCGGACACGATTTCTTCGAGGCGCACGAAGAAGGTTTCGCAGTCTTCCTCATAGCGCGTCACGTCGGATACGCCTGCGGCGAGGTCGTCGGCCATGCGTTGCAGCTCCTGAATGTAATGAAGGATCGTTTCCATGGCGCGCACATTACCGCATTTGATTGAAAAAGCCACCCGAAGGTGGCTTTTTCAGCGGTTATTTAGCACCCATGCCGCCGGGGTTGGGAGTGTGGTAGGGCGCAATGGTCTTCTTCTCACACATGTTGTTGGCTTCCGACACACTGGAGACCACAACCATTTGCTTTACCTGCCCGCTCTTATAGGCGGCGAGGAATTTCTGGTATTCCGGCAATACCGTACAGCCTGCCGAGCCGCCACCGCGTCTTAATGGACGGTGAACAAGGATGCCGTCGCGCCCATACATTTGGGTAGAGGATGAGGGATTCATCCGCAGGGCTTCTTCTCCGTAAAAGAGGCTTTCCCGCATGGAGAGCGTGTAAACGCCGGGAGGGGTTGAGCCCTTCCCTTTCATGTTGACATAGGCCGGATTATCCTTATAGGCGCCCGTACCGGAGTGGGCCTCCAGCACGGTACCGTCCGGCATATAAACCTTTTGGGCGGAAATATCGTACACCGCGACGCCATTACCCGCCTTAGGCTGGCCACCGGCGGTACATTGCAAGGCTGCGTTGACCGCTTGCTTTAAGGCTTCGGTCATTTGCTCTACGGGGCCTGAGGCACCGTTGTTGGCGACGATGGTATCGAGAGTGCCTTGAACAGCGCTTAATGGGTTTTGGCCACCTGCCAGTTGCGAGCCAAACTGTTGCAGAATTTGGGTTAGGAGATCGGTAGTGTCGGAGCCTGCACTGGAAGCATCGTTCGAGGTGTCTTCGTCGGTTGAGGTCTCGTCTTCTTCCGGCCCTGGAATGACCGTTTTAACAATAAGGGTGTTACCGGCGGCATTGGCAAACGTAACTTCAATAATCGTTTCCAGCGTCGCTTCATCGCTGGTCACGCTATAGGCCGTGATGATGTAGCCAGCCTTGAGGCGCGCGATGATCTCCTTCAGGGCATCAGCCACGGCTTTTAGCTGGGCGATTTCTGATGCGCTGGAGCTGTTGGCTATTTGGCTGTTCAAGTTTTCCAGCCTGCTTTGGAGATACGCGAGGTTGTCGGCGGTGGCTTCTGCTTTAGCGGCCTCGGTTGTACCGCCCAGGGTTAGGCCGCCGAGGGTGGAGTTGGCGCTAGAGGAGGCTTGGAATTCGGCAAAGGAAGCTTGAGCCAGCACCATGAACGCGGCTACTAGCGCAAACTTGGAGAGGCGTTTGAGAGACAGAATGCTTTGGGCGGTCATGGCGGATCGTCCTTTTTAGGTTAGGTTAACTTAATATAGGTACGAGCACGGGGCTAATACAAGGGCTGAATAGCTATGGGCGGAGGGCGTGGGGATTTAGGGCATCAAAAAACCGCCTGATGGCGGTGGAAATTTTGGTGGCGCTTCTGCGAATTCTATTAATTTGGCGAACACAGGACACACGGATTATTATTGCCCCCCTTGGGGTCGCCCTTCGGGTCCGTTGCAGTGGTTTAGTAGGAGCCACGAAATCTTAATCCTTTAAGGATTTTAGAGAATGGTGGTTTCAGGGAATTATGGTGGCGCTTCTGTGACTCGAACACAGGACACACGGATTATGATTCCGTTGCTCTAACCAACTGAGCTAAAGCGCCACTTGCCTTACGGCCTGCCAACTGGCAGCGGGCGGAACTTAGGGTTTTACTCTCAGACTGTCAAGCAGGTTTTGATAGACTCCGTTATAACGGATTATCTGCTCAACAGGCTTTTCCAGATGGATGGTCCCTGTTCCAAAATCCGTATAACACACAAAACCGCTCACAGACTTCCCTTGGGCGTTAACAGCCGTGAACTCTCTAGGTATGCCGGTATGTCTGTAGAATGAGACTCTACATGCAAATGCTGAACGGTAACCAATCAGATTTATTTGCGAAAAACCTATCTCGTGCAGCATGTTCTCTACCGTTTTATCGCCGCCATTGGTTACAACAGCCATCACAAAAAACCATGTAAGCCCTGCTACTACAAACAGTATGCTCAGGTTACGTTTGAACTTACGGATAGTTTTAGGAGAAAAATTCATACCAACTATGTGTACCTATGGGTGCTGGTTTTACAAGCCTTAGAGAGCTATTCCCCTTGCATATTGTGTCTTTAAAGGCTACATTCCATCTACGCAACAATTCATTCCAAATAAGTAATACTGTATTCAGACCATGCAAACTGTGAGCACCCCTACCCTTGGCCAGACTTTGAAAATGCTGCTGCAGGAGCATGATATGTCTGCGGCTGAACTGGCGCGGCGGGCGGATCTTTCCGTAGCGTCGCTTTCACGGATTTTGAACGACCAGACGAATCCATCCTTCGACAGCGTGAGCCGTTTGGCCAAGGCGCTGGGTATTGGCATGGACGCCTTTACGCCGGAAGCCAGCGCCAATACGGCCGCGCGGGGAGAGGTACGGCCGAGCGCCTTCCCGATGGAAGCCGTTTATATATTAGAGAACACCGACCACACGGTAGAGAGCGCCCACCAGTTGCTGACCCAAGCGGCGCAAGGCAGCTGGGTGAACAGCTGGACCCACCGCATGGTGAGCGACAGTATTGTGCAGCCGGAAGTTTCGAAAGTGGAACAGGTTGGAACCCGTCGTTTGCAAGTGTCGTTAGAGTTTCCGCATGAGTTACTGGAGCGCGGCAGCTTGGTGAGCTTGCTGAGTGTGGCCGGTAGCGCCCTGACCGGCACAGGTGCACGCTTGTTTGACCTGCGTGTGCCGGAGCCCCTGCTGCGCACCTTTAATGGGCCCGCCTTTGGTGGACGCGGTTTGCGCGATACCTTTAACAAGCATGGCCGCCCCCTTCTCGCTTGTACCATCCGCCCCATGTACGGCCTGAGCCCGAAAATGTATGGCCGTGCGGCGTATGAAGCGCTGATTGGCGGCGTAGACATTACTGCCGACCCGACGCTGATGCATAGCATTCCCTCCAACCCTTGGCGCGAGCGCTTCCGGTTTGTGGCCGAGGCGGCTGCGGCGGCCACCCGCGAGACCAATGAGTTTAAGAGCCATGCGGTGAACATTACCGCTGGAACCGTGGAAGACATGCAGGAGCGCGCCCTATGGGCCCGCGACCTTGAGCTGGCGATGGTGATGGTGGACAGTGCGGCGATTGGTTGGAGTGCGTTGCAGAGCATTACCGCCTTCTGTGCCAAAAACGAGCTGCTGATTTGCGCGATGGGTGGACGTGCGTTGAATGGCGACATGCTGAGCGAACAGCTCCAAGCCAAGTTACTGCGCTTTGCGGGGGCGGATGTGGTGAGCACGGGTTCTCCCTTGCGTGGGAATATTAGCAACCGCCGTTACGTGACTGGCGTACTGAACGCCCTGCGCGACGAGCACCTGCCCCAAGCCCCCGACATGGGCCACTATGTAGAGCAACCGCTGGCCGGCCTGACCGGCGCCCTACCCGCTGTGGGTGGCGGCCATAACCCATGGCACTTTGCGCGCCTGATTGATGCGATTGGGCATGATGCGGTGATTCAATGCGGTGGGGCGATTATGGGCCACC
This sequence comes from Alphaproteobacteria bacterium, assembly GCA_027485835.1. Lineage (GTDB taxonomy): Bacteria > Pseudomonadota > Alphaproteobacteria > UBA2136 > UBA6156 > UBA6156. The sequence goes on from JAIXQG010000001.1 coordinate 340,621, forward strand.
CGCAGGGTAGCCAAGCTGGGGCATCGGCCTGTCGGACGGCGTTGGAGAGCCTGATTCAGGCCCAGAACGAAGGCCAGAACCTGAATGTGGAAGGCCGTCATGTATTGCAAAAAGCCGCGCGTTACAGCCCTGAGCTGAAGACCGCGCTGGATACGTTCCAAGAGGGAAGCTTCCTGTTCGGCGTCGTGCAAAGCGCACCCCGGCCGACCGAGGGTTCGGTAATACCGCACGGCACCAACCCCTCGCCGACCATTACACCTTTCCGGCGGCCGGATGTTGAGCCGAGTTTAGAAGACTAAAAGACGAGTACGAGGATAGATTTATGCGCTTTGAAACCTTCAGCTTTTTGCCGCCGATGGGCCCGACACAGATTGAGGCTCAGGTAACCTATGCCCTCAATCAGGGCTGGGTGCCGATGATCGAGTACACCGAAAACCCCAACAGTGCCGACTTTTACTGGCGCCAGTGGCCGATTGCCGCCACCCGCGTGAACGCCACCACCGGCAAGCCGGAAGGTGCGAGTGCGGCCCAGATTTCCAGCCAGATGGACAGTTGTGCGCGGCGTAACCCTTATGCGTTTATTCGGTTTAGCGCCTACAACCCCAACACCCGCCAGACCGCGATGAGCTTTGTGGCTAAGACGCCGCAAGAGGGGCAGTAGGAAATGACACTCGCTGAAATTGGTCTTTTCAGCGCAGCGTTTTTATTTACCGCGATGTTTTCCGCCATGGCCGGTGCGGGTGGCGGTGTATTGATGACGGCCGTGTTGAGCGGGTTTATACCACCTGCCGCGCTTGTACCTGTTCAGAATGCGATTCTTTTCTTCAACAGTGCTGTACGTAGCGGGCTTTATCGTAAGGATATCAATTGGAATATCGCTTGGCCTTTTGTGATAGGGCTTGCCGTGGGCTCGTTTATTGGGGCCACCGTTTACGTGAATTTGCCAGAAGATGTGATTGGCCTGCTGATGGGCATTGCCATGCTGGTATTTACGTGGGGGCCGATTAAAAGCCATTGGATTACCAAGTCCATCCCGTTACGGTTAGGGCTTGGGACGGTTCATGGCTTTTTAAGCAGCCTCACCGGGGTTGGTGGTTTGTTACAGGCCACATTTACTAAACTCGGCCTTAAAAAGAATGAGAGGATTGGCACCTTTGCCGTTGTGATTACCTTCAACAACGTGTGGCGCGGGCTTGCCTTTGCCGTTTTAGGTGTAAGCCTTGTGCCTTATTGGAAGCTGATAGCGCTCGCTATTCCGCTGGCCTTTTTAGGTGGTTGGTTTGGTAAGAAAGTGGGAGACCAGATACCCGAGCGGATTTTTGATATTCTGTTTAAGGTGATTGTTACGGTTTTTGCTCTCCGGATGCTCTATCAGGCTGTTTTCTAATATCGGGAACCACCGCTGCGCTTAGGCGTTGGGTTGGTATGTGGAATGTTATGAGTTTCGGGCGGTTTTTGGTGGCGCACAGCTTGGCGAGCCTTGCGGCGCTGCTGATTTTTATGATCCCGCTGTTTGCCCCGTATGTGCCAGTGGCTGCCTATATGCGTTGGCAGCCCTTGCTACCGCAGATGTTGCCGATGTTTGTGGGGCTGGGGATTGCGATATGGGTGATGACGATACCTGTAGCCGTGGGCATTAATTACCTGCTGCGCGGCACCCGTTTAGTCACCCAGCAAGACTATGCGATTGTGGGGTTTACGGTGGGTTTGGTGCTTTCCATCCCCTTTGTGAACGTGATGGGCATGAATGTAGTGGATACGACTGCGACGCCCGTTGTGACCCCAAGCTGGCTGCTGATAAACCAAATGCTCTACGTGTTGGCGTGGGCGGTGAGTGGTTTGGTATTCGGGCTCAGTTATTATTATTTTCATTCTGAGCGGATACGGTAAAAAAGCCCGGGAGACCGGGCTTTTTTGTTTGTTTACTTAAGTTAGACGGCGGCGCGGACGGTGTCGGAGATGGCGCCGAGGTGCTTGAGCATGGCGGCTTCGGATTCGGCTTCCACCATCACGCGGATGAGAGGCTCGGTACCCGATTTGCGCACCAGCACGCGGCCTGCGGCACCCATGGCGTGCTCGGCAGTTTTAATGCTTCCTTGCACGGCTTCCGACTCCAGTACCTTGGCGGCGTCGGTGCCGGAGGGCAGACGGATGTTTTCCATTTTTTGCGGCCAGGGGGTGTAGAGTTTGCGGAGGTCGCTCACTTTGGCGTCGCGCTCCTTCAGGAAGGCGAGCATTTGCAGGGCGGCGAGGATGCCGTCTCCGGTGGTGGCGTAGTCGCGGAAAATCAGGTGGCCGGATTGCTCGCCGCCCAGGTTATAGCCCCCTTCCCGCATGGCTTTTTCCACGTAGTGGTCTCCCACCGGTGTGCGGATGAGTTTGAGACCCATGTCTTCGATAAAGCGTTGCATGCCCATGTTGGTCATGACCGTGGCCACCACGCCGCCGCCTTGCAGTTTGCCTTGGGATTTGAGGAATTGGGCCATGGAGGCGATGATGAGATCGCCGTCGAGCACTTCACCTTTTTCATCGACCATAATCAGGCGGTCGGCGTCGCCATCCAGCGCGATGCCGAGGTGGGCGCCGTGTTGAACCACGGCCTTGGCCAAGGTTTGCGGGTGGGTGGCGCCGCACTCGGCATTAATGTTGAAACCGTCGGGGTCGGTGCCGACGCGCACCACTTGCGCGCCGAGCTCCCAGAAAATGCGTGGGGCGATTTTGTAGGCGGCGCCGTTGGCGCAGTCGATCACGACCTTGAGGTTATCGAAGCGCATGCCGGCGGGCAGGCTGGTTTTAACGAACTCGATATAGCGGCCGACGGCGTCTTCCACCCGCACGGCTTTACCGATGTGGTCGGGCGAGACGCGCGGAATACGGTCCGGGTTGTCGATCAGTTCTTCAATATCTTCCACATAGCCGCCGTTCAGCTTGATGCCGTCCGGCGTGAACATCTTGATGCCGTTGTCTTGGTATGGGTTGTGACTGGCGGTGATCATCACGCCGAGGTCGGCCCGCAAGCTGCGGGTGAGCATGGCGACGGCGGGGGTGGGCAGTGGCCCGAGCAGCAGGCAGGTGTAGCCAACGCTGGTGAAACCGGCTTGGAGGGCGGATTCGATCATGTAGCCGGACAAGCGCGTGTCTTTGCCGATAACAACCGTCGGTTTACCAGCGTGGGCGGGACGGCTGCTGTTTTTGCGGCTGACGACCAGACCGGCGGCCTGTGCAATTTGCACCAGCATGGCGGGGCGCAAAATGGGGCCGTTGGCTTCGCCGCGGATACCGTCTGTGCCAAAATACTTGGTGGAAGCCATAATTCTCAATCTCCCTTAAGGCTGCTGTAAGGAAACCTTTGTACCCTAAATGGCCACAAGCCGCAAACCCGCTGTGGGGTTTGTGTGCAGGGATGTTGCGCATACGAAAACAGCGCCCGGTTGGGGCGCTGCTTATGCATCGTAGATTGTTACACAAATGTACGGGTCGATATTCATATTTACAACCACGTAAACCGGACGACGTCCTCTCATATTTATGAGGACTTTGTCTGCGTTGTGCTCTCTGCCCACCACTACAAATTGGCGAGCGTCGAGTTTTTCGAGAATTTCTTCGACTTGGTCATCGGTTAAACGACTTCGAGAAATGGCACGCATGCGGGCGTGGGTAGTTAGAACGAAAGAATCTGAGTGAGAAATGGGCTCATCGCCCTGTTCAACTAAATTTTCCATCTGAAAACTCCGTTTTGAGGGCTCGTTAGTTTAGGATGCCATATGTATCCACTATCACGCAAGAAAAAGGGGCCGATGATTCGGCCCCTTCCCTTTTTTCAGCCTTATTTCTTTGGCTTCTTGACGGCGGCTTTGGCGACGTCTTTCAGTTTGCCACCGAGGTTCGGCTTGGTTTGGATCTGGCCGCCGTCGATGGCGTCTTCCACCACTTCATCCGTCGGCTTAGGCTTTTTGGCGGTGGGGTCCTTGCGCACAATCACCTTTTTACCGGCCAGCAGGTCATCCACTTGGCTGGCGTCCAGCGTTTCGTGCTCCAGCAGGGCTTGGGCCAGCAGCTCCATTTCCTTTTTGTGGGCGTTCAGCAGCTTTTTGCAGCGCTCGAAGTTGCGGTCGATGATCTCGCGCACGGCGGCATCGACTTTACCGGCCATAGCTTCGGAAATATGGCTTTTGCTGGTGATGTCGCGGCCCAAGAAGACCTGGCTGTCTTTTTCCCCATAGTTAATCGGTCCGAGGTCGCTCATCCCCCATTGCATCACCATGCGGCGGGCAAGGTCGGTAGCGCGTTCAATATCGTTACTGGCGCCCGAGGTTTGCTGGCCGTTGAGGAAGATTTCTTCCGCCAGACGACCACCGTAGAGCATGGCGATTTGGTTCTCGAGGTACTTTTTGTCGTACGTGAACTTGTCTTCGCCGGGGAGGCTCATGGTCACGCCCAATGCGCGGCCGCGCGGGATGATGGTGACCTTGTGGAGGGGATCCTTCGGGCCGTCGAGGTAGATCATCGCCAGTGCGTGACCAGCCTCGTGGTAGGCCGTGGTTTTCTTCTGCTCCAGCGTCATTACCGTACTGCGGCGCTCGGCACCCATCATCACTTTGTCGCGTGAGCTTTCGAAGTCGTGCATATCCACCATGCGCTTGTTACGACGGGCAGCCATAAGGGCGGCTTCATTCACCAAGTTTTCAAGGTCGGCCCCGCTAAAGCCGGGCGTGCCTTTGGCTATCACTTCCACGTCGACATCGGTCGCAAGCGGAACTTTTTGCATGTGGACGTTAAGAATTTGCTCACGGCCGCGGATATCCGGCAGCGGCACTACGACCTGACGGTCGAAACGGCCGGGGCGCAGCAGTGCGGGGTCCAGCACGTCGGGCCGGTTGGTGGCGGCGATGATGATGACACCTTCCGAGGCGTCGAAACCGTCCATCTCTACCAGCATGGCGTTGAGGGTTTGCTCGCGTTCGTCATTTCCGCCGCCGACGCCTGCGCCACGGTGGCGGCCAACAGCGTCGATTTCGTCGATGAAGATAATGCAGGGGGCGTTCTTTTTACCGGTTTCGAAGAGGTCGCGGACACGGGCAGCACCGACACCGACGAACATTTCGACGAAGTCGGACCCCGAAATGCTGAAGAACGGCACGCCGGCTTCGCCCGCCACAGCCTTGGCCAGCAGGGTTTTACCGGTACCCGGGCTACCTACAAGCAGTACGCCTTTGGGGATACGGCCGCCGAGCTTTTGGAATTTGTTGGGGTCGCGGAGGAATTCCACGACTTCTTGCAGCTCTTGCTTGGCTTCATCGACACCGGCGACGTCGTCGAAGCCGACTTTGACCTTGCTTTCAGACTGCACCTGAATGCGGGCCTTACCGAAGCCGAACGGGCCACCGCCGCCTGCACCGCCCTTACCGCCGCCCTGCATTTGGCGCATGACGTAGATCCAGATACCGATGATCAGCAGCCATGGCGCCCAGCTGATGAGGATTTGCATCAGCGCGCTCATTTCCTCCGGCTGGGTGACCTTAATGTTCACGTTCTTTTCGCGGAGGGTTTTGATCAGGTCCGGGTCGCGCGGGGACAAGGTTTGCACCTTGGCACCATCTGGCGCAATACCGGTAAGAGACTGATCTTCTATAACAACCTGCTGAAATTGGTTGCGTTCTACGCGGGAGAGGAAGTCGGAATACGTGATTTCCTGCGCGTTATTGGGTTTGCTGCCTGAAAGGGAACTGACCAAAACCAGAACCACGACGAAAATACCGGCCCAGATGAGGCCTTGCTTGATCATTTTATTATCCATGGCCGCGAGTCTAGGCCATTTAACGCTTTCTTTAAATAGAAAACGGAACAAGGCTTGCGGATTTTGGTTTGTATACTTAGACTACGCTTAAGCCTCATGAGGGGCCCTTACGGGCCTTTGGCCCTTTTCTTACGCGCAGGAGGATACCATGCGCCTTATTCTGAAGCTTGCACTTGCACTTTCCATTGCCATGCCCTCGGTACCGACGGCCGCGAATGCTCAGTACTTTCTGAGCGAGACGGATCGCCAAGCTATTTGGCGCGATGCTGAAGCCGACTCGCTGCGCAAGCAGCGGCAGAACTTCAACCGACTGAGGCGCGCGGAAGAACGCGCCGAATACGAACGTGCTCGGAACTACTTCGACGGCGTTGGTGGCGGTTTCTACATCGAGCAGCCGCGGTACCGCAAGCACACCCGCAGAAACAACGGGAGTGATGCTTTTGCGTTGGGTCTCCTCGGTCTTGCAACAGGCGTCATCGTTGGTGGCGCCTTAGCGGCTCCGCCGGCAAGACACGGATGTTCCTTCAGGATCGACCCGGTAACGGGTGAAGAGTGCCTCGGCCCCGTACGCTGATGTTAACTTTGAAAAGACCTTCTCCGCATTGCGGAGGAGGTTCTTTTTTTATTCAGCGGCAGTTATAAGCCGGCCGTTTTTCCAAGAGAATTTGACGCCGGAGAGCGTGGCGTGGCCTTGGGGTTCGGTTTGCAGGCGGGTAAGCAGGTTTTGGCGTTTGCTGCGGCGGACGGGTAAGGATTGCTGGGGGTGGATGGATTGAATGAGTTTGAGGAGGAGACGGAGGGCGATTTCGGTCGGTTGGGTGCGAAAAAGCTTTAGTGAAAGCGGGTTTTGGAGGGGGATGTGGTTGAGTGTGTGATTAAGGGCGGCGTCGGCCTCGGCCACCGCTTGGGCGCTTGCGGCGAGGCCGTGGGCGGTGATGCCGGCATCTTCTAATAACGGTAGCAGTTTACGGATGCGCGCGCGTTGGCTGCCGCCGGAGGTGTTATCGGGGTCTTCCAGCCATTCATGGCCGTGGACGGTTAAATACTCGCGTAATTGCTGTCGGCTGGCGCCGAGGAGTGGGCGGGCGTAGGCAATGCCATTCATCTGGCTTAAAGGTTGGAGCGCGGCCAAGCCCCCTGCCCCGCTGCCTTTACCCGCGCGCATGAGGAAGCCTTCGGCGATATCGGTTTGCGTGTGGGCGAGCACAATGTTGGCGCCGAGAGTTTGGGCCTGCTGTTGCAGCCATGCGTGGCGCTCGGTGCGGGCGAAGGCCTCGGCATTGGTGGGCGGTTTACCGCTGCCGGTGGCGGTGAGGAATGGAAGATTTTGGGCTTGGCAGACGGCTTGGACAAACGCCGTGCTTTGGGGGCCGAAGCTGCTCCAGTTATGATTGAAGGTGGCAATGGTGAGGCGGTGGGCTTGCCCTTGTGCCAGCAAGAGGTGGAGTAGCGCCATGCTGTCTCCGCCTCCGCTGATGCCAAGGAGCAGCGGGCCTTGCGGGAGGGAGGATAGCGGAATCGTCATATCCGCTTTTGTACACGATGCAGGGGAATTGGGCTACCGGTAGGAATGGAAATTCAGGATAGAGCCCGGCAACGGGTTTGGCGGTGTGGGGATTTCCGGCTGTTGGGAGGGTGGAAGGATTTCGGGTTTCACCTCGGGTTTCACCTCGGGTTTCACCTCGGGTTTCACCTCGGGTTTTACCTCTGGCTGTTTGGGCGGCGGTGGCATTTCCGGCTTGATGTTGGGCTTGGGTGATTCCGGTTTTTCCTGTGGGTTTTGCGGTTCGTTACCATTACGCGCGTGCTGCAACCGCATAAGCTGCCATGCCAGCAGGTTGGAGGTGGAGAGCGGGATGTTGTGCGTGATTCTCATACCAAAAAAACGCCCCAGAGGGGCGCTTGTTCCCGTACGAGACTACTCGGCCTTGAGGGTAAGAAGTTTGTCCTTCGCGCGGTTGGCTTCAGGAGCCTGGGGGTAGTCCTTGACCACCTTCTCCCATGCTGCTTTGGCGAGCTTCGGTTGCTTAAGTTGTTCCAGCGCTACGCCCATTTTGAACATGTTGGCAGCTGCTTTGCCACCCTTGGGGAAGGCTTTAAGACCATCGCGGAACTTGACGGCGGCGTTGCGTGGGTCGTTTTGCACCAGATAGACTTCGCCCAGCCAGTAGTAGGCATTGTCGGCAAGGGCGTCCTTCGGGTGGCGCTTGAGAAATTCTTCGAACCAGACCTGAGCGTTTTTATACTCGGTGGCGGTGAGATAGGCGTAGGCCTTGTTGTAATGGTCGGCGGCCGACATATCGGCAGGAATACCGGCTTTGGGTGCGGCAGGTTTGGCGTCCGGTTTCGCCTCCGGCTTGGATTCGGCGACGACTTCGCCGGATTCGGTCGGGGCTGCGGCTACCGGTGTGCCAGCTGCAGGCTGAGCTTGGGCGGCTGCGGGAGCGGAAGCTTGGGTCTCGAGGCGCGCTTCGATATCGGCGAGGCGCATGTCGAGGTCTTTGATGTAGTCATCGAAACGTTTGGCAAGGCGTTCAATTGCCATAAGGGCACGGTCGGAATTGCCGCGCATTTGGCTGGAGTCTTCTTCCAGTGAGGTGACACGCTGATCGAGGTCGGCAGCGGTGTAGCTGGACAAACCACCTATATTAGGCTGGTTGGCCGATCCAGAGGAGGCACGGCGACCCTCGGCGGCGCCCAGACGCTTTTCAATGGCATCCAGACGCTGCACGAGACTCTCCGCATCAACCGAAACCGCCTGCCCCCAACTGTTGCTGGCGATTACAAGCATTGTTGTAACAACCAGAACACGTGAGGACAGGCGGAACATCGGGGTAATAACCTTAAGTTAGATTAACTTAAGACTATTGCAGAACGATAACACCACGGCGGTTCTTAGCCCAGGCGGATTCGTCGTGGCCTTCAACAGCCGGACGCTCTTTACCGTAGCTAATGGTGGTCAGTTGGGCAGGTTCCATGCCAGCACCGATCAGGTACTTCTTCATGGAAACGGCACGACGGTCACCGAGGGCCAGGTTGTATTCGCGGGTACCGCGTTCGTCGGCGTGGCCTTCGAGGGTTACACCCTTAACGCCGTTGGCCTTAGCGAATTCGCTGAACTTGTTCAGAGTCGCTTCGGCATCGCCACGGATAGCTGCGCTGTCGTAGTCGAAGTAAACACGATCGAAGCCACCGGCTACGAATTCTTGTTCGAACTTGCTCTTAACATCGGCGCTGTTCGGCATTGCGCCAGCACCGCCGGCGTAGTTGCCAGCACCGTACTTGCTGCCTTGGGCAACCGGGGCAACGTCCAGATCAGGGCTCTTCAGGCAGGAGCAGGCAGACAGAGCTGCAACTACTGCGAGCAGGCCGGCTTTCATCGGGAGCTTGGTCATGATTAATGTCCTCTCGTTTTTTAGTTTTCGGTGTATGGAATCCGTACCCTTACAACCTGTGGGCAAAGAAACCTTAATTACGCCGTCTCGGTTACGCAAGCAAAATCCGCGCGTTTAATGCCATGGGACATTTTTTGAGCGAGCGTTTAATGCCGTACCGTTGCAACTACTTATAGGGGGGAGATGTTCCGCTTGCAATGAATTTTCACGCGCAATCTGCGGAATGGTTGAGCATCCCATGGTCTTTTTGCATCATGTTTAAGCCGCTCGTAAGGAAGCAAAAGAGGCTTCCAGCTTTGTTTTAGAAAGTTAACAACTAAAAAATGGCTCTTGCGAGCCATTTTTGATGTATCCCTCAGGATTACTCGGCGCCCTTGCCCGAGAAACCGGCCACGTGGTCGAAGGTATAGAGATTTTCGATCTTCACCCACTCCAGACCGGCGGCCTCGATGTTGTGCAGAATCGCGCGGATATCGGCATTGGTGATGTCGCCCTCCGGCCCCATGAAGCGGCACGCCCAGAGGTCGGTCACCGCGTCTACATCCGGCTTCACATCCGGCTTTTTAGGGTTGAACATTTCCATACCGCGGCTACTGACGGATTGGAGCATCAGGCTGGAAAGGCCGCATTGGTTGAGGCGCTTACCAAGGTCGGCGGCATCGGCGTCGTCGAAGTCGATAAACACATCGACACCCGTGAGGCGCTTGGTGCGGACGGACTGAGTGGTATCTTCGGCGCGCGGAAGCTTCACCGGCTTGCCGCTACCGCTGGCAAACGGAGTAAGGTTTTTGGGCGATTTACCGAGGTTTTTTACTACGGCTTCGGCAAATTCCATGGTGGACAAGGCTTTTTCGCCCTTTTTGACGATATCCGCCGTGTGTTGGCCGGACTCCAGAGTATAAAGGAGGGCGTTGCCGATTTTGGCCGCGCATTCGCCCTGACCAATATGGTAGAGCATCAGTACGGCGGCGTTGATCAGACCGGACGGGTTGGCGATACCCTTGCCGGAAATATCCGGTGCGGAGCCATGCACAGCTTCGAACATCGCACAGCCGGTACCGATGTTCATGGAGCCTGCCAGACCAACGCTACCTGCCACTTGGCTGGCGATGTCGGAGACGATGTCTCCATAGAGGTTCTCGGTGACGATCACGTCGAATTTCTCGGGGGTATCGGCGATACGGGCCATACCGATATCGACAATCAGGCTATCCTTCTGGATATCTGGGTACTCGGCGCCGATAAGCTGGAAGACCTGGTGGAACAGGCCGTCGGTCACCTTCATGATGTTGTCTTTGATCAGACAGGTTACCTTTTTACGACCGTTGGCACGGGCGTATTCGAAGGCGTAGCGCACAATCAGCTCGGTACCGGTGCGTGAGATGAGCTTGACGGCGTGGCAGGTATCGCGCGTTTGGCGGTACTCGATACCGGCGTAGAGGCTTTCTTCGTTCTCGCGGACAATCACCATATCGACATTGGCATGCTTGCTGTGAACGAAGCCATCGAAGGTACGGACCGGACGGACGTTGGCAAACTGGCCAAAGGCCTTGCGCATGGTAACGTTGACCGACTTGTAGCCGCCACCTTGCGGAGTGGTGATGGGCGCTTTGAACAGCAGGCGGGTGCGGCGGATGCTCTCCCATGCCGCGGGTTCGATACCGTTCATGATGCCGCTTTTGAAGACCTTTTCGCCGAGGTTGACGAAGTCGTATTCCAGCTCGGCGCCTGCAGCCTTTAAAATATGCAGGGTGGCGTCCATGATTTCCGGGCCAATGCCGTCGCCGCGTGCAACCGTTACCGGTACTTTTGCCATGTGAAGGGGTATCCTTATTCTTTATTCTTGGCTCTTATTAAAAGAAGCTTTGGGGTCAGCATAGCTTACAGCCCTGCGTTTGCAACCTTTTGCTTGCAGGGGTTAAAAAATATCCGGCAGGTGTGTGGCCTGCCAGAGGAGTATTTATCGGACAACATAGAAACGGTCAGGCTGCGACTGGTGCGGATGCGAGATCGGTGACCCGCACGAGTTCCAGACGAACCACGTCACCTTCCTCGCTGTCGGTGAACAGGTAGAGGCCTTTTGCATTTTCCAGCGGGTTTAACGGCGTGGCGCCGCCAAACTTGGCTTGATGGTAGAGCTTGGCGCCTTGCAGAGTGAAGACACCATGGTTTGGCGTGACAACAGACTTACGCAGAGAATCAGCTGATTCATTGACAACAAGGCGGAGGGAGAACTCCACTGGCCAGATGTAACGTTGCGTAAGGTAGTTTTCGATCGCCGCGGATTCTTCCGGGCTAAGAGGTTGGGAGGATGTGTTCGGCATGTTTGGGTCCCCGTAAACATGAACGACTTGTGAACGCTATACTGATACTTACCTATTTATTCTACGCCCGTATTTGACCAAAGCCAGCCAAAACGGCCGTTTCGTTCTTGATAGATTCGACAGAGTAAGACCAACGTAAGAACGCGGGCGGGGGTTTGGCCCCTGCCCGCGTTCTGCGTACTCGCTTTTAGTCTATCATAATGACGACCTTGACGAAGAACTCGCCTTCGACCGGAATTTTGTTCCAGTCATCGATGGTTGTAGCAATATAGAGCGAGTCGGTAGCCTTGCGGAAACGCTGAACATAGAGCCGACCATCTTCAAGGGTTCCGGTCATTTTCAGTTCATCGCCAACCCAGACATAGGTCTGGGTGCCATTATCGAGAAGCTGAACGCCTTGCTCCTGCAACACCTTGCGGGAGAGGTAGCCTTGCTTCATCGGAGTGTAGCTATAGACTTCCGCCCCTGTAACGCCTGAATCAGATTCGGACTCTTGCGGTAGCGCGCCTTCGTAGGTTGCGGCATCTTCTGCAAGAAGGCGCTCGATTTCGGCAATACGAGGACCGAATTCGGGAATATCTGCAAGAAGCTCGAGAGAGAAGCCAAAGGTTTTCCGCGGTATGGAAGTCTCCTGCGGGCTGGAAGGTTGTTGATGCTTATATTTAGCATAACGCACTTAAAATGTATACTAAATAGTATTATAAGGCGCTGGATTCGTCTTCGAACTTGATGACTTCAGCGGGGTTTTGGACCGGTTGGGCTTTAGGGATGAACTTGAGTTGCGGGAGCGGGCGCTCGGATGAGCGGCTGGGTCCCTGATAATTGGCGGGCAGAGATGATGGCTCCGGCGTGACAGGCGTTTGCACTTGAGGTTGCGGTTGCGGGCTGGTGCCAAGGCCTTCTCCTGTCGGGGCATCGGCAGAACTTGTCACTGCGGGAGTGGGCACGGGCTTAAGCGAGGGCGCTGGCTGCGTTGGCGAAAGGACCATGGTGGGCGTAGTGGTTTTGCTGGCGGTGACGCGCGCTTCTTCTACCTTGGTTATTTGCGCTTTTTCCTCGACGTCCTTCGTCAGTTCCATCGCGCGGTTGTAGGCATCGAAATTGCTGGGCGCGCGTTTGCCGCCGGTGACGAGGTCATCGACCGTGGGAACCAGTGTGGCGGCGGGCGGCGGGGGTGCCTCTGGCGCTTTTTTGCTTTCTGGCTCCGGCGCAGTGTTCAGCTCGGCCGGGTTGGCAGGTTGCAGCGTGCCCTTTTTCTCCAGCTTGGGCCCTGCCGGTGCGGTAGGCGGCACTACAAGCGCACCTGCGGCACCACCCACACCCACGGAAGTTGGCAGAGCTGCTGCCGGTGCAGGTAGCACTGTGGGAGCGGGATTTTCGACCACCGGCTTGCTAAGGCCTGCGTCGGTAGGAGTAATAACCGGACGCGGAGCGACCGCTACACCCGGAACTGGGCGTGCGGCGTTAGGCACCAAGCGGCCATCCTTGTCGTAAATCAGGACATCGACACCCGGTTGCAGGCGCGGGGCCGGTGTGGCTGCCGCTTTACCGCCTTGAAGGAAGGGCAGGTTCGGCATTTGCACGCCGAGCGATTCTTTCACCGCCTTGACGGTGAGTTTACGCAGGGCATAGGCGGCGCCGCGGGCCTGTTCGTATTCGTAAGCGATTTCGAGGCCGCCTTCCCGCCATTTACGCGGTTTGGTGGTCCAGAACACATCGGCTACCGCAGGCGCTTGCGCGGCGGGGACAAAGCGGCCGGTGATGTGACGGAGGAATTGTTCAGCGATCATCGCCTCGCCCGCGTTCGGGTTAGCGCTCGAGACCCAGTCGCGATAAATGAGCCGCACCGAGGCTACGCCTTCGGCATTGCCGCCGGATTTGTCGAGATACATCGAGACGGTGGCGAAGTCTCCGCCCTTGCAGAGGAAATCGTAGCGCGCGTTACCATAGCTGGGGCCCAAACGACCTTCCTTGCTTATCCATTTACACGGCAGGGTTTGGGTGATGGCGTTTACCTCTTGCTGGAAGGTTGTGAAGGCCAGCATGTGCTGGTTGGTATTTTCCAGCGGGGTTTTGCGGAGGATTTGAATTTCCTCCGCCGCACAAGCGCCCTCCGGCAGCAGCGCGACAAGAGACACCCCGCAGAGGGTGGCCAAGTACAACGCAGTGAACGGACGCTTCATTGCTACCAGATTAACCGAGACGCCCCGATTCGGGAGATGGAATATGCCCCCTGCCCTGCCTTTGACCGACTTGGTGTGGCAATCGTGCCCAACCGTTGGCAACAGAAAGCCTCCGCGTGGGAGGCTTTGAGCTTGGATAACTTTATTCGGCTTTTTCTGCCGCCAGCCATTTTTTAAGCGGAGTAATCGCTTCGTCTGGCCAGCTCATCAGGCTTGGGCGCATGAGCACTTGGCCGTTTTCGACCATCGCGACAAAGACCTTTTGCTCGTCGGTAGCGACAAACAGCAGCGCCTTGTTCATATCGCACGGCTCTACACACCCACTAGCTTGCAGCAGGTTTTGCGGAAGGGTTTTGGATTCAGCCTCAGAATCCATATACCCGAGCCATTTCTCGTATTTATCGGCAAGCAGTTTTTGCGCCGCTTCGGTGACACCTTGGTACTCCAACAGCTTGAGGTCGGGCGCCTTACCGGCTTCTGGCCAGGTCGGCAACAGCTTGGATTCCACAGGCTCCACAGATTCTAATGACCCAGCCTCGACTACCACCTCGGTACCGGAGACGGCCTCAACAGCTTGTGTCTCGGAGACGGTCGCGACAGGCTCGGTGCCGGAGACATCCTGTGCGTCGGCCAACATGGCACAGGTAAATGTGGCCACGACCACCGGAGTGAAAGCCAGAGCTTTAATGAAGTTCATAACCGCTAAGCTACCTTGAACCGCTGACTAAGGAAACCGCGGATGAACGGAATTTGAGCTTGCATTTCGCGGCTGATGGTTGTGCTGGCAAAGGGTGCCGGCGCTTCAAATTCAAAGCGTTGCTCCAAGCGGCGGCTGATAAGCTTGTACAATTCGACATGGTTGGAAAGCTGGATGGGCACCACCTTGGCGGTAGCGGTAACGCCGGCAATGGTAGCAAACGCCGACAGGCTGCGCGACATGACACGGCAAATGTATTGGGCTTCCGACTTCGTCATAATAAAGAGGTCGGCCATCATGATGTAATCATCCATCTCGGCCGTTGTAATGGGTGTGATGCGGCTGAGCACATTGTGCAGCCAGCCTTCGCGGAAGCACTTGCCGAGTTTTTGCAGCTTGGCGAGGTTGAGCCCCTGATGGGAATGGGACCATTGCTTGTAGGCTTGCACATTAGTGCGCATACCGGCTGCCAGATCGATGTTACGCTCCAGCAAGCTGGTGTACACGTGGCTTTTGCCGAGGGGGTTATATGCTGCATTCATGACTTTACGCCTTTTTCTACGTTGCTGTAGGTATATCATCGCCCAACCGCAGGAAAAAGCGAGATAGCAGACGTGCACCGCAACATGTGGTAGCAGGTGTGGCTTTATTGCAGTATTTTGGCGTTGCTGAGCTTGGGTTTAAGCCGTGTGTGTCGCTTAAATATATAACAGATCAATGCGAAGCGTTAAATGGCTTCTACCGCTTGTACGATATCCGGCAACTGCTCACGCAGCATGGTTTCGATGCCTATTTTGAGAGTAGCAGTGCTGGATGGGCAGCCGGAACAGGCGCCATGCATTTCGAGAAACACCGTGCCGTTCTCATATCCGCGATAGATAATGTCGCCGCCGTCTTGCATCACGGCCGGGCGCACGCGTTCTTCCAGCAGCTTCTGGATTTTTTCGACGATCTCTGGGCTGATGCCGATATCGCCGACCACCGGTTTGTCGGCGGGAGCCTTGCCTTGCAGCACGGGCTCTCCGGATTCGAAGAACGCTTCCAACGCCGGTGCCAAATGCGCATTGATATCGCCCCAGGCGATGCCTTCTTCCCGTGTGATGGTGAAAAAGTCGGAACCGATAAAGACGCCTAAGATGCCATCTATCGCAAAAATACGTTTGGCCAGCGGGCTGCGGGCCTCGGCACTCTGTTTAGTAGGAAAGTTAGCTGAACCGCCGGGGATGAGCATTTTGCCCACCTTATACTTAAGGGAGTTGGGGTTGGGGGTACGCTCGGTGCGTATGGTCAGAACATCATCCATGCGAATTGTTTAGTCCTCAGCTTGGTTATCCGTCAAGCTTGTTCGCGTTACGCTTGCGGCGAAAACGCTGCACAAGAATACCCAGCGCCAAGGCGAGCGGCATCAGTAGAAGGTTTAGTGCCAGCAGGCCGTTCTCCAGCGTCATCAGCCGGTGGCGGGTTTGGGCGCGGATATCGCGCAGTTGCTGGCGGAGGGTGAAGGCTTCTTCGGCGGCTTCAGGCCCGACTTCGGACAGTTTTTTAGCGATATCGGCTTCGGTTTGGGCTGATTGGGCGGTGAGTGCTGCGGACATCGCCTCGATACGCGTTAATGTGCGTGGCTGGGCGCCCTTGGCGCGCAAGGTGGCCAGATTGTGTTGGCCGGCTAGGGCGTGGAGGATGTTGGTGAGAAATTCCAGATTCTGGGGCGCTTGGGCGATGGCGTTAGCGGAGAGCCAGTCGGTATCGGCTACCACGATAAGGTTGCCGGTGGGCGTGCCTTCTGGCCCGAAATGGCCACTGACCATGGCGGCGACGGTGCGTGCGCCTGCGGGGCCGGAGGCGTTGTCATTCAACAGCGTATTGGCAAGCGCGGGCTCGGTTTGCATAAACGCGCCGTGCTCCACCAAGCGGGCTTGGGGGCTGGTGGTGAGGATGGGGAGGACATCGAACGCCGTGCCTTCGGCAAGTTGCAGCGCGCCGGATTCCATCAGCATGATTTTGTTGATTCCGAGAGTGAACGAGAGCGAGTCGTTCATGTTCGGTTGGCCGAAGGTCAGCCAAAACGGGTACGGCATGTTGCCGGTCCCGCTTTGCTGCACCAGCGTGGCAAGGGTGAGGTCGGCCACCACGCTTTTACTGATGGGCGTTATGCCCCATTGCAGCAGCAGGCTGGAGGGCTGGCTTTCGGTGACCTCTGCCGTGCGTTGGGGGGTGGTGCGGGCGTAAGCGTCGGTGGTCATCAGTACGCTGCCGCCTTGGGCCAAGTAATCTTGAATCACGGCCAGCATGGGGGTTGGGAGTGGGGCATCCTGTGGCAGTACGAGGACGTCGGTGGGTGATGGCATGACCGTGCCTTGGGTGGCGGGGTCTATTGTTGTTATCTGGAAGGAATCGGCGAGTTGAGTTTGCCAGCCGGAGGCGTCTCCGATGACGGTAACGAACGGTTTACGGTTGGCTTTGGCTTGGGCAACCAGCCGCATCAGGTCGTACTCCTGCACCGGTTGGCGGGCGGGGTTGATGATGGGCATGAGGGCTTTGTTGCCGCCGATATCGGCCTCTAACCCCGCAAAGTAGACCGTGCCGCTGGGCAGGTTTTGCTCGGTGATACCAGCTTGGAGGGCGCGGATGGCGGCGTCGGTAGACGAATCGGTATTGTTCTGGCGCAGTTGGACCTGCTTGGGGGCTTGCGCACGCAGGTTAAGGAGCAGGTTAGTGAGGCTGTGGATGGCGTCGTGGACTTGTGCGGGGACATCCGGATTGTTTTGCGAGACATGCAGCGTGAAGGTAACCGGTACGCCTTGGTTACGCAGCGTATGGACGCTTTGTGCCGAGGGGGTGTGGAGGGATTCGGCGGTGGTGTCGAGTTGCATCCAGCCCACCGCAGGCACCATGGCGATAAGCCATAGAAGAGCGCCTGCGCAGGCCAAGGGTATGCCTGTACGGCGGTTTACGGCTGCCGAGAGAGCCAGCAACGCTACCGATAAGAGCAGCAAAGTGGCGGACAGGTTGATAACCCCTTGGGTAAACGGTGTGTAGGCACCGATGAGCGTGACATAGGAGGTAGACGGTACCCAGCCAAAGCCCGGAACTTGCGCGAGCCAGCCTGCAACCCACGGCATGCCCACCAGCAACAGGCCTACCGTAGCGGCAAGGCTACCGAGCAGCCCCCCTACCGCACTGGCGGCATAGCGGCAGACGAATAGGCACACGGCCAGCAACGGTGCCGCCAGCAACCAGCTACCTAAGAAACCTGTGAGGATGGGGCCGACATCGGGTTCGCCTAAATAAAACAAGGTGCCAATTAGCGGCGCAAAGCCCAGCAGCCACACCCCTAGCAGCAGCCAGTAAACCTGAAAGCGGGCGCTGAGTTGCTGGAACGGTGTGAAAGGCAATGTGGCCATGCGCTCGGTAATGCCACGGGCGTTTTCAGTAGCTATCGGCATAGTAAGCGCCGCGACGAGCAAGGCCATGACCCATGGCAGATAGCTGAAGAAGAGGGAGAGATCGGCACGGTTGGCGGCGATAAACTGGCCGTGCACGAAGGTGAGAAGAATGGCCAGCACCCAACCTGACGTCAGAAAGACGCCCGTGGCCGGAGACTGGCGCAATTGGGTGATGTGGTAGCGGATAAGGGCGGGTGTGACCACGGTTATTCTCCGGCACGGTTGGTAGTGAGCACGCGGAAGGCTAGGCTTATGTCTCCCCTACCCTGTTTGGCGAGTTCTTCCGGCGTGGTATCGAGAAGGACTTGGCCACGGTGGAGGATGAGGACGCGGGTGAGCAGGCTTTCGGCTTCCTCCAGCAAGTGGGTGCTGACGAGAATGGCTTTGCCGGGTGAGGTTGCGCTGGGTTGGGCCAGCTTTTTCAGCATCAGACGCAGTTCGTGCTTCTGGTTGGGGTCGAGGCCGTCGGTCGGTTCATCCAGCAGCAATACGGGCGGGTTGTGGATGAGCGCACAGGCGAGATGAACGCGTTGTTTCATCCCCTTAGAAAGCCCGCCCATGCGGCGGTGCAGGTAACTGTGGCAGCGGGTAAGCTTGGCGGTGGCCGAGATGGCGTGCGGGATGTTTTTCAGGCCATGGGCTTGGGCATGGAAGTGCAGGAGCTGGTGCGGCGTGAGGTCGTCTTCTTGCGGCGGAACCTCTGGCAAATACCCGAGGTTTTGCTTGGCTTGCACAGCGTGAGTGGCGAGCGGATGGCCGTTGAGGGTGGCGGTGCCGGACGTGGCCTGCAAATACCCCGCCAGCAGGCGCATGGTGGTGCTTTTACCGGCGCCGTTGGGGCCCATGAGGCCGACGACGTCGCCTGCGTTCACCTCGAACGTCAGGTTGGAGATAGCGGTGATGGGCCCATCAGGGGACGGGAACACTTTGGTGAGGTTGGAGACCGATATCAGCGCCATAGAGCGCGGATAATAACGTATACTGGGCGTAGGGCAAGAGAGTTGCTCGGTTAGATGGTCAGTTATAGGGCATGCTATAGAGCGAAAAGGCGCTGTTGCAGCCATTTGCAACATATGGTAGAAGCGCGGCAATTGTTTGCGTTAGTAATTTGCGTAGAACCATCAACCGTTTTTCACGAGGAAAAACTTATGGCTTATATGCCTTTGCAAAAACTGCGGAATGGTAACGAGGCAATGCGTTTGATGGATATATTCAAATGCTCGCCCAGAGAGTCGTCTTTGCTTTTTATGGTGGCGTTGAATTACCATCGATTTCCTGAGGAGTGCCGACATATCCTTGCACGATTGGAATTCCTCTTCGAAGGTATCGATCATCTGGAGAGGGATTATGGCCACCTAACCGCATACTTTCGTTTTGCGGCCCAAGGTGAGTATGACAAAATCCGAGATATTCTCAAAGAACTTGAAGAACTGATTGAGCTACCCGAACCCCTACGTTATGTGGCGCGGGTTGCTTGAGATAAGCGAGAAAAGGGCATGCGCGGCGCATGCCCTTTCTTCGTTTTTAGTCGTCGGTCGGCAAGACTTCGTCGGCTTGCAGGCCCAAGGCGTGGAGGGCTTGTGACATGCTGAAACCGCGGCGGAGGAGGAAATTAAGACGGCGGGCTTTTTCCTTCTGGATGTCCTTCAGTGCGTCTTGCTTGTTCAGGCTGGGGTCGAGGCTGCCGTAGGTGGGTATCGGTTTGGGGAAGCGGCGCTTGAGGAGGTTGGTGGCGGCGGCGAACCAGTCGTGGTGTTCGGAGAGGTTTTCTAATGTGGTGGTGGTCATCGTTTTGTCGATGCCATTTTGCGAAAGCTCTTGCTTGATGCGCCCCTGCCCCCATTTACTGGTTTCGGCACGGGTGCGGGCGCGGGTTTGGGCGTAGCGTTCGTCGTTGAGGTAATTTTTAGAGACAAATTGTGCGATGAGGTCGGCGACTTCGGCCTTGGGGTAACCTTTGGTGGTGAGCTTGCGGCGGAACTCGGTGGTGGAATGCTCGCGCTTGGCGACTATGGCGAGGGCATAGTCGGTGATCGGTTTTAATGGTTTGGCGGGCTTGTTTGGGTTGAACATGACTTAATTTAGCATGGTTTAGGTTGTTTCATTTTTATAATTATGTATACTTACCCATCTTGTCCAACAGAGGAGGCTCATTTGAGCATTCGTAACGTTTTCCGAAGACTCTTTGCTTCAGGCCCTTCTCGCGAAGAGCTTGAATATACGAAAGCGCTACTCAGTCAGCGCATCTGCCCCGCTTGTAGCAGCGTTAACAAGATGGGGGAACGTGACGACCCTTCCCATCATCGGCAGGACCTTATTTGCCACGTGTGCGGCAAAGGCTGGCAGACGACAGTGGATGGGAACGGCAACATCCTTGTGAGTTTCTCGCTGGGCGTTGTGGTAGAGCCTTACCACACGGCTTATATGGCGGGTGACCTTTCGGACAAGCATGTGCCTGTCTATGACTGAGACCCTTGAAATGAAGAAAAACCCCGACTGATGTTTGCATCAGGCCGGGGTTTTTGCTGTTTAGGCGGCTTCGTCGGCTTCCGCTTCTTCTGGTGTGAAGGCGGCGGGGAGAATGCCCTTGCCACGGATTTCGTCTTCGATGGTCTTCATCAGTTTGGGGTTGGCTTGCAGGAAGGCCTTGGAGTTTTCACGCCCTTGGCCAATGCGCTCCCCCTTATAGGAGAACCACGCACCGGCTTTCTCGATGACGCCGCGGGCAACGCCGAGGTCGATGATTTCGCCGGTCAGCGAGATGCCTTCGCCGTACATGATGTCGAACACGGCTTCGCGGAAGGGCGGAGCTACCTTGTTTTTGACCACCTTCACGCGGGTGGTGTTACCGGTGATTTCTTCCTTATCCTTGATGGCGCCGGTGCGGCGGATATCGAGACGGACGGAGGAGTAGAACTTGAGTGCGTTACCGCCGGTGGTGGTTTCCGGGTTACCGAACATCACACCGATTTTCATACGGATCTGGTTAATGAAGATCACCATGGTGTTGGAGCGGTTGACGGTACCGGTGAGCTTGCGCAGCGCTTGCGACATAAGACGCGCTTGCAGACCGACGTGGCTGTCGCCCATGTCGCCTTCGATTTCGGCTTTGGGGGTCAGTGCGGCGACGGAGTCGACCACGACTACATCCACCGCGCCGGTGCCGACGAGCGTGTTGCAGATTTCGAGGGCTTGTTCGCCGTTGTCCGGTTGGCTCACCAGCAGGCGGTTAAGGTCGACCCCCAGCTTGTGGGCGTATTGGGTGTCGAGCGCGTGCTCAGCGTCGATAAACGCACAGGTGCCGCCGAGCTTTTGGGCTTCGGCAATCACGTGCAGCGTGAGGGTGGTTTTACCGGAGGATTCCGGACCGAAGATTTCGATAATACGGCCCTTGGGCAGACCGCCGACGCCGAGGGCGAGGTCGAGCCCCAGAGAGCCGGTGGAAACAACGTCGATGTTCTTTTCAATCGCGTCGCCGTTCAGGGCCAGAATGCTGCCCTTACCGTAGGCGCGCTCGATTTGCTGCATGGCGGCCTCGAGAGCCTTGTTACGTGCCGGATCGTTGCTCAGTTGGACGGCTTCGGGGGTGGAGGCGGGTGCTTTGGCCATGAAGGGCTCTTTCTCTCTCATCGGTTTTTTGAATTCTGTGCAAATATAATCAGAGCCGCCTGCCCTGTCCAGCAGATAAATGACGATTTGGCGAAAATGCCACAGGCGGGTGATGAAGGATTAGGCAGAGAGCCCCTACCCAAGTTCCTTTATTAAGGTATCAGCAAAATACTGGTACGTGCCCCGCCGGTCTTGGCTTGGGTGCGTGGGTCGATGTAGCCCAGTGGCGTGAGGCCCGGGCCGGTGGCGTCGGCCAGTACAAAGGTGCCTTGCTCGGTGCGCAGCGCGAAGTCTTCTTTGCTTTGCGGCAGACCGATGCCGAGGAAGGCGTGCTCCGGCACATAGACGATCGCCAGCGGAAGGGTTGGGTAGGCGGCACGGATGAGTGCGGCGAGCGCGGTGGCTTTGGTATCGCAGTCGCCTAAATTCGCGCCGATGAGACCGTAGGGCGTTTGGAAGCCTGCACCGTTGGAGGTGGCGCGGTTTTGCAGGGTATCGTACGGGATGCTTTGCAGCCATGTGAGCGCGGCGTTAATAAAGGCGCGTGGGGACTCGTTGGCGCCCGGCACTTGTTCCAGTATCGCTTGGGCTACCGGTGCCATGGCCTTGGTGTAGCGGGCGGCTATGGCGGGGTGGTCTGGCTGGATGATGGCGCGATTGGCGCCTTCCATAGTAGCGCGGTAGTAATTTTGCTTGGCGTAGGTTTGAATGCTGGTGGTGTAGGTTTGATCCAACACTTGGCGCAGTTCTTCTAGCTGCGCGCTACCGGCGGGCATGTTGCGGCCGAGGATGCGGATGTTCATACCGTTGTGCACGGGGGATATTTCGGCTTTAAGGTTCGGGGTTTCCAGCTCCCTCGCCTTGACCTGTACGGCTTGCACGGCGGCGTTTTGGGCGGCGACGTCGTCCCAGTCGCGGAATTCGGCGCCGCCGCGGGAAATATCGTCCGCGCTCAAACGGAAGAACAGGCGCTGGGGTTCTCCATTGCGGTTAGCGTACAGGTAGGCGTACTCTTGCCAGCCGCCGCGCGCAGCGGTTTGGAAGCCGTTGCCACGGGCGTTTTGGGCATAGGCAGGCGCGCATGCCATAACCGCCAGAACACTGGCAGCAAATAGACGGAAAATTGTTCTTGCGTTCGGGGGCATCGGTTTCTTATACTTTGACTTGCAATGACGCACCTGACAACCCGCCCCGACCACATCGTATCTGCCTGCGTGCAGAATAATGTCGTCGTGGTGCTTTAACGGTTGGTCTGGTGTCCTTGCTTCTGAGTTCTGAGTTTTAAAAAATCTTCCGAATTGACAACAGGGTGGCCAGACCACCCGAAACGCATGGAGAGACTGCTATGGAATCTTCTATCAACTTACGCGCGCTTGGCAGTGCCTTGAACGGGCCTGATATGAGCGTCATCCGTGACACATGCCTGCGCGAGCGGCTGGTGCGCCTGCAAACGGCAAACCGGAAGCTTACAGATAACACGAGCGTGTGCCCCAAAGCCCTGACCGACTACCGCACGGCCTTACAGATGGTAACACCCACCAACGAGGAACGCCTGTGCTGGAAAGACCTGAGGACGCTGAACCGGATTTTGGAGCATGCGCGAAAACTGGACGCGTGCCTAAGCGCGTAACCAATGCGGCAATGAATCGGCCCCCTTTGCGGGGGCCGTTCTTTTATGAGCCATTAGGACTGGATGGAGGTTGTAAGCTCGTTCAGGCGGCTCATGTTGTGGGAGATGTTATGGATCATGCTCGACTGTTGCTCTGTCGCGGCGGCGATGGTGGCGGTATCGGAATCGACCACGTTTACTAGAGAGCGAATTTGCCCCAGCGCCTGCGAAACATTGGACGACATGGTTTGGATATCGCGGATCTTTTGATAGATATCGGCCGTGGAGCGGCTGGTTTGGGTTGCCAGTTTTTTCACTTCGTCGGCCACGACCGAGAAGCCCCTGCCCGCATCGCCTGCGCGGGCCGCTTCGATCGCCGCGTTGAGCGATAGTAGGTTGATCTGGTTCGATATTTCGTCAATAAGCGTCACCACTTCTCCCATGGTTTCGGTCGCGCCTTGCAAATTGCCCACCACCTTTTCTGCTGAATAGGTTTGCGTGGCCACGCTCTGCACCGACTCTCGCATACCGCTCATGCTGCGGGAGATATCGCTGATCGATGCGGTGATTTCGCCTGTCGACTGGCTAACCGTGCGGACAATGCTCACGGTTTCGTTAGTCAGGTTTTCCTTTTCGGTAATATCCGTGGCGTACTTCACAATTTTATAAAGTTGACCGCTGGTGGTATAGAACGGGTTGTAGGAAGCCTGCAGGATAATGGACTTGCCGCCTTTGCCATAACGCTGGAAGCGGCCGGCTTGAAAATCACCACGGCCCAGGGCAGTCCAGAACTCCTTGTACTCGCGGCTTTGGGCGTAGTCTGCGCCCACAAACATGCTATGATGTTTGCCCACCACTTCTTCTGGCGAGTAGCCCATGGTTTTGTAGAAGGCTTCGTTAGCCTCGATAATCGTGCCATCGAGATTAAAATGAATGACGGCCTGCGTGCGGTTGAGAGCCTCGTTCATTTTTTGGGTTTGGAGGGTGATATCCACCGCGAGCTTCACTACACGGTAGACCTTGCCGCTGGAATCCTTCAGCGGATTGTAGGTGGCCTGAATGTTGACCTTGCGGTTGTTTTTGCCGAGGCGCAGATATTGGCCGCTATGGAACTCACCTTCCTGCAGATGCTGCCAAAACGCGGCGTACGATGGTAAATCGGCCAGACCTTTCGGCATAAACATGCGGTGATGCTGGCCCTGAATTTCGGAGAGGGTATAGCCAACAGTGTTCAGAAAGTTCTCATTCGCCCACAGGATGGTACCATCCGGTTTGAAATGTATGATTGCCTGACTTTTATCGAGAGCTTGCAGTAAACTACGTTCAACAGATGTAGTGAGGCCGAAAATTTCCGAGGGTCTTTCTTATTGGAGGTCTATATTCCCCAGCCAAACGGTGAGCACAAGATTTCGTTTCTTACGAAAACTTCAAAATAAGACCCTCTGTATCATATATACGACAATCGCCGATTTTCGAGAAAACGAAGCGCGTACACTTTTTTATTGCGGAGGCCGTTTGAGAATGGTTATATTTGGAATTGCAATGATGCACACAAACACCCGTACCGCCGTAACGCCCTCGTTTTGGGGCTACCGTTGGTATTTCGCTTTTTAAGCGGGTTGGTTTGGTGCACGGCATTTAGTTCTTCGAGTAAGTAATCTCAATTTTCTGAAAACCGGTGGGCCAGACCCACCTGAAAGCCATGGAGCCATCATGTCGAGTACCGACGTTACCGTTTCGCCCAAGCGTGCCATGCTTATGGAAACCCAGCGCCGCAAGGCCTGCAACAACCTGCGCAGCATCCATCTTGATGCCGTGAAAGACCCCGAACTGACCGCCTTACTGATGCAACTTAAGCTACAGGCCCAGAACCTGCAGAAGTTGCCGCCCCAGCGCGACAACGATTGCCGGTACTGGCTGTTCAGGCAAACGTTCATCATTCTGCTCAACTACGACAGGCCGCCCGCCACCGTGCGCAGCCGGAGGGTTTACAACCTGATGGTGGCGCGTGCCGAAGCGCTACAGGACCTGATGCCCCGCAAGTGAAAAATACGTGCCTGACCCCAGACAACGAGGTGACTGACATGACTTACTTTGTAAAACACGCGACCGGCAAAAAGCGCCAACCGTGGATGCCGCAGCATCTGCCCGAGGCTTCCGCCTACAGCGAAAGAGCACTTGCGGAGCAGAGGATTTTGCTGGCCCGCGAGGCTTTCGATATCGATCTGTCTTCTGTGGAGCATGATTTGCGCCAGCGGGGCATCGCCCTGAAGGATGGCCTGCTTGCTTACATCCAACTGGCCAGTGCCGAGTATGAGAGGATGATTGAGACGCGCTATGCCCAACTGAGCGAGCAGGTACTGCAGTCGGGTAAGCCAACTCCGGTTGCCTTGCAGCGCTTTATGACTGCCGTGAAGGCGATGATGACGGCTGAATAAGCCATACCAAATACGTTGAGGGCCCTGCTGGGCCCTTTTCGTTTTTGTATCAGACTATTTACGCGGCGCGGATTTCGGCGCCGTGCTCGGCGAGCATGCTGGAGATGGCTTCGAAGGCGGCTTCCACCTCGGCGGCGTTGGTGCCGCGTGCCACCAGTGCTGTGCCTGCGCGGCCTTCTATGCGGTAGGGGTAGCTGCCGATATCGAGATTGGGATAACGGTTCTGGATGGCTTCCAAGCTCTCGGCAATCTGGCTTTCCATCGCCCAGACATCGACCTGACGGGTATGGGTCGGTTGGCCGTGCTGGAGCATGGGAAGTGCGGCTTCCAACATAATGTGCATCACGCGCGGGAGGCCAGCCAGCACGATCACGTTCTCCATAATGCAGCCCGGAGCGAATTGCTCTCCGTGCCAAACCACGCGGGCGCCGGCGGGGTAATCCGCCATCCGCAAATTGGCGGCATTGGTGCGGGCGGCGTAGTATTCGCGCAGTTTAGCTTCTACCTGAATATTCCGCTCCACCGCCACTCCAAAGGCTTTAGAGAGGCTGGGAATGGTGATGTCGTCGTGCGTAGGGCCAATACCGCCGGTGGTGAACAGGTAGGTGTATTTGGCACGCAGCGTGTTTACGGCGTCGATAATTTCCTCTTCACGGTCGCGTACTACGCGGCATTCGGCCAGTGTAATGCCGATATCGGCCAGGCGGCGGGCGATGTGGTTAAGGTTGCTGTCGGCGGTACGGCCGGAGAGGATTTCGTTACCGATGATAAGGATGGCGGCGGTGGGATTCATGGTCTTTTAGTGTTTCGTATCTTGTGTTTTTGTTGTCTGGGCGTCTGTTTCGGTTTTGCTATTAAATCCAAGATCTCTTTTTAAATCGTCCAGAAGGTTGCCGGTGGTTTCTTGTGATACCTCATTAGGAATTTTGAGGGTAACCTTCCAAATTGTATAAACTGCCAATACCCCAAAAATGAATGCTTTATGCCATGAGATGGGTTCTGCCGCCTCACAGGTTATACACTGCTGGACATATAGCAAATACGCCGCGGGAGCAAAACACGCCGCGTATAAAAACCTTTTGCCGATATTTTTACGTTCGAATGTTTGGCGAGGGTTTTGCTTAAGCATGACTCCACGCCTCCAGGAATTGTGTCAGGTGCGGGCGTTTGGGGCCTTCTTTGGCGAGGTATTCGCGCACTTTTTCGAACTCGTCGTGCAGGATTTCGGTAGGCAGAATGCCGCCCAAATGCTGGTGGTGGAGGTAGAGCAGATAGGTGTTGAGCACGTCGGTCTCGCAGTAATCGCGGATGCCTTGCATTTCGCCTCGGAGGTGCATTTCGTAGACCTTGGCGCCGGAAACGTCGAGTTTGCCAGGGAGGCCTGCGAGGGTGCAGACTTCGTCCAGCTTCGGCATGGCGCGGTAAGAGCCGAACATTTCAGCGAGGTCGGCATGGTAGGCCAGCGCGTTTTTGCTGTGGTAGTTGTCCCACTTGCTGAACAGGTGGTTCATGAACCATTTGGCGGGAATGTGGTGATGGAGGGCGCGGAGCTTGAGCACGGGGTTGTCGAACCCTAACCCGTTGAAGCTGACGAGGCGCAGTTGCTCCCGCGCGCCGAACTCGAAGAACTTGCGCAGAAGGGTTTCTTCGTCGTCGTTCTCTTCGCCAATGCAGCCCACTTTGCGGAAGTGGTAGGTTTCGCCGTTGCCGTCATACTCAATATCCGCCAGCAGGCAGCCAATCGCTACAATTTTGTGGAAGCATGGGCGGGGAAAGTCAGAGCCCGTAGAGCTTGCCGCGCGGTGTACGGCGTAGATGTGTTCTACTACCTGCAAGTCGTCCATCCCCGCGGTATCCTCCGGCCACATTTTACGCGCCAGATGGAGGTCGGGGACGGTTTCGAGATCGAAGACAAGGAGTTTGCGTGGAGCCATGCCCCACTTTTGCGCGCTTGCTGGCGTATGTCGAGGGGTTTGTGCTAAAGAGTGGCTATGAGCACGACATTTACGCTTCCCTTCGCTACCCCGCTGGTACGTTGGGAGTTCGACCGCCGCGAGAAGCGCTTTTTCATGTATGGCTGTGAAGAAGGCCAGATTGCCCACTGCCCCAACACCGGCAGCATGATGGGTTTGCTGGACGCCAAAGCCGTGTGGGTAACCCCCTACCCTTTGGAAAGTGGCCGCAAGCTACTGTTTGGCGCCGAGATGATGGAGTTGGCGGATGGCACGCTGGTGGGCATCAATACCCAGCTCCCCAACAAACTGGCGGCGGGGACTATTGCGGCGGGGATGGTGGAAGGCGTTACCGGCGACATAAAGATGGAAGTGAAGTTTGACGCTAAGACGCGGTTTGACCTGAAGGTGGGTGAAACATGGGTTGAGGTGAAAAACGTGACGTTGGCGGAGAACGGTGTGGCGTTGTTCCCCGATGCCAAAACCGAGCGCGGAGCCAAGCACCTGCGCGAGCTGCAAGGCATTGTAGAGCTCGGTGGGAGCGCGCTTCAGGTCTATATGGTGCAGCGGGCCGATTGTACGACGTTTAGCCCCTCTGACGTGATTGACCCGCCTTATACGGCGGCATTGCGCTCGGCCATGCAGGCAGGCGTACGGGCGGTGGCGCTGGGCTGTACCCTTACAAAACATGGCATTACGGTTGACCGAACCCTACCGGTTGTGGTGTAAGAAACCCATGAAAATGGTCCCGAAAAACTCCGTAGAACTGCAAAAGATGCGCGCCGCCGGGCGTATGGCCGCCATGGTGCTGGATTACATTACCGATTTTGTGGTGGAAGGCGCCAACACGCTGGATTTGGATGCGAAGATCGAGAAGTTTATTGTTGATAACGGCGCGAAGAGCGCGACCATCGGCTACAAAGGCTACAAGCACGCCAGCTGCATTAGTTTAAACGACGTGGTGTGCCACGGGATACCCAGCAAGAACATCGTACTGAAGAACGGCGATATTCTGAATATTGACGTGACCGTGATTGTGGATGGCTTTTATGGCGACACCAGCCGGATGTACTGGATTGGTGAAGTGAGCGAAACCGCCAAGAAGCTGACCCGCGTGACGTATGAAGCGATGATGGCGGGTATTAACACGGTGAAGGCCGGTTTGCCGCTGAACGAGATTGGCAACGCAATTGACGCGCACACCAGTCCCTACGGCTACGGCATTGTGCGCGAGTATTGCGGGCATGGGTTGGGGCGGAAATTCCATGAAGACCCGATGGTGCTGCACTACGCCACGCACAACCCTAAAGCGCCGCTATTGCGCAAGGGCATAACCTTTACCGTGGAGCCGATGATTAACACCGGCACGTGGCGCACCTTTACCGAGGCCGATGGCTGGACGGTGAAGACGGCCGATGGCGGGCTTTCCGCCCAGTTTGAGCACAGTGTGGCCGTGACCGAGGATGGGGTTGAGATTTTGACGCTGAGCCCGATGGGTTACACCCAGCCGCCCTATAAGTAGGCGGTGATGGAGCGGCGGTGGCCGCTCTTTTTTTGCTATGAGAGCCTTGGTTTGTTAGGCTTAGCGTATGGTTGAGCACAGTAACGGCGGACACAGAGAGCGTTTGCGGGCGCGGTTTGCGGGTACTTTGGGTGCCGGTGTGGCCGATTACGAATTGCTGGAGTTGGCGCTGACGTTTGCGATTCCGCGAAAAGACGTGAAGCCGATTGCTAAAGAGATGCTGCGCACGTTTGGCTCACTTTCCAACGTGATGGTGGCGACGCCCGAGCAGTTGGGGGCTGTGAAGGGGTTGGGCCCCTCGTCTGTGGTGTTTATTCAGGTGGTGCAGCAGTTGGCGCTGCGCGTGCGGCGGGAGAAGTTGGTGGGGCAGCCGGTGCTGGCCAGCCGTTTGGAGCTGATGGACTACCTGTACACCAAGTTTGCGCAGTGCACGCGGGAGGAATTCCATGTGCTGTATCTGGATGCAAAAATGAAGCTGTTGGCCGATGAAATGCTGTTTGCGGGGACGCTGCATGAGATTGCGACCAGCCCGCGCGACATTTTAAAGCGCGCGCTAGAGCTGAATGCTAGCGGGTTGATTGTGGCGCACAACCACCCCAGTGGCAGCCCCGACCCGAGTGGGCCGGATGAGATGTTTACGATGATGTTGGTACAAGCCGCTGCCGCGCTGGGCGTGGATGTGCACGACCATGTGATTGTGGGGACGGAGAACCATTATTCGTTTAAGGGTGGGGGGAAGATGTAATGTCAGGCATTGCATTTTTGGAGAGTTCTATAAAATAACGGCATATTTTTGGCGCACATGGTTTTTTGTCCGACATTCCGTCGACACCTTGCGCTGCATTTCCTGAAGGGAGATTACTATGCGTACAGTCGCAAAACGCCGCTTTATCGCACTGACTATCATGGCACTATTCACCATGATGTTGTTGATCACCATGATTTTTGGTGAGAACGCCGCGCACCAGATTGTGTGCGGTATCGGGCTGTTGGTTGTCGCATTCGGCACGGTGTTTGTATTGAAGCGAATTCAGCCGAATTTCATCAAGTTCGGCCGCGATGGGTATATTAAATAAGCGGTGGCGGGGGTTCTTTTGGAACCTCCGCCCCTTTTTTGTGGCTAGATGACCGCTGAGAGCAGTTTTTTGGTGTAGGGGTGCTTGGGTTTGGAGAAGATTTGGTGGGTGGGGCCTTGCTCCACCACTTCTCCGTTGTGCATCACTAGCACGTTGTGGGCGAGGTGCGAGATGACGCGGAGGTCGTGACTGATAAACACGAACGCGGTGCCGTGGGTTTTTTGGATGCTTTGGAAGAGCTTGAGGATTTGCGATTGCACGGAGACGTCGAGGGCGCTTACGGGTTCGTCGGCAATCACCAGTTTAGGCTGGAGGGCCAGTGCGCGGGCGATGGCGATGCGCTGGCGCTGGCCGCCGGAGAATTGGTGCGGCAGGCGCGTGGCGGCGTCTTCCGGCAGGCCGACTTCCTTCAGCAGTTTGGCGACGTAGGCGGCGCGCTCGGCGGCTGGCAGGGTGTTGTGGGCTTCGACGCCTTCTAAAATGCTTTTACCAATCGGTAGCTTGGGGTTGAGCGAGGTGACGGGATCTTGGAAGACCATCTGCATGTTTTTGCGGGATTGGCGGAGTTGTTCGCCTTTGAGTTGCAGCACGTTTTCGCCTTGGAAGAGGATGACGCCTTCGGGATGCTTCGACTCATTCAGGCGGGTAAGCACGCGGGCGAGTGTGGATT
Organism: Alphaproteobacteria bacterium; assembly: GCA_027485835.1. Lineage (GTDB taxonomy): Bacteria > Pseudomonadota > Alphaproteobacteria > UBA2136 > UBA6156 > UBA6156. The sequence goes on from JAIXQG010000001.1 coordinate 371,339, forward strand.
TGCCGGAGCCGGACTCGCCGACCACGCCGAGGGTTTCTCCGGCATTGAGCTTGAATGAGACGTTTTTAAGGGCGGGATGGCCCTTGGATTTGCTGAACAGCCAGGCGCTGCGGGCGGGGTAGGTGTGGGAAAGATTAGTGGCTTCCAGTAGTGGTTTGCCGGCTTTGCCGGTGGCGTGGGGTTTTTCGTTCAGTGTGAGGGTGGCGGCCAAAAGCTGCTTGGTGTAGGCGTGTTTGGGTTTGGTCAACACGTCCTTCGCGCTCCCCTCCTCCACAATTTTACCATGCTGCATGACGATGACGTTGTCGGCGAGTTCCTTCACCACGCCGAAGTCGTGGGTGATCCAGAGCATGGCCATGCCGAGTTCTTTTTGCAGGCCTTTTACCAGTTTGATGATTTCGGCTTGGACGGTCACATCCAGCGCGGTGGTGGGTTCGTCGGCGACCAGTAGTTCCGGCCCGTGGGCGAGTGCCATAGCGATCATCACGCGTTGGCGTTGGCCGCCGGAGATTTGGTGCGGGTAGGCACTGAAAATGGCGTCTGGGTTCGGCAGTTTCACTTGCTCGAACAGTTTGATCACCTTGGCTTTGCGTTGGGCTTTGGTGAGCTTGGGGGTGTGAATCAGAAACGCTTCTTCCACCTGATAGCCGCAGGTGAGCACGGGGTTGAGAGCTGTGGCGGGCTCTTGAAAGATCATCGCCATACGTTTGCCACGCAGGGCGCGGCGTTGGCGGGGTGTGAGGGTTTGGAGGTCTTGGCCGCTGAAATTCATGGAACTGGCCTTGGGGCTCAGGCCTTCTGGTAGCAGGCCCATGACGGACAGAGCCGTGAGGGTTTTGCCGGAGCCGGACTCGCCTACCACAGCCAGTGTTTCGCCTTTATTGAGGCTAAAGCTGACGCCGTGCACCAGCGTTTTGGCGGGTGTGGCAACTGTGAGGTTTTGGACGGAGAGTAAGGGCGAGGACGGTTTGGAGGGCATGGGGGGAGTCTGTGACTCCGCCCCAAAATTGTCAAGAAAACGGCGGCCCTAGTTGCCGAGTTCTTTGGTAGTTGAACTGATTGCGCCGGTCATGTCGGTGACAGTTTTTTTGTCGACGGATTGAATCGCTAAGTAAATAGCGCCAATCGCCAGAATGACGATAATACAGTTCCAGATGCCACCCCCTTGCGGGGCGGAATTGTCTTCGTGTTTAACGTTCGCCATGGGGACTCCTCCTTTTGGCAGATTTGCTCGGCGACATATATACACCAAATGCAAAAAGCTGCCAATGTGGCAGCTACAGCGCACTCGAGTTGTTTTTAGCGCGGTTTGCAGGTGATGATTTCTTTGCCCGTTACAATATAATTCAATTGAGTATCGTGGGCTTCGGCGGGGAAGTCGGGGATTTCCAATTCGGTAAAGCAGACGCCGATAGTGACGACGGGCTGCTTGAGCATGGCCAGCGTGCGGTCGAAATAGCCGCCGCCGCTACCGAGGCGGTAGCCTGCGCGGTTGTAGCCCACCATGGGCATGACGATGACGGAGGGGATGATTTCCGGCCCCGTAGCCGCGGGAATGCCGAGGGCGTCGGGCTCCAGCGGGCGGCCTTTGTTCCAGATATTGAACACCAGCGGGTGGCCGCGTTGCACCACGCGCGGCAGGCAGACGGTTTGGTTGGCTTGCCAGAGGTCCTCTACCAGCAACGTAAGGTCTACTTCGCTTTGGCGGGGGATATAGAGGCTGACGACGGTGGGAGTGAGGTCGGCAATAAGGGAGCGCACGAGATTGGCGGCTTTGAAATGAGTGGTGCTGGCAAGGTCGGCCGGAATGACGTGGCGGCGATGCTTGAACATGCTGCGTAGCAGCTGTTTTTCGGCTCTCTGCAAGGTTTTAGGCGCCTTTGGGGCGGCTTGGGCAGAAGCGGAGGTAGGACGGGCCTTGGATTCCATTCCTGCTAGATGGGTAAGGTGTTGCGATTTTGCAAGGGCCCGCACGCAGATAAGCCGCAGACGGTACCACATGATTTTAATTGGCGATGAGATTCTCAAGGCGCTCGGCCAGCGTGCGGTGGAAATAAGTGACGGCGGTGGCTTGGTCGTCCAGCTTGCTGTGAGCCTCGGAGAGTTCGGCCATCAGCTGCAAGCAGGTGAGAATCAGCTGGCGGTCGCGGTCGATGTTCGGGTCGGTCAGCTTCAGCTCGTTCAGCATGGCATCGACACGGGCGGCGAGTGCCTTAAGGCGCGTTTCTTCTCCGGTTGTAGTGGCCAAGCGGTAGTTACGACCGCCGATGTTGAGGTCGATCATGGAGCTCATGCCGCGTCCTCCTGTACCCCGTTTTGTGCCGATTCCGCGAGCTGGTCCTTCAGGCGCACCAACAGCGCGTTGAGGCGTTCCGATGCCTGCTGGCGAGACGAGCGGAGGCGCTGGTTCTCGAACTGGAGGTTGGCCATGCGGGTTTCGAGGTCGGTATGCGCGGCGCTGTTGGCGTGGCGGCCGCTGCGCAAGGTGTGCTCCAGCTGACTGAGTATGTCGAGCAAACGCTGCGCCGTGCGCGCGTCGGGCAAATTGGGCGGAAGCTGTGTGCTCATTGTAGTGCCCCCCGTTTGTTACTCACATCTTTCAGTGAAGGTTAAAATGTGCGACAACGGCTTGCAACAAGAACCGTACAAAGATGCCCGCCAATACCGCACAAACTCTTAGCACATTCTCCTTCCCCACGCTAGATGGCGTAGATGTGCGCGGAAAACGCGTACTTGTGCGTGTGGATTACAATATTGAACAATTGGCGGATGGAAGACTGCGCGATGATTATCGCATCCGCTCCAGCCTGCCGACGCTGAAACGGTTGCTACGCGATGGTGCGCGCGTGGGCGTGCTGACCCATTGGGGGCGGCCGGGTGGGCGCGTTGTACCGCATCTTTCCACCAAACCGCTTGCCGAGCTTCTGGAAAAGCTTTTAGGGCAGAGCGTAGAGCATGTGCCAGACTGCATTGGCCGGATGGCGCAAACGGCGTTTGATGCGTTACCGCCCGGGCAGATACTGATGCTGGAAAACACGCGCTTCCATTTGGGCGAGCAGCTTAACCAAGCCAGTTTTGTACAAGAGCTGGCCAAGCTTGCCGACGTATTTGTGAACGACGCTTATGCAAGCGCCCACCGTGCCCACGCCAGCACCAGCGGCCTTGCCGCCGCCATGCCGGTGAGCGTGATTGGCGACCTGATGGTGCAAGAATTGGAATGGGTGCAGCGCGTGCTCAGCCCTATGGCAAAGCCGTTTAAATTAGTGCTGGGCGGCAGCGATGTGGAGGCGAAGCTTGACCTGTTGCGCAGCTTGCTGGGCCACGCGAATACCGTGATGCTAGGTGGGGCGGTGGCCAACACCTTTATGGCGGCGCGGGATTTAGGTTTGGGGCAGAGCGTGCTTTCTCCGGCCCATGTAGATGCCGCGCGCGAGCTTTTGACGGAGGCCGGTGTGGTGGGCTGCCGCCTGCACCTGCCGCAAGACGTGTGGGTGCAAGATGCCGCCGACACAACCCAGCCCGCCACCTGCAAGCCGACCCACCTGATTGGCCGCAACGAAACCGTGGCCGACATTGGCAGCCACACACTTGAAACATGGCAGCGCCTTATTACAGGCCCCGGTACAACCGTATTTGTGGGCAGCCTTGGTGTGACGGAAAACCCCGAAGGACGCCGAGGCAGCCTTGGTATTTTGCAGACATTGGCCGAGCAGAGCGGATTTAATCTTGTCGGTGGCGCCGGTATGTTGCCTTTGGTGCAGGAAGGCGGTTTTACCGAGCGTTTGGCCGCAGTTTCGACTGGTGGTGCCGCGTTGGTGGATGCCATGTGCCACAAGCCCCTGCCCTGTTTGCAGGTTTTGGCGGGGCGGAGATAGGCAGCACGGAATACCTATGCCGCCTGTGGGCGGCTTTTTTAGATTTTTGCATAGCGGCATGAAAAGCAAAAGCCCTCCATGCGGAGGGCTTTTGCGGCTTACTCAGCTTACTGAGCAGCAGGGGCCGGAGCGGCTTCCGGAGCCGGAGCAGCTTCAGGGGCCGGTGCAGCTTCAGGAGCCGGAGCAGCTTCAGGAGCCGGGGCAGCTTCAGGAGCAGGAGCCGGAGCAGCTTCAGGAGCCGGAGCGGGCATCGGAGCTTCAACAGCAACCGGAGCAGCTTCTTCAACCGGAGCAGCGGCGTTGTTGTTGTACACCAGGTAAGCTGCAACAGCCAGAACGGCGATACCAGCGATAATCAAGGGAGCCTTGTTCATTGGAGTGATCCTTTTCGTCTTTTGTTATCTCAGGGGCCTTCCACATGCTAACGCACATGGGGCCTTTTGGTTTCGTGGACGGTTCAGCCAGCTGTTGCCAACTGTGCCGCCCCTGTACCTGTAACGAACCAGAGCCACTATGACCCGGGCCGCGGCCCCTACGAAACCTAGAGAAATATTTACGGAGTGAGGCCCCCTATTGTCAACAGCCCAACGGCTCGGTAAGCGATTTGTAAGCAACAAGAACAGGCACTTGTAGATTATTTGTCACACATTCGAAACTCTGTACCACGTTAGGCCACAGAGAATCGGTCAACAAAATGAGGCTGTTGAAGCGAATGCTTCAGGTTACTTGCGGTAGGCTTCGGAAAGTTTGGCATAATGCGTAACCGACCATGCCAAATACGCCAATTCGTCTTCCGTCAGCTTGCGGACAGGTTTGGCAGGGACACCGGCCCATAACCAGCCGGATTCCACCACCTTACCCGGGCTTACCAAGGCACCGGCGGCGACCATTGCGCGCGATTGCACCACAGCACCATCCAGCACCGTGCTGTGCATGCCCACCAAGCATTCATCTTCCAATGTAGCCGCATGCACCACCGCACTGTGGCCGATGGTGACGCGGTTGCCGATGATGGTTGGGAATTTGCCGGTGGTGACGTGAATCACGGCGTTATCCTGAATATTGGTGTATTCGCCGACGCGGATATGATGCACGTCTCCGCGCAGCACGGCGCCAAACCAGATGGAGCTATGAGCGCCGACGTGGGTATCGCCAATGACCGTACAATTTTGGGCCATCCAAGCGGTAGGGTCTACCTGCGGGGTGATGCCTTTGAAGGAGAGAAAATTATCGGGCAGCAGCACAGCAGGCTACTCCGAGATTTTGCTCGTGACGTCGCGCGTAGCCAGCAGCGGCGCTGAGAACGGCGCGTCTTCTGAAGCTTGCGTGGTTTGGGTAATGGTTGTGCGTTGCTGGCACTGGGCCTCGATTTTCGCACCATCGGAAATGTGGATGCTGCCGTAAATCACGCGGCCACGGATAATGGCGTTGGGGCGGCATTCCAGCTTTTCTTCGACATCCATCGGGCCGTTAATGGTGCCATCGACCAGCACGGTATTGGCATAGATGGGGCCGTTGATGACCGCGCCTTTGCTGACGACGAGCTGGCCACGACCACCTTCAAACACACTCACCTTACCGTCGATACGACCATCGACACGCAATTGGCCGCTGAAGTAGACATCGCCGCGAATTTGCAGGTTGCCGGTAATCAGGCAGTGGCCATCGATATCGCGCGGGTCGACAACTTCCAGCGAGACGCTCTCGCTTTTGGAACCGCCCTTTTTACCGCCTAAAAACCACAACATGACTCTTCTAACTCCTTGTTCAGGGGCATTTGCAACTCTCCCCCGGGCGTGCGCCCTACTTTGCCCACACTAGCTGAAGTTACCGATTTTGGGAAGTTTCTCCCGCGTTTCGGTAGCGACGTGTGGCACTTATGATGCACATGCTTTTTCTTTTAAAAAGAAATGCTTGCGACTTTATTTTGGTATTTATCTGACTTTAAAAAGATTACTGAGGCCTTACGGTCACGGAATCGTCTTTTAGAAGGCCTTCCAGCAGTAACCGACTGCGCGGGAACCATCGAACACCTTGATATCCAGCATACGGGTGCCACCGTTGGCGCGCTCGGCATCCAGCGGAATACTGCCCTTCAGGTTGGGTGCACGGGTCATTTCCAAGTTATGGTTGACCACCGTTGCGCCGGTTTGGCCTTGCTCCATGCTCAGGGCGTTGTCGCCCACCGAGACACGCACCCGGGCGGTGAGTTTTTCCGGCAGAGAGGCCGACTTGGAAACCTTCACGAAGCTTGTCTTATAATCGACTTTGCCTTCTTTCAGCGTGGCAGCGAAGTCGACGCACTCGACCATTTCGCGGTCCAGCTTGGGCTTCAGCATTTTTTCGTAGCTGGCGAGGCTCTTTTTCAGGGTTATCAACTCGCCTTCCATCTCGCTAATGCGGTTTGTGGCTTCGGTACGCGCAGTGCGGGCCATGGTGATTTCGGTTTCGGCTTGCGCGTGAGATTCACGAGCTTCTTTCAGCTGCTGTTCCAGCATCTGCTTTTTCGAGGCCAGCTCGGCATTCTGTTGCTGCAAAGGTTGCAGGCTATGTTGAGCTTCTTCAACACTTTCCTGCATGCTCTTAAAGTCGAGTTTGAGCCATGCGGGGGCCAGAATACCCACGGAGAGCAAGAAGCCCCCGATAGGTAGGCCGATGGCCAGTAAAATAAGGAACCAGAAGGTTTTAACGCCGATATGCATGCGGAAAGGGCGCATATCGGTGCGGTCTTGGCGCATAAGAAGAATAGTATAGGACGGCATGAGGCTTACAATAGGCGGATATAAAGTGTGAGGGTACGAAGAACTACGCTGCGGTGCCGGTTTGGCAGAGGGGGTGTGACATGCCGGTGGTTATAGCAAAGTTATTGTATACGCGCAAGTTTTATGAGCGGAGCGAAGCTTATAGTGTTGAAAAAATGTGATTGGAACTTGAAAAACGGGTGGGGCGCCTTATTTAGGAGTTAACGAAATCGACCTTTTCAGGTGGTTTCGCGGGTTTGTTCCTCAAAAATGGAGGCGGCCCACGGGGCCGTTATGAGCACTATGGCTGCTACAATTAACTTTACGAAGCTTACTCTGACAACAGTCGGCGTTACCGTTCTCGTTATTGCCGCGACTGAATTTTTTCGTCCGGCGAGTTTCAACAAGGCTCCGAGTCTGGAAGCTACCGTGATGTCTGACGAAGATATCATGAAGTCTGCCGCCAGCCTTAGCTTCCGTAAGGAACTCAGCAACGCGGCCTTCGACAATCTGATGTCTGAGGAGCGCAAGGCGGGGTCGCAGGAAGGCAAGAAGGTCGACTTCGACGCCTTTAAAAAGGAGCACATCCTTCCCTGGTCGGCTTTCGGCGGAGTCACTTCCAAGTGGCTCTATATGGACCAGAACTCCAACGAACTGGCCACGGCGGAAGGCCGGAAGAAGCGTTACGACTACTGGACGGGCTATGCCACGGCCATCGGAAATATGGCTCCGGAAGGTGTCAAGGTCACCGCCCACCCGTGCCACACCGACGTGTGCCCGATTCTGGTCGAATGGCCGGATCCGAACATGTCGGACTAAGCCAATCTTCACATACGAAAACGCCCCGGAGAGATCCGGGGCGTTTTTGCATCCAGTGCGTAAGCGGATTAGCGCTTGCTGAACTGGGTGGAACGGCGGGCCTTGTGCTTACCGTACTTCTTGCTTTCCACAACACGGGAGTCGCGGGTCAGGTAACCCAGCTTCTTCAGTGCCGGACGGTTAGCGGCGTCGTAGTCGTTCAGCGCCTTGGCGATACCGTGGCGCAGAGCACCAGCCTGGCCCGACAGACCACCACCGTTGCAGCGGGCAACGATGTTGAACTTACCGGCCATGTCGATCGCGAAGAACGGCTGGTTGGTGATCATCTGCAGAACCGGACGGCCGAAGTAGTCTTCCAGCGTGCGGCCGTTGATGGTGATGGTACCGGTACCCTTGGTGAGCCATACGCGGGCTACCGAGGTTTTGCGCTTACCCGTTGCGTAGAACTTACCAGCCTTTTGGTTGGCAGCCTTGATGTTGGCGGCGATAGACATTAGCGTACCCCTTCCTTGGCGCCCAGCTTAAGCTCTTTGGGCTGTTGGGCAGCGTGCGGGTGGGCATCGCCCTTGTACACGTGCAGCTTGGTGAACATCTGGCGGGCCAGCGGGCTGTCTTTCGGCAGCATGCGCTCTACGGCACGCTGAACAACGCGTTCCGGGTGCTTGCCCTTCAGTTCGTCGCCAGCGATGATGGTCTTCAGACCACCGATGAAACCGGTGTGGTAGTGGAATTCCATGTTGCGGGCCTTGTTGCCGGTCAACTTCACCTTTTCGGCGTTGATAACAACGATGTGATCGCCATTGTCGACGTGAGGAGTGTAGTTAGGCTTGTGCTTGCCGCGCAGGCGGAGGGCAATGGTGGTTGCGAGACGACCCAGCGGAATGTCGGTAGCGTCGACTACGAACCATTCGTGCTTGGCATCCGCAGTCTTAATGCTGTGGGTGATTTGCATAGTATTATCTTTCACTATGTGAAGATGTTACGTCAATTTCTTGAAGCAACATCGCAGCTTTTGCAAGCTGGGCGCACGGGTCGCAATAGTGCGGTGACCAGCCCCTTCGCCATCCGGGGTTGGCTGGCTTATAGGCAATTTGAGGGGCTATGTAAAGGGTTTAGCGCATTTTTCTGTTGGATTGTATCCGGTTTTGCGGTTGAATGGAGATCTGAACATCCCGCATGCTTTTTTGATAGTGCCCTGCCCCCCTTCTCTCTCGTGACCTCCGAAAGGACACACTCATGCTTAAGACCCGTATGTTTGCGGTTGTGGTGGCTTTGGCTATGGCAACCTCTCCGCTTACCGCTACCGCGCAGGACTTCGTCTTTCCGTTGATACCCGAACGCCCGCCGGTGGATGGTCCCTACCCCTTGCCGGATGTGGACAGCGTGCCGGAGCCGCCCCCCGATCTTTTGGGAGATAGCGCCGGTTCTTCTGGGCAGATGACGTTTCAGAGCCTGTTTCTTCAGAAACCGTCGATCATCCCGTCATCTTACAAGCTACTGGAAATGGCTTCGGCCGCCTTCGGGTGTACCTTTTCGGTGTATAATGTCTCGCAGTTGTACTGTCCCGTTTACGTGGGACCGAGCAATACCTACCGGGCGGGCGTTTCGGCTGGCGGGTTTAACAATCCGAAGTTCATCGAAATGGTTCCGGTCTCACACGGCCTGAACGTGAGACGCTTGCCGACAACGGTACGCACCTACAGCAGTGAGCTTGAGTTTGACACACCCCAGGAATGGAAAGGCCGCGACGGCAGTCGGAACTTTGAAGTTGTGTTCTGGGTGGAAGGCCAGCCCTATTTTCTGAACTTCTGGATTTACAACTATGGGCAGGAGCTTTAGCCCCTGCCGCACAGGCGCCCGAGGTACGGGCGCCTGTTTTTATTGCGGTAAGCTTGAGAAAGGTGCATACCGAACTTACGAAAAATCTCACATCGTTCTTAATGGAGCATGATATGCGCACAGGCAGATTCAAAGCCCAGACAACCTATGAAACCGGACTTAACCGCGCCCGTGGCGTTTTCCGGCAGTTTAAGGCCACACGACGGGCGTTTGCCGAACAGATTGCGTTGGAGTATCTGGCGCAGCTTAAGGAAAGCGGTAGTTATACCGAGACGATTCTGGTGCATGGCCGTGAGGTAACTTTCGACCTGCTGGACTTTCTGGCTTCGGGTGTCGCGAAGCTACAGGATGCGCCGATGCCGTATGTATGGATCTCCATTACCTTGCCCTTCGCCCACTCGGCCCATGCGGACGAGCTGTTTCTGATTTCGGTTCAGGCCGAATTGGACGAACGACGGGCGAATATGGCCATGCCGATACGGACCTACGAGATGCAGCCGCATGCCTTGATTGCGGCGGCCATACGCATGAAGGCGGCGGTGCTGACGGCCCACTGGAAGATTCCGGTAGGGTTACAGGTAAAGAAGGTGCATAAGCCGATTGTAAAGAAAGAGCCGGTTTATACGCCCAGCGCCAAAACCGTGGCGCGCCCCAACCCTACTTAGACACTGCTTGCGAATGGAAACCCGGCTTAGGCCGGGTTTTTCTTTAATTAATCTTGCGCGCAATCACTTCTGCTTCTACGATAAAGCAGTATCAGTTGTAGTGCGTTTCTCGGAAAGCCTTGATGGCTTTTAATTTTCTATCTACACGGGGACATAACCATGACTCAGCCTTCTGTAAAGACAGATACAGTTCCTCGTATTTTCGAGGATTTTCCTCTTGAAATGGTGACGCCGCCTGTTCGCAAGGAGGCACAGGCCATTTTAGACTGCATTGCCCATGCGCGGAGCATCGGGCGGACGCGTGCAGACATACGAAATGCCGGCGGATTTTCGTTTCATCGGCTGGATGATATTCATCCGGTAACTGTTGCGATTTTTGAATGGTGCAATATTCACCTTATCGAACGCACCAAAGCTGCAGCGGCGAGTGTCACGATGGGCTACGAAACTCCGGCCGTTACGATTTTACAAGCCGAATGGGTTGAAGCCTGAGTAACGACAACGCCCAACAACAGCGGCCCTTCTTTTGGAAGGGCCGCTGCTGTTTTTTATCGTCGGTTAAACGTCGACGAAGGTAACGAGGCAGGTGGGCTGCTTACCGCGCTGATGCTTGAAGTGACGGCGCAGGGTTTGCTGGATCACTTCGTTGGCGCGCTGGCGGTCGTCGATGCGGCCGTTCTGGAAGACGGCTTCCAGAGCCTGCGTGGTTTTGGCGACGCCTTCCTTCAGGATATCGGCTTGGATCACTTCGTCCATCAGGCCGCGGGTAGTCATGCTGATTTCACCCAGCCATTCGCCGGTAGTGGTGCGGATGGCCAGTGCGGCGACCACGACACCGTCGTACGATAGTTTGCGGCGCTCTTTCAGGATCAGCGGATCGTTTTCGAGGATGTTGAGACCATCGACATAGTTAAAGCCGTAGGGGTAGCTGTGCTTGGTGATGTACGGGCGGAACGGCTTCGGTTGCTTGGCTTCCTTAGCGTCCTTGCCTTCTTCCGCGATAAAGTCCTTCGGTTGCTGTACAGGCTCGGCCAGCACCAGCTTATGGCCGTTCTTCAGCATGACCGGCGTGTAGCCTTCGGCACGGGCAAGGTCGGCGTGGCCCTTGAACATGGAGGGTTCGCCGTGCACGGGAATCACGAAGGTCGGGTTGAGCAGCTTATACATGCGCTTTACATCCGGTGCACCGGGGTGGCCAGAGACGTGGGTCTTCTTGTCGGTGATTTCGGAAATGATGTTGGCGTTGAGAAGGCTGAAACCGTTGATGACGGCGAGAATGCCCTTTTCGTTACCGGGGATCATTTTCGAGGACATGATGACGGTGTCGCCTTGACGGATTTTGAGGCCGCGGACATCGGCACCTTGGCTGAGGCGGGTAAGGCTGGAAGCCGGTTCGCCCTGCGTGCCGCTGGCGAAGACGAAGACCTTCTCGGCGGGCAGGCCAGCGGCTTCTTCGGCGTCGATCACCCAGTTGTTCAGCTCCTTCGGCCAGTAGCCCAGCGCCTTGCTGTGGGCGATGAACTTGTTAATGGTGCGGCCGAGGAAGCAGACTTTACGGCCTTGCTTGGCAGCGACCTTGGCGACTTCGAACGTGCGGCCGAAGTGCGAGGCGAAGGCAGCGAAGAAGACGCGGCCTTTGGCTTCGGTCAGGAGCTTGGTGAGGTGCTCGATCACCGGAGCTTCGGAGCCGGTGGAGTTCGGGTTCAGCACGTTAGTGCTGTCGCCGAAGACGGCGAGCACGCCTTCCTTACCGATTTCGGCAAGGCGGACTTCGTCGGTGACTTGGCCGAACGGGGCAGCGTCGTCGAATTTGTAGTCTCCGGTATGCACAATGGTGCCGTATTTGGTACGGATGGCGAGCGCGAAGGCTTCCGGCACGCTGTGGGAGACGGGAACGTACTCTACGCTGAAGTGACCGGCTTGGTATTGCTCACGCGTCGTGATGGTTTTGAGCTGGCCTTTTTTGGGTTGGATGCCAAGCTCTTGCAGCTTGCCGTTAATGACCATTTGGCTGAGCGGGCTGGCGTAGACCGGGGCACCGGCAAAATCATCCCACATGTAACCAACGCCACCGATGTGGTCTTCGTGGGCGTGGGTGATGAAGACGCCCTTGATGCTCTTGGCGTGCTCACGCAAAAAGCGGGTGTCGGGCATCACAACATCGGTACCCGGCTCGTTTTCGCCCGGGAAGCTGATGCCGGCGTCGACCACGATCAGGTCGCCGTCGCAGTCGTAGACCATCATGTTGGTACCGATGATACCGACGCCGCCGAGCGGCAAAGCTGCCAAGTGCTTTTGTTTGTTAGACATTACTATACTCTTTCGTCTCCCACATCTGTGGGGCCGCGGCATCCAGCTTTGCCTTTGCCATAGATACGCAAAAGACTCTTACCCGCCAGATACGGGGCGCGCGGCGCGCTTCGGTGCGATAATATTGGGTGGGCGGACTTCGACGGATTACTTACATTACCGCTTGTCGAAAATTTCTCCGCTGTGGATGACGTGCACCGTGCCGTCTTCTGCCACCAGTTCGAGGTGCCCGTCTTTGGTAAGGCTACGGGCGTAGCCGGTAAGTTCGTGGGGTTGGCCGCGTTGCCAAACGATGGTTTGGCCAAGGGTGACGCAGCGCTGGACATAGGTTTCGCTTAAAGCCGTTGTCCAACCTTGCTTTGCATATAGGGTAAGCATCGGCTCCATGCAAGCCCAAATTGATTTGGCGAGGTTTTCTGGCGAAATGTCTGTGTTTAAAAACGCACCTTGGAAGGATTCCGGCACGTTTTGGGGCGGGCGGATATTGAGGCCGATGCCGACAAGGCTCACCTCCTGCCCGCCTGCGGTAATGTTTTCGCAGAGGATTCCGGCCGCTTTTTGGCCGTTGAGCAGAAGATCGTTTGGCCACTTAAGGGCTAAGTTTTGGCTGCCGATAAGGGGTTGCACGGCATCGTACAGTGCAAGTGCCACCAAAAGTGGGAAATGCGGGCCGACCTGCGGGCGGATGATGAAGGTGGCGGCGTGGCCATAGGGGGCGTCGAAGGTTATCCACGGCCGGTTATGGCGGCCACGGCCAGCGGTTTGCGCGTCGGTCAGCACAATGGTGGTGGTTGTATCGCCTTGTTCAAGGCGTTGGCGGGCGACATCCATGGTGGACGTCGCACTGGCCAAATGCAGAAGGGTCATTAACACCCCTGCCCTAGAAAATCGCCGTGGCGGCAGCTAGGGTGAGATTGCCCAGCATGTTTGGGAAAATACCGAGGATGAGCGTGGCGATGCAGCTGACGAACATGACGATATTCAGGCCCTGCGGGATTTTGGGCGTGGGCGTGAGGGTGTCGGGAGTGTCGAAGACCATCACCTTAATGAGCCAGAGGCTGTAGAAAAGGGCGAGGACGCTGGACAGCACACCGGCGATGGCGAGCGGCACGAGGCCTGCCTGCACGGCAGCAGTGAAGACCGCAAACTTGGCCATAAAGCCTGCCAGCGGCGGAATACCGGCTAAGCTGAACAACAGCAGCAGGAAGGTGGCGGCTAGGCCCTTGTTGCGGGTGGCGAGGCCTTTGAGGTCATTCACGGTTTGCGCACCAGACGCCATGAGGGCGGCGAAAAGACCGAGTGTGGTGAAGGCGTAGATACCGAGGTACAGCAGCGCACCAGAGGCCCCTTGCGGGTTGGCGGCGACGATGCCGACCATGATGAAACCGATGTTGGCGATAGTGGAGAAGGCCAGCAAGCGCTTCAGGTTGGTTTGCACGATGGCGAGCGAGGCGCCTACCAGCATGGAGGCGATGGCCAGCCAGCCGAGAGCGGGTTGCCAGTAGCCTTCGAGAGAATCGAACGGACCAGCCAGCAAGCGGATAAGCAGCGCAACAGCTGCGATTTTAGGGAGCGACCCCATGATGGCGGTGACGGGAGTTGGGGCGCCTTCGTAGACGTCCGGTGTCCACATATGGAACGGGGCGACGGAGAGCTTGAAGAGGCTGGCGACGAGAATGAGCGTGGTGCCGACCAGCAGCATGGGAGCCGCCTCACCGGTGGCAGCGGCGTTGTTCAGAGCGGTGAAGACACCGGTAAAGCTAAGAGTGCCAAGGCCAGCATAAATCAGCGAGATACCGTAGAGCATGAGGCCCGAGGCCATGCTGCCGAGAACGTAGTACTTGAGCCCGGCTTCGGAGCTTTTGGCGTCATCCCGCAAGAAGGCGGTGAGGATGTAGATGGGGAAGGACATGAGTTCTAGTGCCACATACAGCGTAAGCAGGTGGGCGGAGGTGATGAGCGCGACCATACCGGCGAGTGCGAGGACGACCAGCACATACACTTCCGGCTTATAAGCTTTGGCGGCTTTGAAGTAGTTTTCGATTAACGGCAGGCACAGCAGCGCGATACCCAACAGAATGAGGGTGGCGATATTGGTGAAGGGCGAGACCTGCATGAGGTGGCCCCCTGCCCCGCCGTCGATAGCAAACACAGGCCCGCTGACCGGTTGCAGCAGCGGTTGGACCATGGCGGCCAGAATCACCACGGCGGCACCGATGCCGGTGAGGCGCGCGTTGTTGCTGAACGCGCCAAGCATCAGCAGGAACAGGCTACCGATACCGAGAACCAGCAGCGGTGTGGTGAGGAGGATGTCGAGGTGGGTCATGGTGTTCGCTTCTTATACTTAGTGGGCGGAAGTTGTCGGAGTAACGGGAACCGTGGCTGATACGATTGTTCCGGAAATGGTCTCCAGTGCCAGCGTTTCCGTTACGATCGGGGTGGAGAGCTGCTCGGTTTCCGGCATGATTTGCGGGATGCCCGGTTGGTGGGCTATCTGCGCCTTAAGGGCCGGAAGGTACTCGGCCGAAATAGCTTGTACCGGCTGTTGCCACAGGTTTTGTGCGAGCGAGGGCATGACACCCAGCAGCGGGATAAGTGCCAGCAGCGGCAGGAAGGTGAGCCATTCGCGGCAGGTGAGGTCTTTGAGTTCGGCAGTATGATGCAGCACGGTTTCCGAGGCGTCGCCGTAGAATATTCCGCGATAGAGGTGCAGCATGTAAAGCGCGCCGAAGACCACGCCGGTGGTGGCGATTGCGGTGTAGATGGGTGCAGTGGGCCAGCTGCCGAGCAGTGCGAGGAATTCTCCGACAAAGCTATTGGTACCCGGCAGGGCGACGGCGGCGAGCGTGAGGATCATCATCACAAACGCATAGGCGGGCATGATTTTGGCGAGCGCGCCAAAGTTGGCGAGCTGGCGGGTGTGCAGGCGTTCGTAAATCACACCTACCCCCAAGAACAAGCCTGCGGACACGATACCGTGGTTGAGCATAACCAGCAGGCTGCCGTGCAGGCCGGTGACTGTGCCGGAGAAGGCAGCCAGCGTGACAAAGCCCATGTGGGAGACCGAGCTGTAGGCGATCATCTTTTTAATATCGGTTTGGACATACGCAATGAACGCGGCGTAGACCACGGCGATGGCCGAGAGGGTGAAGACCATCGGCGCGAAGTAGGCGGAGCCTTCGGGGAACATCGGTAAACAAAAGCGCAGGAAACCGTAGGCACCCATTTTGAGCAGCACGCCTGCCAGAATGACCGAACCGGCGGTGGGGGCTTGCACGTGGGCATCCGGCAGCCATGTGTGGAACGGGAACATGGGCACCTTGACCGCAAAGGCGGCGAAGAACGCGAGGAACAGCCACTTTTGCGCGCCGAGCGGGAGGACGGTGTTTTGCCAGACCTCGAGGCTAAAGCTGCCGGTGACGTTGTAGAGCCAGAGGCCCGCGATGAGCATCAGCACCGAGCCCACAAAGGTATAGAGGAAGAATTTGAGTGCGGCGTAGACGCGGTTTTCGCCTCCCCACAGGCCGATGAGCAGGAACATCGGGATGAGCATGGCTTCCCAGAACAGATAGAAGAGAATGAAGTCTTGGGCGCTGAAAACGCCGATGACGAAGGCTTCTAGGGCCAAAAACGCCGCGAAGAAGCCTTGCGGGTTTTTCTGTACGTGCCAGCTGGCGATGAGGCAGAGCGGCGTGAGGAGTGCGGTCAGGCCTATAAGCGGGAGCGCGAGGCCGTCTATCCCCAGTGTATAACGGATATTGAAAGCGGGGAGCCATGTGTGACTTTCGGTAAACTGCAAACCGGCGAGTGCAGAATTGAACTGCAGGAACAGCGGCACGCACAGCGCCAGCGGGATAAGGCTGAGGCCGAGGGCTACCTGCTTCGTGTAGCGCGCGGGCGTGATGTACGTGATGAACGCGGAAACCAGCGGCAGGAAGATGAGGAGGGAAAGCATGTTGGAGGTGAGGAGCGACATGGGGGTTTCTAACTATTACATCGTTTTCCAGAGCAGGTAGCCGAGGCCGAGGGTGAGTGCCAGTAGCATGGCGTAGGCATAGTGGTAGACGTAGCCGGTTTGGGCACCGCGCAGCCATTGGCCGAAATCGCGTACCGTGGCGGCGCCGCCGTTGAGAAGGCCATCGATCCCCTTCTTATCGCCCCACTCGGCAAAGAAGCGGGCGACGCTGGCGGTTGGGTTGACCCAGAGAACTTGGTAGATTTCGTCGATGTACCATTTGTTCAGGCTGATGGCGTACGGAATCGGCAACAGTTGCGAAATACGCTTGGGAATGCCGCGGTACTCGGCGAACAGGTAGAACGCCAAGGTGATGCCCGAAATGGCCAGAATGAGCGGTAGCTTTTTGAAGAATTCCGGAATGTGGTGGGCGTCGTGCAGGGCGCTGTGGGCGTGGTGAATCACGATGGAGCCATCCCACCATTCCAAAGTGCCCATATTATGCAGCAGCCAGCCGGAGAGCACCGCGCCGAACGCGAGTGGCAGCATGGGGACGAGCATGATCCATGGCGACTCGTGCGGAGTGTGGTGATGATCGTCGTGGTGGGCTTCTTTTTTGGATTTTGCCTTGGTCGGTTTGGCGTGAGCCTCATCGACCTTCGGTTTGTTGTGGAAGCTCATGAAGATAATACGGAAGCCGTAGATAGCCGTGAGCATGGCCGCGAGCGTACCGATGGCGTAGAGCGGGAGGCCCCAGCCGCCGGGGGCGGCGAAGGCGGATTCCAGCACAAGGTCCTTACTGAAGTATCCGGCAAAGGGCGGGATGCCGGCGAGCGCGAGAGAGCCCAGCCACATGAGGCCATAGGTGATGGGCAAGACTTTACGCAGCACGTAGCCGGATTTGGCGTAGTTGAAGATGTTTTGCTCGTGGTGCATGCCGTGAATGACCGAACCCGCGCCAAGGAACAGCAGCGCCTTGAAGAACGCGTGGGTGGTGAGGTGGAACATGGCGGCGGGGTAAGCCGAGACACCAATGGCGAAGAACATGTAGCCCAGCTGCGAGCAGGTGGAATAGGCGATGACGCGCTTGATATCGGTTTGCGTAAGACCCACCGTGGCGGCAAAAATGGCAGTGATGGCACCGACGTAGCCGACGATGTGGAGCACTTGGGGGGCGGCCTCGTACAACGGCGACATGCGGCAGAGCAGGAACACGCCTGCGGTGACCATGGTGGCGGCGTGAATAAGGGCGGATACGGGTGTGGGGCCTTCCATGGCATCTGGCAGCCAGGTGTGCAGGCCGAACTGGGCGGACTTACCCATGGCGCCGATGAAGAGGAACAGCGCGATGAAGCTGATGGCGTAGCTGTTGGTGGCGGAGACCGCATCGACCTTCGCGAAGATTTCGGAATAGGTAAGCGTGCCGAAGGTGGCGGCGAGAGCGAACAGGCCGACGAGCATGGCGGCATCTGCCACGCGGTTGACGATGAAGGCCTTGATGGCGGCGGCGTTGGCAGAAGCCTTATGGAACCAGAAGCCAATAAGCAGGTAGGAACAAACCCCCACCCCTTCCCAGCCGAGGAACATTTGGACCAAGTTGGGGGCGGTGACCAGCATGAGCATGGCGAAGGTAAAGGCCGACAGGTAGATGAAGAAGCGGCGCTTGGAGGCGTCTTCCGCCATGTAACCCCAGCTATACACGTGCACACAGGCCGAAACCGAGGTGACGACGATGAGCATGGTGGCGGAGAGTTTGTCGAGCATCGTGCCGAACGTGACCGCCCACGGGCCCGCGCTGAACCATGTGAACCAGTGGGTGGTGACGGGCTCGGCCGTGCCATTATTCAGGCCGATGAAGAGTGTCCAACTGATAACCGTGGCGGCAAGCACGCTGCCGGTGGTGAGGCTCATGGCCACATAGTGGGCCCATTTGGAGGAAGCAGTGGGCGCTTCCGGTGCATGGTCGTCGTGGCCATGGTGGTCATCGTGGCCGTGGGCCAGCTCGGCCTTAAGAGTTGGCCAGATGAGGAAGGTGAGCGCCCCGAGCAGAGCCCCGATAGCGGGGAGCAGGACGGCCAGAGTAGTCAATTGAGGGACGAGAGCTTGCATGGGGGGTCTTCTTGCTTATCGGGTAATTCTTATTGGGCCGTCACGGGTTGGTAATTCACTTCCGTGCCGCTGACAACCGTGGTGCTTACAGGTTGCGCGGCGGGGGGTGCCGGTGGCGCCACAGGTTGAGTGCCGCTGATGAGGCTGGCGGCGTAGACATTCAGCACGCGCGCATCGGGGTTATTTTTACAGAGTTCCAATACCTTTTTCACGGCGGGCTCTATTCCTTCCCGCTCCATTTCGGTTTGGCGTTCTTCGGTTTTTCCGTCATCCGGCACCACGCCGTAGGCCATGGCGGCGATGGCGAGCGGTGCGAATTTGTCGGTTTCCGGGTGCTCAAGGTCATACACAAACTGGCGGCAGGTGTAGTTGTCGGCCCCTGCCAAGTAACGGTTGGCAGTTTTCACGCCCTGATACACCCCCACACTGCAAAACGCCAAGGAGGCCGCGATGGTCAGCAGACAAAACGCGCCAAGGTATTTGAGGAATTGCAGCATGGGGTCAGGTCTCCGTTGTTACAGGTTGCCGAGTTTGCATTCCGCAGCAGGCAGTTTGCCGGCCACGCAGTTTTGAATGTGGGCCTTGACCGGTTGCATGCCGGCTTCGTTAGCAACGGCGCGGCCCATGCGGATGTTGCCGTAGGCTTCACGAGCCTCAGGCGACTGACCATTCGGGTAGGTCATCATGCTGCCCAAACGGACGCTGGTCGGGGTTTCTTGTACCGCGGTGTAGTGGATGGTGGCGTCCGGGTTCACGCGGCAAGCGGCGGCTTGGTAGTTGACGACGTTGCTTATGAATTCCGGCAATTGGTCGCGGCTAATGCGCTTAGGAAGCTCGGTTTTGTAGGTGACCATGTTGACCTTGTAGAAGCGCAGCAGGTCGGCGTCGGTAACGGTTCGGGTTGGGCTGGAGAGCGCGGCGCGGGCCTTGTTGTACTCTGAGCACGTATAAGGCTTGGCGTTGGTGGGTACCGAGGCACAGCCGGTGACGACGAGTGCGGCGGCGAGGCCGAGGACGATGCGAGTGGTGTTCATATTTTTAGTTCCCTTGTTGTGTCGATTCATCGATCCATGCGAGGTACTCCGGCAGGCCGGAGGTGATGTCGCAGGCGACTATTTGGGGGATATCGTAGGTGTGAACCTCGCGAATTTTGGCAGTAAGCGCGGGCACCAAAGCGCTACGCGTTTTAAAGGTAAGGCGGTACTCGTCTTCCTGTTCCAGTTTGCCTTCCCAGACATAATGGCTCACGACATCATCCACCTGCACGCAGGCGGCGAGTTTGTGGGTGAGCGCCGCTTCGATCAGCGCGTCGCGGTCGGTCAGGGTTTTGCAGGTGGTGAATACGATGGCGTACATGGTGTGCTCCTTAGCCCTTCATCAGGTCGGCGGCGTCGATCTCGATGGTGCCGCGGTTACGGAAGAAGAGTGTGACGATGGCGAGGCCGATGGCGAGCTCGGCTGCCGCCACAGTAAGGATGAACATGCTGAAGATCTGGCCGGTGATATCGGCACGGAAGTAGGAGGTACCTACCAAGTTGATGCTGACAGAGAGGAGCACGAGCTCGAGACACATCAGGATGGCGATGATGTTGCGGCGGTTAAGCACGATGCCCGCCATGCCCATGGTGAAGAGCAAGGCGCTAAGCGTGAGGACGTGGGAGAGTGTGAGGGTGTAGAACATGGTGGTATCTCTCTTATTTCGCTACCGATTTTGGTTTCCAGTGTTTAGCAACGTTGGTGCCGGTACCGTGGCCGAGTTTCGGTTTGGTCATGGTCAGCCCCTCCTCCTTGGTGCGCAGCACTTGTTTGGTAATGCTTTGGCGCTTGACGTCGCTGCGTGGGCGGTGAGTGAGGACGATAGCGCCGACCATGGCGGTAAGCAGCACGAGGCCGGAAAGCTGGAACGGCAGCACGTAGGTGGTGAACAGGACGTTACCGATTTGGATGATGTTCTGCGGTTGCTCTCCAGTGGGCAGCATGGTGACGTTGGTGCTGAACAGGCCATAGTTGGCAGCGAGGATGAACTCGCCCGCCAGCACGGCCACGGTGAGCAAGCCGAGCGGCAGATAGGCTTTCGGTTTTTCCCGCAGTTTGAAGAATTCGAGGTCGATGGTCATGAGGACAAACAGGAACATGACGGCAATGGCCCCCAAGTAGACCATGATAAGCAGCAGGCCGAGGAACTCGGCACCGAACAGAATAAACAGGCCTGCGGCGTTAATGAAGGTGACGAGCATACCCAACATGCCCAGCATAGGGTTACGGGCAGCAATGATAAGGCCAGCGCCGACGAGGATGCCGGTGGCGAAGAGGGCGAAGATGAGGTCGGGGAGCATGGGAGTCCTTTCTGAAACAGCTATTCGGCAAGCGCCATGAATTTGAAGATGAGGTCTAAGACCGGTTGAAATTCTTCCAGCAGAGCAAGAACGGTGTCCTTGATTGCGGTAAGCGGGCCAGACCAGTCTGACAGTGCCGCGGCCAGCCAGTTGAGCCAGCCTTCGATACCCGAGGCAATGTCGGAGGTTGGTACGCCAGCGATAGCGGGTTGTTCGGGTTGTTGGTCGGGTGTCATGCAGCTTGCTCCAGCTCGGTGAGATAGGGTGGTTTGAGACCTTGGTCGTAAACGGATTGCAGGCAGCGGAAGCGCGGTTGGGGGACGTCTTCCCACTTATACCAGCCGCAGTTTTGGTGCTTGTGCGGTTCTTTGTTCACAAAGTGTTTGGATTTGGCTTTTACGGCCACGTGCATCGTCACGTAATGCTTGCCGGTTTCCGGAAAGACATCATTCGTGACCGCAAACAGGTGGGGGTGGGTGGCATCTACCTCGCACTCTTCCGAAACTTCCCGCAGGGCGCCTTCCAGCCAGTGCTCGCCGTTTTCCAAATGGCCGCCGGGGGGTGTCCAGGTGTTGGGGGCGTGGTCGGCGGTGATGCGTTCGAAAATCAGAAGCTCGCCTTCGTGGCAGACATAGACACCGATGCCGACGCGGACGTTGGGGCGTTGGTTTTCCATCACACGAATTGCTCCATATTGGCGGGGGTGTACTCGGGCCCCTTCACGGCTTTGGAGGCGGGGCCGCTGGAGGACTTGCTCATGTTGGAGCGGTGGACTTCGGCGAAGGCGGCGTCGGCATCAATCCCCATCACCTGCAGGGTGCCGTAAGCGACGTACATCATGTCGATGATTTCCTTCAGGAGGTGTGCTTTGGCTTCCTTCAGGGCTTCCGGTGTGGTGGCGCTGAGGACTTCTTGCGTCGCTTCCTTGACTTCCCGCACTTCTTCCTCAAGGAACTTTTCCCGCGCGGGCAAGGCTTCGGCCAGCGATACATCGCTGTAGCCGAACTTGGCGTGGAAGTCTCCGACGAGGTTGAAGTTGGATTTCATAGGGTGCGTCCCTGCCCTAGCGGTAGGGCGCGTCGCGCTTGAGGCGCTCGGCGAGGGTTGGTTCTAACTTGTCGCCATTGGCAAGGAGGATGTCCTTGGTATAAAGCAGTTTTTTGCGGTCTTCGGCGGAGAAGTCCATGTTCGGGCCTTCGACAATGGCGTCTACCGGACAAGCTTCTTCGCACAGGCCGCAGTAGATGCACTTGACCATGTCGATATCGTAACGGGTGGTGCGGCGGGAGCCGTCGATGCGTGGTTCGGCCTCGATGGTAATGGCTTGGGCGGGGCAGATGGCTTCGCACAATTTGCAGGCGATGCAGCGTTCTTCGCCGTTCGGGTAGCGGCGCAGGGCGTGCTCGCCACGGAAGCGCGGCGAAATGGGCGTGCTTTCGAACGGGTAGAGAATGGTGAACTTCTTGGCGAAGAGCATTTTAAAGGTCAGCGCGAAGCCCTTGATCATGTCGATCAGGAAGAACTGGCGGACGATGCGGACGGTGTTTTTCATGTTGGCTACTTCTATACTCTTAAATCACGTTCAGGGCCAGCAGGCGGCTTATACTGCGGGCAGTGGGAAATGCGTGTGTCTTTGCCATGGCTAGAGCACCTTCTTCATAAAATAGGCCGAGTATTCACCGGCGAACTGGGGGATTTCGGCGAACATTTCGAAGCCCAGCTTCTCGTAAAACGGGCGTGCCTGAAAGGCCATGGTGTAGAGAAGAATGCCTTTGCGCTGGTTTTTACGGGCGTAGGCTTCGGCGTGTTCCATCAGTTTACCGCCATCGCCTTGGTTGCGGCGCGTGGCGAGAAGGTCGGATATGTACATCCAGTCGCCCTCGAAATACCCCTTGAGGCCGCCCATGAACTTGTCGTTTTCATCGACTAGATAAAAGCAGAGGTCGCGCACGCGTGCGAGGCCGGATTTGGCGTTGTAGGCGTCGATTTCCTCAGCCATCAGCTGGCTGAGGAGCTCGAACTTGCCGTTATGGTCTTCGATAATACGCATGGTTACGCGGCCAGATTACCCAGCAGCTTGACGGCGATGGCGGTGATGATGAGCCATGCGAAGCTGAGCGGCAGGAAGATTTTCCAGCCGAGGCGCATCAGTTGGTCGTAGCGGTAACGCGGCAGTGTACCGCGTGCCCAGACCATGAAGAACAGGATGGCGATGATCTTCAGCAGCAGCCAGATGGTGCCGGGGATCCAGTTCAGCGGAGCCACATCGAACGGGGGCAGCCAGCCACCGAGGAAGAGGATGGCGGTGAAGGCGGACATGGTGATCATCGCCACGTATTCGCCGAGGAAGAAGAGTGCGAAGCTCATGGCCGAATATTCGGTGTTATAGCCGGCTACCAGCTCGGCTTCGGCCTCGGGGAGGTCGAACGGGTGGCGGTTGCACTCGGCCAAAATGCTAACCAAGAACATGATGAAGGCCGGGAATGCTGGGATGAAGAACCAGACGGTTTTTTGCGCGTTCACGATGTCGGCGAGGTTCATCGAGCCCGCCAGCAGGATGACGGCGAGGACGATGAGGCCCATGGAGACTTCGTAGCTCACCATTTGCGCGCCGGAGCGGACGGCACCGAGGAACGGGTATTTGGAGTTGGAGGCCCAACCTGCCAGCAGGATGCCGTAGACCTCGATAGACGTCACCGCCAGAATGAACATGACGCCAAGGTTGATGTTGGCGAGGACCATAAGGCTGCCGGTGAAGGGGTTTTCTCCGAACGGAATGACGGCCCAGACGACCAGCACGGGGATGAAGGCGAGCATAGGCGCGATGAGAAACATCACCTTGTTGCTAGCGCCGGGAATGAAGGGCTCTTTGAACATCAGCTTCACGGCGTCGGCTATCGGTTGCAGCAAGCCGAATGGGCCGGTGTGCATCGGGCCGTGGCGCAGGTGCATCCAGCCGAGGATTTTACGCTCGAACCACGTGGTGTAAGCCATGCCAAGCAAGACCGGCACGGCGATGAGCAGGATGATGCCGAGGGTGGTGGCCAGCATCAAGAGGTTGTCGAACGTGACCAGTGTGGTGGCGTAGTGGGTGAGGAGTTCCATGATTATGCGGCCTTTTTAGAGGTCTTGGCTTTGGTGGGAGCCAGTGGGGTTGGCGGGGTGCCGGTGGTGCCGAGGGTGGCGGCAGCGACCTCGGACTGGCACTTCTGCATGGTGGGCGACTGGCGGAGGTATTCGAGCCGCAGGTAGTAATCTGTCACCACCGGTTGGAACGGGCGGGCGGAGATTTCGACATCGGCGGCCGCCACACGGGTTTCGCGCGGGGTCACCTTGTTCCAGTTTTCTGCCTTATAGGCCGGGTGCTTGGCGGCGATGAGGCTGCGCAATTGGCTGAGGGTGTTGAATGGCAGGGTTTTGCCCATGTCTTCGCTCAGTGCGCGGAAAATTTTCCAGTCTTCCTTGGCATTCAGCGGCGGTTGCACGGCGGCATGGGCCAGTTGCACGCGGCCTTCGGCGTTGGCGTAGAGGCCCGACTTTTCGCTCCATGCGGCGGCGGGGAGGATGACGTCGGCTTTTTCAGCGGTAGCTGTCATGTGGGTGCCGATGTAGATGAGCGTCCCCTGCCCTTCAATATCCTCCGGCAGAATCGTGTCTTCGCCGTAGACGATGAGCGTTTGAGTTTTGCCGTTGTTGAAGCTTTTCAGGATGGCGGCGGTGTCGGACTTCGGGGTGCCCGCTTTGGCTTGCATATCCAGCGCGGTGATGCGGCCGGAGGTGGCGGCGAGGACGTTGAGGCCGTTCCAGTTTTCTTTGATGACTCCAACCTTTTTGGCGATTTTCTCGATCTGCGCGAGGATGGCGGCGCCGTCGCCACGGGTCATTACGCTAGCCGAGACAATGATGGCGGGCTTCTGCGCATTTTTCAGAACATCGGCAAACTTGGACCTTGTGAAGGATTCCAACAATTCCGGCTCGTTCCCCAGATTTTGGTAGGGGTAGGTCAGATCCATATCCGCACCAATCGCACCAATTTGCACGCGGCGCTTGAGGGCGGCGCGCCGCAGGCGGACGTTGAGCAGAGGAGCCTCAAGGCGAGGGTTGCAGCCGACGAGCAGCACGGCGTCGACGTTTTCAAATTCTACCAACGGGGTGTTGAAGGTGTAGAACTGGTCGAGGTGGGAGCCTGCCGGGCGGCAATCGTAGGCGCTGCCGGTCAGCACGGTGTCCATAAACATTTTAAAGCTCAGGGCGTCTTCGGCGCTGGCCATGCTGCCGAGGATGGCGGCGGTGGGGTTTTCTAACGCCGTTTTGGTGACGCTGAAGGCTTCCGGCCAGCTACATGTTTGTAGCTCTTTGCCGCGGCGTATCATCGGTGCGGTTAAGCGGTTGGTGTTAAGGGCGTCGTAGCTGAAGCGCGCGGCGTCGGTCATCCACTCTTCGTTAATGGCGTTGTTCTCTTGCGGCTGGGTGCGGAGGACTTGGCCGTGGCGGTTATCGACCGTGATGGGCGTGCCCACAGCGTCGAGGATATCGACCGAGTTGGTGCGCACAAGCTCCCACGGGCGGGCGGTGTAGGCGTAGGGCTTGCTGGTGAGTGCACCGACGGGGCAGAGGTCGATCATGTTGCCGGAGAGCTCGGACTGAATGGCTTGCTCGACGTAGGTGCCGACTTGCATGTTTTCGCCACGGAAGGTGGCGCCCATTTCTTCGACACCCGCGATTTCGGTCGCGAAGCGGATGCAGCGCGTGCAGTGGATGCAGCGGGTCATCACCGTTTTGATTTTGCTGCCGATGTCTTTATCGTCCACCGCGCGTTTGAATTCGTGGAAGGCGGAGCGGTCTGACCCGTAACCGACGGAGAGGTCTTGCAGGGTGCATTCGCCGCCTTGGTCGCAGATGGGGCAGTCTAGCGGGTGGTTGATGAGCAGCAGCTCCATGGTGCCTTTGCGGGCGTTGATGGTGAGCGGGCTGTCGGTTTTGATTTTCATGCCCTCGGCGATCGGCCAATGGCAGCTGGCGATGGGCTTGGGCATACCTTCGATTTCCACCAGACACATGCGGCAGTTACCGGCGATGCTCAGACGCTCGTGGTAGCAGAAGTGCGGAATTTCCTTTTGGGCTTGGGTGCAGGCCTGCATGACGGTGCTGCCCTTCTTCACATGCAGCAGCTCGCCGTCGACAAACACATTGAAGAAGCCTTCCGGTGCGGCAGGTAGCGGCGCAGGTGCCTGCGTGGGCGTGGAAGCCGCAGGTACGGGTGCGGTGGGCGCCTGTTTAGAGGTATCGGCTTTGGCGGTTTTGGTGACCGGGGGGCGTTTATTCGTCATGTTTCTGCTCTTCATTAAAGGCTTTGAGATAGTCGAGGGTCAGTTTGGTGCTGAGTTCGTCGAGCTTCAGGTTTTTACAGGTGATGGTTTGCGAGTTGCTCTCCAGGCACGTGCGGAAGTTTTTGAGCCACATGTCGTCCTTTTCGCGCATCAGGCGGAAGGCATGGTAGGAGGCGATGGAGGAGACTTCCTTCTCCGTAAACGGTTTTTCTAGGTAGCGGCCGGTGAGGATGATGCCACTTTGCGAGAGCGTGAACGCGCGTAGGTAGGTGACGAATTGCTCGTTATCCGGCTTGGATTTGGAAATATTGGCGACGACTTTGTCTATCGTTAACTTGCAAATGGTGGGGACGGTTTTTTCGGTCCCGTCGAAGCGTTTGATGCAATCGGCGTAGTCGGGCACTGGTACGGTGGGGTCGGTTGTGAGGGCACTTGCCACGTAGCCCATTTGGGCGCGGTAGACCGACATGAGCGAGGGCGAAATGGTGGCCCCTGCCCCGCCGACGCGCAGGATGACGGGCATCAGGTAGTCGGCGTTCAGGTGGTCCATCTGCACAAAGCGGCGGGATTCGAGCGGGCTTACCGCTTTGAGCTCTACCAACGGTTGGGCGATGTTTTGGGCTTGACCATTCCCTGCCAGCAACGCAGCGCCCAGCACAGCCAGAAGGCCGAGGGCTTGGAGGCGGTTGCGGAGCGTAGCGAACATCATTATGCGGCGCTCTGTTTGGCCTTGATACGTTCTTCGAACAGGTGGCGGAAGTGCTTGAGGGTGCCTTGGGTGGGCCACATGGCGCCGTCGGCAAAGGCGCAGATAGTGCGGCCTTCGATCTTTTTGGTGAGGGCGAAGAGTTGGTCGAGTTCGTCGATGGTGCCGTCGCCTTGGCTGAGGCGTTCCATCAGGCGGTGAACCCAGCCCACGCCTTCGCGGCACGGGGTGCACTGGCCACAGGATTCGTGGTGGTAGAAACCGGCGATGCGGGTCATCACACGGAGGACGTCGACAGATTTATCCATGACGACAATCGCGGCGGTGCCGAGGCCGGTGCCTTCGGCCTTGAGGGCGTCAAAGTCCATCAAAACGCGGCTGGCTTGCTCGGGGTTCAGCATGGGAGTGGAGCTACCGCCGGGGATGATGGCTTGGAGGTTATCCCACCCACCGATGACGCCGCCGCAGTATTCGTCGATCAGCTCGCGCAGCGGAATGGACATGGGGGCTTCGACATTGCCCGGCTTGTTAACGCTGCCGGAAATGCTGAAAATTTTGGTGCCGGAGTTGCCCGGGCGGCCCCAGCGGGTGAACCACTCGGTGGGGTTTTTAAGGATAGGTGGTACCTGCGCGATGGTTTCCACATTGTTAATTGTGGTGGGGCAGCCATAGAGGCCGAAACCGGCGGGGAACGGCGGCTTGAGGCGCGGTTGGCCTTTTTTGCCTTCCAAGCTCTCCAGCAGTGCGGTTTCTTCTCCGCAAATGTAGGCCCCTGCGCCGAGGTGGACGTGGATGTCGACATCGACCCCCGTGCCCAGAATGTTTTTGCCGAGGAAGCCGGCTTCATACGCTTCGTTAATAGCTTGCTGAAGGTGCGAGGATTCGTCGTAATACTCGCCGCGCACGTAGATGTAACCGACTTTGGCGTTGAGGGTGTAACAGCCGACAATCATACCTTCTACCAGCGTGTGCGGGTCATAGCGGAGGATGTCGCGGTCCTTACAGGTGCCGGGTTCGCCTTCGTCGGCATTGCAGACCAGATAGCTGGGTTTGGCGAGCGGAATGAGCTTGCCCTTTTCGTCGAGTTTTGGTTGCGGCATGAAGGACCACTTCATCCCCGTGGGGAAGCCTGCGCCGCCGCGGCCGCGGAGTGACGAGGCCTTGAGCTTTTCGATATGCTGCATTTGCGGGGTTTTGAGGAGCTCCTTCAGCCCCTTATAGCCGCCGCGCTTTTGGTAGCCTTTGATGCCCCAATCACCGGAGCCGTCGAGGTTCGGGAAGCATTTGTCTTCGGGTTTGAGGCGTGGGAGAGTTGTCATGAGTTTTTACTTGCTTGGCGTGTTAACACATTGGAAAAATAGGGTGTAGCTGAGGGCGCCCTGGGTGCCCATTTCTTCGCGCAGCTTGGTGTAGGTTTGGCCAAGCTTTTGGCATTTGGCCGTGGCGCGGTCTATCACGCCCTGACGCACGCCGGTGACCGGCGAGTTGGCGTACATGACGTGGGTGATGCTGAAGATGCCGGGCTGAACTTCGGTAATGGGGCCGCCGATGCGGGCGCAGGAGACGAGAGCCAACACCACCAAAAGAGCTACACTTTTGTACATACTTTACGCGCCGTATTTGCCGTTGTGGATGGGGTCGGCCTCGGTGGTCGGGGCGGTGTCGGCGTACTTGGCGGGGTCTCCACCCTTGGCCAGATGCTGGAGGATTTCTTTGGTCTTATCAGCGGTCAGGTGGGTGTAGTAGTGGGTGCCGATTTGCATCATCGGGGCGGCCACGCAGGCGCCGAGGCATTCCACTTCAGTGAGGGTGAACGTGCCATCTTCCGACGTTTCGCCGTTATGCTCGATGCCGGAAACATCCTTCACGGCGCTCACAATCGCATCCGACCCGCGAATGAGGCAGGCGCAGTTGGTGCAGACCTGCACGTGGTGCTTACCGACCGGCTTGAGGTTGAACATGGTGTAGAACGTGGCCACCTCGTACACGCGGATGTACGGCAGGCTTAGGGTATCGGCGACCAGTTGCATGGCATCGACCGGCAGCCAGCCGCCGCACTTACGCTGGGCCATGTGCAGCAGCGGAATAACCGCACTGCGCTGGCGGTCGGCGGGGTATTTGGCGAGAGTGCGGGTAACCGCTTCCTGCTCCGCCTTGTTCCAGCTCAGGTTCAGCCCCAAAGCGTGCGGCGTTTGGCCGACTTCGGCAGCGTGGGTGGCGTTGGGGTCGATTTGGACAGTACGGATGGTAGGCATGGGATGTCTTGCTTTGCGTGGCTATTCGGTTGCGATGGGTTGAAGCGGCATTTCGCCGGGTTGGGCCCCAAAGTTTTGCAGGTTGGAGAAATTGCTGGTCGGCTTCACATCGGCCGCCGGATTGAGCGATGACGCAGCTTGCTTAGATGCACCGGATGTACGCCGCTGGCGGAGAGCGGCTTTGGCGGCTTTTTCTTCTTCCAGCTTTTTACGGGCGGCCTTTTCTTCGGCGTCGGCGGAAGACTTCACTTGCTGGCATTTTTCAAATTGCCCCCGCAGTTCGGAGTCCGGGTCGATATTCGGTTGCTCCAACACCGCTTGGCAGCGTTGGACATCGCTTTCGTACCAAATGCCTGAGGCTGATGACGACTCGGAACTCTTACGCTCCGCCCCCGGGCAGCAGGTGGAACGGCCGTTTTTGGTGCACCATTTCTCGCAATAAGCTTTGCCATCTTCAGCCTGCACAACGGCGGGAGCCCCTGCCCCTAACATACCCGCCACCAGACATACCCCTGCGAGGATTTTGTTTTTCATGATGGAGAAGTCTTAAACCAAATGGGGGCTTTTGCCAGCCCCCTTGCCCGTTTTTCTGGGATATTTTCGCTAGGTTCTGCCTGCTTGTGTGGCAGGGATGTTGACCTATTAACGGTCGATATCACCAAACACAACATCGGTGGTGCCGATAAGGGTTGTGACGTCGGCGAGCAGGTGGCCTTTGGACATGAAGTCTAGCCCCTGAAGGTGGGCGTAGCCGGGGGCGCGGACCTTGACGCGCCACGGTTTGGGGCCATCGTCCGACACCAGATAGACGCCCATTTCGCCTTTGGGGGCTTCTATCGCGGCGTAGACCTCTCCGGCCGGAACGTGGAAACCTTCGGTGTAGTATTTGAAGTGGTGGATAAGCGCTTCCATGCTGGACTTCATATCGTTACGCTTGGGCGGCGAGATTTTGAAGTTCTGGATTTTGCAGGGTTGGCCTGCGAGTTCGCCTTCCAGCTTAGCCACGCATTGGCGGATGAGGCTGACGGATTGCTTCATTTCTTCCATGCGGCAGAGGTAACGGTCGTAGCAGTCGCCATTTTGGCCGACGGGAATTGCGAAGTCGAGTTCGGCATAGCATTCGTATGGCTGCGACTTGCGGAGGTCCCACTCGATACCGCTACCGCGCAGCATGGGGCCAGTGAAGCCCCAGGCTTGGGCTTCTTCCGGACTGACTACGCCGATGCCAACGGTGCGTTGCTTCCAGATCCGGTTTTCATCGAGCAGGGTTTCTAGCATGGGGATGACGACTTTCTCGAAGTTGTCATTCCATTTGGTGATTTTGTGCGTCAAACCTTCCGGCAGGTCGCGGTTCACGCCGCCCGGACGGAAGTAGTTAGCGTGCATGCGAGCACCCGATACTTCTTCTGAAAAGTCATAGAGATATTCACGCTCCTTAAAGCTATATAGCATCACTGCCATGGCGCCGATATCCAGCGCGTGGCAGCCGATCCAGAGCAGGTGGTTGGCGATGCGGGTAAGCTCGGAGAACATCACGCGGATGTACTGGGCGCGGCGAGGGATTTCGATGCCGAGCAGTTTTTCCGTCGCCAAGCACCAGACGTGCTCTTGGCACATCATGCTGACGTAATCCATGCGGTCGAAGTACGGCAGTGCTTGGATGTAGGTTTTGTTTTCAATCAGTTTTTCGGTACCGCGGTGGAGCAGGCCGATGTGCGGGTCGGCTTTGGTAATCACCTCCCCTTCCATCTCCAGCACCAGCCGCAGCACGCCGTGGGCCGAGGGGTGCTGCGGGCCGAAGTTGAGCGTGAACGGTTGCTCGCCCTCGGTACGGTTGGGCGTAATCACGTTTTCGCTAAAGGTAGCGGTGAGGATTTGCTTTTCGGCGGCAGTTGTAACGGTGCTCATACGCGTTGGTATCCCTGTTCAGTGGCAGTGTAATGGTAAATCGGTTTTCCAAGCTTTTCGGCTATAGACATTTCCAGTTTTACGCCCGAGCTGGATTCCCAGCCCTCGAGGCGTAATACATAGCAAGCCTCGGACGGTTGCATGAACACTTGCATGTTTTGCTCCCACCATTCCGGCGAATTTGGCTTTGTTTGATATTTGCGAACGGCCATGTCGACGCATGCCGCCGGAAAGACATTTTTCTGCTCGTTTTCCAAAATCCAAGCCGCAAATTTTGCCGCGTCTTCCACGCGCTGCATGGTCACGGAAGCCTCTGGATGATTTACCGGAGAAGCTAGGAATACGAGCGGTGCTTGGGCGGGGGATAAAGTCATACGAAGCTATTCGCTTATTTCAGGATATTTTTCGGGGTATTGGCGGTGGTAATGGGTAGTTTCGTTATCTTCGGGCGCTTCGATGCTCTCGGAATAAATCCGCTTTTCAAAGCCGCCGAGTTTGGCGCGGGTGGCATTGGCTTGGGCGATGATATCCTCTGCCGACAGGCCATGATGGGCGGCGAGTGCCAGCATGATTTCCCATACATCGGCGAGCTCTTTAACAAGGTTTTCGTGTTCAGATGCCGCTTCTTGCGCTTCTTCTACCAACTTGCGGCGTAGCTCTTGCTCGTAGTCGGCATCGTTTAGCGTACGCGTATGGACAACTGCGCCCTTGGCCTGGAAAAGTTCTGGCCGTTTATCGCGTATCAGCAAGCGGGTTTGGAAGCGCGGCATGGGTTATTCCGCGTCTTTCTTTTCGGAATCTTCGGAATCAAAAATCTTATGAAGGGTATTTTCCAGTTCGGCACGGCGTTGTTCCGCTTCGGCATCGCTCATACGGCCGGAACTTACTTCACTTTCTATCCATGCCAACATTTGCTGTGCGTCGGGCGGCAGCATTTTGCGATACATGTTCCAGAAAATACCCATTACGCCTTACTTGTCTTTACCAAAGTCCAGCATGCTGAGGTCGGAGGCGCTGATAAGGTCGGCTGTCGAGCTTTCTTCCGGCTTTTTTACAGCGCGGCGGGCCAATTCGGCCAATTGCTCTTGCTCTTGTTCGCGGCGTTCGGCTTCTTCAGCTTCAGCCTGTTGCTTGATTTGCTCGTTCAATGCGTCGATGTCGGATGGGTCGGTATAGCTCATGGAATGGCCCTTACTTACTTGAACTCTTGCGAGTTAAAGGTGTTGTCGGTTTCAGCAAGACCGGTATTGCCGGTAATGCCCTTCCATTCGCTAACGCGGTCAAAGTGCCGGAGTTCCTGCGGGAGGTCGACCGGTTTGTAGGCCACGCGCTTTTCCTTGGCGTCGTAGTACACTTCCACAAAGCCCTCTAGCGGAAAATCCTTGCGCAGCGGGTGGCCGACGAAGTCGTAATCGGTCAGCAGGCGGCGGAGGTCTGGGTGGCCGACAAAGTTGATGCCGTACATGTCGTACGTTTCGCGTTCATACCAACCGGCGGCGGCGTGGAGGCTAGTGATGGTCGGTACGGCGGGGTTGGTGGCATCGAGATAGGTTTTAACGCGGACACGCTGGTTGTGCGGCATGGAGAGCAGATGATAGACCACGGCGAAGCGGGCGGGGTGCAGCTGTTTGGCACCGAGATAGTCGACTCCGCATACATCGGTGAGCTGCGTGAACAGCAGCTTTTTGTCGTCTCTCAACAGTTTGATGGTGAAGGGGACGTTGTCGGCGGCCACGGTAATGGTTAGTTCGCGCACCGCGATTTCCAGAATGGCGTCGGGCAGCTTTTTGGCAAGGTAGTCTTGCATCGCCTTCAGGCCCGGAAGGTCGAGGTGGGTGTCGATGTGAGGAGTGGTGGTCATAATTCAGCAGTCCTTAACCGATATGCATTTCATCAAGGCTGTAGGGGCGCGGTTCGCCGGGGGCGTAGGCGTAGGGCGCCTCATCCGGCCGTTGCACGAAGACCGGCTGGCGCTTGATCTTCTTTTGCAATTGCAGGATGCCGTAGACCAACGCTTCGGCAGTGGGCGGGCAGCCGGGCACGTAGATATCGACCGGCACGATACGGTCGCAACCGCGCACCACGGCGTAGGAATAGTGATAGTAGCCGCCGCCGTTGGCGCAGCTGCCCATGGAAATCACGTAGCGCGGTTCAGGCATTTGGTCGTACAGTTTACGCAGTGCGGGGGCCATTTTATTGGTGAGTGTGCCTGCCACAATCATAAGGTCGCTCTGGCGCGGAGACGGGCGGAACATGGTACCGAAACGGTCGAGGTCGTAACGCGATGCGGCGGAGTGCATCATTTCGACCGCGCAGCAGGCAAGGCCGAAGGTCATCGGCCACAAGCTACCGGCACGCGCCCAGTTGACCACGTCTTCGACGGTGGTCATGAGGAAGCCTTCGTCGCGCAGTTGCGCCTGCATCTGCGCTTCGCCTTGCTGGCGGATCGCAAGTGGGTCGGTGGTGATAAGTTTGCTCATTGGTCTATTCCCACTCTAGAGCGCCTTGGCGCCATTCATATACAAACCCGATGGTGAGGACGGTGAGGAAGAGCATCATGCTGCCGAAACCGAACCACGAAATATCTTGCAGCACCATCGCCCATGGGAAGAGGAAGGCGACTTCGAGGTCGAAGATGATGAACAGAATGGCGACGAGATAGAAGCGGACGTCGAAGGTGCGGCGCGCGGTATCGAAGGCTTCGAAGCCGGATTCGTACGCGGAGATTTTCTCCTTACTGCGGCGCATGGGGTGGGTGAGGAACGGCACGGCCTGCAAGGCGGCGGCAAGGCCCACCGACACCGCCACAAATAGCAAAATGGCAAGGTACGGGTTGGGCACGATAAGCTGGGAAATAGCTTCCATGGGTCTCTTCTTGGATCTGTTTTACAGGCCTTGGGGCCTTTGTTTTAACGCCTCAACCTAGACCCTAACGCCCGTTTGGGCAAGTGGCAGCCCGCCTAAATGTGCGACACATGTGTGCGAAACGCTTCGGTTTGGGGCAGAAAAACACCCCCTCAAAGGGGGTTAGAATTATTGGTGAATGAGTTAATCTTGCTGGCGGGCGGCTATGTTGACCACGTTGCCCGTTTGTTGCGGCCCTAGACCCGCCAATGCGGCGAGGTGCTCTATCAGAGGAAGCGCGAGATTTGTGCCGGTGGCGGCTTCCATTTCCGATAACACTGGCGCGCGGGCCACTTCCAACAGAATTGGGCCGGATTCGGTCCGCAGCAGGCTGACGGCACAGAATGGCGCACCATAAATACTGGCGGCTTGGCGGGCGAGCTCGATCTCTTGCGACGTAAGTTCGACAGGGGTTGCCGAAAGGTTGCCGGACTCACGCGGGCGAACAAACCCTACCGGCGCACGACGCAGCACGGAAGCGGCAATTTGGTTACCGATGAGCATAATACGGATATCTTCTCCCCAAGGTTGCGGGAGGTCTTGCACCACAAACGGTTGGCCGACCATGCTGAATTTTTGCGAGAGCTCCAGCCCCTCGCCCGAGTGTTGGGCGATGTTGAACTGACGGCCCCTGCCCCCATGACGGCTGCGGATAAGGCACGGGAATTGGAGCTCCGGCATAATCACGGTAAACTGCTCGGCATTGTTCAGCACCCAGCTGCGCGGAGTGGGCACGTTGCGGCGGGAAAAGAGCCGCGCCATGGTGACGTGGTCTCCCAGCGGCACGCGGTTGTGCGGGAAGACCGGCTGGCCCCATGCACGTAGGGTTTCTACCACCTGCCATGTGTAATCATCATCCCAGCGGGCGATCGGCAAAACGAGGTCGGCGGCGGGAAACGGCAGGTCGCGCCAGCGGACGGGGCATTCTGGCAGGCTGGCACTGCCTTGTGAGGGATTTGGGCCTTGGGCGAAGTCGAGAAAGACATCGGCTGGGTTAATAATACTAAAGGTATGCCCCAGTTGCGTAGCGGCGGCGGCAAGGCGTACCACAAACTCCCCCTGCGAGTGCTGGGAGTGAAAGCGTGTGAAAATAATAAATCGCATACGGGAGCCTATTTGGTACTTACATTATACAGAACTTGAAAAACCGGCTGACTGACAGCCCTCGCCTTCAAACATGCCTTGAGAATTCGTCATTTGAATGATGCGCGAGACGGTACGCTCAAACACTTGCGCCGCCGCACCTGCCGTGCAGATGGCTTGCGGGGGCACGGAAGAGCTAATAACAAGACGGTGGCCGCGCTCGTAGAGGATATCGATGAGGGTTGCCAAACGCAGGGCACAGTCGGCCTCGTTAGCAGTAAGTTGCGGAATTCCTTCAATCATTACCGTCTGAAAGCGGTCGGCGAGTTGCTGGTATTCCAAGCGGCCCAAGGGTTGGTCGCACAGTTCCGAGAACGTCGCCCACACCACAGAGCCCGCCTGACGCTTGGCGTGGAGGAACGGCAGCGGTTTACCGGTAGAGCCTTGGGCGTACTCGGAAAACAAAACCTCCAGCTCGGCTTCGGTCGATTCTCCGCGCTTATTCATAATATAAGTAGAGGCTTCGTTTTTGCCGTCGCGCAGGCGGTAGTCTAGCCCTTCCGTCAGGTTAATCGGCTCCATATGCTCTTCCAAAAGCTTCAGCAGCGGCATGAAGCGGTCGCGGTTCAGGCCGCCTTGGAAAAGGTCTGGCAAATTCCAGTTACTGGTGGCGACGACCACGGTGCCTTGCTTAAACAGCGCCTGCATCAGGCGGCCGAGGAACATGGCGTCCGGCAGGTTGGTCAGATAAAATTCATCGAAGCCGAGAACCGAGGCTTCCGAGGCGATTTCGGCAGCCAGACGTTCGACAAGGTCTGGCTTACGGCGACCGACGAGCGTTGGCTCGGCTGGTGGCATGGCATTCAGGCGGCGGTGAAGCTCGGCCATAAAGGCATGGAAGTGAACGCGGCGCTTGTTAGGTGTAGGCAGCGCGTCCATGAACATATCCAGCATTTGCGACTTACCGCGGCCGGGCGGGCCGTAGAGCCAAAGGCCGCGGGGGGCGGTCTCAAGGTCGGACTGCAAAGCCTTAGCCAGCGATTGCAAGCGCATGACCGCACGCGCTTGCGCGGCATCCGGCTGCCAGCCTTCGCTCAGACGTTTTTGATAGGCGGCAAACAGATCCACTTTAATACTCCCGAAACGGCCCAGTGGACCGCTGTAATTGCTTTGCTTGAGAAGTGCGCTCATATAGAAGAAAACGTGCCTTAGATGTCGCGCAAGGGTCAAGATTTCCTTACATACGTGGCGGTTTCCCTTGACGGAAGGGTGGCGGAGGCGCCACAAACGAAACGTACAGTCTCGTTTAACCCGTTGAATTAAGGACACCACCATGGCCGAACCCCAAGGTTTGTTGGACAACATCAAACTGAGTATTCCCGATATTTCCAAGCTGCCGGTTTCGGCGGAAATCAAGCAGATTGATAAAGCTGCCGGACAGGTTTTTGACCAGTTACCTATGATGGTTGTGAATGTCGTACTCGGCCTTATGCTGATTGTTGCAGGCTGGTTGCTGTGCAGCTGGGTTGCCAGCAAGGTTAACCACTGGCTGGTGAAGGCCCATATGGAAGAGACGCTGGCCGCGTTTTTGGCCAGTACGGCACGGTTTGTACTCTTCTTCAGTATTTTTGTGGCCGGGCTTTCTGTCGTTGGCGTAAGTTCTACCACCCTTGCCGCCTTGCTGGGCGCCATGGGTTTGGCAGTTGGTTTTGCCATGCGCGGCACCTTGGGTAGCATTGCCGGAGGCATTATGCTGATGGTGCACCGGCCTGTAAAAGTGGGCGACTATATTGAAGCCGGGATGGGCCCCAACATGATTGGCGGGACGGTGAAGCGTATCGGGTTGTTTTCGACCGAAATCAACACCAAAGAGTTTATACGGGCATTCATCCCTAACGTGACCATGTGGGAGACGCTGCTGCAAAACCATACCTACAACCGCATGCACATGCTGCGGATTGAGTTCGGTTTGGGGCATGAAGTGAATGTGTGGGAAGCGTTTGGCGTGATTAAGCGTGCGCTGACTGCAAACCCGCTGGTGCTAAAAACGCCGGAACCCAACCTGAGCGTGGAAAACCTTACTGAATTTGGCATTATGTGCATGATGGAAATTTGGGTACGGACCGAAGACCGCCGCGTGCTGCGCGGCACCGTGCTGCTCGACGTGATGGATGCACTGCGCGAAAACGGCATGCGCATGGCCTACCAAGAGCCGGACCACGTTTCTATTTACGGCAAGCCCGCCCATGAAACGTTGCCTGCGATTAAGGCGGGCGGCGCAAAAAAGGCTCCCGCCGACGAGGTAAAGGGTGATAAGCTTTAGGCATCGTTTTAATAAGAAAGGGTCGGCACTATGCGCAGGGGATTTATAGGTTTAATGGCAGCCCTAGCCGGAGTTTTACTGGCGCCCGTCGGTTTTAGCTCCGATGCCGCAGCCCCTGCCAAAGCACCGCTGGTTGTGGAGATGTTCACCAGCAAATACTGCCCGAACTGCCCCATGGCGGAATCGAAAATGAAGGGTGTGGCCGAGGATAACGCCGACCTTTTGGTGCTGTTTGAGCATGTGGATTACTGGGACCGCAGCGAGAAGGAAAAAGACCCGCACGGTTTGCCGGAAATCACCCAGCGCCAGTATGATTACTCCAATACCCTCAGCAAGCGCCCGGGGCAGGTATTTACCCCCATGCCTTTGATTGATGGCCAGATTTTGGCAAACCCGCCGCTGTTGTTCAGCTGGGGGAGCGCCCTTGCCCGTGGCCGCGAGCTGCCTGCCAAGGAATTGCTGGCTTTGAGCAAGGATAAGAGCGGTTCACTGAACATCCCCCTGCCCGCCAGCTTGCGGAGTAAGGACAATGAAATCTGGGTGATGGGGATTGAGCCGGTGGAAGGCACTAAGGTATGGCGTGTGAACGGGATTGTTCCGGCCAACCGCAAGGGCGATGGCGCGCACCTGAGTGCTGCCCTGCTGCCAGCCGGACCCGACTTGCTGGTTTTAGTGCAAAAGCCCGGCCCGGGTGCCGTGCTGGCAGTGGGCCGCTTATAACGAGCTCAACCTACCAAAACGGCCGCTGAGCGGCTTTTTTGGTGGCACCTGCATTTTATGTACACAGGTGTCAGTTTAAGATGTTGTGCCTATGCATATAGAAACACGATGCAAATGCACAAGAACAATGTCGCTTTCTCCCTGACGCTACCTGAGCGGCTTGGGGTTTGCGTGGATCGTGTGGGCGGGAAACGGGCCCTGGCGACGCTTATTGGTGTGAGTGAATCGCAGATCTTCCGCTACCTGAACGGCCTGAACGAAATGACCAGCGACAAACTGCTGGCCGTGGCCCGCGCGGCCAAGGTGGATGCGGGTTGGCTGCTGAGCGGTGACGGCGATATGGTGAGCGGCAATGCGGCCGGAAGCGATAAGCGCCCCGTGTTCCGTGGTGAGCTACTTGTGCAAATTACCCAATTATTTGAAGAGCTTCTGGTAGAATTTGAGAAGCCTTTTAACCCGCGTCAGCGAGCCCGCGCCATTACGTTTCTTTACAATGCGTTACGTCATGAGGAAACGATGCGGGGGATTGAATATGTTCCCAACAAGTTTGATATGCTTAAGTCTCTGAATTATATATCCGAGCTACGGACGGAAGAAGAGCTGGAGATTCAGAACAACGCTCTTGAAATGCTGGAATACCCATCATCTTCTAAAATAGAACTGGAATATCTCCGTACATGGGTAAATCAGGTTGTAAGAGGTACTAAGGGCTATTACTCAAGCTATTCAGGCCAAGTTTACTTTGAGCGTAAATCGGGTGGGAAATTAGATTCACAGAGTATTCTGGAACTTCAAAACTTAATTGGACTAGCTACTCGGTCTACAGGAAAATCCAATTTGAGCTGGTTGGATTTAGGCTGTGGCAGTGGCCGTCATTTGGCTCACATTGCGGCTCATTACTCGAATGTTGAGTTAAAAGGATTAGAACTATCTCAACTTGGATTCAACATGTGTAATAGCCTTATACAAGCTGAGAAGTTGCCTAAGGACAGTGTTATACAAGGTGATGTGCGTCAGTTACCCTATGCTGCCAATAGCTTTGACGTTGTTTTTGCTAATTTAAGCCTATATTGCTTACCTTATATTCCAGACACAGGTCTTGGTTTGGAAGAAGCTATGAACGAAATCTGCCGTGTTCTCGTCCCAAATGGGATACTCAAAATGTCTTTCCCGCATGGTCATTGGCGCGATTACTCTATGTCTCACCAATTTATGAATGAAGAGAGCTTGAAGCGATTGATTTCAAATTATCCGCTCGAGCTGACGAGCTATACGGAAGAAATCCTGCAACCGGCTCCAATGCAACTTAAACACGACAAAGATATTCATTTGATACTTACAAAAAAATAGACGGGCTTTGCCCATCTATTTTATGAATAATTAAGAGCCTTAGGAGCAAGATGATGCCATGTAGGCTTCTTGGATACCGTAGGCACGCAGCTCTACACCGAACTCGCTTTTGTAAGCAGGCAGGGTGTTGGCTTCGAAGATCGGGGTCATGTCTTCATCTTCTGCGGCCGGGTTGTGGTGCTTGTACTCACCGAACAGCAGCTCGCAGTCGGCCATGTACTGGCGGGTGAAGGTGATGTGGGCGTGCCAGACATGGTCTACCAGACGCGGCGGCACGAAGGTGGTGGCCGGGAATTTGGCGCAGAGGGTCAGGAACTTGCGGTAGAGGTCTTCGGCGCGGGCCAAGTCGGCAGCCGGCAGGCCGGTGTCTTCGGCGACGTGCTTCATGACGGCGGTCAGGTCGACCTTAGCCAGACGCTCTTCGAACGGCGTATCGAAATGAGCTTGGGCAAAGCTTACACGGGCGGTGGTGTCTTGCATATCTGATAGACTCCTCTGTTGATGTCTTTCGTATACGAGAGACACTACACAAAGAGTCTCTCCTATACAAGAGACTTTTGCACCAACCTGTGGATAAAATCTATCTTTTATGAAATATCAGCCTATTAAGTAGACACCCTTATGTCATTGTCGGACAAACTGATTGCGGAAACAGAGCAACGAGGGAGATTTCCGCCATGATAAAGACCGCCAGCCGCCACACAGAGCCCGAGGGGGCCTATGCCAACGCTGATGACGACTTTGCACATTATAGTAAGTGTGGTGCTGAGAGTGCGGTTCCGCAAGGGCGGTTGGTGCTTGTGTTGGAGAAAGAATTGAGTGAGGCGAGCCGTAAATCTCTCCATAACCTACTTAAAAACAATATGTTTTATGGCGATATGACCATTGTTAGCGGCTTGAGCCGTGCCACTATCATTCAAGCCGAAAAGCTGAGTAACGGTTTGTTTTATAACCGAAATGAGTACATTACGCCTGAAGCTGCGTTTAACATGCTGCCGTGGCGCGAGATATGGGTGATTTCGCAAGGGCTGGTTTGGACTTTGACGCCTTTTGCCCATTAACCCGCTTTAAACCGTTTGAGTGGCACAACTTTCATGCCCGAGGACTGAGCAAGGTGCTTGTTGCGCTTGGCATGCGTGCTTAGGGTGCTAGCCATGACCTCTGCTCACCAAAAAGCCTCTAAGGCTGCCGCAAAATCGGCTCTCACCAAGGCTAAGCCTGTTGTAATGGAACCTGAAGCCTCCTCTGGCTGGAGTGTGGAAGGGATTGTACGGCTGTTATTGCTGTTTTTTGCCGCCACCCTGCCCTTTTATTACGACCTTGGCGTGCCCGAGGTAAGTGGCGACATACGCTGGCTGGCGACCGAGTTTTTTGCCGCTGCATGTGCGATTCTGCTGCTTTCCAAGGCCGTATGGACGGGCGACAAGCAGGTATCCCTCCGATGGCCGGTGGTGATGTGGTTTGCGTTGGGTTTGGCCGTGTGGGCGGCTGTAAGCCTGATTGACGCCCTGAACCCCAGCCGTGGGATTATCCTGATTAAAGCCCTGTATGCCCAATTGATACTGTTGGCGGTTGTGTACCATGTGGCGACCCCCGGGTTTGGCCGCAAGTTATTGTGGGCGCTGGCCTTGCCGATGCTTGGCACCTCGATCGTCGGGTTTTTACAATTCCATACCATGACCGATGCCGGTTTTCAGGCGCTGATGGATAGCAGCTGGTTCTGGATGCTCTTCAAACCGTTTATAGGAATTTTGGACTTTGTGGCCGCCCTGATTGGCGATGCCATGGGCTGGGGTGAGCGTCAGCTGGGATTTGTGGGGCTTGTTACCAGCACCTTCCTGCAAAGTGCCGTGCCCGGTAGCACCTTTGCCAATAAAAACCTTGCGGGTAGCTGGACCGGCATGATGCTGCCGATTGCGTTTTATCTGCTGATTACCGCCAAGCGTTGGCCTGCACAGGCCGTTGCCAGCGTTTTGCTGGCTGTGGGCAGCGTGTTTTTGGTTTACAGCCGCGCGCGCGCCAGTTGGGTAGCCTTGTTTTGTGCCATGGCGACCCTTGCGGCGCTGCTGATTTTGGTGCCTGCATGGCGTAAGGCAATTTGGAGCCATTTGGACAAGAGCCATATTATCTGGCTGGTTGTGCCTGTGGTGTGTTTGCTTAAATGGGGTGGCGATGTGGCCCCTGTGGCGGCTGGCCATGCCATTGACCGCACCCCTGCGGAACAAATAGAAGCCCTGACCCAAAGTAGCTGGAACGAAATTGGCGGGCGTTTGGCCTACAACCTGAACAGCCTTGTGATTACCAAGGACTATTGGTTTAACGGCGTGGGACTTGGGAATTTCTATACGATTTATCCGCCTTACTATAATGACCTCGTTGTAACCCCCACCAACAGCTACAATGTGATGGCCCGCCCGCAGCGCACCCACACCGACATGATGCAAGCGTTTGATGAAATGGGGACACCCGGAGGGATACTTTACGTTGGCCTGTTTGTGAGCGCGATTGCCATGGCACTACGCATGGCCGGACGCCGCGCGGGGGCTTTAGGTGGCTACCTGATTGGTGCCGGTATGATGACGATGATGGCAGCGCTGACGGTATTTTTAGAACAGCAAGGCATGCTGGCGTTGCCCGGTATGTGGCACTGGTTGCTGGTCCTGCTGCAGCTTCTGTTTATTGCAGGTATGGCGTTTGGAGCCTTTGTGAGCTGGCGCGCTGTGCAGAAGGAGCAGACGGCTGCCGATGATACGCAATTACTGGGCCTGATGGCGGGGATGGGTGTGCTGACTATTTGCATTAACGCGCTGTTTGACTTCCCCATGCAATTGCCGACGGCACCGGCGGCGGCCGTGTTGATGATGGGCTTAATTGCCGCGCTTTACATGCGATATTATCCGCAGGAAGCCACGGCACCGTTTGCCAAGCGTTTGCCGGAGCGTGTGCAGGTAAAGCGTGGTGCTATAGTTGCGGCTTTGGTTGTGACCGTTGTCGCGAGTGTAGTTGCGATGTGGGACGGTTTGAAATTCAGGGAAAGCAACGTGCTGCTGAAGCAGGGCATGGTACGCATTTACAGCGGCCTGAACGACGACATGACGCTGGAAGCGCTGAAGCGTGCGTGGGAGGTTTACCCCTATGACCAGCGGATTCAGGAGCACCTTGGCGTGGTGTACGCCAACTATACGGGTGTTATGCCGATTAGCCTTGAGGAGCGGATTTCTAAGCTGGAGTGGGTGCTGCAGGGCGACCCGTGGGGCGCCAACCACATGATTAACCTTGCCGGGTTGTATCTGCAACTGGCGACGCAGCAGCAGATGCGGGGCGATTTGCAGGGCGCCTCGCAGTCCCTCTCCCGTACCGATGAGCTGTTCGAGCGGTTGAAGGAAAATGCCGATTTTAGCCACTACACATGGGGTATTGGCGGAACGCTACGGAACATGCAAGGGCGGCCACAGGAAGCGATTTGGATGTTCCGCCGTGCGTTAGCGATTGAGCCCGGTTATACGCCTGCCACGTATGGCTTGCAGATGGCGATCTCGGCCAGCGGCGTGCGTCCGGCTGTGGTGCAGGACGGCATGATGCGCTAACCGAAAGAGCTGAAAAAGCGCCGGATACCGGCCCTTTTTTTTTGATTTTTAACGGAGGATGAGCGTGCAGTTGCGTTGGCTGAAGCGCTCGCAGGAGGCTTTCAGTTTTTCGGCATCGGCTTTATCCAGCGTTTTGGTATAAAGCGGGTATTTGTCGCGGCGGTCGGCACCATCGGTTAGGCGGGTGAAGCCCATACGCTCAAGCAGAACCACACCTTCTGGCGAGTAGCCGCAGGCGTAGCCTTGCAACGTGCGGCCTTCGGCGAGGCCATATTTTTCCAGCATCAGGCGGGCAAAGGCGTAGAGCATCATTTGCGCGGAGCGGCCGTTTTCGGATTTGCTCTCGCTATTGTAGGCGACAATGGCGCCGAGATAGATGCGGTCTTCTTTGGCGGAGTCTTCGTACGAGAGGATGTCTTTCGAGGTGAACAGGCCTTCTTCGGTGGCACCGGCGATGAAGGCGTCGAAGGTATCCGGCGCCAGCATGAAGAAGTCGAGGAAGCCGTAGAGCGTGTCGGATTTATCCTTTAAACAAATGTGGCTGTAGGGGTTGCGGCGGTAGGCATCGCGCAGCACGCCGAGGTCGATGTTCGTTTCTCCGAACGTGCTGGAGGACATGGTGACCACGCTGTCGAGGTCGTGATAGTCGGTGGGGATTTCGATAACATATTGGGGCGTGCGCGTGAAAAACATCGGTTTGGACTCTCTGCTTAACCGCTGATGCGGTAGGTGGTTAGCGGCATGGCGCCGTCGGCCTCCAGTGTAATGGTACGGCCCAGTTGTGCAAGGCAGGTGGCTTGGGTGAGGTGCTTTTGCAGGATGTACGTGACATCCGGGTGCGCTTTGACGGTTTGTTTGCGCAAGGACGGGTTGGCACCGGCGGGGGTACGCCAGAGTTCTAGCCCGATAGCGCCCGCGATGTACTCCGGCGTTTTGAGCAGCAGTGTGAGCGAGGGGCCGGAGCGTTCGCGCGTGAGCTCGAGCAGCCCATGGCGCGACATGGGGCGGAGCTCGACAAAGCGGTCGTCGGTCACGTTAAACGTGGCGGAGAGGTGCTCGGTGATAATCCCGCGGTGGTTTTTGCTTTTGGGGGTGATGAAGTCGACAATCACCGAACCGCCGAGGTCGAGCAGGCGGCAGAGGCGGGCAACCTCTTCTGCCGCGCGGAGGTTGACGGCCATAGTCGCGTCGGTTTTCTGCATGTGGCTGACGGGACCTGCGTTGACGTCGATGGTGGCGACGGCCGAGGTAAGCTCGATAATTAAGTTGCCCTCTATCCCCTTCCCCTTGAACGGGAATGTGGGGCGGGTGCTGCCCATGGCATCGAGGTGGCCGTCGAGAAGATCGGTGAACGATTGCAGGCCTTCGACCGAGCCGTCGAGGTCTAGCTGGCGGATGAGGCGCTCTGGCACGTGTTTGCTGACGGCGTCGCGGTGGGCGCCGTTCATGATCCAGACCGTGACGGGGTTGGAGCCGGCATCGTGTAGCGCGCGCGTGAGAGCGGTGGGTGGTGCGTGGAGAATGCTCGGGCACGGAGTATCCGGTGCCGGAGGTTTAATGGCGGTACGGGCGTCGAGCGTTGCGCCTTTTTCATAAAACCCGCCGCGGGTGATGCGGGCGACGATGCCCTGCCCTTGGGTGAGTTTGGTGCCTTCGGCTAGGGTATTAAATGGCAGGAGCGCGTCGTTGCGGTCGCCGATATCGACAAAGGTGGCGCCGAGGCTGGGCACCACGTGGCGTACGCGGCCGTAGACCAGCGCGCCTTCGATATGGCGGCGGGTGCATTCGTCGTAGCGGAGGGTTAAGAGGCGGGCGTGGTCATCGAAGAGGGCACAGCGGGTGTGCCATGGCGTGGATTCGTAGAGAATGTGATAGGTCATGCCGCCTTTTCAGACTTGAAGGGTTGGGTGGAGATGCCTGCGCGGGTGAGCATTACTTCGGTTTCGTACAGCGGTAGGCCCATGATGCCAGACTTACTGCCGTGGAGGGTTTGAATCCAGT
This sequence comes from Alphaproteobacteria bacterium, assembly GCA_027485835.1. Taxonomy (GTDB): domain Bacteria; phylum Pseudomonadota; class Alphaproteobacteria; order UBA2136; family UBA6156; genus UBA6156. The sequence goes on from JAIXQG010000001.1 coordinate 416,155, forward strand.
TTTCCATCAGCTCGATTTTCAGGCCGCCTGCGGTATGTGTCCAGAGCCCTGCAGTTATGTACGCGTTGATGTCGGATGCTGAGAGACGCTTCATCTTCACCCAGCTATTGACGGTTTTGTGGTGCAGCTTGCCGGTGGCATCTATGACCACCACGACTGTGGGGATGGCGATGCGGCGGCCGGACTGGAGCTTGAGCATTTCCCGTGCTTCGTCTTCGGTCTGCGGTGTTTGCAGAATGCGGCGGCCCAGAATAACGGGAGAATCGGCCGCGAGGATAACGCAACCCGGATGGTTTGCGGCAATGGCTTGCGCCTTTGCTATGGCAACCCGTTTTATGTAGGCCAGTGGCGCTTCATTCTTCAGCGGTGTTTCGTCCACGTCGGCCGGTTGTGTGGAAAATTCCACGCCCAAACGGGCCAGCAAACCCTTACGGGTTTTAGATTGGCTGGCGAGGATGAGTTGGGGGGCCATTTCTAGGCTTCCATTTTAAACTGCTTGGCGAGCTTGAGCCCCTGCCCTGCGTAGTTAGAACCGATGCCCGAACCGTAGGTGGTGGTGGGGTTTTGCAAGAGGCGCTCATACAGGAAGCGGCCGATGGGTTGGCCGTGCTCCAGCACGCAGGGCACGTCGTGCGCGCGGACTTCTAGCACCGCTGTGGTGCCGTTGTGGGGCGAGCCGGCCGCGACGTAGCCAAAGCCGGGGTCGAAAAAGCCGGCATAGTGGACGCGGATTTCGCCGACGCGGGTGTCGTACGCTACCAATTCCGCCGCGTGGGTGGGGGGCACGCAGATGCCTTCGGAGCTGGCGAAGATGTAGAATTCTTCCGGATAAAGAATCAGCGGTTTGGAGTTGCTGCGGGTGATGGGCTCCCAGAAGTGGCTCCAGTCGTAGCCGGAGATGCGGGCGAGGTCTATCGGTTGGGTGTGGTGCTTGGCGCGGTAGCCGATGATGGGATTGTCGCCGTGGCTATTGGATTGCTGGCCGTGGAGGTCGATGCTGATCCACAAACCTTGGGACATCACGTTTTCGGTGCCCTCGGTATGCTGGCGCAGCAGTGGCACCTGCTTGTGGAGTTCGGTCAGGTCGGCATCCGACACGCGGACATCGCCTTGGCGGAGGCGGAGCTGGTTGAGGCGGTCTCCGGCACGGAGCACGATGGGGAATGTGAGGGGCGAAATTTCGACATACAGGCCGCCGCTGTAGCCGGGGGCGACGGTATCGTAAATGCTGGCGTTATCCGTCACCAGACGCACGAAGATATCCAGACGGCCAGTGCTGCTTTTGGGGCTGGCGGTGCCCTCGATAAAGTGCGGCAGGTGGACGGACTCTTGCAGCGGGACCAGATAGACCGCGCCGCGCTCGAACAATTGCGGTTGGGTGAGGTCGAGTTCGGTCATGGTCAGGCCCTCGAGGCACTCGGTCACCTTGCGGTTTTTGCCGGGCAGAAAGCCTGCTTGGATGCGGTAGGCTTTGGTGCCCAAGCGGAGGTCGAGGCTGGCGGGCTGGATTTGGCCCTCGGTGAGCTTTGTGGCGGATTTGAGTGCGCCTGAGGCAAAGAGGGCTTGGAAGTCGGTATCCACTAAGACACCTTGCACTGTGGCGCCTTGTTGCAGGGCGGCGATTTGGGCGGGGGCAGCTGCGCTATTCATCGGTGTTTTATAGCAGGGGTTGCGCTAGGGGTGAAGGGGTTGTATGCATACAGTGCTTGAATCATCTGCATTATTCTACGGGGAGCATGCCATGCAGAACACCGATCACGGCCATTGGCCGAAAGCAAGTATTACCAGAGTCTCCTTTCATTCTACGCTTACACAAGAGTCCTTCCATGAATTCATCATGGATGACGCCACGGCCGAGAGGGTTTTTGAGGCTATGCTGGCAAAACTGAAGGCGGAAAAAGTCCCCTCTCCGGAGAGTGACGATAACGTTCAGGTTTACATTGTCGGCACAGCCTTCCGGACGTTTATCGGCGCTGACGAAGATGGATGGCCTTACGCGATAGTGTTTGGCACCGATATTGAAGGCGTTGAGTACCCGATGATTTTGCTGCGGTTTACTTCGGAGGGTATTTGGTTTCGTACCATCCAGCATAGGTTCTTTCTGAACAGGGTTTACCCTGCCCAGTGCAGCCTTGTGCTCTACCAGGACATGCTGGCACGTGCCTACGCTGCCTATGGAATGGGACGACCTGAAATCTGAAACGGAGGTTACATATGGCCAAAACGGCGAAGCCAAAAGAGGCCTCTGGTAAAGACGGAGGCAAGACTGCAACGACACCCAAGCCACGAAGAGCAGCCGCGGGTAATCGTTTGACCAAACCGGAAGTGATGGAGGCTGCGGCTTTGAGAGAAGCCACAGAGCTGATGAACCGGATAGGCAAAGACTTTGATGACGTTTTGAAACGCGGCATTCAGAGCCTTGCACGGAAACACAAGGTTACGGAAAGCTTGGTTTACTCGGCCATTAGTCATCGGTTGATGACACAGGCGGTTGAACATGCGTTTTCGGCTATTGTGGCGGAGGAAGACCTGCCTGAAGACCTAGACTAAACTACACGACTACGAAAAAGAGGGCTCCGGCCCTCTTTCTTCGTTTGTGGGTTAGGAAAGAATGGTTCCGGTGGGGGCGGAGGCGGCCAGCGCCTTGCGGGTGCGAGCCATGACGTCGGCTGCGTCGTCATCTTGTCCGAATACCGTTAAACCATGCACCACCATGGTGTGCAGGCTGCGGCCGCCGATGATGCACGGCGTGCTGGAGGTGATGCTGGAGAGCTCGGCTGCCCGCATTTCGGCGTTTTCGATCGCGCGAAGCTCGTTCAGGATAATCGCGAACTCGCCAAAGCGCGGGTGGGCGGCGATGTCTGTCGGGCGGATGTTCTGGCGGATGAGGCTGGCGGTGTGACGCAGGATGGCGTCGGTCGCCACTTCTCCCAACTGGTTAGAGAGGTTGGTGAAGTCGACAATGCTCAGCAAAATAAGGCCATGGCGGCGGCCGTAGCGGCGGGCGGTGGCGAGGGAGCGTTCCAATTCGGCCCCCAAGGTGCGGTGGTTGGCGAGGCCGGTGAGAGGGTCGGCGCCGGATTCCCGCTGCAGGGCGGTGATCATCTGCGCTTGTTCTTCCACCATGCGCTGGAGCTCTTTGTAGTCGCTCATCAGTGTATCGTAGTCGGAGGCGGGTTCTTGGCCCGCGTCGAAATCCGCTTCGCGGCGGCGCATCATGTTTTGGAGCGGGTCTTTAAATTTGGCCATGAGGTTATTATTGGTATTTCCGCTGAAAGTGCAAGGCTAAAGCAGTGTTTTCCTGCTTTAGCCCCTGCCCTTTTTAACGAAGTTACGCACGGATGGATTTGAGGGCTTGCTTGAGGCGGTACATGCGCGAGTCGGCCAGCTCAATCAGTTCCGGCAGCGACGGTGCTTCTTCTAAGGTAGCGATACCCACGCTGATGTTGGCGGTGAGGATGTTGCCGTCGTAGTTCACAGGTGCTTGCTCTAATGCCATACGCAGGCGGCGGGCCATGATGAGGGCTTGGCTGAGGCCTGCGCCTACCAAAAACACCATGAATTCGTCGCCACCCAGGCGGCAGAGGTTGTCGGTACCGCGGGTGTTGTCGCGTAAAACATCCGCGACACGGCGCAGAAGAGCGTCTCCGGCGGCGTGGCCGTACACATCGTTCACCTGCTTGAAGCCGTTGAGGTCGAACATCATGAGTGCGCCTTGGTGGCCGTAGCGTTGGAAGTTTTCGATCGATTTATTGAGCGCGTTTTCCATACCGCGGCGGTTGAGCAGGCCGGTCAGGCTATCGTGGTTGGCTTTTTCGGCAAGGCTTTCTATCAATGCCGCTTGGCGCTCGATACGTTCTTCCAACGTACTAATATGTGTGCGCAGAACCGAAAGTTCGGGCGGGGCCGGTACAAAGCTGTAAGTAGCCTTACCGTGAATGGCCGGCCAACGGCGTTGGGCGGATTGTTTGGTGTGAGCGAGTTGTTTCATCGTAGTCTCTCCTATGTTGAGAGACATAATGCATACAGTATGCCAAAGTTCAGGCGAAGCGGTGTCGTTTTAGTTATTTGATATATTTAACAACAACTTCGGCAGCCATTTGAGCGGGAGGTTTGGGGGTGGCCATCAGGCTTTTGAGCCCTTCCAGTGCCTTGATTTGGGCGTCTCGGGCGGCGGTGCCGGAAAGCAGCAGGCCCATAACCTCGGTGAGTTTGGCGGTGCTGGCGGCGTGTTGAATGTACTCGGGGTACGCCACCCGTTTGCCAGCGTTGTGGAGTATCAGGTTGGGCAGGCTGATGTACGGCACCTGTACCAACAGGCGCGCGATAAGGTAGGTGAGCGGGTTCATTTTGTACGTGACGACAGCGGGGACACCGAGCAGCGCCATTTCTAAGTTATTGGTACCGGATTTGGCCAATGCGGCGGTGGCGGTGGCGAGGTGGTGGAAGCGTTCTTCGCCGAAGACCGGAAGAATCAGGTCGGTGCTCTCCCATGGGGCTATTTTTTGGCAGAGCTCCAGAGTTTGGCGGTTGGGCAAGGCCAGCACAGCGCTGAGGGTGGGCTGGCGCTCCCGCAGGTTGCGATAAGTTTGCAGGAAGATGGGCCAGTGGCGCGTAAGCTCCGACGTGCGGGAGCCCGGCAGTAGGGCGAGCACGGGCTTTTGGCCTTCGGTTCGGGCTTTAACAAAGGGCTCCAGCATGGTGATGGCGGGGTGGCCGACGTAGCTGGTTTTGATGCCGTAGTTTTGGAAAAAGCCTTGCTCGAACGGTAGAATGGTGAGGAGGTGCGTGTAAAGCTCGCGCAGTTTGTGGGCCCTGCCCTGCCGCCATGCCCAGACTTTGGGCGCGACGTATTGGATGTGCGGAATGCCCAGTTTGCGGACGCGTTTGGCGAGGCGGGAGGAGAAATCCTGACTGTCTATCGTGATAATCAGGTCGGGTTTTTCTTTTGTAACCAGTTCTTCCAGTTGCCGCAGGCGTTTGAGGATGCGCGGGATGGCGGGGATGACCTCGAACAGCCCCATCACGGCAAGGTCGGACATCGGGAAGACCGGTTGGAGGCCTTGGTCGTGCATGTGTTCTCCGCCCACGCCGAGGAACCGTAGGGTCGGGTGGGTGCGCTTCAATTCCGCCATGAGCGCGCCGCCGAGGCGGTCTCCGGAGGCTTCTCCGGCGATGATGAGGAGGGTTTGGGTGGGCACGACTTAAACCTTACTCGGATACCACGAACAGGTTGTGGGCGTTGGCGTGGGTGAGCGAATCTTCTCGGTTGAGGAAGAGCGTGCGGCCGGACTGGATGCAGAGGCCGCGGTAGTTGTGTTGAGCCAGCAGTTTGATGGTTTCTTGGCCGACGGTAGGGAGGTCGGCGAGGTCGGTTTGCATATCCTTGGCGCGTTTGACGAGGATGCCGCCGTGGCCGGTGTCGCCCTTTTCTCCGGTGCGTAAAGCAGCGCAGCGGGCGATGAGGGCGTCGGTGCCTTCCACCGCTTCCACGCCGATAATCGCGCCGTTATGGACGATACAGGCTTGGCCGATGTCGAGGTCTCCCAGCACGGCCAGCGTGCTGCGGGCTAGGGCGATGTCTTCCAGTTCGTCGTGCGTGGGCTCGGCCTTGGTGAGCAGGCCTTTGGGCGCGAGCAGGCTTGGCGCGAGGTCTTGGATGGTGACCAGTTGGAAGCCTTCTTCCTTCAGAAAGTCGGTGACAGAGCGGAGGAGTGCGTCGTCGTGCTTGATGACCGCGCGGGCGAGCAGTTTGAGGCCGGTGGCATCCGGCTTAAGGCTGAGGATGGAGGGTTTGTTGAGGTGCCCGGCCAGTGCCACGTGGGTGACTTTGTGGCTCTTTAAATGCGCCAGAATGTGGCCGATTTGGCCGAGGGGGAACTCCTTCACGCTATTCGTGTGGGAGAAATCCTTCGGTTGGGGTTGGCCGACGAACGTGACCATGTGCACGCCCCAGCCGCTGGCGGCGGCGACTTGCGCCATGGTGGTGGGCAGTGGGTCTCCGCCCGCCAGAATGGCGAGGATGGGTTGCGGAGACGTGGTTTGTGCGATGTTTTTGGACGTTGGCATGGCGGCAAAGTAGCAGAGTTTTAAGCCTAACGGGAGACGTTTTGTGTGTATTTACAGCGTATCCGTTTGTATAAGTAATTTTACATACACTTTTTTGCGTTTTTCCGTAGACGAAAGCATGTAGCTGCCCTATCAATGGGATATGACAACTCAGATGCCCCCACAGATGACGATTCTGTTATGTGCGCCGCGCGGTTTTTGTGCCGGTGTGAGCCGTGCCATTGCTATGGTAGAGGCGTCTCTCGAACGTTTTGGGGCACCGGTGTATGTGCGCCACGAGATTGTGCATAACAAAACCGTAGTGGAGCGCCTGCGCGCCAAAGGTGCGGTATTTGTAGAGGAATTGAAGGATATTCCGCTGACCAAGCAGCCGGTCGTGTTTTCGGCCCACGGGGTAAGCAAGGCCGTTGTGGCGGAGGCTGAGACGCGTGGTTTTCTGATTGTAGACGCCACCTGCCCGCTGGTAAGCAAGGTGCATACCTCGGCCGAGCGGTTGCATGAACAGGGCCACCATATCGTGATGATCGGCCACGCGGGTCACGTTGAGGTTGCCGGTACGCGCGGCCAGATTCCGGCTGATGCCAGCACGCTGGTGGAGACCGTGGCCGATGCGGAGACCGTGCAGCTGCCGGATGGCCCCCTCGCCGTGGCGACCCAGACGACGTTGAGTGTGGACGAGACGCAGGAAATTATTGCGACGCTGATGAAGCGCTTCCCCCACATGAAGCAGCCGAAGAAGGAAGATATTTGCTACGCAACGACCAACCGCCAAGCGGCGGTGAAGGAGATTGCCGCCCGTTGCGACGCCCTGCTGGTTGTGGGCGCGCCCAACAGCAGCAACAGCAAGCAGTTGGTGAATGTGGCCAAGCAGTATGGCTGCGATAAATCGGTTTTGGTACAGCGCGCGGAAGAGCTGGATATGAGCCTGCTGGACGGTGTGACGACCCTCGGCCTGACCGCCGGTGCAAGTGCGCCGGAGGACTTGGTGCAGGCGATTATTGATAAGATACGTGAGACCCGCAGTGTGACCGTGGAAGAGGTTGTGACGACGGAAGAGAACTATGTTTTCAAGATGCCGCAATTCCTTACTGAGCCGGTTGAGACAGCGCAGTACGCTTAAAGATTAAAAAGGGCCATGCGGCCCTTTTCTTTTTGGTGCTTCACTACTCGTCGTCTTCGTACGCCGTCACACCGCGGTGGGTGTTGAGGACGAATTCGGCGAGGTCTTTGACCTCGGTTATTTTGCTGCGGCGCTTGAGTTTTTCGGCGCGTTCGGTCAGGGGCATATCTTCGTTTTCGGGGGTTTCGTCGAAGAGGAACTCGTACGCGTTGTCCAGCTCGCGGATGGTGGCTTTTTCAAATCCGCGGCGGCGAAGGCCGATGAGGTTGAGGCCCTTGAGCATGGCGCGGCGGCCGGAGACGGAGGCATAGGGTGGTACGTCGTAATCCACCGCCGTATGCCCGCCGATGATGGAGTGCGCGCCGACGCGGACGTGCTGGTGAATGCCGGAGAGGCCACCGATGGTGACGTTGTCGGCGATTTCGACATGCCCTGCCAGCTGGGTGTAGTTGGCGATGATGACGTTGTTGCCGACGATACAATCGTGCGCGATATGGCTACCGGCCATAAGCAGGTTGTTGTTGCCAACCACGGTGGTGCCTTTGTCGGCTGCCGTGCCGATGTGCATGGTGACGCCTTCGCGGATGTCGTTGCCATCGCCGATGGTGAGGGTGGCTTCTTCGCCCTTATACTTACGGTCTGGCGACGGTTGGCCGAGCGAGGCGAACGGGTAGATGACGTTGTTTTTACCGATAGTGGTATGGCCAGTGACGACCACGTGGCTGACCAAGCGCGTGCCTTCGCCGATCGTCACGTTGGCACCGACGGTGCAGAACGGGCCGATGATAACGTCCTTCGCCAATTGGGCGCCGGCTTCAATAATCGCGGTGGGGTGGATGGTCATGGGGGAAACTTTGATTGTTACTTGCGAACGAGTTTGGCAGAGAATGTGGCACTGGCAGCGAGTTGGCGCGTTTCGCCCTCCCCTACATACGCCGTGCCGCTGAAGCGGAAGATATCCAGCTTTTCACGCTGTTTTTCCACGCGGAGGGTGAGCATGTTGTCTGGCAGCAGTTGGTTTTTGAAACGCGCTTCTTCGATACCCGTAAACAGGTACAGGGCTTTGTCCGAGTTCAGGTTACGGGTGAGACTGATCAGAACTGCAGCGGCTTGAGCCATGGCTTCTACAATAAGAACCCCCGGCAAAAGAGGATTACCCGGAAAGTGGCCGTTGAAATGAGGGTTGTCGGCAGCCACAAAGTGGCGCGCCTCTAACCATGTGTCGGACTGCCAGTCGGTCACTTCATCCAGCAGAAGGATTGGCTTGCGGTGCGGGATGAGCTTTTCAATTTCGGTACGCGAGAGCGTCGTCATTAGTCGTCGCCTCCTTCGCCGTCGTCGACCTTGGTTTTCACCATTTTGGTAAGGCGTGCGAGCGTGGCGATGCTGCGGCGCCATTCCTTGATAGGTACAGCGGGCATACCGGCGACGACTTCGCCTGGATTGGTAAACGATTTGGTGACGCCGGAACGGGCGGCAACCATGACTTTGTCGGCAATGGTGAGGTGACCGGCGACGCCCGATTGGCCGCCGATGACCGTGAAGGTGCCCAGTGTGGCGCTACCCGCGATGCCGACCTGCGAGACAATGCGCGCGCCGATACCGATTTTGGCGTTGTGCGCGATTTGGACCTGGTTGTCGATTTTGGCCATATCGAGGATAACGGTGTCGCCCAACGCGCCACAGTCGATGGTGGTATTGGCGCCGATTTCGACCTCATTACCAATTTGGACACCGCCGACTTGAGGGACCTTCATGATGGTGACGCCGCGCTCGGTGGGGCCGATGGCAAAGCCGAAGCCATCTTGCCCGATGCGCACGCCGGGGTGGATGATGCACTTTTGGCCGATAGTGGTTTTTTGCAGGGTCACGTGGGAGCCGATTTTGGTGGCTTCGCCGATCACAACCCCCTCGCCGACAACCGCATGGGCACCGATGTGAACGTGAGGGCCGATGTTGGCGTTGGCATAGACCACGGCGTATGGCTCAATGCGTGCCGTGGGGTGTACCGTGGCGCTGGCCGAGACGACGGCGAATTGGGAGATACCGGCTTCCGGCTTGGGCTCGGGGTACATCAGCTGCAAGGCTTGGGCAAACGCCATGTAGGGCTGGTTGGTGAGCACGGGAACGACACCTTCTGGTAGGACCGAGGCGTCGCGCTCCCGCACCAGTACCGCCGCGGCTTGGGTGCTGCGGGCGCCGTGTTTGTACTGTTGGTTATCGAAGAAGCTGAGGTCGGACGCGCCAGCATCGTGCAGCGTTTTGATTGCCTTGAGCTCAAGGTTTTCGTGCCCGGCGGGCGTGGTGATTTTCAGATGGTCGCAAAGCGCCTTGAGTGTCAGGGTACGGGGCTGAATAGACATGGCCTGAAACTAGCAGATACGGGCTGTTTTTCCAACAAAAAAGGGGCCGAAGCCCCTTCCCTGCCTTGCGGACAACTACTTGTCGAGCGCTTTGTTGGCGCGGGCCAGAACATCGTTGCTGATGTCGACCACGTTGGCGCTGGTGTAGAAGGTTGCGGCCTTGGAGAGGACAACATCGTAGCCTTTTTCCTTCGCAACGGCGTCGACCGAGGTTTTGACGGCGTCGGCGATGGTTTTGCGCAGCTTCATGTTCTGCTCATCCAGATCGCTTTGGATTTTTTGGGCTTGCTGACGGAAGTCGTTCAGTTCCTTAGCAAAATCAGCTTGCGCTTGCTGGAATTTGTCGGCGGCCATAACACCTTGCTGGCTGCGCAGCTTTTGCTGTTTGTCGAGCAGCGGCTTTTCCAGAGCGTCGATACGGCTTTGGGCGGCGTTACGCTTGCCGGTGAGCTCGCTAATGGCGCGCTTGGCGGCGTTCGTGTTGTTAATCACCTGCTGGGCATCGAACACCGCAATGTTTTGTACCTTGGCCTGAGCCTGCGCACCGGCCACGGCGGCAACCGCCATAGCCAGAGCTAACAGACCTGTTTTTAGAGTCGTTTTCATTGTTTATTCCCCCTTATTCTCTTAAACAATCGGTTTAATATATTTAATCAATTATTTGATTAGAAACGCGTACCCACCGAGAAGCTGAAGATCTGATCGCGGTCTTCATCTGCCTTCACGACCGGCATACCGAGCTCGACACGCAGCGGGCCGATGGGGCTACGCCAGTGGATACCGGCACCTGCCGAGATACGGTAGAGCGAGCTATCCAGCACCGTGTTGTTACCGGGATCGTCATCGAAGTCTGTCACCAGTCCACCGTCGCTGAAGAGGACACCCTTCACGCCCATTTCGCTCATGGTAGCGCCCAGCGGGAAGGTCAGATCGATATTGTGGCCGACCATGAATTTACCACCCAAGGCGTCGCCGGTAGCGCGGTCACGCGGGCCGATACCACCGTACTCGAAACCACGGAGGTTTTGGCCACCGCCCATGTAGTGCTCGTACAGCGGGAGATTGTCGCTGAGAGGCTCGACCATACCGGCGCGGCCACCGAAGCTCAGAACCCAGTCTTCCGCCACTTGGTGGTGATAGCTACCGTTCAGGTTGAGGCGGGCATATTCGGTATCCAGACCAAAGCCTGCGTACTCGGTGCCGACGCCAACCTTATAGCCACGGGTTGGAGTGAGCGAGCTATCGCGGTTATCGTAGCTCCAGTTGTTAGTGAGCGAGGCGTTATCACGCGTGCCAGCTTGCGCTTTGGCAAACTGGTTGGCGGAGTCGCCGACATTGTCGATTTGGGTTTCTTTATAGCCCAGACGAACATCGTTGCGCGAGAACTCGGACAGCGGGAAGCCCATGCGGAGCGCGCCACCTTGCACGGCGGTGTCGTAACCGGCTTCGTCCTGATAGTCGGTTTCGGTATTGAACACATCGAAACCGGCGGCAAGTTCCTGGCCCATGAAGTAGGGCTCGGTAAAGCCGATGTTGAAGTTTTGCTGACGCTGCGACACGGCGAAGTCGACCGCGACCTGCTGGCCCTTACCGAGGAAGTTACGCTCGGTGACGTTGGCGGTGGCGAGGATACCATCGAAGGTCGAGTAACCGGCACCCACGTTGAATTCTCCGGTGGATTGCTCCTTCACCTTCACGTCGAGGTCGACGCGGTCCGGCTGGTCGGTTTCGGAACGGGTAACTTCGACGTTCTGGAAGTAGCCGAGATAGGTCAGACGATCCTTCGAGCGCTTGAGCTTGTCGGAGGAGTAGGCATCGCCTTCGGCCAGACGCATTTCGCGGCGGATCACGTTGTCGCGCGTGCGGGAGTTACCTTCCACGTTAATGCGGTTGACGTAAACGCGCGGCCCGGGAGTGACATCGAAGGTCACATCCAGTTTACGCTCGGCTTCGTGCTTTACGTAGTTGGGTTTGACATCGAGAAAGGCAAAGCCCTTGCTGCCGAGATCGTCGATCAGCTTGTCGGTGTTTTCGTCTACACGCTTGGCGTTGAACAGTTCGCCCGGCTTGAGAGTGACGGTTTTGGCCAGTGCGTTCATATCGAGACCTTCGGCTTCGGCCTTGAGGGCAACGCCGACTTTACCGAAGTCGTACTGCGGGCCTTCATACACGGTGTAGGTCAGGATGAAATCTTTTCGGTCGCGGGTGAGCTCGGCCACACCACTGGTGATTTGCACGTCGGCATAACCGTGGCTCAGGTAATGGCGGCGCAGCAGGTCGCGGTCAACGTCCATACGGGCGGGGTCGTAACTATCCGACGTGGACAGGAAGCGCCACCAGGCACTGCGCTTGGTTGCGATAACCTGCGACAGGTCGGTGTCGTCAAAACGGCTGTTACCGACGAAGTTGATGCTGGCGATACGGGTCTTTTCGCCTTCTTCAATTTTATAAACCACGTCTACGCGGTTTTGGTCGCGCTGGATAAGCTGGGCCTTAACCGTGGTGGTAAAGCGGCCGCGGCTGCGGTAAGCCGATTGCAGGGCTTGAACGTCGGCCTGCACTTTGGCGGGGGAGTAAATGTTGCGCGATTTGAGGCTGACGATTTCTTCGAGGCGCTTGCTGTCGATTTCGTCGTTACCTTCGAACACCACCTTGTTGACCAGCGGGTTCTCGACAACCTTAACGGTGACAATGCCGCCTTCCTGACCGATTTCCACGTTGGCGAACAGGCCGGTGGCGTAGAGGCTGCGCACCAGATAGCTGCTTTGGTTGGCGTCAAAGTCGTCGCCTACCTTGAACGGCAGATAGGTGAGAACGGTTTCGTTCTCCACACGTTCGTTACCGACGATTTTAACATCGGTAATCGGAGCCGCAAAGACGGGGCTAAGCGCGGAGGCTGTGATGATCGCGGTGGAAGCTGCGAGGCGTTTGAGGGTCATACGCGGTTCTCTTCTTAGTACTATTTGGCACTGAGACTAGCCTTGGTGATAGGGAAACGCAAGCACCCCACCGGCCGTTTGCCTGAAGCAATGGCAGCCGCGTAGCACACGCCGCAAAAAGCCCCCTACTTGGTGGGGGCTTGAGTGGCGGAAGCCTGCGGATTTGCGGGCGTTTCGGTGGCTGTATCTTTTTTGCCAACCCAGCCGAGATTCTTTACATCGTTAAACGTAGCGAAACCGGCGAGTGCCAAAATGCAGGCAAGGCCCATGCGGAACGCCCACTCTTGCGCGACGGCGCCGAGCGGCTTGCCGCGCAGTTTTTCGTACGCCAGAAACACGAGGTGACCGCCATCCAGCACCGGCAGCGGGAAGAGATTCACGATGCACAGGTTGATGGTGATAACGACCATGAACATACTGAGGGCAAACAGGCCACTGGAGGCGGTTTGACCGGTAAGGTTGGCGATGCCAAGCGGACCGGTGAGGTTCTCTGGCGAGACCGCGCCAATCATTAATTTGTACAGCGACATGACGGTGAGGCTGGTGATTTCCCATGTGCGTTCGGCGGCGCGGAGAACGGCATCGAATGGCCCATGCTTAACCACAAAGGTGTTGTAGCTGGGGGCGATGCCGAGGCGGCCGACAGTGTGTTCGTCGCCCAGAAGGTCGGTGAACTTAGTGACCTTCGGCGTGATGGTGGTGCTCATTTGCTGGCCGGCACGGTCGAAGGTGATGGCTATGGGTTTGTCCATCGCCTCTTGTGTGGTTTTGGTAAATTCATCCCAGTCGGCAATCGGTTTGCCGTCCATGGTCAGCACGGTGTCGCCGGGTTGGAAGACGGCGGCAGCAGGCATATCTGGCACGGTTTGACCGACTTGCGGCAGCAGTTTGTGCTCGCCGCCGATCATCACGGCGATGAGAAGCAGGAAACCGAACAGCAGGTTGAATAAGGGGCCCGCAATAATCACCCATGCGCGTTGGGAAACGGTTTTGGCGCTGAAGGAATCCGGCTCGTTCTGGTGGGCGTAGGCTTTGCCGTCTTCCTGTCCGAACATCTGCACGTACCCGCCCATGGGCATCCAGCCGATTTTCCAGCGGGTGCCGTTTTTGTCGTTCCAGCCGAAAATTTCTTTCCCGAAACCGATGCTGAAAACCTCTACCCGAATGCCCACACTGCGGGCGGCCAAGTAGTGGCCCAGCTCATGCACGAAAATGAGAATGCCGAGAACGAGAATGAACAAAATGGTGGTGAAGGCCGTGGTACCGCCCGGAATAGTTTGGGCGAGTGTGGCGAGGTGGGAGAGGAAGTCGGGCGAGGTAACGGTGTTTTGCATGGGCGGCATGGTAGGGCACAAGGCGCGACGACACAAGGAACAAGGTGGATTTTTGCTGGGCGGATGTAAGGCAGCGAAGCGTGGGAACAGAAGCATTGCTTCAACCTTTTCACTGATGTATACATACACATCATTTTAGCGACTTATAGGGAGTTTGATATGTCGCCAACGTTTTACAGCCTAGACCAAATAGCCGATATCACCGTAGCAGCCGTTGAAGCCGATACGGACGACTGGACGGATGTTAAGTTTCCATCCCACGCCGTTCAAGACCCTCCGGCCGATATGGAAGGATGGCGATATCTCATCAATCTGTTCATTGGTGCGATCAACCAGCGTCGACCTGAATGGTATATCATCGTTCTGGAAAATGAGTTCAGTCTGGCCCGCAGCAAAGAAGCCATTACGGACTCTGAAGCCGAACGCTGGAAGTGGATTCAAATCCGCAAGGAGGACATGGACTAAGCCCCTCGCCTACCGAATGCAAGAAGGCCGCCCGTGAGGCGGCCTTTCTGTTTGTGCGGGTTACGCTGCCGAGACCTGCGGTACGGCGCCGAAGCGGCGGTTACGGCTCATGTAGCTGCTGAGGGCGGCTTGCAGGTGGGTGGCGGTGAAGTCTGGCCATGCCACGTCGCTGAAGTACAACTCGGCATAGGCCAACTGCCAGAGCAGGAAATTAGAAATGCGTTGCTCGCCACTGGTGCGGATGATGAAATCGGGGTCCGGGATGCCTGCGGTATCCAGCGCGGCGGCCATCATTTCCGGGGTCACAGCCTCGCCGGTTGCTGCGCTTTGCTGCACCAGCTTGGTGGCGGCACGGAGGAGTTCGTCGCGTCCGCTGTAGTTGATGGCGAAGGTGATAGTTAGGCCGGTGTTATCTTTCGTCTGTGTTTCCACGTCGGTCATCAGCGTCAGAATGTCGGCTGGCAGTTTGGAAGTTTCGCTGTGGTCTCCGATAAAGAGCACGCGCAGGTTTTTGTCCATAATCTGCTTCATTTCATTCTTGAAGTAGGTACGCATCAGCGTAAACAGGCCGCCTACTTCTTCCCACGGGCGCTTCCAGTTTTCGGTACTGAAGGTGTAGAAGGTGGCGTATTCCACACCCAGTTTGGAGAGCTCTTCGCAGACCGTGCGCACGGTCTCGATACCCTGCGCGTGACCCTTCAGGCGGGCAAGGCCGCGCTTTTGCGCCCAGCGGCCGTTACCGTCCATAATAAAGGCGACGTGAGTGGGGAGATGCTCTTTCATGCCGTGGGGATACCTTAATTTGTATGCAAATTCAAGCTTTTTAGACCTGCATGACCGTTTAGATGGTCATGATGTCCTTTTCCTTACCGGCCAGCAGGGCGTCGACTTGGGCGATAAAGCCTTCGACTTCCTTCTCAACCTTATCCATTTCGCGCTTGGCATCGTCTTCGCCGAGGCCTTCTTCCTTCATCTTCTTAATGGCGTCCATGCCATCGCGGCGGACGTTACGGATAGCGATGCGGCCTTCTTCGGCATACTTGCGGGCCAGTTTGACCAGCTCCTGGCGGCGTTGCTCGTTCAGTTCCGGCAGCGGGATGCGGATAAGCTGGCCATCGACCGACGGGTTGAGGCCGAGGCCGCCGTCGCGGATCGCTTTTTCGGTGGGTTGGACGAGGCCTTTGTCCCAGACGTTAACAGTCAGCAGGCGGGCTTCGGCCACGCTGACGGTACCGACTTGGGAGATGGGCATTTTGCTACCGTAGGCTTCTACCATCACGGGGGCCAGCAATTCTGCGCTGGCGCGGCCGGTGCGGAGGCCGGAAAATTCGTGCTTAACGGCGTTGACGGCGCCTTCGAGGCGTTGGGTAAGGTCGGACATTGGTCGTTCTCCTGTCTGGTTTGCGGCGGGTGCCGTGTGTTAATTGGCTTTATAAGCCTTTTGAATGGGCCGGACAATGTGACATGGTAGCGAAAGCGTCAAGAGTATGAGAGGGTAGAGCCATGAAAACCCGTAAACGCAAGTTTGGCCCCGCCCCGCGCAACCCCCATAAGAATGACCGTGCAGGTGGCCGTGACCGCGACAAACGCCCCCATGGCAAACCCCATGGCCACGCCCCCCGCCCTGCCCCCGAGCGCCCCACCCGCATGGTGGTGCAAGCCCTGCGCGAAGGTGCGTATTTGCGTGCCCGAGTGTTGCAGCGCGACCTTGTGAATATCGATTTTGAGCTGATTGAGCGGGATTTTCCGATAAACCACAACGACTTTGTGGAGGCGGAGCCGGAGAGTAACTCCAGCAAGCGGTTGGTGGCAGTAAAACCCGTACCGGCAAGCCAAGCCGCCACGTGGGCTGCCATTTGCAACCATGCTTTACGTGTTGAATGGCCTGCCGAAGTGGAAACCGAGGCGCACAAGCTGCCCGCCTATACGTGGAATGAAAACGACAAGCGTGCCGACTGGCGCAAGTTAGACATCGTAACCATCGACGGCGCCGACGCGCGCGACTTTGACGACGCGGTATGGGCCGAGGAATGGTTGGAGGCTAAAAAGGTGGTGGGTCACCATATTATTGTAGCGATTGCCGACGTAGCCCACTACGTAAAGCCCGGCAGCCCGCTGGACCGCGAGGCGGTGCTGCGCGGGAATAGTACGTACTTCCCCGACAAAGTACTACCCATGCTGCCCGAGCGGTTGAGCAACGATTTGTGCAGCCTGCGCCCGAATGAAGACCGGCCGGTGCTGGGCGTCGAAATGTGGATTGATCTGAACGGGCGGTTACGCAAGCATACGTTCCGGCGCGGGTGCATCCATAGCGCCGCACGGCTGACGTATGAGCAGGTGCAGACGCATTTTGATGGGCAGGATGCCGGTGTGAAGCCGGAGGTGACGAAGGGCCTCAACCGCCTGCGCGCAGCCTATGCAGTGCTGGCGGAAGCGCGCGAAAAGCGTGGCGCGCTGGATTTGGATATTCCGGAAGTGAAGCTGGAAGTAAAGGATGGCAAGATTACCAAGATGGGCACCCGCCTGCGCCTTGAAGCTCACCGCCTGATTGAGGAATTGATGATTTTGGCCAACGTGGCGGCGGCAGAAATGCTGAGCCGGAGTGGCGGCGGGCTGTACCGGATTCACCCTGAGCCCACAAAGGAAAAGCTGGAAACATTACGCGCCAGTTTAGGCCCCTTGGGCTTTACCGTGCCCCCTGCCCATGGCGGCCCCAAGGCGTGGGCCAAGCTGGTGGCGCAGGTGAATGGCCACCCTGCTGCGCAGACGCTGTTGCGATCGATTCTCCAAAGCCAGCAGCAGGCGAAGTATGACCCTGCGAATATTGGTCACTATGGTTTGGCATTGCCGCTGTACAGCCACTTTACCAGCCCGATACGCCGCTATGCCGACCTTGTGGTGCACCGTGCGTTGCTGAATGCCATGGAGAACAAGGTGAAGGCTGACGCCGAGCCGGAAGCCATGCTGGGGTTGGCACGTGTGGCGGAACTGATTAACGCCACCGAGCGCAAAAGCCAGCAAGCCGAATGGGAAAGCCGCGACCGCCTTGTGGCCCAGCACTTTACCGAACTGGTGGGCAAGCCGTTTACGGGGATTGTGATTTCGGTGGTGCCCTTCGGCTGCTTTATTGCGGTGGATGGCGTGGCCGAGGGCTTACTGCCGAAGTGGGATTTGGGCCGCGACTGGGTGTATGTGGCGAGCATGAGCTGCTGGCGTAAAACACGCGGCAAAGGCACGCTGCGCGTGGGCACCAAGGTGGATGTGCTGCTGCGCGAAGCCGACCCCTTAGGTGGGCGTTTGACGTTTGGATTGAATGAGGGTGCTACTCCGATTTATAAGGAAGAGCGCCCGCGCAGTTTTAAAGAAGACGGTACGCCGGTGATGCCTGCGGCCAAACCGGAGCGGGTACACACCCCGCGGAGTTTTGGCAAAAAGCCCAAGCGGAGCACGAGTGGCACCACCATGGGGCACCCGTTGGGGCGTGCTAAAAAAGGCAATAAGGGTAAGCGGTAAACGTTGCCACGGGTTGCTGTACGCCCGTGTTTTCGGGATAGTGCTTGGTGATGGAGTTTTTCGATATCAATGTTGGCGGGCGGTGGTGGGCCGAGTTTTTGTTTGCCACGATGGTGGGGGTTTCGCTCGCCCTTAGTAAAAGCCGCTTAGGATGGCCGCTGAAGTGGGCCGAGACATTTTACCACGAGTTTAGTCACGGCATGGCGTGTGTACTAACGGGTGGGAAAATAGCGCGCATCGAGCTGGAATGGAACGGCGCCGGTTGCTGCTACACACGCGGCGGGTGGCGGATACCTACCTTGCTGGCGGGATATGCAGGTGCCAGCCTTTGGGGCGGTTTTTTGTATATGGCCGGTTGGCTGGTGGGCGCCGAGGGCGTGACATGGTGGCTGTATGTGGAATTAGGGATTTTGGCGGCGGTGTTTGTGTTTTGGGCGCGGGACCTGACGACGTGGATTATTCTGATGATTATCTCCAGCGTCTATTTACTGGCGGTTTTGCAGGTTTCGAATGTGTTTCTGCCGCTGTTTTTGCAGTTTGCGGGGATTTACGTGATGTTGAACGCCGTGCGGGCGCCGCTGCAACTGATTGACGGGCAGGATGTAGGCGATGGCGCGGCGCTGGCGGATATCTTCAAGATTTTGCCGGAAGGCGTATGGATTGCGCTGTGGTTTGCCTTTGCCATAGCCGTGATGCTGGCGTGCATGTTGGCGACGTTGCCGGTGGTGAATGAGTACGGGATGCCTTATGTGGCGCCGCTGTTAGGTTTTCGGTTTTAGATTTGTACGGGTTTTCATAAGGATGTGAAAAACGGGCACCCGCCCGATCTATACCCTTTTCACAGGAGCGCACCATGTTGTGGTGGTTTGTTTACCTTTGCTTTGCAATTGTTGCCTTGCGCAGCATGCGCAAGGCAGGTCGCCCGGTTATGAAAGTCATTTACTTTCTGACTTGGGCAGGTTTTTTTGTCGCCTTCATCTCGGAGGTTTACCAGAATACCTTAGCGTAAAGGAATGGGGCCCGTTGGGCCCCTCTCCTGTTTTTAGCCTTAGGCTTTTTCGACTTGGTTGTAGTCCAGTTCGATCGGGGTGGCGCGGCCGAAGATGGAGACGGAGACGGTGAGGCGTTCCTTGTCGTCGTCGACCAGCTCGACAGCCCCTTGGAAGTTGGCGAACGGGCCTTCCATAACGCGGACGTTTTCGCCCACTTCGAAGGAAACCAGACTGCGAGGCTTTTCGGCACCATTGACCATCACGTTGAGGATGCGCTGGGCTTCGGTTTCGGAGATCGGGAACGGCTTTTTACCGCGCTCGGAGCCCAAGAAGCCGGTGACGTGCGGGGTGTAGCGGATCAAGTGCCAGACGTCGTCGGTCAGGTTGCACTTGATGAGTACGTAGCCCGGGAAGAATTTGCGGTCGGTGTTGACCTTGATGCCCTTTTTGACTTCTACCACCGGCTCGGTCGGGATCATCACGTCTTCTACAAAGCGTTGCATGCCTTGCAGCAGCACGGCCTCGCGGATGAGGGTTTGCACGCGCTTTTCGTAGTTGCTGGCGGTTTGGGCGACGTACCAGCGGGAGTTTTCTACCGGTTGGGGAGCCCATACCAGACGGACTTCGGCGTCCTTCGCCTTGCCGGACTTGCCGGTGGAGGGCTTGGCGGCCTTGGAGGCTGTCTTCTTTACGGCTGTCTTTTTAGCAGCGGGCTTTTCGGCCTTGGGCTTTTCGGCAGCGCGTTTGCCGGATTTGGCGGCGAGAGCCTTGCGCTCGGAGACGATATCGACGTTTTTCTCGGTCTTGGTGGCCATGGGGCGGGCTTTCTCTTGAATTTCCTAAAGTTAGAATTTGATGTCGAAGATGACGGCAAGGGCGGCGCCGATGGCGGTATCGACCAGTGCCAGATAAATGCCGATGAGGGTGGCCAGCAGCACGACCATCAGGGTCAGGCGCTGGGTTTCCGGCCAAGTGGGCCACGTGATGCGGCTGATTTCGGTGCGGACATCGCGGCCGAAGCGGATGAGTTGGCTGGCTTTGCTCATAGCGTTTCCCTTATTTATTGGTCGTTAATCATCTTAACGGTACGCCGAAACTATCCGGCGAGGACTGCCCCGTGATACCCCAACGCCCCTGCCCTTGCAAGAGTTTCTGTTGATTTTGGGGGTGGAAACTTGGGCAGGGTTGGGGATTTTGGTTGCTTATGGGCTATATGTATACTAATTATCTCTCAAACTTAACGCCATGCACAGGAGGTTCCTATGGCGCAAGAACGTAACATTCTTACACAGCCTTTTCGTACTGCTTTTCCGGAAGCAGGACATGCGAATGAGCTTTTGCTCGTTCACCCACACTTCTCCCAGCCCCTTTGGGTCTGGTTCGACCTGAACAAGGTATCCGTGCGCTACGGTGCGGCAACCCGAAAGACCATGATCGTTCGTCTGGTTGAACGGGAAGGTTGCCCGACGCTGCACACCCAGCCTACGGGTGTGGCGGGCATGCCGACAGACGTTTACGCTCACGATTGGCTGCACCTTGCCGAACAGCTCGATCAGCCTGATCTGGTCAATCCCACTGATCTGCAGGTGACTTCTCTCATTCTTATGAGGCAGATCGGCGGCGATGCCGGTTATGCCGGTGCTTACACTGTTAAGGGAGACTTCGATGACTAATGTAAACCAGTTCGCGGTGCTGAATAACTTCTTTGCCGCGCCTGATGACGAGCCGCTGAGGTTCGTCGATGTGAAACAGGAGTACATCATCTACACGAATCAGCAGTCGATTCCGAACGTGATGATGATCTACGTTACGGACATCGAGACGTCGGAAAGTTGTTTGGTTCTGGTTGGCCAGACAGCTGAGGGCCATTTGGCCCTGACGACTACTGATGGGCCTGAAGCGCCGTCTATCAAGGCGCCTAGCTGGTTAGTTCTGGCTGAAAAGCTGGATATTCATCCGGATGGTGATTCCGGCCTGCTCGGTGCGTGTTCCGCACTGTTCCGGCAGGTTGGCGGTGACCTTGCCTTTAAGGACCACTACCGGCTTGAGCTGAACTGGAAATCTTAAGGAGGATACCATGACCAAGAACTCTCATCTGGAGGCTTTTTCCAGATGCTTTCAGACTTCCAGCGAGGATAGCCTGCAGGTTGTTCGTCAGGACGTGAAGGTGAGTATCAGCGTCCATTATCCGTCGCTGACGGCCTCGATCAAGGTGCATGTCGGTGTAAAACGCCCGCGGAAGTTTGAACTCGAAGTTCTTTCGGCTGACGAGTTAAGGCTGACGTGGAGCAGCAATACGGTGCTCGGTGATCGCCTGCTCAAACTGGCTGAAAAGCTGGAAGACTCGACGATTCCCCAACACGAGGATACCCGGGCACTGGTCCGCCTGTTCCGACAGGTTGATGGGGACCAGAACTACAAGAACAGTTTTGTTCTTGCCTAACGAAATGCGAACGCCGCCCGAGAGGGCGGCGTTTTGCTTTGGTGTTTTACCACTCTACGCATGAGCGTCGATAGCTTCTTTCAGGAGTTTATTGACCAGCTCCGGGTTGGCTTGGCCTTTGGTTTCCTTCATGACCGTGCCGACGAAGCTACCGAAGATGCGGTCGTTACCGGCTTTGAACTTGGCAACGGCGTCGGGGTTGGAGGCCACGGCTTTTTCGCAGATGGCCTTGAGCGCCCCTTCGTCGGAAATTTGCGTGAGGCCTTGGGCTTCGACGATGGCAGAGGGAGCCATGACGCTGCCCTTCTCGGCGTTTTCGAGCATAATCGCAAACACCTGTTTGGCGATTTTACCGCTGATTTTGCCGGAGGTGATCAGGCTTACCAGTTCTCCCATGTGGGTTGCCGAAATCGGGCTTTCGTCGAGGTCTTTGCCGCTTTTGTTCAGCACGGCGAAGAGTTCGACGGTCATCCAGTTGGAGGCCAGTTTGGGGTCGGCGCCATTTTTCAGCATGTCGGTGTAGAAGCTCACGTAGCTTTTTTCCGAGGTAAGCAGGCTGGCATCGTAGGGTGTGAGGCCGTAGTCGCTCATGAAGCGGTCGCGGAGGGCGTCTGGTAGCTCCGGCATGGTGCCCTTAATGGCTTCGATACGCGCGGCGTCGAGGTTCACCGGCAGCAGGTCGGGGTCCGGGAAGTAGCGGTAGTCGTGGGCGTCTTCCTTACTGCGCAGGGTGCGGGTTTCGGAGAGGTCGGGGTCCCATAGGCGGGTTTCTTGGTCTACCGTGCCGCCTTTTTCCCAGATTTCTACTTGGCGTTCGGCCTCGTGCTGGATGGCGTTCATCACGTGGCGGATGCTGTTGAGGTTTTTGATTTCGCAACGGGTTTTGAGTTCAGTGCTACCGATTTTGCGGACGGATACGTTGGCGTCGCAGCGCAAGTTGCCTTTTTCCATGTCGCCGTCGCAGATTTCGAGGAATCGCAGCAGCGTGCGCAATTTCTTCATGTAGGCGCCTGCTTCTTCCGGAGTGCGGATTTCCGGCTCGGAGACGATTTCCATCAGTGGCACGCCCGCGCGGTTGAGGTCGACGAAGCTGGTGCCGCCGCTACCCATATCGTGGATGCTTTTACCGGCGTCTTCCTCGAGGTGCATGCGGGTGATGTTGATGGTACGGCTGGAACCGTCTTCCATGTCGATGCTGAGCTTACCGCCCAGCACGATGGGTTGGTCGTACTGGCTGATCTGATAGCCCTTCGGGAGGTCCGGGTAATAGTAGTTTTTGCGGGCGAAGACGCTGTGCATGTTGATGTCGGCGCCGATGGCAAGGCCGAGTTTGATACCGGCATCGACTGCGCCTGCGTTCAGCACCGGCAACATGCCGGGCATGCCGAGGTCGATCTCGTTCGCTTGGGTATTCGGCTCGGAACCAAACGCCGTGCTGCTGCCCGAAAACAGCTTGGACTTGGTGGTGACTTGGGCGTGGACTTCCAGCCCGATGACCATTTCGTAGTTGTGGGGGAGAGACATTATTTAATTCTCCTGATTACATGCCGTTGGCGAATTTGGGGGATGGCACTTTGGTGTTACCTTTGGCGCGGATGGCTTTGAGGCCCTCGGCGTAGTCGGCCAGCATGCGCAATTGCCACTCGAGGCGCTCGACCAGATAGTCGTGGGTGGCTTGGTGTTCCGGCTTGACGTTGTCGATGAAAATCTCGCTGGCGTTGCGGATGATCAGGTGCTCTGGCAGGTAGACCATGCGGTTGTTTTTGAAGCTGTAGGAACGGAGCTCGGACACCGGATAGACACCGCTGACACCTGCGCTGACGGTGACCAGCAGCGCGGGCTTGTGGGCCACGGTGTCGCCATTGCCCAGCAGCAGGAAGAAGTTGGTGAGCTTGGAGGGGGCCATGCCGTGGTACTCCGGCGCGATAACGATATAGGCATCGGCGGAGTCGAGTTCCGATTTGATCGGGTTCCAGACCTTTTCCCACTTGGCCGAGAGACCTTCCATGCCCCACAGGCCTTCGTCCCAGAACGGGAGCTCTGTCGTGGCGAGGTCTAGCAGGTAGGTGCTGTGCCCCTGCCCTTGCAGTTGGGCTTCGATATGCTTGGCAATGCGGCCGCTGTTACCCGTGGGGCGGTGGGAGCCGGAGATGAGGGCGATTTTCATGATACAATTCCTAATTGTTATAGTTATTTATGCGGCAGCAGCGAGTTTGCCAGAAGACCAACGTTGGGCAAGCGACGCGATGCGCGCGCCGAAGGCACGGGCTGCGGCGCGGTCATCTTGTGGCGGAGTTTGGTCGGCGGGAGCGTTTTCGGAACGCGTCATCAGGCCCAGCCAGCTGCCCAAACGGTTAATGTTTTCGCCTTGCTCGTTCTTGCTATCTGGCAGCAAGCCCGTGCCGGCCCACAGCATACCGTGCTGGGCGGCAAACGCCGAGAGGTCGGTCAAGGTGTTAAATTTATCGCCGCTCAAGCTGCCGGAATTGGTAAAGCCAGCGGCTAATTTGCCCGACCATTCCTGTGCGGTCCAAATCTTGACGGTCTCTTCCATAAACTTTTTGAAGCCTGCGCTGACGCTGCCCATGTAGGTGGGGCATCCGAAGATAATGGCATCGGCGGCGGCAAGGTCGTTCCAGAGGCGGTCGACCGGGTTTTCTACATTGTGGACGATGACGTTCGCGCCAGCAGCTTCGGCGCCTTTGGCGACTTCCAGCGCCACAGCCTCGGTATGGTGGTAGCCGCTGTGGTAAGTAATAACGATGTTGGCCATTTCAGGTTCTTTCTCTGATAATTTTTAAGCGACAAACGGCGGTTGGGTCACACCGGCAAGTTGCTCCCATGCATGGGCAACTTGTAGGATGATTTGTTCGTTCCAGCGCGGGCCGATGATTTGCAGGCCGACGGGCAGGCGCACGCCTGAATCTTCTACCGTGCCCGCATTGATGGAGAGGCCCGGCAGGCCTGCCAACGAGGTGGGAATGGTGAAGGCATCGCCGAGGTACATGGCGATGGGGTCGGCACTGTTGGTGCCGATTTTGTAGGCGGCGGTGGGAGCTGTGGGTGCGAAGATCACGTCCACGTCTTCAAACGCCTTGTCGAAGTCTTGCGAGATGAGCGTGCGGGTTTGCATGGCCTTGGTATAGAAGGCGTCGTAGTAGCCGCTGCTGAGGGCGTAGTTACCGATCATGATGCGGCGCTTTACCTCGGCACCAAAACCAGCGCTGCGACTGTTGAGGTAGGTTTCCACCAGGTTCTTGCCCTCGACACGGACGCCGTAGCGGATGCCGTCGTAGCGCGCCAGGTTGGAGGCGGCTTCGGCCGGAGCCACAATATAGTAAGCGGCAGGCGCGTACTGGGTGTGCGGTAAGCTGATTTGTTTGATGATAGCCCCCTCGCCTTCGAACTGGCGGGTGGCGTTTTCGATAATCTCGCGGATTTTGGGGTCCAGCCCTTCAATGAAGTATTCCTTCGGAAGGCCGATGCGCAGGCCTTTGAGGCTGAGTTTGCCCAAGCTTTCGCGCCATGCCGGTACGGCTTGCGGGCTGCTGGTGCTGTCCTTCGGGTCGTGACCGGAGATGACTTCCATCAGCAGCGCGGCGTCTTCCACCGTGCGGGTAAGGAAACCGGCTTGATCGAGGGAGCTTGCAAATGCGACCATACCCCAGCGTGAGCAACGGCCGTAGGTGGGCTTGATGCCAACGAGGCCCGTAAAGGCGGCGGGTTGGCGGATGGAGCCGCCGGTATCGGACCCCGTGGCGGCGTAGCACTGGTAGTCGGCCACCGCGGCGGCGGAGCCGGAGCTAGAGCCACCGGGTACGCGGGAGTCATCCCAAGGGTTGCGACTGGGGCCGTAGCCGGAGTTTTCTCCGCTACCGCCCATGGCGAATTCGTCCATGTTCAGCTTGCCGAGGTTGATGGCGCCGGCGTTCCAGAGCTTTTGCGTAACCGTGCTTTCGTACGCCGGTACGAAGTTATCGAGGAACTTGCTGGCGGCGGTGGTGCGCACACCGTTGGTGCAGAAGAGGTCTTTGATACCCAGCGGCAGGCCGGTGAGCGTTGCGACTTCGCCCTTGGCGATGGCGGCGTCGGCGGCCTTGGCGGCGCTGAGTGCGCCTTCGGTGTTGACCGTGAGGTAGGTGTTGAGGTGCTTGCGGGACTCGATACGGCTGAGGTGAGCTTGGGTCAGCTCGACAGACGAAACTTCCTTACTGTGGAGTTTGGAAAGGGCCTCGGTGGCGGTGAGAGTGAGAAGGTCCTGGCTCATGGTCTTTTAGGCTTTCGGTTGTAACTTGGTTTTGAATTCTTGGGCTTTGGCGGGGTTGAAGGCGGAGTAGACGGCGTCTTTCAGCTCTGGCTCGTAAAAGCGGGCGTCGCTGACAATGTTCTGCAGAAAGCTATCGGCGTCGGTGGAAAGAATCGTGATTTTCTCGCCGCCATCCAGCGTTTGCTCGGCCACCTTGCGGCAGTTGCGGGCGATGAAGTAGTGAATCGTCCACTCGATTTTGCCACGGAACGGGTTGCTGACGAGCAGTTCCCAGTCGTCCGATACAAATCCGGTTTCTTCCAGAAGTTCGCGCTTGGCGGCTTCCAGTGGCTCTTCGCCGTCTTCCATGCGGCCACCGAACAGGCTGAGGTATGGGCCTTTGTTCGGTTGCTCCTGCTCGGCATAAAATACCGCGTCGCCTTGAGTGGGGATGACCACGACGGTGTCTGGCCGTTTCAGGCATTCGAAGGTTTTGGTACTGCCGTCGTACATGGTTTGCAGCCATTGGTAGACGTCAAAAATCTCGCCTTTGAAGACGCATTGCGCGTGGGCGGGAATTTTGCTCATATTTTTACGAAATATCCGACTATTCGACGATTTTCGGCACGACGAAGAAGCCGAGTTCGGATTTCGGGGCGTTGGCCAGCAGTTCGTCGCGGCGGGCGGTGGGGTTGGCCGGAATAACGGCTACGTCGGCACGCTCGGGGCTGGTGCTGATGTTGGCGGTGGTGGTCAATGGCGGCACGCCTTTGGTATCGAGGCTTTGAATTTGGCCGACGAATTGCAGAATGTTTTCAAACTCGCTGGCAAAGGCGGGAATTTGCTCGGCATTGAATTTGAGGCGCGAGAGGGTCGCTAATTTCTCAATATCTTTTGTTTCCAGTGTCATGGATGTACTCCCCTCGTTCTTGAATAACGTGTAATTGCTTGACAACAAGCGGTATGCACCTTAACCCCAGAGCATGGTAACACGCAACCCCCAAGACTTTGTAAAAGCCCTGCCCACCAGCGGAAAACTGCTGGCTTTGGACATGGGTGGCAAGCGCGTGGGTGTGGCCACGTGCGACAGTGGCCGCCGTTTGGCTACGGTGCGCGGGCTCTGGCCGCGCCCGTGGGGCGAGCTAAAGGTTAAGATACTGGGGGAAAAGACCGCCGGTTGTGGTGGTGTTGTGCTCGGGTTTCCGCTCAACATGGATGGCAGTGTTGGCCCTACTGCGACGGCCGTGACCAGTGTGGCCGACCTGATTGAGAAGGAACTAGGCCTGCCGGTATTGTTGTGGGACGAGCGCCTGACCAGCCGCCAGGTGGAAAGCGCCTACTTTGAACAGCGCCAAGGCCGCCAGACCCGCAACAGCAAGAAAGACAGCGTAGGCCAGATTGACGCCGGTGCGGCAGCGGTGATTTTGCAGGGTGTGCTCGACGCGTTGCAGCGCGATTAACGCAGTCAAAACGCTATTTTCTTTTACAGCTCCCGCTGCGTTTGGCAGTATGGCCGCCGATGACACATTCTCATATTACCATCTGGTGGCTGCGGCAAGACCTGCGGCTGAGCGATAACCCCGCACTGGTATGGGCCGCACAGCGCGGCAAGGTGCTGCCGGTGTATATTCATGACCGTACACGTGGGCGGTTGGCCGGAGGGGCGACCAAATGGTGGTTGCAGCAAAGTTTAGCCGCTTTGGGAAAACAGATTCCGCTTGTTATCAAGAGTGGCGAGACCGCCAAGGTACTGCATGACCTGATTGCCGAGACCGGCGCCGATGGGGTGTGCTGGAACCGTTGCTATGAACCTTGGGCCGTGAACTCGGACAAGGATTTGAAGAGCCTGCTGCGCGAAAATGCCAAGGTAGAGGTAGAGAGTTTTAACGGTGCGTTGCTGCTGGAACCGTGGGAAGTGAAAAATGGCAGCGGGACGGAATTCAAGGTATTCACGCCGTTTTGGAAAACCTGTGTGGGGTTGTTGGAAGCACGTGGTGTAATCCCCTACCCTCCGCCACAGGTTACGTGGCATGAAGGTGTTGCCAGCGACAGCGTGACGTTTTACCCGAGCCGGAACGAACCGGATTGGGCGGCGGGCTGGGATAAACTCTGGCAGCCGGGTGAAGACGGTGCCCATAAGACCTTGCAGCACTTTTTAGCCAATGGATTGCAGCATTATGCGAATGGCCGCGACCTGCCCGCCAAACCTTACACCAGCAAGCTGAGCCCGCATTTGCACTTTGGTGAGATTTCTCCGCGGCAGATATGGGTGGAAGCCAAAAAACATGCCGGCGCCAATTGCGATAAGTTTTTGAGCGAGGTGGGTTGGCGCGAGTTTTGCCACCAATTGCTGTACCACTACCCGACCATGGTTGAGCAAAACTGGAAGCAGAACTTTGACGCTTACCCGTGGCGCAAACTGGAAGGCAAAGCGGCCGCCGACTTTGAGGCATGGACCAAGGGCAAAACGGGTTACCCGCTGGTAGATGCCGGTATGCGCGAGCTATGGCACACCGGCTGGATGCACAACCGCGTCCGGATGGTAACCGCGAGCTTTTTGATAAAGCACCTGCGGATTGACTGGCGCGAGGGTGAAAAATGGTTTTGGGACACGTTGGTGGATGCCGACCAAGCCAACAACGCCTGCGGCTGGCAGTGGGTGGCGGGTAGCGGTGCCGATGCGGCGCCGTACTTCCGGATTTTCAACCCGACCAGCCAGGCTGAAAAATTTGACCCGCAAGACTCCTACATTAAAAAATGGGTGCCCGAGTATGGCACCAGCCTTTACCCAAAGCCGATTGTAGACCATGAGGCGGCGCGCAAAGCCGCGATGGACGGGTATGAGATGGTAAAGGGCGAGAGCGCTTAATACAAAAAGCCGCCGGATATACCGGCGGCTTTGCTTCGTGTTTACAGGTTGCCGTGGTGGGCGGCATCCTCGCGGCCGTCCTGCCAATGCTGACGGATTTCCGCATCATTTGGGAGAGGATGCCGCAGTAGCTGGGTGAGGCCCTGCTCCTGATATTCCATATTCAGCATGACAGGCGCGATGATGTCGCCGTACAGCGCCTTATACTTTTCCCGCAGCGACGGGATGTTACCGTAGCCGCCGCAGTAATAGTCGATGATGGCGGGATGGATGTGCATCTTCTGCCACTCCAAGGCCAGCATCTCCATGTCTGGCTGAACCGCGGGCCCGGATGTCTCAATCATCAGATTGCCAAGGGCAAGCGACTTTTGAAGAGCATACTGGCAACTTTTACGGATCAGCCTATGACCAACCAGAAGGTTACTGGTGGGTTCGTAACGTGGACGAAGAAACTCTGGGTAGACATTCCTTTCCAGAGGCTCTTGCTGCACGGGTAGCGTTCTTGATGCGACACGCAAGACCGTGCGCAGCTTGAAAGGAAGACCTACTTCCGGCTCTTCGGTCGGCATATCGTCGTTTTCCCTCTGCCATTTGTCATTCAGGCTGGCGAACGTGATGATGCGTTTGTGAATGATGCGTACGTCGCGCCCTTCACCGCACTCTTCGGCCCCCTCGTTCAGCATTGCTGCTTGAAGGGTTTCGCCTTTTTCCACACCACCGCCCCAGTAGCTGAGGAGGTTGCTGATGGTGTCTATGCCCACACAAATGTGGTCGGCAGACACACCCTCGATATCCGGAGAATCGAGAGCATGTGCGTTGATTTGCATCGGGATGATGAATCCATCCTTCGCAATAGTGTATTTTCTCACCCCATTTGGGGCGAATTTATCGGGGGCGATGTAGTAGATTCCATCAGCCCCTTTAATGAAGACTTCGGTCCGTTGCATGGCAACCTCACGTTCAAGAGGGCAGATGATACTTCCAGCTTTCCCTTACTCCGGTATCGCTTTGCACGCAAGCTCTGCATACACAACGTAGCGAGGCGGTACAAAAAGAACGCCGCCAGATTGAATCTGGCGGCGGGATTTAACGTGTTGCTTAGGCGCGGACAAGCCGCAGCCGAGGTTGAGCCGACTGTGCGGCACGGATAGGACCGACCTCGGCTTCGATAAAGGCGTCGGAAAAGCCTTGAATGCGAAACTGGTCTTCGAGAGTGCCGAAGGGTGCTTCCTTCAGCTTGGCCGGAAGACGGGGCCATGACCCCTTGCCTGCGTAAGCTTTAATTGCCCCTTTCGTGCTGTGACGAATCTCGGTACCAGCTTCAAGTTTTTCCAGATCGGTTTGCGGAACAAACCGGGGGGCGAGAAAGCCCTCATCTCCTGCAAACACAGGCCGACCGCTACCGATAGCCTCGAAGCGATAGGTATAACGGATATCCATTTCCCGCGCGATGGACGGCGAGGTAAGAATCATACGGGTAGTAGGATCAAAGAACTGCACGAGAGGCTCGCTGAATACCAGCTCCAAGCGAAGAGGACCTTGAAACGCCACTTCCTCTGGTAGTTCTCGGTAGAAGATCGCAATCGGATCATCGTCGTCGTTCGGATTTTTCTTACCGCCTGGAATTTGAATCAGGCTGGTCCCGTTTTGGTGTGGTGTGTCTCCCACCAGTGTCGCCTTATTGCGCGTGATAAGGCCAAATGTGCCGCGTGTAAGAACGTGTATCATGTCCGGTCCCCGCCGGTTAGTGCTGAATGTATCGGTGAGTCACGTGCGTTCTATTTAGTTAGGACGCATGCTTAAAAGTGCGTTTACGGGGTATTGAGTGTGGACGCAAGGGGAAAAATAACCCCCTGCGCACAGGGGGTTACGTTAGGCCACCGCCTTAGGGTTTTAGGCGCACAAAGCGGGCGCCGTTGCGGCCCGGCAGGCGCTCGAGCTGCGCGACTCCGAAGATATCGCCTTCCAGTTGGCGGCGGAGGATTTGCATGGCGGATTCGGTGGTGTCGCCGTTCAGCATGACGCGGTTGATGACGGCGTCGATGGCCCCTGCTGGAGAGTTAGCGTGGATAGTGGCCATGGAGCCCGCGTGGCCGGTGTTGATGGCCGAACAGAAGGTAAAGGCGTTTTCCTTACGGATTTCCCCCATGATAATGCGGTCTGGGCGGAGGCGCAGGGTGGCGTTGAGGAGGTCGTTCACTGCGGCTTGGCGCCCGCCTTCCTGCCCCTTACTAAAGTTGGCGAAGAGGAAGTGCACCAAGTTGTCGTGCACCAAACGCAGTTCCGGTACGTCTTCCAGCACCACCAGGCGTTCGTGCATGGGTACGTGCTTGAGGCAGGCGTTCATGAAGCTGGTTTTACCGGTACCGGTACCGCCGGAAATCAGGATGGTTTTTTGCGACTGGATGGTTTGGATGAGCAGTTGGCGCTCGTCTTCCGGCATTTCGTAGCTGTTCAGGTCGAACTCCCGCACGTTGGCCAAACGCACGCCGAGGGTAAAGCCACGCGCGTTTTGCTGGCCCGCCACAAATTGCGCACGGTGGCCGCCCGGCAGTTTGACCGAGAGAATGGGGTTGGCCATGTTGAAGGTTTGGCCCGTGCGCTCGGACAGTAGGTTCATGAAGGCAAACAGGTGGTCCATGTCCAGCGTTTCGTCTTCGTAGAAGGTCCATGAGCCGTCGTAAGCTTCGTAGCCAATTTGGCCGGGGCGGTTGATGACGAGCTCCTTTTTACCGGCGATACGCTCCGGTTGCAGCCATTTCATAAACGGCTCGGCGAGCTTTTTCTCGGCGGGACTGAGGATGATTTCGGCGGCCATTGTTCGGATAATCCTTCTTTATTAAGGGCTAACGCCCTTTGTTATTTGGCTTATGATGGCTGTTTTCCGCCATTGCGACAAGCCCCTGCCCCGTATTGCCGGAACCTGCTGTGGCATTTGCGTGTTAAGTTATGTATAAAGCGAGCACGCACGATTTAATAAGGAAACGACACCATGGCCCACGTTGAAATTTACACCAAAGATTACTGCCCCTACTGCGATAAGGCCAAGCTGTTGCTGGACCAGTTGATTACCGACTATAACGAAATTGACCTGACCAGCGAGCCCGCCAAGCTGGAAGAACTGCTGGCACGCCGCCCGAGTGCGCGTACGGTTCCGCAGATTTTTATCAACGGCCAAGGCGTTGGTGGTTGCGATGACCTGTATGAGCTTCACTCTCAGGGCAAGCTGGTAGATATGTTGAAAGAGCCCGCGCCGCACGAGCGTCCGGAATAATCCGGTTCTAACGTTTTGAGTCGGCAGCCGAGATAGCTGTTGCCAAGTAACGTGTGCGGGCGCTGTGCGAGGTCATCCACAGTTGTTGTTTGAGGCTAAACTTAAGCCCCTGCACATGGGTGAGCTTTAGCCCCACCTTGTGGCACATGCTGGCCAGTTGCTGGGGCTTATGGAAGCGGTTGAACAGGCGGCTACCCGGCTGCGTGCGGCGATAGACATAGCCAGACAGCAGGATATGATAAAGCCAGGCCTTGGGGTTGCGGTTGATGTGCGAGAAAATGATCAGGCCGCCGGGTGCGAGGATTTGCTTTAGTACCCAGATGAGTTTGGCGGGGTCTTCGGCGTCTTCCAAAATGTCTAATGCCAGTATGATGTCGAACTTGCTGGTATTAAGTAACTTTTCTGGCCCCACTGCGTGGAAGGTGATGGGGGCGCCGAAGGAGATGGCGGCAGCTTCGGCTTGGGCTACGACTTTGGGGTCGGAGTCTATCGCCGTGATATCGGCGCCGGAAAGGGCTAGAAACTGGCCGATGGGGGATTCGCCGCAGCCGACATCTAATAAAGTTTTGCCGTAGAGCGGCGCGGGATCGTCATCGCGCAGTTTAAAATGCTTGGCGGCTTGGGCTAAAATATAGCGTTGGCGCAGGGTATTGTAATCCTGATACACATCCTTGCGGTCGCGCGGGTGGCGCAAAGCCGCAGAAATCTGCGCAATTGACAGGGTGTTCATCAGTTTTTTACGGACCATGGGGATGGCATAGTTTCGCTTTTGGCGCGAGCTGTCTAGTAGTTAGCCACACTTAACCTAAAAAAGAGTTGCATTCTCGGTACAAATGAGGCACATAGCCCCATACGCGCGCAGTCGACACGTCTGCCGCGATGCTAACAGACATTTGAAAAGGCAGGTGAATAGTATGGTACGTGTGGATGTTTTCCATAACGATGTTGAGCAAGCTCTGCGTCGCTTGAAGAAGCTGATGAACCGTGAAGGCCTCTTCCGCGAGCTGCGCCAACGCCGCTACCACGAGAAGCCTTTTGAAAAGCGCGCCCGCCTCAACCGTGAAGGTGTACGTCGTTCCAAAAAGAACGAGAACAAGCGCAACTACGATATGTAGTTTCAAAAAGAAAGGCCCCGGAAATCCGGGGCCTTTCTTTGTCGCTATTCGGCTGTTGCCGTTAGGCAGCGGGCTGTTCCGGTTGTGCCGTGTCAGTATTCTGAGAAGAATTCTGAGCAGTCCCCGAATTGCGCCCATTGCCACCACCCTGATTGCGGTCTTTCTTGTCGTTGCTAGCACGCATCGAAGAAAGTGCAGCCTTGGTGACGTCAACCATCTGTCGATTGGCCGCTTCGGATGCATTCTGCATTGCCTTCCCATTCTCCGATTGGAGCTTGAGAATGGCTTCAGAGTGATCCTTCTGGCTCTTGATCGAGCTTTCGAAAGACTTCAAATCAGCCTGCAGAGATGCAATCTTCTTCATGTCACCCACCTTGCCGGCTTCCACCAGCTCATTGAGTGCAATCTGCATCTCACGCGCCTTCTTGGCGATCTTGATCGAATGCTCCTGCATTTCGTCGAGCTCAGTCTGAAGACGCTTATTGCTGTCGCTCGACAGCTTCAGCTCTTTTTCGAGACCATCCGCCTTGCGGGTGGCAGCATCCATTTCATGAACAGCTGTCGTGACCTTGTTCTTTTCGAGGATGAACCGCCCGGTCAGCTTGTCCGTCACGTCGAGGAGACCCTTGACAGGACGAACGGCACGAACGCCTTCGATCGTTTCGCGGAAGCTATCCGACTGCTCGATCATGACGTCGAGCGCAGTTGCCGAGATGGTTGCCAGCGAGTCGAGACTCGTAAAGGCTTCCTTATCGGTCGTTGCCGGCTTGGCCGACAGCGAGGCGACACCCGCCCGATATTTCGCGAGCTTTTCTTCCGCTTCGTCCTTGTCCTTGGTGGCCTGTTCGGCCGCCTCGGTCTTGGTCTTGGCTTCTGCTTTCGCGTCTTTTTCTTTCTGAACGGCATCGCGAATGGCCGCCAAGATATCTCCTGTGCCATTCCTGTCGCCGAGCGCTTCACGCAGTTGGACATCGGAATGGTTCGGACGAACCTTCTTCCATGCTTCTCGGTACTTAAGCGCGTAGTAGAGCGAAACTACGGCACCAAATACCAAAAACATCGGAATGGCGACGAAGATCGCCCAAAATGCTATACCAAAGTCAACAGTGAATACAGTGCTCATGACGAATCCTTTCTGAGCTGTAGAGAATCGGGGACTTGGCCCCGCAATGAACGATAGTGGATAAAACTCAG
Source organism: Alphaproteobacteria bacterium (assembly GCA_027485835.1). Classification (GTDB taxonomy): domain Bacteria; phylum Pseudomonadota; class Alphaproteobacteria; order UBA2136; family UBA6156; genus UBA6156. The sequence continues at coordinate 450,091 of JAIXQG010000001.1, forward strand.
CTTCTGGCCCCCTAAGGGGCTAGATGACTTGTTGACTTATAGGTAGGGACACAACCCCCTATTTACAAGCTCTTGACAGGGCAGTTGCGGGAACGGGCGGGTTGGGCTACAAGCCAGATATGGATTTACGTGAGCAAGGTACCAAGATTCTCGAGCGGTTTGCCGCTGTGGAGCGCGATTTACAAGACCCCAGCGTGGTGAGCGACATTAGTAAGATGACCAGCCTGAACCGCGAATATGCGGACCTGAAGGACGTGGTTGAGGTGTTTAAAACCTACATCAAGATGTTGGATTCTAAGGAGGAAGCCCAGCAAGTCATGGCCGACCCCACTGCTGATAACGACTTTAAGAACCTTGCGCAGCTGGACTATGAAGAGGCCATTCAGACCCTTCCCGCCATGGAGGACCAATTGAAGATCATGCTGCTGCCCAAGGATGAAGACGATAGCCGCAACATTATTTTGGAAATCCGTGCCGGTACGGGTGGCGATGAGGCCGCGATTTTTGCCGGAGACCTGTTTAAAATGTATAGCGCTTTGGCGGCTGTATTGGGCTGGCGTGTGGAAATTCAGGACGCCAGCGAGGCGGAAAAAGGCGGCTACCGCGAAGTTATCGCGCGGGTATCCGGCCAGAACGTATTCCGTCAGCTGAAATTTGAAAGTGGCGTACACCGCGTGCAGCGCGTACCGGCGACCGAAACCCAAGGCCGTGTGCACACCAGCGCCGCCACCGTAGCCGTACTTCCAGAAGCGGAAGAAGTGGATGTTAAGATTGAAGATAAGGACCTGCGGATTGACGTATTCCGGAGTTCTGGCCCCGGTGGGCAGAGTGTGAACACCACCGACAGTGCGGTGCGGATTACGCACATCCCGACCGGGCTTTCTGTGGCGTGCCAAGACGAAAAGAGCCAGTTGAAGAACAAAGACAAGGCGATGAAGATTCTGCGCAGCCGCATGCTGGCCGCCAAGCGCGAGGAAGCTGCCGCCGCCCGTGGCGCCGCCCGCAGCGCGATGGTGGGCAGTGGCGATCGTTCGGAGAAGATCCGCACCTATAACTACCCGCAAAACCGCGTGAGCGACCACCGCATTGAACTGACCTTGCACAACCTGCCGGACATCATGATGGGTGGGAAAAACCTAATTGAACTGCTGAACGCCCTGCAGCGCGCCGACGAAGCCGAGCGTTTGGCGGCGTTGGCCGAGTAAGGCCCTTCTTCCGTGGCAACGTTAGCAGAGGTTGCGCGGGAAGTTCAGCAGCGTTTGCAGGCTGTGAAGGATGTGGCGCCGCGCGAGGGGCGTGAGCTGGTTTTACATGCGATGCAGCTTGAAGATGATTCTTCAATACACTTAAACAATTACTATTTTGATACCTCAAAAGCTACAGCATTAGAGGACTTGGTAGCGCGGCGGATGGGTGGTGAGCCGTTGCAGTATATTCTGGGCCATGCGTGGTTTTATGGGCGGAAGCTTGCTGTGACGCCTGCGGTTTTGATTCCGCGACCTGACACGGAAACCCTTGTGGAAGCCTGTTTGCAGCGACTGGGCGGCACCTCTGCCCGCGTGCTGGAGCTGGGTGTGGGCAGCGGCTGCATTGGCGCAACGCTATTGGCCGAGCGCCCTGCGCTGAGCTATGTGGGAGTAGAGATTGACGCGGCGGCGGCGGATGTGGCGCGGGGGAATATAGGTGCCTATGCCGAGGCCGGGCGTTGGGAGGTGCGGGTTCAGGACGGTTTGGACGCCGTGATTGATGGGCCGTTTGACATGTTGGTGAGCAACCCGCCCTACGTGACCGATGCCGAATGGGAGGCGCTGGAGGCCGATGTGCGCGAGCATGAGCCGCGTGTGGCACTGACCGGAGGTGAGGCCAACCCCGATGGCTTGCTGTTTTACCGCCGCTTAGCGACATGGGGTGCCAGAACCTTACGCACCGGTGGCTGGCTGTGCGTGGAAACCGGTTGGCAACAGACCGCCGCCGTGCAAGATTTGCTGCAAGAACAGACGACCGAAAACGGGACCGCGGCATGGACAGACATAAGCATACTCAAGGATTTAGCCGGACGCGGACGGGTTGTGTGCGCGCAACTCGCTGGCTAGCACAGTCAGTTTGGCCTGTTTTGTTAGCGTTTGCCGTGCTTGTGGGCGGTTGCACCACTACGCCGGAAACGCCGCTGGGCGAATGGGCCTATGATTTTAGCCTGAATGGCTTTGTGGACAAGCGCCCTTACGACGACATGCGCATGATGGTCGACAAGCCGTTCCGGATTCAGGACTTCATGACCGGCTGGCACGCGAACATCGGGCGCAACATTTTTGCCAGTGAGCCTGCAAAACTTGATGTGGTTCTGCATTATTATGAAGCCAGCCAAAACGCCCGTAGCTACGCCCTGACCATGGAAATGAGCCTGCAAGGGCGCGACCAATATGGCCGTTTATTGGCTGCCACCAACGGCCGTTGCAATGCGGTGATGCGCCGCGACGTGGACACATGGGCCACCATGTGGGGGGATTTTTGGCAACAGCCCGCCGACCAACGCGACGCCTCGCCCTTGACCTTAGAGAAGCGTGACGCGACCATGTGGCAGAAAGTGATGAATGAATGCGTCAAACAGTTTGCCACCAGCTTTGGAAACACGCTTACCGGGCCACCCGTCCGTTAGGTTTTGCCCTTGTAGCCGCCCTCGCAGCCTCCCTTACCGCGGGCTGCGTGATTGAAGTGCCCAACCCCCTCTCCGCTTACGACAGCGGCCGCGACAAAATGCCGATTGATGAGACCGGTGTTTGGACCAACCGCCCGCCGACGGAAAAGGAACTGGTGCTGACGCGCAGCGACTTTAGTGTGGAAATTGTCCGCTTTACCGACAGCCGCCGCCCGCGCAGCATGGAATTGCAAAGCGACGACCAGCTGATTTACCAGTACGACCCCGACACCCTGATGGGCAGCGTGAGCCACCAAGTGCCCGCTATTTTGAGCAAATACCTTAGCTACCGGACCAAAAAGCCGAAGCACTACAAGGTAGAACTCGACCTGAAGCGCTTGGAAACCGTGGTTAAGACCGGGACATTCTTAAGTGGTAGCTGGGGCCGTTACAGCGTGACCGCCGAACTGGTTGCCACCGTGCGCCGACCCGATAGTAGCGTGGTATTCATACGTACCTACCGTTACGACCCGATTCAGCGCCGCGAAAACTACGACGGCCGCGGCCCGAGCAAAGAGCGTGACCGCGCGCGGATGTATGACCTGACGGAATCGGTATTCCGTGAAGCCGCGCAGGATATTGGCTGGAACATACGCCAGCTTGATGCCCGCAACTGGAAAGTGGATGCCCCGCAAAGTGTGCCGACCCGCCTGAACCAGCCACCGGTAGACCGTGCTGTGGGTACGCCCAACGCCGATGCCAAGCCTGAGGTCAACGCCCCCGCCAGCTCACCAGTGATTGTACCCGCAACCCCGAGCATGTGGATTGAAGGGCCGTTTGAGCCTATGGATTTACCCGTGCAGGAGATACCTGAGGCACCTGCCGAAGGCAAACCGATGCCGCCGGTAAAGCCTGAGGAATTGCGCCAGCAGCTGGTGATTTAGCTTGATGCCAATGCCGAAAGGCCGGTGCTATGCACCGGCCTTTCGTTTGTTCGAGGCTTCGAAGAGTAGTAAGGCCTTGTCTCTCAGGCTGTCGACCTTGAGAGACCAGTTACCGTCAAGTTGTTCTATCTTGATCCTATCAACTAGATCATCGACATAGTCGAGCAGCCTTGCGGTTCGGAACTCCCAAACGGGGACTTCCGCCTTCACGCGCTGGGACACAAGGCTTAGTGGTTTTGCCCGTGTGTCCATAACCCTTTGCCAATCCTCAAAAAGCTCTTCTGCTTCCGCGTCGTAAAGACCTTCCGATTGAAAGAGGTCTCGAAACATAATCATTTCAGCGTATTGCTGCTCATGATCTTCCGTCAGCAGATCGATCGTACGCATTACAATGCTGGTATTACGGCGATACAAGCCCGTAAATATCAGCACACTGGAATTGAGTAGAGTGAGGAGCAAAATCAATGGATGACCGGTGAAAAGTGCAAGAATCGGTATAAAAATACTCATAAGCACACTTATTACAAAGCCACGCGTCTTCACAGCTGCAATAGGTTGCTTCGGCCTGATAAGGACAAACATCCTGTTCATGAGTTCGCCCTCCGGCGCAGAAACCCGCAGTGCGGGGCCCTTCAGGGGCTATTTAGGTGGTCCTTTGGAGGAAAACTACACCAAGTATACAAAAACTACAAGTCGGCGACGGAGGGGCGCAGGCCTTGGCGCTCGGCGTACTCGGCCAGAATACGGTAGGCGACATTGATGCGCTTGGATTGGTCGGCTGCGGCTTCACTCTGGTTCACGTCCGGGTGGTGCTGCTTCATCAGGCTAATGTAACGCTTTTTGAGGGTGACGGCTTCTAACGGTCGTTCGATACCGAAGATGGCGCAGGATTCCTTCACATCGGCCGGTAGGTGGCGGGTGGAGGGCAGCGACTCACCACTACGCTCGCGCGCGACACGGCTTTTGAAGAAGCCGTAAAGGTCGTCGGGGTCGGCGAAGGGGTCTATCCGCGGTTGCTCCACGCGTCCGGCAGTAGCCCCCTGCCCTTGCAGGCCGGAGTTCCAGACCGGACGCTTCCAGTTGGCCGAGCCGTCTTGCAGGCCGTAAATCTCGTTTTCGGAAAAACCTTCCAGCCCGTTCCAGCGTTTATTGAATTCCTTGATGTGCGGGCCGCAGAAATACTGGCGATCACGGAGATCGCGCGGGTTGCGGGGCGCCGGGAACGTGCCTTCTTCGTTGCACTCCGGCCAAGGGCATTTGTGGGCCATGTATTAGGATATGGTGGAAACCAGCCAGTTTGGCAAGTCCGGCAGTGCCAGAAGAAGTGTCCAACCCAGAATGATGGGCACCCCGAAAGGTATGCTCACCTTGGGTTTGGCAAAGGCGACAGGCAGCCAGAAAAAGCTACCGAGAGCGATGGCAAAGAAGGCCTCGGTAAGCGGAAGGAAGGCAAAGAGGGCCGCGAGGAGCTTGAGATCGCCTCCGCCCACGCCGATTGTGAGGTTGCTGCGGCGGGCAGTAAGTGAGAGTAGGAAAAGGATGATCCAGACCAGAACCACTTGCGATAGGCCGCCGAACACGAGGCTATGCAGGAAGCCTACCGCCATGAGCGGGACGGTGTAGACGTTGGGGAGTGTGTAGGTGGTGAGGTCTAGCGCCAGAAGGCGGCCTAAGACTAGCCCTATGGCGAGAGCGGCGATGCCGTAATGCGGCCAGAGGCACAAGGTGATTACCAAGGCTGTCAGCAGGGTGATTGGTGTGAGCGATTCCGGCTTCAGCATACCGGCGCGGCTGCTTTGGGGTACGGTGGTGGCGTTTTCCCAGGGGGTGAATTGGGGGTGGGGCATGGGATGAGTATAAGCTAGTTTTGGTGCGCTTGCCTCTTTTTTCAGCACGGTGCGCAGGGTTGCGGTGTGAGCTTCCGTTTTAAGGACGCAAGAAGGACAACCATGGATGAAAACCGCTCTCTTTACCGGAATTGGATTTGCCGCGCTGGCTATGGCCACAGCGGGTAGTGTGCACGCCAGCGACGATTACTGCCGCGAATACCAGCGGCGCGTGACGATTGGCGGAAAGGTGCAAGATAGCTACGGCACCGCCTGTTTGCAGCCGGATGGCAGCTGGAAGATTGTAGGCGAAGGTGAAGCCCGTGTTGTAGGCAGCGTTGCGCCCCAGCCGGTGTATGAAGAGCAAGAAGACGTGATTGTGTATGAGGAAGAGCCCGTTTATGTGCCCTACCGCACCCGTTACCGCACGTACTATGAGCCGACACCGCTATGGTGGGGCGTGAACCTAAGCTTTAACGACCGTGACCATGGTTGGCGTGACAACCGTTGGAATGACCGGCACCATGGTCACCATGGTGGTCACCACGGACGTGGGCACGACCGGCATTAGTTGAGTTAGAAAAAAACGGCCCGTTTTAGGGCCGTTTTTCGTTACCTTTGGGGAAAAGCTTAGTTGGGCTTTTCTTCGGTTTCCGGTGCGTTGGCCAGTTCGGCTTCGGTCGCCACTTCGGTGGCGGCTTCGGCGAGGACTTCGGCCGGCAGGTCGGTCACGGCCTCGGTGCTCTCGGCTTCGTCGGCGCCGCCGTTGAGCAGAGTTGCATTGAGGCGGGTGACCAGACGGACCTCGGACCCGCTGGTGCTGAACAGGCGCACACCTTGGGTGTTACGGCCCATGATGGAGATGTCGGACACCTTCATGCGGATGAGCTGGCCGTCGTTGGTGGCGATCATGATCTCGTCTTCCAGCGTGACCGGCAGGGCGGCGACCACGTTACCGTTACGGTTGGTGGTTTGGATGCTGATAACACCCATGGTACCGCGGCCCTTTTCCGGATAGTCGGTAGCCGGTGTGAGCTTACCGTAGCCGTTGGAGGTGACGGTGAGGATATGCGTCTCGGTATTACTGAGGATGTGCATGGCCATCACGGCGTCGCCCGGGCGGAGGTTCATACCGCGCACACCGGTCGAGGTACGCGAGGCGATGGGACGGATCTCGTCATCCGCCGCGCTAAAGCGCACTGCCGAACCGTTTTGCGACGACATGAGGATGCTGGCGGCAGAGGGTGCCTCGTTGGCGCCTTCTACTGGAGCTTCGCCCTGCATAATCGCTTCCATGGCGGTGGGCACGATGCGCGGCAGCAGGTGCACGCCGAGCAGTTTATCGCCACCGTTCAGGCCCATACCGTAAATACCGGTGCTGCGTACGTTGGCGTAGGCCGACAGCGGGGTTTTACGGATCATACCGTTTTGGGTTGCGAAGACGAGGAACTGGCTGGACCACGTCGACTCGTCGCGCGGGATCGGCACGGCGGAAGCCACGCTTTCATCCTTCTGCAGTTGCAGCAGGTTGATGAAGGCCTTACCGCGCGAGGTGGCGGTGGCTTGCGGCAGTTCGTACACCTTCAGTTTGAAGACGTTACCCTTGTTGGTGAAGAACAGGACGGGGTCGTGCGTGTTGGCCACAAACAAGTTGGCCATTTCCTCGTTCTCACGCAGGTTGGCGGCGGCCTTGCCCTTACCACCACGGCGCTGGGCGCGGAAGGTGGCCAGCGGCACGCGCTTGACGTAGCCGTCGGAGCTCAAGGTGACGATCATGTCTTCCGGCGGAATCAGGTCTTCCATGTTCACGTCGGCGCCACCGTCGATAATCTCGGTACGGCGGGGGGTGGCGAACAGGGCTTTAACTTCGATCAGCTCGTCTTTAATCACTTGGAACAGCACGTTGCGGTCCGACAGGATGTTCAGCAAGAAGCGGATACTGTCGGCAATTTCGGCGGCTTCGTTCAGGATTTTCTCGCGCTCGAGGCCGGTCAGGCGGTGCAGGCGCAGGTCGAGAATGGCTTGGGCTTGGGCCGCGGACAGTTTGTAGGAGGTGCGCTCGGTCATATCGCCCAGCAGCTCCAGCAGCGGCAGCACGGCGTCGGCCGGCCATGGGCGTTGCATCAGCTCGTCCTTCGCGATGGAGGGATCCGGTGCGTTACGGACGATCTTGATAACTTCGTCGATGTTCGCCACAGCGATACCCAACCCCACCAAGATATGCGCGCGGTCGCGGGCTTTGGAGAGGCGGAACTTGGTACGGCGGGTGACGACTTCGTCGCGGTGGTTGAGGAAAGCACGCAGAATGGGGAGAACACCCAGCAGCTTCGGCATACCGCCATCCAGCACCACCATGTTGTAGCTGAAGGAGGTTTGAAGGTCGGTGTGCTTGTACAGCTGGTTGAGAACCACTTCGGCGTTGGCGCCGCGCTTGAGCTCTACCACCACGCGGACGCCGAAACGGTCGGACTCGTCGCGCATGTCGGAGATTTCGTCGATGACCTTGTCCTTCACCAGCTCGGCGATTTTCACCACCAGGTTGGCTTTGTTCACCTGATAGGGGATTTCGGTAATCACGATGACCGGCTTGGTGTCCGGGTTTTCAATTTCGGCCTTACCGCGTACCACCACGCTGCCGCGGCCCATGGCGTTACCGGTAACGATGGCACTGCGGCCGACGATAATACCGCCGGTGGGGAAGTCCGGCCCCTTCACAATCCCGTTAATATCTTCCGGCGTGGCGTTGGGGTTTTCAATCAGGTGCAAGCAGCCGTCCACCACCTCGCCCAAGTTGTGCGGCGGAATGTTGGTGGCCATACCGACCGCAATACCCCCTGCCCCGTTAACCAATACGTTGGGAATACGGGTGGGGAGAACGCGGGGCTCGTGCTCGGAGCCGTCGTAGTTCGGTTGGAAGTCGACCGTGTCCTCGTCGATATCCTGCAGCATGGCAGAACCGGCGCGGGACAGACGGATTTCGGTATAACGCATAGCGGCGGGAGAGTCGCCGTCCATGCTACCGAAGTTACCTTGACCGTCTTCCAGCGGCAGGCGGAGCGAGAATTCCTGCACCATACGGGCCATGGCGTCGTAAATCGCGCTGTCGCCGTGGGGGTGGAATTTACCCATAACATCCCCCACCACACGGGCGGATTTGAGGTATTTACGGTTGTAATCGTTACCCATCAGGTTTTGGGCGTAGAGAATACGGCGGTGTACCGGCTTCAAGCCGTCGCGGACGTCCGGCAGGGCGCGGGACACGATAACCGACATGGCGTAGTCGAGGTACGACTTGCGCATTTCTTCTTCAATGGTAACGGGCATCACGCTGCTGGATAACAGGGAATTCGGGACGTTCGGAGGGGTAGTGGCCATGCGGTTCGCTTTCAGCTCTCTCAACTTGTACTTTTAACGTGGGATATATAGCAGAACTGGCGGAAAACCGCTATTCCTTCTGCCATTTCGGGGCGGAATTGTGTCTGAAAAAGAGGCATTAACGCCGAGCAATGTCTCATTTTTGACATTTTAGCCACACATCAATAGCTTATGCTTTGATTTCCCATATATCTTTGTCAGTTATATTGGGTTTGGCGCCTATAATGAACTATGAAAAACACTCTTTTTGTTACCCTCACGGTGTCAGCTCTTTTGGGCTTGGCGTTTGTTTCACCGGCGGCTGCACAAGAGCGAACGGCGGGTGGCACGCTGCAAAACGAAGCCAGTTGGGCAGCCCTGCAATCGCTTATCGGTAAAGTACAGGGCGATGTTGCCGTTGCTAAAATTGATATTGAAGCCATTAAAAACTGTGCCCGCTTGGGTCAGGTTTGGAATCCGGACTCCGGCTGCACTAACTCCGACTTCTTGAATAAAATACTCGCATGTGGCGAGCTTAATAAAGTTTATAACCAGAAAACGAATTCTTGTTATGGCGAAACACCGCAAGCCGCCGAGCAATACCGCTGGGTCGCCCGCAGCTTTGGTAACACCGGAACGTGGTCGGATTATCGTGACGGCCAGCTTGACGCCATTATCAAGAAACTTAAGGCCGCCGGTTATACAAAGTCCGGTAACCCTACTCTCGGCAGCGTATGCAACACCAAAGGCGAAACGTATTACATCGCCTCGGCAACACAACGTACGGTACAAAACCGTGACAAGACCAAAGAGTATCAAGGCACCGCGTCTCTTCGTGTTTGTGAATAATAAGATGAATGTTATGAACTATTATCGACTTTTGATCGCATTAACGCTTTTGGTTTCTTCAGCGCCGCATGCCCAAGAAACTACGGCAGGAGGGTCGCTTGCCACCGAAGCAAGCTGGGCGGCTTTGCAAAATATGATTACTGCCACAAACGGTAATGTGACCGTTTTACGCACTGATGTGAACGCTATAAAAGCGTGTGGTGCCCAACGCAAGATTTGGACTGGAACACAATGTTTGGATAGCGCAACGCTGGATAGTATTATTCAATGCGGGAAGTCTGGCACGGTATTCAATGGTACTGGATGCGTCGCTACCTCGGGTGGCAACCGGTGGATTGGCATGGGGAACTTTTCCCGCACCGGTATGAGCCCACCGAGGAACGCGATTCAGCAAGATTTGAATGGTGTTAACGCTAGCAGAACCTGCGGCAGTAGTGAGTTGGCAGGACGAAAATGTACAACTGAAAATAGCCGCTGCAACCACGGCATCAGTTGCAGTACTGAAGAAGTTGATGGCAAGGCGAACAAGTACACCTGCAGTGCCTCTTATATTAGTTGCAATTAGGAGTTATTAATTATGCGATTTCAACTCATTCTTTTGTTTTTATTCCCCATTTCCCTCACAGCTCAAGAACGTACTGCCGGAGGGTCGCTTGCCACCGAGGCGAGCTGGACCGCTTTACAGAACATGATTACCGCCACAAATGGTAACGTTACTATTTTACGAACCGACGTGAACGCGATGAAGGCGTGTGGCGCCCAACGCAAGATTTGGACCGGCACGCAGTGCCTTGATGCCGCAAGTGTGGATAGTATTGTGCTATGTGGCCAGCAAGGGCGCATTTATAACGGTTCTGGCTGCATTTTGCCTGCAACACCTGCAGCCACCCCAGAGTATCGCTGGACCATTTACGGTAAAGACTCCAACCGGTGGTCTGCTACCGGCACGGTGCAGAGGCTTGGTGCCAAATGCAGCTCTCCCGGTCAAATGGGCCGTATGGATGATGACCAAGAGTGCGGCACCGACAATAACCCTAAAAAATGCTGGACGACGTTACGCTGCGAGTAACACGTAACGTATTACAGCAGCATAAGCGTTGCCAAACCTAGGAAGACGAAGAAGCCGCCGACGTCTGTAAAGGTGGTAGTAATCACGCCGGTGCTGATGGCGGGGTCGTAATTATAGCGCTTGAGTACTAGCGGCGTTACCCAGCCACCAAACGCCGCAATGGCGTGGTTGGCTACGGTGGCCATGGCAATAACCAATGCCAGCATCGGGTTACCGAACACCAGCCAAACACCGACCGCCATGAGCAACGCAATGACGAAGCCTGTCATGTTGCCGGCGGCGAATTCTTTTTTAAACAGCGCCCACGCGTTCTGGCGGGTAATGCTACCAGTGGCCAAGCCCCGGATGATAACCGTTTGCGTTTGCGTGGTGGCGTTACCTCCGCTGGAAGCGATGATGGGCATAAGCACGGCGAGAGTCGTCAGCTTGGCGATGGAGTCTTCGAACAGCGAGATAACCGCGGCGGCGGCAATGGCGGTGCCAAGGTTGACCACCAGCCATGGCAGACGGCTGCGGGCGGTAACAACAGCGGGTGCGAACAAGTCTTCGGAAGAGTCTACCCCCGCAGCGGCCGATTGGCGCCATGCGGCGTCGTCCATGACGGTATCGAGAATGTCGTCAATCGTGATACGCCCCAGCAGCTGGCCGCGCTTGTTCACAACGGCGAGGTTGTGGATGTCGTACTTTTCAAACACCTTTACCACGTCGTCGGACGATTGGTCCGGCGTGACGGTCAGCGGTGTTTTACGCATCACGTCTTCTAACTTGGCCTTGAGTGGGGCCTTGACCAGACGGTTGATGGACATGGTGCCAAGCAGCTTGCGGCGTTTATCCACCACAAACACCGTGCCGGGGTTTTCCGGCAGGTCTTCAGCGTCGGAGCGCATGTAGGCCAGCACCTGCTCCACGCGGTCTGTCGGTAGGGCGGCAGCGACTTCCAACTGCATCAGGCTACCGGCGGTGTCGGGTTCGAACTCCAGCAGCTTCTTCTGCTGGTGGTCGTCCAGCAGGTCTTCGGCGTCAACATCCTCATCATCCGCAATGTCTTCCAGCACCTGCGCGATGTCGGCGGCGTCGTCCGATTCCAGATCGTTAATCACCTGCTTCACATCGTCCGGGTGGAGCATTTGCAGGACGTGCTCTTGCACGCCTTCTTCCAGCTCGGCCACCACGTCGCCCAAGTGCTCGGCCGGAATGTTGGCGAGCACGGTGCGGCGGTGGTCGCGCGGGAGGCGCTCGATCAGGTCGGCAATGTCGGCGGGGTGGAGGTCGGCCAGCAGGGCGCCGAGTTTCTCCGGTGTGGCATCCAGCGCCACGAGGATTTCTATATACGCGTCGTCGGTCAGGTTACGGTGGGGAATGTTTACGTAGTGGCTTTGTTCGACCATTGGAGGGCCCCCTATCTCGTGCTGATATGCGTGTTTACATGATGATTGGTTTATAGGGCGATACACCCGCTTTGGCCAGCTTTTGCGCCAGTTTGATAACGTTTTGGTAAGGTAGGGTGTGGTATTCTCCAAACAAAAAGGAAGCCCGAAGGCCACCTTTTTGTTTGCGCCCCCCTTACGCGGCGCGGGCGGCGCTGCGGGTTTTGGCTTTGGCCTTGTTCTCCGACATCTGTGCGTGCACCACGGCGAGGGCCGAGAGGTTGAGCGCGCGGTGGACGGGAGCATCGACCGACAGGATGTGGATCGGTTGGTCCATACCCAGCATGATGGGGCCGATGTAGTCGGCGTTCGGGGCCACCATGCGCATCAGGTTGAAGCTGATGTTAGCGCTGTCGACATCCGGGAAGATCAGCACATTCGCCGGCGCATCCAGTTGCGAGGCCGGGAAGATGCGGCTCATCACTTCCATGTTGAGTGCGGTATCGGCCTGCATTTCGCCTTCGACCGAAATTTCCGGCCAACGTTGGGTGATGATGCGGCGGGCTTCCTGCATCTTAACGCTCTGGCTGGTTTTGGAGGAACCGAAGTTGCTGTGCGAGAGCAAGGCCACGCGCGGCTTGATACCGAAGTTGGAGACTTCGGCGCAGGCAAGGCTGGTCATTTCGGCCAATTGCTCTGCTGTCGGGTTGGCTTGCACGTGGGTGTCTGCCAGGAACAGCAGGCGGTCTTTGCTCATGAACAATTGCAGGGCGTAGATGTGAGAAATATCGTTACGGCCGTTAATGATTTGCGCGGCCTGCGGCAGGTAGCGCATAAGGCGGCCGGAGATACCGCAGACAACGGCATCGGCCTTGCCCATTTTGACCATGAGGCACGCCCAGATGAGCCAGCGCGAACGTAAGTGCACGGCGGCTTCTTGGCGCGTTACGCCATCGCGCAGGCGGATTTGGTAATACGCCTCGGTGAACTCTTCCAGTTGCGCGTCCGTTTGCGGGTCTATCAGCGTAAACTCATCGCCTTCCACCATGCTCAGACCAAGTTCGGCGATCTGGGCTTCCACCACATCGCGGCGGCCCAGAATGATGGGGTGGCCGATGCCTTCGGCAATAGCCGATTGCGCGGTTTGCAGGATGCGGGGGTCTTCGCCTTCCGGGTAGACAATACGCTTCGGGTTAGCACGCGCCTGATTATAGATTTGGCGCATGATGCTGAAGGATTGGTCGATAGTGGAGTGCAGGCTCGCGGCGTAGGCGGCAAGGTCGGCAATCGGGCGGGTGGCCACGCCGGTATCCATCGCGGCTTTGGCCACGGCGGGGGCGATGGTGGACAACAGGCGGCTATCGAACGGCTTGGGAATGAGATACTCCGGCCCGAACTTGAGCTTGGAGCCCTTGTAGGCACTGGCCAGTGCGGGCTCGGCGGCCTTTTGTGCCAGCTTGGCGAGAGCTTCGGCGGCGGCCAGTTTCATTTCGGTATTGAAGGTTTTGGCGCCGCAGTCGAGTGCCCCACGGAACAGGTACGGGAAGCCCAGTACGTTGTTGATCTGGTTGGGGTAGTCGGAACGGCCAGTGCCGACGATGGCGTCGGGTCGGGTCGACTTGGCGAGGTCGGGGTCGATTTCTGGACGCGGGTTGGCCATGGCGAAAATCACCGGCTTTTCGGCCATGGTTTTCAGCATCTCTGGCTTGAGAATACCGGCGGCGGAGAGGCCGAAGAAGTAGTCGGCGCCGACCAGCGCTTCGGCCAGCGTGCGGTGTTTGGTTTTATGGGCGAAAGGCTTGTGTTGCTCGGTCAGTTTTTCGCGGTCGGCATGGATCACGCCGTCGATATCGACCAGCGTAATGTTTTGGGTGGGCACGCCCCAGTCGACCAGCAGGTTCATGCAGGCGAGACCGGCGGCCCCTGCCCCGCTGCACACAAGCTTCACTTTGGTTTTGTCTTTACCGGTCAGCTTGATGCTGTTCATGAACGCGGCGGTGACGATGATGGCGGTGCCGTGTTGGTCATCGTGCAGAACCGGAATATCCAGCTTCTCGCGCAGCTTTTGCTCGATGTAGAAACATTCCGGCGCCTTGATGTCCTCAAGGTTAATACCACCGAACGTGGGAGCCAGTGCGGCAACGATATCGACGAACTTATCGGGGTCGGTTTCATTCACTTCGATATCGAAAACGTCGATATTACTAAACTTTTTGAAGAGAACGGCTTTGCCTTCCATCACCGGTTTGCTGGCCAGCGGGCCGATGTTGCCGAGGCCCAACACGGCGGTACCGTTGGAAATAACGGCCACAAGGTTACCCTTGCTGGTGTAGCGGTTGGCGAGTTCGGGGTCGCGGTGGATTTCCATGCAGACTTCCGCCACGCCGGGGGTGTAGCCGAGAGAAAGATCGGCCTGCGTGGTGAGCGGTTTGGTGGAGATAACCTCGATTTTACCCGGGCGCGGGTGGCTGTGGTAATGGAGGGCGGGCGAAAGTTCGGTTTCCTGTGTTTCAGGAACGTCGTTCTGGGTGGTCATAGGTTTTCTTTTCCTTGCGATAATGCGGCAGTTATCCGCCTATTTTTTAGGGTTGGCAAGGTTGTGGTGGTGCGGTGCGCAAAAAGATAGGGCACACGAAAAGAGGCCCGCAGGCCCCTTCTCTTTTAACACCTTTACAGAGCGGCGCGGCCGGCGGAGAGAGCTGCGGCGAGGTCTCCGGAACCGCCGCCCATGGCGAGCTCCGGCTTGCCACCACCTTTGCCGCCGATGGCGGTGCAGGCTGCTTTGAGGATGTCTCCGGCCGAGATGGTGGTGGAGAGGTCTTTGGTCACACCCGCGACGAGGCTGACCTTGCCTTCGGTCGCGCTACCCAGCAGAACCACACCCGAGCCGATGCGGCCCTTGAGGTCTTCCACAGCCGTGCGCAGGGCGTCGGCGTCGGCACCGGTTACCTCGGATACCACCAGTTTACCGCTACCTTTGTAGGCTTCGGCTTTGCTGAGCAGGCTGGAGGTATCGACCGCGGAGCTGGCCTTGGCGGCAGCTTTACCTGCGGTTTGCAGGGTTTTGATGCGCTCCGGCAGGTCGGTCGCTTTGGTTTTCAGTTGCAGAGCGAGGCTCTTCAGAAGTTCGGCCTCGGCGGTGTAGCTTTGGCGGGCGGTTTCGTGCGTTACGGCCTCAATGCGGCGGATACCGGCGGCCACAGAGCTTTCGCCAGTGATGCGGAACAGGCCGATTTCGCCGGTTTGGCCGACATGGGTACCGCCGCAGAGGTCGGCTGTCACCATGTTGGCGCTATCAGGGTTACCGATGTAAACCACGCGGACTTCATCGCCGTATTTTTCTCCGAACTGGGCGGTAGCGCCGCTCTTTACAGCTTCATCCTTGTCGATCACCTTAGTGACCACCGGCAGGTTTTGCCAGATGCGGGCGTTGACGTAGGCTTCCACCTTGGCAATTTCTTCGGGAGTTACGCCCTTGGGGTGAGAGATGTCGAAGCGGGTCAGCATGTCATCTTGGCGGCTACCGCGCTGGACGACGTGGCTGCCCAAAACCTCACGCAGCCCTGCGAACATGATGTGGGTGGCGGTATGGTTGCGGGCGATGCTGGCGCGGCGGGATTCATCCACATTCAGCTCGATAGCATTACCGACGCGGAGAGCGCCCTTCTCGACCGTGACGTGGTGGATGAAGACGCCATCCAGCACCTTATGGGTGTCGGTGACGCGGGCTAACAGGCCGTTGTCGCCGGTGATGGTGCCGGTGTCTCCCACCTGACCGCCGGACTCGGCATAGAATGGAGTTTGGTTGCTGACGAGTTGGCCTTTTTCGCCTTCCAACAGCATCTCTTTCTGCACGCCCTCGCTTACAAGAGCTTGAACGACACCTTCGGCGCGGGTGACTTTATAGCCGAGGAATTCGGTGGTGCCGGTCTTTTCCTGAACATCGAACCAGACATCGGACAGCTTGGCGTCGCCGCTGCCCTTGAAGCTGGCGCGGGCGCGGGCGCGTTGGGCTTCCATGTGAGTTTGGAAGCCTTCTTCGTCCAGCTTGATGCCTTTGCTTTTCAAGGCATCGTTGGTGAGGTCGACCGGGAAACCGAAGGTGTCGTAGAGTTTGAAGATGACTTCGCCGTCGAGGGTGTCGCCACTCTTGAGGGACTTGGTGGCTTCATCCAGCAGGCCCATGCCTTGCTTGAGAGTGCGGCCGAAGCGCTCCTCTTCCATTTTGATGACATCCATCGCCATGTTGGCGCCGCGTTGCAGCTCGGGGTACGCCTCACCCATCACGCCGACAAGGGTGGGGACGAGGTTGTGGATGAAGGGTTTGTCCATGCCGAGCAAATTCCCGTGGCGCATGGCGCGGCGCATGATGCGGCGGAGGACGTAGCCGCGACCTTCGTTGGATGGCATCACGCCGTCGACCATCAGGAAGGTCATGGCGCGGAGGTGGTCGGCGATGACGCGGAGGCTGACGTCGCCGTCGGCATCCTTGCGGTACTCGGTGCCCGCGACCTTGGCGGCGGCGGTGATGATGCTTTGGAAGACGTCGGTATCGTAGTTGCTATGCACGCCTTGGGCGACAGCCATGACGCGCTCGAGCCCTGCGCCGGTATCGATGTTCTTGTTTTTCAGCGGGATTTTGGTGCCGTCTTTCTGGAGGTCGAACTGCGTGAACACGTGGTTCCAGATTTCCATGAAGCGGTCGCCGTCTTCATCCTTGGTGCCCGGGCGGTCGCCGAAGATGTGGGGGCCGTGGTCGTAGAAGATTTCCGAGCACGGGCCGCAGGGGCCGGTGTCGCCCATGGTCCAGAAGTTGTCGGAGGTGGGGATGCGGATGATGTCTTCCTTTTTGAGGCCGATGACCTTGTTCCAGATATCGAAGGCTTCATCGTCGTCGTGGTAAACCGTGACGCAGAGGCGGGTCGGGTCGATTTTGAGGACTTCCGTGACCCATTCCCAGCCCCAAACCAGGCTTTCTTGTTTGAAGTAATCGCCGAAGCTGAAGTTACCCATCATCTCGAAGAAGGTGTGGTGGCGGGCGGTGTGGCCGACGTTTTCGAGGTCGTTGTGTTTGCCCCCTGCCCGTACCGATTTTTGCACCGAGGCGGCGCGGCTCAGACGGGTGTCTACTCCGGTAAAGTTGTTTTTAAACTGGACCATACCGCTGTTAGTGAACATCAGCGTGGGGTCGTTATCCGGCACCAAGCTGGAGCTTGGCACGATCACGTGGTTTTTGCTGCGGTAGTGCTCGAGGAAGCTGCGGCGGATGTCGGCTCCGGTCATCATGGTTGGGTTTCTCCCCTTTTCTGAATAAATAATGGCGTGGTTTTAGCATTGTTTTGCTGGGGAATCCATACGCTATGCGTACAGAACTGCCTTGCGAGGGCTCTTCTTTTCCACCAGCAGGTTTAGGAAATGAATGACTAGCCCTAAAGGGCTGCAGCGGCCGCGTAAGCTCGGGCGGTGAACATCATCATGGATGTAAGACTAAATGCAGGTTTAGTGTTTGGCAAGGGTTGATTTGATGGGAAATGTTTTGTATTCAGGGTTTGCACGTCAGAGGTGCACTTCATTCTTTTGCGACACGCACACGGGGAAACGACCATGCGAGTAACACTTGTCGAGGCTTCCAGCCTCAAAAACATCCGTTCGGGCGAAGGACGGTTTACTCTCGATAACACCGACGGTAAAGCCGTCATCCTGACGATCTTCGAGCGCATGCCGACGATCAAGGTGAATCTTCAGATTCCCAACCACGGCGACATCAGCCGGTACAATGCTTCCAACCAGAAGCGTTACGTCGGTGTCGCGCAACTGGAGGTGGACTTCTACAACTGGGAGTGGGCTGCGAATACCCATTTCACTGCTATCTACACGCTGCACGAAGACGAACCGCATTCGCGGATCTTCCTTTTCGCATCGCCCCACAAGGTGGATGCCGTGAAGCTGACCGAGACTTTGCTCGACAATCTGGCGAAGGGACTTCCGGTCGACAGCGAGTACCCTGTGCTTGTTATCAAGCAGGCGCTCAAGCGTCGGCTGGATCTGGCACTTCGCGAGATGGCCAACGCCTGACGGCTCAAGCTAATTTTATCGACAACGCATGCGGCGGCCTTAGGGCTGCCGTTTTGCTTTGGCAGGTGTTTTTTGTTGCGAGGGATGTATACCTGTGCAAATTTTGGCGGACTTTCGATTTTATAGCATTTCGTTTCTAATCCTTCGTACACCTCCCGCATGAAAGGAGACCATAGATGTTTACAATCACTCATGCGTCTTATTGGAATGGAAGACTTTTCCATGCCCATACCGCTCAGTATGATGCCTTGAAGCTCGTGCATGACGTCACGCTACCGATGGGAAAATTCTTCCGTCTGGTTCTGCTGGCCTCGCATCGCAAGCCACGAAATGAAGATACGCCTTTCGGAGTTCAGGAAGATCACTTCATCGGCAACGGCTTCGGCGAGGGAGCCATGTTTTGCCACACGAACTGGAACCATATGCATGTGACACTGATTGTGCAGGACAACATGATGTTTTTGGCGCTGAGCCTTAATAAGGAGCATCTGCTGGATTTGGTGGAGGACTACGCGCGGGATGACCACAAGCTGGCCGAGTATATTCCGCTGTGCTACGCGGCGTAGACCTTACCCTTTTGCGATTGCATGCGGCAGCCTTAGGGCTGCCGTTTTGCGTTTGGAGGGTTATTTTTTGTCTTTTAAGAGTTCTTCATAAATATCCGAAATTTCGCGGAGGGCGCGGCTGATGCTGAAGGGTTGGAGGTTGTAGGTGATGTGTTCGCGCCCCTGCACTTGCGCCATGGGGAGTGCGGCGGCGAGGCTTTCTACATTGCCGCGCTCGGCCCATATCACTTGGCCTTTACTGCTGGGCTCGGCAAGGAACTCGGACGGGCCTTCGGTACGGGTGCAGATGAGTTGGCAGCCGTGGCTCATGGCTTCGAGAATCGTCAGGCCAAAGGGTTCGTAGCGCGAGGCGTTGATGTAGGCATCGAATGCCTCGTAATACCCTGCCGTGCTCGGCACGTAGCCTGCTAGGATGATACGGCGGTCGGGGCCTTTCAGGGCTTCCAGTTTTTGGCGGTCCGCCCCCTCGCCCACGATCACCAAACGCACGTCGGCTTCGGGGTCTGGGTACGCCATTTGGAAGGCTTTGATGAGGATATCCATCCCCTTTTGGCCATGCAGGCGGCCGACACTACCGAAAACCACCGTTTTGGAGCTGGCATGCCAACTGGCGCGCAGGGCTTCAATCTCCTCATTTGGCGCCGGTTTTTGCACGGGTAGCCAGTTCCACACCGTACGGAGGATGCCCTTGTAGCCATCGGTCAAAATTTCCTTCCGCTGCCAGCCTGCGATGCATATGGCGGCATGGGCGTGTTTCATGTTCTCTGCGTTCCAATGGTGAACGGTTGTGACCCATGGCTTTTTGCTGGCGCGCGCGGCTTTGCCGGCTTTTTTATCGGCAAGCGCGCTGTGGGTGTGCACTACATCGGGCTCGAAGCCTTTAATAAGATGACGGATGGCGAAGGTTTCCGCCCACTGCGGCAGCCATGTGGGGAGTGCGAGAGTGATGGCTTTGCCGGTTTCTTGCCGCCAGCGCGGTACATATGCGTTGGTGCGGACGACGACGCGGACTTCTTCTCCTTGTTGCGCCTGTGCGCGGGCAAGGCTGGCGCAGTACATTTCGGGCCCCGAAAAGTCGGTGGTGAGGCAGGCGTGGAGGATTCTCATACGGGCAAGTGTAGACAGCTCTGGCGGAAACTCAACGCTTTTACATCAAGCGAGAGTTACCTCTGTGACTTTTGCACACAGTTCGGCTGTTAAGCTGCGCCGATAACCTGCTGGTAAAACGCGACTGTACGGACGGCGACGGTGGATTCGTCGAGCTCGCTGATATCGTAGTTCACGGGCGACAACGGGCTGGCCATGAGGTCTTTCAGTGCTGCGGCCATGGCGTTGACGTCTTCCGGCGGCACCATGCGCACGACACCTTGCGGCTGAAGATCGGCCAACTCGCGGTTACCGGCAACGTCGGTGAGGAGCATCGGCAGCTTGGCGCCGATAGCTTCCAGCACCACCAACGCCAACCCTTCGAACCGGCTGGAACTGATGAAGGCGTCGAAGCCCGCCAGTTCCTTCGCGACATTGGCGCTGTAACCGGGGAGACGGATGCGGGCGTCGCCTTCGGCCAAACGCTCGAGGGCGGCGCGGTTGGGCCCTTCGCCGATGATGACAAGCTCTACCGGCTCGTCGCACTTCGGGAAGGCTTGGCGGAAGGCTTGGAGGAGGATGTCATAGCCTTTTTGGTTATCCAGCCGACCGACGCTGCCGAGGCGGATAAGATTGTTTTTTGGTGGGACCTGAGCGGCCAAATGGCTCATGCGGCGTGGTACCCAGTTACGCACCACGGCGACCTTGCCGCCGTAGCTATTGAGGCTGGCACGCTGCCACCCTGCCACGCAAATAAGGCCGCTGCAGGCGCCATAGACCTTGGGTTCGTAGTTCAGGTGCAGGCTGGCGACGTGCGGGATTTTCAGCGCGCGGGCGATTTTGCCGAAGCGTTTGGTGGCGCGGCCAAGATGGGTATGAATGACCTGTGGCTGGAATTTGCGGACGATGTGATGGAGATAGAACTTATCCAACAAGCTGGGCCAGTAGGCGGGAATAACAATGAGTTGATCGGGCGCGATGAGCTGGCGAAAGCGCTCCACTTGCTTGGGGTTGCGGCCTTTAATGACCACGCGGACCTCATGCCCCGCCTGATATTGCAACATGGCGAGTTGGGCGCAATTGTTTTCGCTGCCCGCGAAGTCGGTGCTGAAAATGGCGTGGAGAATCTTCATGAACAGAAGTGTACGCGGGTGCATGCCCCCTGACCAGAGCCCCTGCCCTTTACGGCAGCGTACAAAAAAACGCCGGAGAGTGTCCGGCGTTTTAAAAGATGGTTTTAGCCGCGCACTTTTTTGGAGATGGCGTCGAGCGTTTTGTTGAGGTAGCTCACTTCGTCGTTAGTGACAAAGGCTTTGGAGATGTTGAGGTACTCGCTGATGATGACAGCAACCGGAGCCTCGGGGTTGGCGGTGAGCTCGGCGGCGCCTGCCCATGCGAGGGCGCGCAGGACGGGGTCCATACGGTTCCATTCCCAGCCCTCTTGCAGTTCGGCTTCCAGCAACGTGCGGTAGCGCTCGGTGCCCTCGCCGGCTTCTGCCATAATGGCGCGGTAGAGTTTTTTGTCGGCCTTGCGCTTGTTCAGCTTGGAGTCGAAATCGGCGGCTACATCGCGGGCGTCGCGCGGCATAACGATGGAAGTGTAAAGGCTTTGGACGGCACAGAGACGGGCCTCGGTACGGCTATCGCCGGTGAGACCACTGTTTTCTGGCGGAAAAGCGTCTTCGCCGTTATCCCAGTCCAACTCGCTTACAAACTCTGCCACGTTTCCCTATTCCCTTAACTAAGGCCGCGACTAGGTGTTGATGAGGGCAACGACGTCGTCTGGGCCGGTAAATTCCTGATACACGCTCGCATAGCGCAGATATCCGATAAAGTCGACACTTTTCAGCGCTACCAGCGCGGCATCGCCCACATCGCGGCTGGTTACTTCGCTGCGGCCGTTTTCGGTGAGCATCTGTTCGATATCGCTGGCCATTTGGGAAATTTGCTGCTGGGTGACGGGGCGTTTACGCAGGGCGGTGAGCAGGCTTTTCATCAGTTTTTCGCGGTCGAACAGCTCTTTGCGGCCATCGCGCTTGACGACAACCACCTGTTGTACCTGAAAACGCTCGAAGGTGGTAAAGCGACGGCCGCACTCAGGGCACTCGCGACGGCGGCGAATGGTACGCCCGTCGTCGGACGGGCGGCTGTCTTTCACTTGGGTATCGTCGTGCGAGCAGAACGGACATTTCATACTCCTATATGTGGTATATCGGCGCGGAAAAGTCTAGTGCTTGATTAAGCTATCTTCTTTACCAATACGTTATCTTGTGTTTCCGGCCACCCCAGCGCGACATGGCTGCCACATATGAACACGCCAACCTACAAATCCTGTTTTGATTGCAAAGGATTGATTGCCCAAGGCGCCACCGCACGTTACACTCCGGCTCATGATGAAACTCCTTTACAGTGCTGAAGCCATTGCCGCCCGTGTTCATGACCTTGGCGACGCCCTTAACCGCCAGTTTAAAGGCGTACCGATGGTACATACCGTTGTGACCATGAATGGTGCCGCAGTGTTTGCCGCCGACCTTGTACGCCGCGTGGCCGTGCCGCAAACCTTGCACTTTACAGGTGGTAGCTACTTTCAGGGCGCCATTAAGCAAGAAGTGGCGATGAACCCCGAAACGCTGCCCAGCAACTTCAACCAAGCCCCCGTGCTGGTGATTGAGGATATTCTGGATAGCGGCAATGCGATTCGCCAGCTGCGTCAGATTTTATCCGACCGTGGCGCGGGCCCGATTACTGTGGTTTCGCTCTTCAAGCGCGTGGGAAGCCCGGGTATGGCCGACCACTCGGCCTTCAGCCTACCGCGCGAGCTGTTTGTTGTAGGTTACGGTTTGGACATGGATGGCCGCTACCGCGAACTGCCCGGTATTTACACGTTTGAGAATACGGTAATGACTGGGCAGACCGGGCGTTGCTAAGAGGTATTTTAAGAAAGGGCTGCGGCCCTTTTTTTTGTTGAATTTGTTATTATTCAACTTTAATATTTACCTTATAACAACTGACTTAAAAGGGATTTACACTATGACTCAGCTCATCATCCGCCCCATGCAAGAGAGCGACTGCGAGGCCATGGCCAAGCTGCACGCACGGGCCGTGCTGGCGGCCTACCCAGCTGCGTATGGTGATGAGGTAACTCGGGATTGGGCACAAAGCCGTCGACCGGAGAGATACCTGAAGGCGCGTAAGGGTGGTGAGCAGTTTTTAGTTGTGGAACAGGATAAGCAGATTATCGGGTTTGGCAGCTGGGGCTTCAGTAATGGTGAATTAAGTTCGATGTATATTGACCCCGATTACCACGGCCAAGGCGTTGGGCGGCGGTTGTTTGATGATATTATGAAGAACAGCCGCAATGAGGCCGCACCGGTAACATGGGTAAAGGCCGCCCTTCCCGCGCGGGGATTTTATGAGAAGATGGGATTTGTGTTTAGGGAGTTCGGCACAAGCACCGTGCAGGGCCACGTGATTCAGGATGTACTGTTAGAGTATCCGGCGTAACTGCACATCGCAAAAAAGAGAGGCCGTTAATACCGCCTCTTTTTTTGCTTTTAGTAGGTTCCATCCATCAGGTTGTGGAGGTCTTGCTTTTGCTCTTGCGGAGTTGGCGGCTGCTGCACAGGGGGCGTGGCTTGCACCGGTTGCGCTACGGGTGCGGCGTTGGCGGGTACGGCGGCCGGTTGCTCGGCAGGCTGTTCGGCCGGAGCCATTTCCGCATCGGCTGGTCGCTCGGCGGGGGCGGCCTCTTCCGGTTTGGGGGCCGGACTGGCATCCGGCACACCCGGTACGGCGTAGGGGTCGGCCGAGGTCGTTGGGTCGGCGGCGGTTTCGGTATCGACGGCCGGAGCGGCATCTATCACCGGTGCACTGCCGACGGTTTGGATGACCTTGCGGGCCTTGGTGCCGCAGCCTTGTAAAATCACGTCGTAGCGCGGGTGGTCAAGCGTCGAGACTTCCGGATAGGTATTGAACATCCAGCCGGAGAACCAATCGGTTCCACTACTATTGCCGGTGTCGTTTTCGGTCACGTTCAGCCACGCGACATCTTGCCCCAGTTGGCCGGCGTAGTCCGGCAGGCATTTTGTGAGTTTGATATCGAGAGTGCCGACGGTTTGCGCCTCGCCAGCGACCATAACAAGTGTTTGAAGGCGGTTGGTTTGTTTATCCAGCACCGTGACGCGGGCGGATTTTTCGGTTACGGCGGCGGGAACGTCGGTGCCCGATACGGCGGTTTGCGCGTGAGATACCGCACTAAACATCAACAGCAACCCGAAGATTGCCGTTGTTAAACTTTTGGTTTGTATCACGTACGCGCCCTTTCGTCGCTTAACATGTCTGGGTTCAATATATCGCGGATGGCGGTCAGCTCGGCGATGACGGCCTCCGGTGTGAGTTGCTGCACCAGCGTTTTCAACTCTTTTGGTTTCGCCTGCTTTAATGCCGCTTGCACACCCCGGATAGTGTAACCCTCTTTGTAGAGGAGTTGCTGAATATATTTCAGCAATGCCACATCTTCAGGCTTATAAAAACGGCGGCCACCACTTTGCTTGGTGGGCTTAAGCTGCGGGAATTTGGTCTCCCAGAAGCGCAGCACGTGGGTGGCAACGCCCAGCTCGGCCGCCACTTCGGCAATGGTACGGTAGGCGCTGCCGCTTTTGGCGATCGGCTTCACGGCCGGAGGCGGCGCCTTGATGCGGCCCCCGGCGCGGATAACAGACGGCTTGGCGCGGGCTTGGGTTGAATCGGTCATGTGTAACTCCCTATCCCCTTACACCTGTGCGTGTGCCGACTACTTCTTGCTGCCGTTCATACGGTCTTTGAGAATGTGGCTGGCGCGGAAGCTGAGAACCTTGCGCGGAGCGATCGGAACTTCGACACCGGTTTTGGGGTTACGGCCAACGCGTTGGCGCTTGCTGCGCACGCTGAAGTTACCGAAGGTGGAAATTTTCAGGGTTTCACCTTTTTCCAGAACCTTGCACAGCTCTTCGATCACTTGGTCAACAAGGTCTTGCGCGGCTTTGCGGGTCAGACCTACCTCGTGGTAGACGGCCTCTGCCAAGTCCATACGCGTGACGGTTTTGCTGCTCATTATGAGTTCCCCCCTATTACTTACTTATTTATTTCATTACGTTTTGAAACACAAACATCAAGGGGCAACCTAGCCTCGGCGAAGAGTGACGTCAAGCATTCAACCTTGGTATTTTCCTACTTTTTCCGACCTATGGCCGCAGGAATCCGCCCAAAATCGCATCAGCGAAATATAAAAAAACCTTGCGATGTAAGTTAGCCGTGAGAGA
Organism: Alphaproteobacteria bacterium; assembly: GCA_027485835.1. Classification (GTDB taxonomy): domain Bacteria; phylum Pseudomonadota; class Alphaproteobacteria; order UBA2136; family UBA6156; genus UBA6156. The sequence goes on from JAIXQG010000001.1 coordinate 475,162, forward strand.
CGCCCGAGGACGTACTTTTAGCCCCAGTAAAGCGCGGCAGTGCTCCAGGCAAAACCGGCGCCGAAGGCTTGCAGCATGACGAGGTCGCCTTGCTTCAAACGGCCGTCTTTTGCCGCGACATCTAATGCCAGCGGAATAGTGGCAGCGCTGGTGTTGGCGTGCTGGTCGACAGTGACCACCACTTTTTGCTGCGGCACGCCGAGGCTTTGGGCTGCGGCTTCGATAATCCGCAGATTGGCTTGGTGGGGGACAACCCAGTCGATATGTTCGGCGGTAAGGTTATGCGGCGCGAGTACGGAGGCCACGGCATCCTTGCTGCCCATTTGGCGGACGGCGTGCTTGTACACCTCGCGGCCGTTCATCAGCACTTTACCGGCATTACGACCGCGGGCCACACCGGCGGTGCTTTGCAATTCGCAGGCTTTGGTACCATCGGCGCCGAGGTCGAACCCGAGCAGGCCGAGCTTACTTTCGCTATCTTCTTTTTTCAGGACCACCGCCCCTGCTCCGTCTCCGAACAAGACGCAGGTGGTACGGTCGGAGAAGTCTAGTAGATTACTAAACGTTTCGGCACCGATAACGAGAGCGTACTCGTACGGCATGGTGTGCAGAATGCCGTTGGCGACGGCGAGTGCGTGGACGAAGCCACTGCAGGCGGCGTTGACATCCAGCGCCATGCCTTGGCTGGGTAAGCCCAAGGCGCCTTGCACCAGAGTGGCGACGCTGGGGAAAGTCAGGTCTGGTGTGCAGGTGGCGACGATAATCGCGTCGACTTGGGAGGCTTCTATCCCCGCACTTTTCAGGGCGCGTTCGGCGGCATCTCGCGCAAGTGTAAAGGTCGTTTCGCCCTCAGTCACAAAATAGCGTTGGGTAATACCCGTGCGTTCGCGAATCCACTCGTCGGAGGATTCCAGCCCATGGGCCGCAATGAGGTCGGCATTGGTCAGGCGGGTTTGGGGCAAGGCACTGCCGGTGCCGATAATACGGATACGCTTGGTCATATAAATGTTCTGCCACACTTCGTGCCAAAACGAAAGGCTCCTTGCGGAGCCTTTCGTTTTGCAAACAATGTCCCGATAATCAAATAGGATACCGAAACACTTTAACCTACTACCTGAATCACTAGGCTCGGTTAAAGATGTTCAGAGGACTACTCTTCGGACGAAGCAGCTTCAGCCTTAACTTTGGGCTTAACTACCATTTTACCGTTGAACCACATGCTGCCATCCGGTTCTTGGGTGGCGTGGTGACGCAGTACCAAGGTACCGGTGTCCGGGTTTTCAGTGTAGCTACCGCTTACAGCCTTGGCATGGCGTTGCTGACGCATACCCTTGCGGCTCGGGCTGGTTTTTCTCTTCGGAACGGCCATGTCCGTTTCTCCTCGTAACTCTTACATTTCCGCCATTTGTGTCACTCCACGGGTGGAGCTTGCGACACTGGCAACGCGTCCTCTTATCCTAATCCCACGCGGGATGCAAGTACTTAAGCGGCCTTTTTTGACGCTTGGGCCTCAAGTTGCTGTGCCAAGTGGGGGCCAACCCCGTGCTCGGCCATGGCTACGGCCAGTTCTTGCCAGTTGCCCTGCTGAATAAGGGGTATATAGCGTTGCAGGCGGCCATTCAGGGCGGAGGCATAGGTGCGCACTTCGCGGCCAACCTTCATATCGCCCACACTCGCTTCGCGCAGGCCGACTTCAATACGGTCGATCATCGCCTCCACTACATTCCGCGTGGTTGTGGGGTCGGCACTATTAAGTTCCAGCGCAAGCCATGGGCAGGTGTGCTCAAATTTCGCCTTGCGGGCATCGTCGACGAAGCTGTCAGCCTCAAAAACGGCGGGGCTGGCCGTTTTCGCGTTGGCGAAGGCACGGTCGACAACAGCGGTTGCGCGACGCTGCGGGTTGCCGTAAAGTTTCAACCAATGAAAAATCATAACGTCCTCTCCTTTCGGACCTTTGCCGCTTCGGCACTGGTCGTGTGTGCCATCGTTATCGCTGGGTGCGCGGAAACCGTCAACACCCGTGGCCAAATCATTCTGCCTTCTCGGCTTGCGCAAGTGCAACCCGGTGTAAGCACCAAGCAGGATGTGCTGCAACTGCTGGGCAGCCCCAGCACGCAGGGCACCATGAACGAAAACCGTTGGTATTATATTTCTTCTTCGGTCGGCACCACATCGTTCAATCCGCATGATTTGAAGTCGCGCCAGATTGTGATTATCGATTTTGATGCTAACGACGTTGTGGCCACCCTGAACCAAAAGGGCAAAGAAGACGGCAAGCAACTGGAGCCTGAAAAAGAGGCCACCGAGACCCACGGCCAAGCACTTGGGATTGTTGACCAGTTCATTGGTAATTTAGGCGGATTGATTAAGGAGTAGCGCTTTGAGCCTGTTCGGCAGCCAGCGCGGCGCGATGTTCGGGCTGGATGCCCGTCTTGCCATGGTGGTATTTGCGGTTATGGCCACCGTGGCCGGCTTTGTGGCGTTTGGACGGATTTCCATTGCCAAAAACGCCGCTGTGATACGCGAGATTGAGGCGTTTGAGTTTGCGCTGAACCAGTACCAAGCCGATATGGGCACCTTTTATTTGTTCACGCTGAACAAGCCCGTAGACGACACCAGCAGCCTTGAGGACCTGACCGCGCTGTGGGACCGCAACATGGTGAAATCCGGCTTTCAGCAAAACTGGCATGGCCCTTACATGAACATTGAAAGCCGCCGCCACCGCACCTATGGCAACTGGTCGCTTTTTTACGCGGATGACAACCGTGGCAACTACTGCTCGACGGAGTCTCGGTGCTTTGTATGGCTGAGCCTAAGCCGCGTACCTGCCAAAGTGTGGGAGGAAATTAATACCTATTACGACGAGCGCGGCGGCAGCGAAAAAGAAGCCAACCCGCTGGCCAACGGCAAAATTCAGGCCGATGCCGCCACCGACCCGCGCACCTTGATTATACGAACCGTAGAAAGAGCCCGCTAATGCGCCCCCTGCCCTGTTTCACCCACCTTAACGACCAGCGCGGTGCCTTGTTTGGTTTAGATGCGCGGATTGCGCTGGCGATTTTCGGCATCCTTTCGGTTGTGGCCGGTGTTTCAATTGTGACCAGCATCGACGGCACCCGCGGGCAGGTTTTGGCGGATGAGCTGGCGCAGACCTCGCAGGCATTAGAGAGTTTTCACCATGATTTGAAGACCGATATCTTCCTCACCCTTACCACCCCGACCGAAAAGGCGGCGTTTCAATCGCTTTACGATAACAGCGTGATTATGGAGTCGGACAACCTCAAAGCCCGTTGGAACGGGCCGTATGTGAAGAGTTCGTCGAACATCCACCCCCGTTATGGCGCCATTACGCTAACCAAGGCAGGCCCCGTACACACCAGCCCGTGCACGCCCACCGAAATTTGCTACCTGTACGTGGTGTACAGCAACGTGAAAGCCGATATTGCCACCAAGGCCAACGAAGTGCTGGATGGTACGGAAGAAAACGATGCACCAAACGAAGGCCGCCTGCAGTGGTCTCGCGGTGATGAAGGCACCAACCAGCGCCTGTACTATCGGGCGATTCGTGCGCTTTCTCATATGATGGATTATTAAGGCCGTTCAAAGCCACTTTGTCGATTTATCGGCTCTGGTCTTTTCCCACGCGCCAATTTCCTCTAAAACGGCAGTATGACATTACCTATTCCTGCTTTTGCCGATATCCGCGCATGTTTTGACACCATTGCCAACCGCAGCCACCAAGGTATTGCGGGTGTGGAGGTATTTGACTCCGGCAAGCCCGGGCCGACCGTTGGGATTACCATGCTCACCCATGGTAACGAGCCCAGCGGGCTTGCGCCGTACTGGTATTACACGCAGGTAGAACCGTTACTGCCCAAGCTGCAAAACGGTAAAGTTGTTTTTGTACTCAGCAATATAGATGCGGCCCGCCGTTATTTTGCGCTGCCGGCCGATGCCACTCTGGAAGACCGGATTAATACCCGTGGCATTGCCCTGAACATGAACCGTTTGCCGCACAACATACTGAGCCTGACGGGTGATACCCGTAGCGAAGTGGCGCGTGTGCAGGAGCTGGCGCCACTGTGGGAGACGTTTGATGTGGGGCTGGATATTCACAGCACCTCGCTGGACTCGGCCCCCATGATTGTGGGCCACCCAGCTGTTAAGGCCGAGCTTATCAAGGGTTTTCCGATTGATGTGATTCTGTCGGGCATCAGCGACATTATGAACCTGAAACCCGCGTTCACGTTTTACGGTAGCCAGCATGCGGCCAGCACGCACCTGCTGATTGAAACCGGCAGCCATGAAAACCCCCTCTCCTTCCAGCGCGCGATTGAATGCACGCAGGCCTTGCTGGCGAACATGGGCATGCTGGAGCAGGTGTTTGCCGATAAGGCCGAGCCGATGGAGTATATTCTCTATGAAGTAACGTCGTCGCTGTTCTTCCCCAACGAAAGTTACCGCACGACGGAGATTTTCCCGAACTTTGCGCCTGTGACAAAGGGGCAGATTCTTGCGGCGGGCGATGGCGAGCCTTTAGTGGCCGAGCACGACGGCCATGCGCTGATGTGCTTTGCCACCGGTAAGCCGCCGAGCTTGACGGAAGAGGCGTTGTTCCTCTCTCAGCCCGTACAAACCTTGCGGTTGTAAGCCTTTTTAAATGCCGAAGGGCCGCCTGTGTGGCGGCCCTTAAGCGTTTCGATTTCAGGGTGAAAGTTTAGGCGGCGATGACGTCGGGCTGGTCGCCTGCGGTATGACGCAGGCTGCGCACCACATCCTTCCACGCGGCGGACCGGTTTTCGCCATGCTGCTGCCAGATATCTCTCTGGTGCATGGCGGGCGTGTCTTCCGTGAAGACCGTTTTCAGGCCTTCGACAAGATCGGCGCAACCGAGTTTTTCGGCGTACGGCAGCACCTTTTGCAAGGTGATGTCGAAGACTTGCTCGACCGAGAGCACTTCGCCTTCGTAGCCGTAGGGGGCATCAAAGCCCACACCGGCAACAAAGAAGTAGTTTTCTCGAATCTGCTTCAAGTCCGGCAGACGTGCGTTTTCCGGCTTGGAGCCCTCCATTTCCACCAAAGCGGTATGGAAGGCGGCAAGCTGCACCGTGCGCTCGACCGAAGGCTGGGCGCACATGACGCGGCCTTCGAGGGTCGGGTACTTGTGGTGTGGCCTGCTGGCCAGCCACATCGTGCTGCCGTCGGCCAGCGTCAGCCCTTCGGCATGCTGCTGAGCAACGTAGGCATCGTACTGCGCCTTGTTGCGGAACGCGACCTGCGGAATGCCCGTGTTGGGCATTCCGATCCACCGAAACGCACGGTCGGCAAGGTTGCCCTTGTCCGGATTGTACGAGTTGGCGGCCAGTGCGAGCAGCAGCGGTTGATGCTCCATCATGCGGGTGTTTGCCAGTACGCGGGCGTCGACGCCTTCGATACCGTTTTGCACCTGCATGGATGCAGTCGTGAAGGTCTTGAGCGTCTCAGCAACGCCTGGGAGCTTGGAAAGCTCGCGGTAGCGATCGCCGGAGGTCATCAGGCTGAGGTCAACCTGGAAGGGCGCGTAGCCGATCCAGAGCGGGTTCAGGCCGAAGCGGAAGGCTTCTTCACGGAGGATCTGACGGTACATGATCAGATACTCCTGAATGTCATTCCAGAGCGACGGGCCGACCGCCCAGACGGGCGAATTGAGTTCGTGCAGGAAGACCCAGGCTTCCGGTACCGTGTTACCGTCAAGGCCAACGTCCTTCATGCGCGCGTTGACGGCGAGCTTGAACTGATCGGCCAAGTCGCGGTTGTCGTTCAGGGCAAAGCCCCGGAGAGTGAAATATTCGAGTTCAAGTCCAACATCCTTTACGATGGTAGTCATCCGCATCTCCTGCTGAAAAGGGCGCACCGAACAATACGGTGAGCCAAGACTAAGGTAGTGTGGTGGGAATTGAGTCGGGAAAAGTTAAGGTTTCAAGAGAAAGAGTATTAGGCCCCTAGGGGCAGAATAATCATTTCTAGAACCATTACGTGACTCATAGCTTAAGCTTAGGAGCCAGACCAAGCGGTTGTCAAGCCGTGGAACATTACTTTTTACGCGCGGCGACCAGCTCTTCAAAGTACTTGTCGGCGTGGAAGGAGCTGCGGACGAGCGGCCCGCTGGCGACCATCAGGAAGCCTTTCATTTTGGCTTGGTGCTCGTAGTCGGCGAACATCTCGGGCGTCGCGTACTCCATGATGGGGTAGTGCTGCGGGCTGGGGCGCAGGTATTGGCCGATGGTGAGGAAGTCGACATCCGCCGCGCGGAGGTCGTCCATTACTTGCAGCACTTCATCGCGGGTTTCGCCCAGCCCCAGCATGAGGCCGGACTTGGTGAAGACGGGGTGGTTTACTTCCGCGGCGCGTTCCTTCACGCGTTGCAGCAGGCGCAGGCTGCCGAAGTAGCGGGCGCCCGGGCGCACGGTGCGGTAAAGGCGCGGCACGGTTTCTAGGTTGTGGTTGTACACGTCTGGCAGGGCGTCGGTGACGGTGTCGATGCTGTTTTCGGTACGGCGGAAGTCGGGTGTGAGAATTTCGACCGTGGTGGTGGGCGATTTGGCCTTGATGGCACGGATGCAATCGGCCCAGTGCTTGGCGCCGCCGTCGGGCAGGTCGTCGCGGTCGACGCTGGTGATGACCATGTGTTTCAGGCCGAGGTCTGCCGCCATTTGGGCGAGGCTTTCCGGCTCGTGCGGGTTCACCTCGTTCGGTTTGCCGGTTTTGATGTTGCAGAAGGCGCAGCCGCGGGTGCAGGTGTCGCCGAGAATCATGACGGTTAAGTGGCCGGAGGCCCAGCAGTCGCCGATGTTCGGGCAGGCTGCCTCTTCGCATACCGTGTGGAGTTTTTTGGCGCGGACGCGTTCGACGAGGTCGAAATACTTCGGGCTGGTTGGGGCGCGGACGCGTAGCCAATCCGGCTTGGCGGACATGTGGGCGATGCCGCCTTCCACGTTATTGGCACGGCCGCCGCCGCCGCGTAGGCCGGAAATGCGTTTGGTGGAGAGTTCCTTCAGCTTGGCGTCGCGGTAGGAGGGTTCCAGTTCCGAGGTCCCCTCGTCGTCGGTCAGCGGCGGGGCGCCGTCTCCCTTGGTGCGTGCGGGCATTGCGTTGGCGACGTTGCCCCAATTCAGCTCGGCCACGCCGTCGGTGGGGATGCCTGCTTGGGTCAGCTCGGCGCGCACAGCGTCGCGGTCGGCGCTGAGGGTGACCGGTCCGGACGGGATGATTTGCGGTTCCTCGGGGGCGGAAAATTCGATTTTCATGCTTTACTCTTTGTCACGCTGGAGAAGCTCTTGCAAGTGGAGGATATGCAGGGCGAGTTGCGATTTGAAGCGCGCTTCTTCCGCCTTGTTGGCGGCGAAGAGCGCAAAAAGGATGGCAAGGAAGACGGGCAGCGCGATATCGAGATACGGCAGCAGCGGCAGAGCAGGCAGTTGCAGGCCGTAGCCCCCGCCCATGGCCACCAGTGCGGCGTAGGAGTTGTAGAGCATGACCAGACTGTAGCCGGACAGTGCGCCAAACGCGGCGTAGAGCACGATGGAACTGTTGGCGCGCCACACGGCACGGCGGGCGTAGGCCGCCAGCGCCTTGCTGTTAAGGCCGTGGGCCAGCGGGCGCTGGGTTGGGCCGGATGGGTTGCGACTGATGGTTTCCATGAATAATTCCCCCTGTTCTCTGGAAGGTTAAGTTTAGCAGATTGCTAAGTTCCTTCTAGAGAGAGGCTTGCCTCCTACTTACTAACCTTCAATAGAAGCTTCATTCTTGGCTAAGGTTGAAATGCCGTTTAAATGATAAACCAAGTAACCTAAGAGGTTTGCGATCGGCGTCATTTGTTCTTTAATTCTTGGTTCCTCAAATCGATCATGATTTATCGATTCAATAGCAAGTATTCCAAGAAACACTTTGTTTCGAATTCTTAATGTAGCGTACATATTACTACGCATACTCATAGCTGCTACCTCTTCGAGAGATAAACCATAAGTATTTAATTGATATTGATTATAGTCATTCGTATCAAGATTTAATGAGTTATCAAACCACCAGCCATGTTCCCATGCCTTTCCAATACATCCTTTATCAACAGGATATTGTTTTAATGAATTGATTTGAGCATACCGTGTATTTAAAGACCATCGACTGAGTACAAAAAACGAATTTGTCGATTTTTGATATGCAAACAGTGTAATTCTATCAATTTTTAAATCTTGTTCTTCAAAACTTAGTTCTTTCCCTAAATTCTCTAGAAGGCTATCGATTGAGTTTTGAATATTTCTTCCCTGGCGAACCGCTAGGCTATTAACCTTTGAATATTTATCATTAATCGTTTTTAATCTGCCTTCAATTAGCCCTCTAGATTCTTTATATTTTACTTCACAAACTCTAAGAACAAATTTAAAAACTGCAAGACCAATACAGAGAAAAACTATAATAGCATTAATCTCACCAAAATTTACTTTTTCTTCCGAAGTATAATAGTTTTCGATAATAATACTGGCATAGATAGTTGAACAATACAGCAAAAGATCGAGAGTTGGGCTGACCCAACGACTTTCGATTATTTTGGTATCAAATTTAATCATTAATTAGATTTTAGCAAACCTTTTGGGTCCGTGTACTTCGCTTTAAAGCCAGACTCTGAATCCATATCTATGAGAACTTTAATAGAGCTTAAATCTGCATTCGGAGTGGCTTTTTTAGCTAAAGTTTGTTCTACATACCCTCTAAAATCTTCGACCAAGAATAATTCTGTTCTTTCAATAAGTGAGCTTAACTCATTTATTGTATACTCTTTACCCTTAAATCTAAATATAAATTCCATGATCGAACTCTACGCCAAAGTAATCACAAGATCTAGCCATTCAAAGCACGGCCTTCACTGGCGAGGACGGATTCGGCGATCATTTCGCTGAGGGTCGGGTGCGGCAGGCAGGCGTGGATGAAGTCGGCTTCCACGGCTTCCATACTGCGGCCGAGCACGAAGGTGCTGATCATTTCGGTCGCTTCCGTCCCGATGATGTGGGCGCCGAGGAGTTCGCCGGTTTTGGCATCGAAGATGGTTTTGACCATGCCGTTCGGTTCGCCCAGTGCCAGCGCCTTACCGTTGGCGGTGTAGGGGTAGCGGCCGATCTTCACTTCGCGGCCTGCGGCTTTGCAGGCTCGCTCTGTCAGCCCCGTGCTACCCACTTGCGGGGTGCAGTAGGTGCAGCCGGGAATGTTGTCGTAGCGCATCGGGTGCGGGGCGTGGGCCAGTTTGCCGGCCTTGTGGGCGATGGATTCGGCGCAGATGACACCTTCGTGGCTGGCCACGTGGGCAAGCCACGGGGCGCCGATGACGTCGCCGATGGCGTAGATGTTGGGGACGCTGGTGCGGTACATATTATCTACCTTAATGGCGCCTTTCTCCGGGAAGATTTTGAGTTCTTCCAGCCCCAGATTTTCGACGTTGCCGGTAACGCCGATGGCGAGAATGGCGCGGTCGAAGCTGCGGGCTTGGCCGTTGATGGTGGCTTCGGCGCCGTTCTTACCGGCCTTCAGGCCTTCGACTTTGGCTTTCAGCTCGATGGTGATGCCGTCTTTTTCCAGTTCCTTTTTCAGCATGCCTGAGATTTCTTCGTCTTCGGCGGGGCAGACGCGGTCTTGGGCTTCCACAATCGTCACTTGGGTGCCGAGGGCGTTGTAGAAGCTGGCGAATTCTACCCCAATGGCCCCTGCCCCGATGACCAGCAGGGTTTTAGGCAATTCGGCAGGCACCATGGCTTCTTTGGCGGTCCAGATGAATTTGCCGTCGGCCTCTAACACACCCTTGATTTGCTTGGCGCGGGCGCCGGTGGCGACGATAGCGCTGCCGAAAGTTACCGTTTCGCCGGAGACATCGAGGGTTTTATCGGACGTGAATTTGGCGGTGCCTTTGATGACTTCGATCTTGTTCTTTTTCATCAGGAACTCGACGCCCTTGGAGAGCTTGGCGGAGACATCGCGGCTGCGGGCGATGACTTTGGAGAAGTCGAAGCCCTTGGATTCGGCCAGAATACCGAACTCGGCAGCGTGTTTGATAGTGCGCTGAACCTCGGCAGCCTTGAGCAGCGCCTTGGTGGGGATGCAGCCCCAGTTGAGGCAGACGCCGCCCAAGGCATCGCGCTCAATCACTGCCGTTTTAAGGCCCAGTTGGGCGGCGCGGATGGCGGCTACGTAACCGCCGGGGCCGGCGCCGATGACTACTACGTCGAAGGATTTGGACATATTCAGGACTCCTTATTTGGTCGCTTTAAGAAACAGTTTGAGGCTTTGCGCGAAGCTGGGCGAAAGCAGGTACGGGTAGCGCTTGAGCAGGTATTCGGCTTCGTCGCGGTTCATGTAGTCGATCGCGTCGGCTTCTTCTTCCCAGCCCTTGACCTCGCCATTGTAGACACCTGCAAAGAGCTGGCCGTTGGCGGTTTTGGTGCTGAAGGTGCCCATCAGCTTGAGCTTGATTTTACGGCTGATGCCAAGCTCTTCCTTCAGCTCGCGGTGGGCGGCGTCTTCGTAGCTTTCGCCCACATTCAGGGCGCCTGCGGCGCTAGAGGTGAAGGTGCGCGGCGAAATGCTGCGTGTGGATTTCCGCCATTGCACCAGAATGGTGTCGTCGTCGTTCACCAACAGAACGTGGACGATGCGGTAGCGCTTGCCGTTCGCATCGGCTTCCTTGCGCTCCATGGTGCCCAGCACGTTATCGTCTTTATCGACGATTTCGACCATTTCCGGTGCAGGGGCTTTGGCTTTTTTCGGCGCGGCGGTTTCCGGCTTCTTTTTAGAACTCGTCATAATACTTACATCACCAGCACAACGGGGGTTTCGAGGTAGTGCTTGATGCGGCCGAGCAGTTCGGCGCCCAAGGCCCCGTCGATGACGCGGTGGTCGACACTAAGGGTCATCTTCATGACGCTGGCGACGTCGATTCCGCCGTCGGTCACCACGGCGCGCTCGGTGGCCGCACCGCAGGCCAAAATGGCGGCTTGCGGCGGGTTGATGATGGCGGAGAAGTCATCGACCCCGTACATACCAAGGTTGGAGAGGCTGAAGGAGCCGCCTTCGTATTGCTCCGGCTTCAGTTTACCGGCGCGGGCGTCGGACGCCAGTTGCTTCACTTCGGCGCTGATGGAGACCAGCGATTTTTGGTCGGCGTTGGCGACGACGGGAGTGATAAGGCCGCCGTCGATGCTGACAGCGACGGAGATGTCGACGTTACCGAATTGTACGACGCTGTCGACGTTCCAGGCGGCGTTGGCGGCGGGGAAGTCCTTCAGGGCAAGCGCCGAGGCTTTAAGGATGAAGTCGTTCACCGAAACCTTGATTTTCTGGCTCTCGAGGTGCGCGTTGAGCTGCGTGCGGACGGACATGAGGGCGTTCATGTTGACCTCGGCCGAGAGGTAGAAATGCGGCACGGTTTGCTTGCTGGCGGTCAGGCGGCTAGCGATGGTTTTGCGCATAGGGGTGAGCTTGATGACGCTATCCGCCATGCGGGTGATGGGACGGCCTGCGCCTGCGGTGCGGCCCCCGGTGAGAACGTCTTGCGCGACCACTCGGCCATTGGGGCCGGTGCCGATAACGGTGGAGATATCGACATTCTGTTGCTCGGCCAAGCGGCGGGCCAGCGGGCTGGCCTTGGTGCGGCCGCCAGTGCTGTGGCTGGCGGCTGCGGGTGCTGCGGTGGCGCCGGTGGTATTGATTTTCGGCAGTACGGCTGCGGCCATAGGCGCTGCGGCGACCGGTGCCGGTGGGGCGGCAACCGGAGCAACGGATTCCGCCGCTGGAGCCGCGGCGGCGGGGGCAGCTTCGGCCTTTTTAGCCTTACTGGTGGGGGTGTAGTCGGCGGCAACGGATTCGTCCTTACCCCGCAGTACGGCGATGGGCGAGCCTACCAGCAGGTCGGCACCGATTTCACCGATGATTTTGTGGAGAATGCCGTCGTCGGAGGCTTCCACTTCCATGGTGGCCTTGTCGGTTTCCACTTCGGCAATTACGTCTCCGGCGCTGATTTTATCGCCTTCGGCCTTGGTCCAACGGGCCAAGCGGCCCTCGGTCATGGTGGGGCTAAGTTGGGGCATCAGGATGTCGATGGGCATGGTTTTTCTCCTCTAAAACTACGGTTTACTTAATTTGAAATTCTTCGGTTTCTAGCCAGTTTTCGTACATTTCCATGGCGGTGCAGCCTTTACCACCGCTTTGGATGACAATGTTCACGACGTCTTCCGGCTCTACCCATTTAAACTCGGTATGTTCGTCGTCGGCGTGGGGAGTTCCCTCCTCTAGCAACGCGACAAAGACGAAAGATGGAGACTGGATTTCATCACCATTAGGGTAACGGGTGTGGGTCAGTTTGGGGTCGGTGATCACACCAATCATGCTGAGGTCGGTGATTTTGAGGCCGACTTCTTCCAGTACTTCGCGACGGGCGGCAGCTTCGGCACTGTCGCCGAGCTCAAAGTGGCCGCCGACGATGTTCCAGTGGCCGTTATCTATGCGTTTGCCCATCCAGACCAAACCATCATTATTCATGGCGATAACGCTAACGCCCGCCCAAACCAGCGGACCGTTGCCCCACTTTTGGCGGACTTTCCAGATATCGGACCCTATGAATGCCATTAACTCACCTGTACTTTGCCGGTTTGGAGGAAGGCTTTGAGAAGCGGTACGGCGTGCACGAAATCGCTTTTTAGCGGCGATGGCAGGTCGTCGAAACTGAACAGGCCGAATTCGGTATGTTCTTCGTCTTCGCCGTTGGAAAGGGTTCCGGAATGAGTGGTGTAAAAGACATGATTTAGAATCTGCACTTCATCGCCATTCGGGTAAGTGTAACCCATTTGCTCGGGAGTGCTGTGCACACCGATATACGTCCAGTCGGCGGCAGTGGTACGCAGGCCCAATTCTTCGTGGGTTTCTTTAAGCACCGTGTCCATCACGCTGTCACCGATTTCTACCGAGCCGCCGAAGTAGGCCCATTCTCCGCCTGCGGCACGTTTGCCGAGCCAGACCTTGCCTTCAGGGCTCAGCACAAACAGCCCTACCCCCGCCACCAAAAGGCGCTGGCTGCCCAGCGCTTGGCGGAGTTTCCAGACGTAGCTGCCGACGAAACCCACGAATTACTTGCCCAGAACCTTGCGGATTTCGCGGCAGATGTCGTCTACCTGCGGCACGCAGAGGGTTTCTAGGTTACTGGCGTAGGGCAGCGGCACGGGCAGTTGGCTCATGCGTACCACCGGTGCGTCCAGTTCGTCCCAGCAGTTGTCGGAGATGACGGCCATCACCTCGGCGCCCACACCGGCGGCGGCCCAGTTTTCTTCCAGCACCACGGCCTTGTGGGTTTTGGAGACGGATTTGACGATGGTGTCGGTATCCAGCGGGCGCAGGCTGCGAAGGTCAATCACCTCAACGCTGATGCCTTCTTTTTGCAAAATTTGGGCGGCTTCCAGGGCTTTGACGGCCATCATCGAGTAGGCGATGAGGGTGATGTCGGAGCCTTCCTTAGCAACATGCGCCTTGCCAATGGGCAGGGTAAAGTTGTCGTCTTCGGGTACTTCGGCGCTCAGGCCGTACAGCACTTCGTGCTCGAGGCACACTACCGGCGCGTTGTCGCGGATGGCGGCTTTGAGGAGGCCTTTGGCGTCGTGCGCGTTGGAGGGGGCGATGACCTTGAGGCCCGGGATGTTCATGTACCAGCTGGCGAAGTCTTGGCTGTGCTGGGCGGCGACGTGTGCGGCCACACCATTCAAGCCGCGGAAGACCATGGGTGACGTGACCTTACCGCCGGACATGTAATAGGTTTTGGCGGCGGAGTTGATGATGTGGTCGGTGGCCAGCAGGGCGAAGTTCCAAGTCATGTACTCGACAATCGGGCGCAGGCCGGACATGGCGGCACCGACGGCGATGCCGGTGAAGCCGAGCTCGGCGATGGGAGTGTCGATCACGCGTTGCGGGCCGAACTCTTGCACCATGCCTTGGCTGCACTTATAGGCGCCTTGGTAATCGGCCACTTCTTCGCCCATGAGAAACACGCGCTCGTCGCGGCGCATTTCTTCGGACATCGCATCGCGGATTGCTTCGCGGTAGGTGATTTGAGCCATACTATTTTTCCTTCAAACGCTTAAAATTATTCCGGTACCACGTCAGTGAATAGCTCGGCGGCGGTGGGGCGTGGGGCTGTGGTGGCGACTTCGGCGACCTTATTCACGTCGGCTTTGATGGCGTCGTCGACGACTTCAAATTCGGCTTCGGTCATGCCGAAGTTGTCCATCAGGTGCTTTTGCAGGCGCATGATGGGGTCGCGCTGTTCCTTCACGCAGTCGACATCTTCCCGCGTGCGGTACTTGGCGGGGTCGCTCATGCTGTGGCCACGGTAGCGGTAGGTGTCCATTTCCAGCAGGTACGGGCCCTTGCCTTCGCGGCAGTAGTCGGCAGCTTTTTTGAAGGCTGCGGTGGAGGCGAGAAAGTCCATGCCGTCGACCTTTTCGCCGGGGATGCCGAAGGGCTCGCCACGTTGCCAGAGGTTACCTGCGGCGGCGCGTGGAACGGAGGTTCCCATGCCCCACTGGTTGTTCTCGATGACGAAAATCACGGGGAGCTTCCAGAGTGCGGCCATGTTGAAGGCTTCGAAGACTTGGCCGGCGTTCATGGCGCCGTCGCCGATGAAGGTAAAGCAGACGTTCTTGTTAGCCAAGCTCTTATCCGTTTTTGACATAACATCGTTACGGTACTTGCTGGCGAAGGCGAGGCCTGCACCCAGCGGTACTTGGGCGGCTACGATGCCGTGGCCGCCCCAGAAGCCCTTGGAGGGCTCGAACATGTGCATGGAGCCGCCCTTCCCTTTGGAAATGCCGATTTCGCGGCCTGTGAGCTCGCCCATCACTTGCTCGCCGGTGAGGCCGCAGATAAGCGCCAGTGCGTGGCAGCGGTAGCTGGTGATGAAGTCGTCGCCCTCGATACTGGCGGCTTTGGCGCCTGCGGCTACGGCCTCTTGCCCGATGTAGAGGTGGCAGAAGCCCTGGATTTCCTTTTGCTGGTAAAGGCTGGCGGCTTTTTCTTCAAAGCGGCGCATGTACAGCATTTCGCGGTGCCAGTGCTGCAACTCGGCCTTGCTAAACGTGCTGGAAGAGGCCCCGGAGGACTTGGACGATTTCGGCATTTTCTCAACGACTTTCAGTGGGTTGGGGGCGCCGTTTGCGGCTTGTTGTTGGGTGGTGGGCATGGGAGTGCTCCTTTATTTTCGAGCGCAGAATGCCTTTGAAAGCCTTGCATTTCAAGGAAATTCGATGGTGCGGCGCACAACTTGGAGGTATGACTTTTGTCAAAATATCCGCGCCCTCTGCTTGAAAATACACGATTGCGTTCTATTTCTTCATTATCAACAAATTGGAACATCAGTATTTTCAGATGAAATCTGATGTTCCGCCATGTCATATGAAAGGAATTTTGACATGAAACTTCTCGCTCTTGCCGCTCTTACCTTCCTCTCACTTTCTTCGGCCGCTTCGGCCTTCTCGATCACCATGACGGTGGAAGAAGGGATGAAGTACGTCCCCAAGGAATACTCGGATGAATTCATCACCCGACTCGCGAAGGACATGAAGAAATCGAAGAAGGAAATCGAGGCGGCGGTCGCGCTTTCCAGCAAGTGCCAGATTCAAATTATCAGTGAAGTTGGAGATCAGGAAGGCACCGCCTTCGCCGACATCTCGGCGACCTGCCCGACCCATACCATCTCGATCGAGACATGGGTCACGGTGGTGGATGACCACAAGATGTCTAAGAACGCCAAAATGGTTCACGGTGCGCTTTGCGAGCCGGCGTACATCATGGAGTTTGTCGAAAGCATGAGCTTCGCTGAAGTGACATGCAAGAACGGCGATGTGGTTACCTCACAGACGTCGACCATTTCTGTCGTGGAGCTTGCCAAAAAGTAAGCTTTTTCCGAATGGAGCACCCAGCTTATGCTGGGTGCTTCTTTTTTGCTGTCAGGGCGGATTTTATCGGTTTGTACGGGCTTGCATAAGGGAACAGCTATAAATCAGGCGCATCAGACATAATTTCCGTTTATGACGGGCATTTTGCCTGATGCGCTCTCACGTTCTTTAGAAAGGAACTGAAATGACCAAGATTCTTGCTGCCACCATCGTTCTCGCACTTTCTTTCGCTTCTGTTGCCGCTGCGTGCGGCTGCAACACGAATGACATTAAAGGCCCTCTTCGGGCCAAGATGATTGAGGAGTTCTCGAAAAATAACTATTCCAAATATTCCGTTTGCATGCGCAGTGGGTTAATGGAAAAAAATTTGTGCTTCAACGAAGAAGCACGGGGAAATCCGCGTGGGTTTGTCAAAGTTCTGAAAAAATTTCAGAACTGATCGAAACGAGAATACCCGGCATTGCGCCGGGTGTTCTCATTTTTTGGGTTAGGCTTTTTCGGATTTGATGGCCGCGGTGATGTCTGGGGAGAAGGCGCCGCCGGACATGATTTTGAGGGCTTCCGACTTAGTGAGCGCCTTGCGGTGGGCACGGTCGGAGGTCATGGCGACGTAGGCATCACAGGCGCCCAGCACCTTGGCCATGCGGTTGATTTTCTCGGCCTTGAGGCCCAGCGGATGACCGGAGCCGTCTTCGCGTTCGTACATCTGGCTGATGACCGGCATGATGGGGAGGTCGAACTCAATGTCTCCCAGCACGGCTACGGCTTGGTTGATGTGATCTTCCAGCGCTTGGCGCTCGGCTTCGGTAAGCTTGCCTTTTTTGGCCATCATCGCTTGCGGCACCAACATGCGGCCTACGCTGGCCAGTTGGGCGGCGTAGTAGAGGGTGGCACGCTCGCCCACACCCAAACCGGTGCGGTTGCCGACCTGAACAGCCAGACGGGCGACCTTGGCGTGATGACCGGAAAGGAACGGATCGCGAGCTTCTACCACGCGTACCAGCGCCTCCATGGTTTGGCCCAGCAGTTTGACACGGGTGCGGTTGCGCTGGCCCATGAGGTGGAGCGTGAGCGCGAGCATCAGCGCGGCGACGACGATCATCCCCAATGTGGTAATTAGGTAGATGCCCGGCTTGTAGTATTCCATGATGCCGAGGGCGGATTTGGCCGAATACTCTTGCAGCACGGCAAAGGGCGTGCCGGGAATTTGGCGGAGAGTGGCGAAGACCGGCAGGCTATCGACCAAGCTCGGTTGCACAACACGGACGGTGTCTCCGCCCATAGCTAGGCGGGAGAGGATTTCGGAGTAGCTATCCGGCAGGTTGGCCAGAGCGTTGCGGCCAACGACTTGCGCTTGTTCTCCGACATGTTGCACCAGTGCAGTGCGTTCGCCTTCGCGGTCTAACTGGGTAGCCGAGAGCAAGCCAGCGATTTTTTCGCCCACTGGCAGGTTGTACCAGAGCACGGCGACCACGGCGCCCTTCTCGTCGGCACCGATGGTGGTGATGGGACGGAGAACATCCATTGCGACATCGGTGTTGGTGGACTCACCGGTGATATTCACGGGCAGGATGAGGCCGTTGGACTGGCGCACGACATCTTGCACCGCGTTGGCGGGCAATTTGCGGGGCATGGTGCCTGCGGCAAGCAGAACATCTCCGTTAGGGAGAATAAGCTGTGCCCCATTGAGGCCGTTGCGGGTCACAAATTCATCGAACAACTGCTGCATGTAGGGCTTTTGCTGCATGACGGCGGCAATCATATCCGGCGAGACGCCTTCCATTTGCGGTGCGTTGGCCGGAGAGGCCAAACGCGCGCTTTCGGTGGCAAAAATACGGACAATTTCGGCGCGTTCTATCGTTTTGCCCATGTTGGCGGAACCGGCGGCCCACTCGGTAAGGGTTGCGGCGCGGCCTTGGGCTTGGAGCTCGACGCGGGCGGCGGTATCGTTCACCAATTGCCCCAAACGCTGGCTGACCAGTACGGTTGCCGAAAGAACACCGATAATGACGGCGGAAATAATAATGAGGGAAACCCACCCCATGAAGGCACGGAGAGGCACAGCGCCACGATAGGCCACGCCCTGAAACTCGGCCGGATTGACGTGCAGCGGGGCTGACGGGGCCTTGGCGATGTTCTTATTCTTGTTAGCCATCTCTTATCTTCCTGTTATTCCATGAGGTTTCAGGTTATTCCATGGGGCGTATAAACACCCAACGCGAGGTACCGTTAACGGCATAATACGGAGTATATTGCCGGATATACTTATCCTGCAACGGTTCTGAAGCAAGATTATCCAAAATATAGTTTTCGTTGTTGTATTTCACGGCCAAAACGGCGTGCGCAATATCACGCACGGTATCGCGCAGGATGACGATGCGCAGGTCTTCGTCGCTCCAGCCCAAGGCGCGCAGCGTGTAATACTTGGCGATGGAGTAATCCTCGCAATCGCCGCTCATATCGACAAATTCTCCGGGGGTGGCCCAGTAGTCGGAGCGGCCCCAGAGGCGGTCGTCGGTGATGTAACGGTAGCGGTTGTGCCAGCGGTGGACTTCCACCAATTGCTCAAAACGGCTGCGGCCACGCAGCCCTTGCACCATCTCCGCCCAATCTTGGCGGGCACCGGAACATTGGCCGGTGCGGCACTGAGTCTCCATGTCTTCGGCGCGGATGCGTCTTAGGGCATCCACCCACTTGGGAATGCTGGCGATGGTGTTGGCCTTGATTTCCAGCGTGCCGAACAAACCAGTGGCCGCCCATGCGGGCGAGGCTACCAGTGCGAGGACGGTAGCGATTTTGGCTATTCGTGCAGTGTGCATCATAGGCTTATGGAGGGTTGCCTTAGCGTTCTGTCAGGGCGTCGGCGCGCGCCTTGTTAATGGGCTTAAGCAGGTACTGCATCACGGTTTTGCGGCCGGTGATGATGTCGGCTTCCGCTACCATACCGCTCTTGATGGGGTATTTGTTACCGTAGCGCTCAAGATAGTTTTTATTGGTGCGGACCATGGCCTTAAAGTAGGTTTCCGGCTCGCCGGGTTTGCGCTGTTTGGCTTCGTCGGTAAAGCTGTCGGCAGAGACGCTTTCCACTTCGCCATCCAAGCCGCCGTAGATACTGAAATCGTACGCTGTAATCTTCACTTTGGCGGGTAGGCCCGGGCGCACAAAGGCGATATCGGACGGCTTGACCTTGGCTTCAATCAGCAGGGTTTCGTTGACCGGCACAAGCTCGACAATGTTGGTGTTGGGTTGCACCACCTGACCGATGGTGTTGACCAGAATCTGCTTCACTTCGGCGCGGATCGGGCTTTTGAGCAAGGCTTGATCGACGCGGTTTTCTTCGGCTTTGATCCCCTGCCCCAAGCGGTTGAATTCGTCGGTCAGTTTACCGAGCTCATCGCGGGCTTCGTTGGTGAATTGCAGGCGGCCTTCTTCCACTTTGCCTTCGGCTTCGCGCACCGCGGCTTCGGCGGCGGGGATAGAGGTTTGGGCGGTGTTGTAGTCCTTACGGGCATCTACCACCGCGCGCTCAAGGCGGAGGACATCCACTTTGGAAATCGCGCCGCTGTCGAGGTACGGCTTGGTCATGTCGTACTCTTTTTGCGCAAGACTAAGTGCTTGGCCAAAGCTTGCTGCTTTGCGGCGTGCGTCGGTGAGCTCTTGGCGGCGCTGTTCAAGCTGTTCTTCCAATACCTTCACTGTGTTTTGCAGCTCGCTGGTGCGGTTTTCGTAGAGCTTGGTCACTTCGGCTACCAAGGTTGGGTTTTTGTCGGCAAAGTCACCGGGGAAGACCAGCGGCGTGCCTTCTACCTCGGCTTGCAGGCGGGCGATGTTGGCTTGCAGGTATTCGCGACGGCTGGCTTTTTCGCCAAACCCTGCGGCGGCGGTGGAGTTGTTGAGGCGTACCAGCGATTGGCCGGGTTCGACGATCTGGCCGGATTGCACGTAAATGGCTTCCACCACACCCCCCTCAGGGCTACCCACGGCCTGAACTTTACCGCTGGGAATGACTTGGCCTTGGGCATGGCTGATTTCATCCAAAGGCGCGATGGTGGCCCAGAGGAGGAAGAGTGTGAGAAACATACCGAGAGTATAAAACAGCAGGCGTGCGGCAGGGTGAGCGCCGCGGAGCGTGGCTTGGCGCACGTCGTCCATAAATTCGCCATCGTGCCAGAGTTCGCCGTTCATGGCGTCGTGCCAGAGGCGCGAAAAACGCTCGCGCAGGCCGCTGCCAGCCGTGCCGGAGACGCCGACGCCGAGCTTGTGGGCGAGCTTGTTATCGAGAAGGTCGAAGCGACCAGCCTTGGGGTCTGGCTGGTTCATCTTCACCTTGACGTTGCCCCCTAGTTGGGCGGCGATTTGTTCTTGAATCTTGCGTTGGATGTCGTTGGGGTCGCTCATGTCTCTGCTCCGTATCCTATTCCGCTGCCGGGTTTACAGCCACGGGGGCGCGCACGCCGAGTTGGGCCAGAATTTTGTCTTTGGGCCCGTCGGCAATAATACGGGCGTCGTCGACCACAATCAGGCGATCGACCAGCTCCAGCATGCTGGGGCGGTGGGTGATGATGATGAAGGTTTTGTTTTTCATCCATTTGGAAAGGCGGTCCTTCACCCAGTTTTCGCTGGTTGCGTCCATTTCGCTGGTGGGGTCGTCGAAGATGGCGATGCGGCCGTCGCGCATGACGGCACGGGCAAGGCCAATGGCTTGACGTTGGCCGCCGGAGAGCAGTTCTCCGCGTTCGCCCACCGGAAGGTCTAGCCCCAGCGGGTGGCGGCGGACAAGGCGGTAGGCACCGCTGACTTCCACCGCCTGCACCAGCTCGGCATCCGAGGCGCCCGGGCTGGCAAGCAGCAAGTTTTCGCGCAGGGTACCGCGGAAGAGGTGGAGGTTTTGCGGGAAGTAGCAAACTTGCTGGCGGAGCTCGGCGACATCCAGCTGGTTGAGGTCGAGACCGTCGATACGGACACGGCCTTCCTGAGGCTCATATAGCCCCAGCACAAGGCGGGCGATGGTGCTTTTGCCGCTACCGGCGCGGCCGATGATACCGACACGCTCGCCGGGGCGAATGGTGAAGCTGGCGCGGTAGAGGCTGGCGAGTTTGCTGCCCGGGTAGGCGAAGCTGACGCTGTCGAACGTGATTTCGCCACCGATTTGCGGGTGGTGGACAAAACGTTGGCCATCGGCGCGTTCGACCGGACTTTGCATGAATTTGGTGAGGGTTTCCAGCGCGATTTTGGTCTGGTTCCAGCGGATATAGAGGGCTGCCACTTGCGAAACCGGCGCCATGGCGCGCATGACCAGCATACTACAGGCGACCAACGCACCGGTCGTCATATCGCCGTTAATCACGCGGTAGGCGCCCCACATGATGAGAATGACGTAAATGGCGTTGTTACTGAAGGCGGCGAAATTCATCGCCAAGTTGTTCATAAACTTGATTTTGGAGGCGACGCGGCCGGTGGTGCCGACGAGCATCTCCCACACACCTTGGGCGTGACTGGCGCTGCCGATGGCCTTGATGTTCTCCAGCGCGTTAATGGTTTCTACAAGGTGGCCGTGCTTCATATCGCTCTCGCGGGCGATTTCGCGGCTGAGAGACAGCATTTCGTTTTGCAGCAGGGTGCAGACCGTGAGGATGACGGGAATGCTGACCAAGGGCAGCAGGAACAGCGGACCGCCGAGAATACCGATAAACAGCACGAAGAGCAGCATAAACGGGATATCGACCAACGCTACTATAGTAGAGGAGGTGAAAAACTCGCGCAGGCTGTCGTAGTCGCGCAGCTGGTTGGCCATGGCGCCGGCGCTCATCGGTTGCTCCTGCAGGCGTACGTTAAGCAGTTTGCCATAGATTTTGCTGGCGAGGAGGATATCGGCCCCCTTCCCCGCGACATCGACGAAGTAAGCGCGCAGTTGGCGGAAGACAAAGTCGAACACGTAGGCTAGCAACGCACCGATACCCAGCACCCACAAGGTAGCGTAACCGGCGTTGGGGACGACGCGGTCGTAGACGTTCATGGAAAACAGCGGAGATACCAGCCCGATGAAGTTAATAATAAGGGCGGCGATACCTACTTTATAGTAAATGGGCTTGAATTCCCGCACCGTGCCCCAGAACCATTCGCGGGCGTCGCTGTGAAGCTCTTGGCTGACTTGCACGCGCAGGGTGGATTTGACAAGAATAAGGGTGCCTCCGTAGACCTTCAGGAAGGATTCCGGATTTTGGTACTCGGTTTCTTCGCCGGTGAAGGTATCGACGGTAATGAATTTATCGGCGCCATCTTTGTCTGGCACCCGCTGCTTCAGGATCACCGCGCGGCCGGTGTTCAGCATGGCGACAGCGGGTAGAATTTCCGGGCGGATGTCCTTCAAGCCACGGCGCACCACGCGGGAGGCAAAACCGGCACGCCCTGCGGCACGGGAGAACAGCTCCGGCGTCAGGCGGTTTTTTTGGAGCGGGAGACCCGCAGTGAGCGATGTGAGGGAATGGCTGAGGCGATAATGCTCCACCAACCACAGCAGGCAGCCTTGCAGACTATCCTGCGACTGGTCCTGATAGGCCGTATGGTTTGATGTGGGCGTGGTTTGCATTGCTTGGCCTTTTTCTTTTCCGGTTTGGCACAGCCCATTGCGTGCGGGCGTACGTAACCTTGCGCGAGTGTATAGCAGATTGCGCAAGCGGTGACTGACTGCCGCGCTTTTGCAGGCTTTTTAAGCAACCCCCTTGTCTTATCGGGGCCACATTCCGGCGCCGTACCGTTGCGCTAAACTTCTCACATGTCAGGACTTATTTTGCGCTGCAATGTGCGTTTTTTCTTGGTGGTGTGTAATTTTTTCCACATTACCACTTGTCAAGGCTTGGGTGGTCTCCTATATGTGTATGCAACGGGAGCCCCTCAGGGGTCCCCTCGCTTCGGTAAACAGGGAGAAAACCTATTATGACGCACGCCAAGATCGCCATCGCCTTGACGCTTGCCTTTGCAGCCACCACCAGCCTGGTGAACGCCGCATCGATGCAAGAAGCTATGGCAACCGCCATTGCCAGCCACCCGGAAGTGCTTTCCGCACAAAAGGGTCAGGCTGCTATCGGTCACCGTATTGATATGGCCAAGGCCGGTTACAAGCCGAAAGTCGACTTCGCAGCCGGTACCGGTTACGAATGGAGCAAGAACAACTCCACCCGCTTCCGTGCCGCCCGCACCCCGCAAAGCGGCAAGCAAGGCAGCAAGGACCTGTGGCGTAGCGAATCCCGCATCACCTTCAGCCAGATGGTGTTTGACGGTTTCCAGACCAAGAGCCGTGTAGCTCAGGAAACCAACCGCTTCACCAGCGCAACCTTCCACGTTATGGACGTACAGAACCAGCTCGCCCTGCGTGCTGCCGAAGCCTACCTGGGTGTTCTGCACGCTAAGGAACTGGTTGCCCTGGCCGAACAAAACCTGGCTACCCACAAGGAATACGCCAGCAAGATTTCTGCCCGCGTCAGCGGTGGTCGCAGCAGCGCTTCCGACATCCGTCAAGTTGATGGCCGTGCCGCTTTGGCCCAAGCCAACCTGGAAGCCGCCGTTGGTGACCTGAAGGCTGCCGAAGCCCGTTACCTGGAAGCTGTTGGCGAGATGCCGAGCAACCCGGTTAAGGCTGCCACTCCTTTCAACGCCCTGCCCGGCAACACCAAGGCCGCGATTGACCGTGCGATGTCCCAAAGCCCGGTTATTGCCAGCGCCATGGCTGACATTAAGGCTGCTAACGCCGAACTGGCCGAAGCCAAGTCTGTCTTCTGCCCGCGTGTTACCCTTGAAGGTGGTATCTCCCGTAACGAAAACCTCGACGGTGTAGAAGGCCCGAACAACGACATGACCGCCATGGTTATGGTTCGCCAAAACCTGTACAACGGTGGCCACGACGTTGCCCAACGTAAGGAACGTGCTGAAATCGTACGTCAGGCTCAAGACCAGCTCGAAGTTGAGCGTCGTCAGGTTGAGCAAGCCGTTATCGAAGCCTTCAGCCGTGTAGAGACCGCCAAGAACCGTCTCGACCCGCTGACCGCTCACGTTGAGGCTTCTACCGCCACCCGTAATGCTTACGCCCAGCAATTCGACATCGGCCAGCGCACCCTGCTGGACCTGCTGGATAGCGAAGTGGAACTGTTCGACGCCAAGGCCGCACTTATCGATGGTAAGTACGAACTTGACGCCGCTGCCTACGCTGTGATCGCCCACACTGGTGACCTTGCCCCGGCAAACGCTAACACCCAAGTGGCCTCCAAGTAAGGATGTGGCCCGCCTTCGGGCGGGCCGGTTTTTTCGCTACTTTTTTCTCAAACAAAGTAGCCCAGTTATTTTTTAAGGCGGCAGGGACTTGCGGAACCCCCTGCCCCACCCCACATAAAGGGGGACTTTACGGGCTTTGGGCTTGACCTACGGGAAAACCAGCCAAGGCACGTCAGGAAAACCGCGATTACCACTCATAAGGCGCCAATCGCACACACGTGTAGACAGGCTTATGGATTTAACGCCCTGACACAGGGCCAACGGGAGTACTATCATTATGGCTAACGAAACCCAGCCGACCACCCTCAGCATGGAACAAGGCCCGTCTCTGGCCGCGATTCCTACCCCGGCACCGGAGGCTGAAGCCGTTATGGTATTGGCCAGCAACACCGTGGGCAGCGCTGCCGACACCCTTGCCGCCCAACCGGCTCCTTCGATTAAGGCCGACGCCTACAACGTAGCCGTAAAAGTACCGCCCGCTGGCGGCATGCTGGCTTATCTGGTAGGCCCGGGCGCCCAAATTGAGCTGGCTGGCATTGACCTGAACACCGCGACCCTGACCCAGGAAGCCGGCAACCTGCGCATTACCCTGCCGAACGGTGCCGAAGTGCTGCTGCTGGACTACGTGGCCAGCGCTAAGGATCCTTCCACTGCCGTAATTACCGAAGGCGGCAAACTGCCCGCCCAGCAACTGTTGGCGGCCCTTGATGAAGCCCAACTGGCCCAAAACGTGGCTGATGTTGAACCTGCCGCTGGTCCGGCGGGTGCGGCTGCCGGTGGTACCGGTGGCGGTTTGACCCCCCCGACCATTCTGGGTACCGGTGTTGGCATGGGTGAAGGCATCTTCTCCAGCGTTATCGGCCCGTTTGCGCTGCCGGTTCCGTTCGATGAGATCAAGACCGAAGAATTCCCGATTGGCAGTGCTCAAGACCCTGCGATTATCCTGAGCCCCGACCAACTGCCGCCGTTGGCCCGTGATGACTTGTTCTCCACCGCACAGAACACGACCCTCACCCTTGCCCCGAGCCGTTTGTTGGTCAACGACAGCGATCCCGAAGGCGATCCGCTTACCATTGTATCGGTACAAGGTGCTCAGAACGGTACTGTTTCTATCGTGAACGGTAATGTTGTGTTTGTACCAACCCCCGGCTTTACCGGCACCGGTAGCTTCAGCTACACCATTACCGATGGTAAGGGTGGTACTTCTACTGCAGACGTAATCATCCAGATCGATCCGGATCCCTCCGCTGAAAACAACGTGATTGCGGCTGACGACGCCGAAACCGTTAACTCCGGCGGCACCGTTAAAGTGAACGTGCTGGCTAACGACAGCGACCCCGAGGGCGACGCTCTTGTACCGGGTAGCGTGCGTATCATCACCCAGCCTGCCAGCGGCAGCGTGACGGTGAACGCCGACGGCAGCATTAGCTACACCGCCGACCCTGCCATTACCACCGCCCACTTTGTGACTTTTGTGTACGAAGTAAGCGACAGCAAGGGCGCCAAGGATACCGCTACGGTTACGATTGAAGTTCTTTCCAACCAAAACAACGTCGATGCGATTGACGACACCGGCTTTATTCAACCTGCTGGCGCCGTTAAGAGCTTCAACGTGGTGAACAACGATGTTGACCCGCAGGGCGATAGCTTCAAGATCACCAGCATTGGCACCCCCAAACTGGCTAACGGCACGGTTGTCGGTAGCGCCAGCTTTGACCCGATTACCGGCCAAATCACCTACAACTCGGTTTCCAGCAGCACCGGTTACACCGTAAGCATCGAGTACACCATTACCGATGCCCGCGGCGCCACCGACACCGCCACCCTGACCATTAACGTGCAGCCGGGTGCTGTTAACAGCGTGGAAGCCAAGGACGACACCGCCGACATGCTGGCTGGCCAAGCCGTTAACATTGATGTTCAGCGCAACGACGTTGACCCGCAAGGCGATAGCTTCAGCATCAAGGCTGGCAGCGTGACCCAGCCGGTAGATGCAAGCGGCAACCCGCGTGGTAGCGTGGCTGTTGTAGATGGCAAGATCGTCTTCACCGACACCCCCGGCGCCCGTAACAGCGGCGTGGTTGAGTTCACCTACACCATCGTCGACTCGAAGGGTGCAGAAGATACCGCCGTGGTACGTGTGACCATCGGTACCGCTCCGAACGGCGTGGATGCGAACAATGACACCTTTGACATTGCCAACAACGCACCCGAAACCAACATTACCACCACCCTGCGCGCTAACGACTTTGACCCGCAACGCGATGAGTTCACCATCACCAGCGTGACCCAGCCGACCGTTGGCCAAGGTACCGTGCGTTTGGAGAATGGTCAGGTGTTCTTTACTCCTGCCACCGGCTACACCGGCCCGGTAGTATTTACCTACACCATTACTGACACCCTTGGTGCCAAGGATACCGCTCAGGTGTACATCAATGTGCAGCCGCCTGCCGTTGACCCTGACACGACCAGCGTTGTAGCCGGTAACGATAACTTCAGCACCCAGAAGGACACGCCGATTACCATTACCACGGCACAGGTGCTGGCGAACGACTACGACCCCGAAGGTTCGACCCTCGGCCGTGATAACATCATCAGCTTCACCCAACCGGCTACCGGCGGGACTGTGAGCCGTGATGCGAATGGTAACTTCGTGTTCACCCCGACCGCTGGCTTTACTGGTACCACTACCTTTACCTACACCATTGAAGATAAAGACGGACCGAACGAAAACGACCGTGCGACAGCGACTGTTACCATTCGTGTGGATGAGCCGAACGCGTTGGACAACCCGGTGGATGCTGTTAACGACCTGCTGGTTGTGAATCCGGGCGAAATCAAGACCATCAACGTACTGGCAAATGACAGCGCACCCGATGGTGGCCTGACTTTCGTACGTGTAGTCGGTGGTTTGCCTGCTGGCGTTACCGACCTTGGTAACGGCGTTTTCCGCTACGATGCCACCAACGACACGACCAACAAGACGCTGACCTTCCAATACGAAGTACGCGACGTAGATGGTGATACCGACATTGCGACTGTAACTATCCGTGTCGAAGACCGTCCGGTAGATGCCGTGAACGATACGTTCAGCACCGATGAAGACACCCAACTGATCTTCACCACCGCCAACTTGTTGTCTAACGACAGCGCACCTGATGGTGGCCTGGCCTTTGTACGTACTGTTGGCGACCTGCCTGCTGGCCTTAGCTACAACAGCACCACCGGTCAGTTCACCTACAACCCGCCGGCAAACTTCGTTGGTAGCGTCAGCTTCCAATACGAAGTGCGTGACGTGGATGGCGACACCGACATTGCGACTGTAACCATCAATGTTAAATCCGTTGATGATCCGGTTGATGCCGTAAACGATGTGTTCACCGTTCAGGAAGACGCTACGACGCCGTTGACCTTCACCACCGCCAACCTACTAGCTAACGACAGCGCACCCGATGGTGGCCTTGA
>JAIXQG010000002.1 GCA_027485835.1 Alphaproteobacteria bacterium
ATGTCGTTACCGATCAGGGCACCGGCGTCTATGATCCCTTCTGGGGCCTCAAGGCCGTCAACTAAGCATCTATCTTCGATATTAGGAATCCCGTCGCTTTTGCGGCGGGGTTCCTTTTTTCTATTTCATTTGCTTTTCGAGCTGCTGGAGGCGGGCGTCGCGGCCGCAGCCGGCGCGGTATTGGGCGTAGCGTTGGGCGGATTTTTTATAATAGTCCTGATGGTACTCTTCCGCCGTGTAGAACGGGGCGCGGGAGAGGATGTCTGTCACCACCGGTTGGCCGAGCTTTTTGGAGATGTTTTCGGCCGAGAGTTCGGCGGCGGCCCGCTCTTCCTCGGTTTCTACAAAAATACCGGCCTTGTAATGTTCGCCTTTATCGCAGAACTGGCCTTTGGCATCGAGGGGGTCGATGTTGCTCCAGAAAATGTCTAACAGGCGCGAGTAGCTGACGGTTTGGGGATTATAGGTGACCTGAATCGCCTCGCGGTGGCTGGTGCGGCCGCTGGAAACTTGCTCGTAGGTAGGATTCACCTCGGTGCCGCCGGAGTAGCCGACGGTGGTGTCGAGCACGCCGGGTTCGCTGTCGAACTCGCTCTGCATGCACCAGAAGCAACCGCCTGCAAAGATAGCGGTTTTGCTGGTGACGGCGGTGGAGCCGGTAATGTTTTGGGCCATGGCGGATGCTCCCGTTAGTGTGAGGACAACGGTTAAGAGTGTGGGGAGTTTCATGATGCCCCTACAAACTTGAGAGGCTTGGCAGAACGCGCAGAGGGTCTACCGCGTTGGCGTGTTGGCGGAGCTCGAAGTGTAGTTGCGGCCGTTGCACGTTGCCGCTGGCGCCACTGAGGGCGATAACCTGCCCCTTGCGCACGGTTTCGTTCTTCTTCACTAACAGATAACCGTTGTGGGCGTAGGCCGAGACCATGCCGTTGTCGTGACGTACCAGCACCAAGTTGCCATACACCTTCAGGCCGTTGTCGGCATACAGCACCTTACCGCTTTCGGCGGCCAGTACCGGCGTACCCTCGGGCACCGCGATGTTGATGCCGGTGAGTGCGACGCCGTTGCCGTCGTCGCCAAATTTACGGACGATTTCGCCCTTCACAGGCCAGACAAGGCCTTTGGCACGGGCGGCTTGTTGGTCGATTTCGCCACGCTTTTGCTCGGCTAGCTTGGCCATATCGATGGTGACCGGCTTGACGTTCGCCGTTTCCATTTGCGATTCGGTCTGCGCCTGTTCCTTCACGGCTTTGGTTTCCAGCTCGGCTTTTACAGCCTCTTGCTTGCCGACAACGCCGGATTCAATCGCTTGGGCCATAACCTGTTCTTTTGCGGCCTCTGGCGCCTTGGCGCTGGCGAGCTGGCTGGGCAGGTCCGTCTTTAACGGAACGCGGATGATGCTGTCGGCCTTCAGATCTTGCGGTTCGGAGAACTCGTTGGCGGCCATAATATCCAGCACCGAAGCGTTGTATTGCAGCGAGATGCGGTAGATGGTTTCCTTCGGTTGCACGGTGTGCATGACGAATTTGATTTCTGATGCGGCTTGGGGTTGTGACTCTTGCGGGCCACGGCCTGCGGCGGGTTCTATGGCCGCCAGCGAGGCATCGTTATGCTGCGACTTAGCCATAGCTTGCGACGGCGCCGTTTGGGTAGGCTGCGTGGCGGGGTCGGTCAGCATGGTTTTGACATCGGCCCACACAGAGCCTTGCGGCTTGCTATTACGCAGAATGGTAAGGGTCTGGCCGGGGCGGATTTCGGTCGGTGACTTCATGCCGTTGTTGGTCAGAATCTGCTGCGCTGTGGTATCGTATTGGCGGGCCAGCTTGTAGATGGTGTCGGTGGCGGTGGTGGTGTGCGTGATTTGCTCGACCTTTGGCGGAGCGGCTTTGGGAGCGGTTTGTACCGGAGACGTACTGTTTAGAGTGCCGGTTTTGAATTGCGAGGGGCCTGCGGCGGGTTCGATGCTCGACAGGCTTTCTTCCTGCATTTGCACCGAGGCTACGGTGGGTTGCGACGGCATGGCGACGCCCGACAGGCCGCCCGGGCGGGCTTGGACTTCGGTTACCGGAATCTCGGCAACCGGGCCGGGAGACATGGGGTCGTACGGCTTAATAAGGCGTGGGCCGGTTTGCATGCCATCTACCACCCGTACCGGCTGTTGGGTGCAGCCAGCCGCCAAGGCAGCCGCAACCAACAACGTGCTGGAGCGTAAGCGAGCCAGTGTTGCGAGATATGTAACCATTGCTCCTCCCTTTCCCTTTTTATCAGGCTGTTTCAAATAATAGAATTATGATGGCCGAGACCACAAGTATGCCGAGTGTGACAACAAGCGTCATGCCGTTAAAGCTACGTTCCAGCCAGCCCTGATACTTATTGCCGCTGCGCCAGATGAGCCAGCTGACAAACCCAAAGCGCAGCGCGCGGGTGAACAACACCAAGGGCATGAAGACCAACGGATTAACCAAAGCAACACCACTGAGAATGGTGACCACATTGAACGGCACACCGGAAAAACCGGCGGCGAGAATGAAGACTGGTGCGTAGAAACGGATGAGATCCAGCGCCGGATACGGGCCGATGAAGAGGATGGAGACATACCACGCCAGTGCAAACAGCACCATGGCGCCGACGAGTGAACCCGCGGCGGCTACAAAGGCGTAACGGAAGCTTTTATCCGGCGTTAGCTGGGCCATGGGGATGAGAAGAAAATCGCTGGGAGACGGAACGCACAAAGCCTCTAACACCGCCATACCGAACAGGCGCTGCTCGGCGTCGGGCCGGCTGGCGAATCCTGCAAATTTACGGCGTACATCCATGTCCAAAAACTAGCAGATTTCGGCGAGGCGGATGCGGAAAATCGTGCATACGGTAAGAAAGAGTTCTGACTATCCCCCTCCCCCTGTGGCGAAACAGAAACGCGCACCTGAGGCGGGCGCTGAAATTTACCTTTTAGGCGCGGTTGGTTTGCGGCAGACCCTGTTGTCCGACAAGAGGAACGAACGCGACGGGGCCGAGATTTTCTTCGGTGGTCTCGGTGGCCGAGATTTTACGGATTTTCAGGAGCTTTTGCGAGGTTTCCTGCGGGCCGACGGGGATGACCAGAATACCACCGACGGCTAGTTGATCAATCAGTGGTGCCGGCACCCAGGGGCCTGCGGCGGTAACAATGATACGGTCGAACGGGGCTTGGGCGGGCCAGCCGAGGGTGCCGTCTCCCACCAGTGGGGTGAAGTTGGTGATGCCGAAATCATGAAGGCGTTTAACGGCGGCTTCGGAGAGGCTTTTGTGACGTTCTACCGTGTAAACACGGCGGCAGAGCTTGCTCAGTAGAATGGTTTGGTAGCCGCAGCCTGTACCGATTTCCAGCACTTTTTCCGTCCCCGCTAGCTCCAATGCAGCGGTCATGCGGGCTACCACACTGGGCATGCTGATGGTTTGCAGTTCGCCAATCGGAAGGCAGGCGTCATCATACGCATCCGTTGCCAAGGCTTTGGAGACAAACAGCTCGCGCGGGATAGACCCCAGAACCGTGAGCACCTTTTGGTCGGTGACGCCTTGCGCCATTACGGCCTCCAGCATACGGCGCATGCGAATCGCGTTCGGCTGGACGTTTTTAAGATGCATAACGTTTCGTTTCCAACTACTTGGGGCGGATGAATTCCATGCCGCCCATGTACGGGCGCAGGGCCGCAGGGATGCGGATAGAGCCATCGGCCTGCTGGTGGTTTTCCACCAGCGCAATCATGGCGCGGCACACACTCAGCGCGGTACCGTTCAGCGTGTAGGCAAACTGCGGCTTACCGGCGGCGTCGCGGTAGCGAATATTGAGGCGGCGGGCTTGGAAGTCGGTACAGTTGGACGTACTGGTAATTTCGCCCCAGCTGCCGCCGCTGCGGCCGGGCATCCAGGCTTCTAGGTCAAACTTGCGGTAGGCGGAGGCGCCGAGGTCGCCCGTGGCGATTTCCAGCACGCGATAGGGAATTTCCAGACCATCGAATACGCGCTGTTCGATTTCGCGCATCTTCATATGGTGAGCTTCAGCTTCTTCCGGCAGGCAGACAATCACCATTTCGGTTTTGGTAAACTGGTGAACGCGGTAGATGCCGCGCGTGAGGCTGCCGTGGGCGCGCTCGGAACGGAAGCAGTGCGACATACCGGCAAGCTTGATGGGCAGCTTGGACGTATCGACGATTTCATCGGCGGTCATCCCTACCAGCGTGATTTCCGAGGTGGCAATCAGGTTCAGGTCGGTGTCTTCAATCCGGTAGGTGTTGGACTCATTCCCGCGCGGCACAAAACCGGCGCCTTGCATCAAGCTATCGCGGGCAAGGTCGGGCGTAATGACGGGCGTAAAGCCTTCGGCCATGGCCATATCCAGCCCATAGCGTACCAACGCCATTTCCAGCAACGCACCTGCGCCGGTCAGGAAGTAGAAGCCGCTACCGGCCACTTTGGCGGCGGCCGAAAGATTAACCATGCCGAGGTTTTCCATCAGTTCGATGTGGTCCTTCGGCTGGAAGGCGAATTCCGGCTTCGGGGCTTTACCGAAGTCGATTTCCGCGCTGGCGTCTTCGCCCCCCTTCGGGCTGCCCTCGTAGGTCAGGTTAGGGATGGTGAGGTAGATTTGCTGGGCTTCGGCTTCAATCGGCGCGATTTCGGCGTTCAGCTTGGTTTCTTCTTCCCGCAGGGCGGTGCCTTGGGCACGCTTTTCGTCGACCGACATGTCGCGGTTTTTAGCTATGGCGTTGGAGGCTGCGCGGACGTCTTCAATTTTCTTTTGCAACGCACGGCGCTGGTCTTCCAGCGCGACAAAGCGGTCAAAATCGACACTCATTTCGCGGCGGGCGATATTGCTGCGGATGAGGTCTTGGTTCTCGAGGATAAAGCGACGGTCTAACATGGCGCTCATCTTAGCCAGTGCGGCCTTTTTCCACAAGCGGAATACGGGGCAAAATAGGCCCCTCGCCTAAAAATTAGGCGCGCGGTTTAGCAATACGCTTAGCCTTAGTACGCGCCTGATAGCGGCCGATGAGAATGGCTAGCTCGTAGAGAGCCACCAATGGCAGGGCGAGCATAAGCTGACTGAAGGGGTCCGGCGGGGTAATAAGGGTGGCCACCACGAACACGGCGACGATAGCAAAACGGCGGTAACGGGCCAGTTGCTCGGGCTTTAAAACCCCTAATTGCATGAGGATGATTAAAATAACCGGTAAGTTAAAGGTGAGACCAAACCCAAACGCGAAATTGAACAGCAAACCGAGGTAGTCGGTAACATTTGGCAAGGCAGAGACACCTGCCTGATTAAAGCCGAGGAAGAATTTAAGCGCCAAGGGCAGTACCGCGAAGTAGGCAAACAACCCACCACCGTAAAACAGCAAGGGTGCGGCTATAAGCTGCGGCAGCACGGCGTTACGCTCATGCTTATAAAGCCCCGGCGCAAAAAAGCGCCAGATTTGGTACATGAGGATGGGTAGGGTAATGAAAACGCCGCCCCATACCGTGATTTTAAGGTAGGCAAAGAAGAGCTCCGGCACCGCCGAGAACACAATGTTTTGCGGGGCATTGGGAGTGTTAAGAAGTGGTTGCAGGAGCAACCCGAGCAGCACCTCTTTGAACGCATACACCCCCGCCATGGCGAAGCAGAGCAGTACCAGCGTGATTATAAGACGGCGGCGAAGCTCGGTTAAGTGCGTAAGCGTGCTGGATTTCATGCGTCGTCGCCTTTGTGCGAGCTACGGGCGTTGAGTAACCCCAGCTTTTCTTGCCAGCCCAGCCACACGCCTTGCAGGTACATGTGCACGTAGGCGTACATAAGGCCCGCGCGGCGCATGATGACGGGGACATCCTGCGGTTTGGTGAGCACGATGATAAGGGCCACCACAATCAGCAGCTCGGCAAAGCCGATTTCTCCGAACATGCGCCCCTCCCCCTAACTAACGCTAAACGCGCGGTTTGGATTTGGCTTTGACCGCTTTGGCTTTTGCGGTTTTGGCAGCCGCTTTGGCTTTGGCCTTTTTGGGTTGGGGGGTGTCATCATCATCGCCATCGGTAGCGTCGTTCACGCCTTGCTTGAAGGCGCGCACGCCTTTGCCCAAATCACCCATCACCTGCGGCAGACGATTACCAAATACCACCAGCATAACAACGGCGACCACCAAAAGAATAAGAATTTTTTCAATCATGTTATTATCCTTTATTAAAGCTCATTGTGAGGTTGATTGTAGGTTAAATCGGAGAAACTGATCTTGCCGGTCAGCAGGTAGCCAGCGATGCCGAATATTTCATACAGCGCATCGGCGGTAAACATCATGCCGTAGGCCGAAGGCAGAACGGCGCGGATTCCCATGTTCTCCGGCAGGTTAAGGGCGGGCGCGGGAATGGCGTCTATCCCCCGTGCGCGGAAGGTGGCGAGCGCGCGCAGCATATGGACGTCACTGGTGACCAGCAGCACGTTCTTCACACCACGTTTGGCCAGCACGGGCGCCAGTTGCATGGCGCTTTCGTAGGTGTCGGTGCTGACTTCTTCCAGCTCGGTCGGCGTCACTTCGGTCCGCTGGCGGGCGAAGAAGCTGGCGGTGACGTTGGCTTCAGACGGATTTTGGCCGCCTTTGGTATGGCCGCCGGAGACGATGACCGGCAGGCGGACGTTGATCATCCGCTGAATTTCATAAGCCACCGCAAGGCGATGAATGCTCTCGGGCTTGGGAATCC
Source organism: Alphaproteobacteria bacterium (assembly GCA_027485835.1). Lineage (GTDB taxonomy): Bacteria > Pseudomonadota > Alphaproteobacteria > UBA2136 > UBA6156 > UBA6156. The sequence goes on from JAIXQG010000002.1 coordinate 6,712, forward strand.
AGCCGACAGGTCCGGCATCCCACATCCCGCCAGTCAGCACAACAATGGCGTCGGCGTCGGAGGGGTCGTCGAGCATGCGGCCGTTCACCATGCCTGAAAGGGTGTGGGAAAGCATGAGGCCGAACCAAGGTGTAGCCGTAATATAAGCAAGCAGCGCAATAGCCCCCAGCCAGCCAAGCAACCAGTTGGCATAACCTGCAAAAGCCACGTGGCGGCGGCGCCAGATAATGCTCATCAGCACCACTAGGCTGGCAATAACCAAGCCGCTGGGCATAATGAGAGTTACGAAGAGCGCCTTCACAGTTCCAGAGAATAGCTCATCCGCACCGGCGCGTCAGCCCATAGCTGCGCCAAACGCTCGCGGGCGTTGGCTACATCTTCAGCAGATGGCGCGGCGGGGATACGCCGAGAGGCAAAGAAGGCCGTGCTTTTCTCGTCTAACGCTGGCAATTCCTCGCGGCAAAGCGCGGCGAAGCTCTCTTCATCGAAGAACGTACCGGCCATGCCGTGCTTAAGCACGGAGAGCGCGGTAATGGCAAAGTCGCAGCCTGCGGCAAGGCTGGTACGCACACGGTCGACATAGTTGCCCGGCAAGGCTTTCATACCAACGTCGTCAGCCATAATCAGGCCGTTAAAGTTCCAGTCGGAACGCATCATATTGAGAATCTCGGGAGAATACGTGGCAGGCTTGTCATCTATCGCAGTGAAGCGGATGTGTGCCGTCATGAGGAAATCCTCCTGCGGGGCCATGGCTTTGAAGGTGGCGAAGTCTTGCGCTTCCAGCTCTTCACGGGTGGCGGTTACAATCGGCAGTTCATAGTGAGAATCGACCACCGCACGGCCGTGGCCCGGCGCGTGCTTCAGGCAGCGCAGGCAACCGCCCTGCTCTATCCCTTTTGCGTATTCGGTTGCGAGGGTGACTACGGTGGCGGCGTCTTCCGAAAAGGTGCGGTTGCCAATAATCGTGTGTGTCGTGGGGGTGCCCACGTCAATCAGCGGTCCCATCAGCCAATTGGCGCCCACATCGCGCAGCTGCGCGGCGAGCAAAAAGGCGCTGAGGCGGGTGGCTTCCAAGGCTTCGGCCGGATGGGTTTGGTACCAGTCTCCAAACGCACGGGGCGCTGGCAGCTTACCGCCAAATTTTACGCGCTGTACGCGGCCACCTTCCTGGTCTACAGCAATAAAAGGCGTTTTACCGAAGGGTGAAAATTCGGCCAATTCTTCGCACAACGCACGCGTTTGGTCGGGAGTATCAACATTACGGGCAAACAGCAAAAAGCCAACGGGAGGCGCTTCGCGCAGAAAGGCTTTTTCGTTAGCGGTTAGACGAAAGCCATCCAAGCCCAACAACAGCGGACGAATATGTGCCATGTGAATTACTTACCTACCGGGAAGCAGTTTTGCTTACCCGCCAGCTGAGCACACACTTTGGCAGCCTCTTCGCGAGACTTCAGCCCCACCAGCTGCACGCGGTAAGCTTTGCCACCGGGTGCTGCCTGAATATTCGGGGTAAGGTTTGCCAATGCACTAAATTGCTTTTGAGCCTTGGCAGCAAAGGCCTTACCATCGGCTGCCGAACTCACCGCCGCAAGTTGAACACCCCAGCCACCTTTAGCGGCAGGCTGAGTTTCTTCCTTCACTTCGGCTTTCGGCTCTTCTTTTTTAACCTCAGCCTTGGGCGCTTCCTGCACCTTCGGTTCTTCTAACTTGGCAACAGCTACAGGCTGGGGGGCTGGTTCTTGCACCTTGGGGGCAACCGCCACAACCGGCTGCGGCGCGGTGACCGATGCGACGACAACAGGCTGAGCCTCAACTAACGGCGTTGTGCCGGAGGTTAGGTCGGCATCGGTAATCGAAACTTCTTCCACCGGCGGAACCTCTGTTCCGGTCAGGCGGGTATTACTGCTATCCAGCAGGTCGAACACCAGCTTGTCGCGGTTCGGAATCTGCATGCCACCGGGCTGGTCCGGGCGGCGCTTTAGCGGCTCGGCTGGCGGGGTAATCAGTGGCGGTTCGATTTGCGACGACGAAATCTCATCCTTATTAATAAGCGCGTAAATCATAAGCGCAAGAAAACCGCAGCCCATAATGACTACGAGGGAAAGCTTCAACCATTTGGCGACAAAATGACTCATACGCCATCTTATGGCCCAAAAAACGGCAGAATCAAACGCCTTTCAGGCCTACAAGAAGCGCATACAGAACGAATTACATACTCTCTGGTGCATTTACGCCACAGAGGTTCAATACATCGGCAAGCACAGATCGTGCGGCAAGCGCAACGGCCAAACGGTGATGCGTGGCTTGCACGTTGGCGGCATCCAGCCATTTTTCCGCGCCGTACCACGAGTGAACCTTGGAGGCGAGATTCTGGGCATAGAAGGTTAAGCGGTGCGGCTCGAGAGCTCGGCTGGCCTGTTCAATTAACGCCGGATACAGCATGACCTCACGCAGTACCGCACGGGCACCGGACGAGATATCCTTGGTTTCAGGGTCAAGAGAGTCCAAGCATACCGGAGCAATACCCAGCTCAGCACGCTGGCGTTCCACCGCACACAGGCGGGCGTGGGCGTATTGCACGTAAAAGACAGGGTTTTCCATGGTTTTAGCCACTGCCAAAGCGAGGTCGAACGTCAGCGACGTGGTCGGTTTAACCGTCAGCATAGTAAAGCGGAAGGCATCGGAACCGACTTCCTCCAGCACATCCGACAACAGCACGATGTTACCCGCACGTTTACTCAGCTTTACCGGCTGGCCATCGCGCAGCACCTTGACCATTTCGTACGGTACAGGGTGATACACATCCTTGCGGCCGGTCAAAGCTTCAATGGCCTTAGAGAGCGGGGTAAACGAACCCGCTTGATCAATCCCAATCACGGTCACCAACAGCTCGTAACCGCGCTGGAGTTTATCGTAGTGGTAGGCAATGTCCTGCCCAAAATAGGTAGGTATACCGGCGCGGTTGAAAATGGCCTGGTCTTCCGGCAAACCAAATTCGGTGGCTTTGAAGAGTGTCAGCTCAACCGGCTTATAGTCGGCTACTTCCTTGCCTTTTGGCGGCGGAAGCGTACCTTCGTACACCAGCCCCTTGTCGCGCAGAAGCTTCACCACGTCCTTCATGCGGCTGGTTTGGTGCATTTCGTGTTCGCTAAAGTAGCGGTCAAATTCAATATGCAGGGTTTTGATGTCGGTTTTAATGAGATCCAGACAGGCTTCCACTGCAAACGCGCGAAGCTCGTGCAGCAGCGTTTCTTCCTCCGTCATGTTCACCCATTTATCACCGTCGCGGTCCTTCAGCATTTGCGCGATATCAATCAGATATTCACCCGGATAACCATTCTCGGGGACATTTACATCCTGACCAAATAACTGCAGGTAACGCGCGTGCAAGCTCTTCACCAGTACCCGAATCTGACCACCAGCATCATTCACCAAATACTCGCGCCACACCGTACGGCCAGCTTTCTCAAGCAAATTCGCAATCGCATCGCCAAACACCGCATTCCGGCCGTGGCCAATATGAATCGGGCCGGTGGGGTTGATGCTCACATATTCCACCATCGCCTTGCGGGCATCCGGCGCATGCAATTTGCCATAAGCCGCACCTTGCTTTACAGCCTCAATCCCCTGCCCTATCAAGGCCGATGTTTTCAGTCGGAAGTTAATAAAACCCGGACCGGCGATTTCCACCGAGTCCACAGCCGGATACGCCTTAAATTCCTCGACGAGCATTTCGGCCAACGCACGCGGCGCCATACCGACTTTTTTCGCCAGCACCATAGCTGCATTGGTCGACAAATCTCCATGGGTCTCGTCTTTCGGAGACTCCAACACCACATTGGCAAAATCAGCTTCAGCCAAGCCCTTATCGGCCAGCTTGGTCTTCAATACACCCAGAATAAACTGGTTAAACTCAATATACAGCATCACGGATTCTTAAACTTTCAGGTTAACCTTAAGCACTCATTATGGCTTGCAGCTTACCGATATTCTCGGTCAGCTCAGCCAAGCGGCTTCGGTTTTGCTCCAATACTTCGGCAGGTGCACGGTCTACAAAGTTGGGGTTACCCAGCATGGTGTTGATCTTCTCAACTTCCTTCAGCTGCTTTTCCAATTCGCGTTCCACACGGGCTTTTTCCGCTGCCACATCAATATGGCCACTCAGGTCCATAATGTACTCCACGCCATTTACCACGGCGGCGGCCTCACCTGTTTTGGCGGCTTCCACGCGGCCTTCAATGGCGGCAACACCGGCTACAGCCTTCAGCAAGGCCAAATCCCCTTGCAAAACAGCCAAGTCGCTATCCGACGCACCACGCACCTGAACAGGCAACTCAGTTTTCGGAGAAAGCTTGTGCAAGGTCCGCGCCTGACGAATGGCACCTACCACATCAATGGTCTTATTGACGCGCTGAGTCGCGACGGCATCGGTTGGCCATTGGTCATAGCTAGGCCAACGCTGCATCATCAAAAAGGCATCATCGTGAGCCGTATGGTTTTGCCACAGCTGCTCAGTAATATAGGGAATGAACGGACTTAACGCGCGTAGCAAGTTATCAAACCCCCAACCAACAACCGCGCGGGTTTCGGCCTGTACATCAGCGCCCATCTGCCCCGCCAGCAAGGGCTTGGTTAACTCCAAGTACCAGTCACACCATGTACCCCACGTAAAGTGGTACACCAATTGAGAGGCTTGGTTAAACTCATAAGCATCCAAATGCGCATCCAGCTTGGTGTACATGTTTTTCAGCTCGCCAATCAGCCACTTATTCACCGGATGGTTCACTTTGCGAATATCAAACGCTTTCGCATGATCGTCTGTGTAAGCCACATCCTGCATGGCTAAAAAGCGCGCCGCATTCCACAGTTTGGTGCAGAAGTTCCGGTTCTGCTCTACTTTGGCGGTACTAAAACGCATGTCTTCGGCACTGGCAATGCTCGCCATAGTAAGGCGCAACGCGTCGGTGCCGTAATCGTTAATCAGTTCGATAGGGTCAAGCACGTTCCCCTTGCTCTTGCTCATCTTCTGGCCGTGCTCATCCAAAATCAGCCCATGGGTGTAAATCTTTTTGAACGGTACCTGATCCGTCAATTCAAGGCCCATCATCATCATGCGTACAAGCCAGAAGAACAGGATGTCGCGCCCGCTCATCACTACCATACCGGGGTAAAACGCTTGCAAACGTTCACCTCCATGCGGCCAACCTTGCGTCACAAACGGCCAAAGGGCGCTACTGAACCAGGTATCGAGAATATCCTCGTCCTGTTTCCAGCCTTCGCCTTGCGGCGCCTTGTCGCCTACATAAATCTCAGGCTCACTCGAACCCTGCACATCACGGAACCATGCCGGAATACGATGTCCCCACCACAGCTGGCGGCTAATGCACCAGTCCTGAATATTCTCCAGCCAGTTACGGTACACGCGCTCATCGCGTTCATTCACAAAACCAATGTCGCCTTTGTCGGCCGCTTCCAGGCATTTCTTGGCTAAAGGCTCGCCCTTTACATACCATTGCCACGTCAGGTAGGGCTCCAAAATCGTATCATCACGCTCGGCATGGCCCACGTTGTGGGTATGCGGCTCAACCTTAATAAGCTGACCGATAGCCTCCAAGTCCGCCACAATCTGCCTACGCGCGGCAAAGCGGTCCAGCCCTTGGTAGGCCTCGGGGCAGTTCTGGTTCATCTTGCCATCCGGCGTCAGCAGGTTAATCAACGGAATGTTCACGCTGTCCTTGTGGCGCTGATAAAACGCAAAGTCGTTAAAGTCGTGGGCGGCAGTAATCTTGACCATGCCGGAGCCGAATTCCGGGTCCACCATTTCATCCGCCACAATCGGAATCTCGCGATTCACCACCGGCACTAATACCAGCTTGCCTACCAAATCCTTGGCACGCTTATCGTCAGGGTGAATGGCAATCGCGCCATCGGCCAAAATCGTCTCAGGGCGGGTGGTGGCAATTTCAATACCATCCTGCCCGTTGTAGCTAAAATCGCCCGCAAACTTATAACGGACATGCCATAAATTGCCGTTCACTTCCTTGTGTTTTACCTCAAGGTCACTCACTGCCGTCCGCATCTTGGGGTCCCAGTTCACCAGTCGCTGGCCACGGTAAATCAAGCCACGCTTGTGCATTTCAATAAACACATGGTTAATCGCCGCACTGTACTGAGGGTCCATCGTAAAGCGTTCATTACCCCAGTCGCAGCTAATGCCTAAACGGCGCAACTGCCCACCAATCGTACCGGCACTGTGGTCCTTCCACTCCCATGCCTTTTCCATGAATTTTTCACGGCCGAAGTCAAAGCGATTCTTACCCTCTTTAGCCCATTGGCGTTCCAACACCACGTGCACGGCAATACTGGCGTGGTCGGTTCCCGGTTGGTAAAGTGCGTTTTTGCCCTGCATGCGGGCACGACGTACCAGAATATCCGGCAACGTGTTGTCCAAAGCATGCCCTAAGTGCAACGTGCCGGTCACATTCGGCGGCGGCATCATAATGGCGAACGGTTCTCCGTCCATGCTGGGGGCAAAACAGTTGTTGCGCTCCCAACGTTCGGCAATAGCAGGCTCTAAAGAGCCCGCATCATAACGGGTTGCCAATCCCTCATTGCTCATGGAAGGATTTTGGGGCGCAGCAGACGTATTCATAATATTCAAAACAACCTATTGGTGGGCACATGCGTGAAACACCCCAACCTACCGCATCAAAGCACCTAAAATCAAGCCCATCGGGGCAAAAAGGCCTATCTGAATCACTGATTTTACAAAGCCGAAATCCAACTTAGCTTTGCGCCAGTTTGGAAATCTCTTCTTTTACTAATCTTTCAACAACTTCCGGAAGGTTCTTCGCCAACCAGTCCTGAACCATCGGCCGCAACGCCATCGCAAGCACTTCCGCAGGGAAAGCCACCTGCATTCCCTCAGGCCCCTGAATCGCCCCTACTTCAAACCGAGCCGCTGCCGCCGAAGCCACTTGCGCAACATCCAGATTTTCCGCAACAACCGAAGCAGCTTCCGGCTCGTCCGCAATCACCTCTTCATCAGCACCAAGAGTGTCATCAACTGGGTCAGCCTGAGCCACCTCTTCCACACCCAAGGGGCTCTCTTCGGCCATCAAGTCTTCTTTAGAAATTTTGGAAGCCACTACTTGCTGCTGCTGCTCCTGAGAGATTTCCGCCAACAAACGGTCAAACTCATCCGCCGCATCGCCTAGTGGCGCAACGGGAACAGCGGGCGCAGGTGCCCCAACTTCCGACTGCAATAATTCGTCAACAACGTTTGACATGTCGTTCGAGGCAACGGTTTTAGACTCCCCACTTGCTCCAAACGCATCCAGATCAATCAATTCCTCAACTTCAGATGCCGCGCCCGAACCTTCCACCATATCGGTTTCACTCAACTCAAGCACATCGTCTTCGGCCTCATTTTCTGCCGCAGCCGCATCAATCAGGTCCGAGCTTCCGCTTCCCACCTTGCTACCCTCTTCCGCCACGCCACTGCGTATAGACGACAAAATATCGTCCATATCGGCCTGTACCGGACTGGTATTCATGGTGCTGGAACTATCATTTGCCATAGCAGATGGGGCTTCTTAATCCGTCCGTTGTCATTCTTGTGGGCATGGGTGTGCGCCTAACTTACAGGCTAATATAGGGAAGCAACGGCGCAAAATCCATCCTAACCATGCTATTGGCGCCTTTTCCGCAAGCACTTATACCGCCCCCTGTGGCTTAGTTGCCTCTCAAGGGTGTTTTTGGGGCCACGCGTTCTTCTCGGTTTCCCATCTTTTCAAATGGTCTAAGCCCAAACCAAAACGCCATAATTCCGCCCACAATGGCATAATCCTCGGCCATCATCGGCACGCCTGTACAGCGGGCATACACATACCAAAAAAACGCCGTCAGTGTAATCACAGGCCTCACAAGCCCGCGCAACACACCAATCACGGGTAGCGCATTCACTGCCGCCATAGCGGCATCATGGCTTCTCGCCTTGTCAATTTCTGCCATTACGGCTTCCATCATTTTCTCGTCTTTGGTGAGAATATCCCCCACCACCCCGCTCACCTTACCCACGGTCTCCACACTTAAACCGGTTTTATCGGCCACATCGGCCTTGCGCTCTTCCAGCAAACTATTCACGACCGAAAGCACCGGCATCGCCACATTCCACAAATTCATCTCAGCCTCCTAATTTCCCACCACCGCGCCCCATACAAATCCGGCCAATGCGGCTAAGCCCGAAAAACACCACACAACGCCCGCCACAAATCCCCGATAACGCTCTAAATCTTCCCGAATTTCATGCACATCTGCACGCAATCCCCGCACTTCTTCCAGTAATTCCTTCACTTTTCCACCTCTCTGCTCTTAAAAAGTGCCTAAAAAAAGGCACCCAACTTGCGTTTAACCCCTCACCCACGTTAGATTGATTCCATGACACGCAGCAAAGCCCCTACCCCCGAGTACGAAACCGACCCGGGGAAACCGATTACCGGCAATCCCCTCACGCCGCAGCGCTATAATATTCTTCTCACCCGCCACGGCGAGGAGATCTCGTTCGACTTCCCGCCCGCCACGGCCGACCTCATCACCCGTTTCGGTTACCTGTCGCCGTCCGATGTTCGCTGCCAAAGCGGCCTCATTCAAAACGAGGAAGATATCTACGACATGCTGGAAGCGGTGCTCGGTCGCGGCTACCGTGGTAATCTGGCCTATCACACCCGCAAGCAGGTTATCGTCTCGCTGCACGACACCGCCATTCTCGGCTACCAGCGCCAAGCCATCATCGACCCCCGCCTGTCGAACGAAGTCGCCCTGTTCTGGGAAATCTACCTCGACCAACGCGTCTTCCCGCAGTCGCAGGAAGAAGATTGGCAAGCCCTGATCGGCGAACTCATCATGGGCGAAAAGAACGATCCGGAAGCCGACCGCAAGCTGGCGGAAGACATTAAAAACCGTCTTCTCGACCAAGCCAAAGCCGACTAATTCCGCTACCTACCCGATAAGTTTCTGCACCTGCACAAGCAGGTCATCCAACCGGAGAACCTCTGGCGTACCGTCCATAGCTACCAGCGTCAGCGTTTCACCGTCCGCACTCACGCGTACTTCTTTAAGTTTGGGGTGAAGCTCCAACGTATTCCACGCCAGCGCCGCCTGTTTCGTGCGGCCCTCAATCAGCATGGCTACCATTGCCTGAAAACTCGCGGCATGCTTGCGCATATGCGCCACTTGCTCTTCTTTTTGGGCCGTATAGGCCTCCATTTTGCGCTTCCACGGCAAAAACTTCTGTTCCTGCCACTCTTTCGCCGTCGTATGTTTATTGTCCAACACCTTACCCTAACCTCTTAAAAACAAACTACCGAGCAAGTTACTCGTGCCACCCATCGCCGAATTAGCAACCGATTTCCCCAACGTCCCGCCCAGAGAACTCCCAAACGCATTTCCAAACGAACTCGAAGAATTATAATAATCCAAAATACTCGCCTGCCGCTGGGCATTCAGCGCCAAGCCACTGCTCTGGGCGCTTGCGGCAGCTTGCGCCGTGCGCGCCGCCTTACTGTCAGTGGCCGTGGCCGCCAAGTTGTAAAGGTTCTGCTGAAGGGCCAACTTCTCGCTCCGCACCTGGCTCGCCATCTCATCTTTCATCAGGCTCACGTTCTGCTCGGCATCCTGCTGGTCAAGCAAGCGCTGGCGGCGCACATCCTGCGCAGCAGTGCTATCGCTTAAGCCGCGTCGCGCCAATGTTTCCTCTTCGCTGCGGGTTCGCTCGGTCACCTGCTTACTCAGTAGCTTGGTCTGGGCCTGCTCCCACTGCCCCAGCACGCGCTGCGTCTCTTCATCCGCCGCATACTCACTCGACGACAACTTTTGAATTTCCGTCAAACTTTCCGACATAATCGCGTTCAACTGGTCATGTTCGGCCTGTTGTTCCGCCGTCAGCGGTAAATTACGGGTAATGTAGGTCACACTGCCATCAGCATTGGTTACCGGCACCTGCTCCACACCATTCACTTCATCCCGTACCGTGCTCGGCGGCGCCGGTGGCGTCGGCGCAGGTGTACTTGTTTTAAACAAACTTCCCATTGTGTCTCTCCTCTTGATTCTCCTGACGAAATTTTCGCGGCAACAAACCCGTTGTCATCACTAGAATAGGTTGCCTCACGTCCAGCGGTGTGGCCGGTACAAATCCGGCAGCCAACCCCGCCTTCAAGGCCTTGCGCGTGGCGGGCTGAATCCACACGCAACGCAACTTCATGTCCTTAAATGCTACTTCAAACAACGTGCGTAACACTGCCGGTGTGGCCCATTTTCCCTGCTCGCTCGCCGCGCACACCACATCAAAAAACGCCACTCCGTCTTCCGGCGGCCCAAATACAAACCCCACCTGTAGTCTGCTACCCTCCAGCACGCCATACACATGGGCCTTTTCAAAGTACGGTACCGCCTCGCTGTAGCGGGGCGGCACATCCGGAAACTTCTGCGCCACCATTAAACGGTACAACTCGGGCCACTGCCCGACATGAAGTAATTCCACCATCGTTGTTAAGCCTTGATCATCCAGTTGAGCAGCATGTAAGGCGGCATCACATCAAAGTTGCTAATGACGTGGCTGTGGCCCCCACCACCGCCCACACTTTTGCTCACTACACGGCTACCAGTCGTACCACTGTCATAACTTACCGCGACACCAGACGGGTTATTGGCAGCCGCTCCATAACTTGCATTTGCATCGTGAGTGTGGGCCGGAATATCCGCAATCGTCAGCGTATAGCTTGCCGTACTGCCGCTTTTGGTCTGGGCTCCGCCCGCCCCCCCAAGGGTATTGGCTACACTCAAGCGCCCCGCATCGGTGCCGTTCATATTGTCCAACCCGAACACTGTTCGTCCGCGCAAATCTGGCAGAGCAAAGGTTGTGGTGCCATCTCCAGCGCCATAGGTGGTGCCAATCGCCGCAAACAAGCTGGCATAGGTAAACCGGTTCACGGTCTGGCCCGCACACAGCAACCAACCGGTCGGTGCACTGGCTCCGGCAAAGGGCATTAGCACACCGGCTGGTAAAAGCTTCGCAACAACCTCCGCTGTCAACGCATCCGGCCCCACACTCTCATACGCATGGCCATACACTCCCGCCTCACTAAAGCCGGCTACAGTCGTACCATTGCGTATCACCAGCATGTCGCTGTCTACGCCTTTCAGCTCATAGGTATCGGTGCCAGAAGGTATCTTCAGCCCGTCAAACCGACGCGGCGTATTGCCCCGTGCCCCACCGGTCAATGGCCCATAAGCGATCTGTGTTGGCACACTTGTAATCAACCCGATAACGCCGTTGGAATCTAACAGATCGATACACACCAGCGTCGTCACACCCGCGGCATAACTCACTTCGGCGACATCACCGATATACTCCTTACCCACCATAGTCAGCTTTACCCGACGGTTCACTTGGTAAATCCCACGCCAATCGCCTGTCATCGTCAGGGTATAATTATCGACGCGCGCCATCACACCGGGGTTCAGGTGCACAATCCACTCATCTAAGGCGCCCGCCACGCTGGCCTTCAAGGTGCCATCCGCATTCAAACTCACGTCCAAACGCTCCTGAATACTTGCGCGCGCGCCACTGGCCTCATCCAGCAAGTTCAACGCATCAATCATATAATTTAGGTCACCATCCACCTTTGCGCTGCTAATCGCGCGCTTCGGTGTCGCAGTGGCGTCGTCCTGATACTTTGTGCGGTTGGCCAAGCCACTCGCACCGGCAAACGCCCCGGCGGGGCGCTGAAATTTATTCGTCATCGTTCGGCTATTCCATAAAGTTTCAATCCAAAGACCGTAAACGGCCCATTCGCAGTCGTGCTCTCCAAAGCGTAGGCGTAATTGTCGGCCACCACATGGTCGCGCACTAGGGGCAGGCTGATATCCCCGGCATCCCACAGCCCCTCATCCCACGCGGTATCATCCCAGTAGGTCGCTTCAGCAGGGCTTACCAAGGCCATCACCTGCGGGTTGGCATCGTCATAATCGCGGTAACGGCGCAGCACAAACGGTACATCCGCCTTACGCTTTACGAGTACTTCCACATACTTGTTGGCCCAGCGTTTGCGGTTTCCTGGCGCCACCCATGGCGTCCACCACAGCAGCGTTATCGGCTCGCCCGCATCGCTCCACACATTTGTGTCGTAATGGTAAAGCTGGCTTTCCTTGGCCAGATACAACTCACCATCCGGCGCACTGTGCGCCGCGGTGACACCACTGAAAACACCATCAAACACCACCCAGCCTTGGCCAAACGAGCCTATCTGCCATACCAGCGTCACATCATCCAAGGCCAAGCCAAACCAGCCCTGACCATCATGCCGCATCGTCACCACACGCTTGTACACCGCTTCCTGCGCCAGCACGTGCGCCACACGCTCGGTAATGGTGGGGTCCAATTCGCTGCCCACATCGCTCACGTCCAACTGCTCGGTCTGAAGCGTCCTACTCAGCGTCCGCGCCCCCTGCCGCCCCACAAACAGCGCATCATTCGGCAAGTCCATCACCGCATTGCCGTGCACAACTCCTAACGGGATGCTCTTACTCCACGCAAAATCCCCGTCGGCACCGGGGCTGGTACCGGTCCAAATCTGCAAATGGTTGCGGCCCACAAACACGGTCATCCCGTCTTTGACATTCATCGCCAACAACTCATCCGCCACACCGGCCTTGTCGGCTAGGTTCACACTGGGGATACTCCCCGTCTCCGGGTCCGGCCACGCGGTGTAATCGTTCACACCATAGGTGTAATACACCCGCAACCGGTCCACATCGCCGCGCATGGCGGCGCTTAAAGGCCCTTTGCCGAAGCCCCACAAACGGTCATGAGCCGCTACAAGCGCGGCCACTTTCGGGGGCTTCACTTCAAATGCCACCGCACTCAACGTGTTATTCAAAATGGCAGAAGCCAACGTCACCGTCACGGTACTGCCACTCACACTCACCGCAGTTACGGTGCTAACCACCTCACCACTGCTTAATGTCGCCCGTACTCGGCTGCCTACCGGATATACCTCCACGGTGCTCGCAATGCTAAACTGCGTCGCACTCACATAGGTCAACCCCGCCGCCGCATCGGTCACAAAGCTCGCTACCTCGCTCCACGCCGTACCATCCCACGCCAGCACATTGTTCACGCCATTGCACAGCAGTAGCTTGCCATCAAAGGTCACGGTGCGCACCACCGCACCGCCCTCCAACCCGCTCCACACCTGTACCCAGCTACCACCATTCAACCGATAAATCTTGCCCGCGCTAGTCGCCACCAATAGCTGCAAACCGGCACTGGCCATATAGCTCATGACAGCCGTTATGGTCTCTCCTGCAATCTCCGGCCCCAGCCCTACAACTCCATTGCGCTTACTACCGGCACCGTCGGCACTCATCAACAGGTTCCGAATCTCGCGCCCCAGTGTCGCGGGCATCGAAAGCGGGCTGCGCGCGCTGCTCATCAACCCTTTCGGGAACGGCACCACCGCCGTCGCCAAATCTCGTTTCATCACTCGGCTCCCTTAAGCTATATCAAACGGACGCACGCGCAGCCCCGCCAAATGGTGCACCAATCCCGCCTTCACGCGGCTTTTGGCTTCCAGCCACTGGCGCTGATACAACTGCATTTCCCCCGTGCCCCCAAAGCCGCGTTCAAACAGGCTGCTCCATACCAAACCGCCCCATACCAAGGCGTAATGGTGCTCACGCGGTACTAAAAGAGAGGCCTCGACCCCTCCTTCCACTACATCCTGAATCAACGGCACATACAGCACCGTCACCGGCACCTCAGCCTTTACAGGGTGCACCTGAATCCCCGTCGCGGTCAGCGCATACCGCAGCGGCGCATTGGTATCCGCTGCATCTAACTCCATCAGTTCCAAGGGTGTCGCAGCCTCCAAAGCCCGCGTTTGCGCGTTATCGATAACCTTCAACACCCGATACGCCCCCTGCCCCAACTCCACTTTGCCAGTGGCATCCGTCACGGCGTCCACACGCACCTGCAACCACGGGGGCAAGTACGCCACAATCTCATCCATCAGTTCATGGTACGCCGCATTCAGCCAGCCCAAAGCCTTGGCCTGAACCTCACCATCCCCCGCGGTCTGGTGGCTCAACTCCACAATCCGGTCCCGAATCTCATTGACATTCATCACCAAAACCCTTTATCTGTATACTTAATTTCCATTTTTCGGAGAAACACCTATGCCCCGCATTCCTGTCTTCGTGCTTGGCGTTCTTGTCGGTTTCGCAGCCATTCAATTTGCCTCTGGAAACACAAAAACAGCCATTGTCGGCCTTATCGTCTTTCTCCTGGGCGTGCTCCTCAACCAAAATTCGCCTGCTCCAAAAGCAGGTTACGGCCTGAAGCAGCACAAGCCTCAGAAAGAAACTTCCCACTCATTTCCGCTGCTCAAAATCCTCGCGATCTGCACATCAGGCAGTTGCTTTCTCGCTATGGCCGCGTCCAATTATTTTTTGTTGGATACTCTCACCACCGTTCTCATCGCACTGATGATCCTCATCACGAGTCTATTTATCAGCTTGGTGTTTTTCACTCTCAACACACGGTAGGCCCTCCTTACGGAGGGCCCTTCGTGTTTCTGCCTTAGTCAGCCACCGCCGCATTAAACATATTCACAACACCATGGTCCACGTTGTTGAAAACAAGTTTCGACACACCACGGATCTCATCAATGGCAAAACCATTCTGGTGGCCGTAGTCATCCGCATCTTCCTTGTAGTTGGTGCGCTTACCCCACGCTACCGCCAGCGCCTGCGCGCCGCACAGCACGTTATGGGCCACATTGATGCCTGAAGTACCCGCACCGGCCAGCACCGGCATCTCGGTTTCAAAGATCATCACACCATCCCACATGCCCTTGTAACGTTGGCCATGCACCAGCACACTGTCGCCCATCTTGGTCGGAATATAGGTGTTGATAGCCTTGAAATCCGCATCCGCCAACAGGTCACGCACACTGTACGGGTGGGCAAACAGCACGAACACTTCTTCCACCTTGTTGCCATCCTTCAGCACGAAGGGGCGCACCTTACGGGTACCTTCCAACAGCGCCTTACGCTTGGCGCGGCTAATGGCCGCCGTGGTTAGCTTGTCGTTGGTGGCGTCCACGGTCGCCAACGCGGTCGCGTGGGTCGCATTCCAGTTGGTGTCACTAATGCCGTACAGATAACGGCTACGGTCACGGCCAATCGCGGTATTGGTCAGCGCGGTCACCAAGTCCTTGCGCAGTTTGTCGCTGGCCCAGTCTACCAGAGCTTCACGGGCTTGGTTACGCAGGTCAAACGCCACGCGCTTCTCGCTCATCTCACCCTTCAGCAGGACACCGTGGCGGATGGTATCCACCAGCAAGCGCTGGTCGTAAAATACCAAGTCCTCTTCGGCACCTTTGAGGGTCGTCGAGCCACTCACACCCGCACCGGCTAACTTTGCACGCAGCTGCACGGTAATCGCGTCACCGGGTGCTTTGGTCAGCTCTTCCTTGACCTGAATGATGTTATGCGAACTTGTCCCCATAAAGTTGAAGAACGGGTTCTGCGCCAGATATTCACTGAATACCTCATTGCTCCACTGCTCAGCGCTCACGCCATGAGTGGTATCGATTGTCGGAGTCGGCATCGATTCCTCACTTTCCTTATATCTTTTTCGTAAAAAAAGAGGGCTCCTGCCCTCTCCTTATTCCTATTTCCCAAACACGTCGGCCAATTCGCCCTTCCGCTTTTCAGCAGGCGCTTTCGGCGTGGCACGGTTCCCGGAAAACACCGGCCCGCTCACCTTTTTGCCCACTTCCTTATCCGCCATTTCAGCTTCAAATTCGGCACGCATGGCGGCCTTAATATCCTCCGGCGTGCTGCCGTATTTCCCTACAAACTCAGCCACGGGTTTGTACCCCATCGCCACCTGCAGGGCCGCCAGCACGGGGCGCTCGGCCTCAAGTACCTGACGCAGAATCTCAGGATTGGCCTTCACCACCTGAGAATACACGCTTTCCCCATCCATCTTGATCAGCGCGTCGTAATCAACGCCCATAATGCCCAACGCCGCGCGCACCAGCGCCTCGTCCTCGGCAATCCGTGTTTGTCTGTCAGCCGGAATGCTCCCATCATCCGCAATGGTCTCACCGCCACCAACCTTGTCTGAAGCTTCTGTCTGACCACCGCCCTGCAGTGCCGCCAAACGCTTCTTAATCTCTTCCAGCTTGCCGGTGTTCACCGCGCCCGCCTTGTTTCCAAAACCAAACTTCATCGTTTATCCTTTCTGATTTGCTTGTACCGGAGCCTGCAACGCCGCCAAAATCCGCTCCTTGCCGCTTACGCCAGATACCTCCACCAACACATCCGGCGGTATCGGCACACCGGCCTTCATCAGCATTTCCAATTGGCTAGCTTCCAGCTCGCGGGCACTGGCCACGTCACGCACTTCTTCCACCACCACGTCAAACTTACCACCGGTCACATCCGGCATTACCAGCGGCTTGCCGTCGGCGCCCCGCACGGGCTTACCGGTCGCATCGCGCACCGGCTCGTTCAATTTAATCAGGCGGCCCGCGCCCATGGTGTCGGTAATTTTAATCACCATTTCGTGGGTAAAGAACTGCTGCACCAGCGCCATTACTTGCGTCCCGAGGTTCTTTTTCAACAGGCGGAGCGTATCAAACGCAAACATCTGGTTCATGCTGCTGGCCATCTGCCGCTGCTGGATGGCAACGCCACTAGTGGCATTGCTCTGCTTGCCAATCGCCTCGTCAAACACGCCTATCACGTCCTGAATATCGCGGCCGGCCTGCTCCATCACCTGCACTTGGCTCACCGCCAAATCGGTATTGCGCAAAATCCGCAAATCCTTCCCCGCGCGCTTCAAAATCACGCCGTCCGGCCGTGCCGCTTCGCGTACCAACACATTGGGGTCATCCACCGCATCCACATCGGCAATCACCTGCGCGGTGTTCAGCAGGTGCATCGCCTTGCTGCGGCGCTTGTTCAATTCGCGCTGGGGGTCAATCGCAGCGCGCACCAAACCGTAGGGCCTCCCATCCGCGCGCTGCCGCTTATACACAAACGGCACTAAAGTGAAGCTATTATGCTCATACGCCAACGGGCGGTCATCCAGCAGAATGTCGCCACTGAAGTACGCCACATGCACGCGCGGCACATAGGCCACCTCCTCCACTACAGAACCCTTTACACGCAACTTCGCCTTCTCAAAGGTCGCCACCAAACGACCATCGGGCAAGCGCACCCGCCATTGTTTGGCGCTTTCGCGGTATTGCACTTCCACAACCCGATACATCTCGCGTTGCGGGTCATAATACCCCACATCCTCACCCCGCGCGCCATAAGCCAAGCTGTACGGCACCGTGCCACGGGGGCCTGTCGCCTCACTCTGCAAGCTCTTCAACGCACCGGCCTTGTCGGCAAAAAGGGTCTGAGCTTCGTCCAAAGACAACCACCGCTCGCGCGCCACAAAGCGCGCATCGCTCATATCCGGCCTGCGGCTCAGCGGGTCCCACACCACAGCAAATTCATCCTCGGCGCGGGCGCAAATCTCCACACCGTCGTCCCTGTCCTCAATGCCAATGTCCAGCCAGCCAATACCGCCCACCAATCCGGCACGGAAGACATTCGAAATCTCCATCGCCTGATCGCCGCGCTCGGCCACATAAAGCGCAAGGTCGGTCAGCACACGTGCCGCCAGTTCCTCATCGCTGCGGCCACTGCGGCTGCGGTACACAATGCGCGTACGCCCGGCCACTTCGCCACCCGCCAGGTTATCAATCTTTGCCGCAATCTTGTTAATCACAATCGGCGGCTGACCATTCTCCGCCAGTCGCTGAACCTCCTCCGTACTCCACTGGGTGCCATCATAAAAATCCCAACTGGTTTTAGCCTCAGTCCGCCATTGGGTGTAGGCCTTACTGTTTACCGCCGCTTCAAACCAGCCTTTCACACGTGCCAGTGTCTCTTTACCGGCCTCATTCTGCTGTGCCATGCGCTTCTCCTTGTACCGTTAATTTCACCCACCCCTGCACCTTGCCCACATGCACACGCAAAGCTGTAAAGCCTTCCAAACTGCCACCCAAACCACCTTCAAAGCGCTGCCATTGCCCGCGCCCTTTTCTGAGTTGGCTCTCGGGGTCAAAACTGACTTCCACCTCCGCCTCATCGCCTTCCATCAGGTCCACAGCAAACCGCCCACGCTCCCACCAAGGACCTAAAAAAACCGCCCTCTGGCGGCCTCTTCCCGTATAAATGCATTCCAAAATCATTGTTATTCCCTTATATCGTCCAGCCATCATTGCGCCGCACCGGTAAACGCTTCACATCCTTACGCTCACCCTCACTGCGCGCCAACGCAAGGCCACTTACCACCGCATAGCGGGTCGCATCCATCAGGTGGTCATCACGTTTCATTACGCGGCCTTTACTATCCCGATGATACACCCGAAACTCGCGCCACCAGCCATCCAGATCCTCAAACACCCTCAACTTGCCTTGGCGCATGCGCTCCAGCACCTGCATCAGTCCCGCCTCCACCGCATTGTCCGCCAAGTCAAACCGCAGCCCCGCCGCCGCATACATTTCCACTATGCTCACACCGTCTTTCTGGCCAATCGCCTGACCCGCCGGATCACACACCGCCGGTATCCACGCGCCACGTCGCAAAATCTCCGCCGCATGCTCGGCCGGCACGCGCTCACTGGCCCAATACACATCGGTCACATACACAATGTCGGCTTCCATATCCTGCGCCAGCCAGACTGCCGCCGTCGGGTTGCTCCAGCCAAAGTCCACACCCACACAGCGCTTCCAATGGGCCGGAATCCCAAACCGCGGCACACGCAAATTCTTTTCCTCCACCGGATACACCCGCCCGCGCCCAACAGCAGGCTCGCCAAACTCGCGCGCCAGCACTTCATGCGGCCGCAAGCTTTTGCGTAAACCCTCCACCATGTTGGTGTCCAAGTGCGTCGCATCGGACCATCCGGCACGGACAACCACCTTGCCTTTACCGCGTTCCTCATCGGTAAAATGCCGCACCATATCGGTTAACCCCAGTAGCGGCGTCATGGTCAACATCACATGGCCCCCCACGGTCAACGTACGCAGCAAACATTCCTCATACACCTCCACCTCAGGCTCTTCATCGAGGTGAATCACATCGCGCGACGTCCCCTGAAAACTCGCCCGCCCCTGGTCAAAACTCTTGAACCCCAAATGCGAAACCTCGCCCGACACATGCCGTATCTTGACACTGTCCACTGCTCCCGCCACACCGCTTTTCAGGCTCATACCCGCCAGTAGCTTTTTCGGAATCACGCCGTTTTTGCTCTCGGCACCTATGTAGATTTTCTGCAAAATATCGCGCGTCACTTCACGGGTTACACTCGCCGCCCATGCTTCCACAGGCTTTTCAAAACGCACACCTTGCCACCAATCAGGGTAAAGGCCAGTCAGATGAAACCCCATCTCCACCGCCCCCGCCAGCGTCTTGCCCACACGGTTACCCGCCAAAAACAACCGCTCCCGCGCATGGGTTCCGGCGGCATGAAATTCCCTCTGCTTGGCATGGGGCACATACCAACGCCGCGGGTCTCCCTTCATCTCCGCCAGTTGGTTCGCAAGCTGCAACCGGCGGAGCTTCGGCTCCATCACAGGCCCTCATCATCAGATGTATCGCAGCGGATATTCCGCCCCTGCAAGCCACCACATCGCTTCACACCATAGCGCTGCTTCGCCCATGCAATCAGGTCATCGGCATGCATCATCAGCCACGGCAGCAGCATCATCCAAACTCGTATCATTTTGTGTTTCCCTTACCCGTTCCAGTTTCTTCAAGCTTGCCAGTTCCGCTTCCAGTTCTTCCAAGGTGGGCACGGCCAGCGCCTCGCCCTTCTGCGCCATGCGCATGTACACCAGCCGCGCGGCCTGAACATTCCCCAACCGCGCCTGTTTCATCATGGCGCGGTCAATGTCTTCCAAACGCGTCTCATCACCCACCTTGCTCAACGCCTTCGCCTCGGCCCTCACCTCTTTGGTCATGTAGGCTTGGGCACGTGGACGGGATACCCTTAATTCCAGCGCCACATCCGCCGCCTTCATCTCCGGGTTCTCCGCCAGCAGCGCCACCACTTTCGTCTTCAACCGCGCGCTCACGGCACGGCTTGGCGGGGCCTTCTTGGCCCTGCCCTGTCCTTTCTTAGTCATCCGCTGAACACTCCCCACAAAAAAACCGCTGAGGAATTCCTTCCATCAGCAGCGTGCTTTCTTCTACCCTAAGTTGTGTCACATGTCAAGGCAATTCTACTTAATGTAGAGCTATCTCTATTCTAAGCCGCCCGTTGCTCCTGCATAAAACCATTGGCCAGCCACGTCCCCAAGCGGGCGCGAGATGCCATTTCCTTGCCATGCAGCGCTTTCTCAATAAAGAATCCCGTCAACCGCCACGCCCGCTTAAAATCCTCCGCCTCCTCGCATTCCGGTCCGCCCAAACTGTGGGGTAATACCAACAAACGCTCCTCATAACCCTGCGCCACCTTCCGCGGCACGGCCCGCCCGCTGGCCGGAGACACATACGCCAACGCCGAGCCCTCGTCACATTCCACCGCCTCTTCAGCACGCAAACGCAACCCGTACCCCACCGCTTCCAGCACCCACAGTTCATAGGCCACCACCTGCTGCCAACCGGCAGGGTCTTCCAGCAGGCGGATCGTCCGCGCCGCCAAGCCGTTATACGGGTGCTCTTCCGGTAAAAGCGCGGTGAGCATTTCACTGATATACGGCACCATAAAACCTCCGGTGGCCGAGCCCAACCACACAGCCGCGCGGCTTTTGACAAGTTCTAACGTAAACGTACCCAACTGGGCATCCAATCGCCGAAAATGCTCATAACGTACGGTATTAAACGGCTGCAACATCGCCTGCATGCCGCCGCGGTTGCTTTTGCCACCCTTTACCAGCCCCCGTAAACGGCCGTGTTCGGGGCAATACAGCTCCACCATGGCATCACGCTCGCCAAACGCGCGCGCCGCCAATACCAAAGCTTCTCCCGTCCGTTGCATACGTTCCACTCTACGCCACCCACTCCGCCTGTCGAGGCTTCTCACCTTAAATCCCGCCCATCCCCGTGGCAAAAAAACCGGGAGGGCGTGATGATGATCATCACGCCCTCCCAGACTCGCTTAGGCCGCAGCCTTGATTCGCTCTTTTTTCAAGAACTTATTTTTCATAGCCGACTCTATCAGATCTATAAGTAGCTGCGACGACAGCGTGTTGACCCCGTCCGTAATCTGGAACGTCAGGTCTTTCCAGCAGGGCATCTGATAGACCCCCCAAACTCCGTCAACGTTCGCCAGCCGAAGCTTTGCACCCGTCAATATAATCTTCGGCATCGGCAAACCTTGGGCTGCCAACCGTCCCGAAGCCTTGCGGAACCCTTGTTCCAGCAAAACCATGATGTCATGGGCTGCCTGATCGCCGGTCGTGCTTTCGCCGCGAGAACTGACAGAACACTTCCTGCCGTCAGGATTCGTAATCGTGAAGAGCTTTCCCTGAGTAGCCAGAACAACGGGTACACCCAGATATGCTAGAAAAGCCCGCATAGCTTCGCTAAACGCAGCACCCTGATGGGCCATAGCGTCTGCACCCTCACGGGTGCGATTTTCGAGAGTCGTCATCGTTTTCTCCTTTCGATGTACGTTCGAAAACTAACTTAAAGATGTGGTTGAATATGGCCGAAAACAGCCTTGTTCGCAGGGTTGGTAACATAGAGGGGTTGCCCCCGCAACCCCTCAAAACAACATCAAGCTTACAATCCGATCATTCTACCGGAAGGCGTGATGCTAAACGCCCATCTCGCGCAGCCACTGCTCCCGCTCCAGCCAGCGCTCGGCCACCTTCACATGCAGGTCAAGGCGCACACGGGTGCCCAGAATCTTCTGCATTTCCAAACGGGAGAACGTCCCGATCTTCTGCAACATCTGGCCGCCCTTGCCCAACACCATCGGCTTGTGCTGTTCCTTGCTCACCAACAATTGCTGGGTCACCACGGTCACATCTTCGCCGTTTTCCTCATCCACCGCCTCTTCCACTGTGCTGGTAATCACACCAATCCCGTAGGGCAACTCCTGGTGTAGCTGACGCATGGCCTGTTCACGAGTCAATTCCGCCAAGCGCAGCGGCATTGGCATGTCGGTGGTCATGTCTTCCGGGAACAACCACGGTCCTTCCGGCAACATCTTGGTCAGTTCCGCAATCACACGGTCCACGCCACTGCCCTTCATGCTGACCTGCCCGCCACTGCCATGCTCGGCCTTAATCGCGGCAATCGGAATCACCACGTCAGCCCCCATCTCCACCATCTTGGTCAGGGTCGGCATCAGCTTTTCCTTGTCCTTGACCTTATCCACCTTGGTCAACAACACCATCAGCTTCTGGTTACGCTTCTTGGCTTCCGCCGCCAGCTGGGTCATTTCCAAGGTCAGGCTATCGTTACCGGCGGCATTCAGTTCGGTCAGCAGTACCACAACGTCGGCTTCCACAGCCGCCCCCATGGCCTGTTGCACCAAGCGGCGGTCAAAAGCTTTGCTGCTGCGGTTGAGGCCGGGGGTATCCATAAACACCATCTGGTTCGCGCCTTGGGTCACCACACCGCGCACCGTCACGCGGGTGGTGTTGGGCTTGTTGGAAATAATTCCGATCTTTTCGCCCACTAAAGCGTTCATTAGCGTCGATTTTCCAGCATTCGGCAAACCTACCAAAGCTATCAAACCACAACGCATGTCTTCCAAAGCTACCATCGTTTTCGTCTCACTCTATTTATCCAATTGCGCCAGCAACGCCGCAGCAGCCGCGGCACCCGCCACTTGCTTGCTTACGCCCTGACCCGTGCCAACCCCCAGGGCGCTGCGCACTTCTACGGTAAAATTCTTATTATGGTCGGGCCCCTCTTCCGCAATCACCACATATTCGGGCAACGGGTTGCCGCCACCTTGCACCAATTCCTGCAAGCGGCTCTTGGAGTCCTTCTCGTCCTTAAGGTCCAGATAAGGCTTCCACGCGGTTTGCACAACCCCTCGCACCGCTTCCAAGCCATTATCTTCATACATGGCCCCCAGTATGGCTTCCACCATATCCGCCAAAATAGCTTGTTTCAGCACTTCCCCCGCGCCCAAACGCGCTACATCTTCCAAACGCCACTCACGGCCAATCTCCGCCAAAGTAGGCTCACGCACCAACATGGTAAAACGACGGCTCAACTCGCCTTCGGCAGCCTCCGGATACCGCGCAAACAACATATCCGCCACCACCAAACCGAGCACACGGTCGCCTAAAAATTCCAGCCGTTGGTAGTTCTCCGTTCCAAAGCTCGGGTGCGTCAACGCCTGTTCCAGCAACTTCGGCTGCCGGAACGTGTACCCTAGCTTCTGAACAAAGGTTTCACTCACGCAGACATCCCGCCCCGCGCCATGTTCAACATCTGACCGCCTATCTGGCTCACCTGCGCACGCAGCCCCGTACCGATACGGTCTAACCGCGGCATCCAGTTTTCATCCCAACTCCAGAAGATGAATTCCGCACGCCCCATAATGTCGCTTTTCGGTACAAACCCCCAGCTCGGCCACTGCCAGTAACGGCTGTCGCGGCTGTTGTCACGGTTATCCCCCATCATCACGTACATGTTTTCAGGCACAATGGTTTCGGTCACTTCCGGCCCCGGCTCGGCAGGATTCCGCAAAACGGCGTGCTTAACACCTAACAGGTTCTCTTCCTTCAAATCCGCCTTGATCATCTCACCGGTCGGCAACTGCAAATCGTAAACGCCCTTATCTTCGTTCGTTACAACGCGACCATTAATGAACAAGGTCTGGTTACGGTAGGCAATCGTGTCTCCCGGCACCCCTACAATACGCTTGATGAACAGAGTCTTGCCAAATCCAAAAAAGCTCCCTGGTAATCCACTGCCATCGCGCTTAAACACAGCAATATCGCCGCGCTTGGGGTCGGTTTCCCAGAAGAAATAATCGGTGAGAGGGAGTCGGTTACCATACGCAAATTTAGAAACAATCAGATAATCGCCAATCAGCAAGGTCGGCATCATGCTGGAGCTCGGTATCTTGAACGGCTCAAACACAAAGCCACGGATACAGAAAAACGCGATGAACGCGGCTATACCGAGGGTTTTTGCAAAGCTTAACAGCGATTTTGCGGCAGAGGACATCACAGGCCTTTCTTTTCAGGGCGTCTTAAGCGCGTTTATCGCTTAATTTCCGTACGGATGCAACCATCGCGCAGGGTTTTCTAGGCAAGCTTATGCCGCATGGGTTTCGGCCACAGCAAAAGCGGTGGCGTAAGCAGTATCATCCGATGCCGAAACGTGCAGCGTCAGATGTTCGAAACCACGGACAACACACTGCGGCTTACCGTGCGCGTCGTGCTCAACCACTATATCGTGAAAGCCGACTTTGGCACCAATGCCACAGCCCAAAGCTTTGGCCACAGCCTCTTTAATTGCCCACCGACGTGCCAGTTTGGCCGCGTTCCACTCGCCTCCCCGTTCCGATTCTGCAAGCACCCTCTGATAAAAATTGTCACTAAAACGGGCCAATGCCGCCTCAATGCGGCTTATCGCGCAGATATCGGTACCTATGCCGTAAATACTCATAAAGGCTGTTTAGCACGCCGTGCCTGCAAACGCCAGTACACCAGCACATATACCATTAAGGCCAATGGCATAGCTAAAACAAAGCCACCCACCATGGTCGGCCACACAATCGTTTCCAACATATTGGGAAGATCTTTCAACACCGTTTCGGGCTGCCATATATCCAAGGGAACAGGCGCGGCTGCTTGCATAGGAACACCCACCATAAACACCCCCACCTTATAGCTGCTGGCCCACATAAACGGTAGCGTCCAAGGGTTAGCCAACATGCTCAACAGCATGGCCGCTATAAAACTGGCAGAAAACACATACCCAAGTAGCCCAATCAGCAGCGTGTGGGTGCCGAGTATCGGGAAAAACGACACCATAACCCCCAATGCCGCCCCGCGGGCCACATAATGCGGTTTTTGGTTTTGCCTAAGCAGCTTCAGTAAAGCCCACCTTCCCGTGGCTACCAGCCCCATGCTCGGCCACATAAACTCGCGGAGGTGATTCCTGATTCCGCTCCGCTTTACCAGTGGAATGCCTCGTTTACGATGGGGGCGCCAAGGTTGCATGGCCCGCTGCTACGCCTTAACGCGCGTATTTTTGGCGCGGTTGGCCTCTTTCACGCGGCGGCGGTAGTCCCAGAAGCGTTTCACTTCCCAATGCGTCAACCAATAGCTTAATAGCGCTAACGGAATCCCCAACATCTGGCCACCCGCCGTAAGCGGTAGCAGCACACCGCGCGCCAATTCGCGCCAATTTTCTAACATGAATTCCAGATTCGCGTTCGCGAGCAACATTTTAAAGCCCACGCTCTGTTCGTTGATCGGGAATACCAACAACCCCGTTTTGTAGCAAAGCCACCAGATGAACGGCATAGTCCACGCATTCCCTACCAATTGCCCTAAAAAGGCGGTGAGCATATTGGCGCGCATCAGCCACGCAAAGGTGACCGACAACAGACCACCCAAACCCGGCAAGGGTAAAAAGTTAGCCCACATACCAATCGCCATGCCCATGGCCACGTGGTGCGGGTCGGTAGCGCTACGGCGTACTTTAAGTAGGAAATAACGCAGCATCGCTTTCCAGCCCATGCTTGGCCACAGGGTATCCTTACCCCAGTCCTTCCAATTTTGAGGAATGTGATACCAAGGTGTCGCGGCGGGGCGGCGACGGCTATGCACGCCGCGCTTACGCTTCTGGGACACCTGCAACCAATCCAATTTCGCGCTCGCCTTTTGTTTTCTTCATTCGGGGAATGACATGGTTCTAACACCTTCACCTTTAAAAAACACCCCTTCACGGAGTGTTTTTTATTACGGGACGTCAGAGGTAAGTCTCGCGTTAGCTCCAGCCGTAAATCTTCTCCACTCTCAGCATCACTTTCAGCCCCGAGAGATGCTGAATGAGTTTGTTGAGGTGTTCCTTGCTCTTGATCTCCATTTCGCAACGGATGCTGGTGCTATCGAGGTTACGGTTCTCGGTGGCGATTTCGATAATATTCGCATCGGCATTGGCAATGGTGCTGGTAATAAGGGCCAGCGCGCCGGGGTCGTTTTTTACATGGAAGCGGAGGCGGCAGATAAACTGGCGCAGGTCGCCGTGCTCTGCCGTACTGCTCCAACGCACCGGCAACCAACGGTCCGGCTGGTCGACAAACTGCTCCAGATTTTTACAGGTACGCATGTGAATGTTAATGCCTTTGCCGGTAGCGATGATACCGACAATATCCTCACCCGGCAGCGGGCTACAGCACTTGGCAAAGTGCACCGACATTCCCGGAGTAATCCCTTCCAGCCCCACGGCTTCATCGACAATCCGCCCCGCACTTTCTTCGGCCTTGCGCTTGGCCATACGCTCCACGGCTTTTTCGGCCGCTTTGTCGGCGGCCTTTGCAGGGCTTAACGGTTGCGCTAGCTCAGGCGCCATAATTTCCATAACCTGACGTGGGAACAAGCGCCCCTGCCCCAAAGCTGCAAAAGCATCTTCCACGCTCTCTACCTGCTGCACAGGCAGCTTGGTCACAATCTTGGCAAACTCTTTTTCCGTCCAGCTCCAGCCATCGCGACGCGCAGCTTTTTCCAAAATCTCCCGCCCCAAGCGCACCTGCTCCACACGCTCTTGCTGACGCAGGAAGCGGTTGATGGCCGCGCGCGCGCGGGAGCTCACCACAAACTCGCGCCAGCCGGGGTTAGGGTGCTGGTGCGGGCTTGTCACAATTTCCACCATGTCGCCGTTTTCCAGCACGCGGCGCAGTGGCACTACACTACCGTTTACCTTGGCAGAGACCGTTTTGTTACCAAGGTTACTGTGCACGGCATAGGCAAAATCCAGCGGAGTTGCGCCACGCGGCAACTGCACCACATCCCCCTTTGGGGTAAACGCAAAGACATTATCGGAGAATAATTCCAGCTTGGCGTTTTCGTAAAATTCCGCCGGATCATCCACGCCCTGCAATTGCTCCACCAAACTCTTCAGCCAGCGGTAAGGGCTGCTGCGGCTATCATGCGCCGGTCGCGCGGCAAGTTGCGTTTCTTCCGCCTTCACATTCGTGCCTTCGGCCGGCTTATACAGCCAGTGTGCAGCTACACCGTTTTCGGCAATCTCATGCATTTCCCGCGTACGGATCTGCACTTCCATGCGGTTACCAAACGGCCCCACCACACTGGTGTGCAAGCTTTGGTAGCCGTTGGGCTTGGGAGCAGAGATATAATCCTTAAAACGGCCCGGAATCGCCTTGAAGCGATCGTGCAGCATACCCAGCACTTCGTAACATTCGCGCTTGGTATCAGTCACAATCCGGTAGGCTACAATGTCGGTAAGCTGGTCAAATGCCAGGCTTTTCCGCACCATTTTAGTATAAATGCTGTAAATCGCCTTTTCACGCCCACTCACTTCGGCCTTAATCCCAGCCTTAGTCAGCTCATCCTTGAGCACCGCCGTGACGCGTCCTACCAGATCATCCTGCTCGCGCCAGTCGGCCATGCGGCGGGTAATAGCCGTGTACTCATCTGGTTCCAGAATCTGGAACGCCAAGTCTTCCAGCTCGGCCTTCAAGGCGTGCAAGCCAATACGGTCGGCAAGCTGGGCATAAATGTCCATCGTCTCGCGAGCAATCCGACGCTTCTTTTGCTCGTTACTAAACGCCCCCAGCGTGCGCATATTATGCACGCGGTCGGCCAGCTTGATGAGCAGAACACGAATATCTTTGCTCATCGCCAGCAGCAATTTGCGGAAGTTTTCAGCCTGCTCTACGGCCTTATCTTCAAATGAAATTTTGGAAAGCTTCGTCACGCCTTCGGTAAGGTCCGCAACCTCTTGTCCAAATAATCCTTTTATTTCATCGTAAGTTGAAAGCGTATCTTCAAGCGTATCATGAAGTAAACCTACGGCAATGCTGGCATCATCAAGCTGCAAGTCAGCCAAAATACCGGCCACTGCCAACGGGTGTACCAAGTAAGGCTGGCCACTGGCACGCTTCTGGTTACCATGGGCTTTCATACTATATACATAGGCACGGTTAATAAGGCCCACATCAGCCTTCGGGTTATAGGCCCGCACCTTTTCAATCAACTCATACTGGCGAATCATATGAAAACAGTGTGGCGCGGCATAAGCTTAAAAACAAGAGTGTGGTTGCTTTTGGCTTATGTTTTGTCATGGGGGTGTAACTTCATGGAACTGGAAACGATCAAAATAATTAAGCAAAGGACTTCCTTCATTTTGATTTACGTGCAACAAATAGTCCCATGTCGAAATCGCATCCTGTCGAAACAGCCGTTACCCCCACCAGCCACCTGATTATTAAGGGGGCGCGTGAGCATAATTTAAAGAACGTGAGCCTTACGATACCCAAGCGCACGCTTTCTGTGATCACCGGAGTGTCGGGTAGCGGGAAATCGTCCCTTGCCTTTGATACTATCTATGCCGAGGGCCAACGCCGTTATGTGGAGAGCCTTTCGGCCTATGCGCGGCAGTTTTTGGAATTGAATAACAAACCGGATGTGGACCGGATTGACGGCTTGGCACCCGCCATTGCGATTGAGCAAAAGACTACCAGCAAAAACCCGCGCAGCACCGTGGGCACCATTACCGAAATTTACGATTATCTGCGCCTGCTTTATGCCAATGCGGGTGTAGCCCACTGCCCCAACCACCCGGATATTGAAATTACCGCGCAAACCATTCAGCAAATGGTGGACCACATTCTGGCATGGCCTGCTGGAACCAAGCTGATGATTATGGCGCCGGTGGTGCGGGGGCGTAAGGGAGAGTATGTGAAGGAGCGCCAACAATGGCAGGCGATGGGTTATACCCGCGCCGAAATTGACGGTGAACTTGTAGAGCTGAGTGAGCCGGTGAAACTGGTAAAGAATGAAAAACACGATATTTCCTTAGTAATTGACCGGTTGGTGTTGAAAAGTGGTGAGGAAAATACCGCGATTGCGACTCGCCTTGCCGATAGTTTGGCGACTGCCCTGAAAATGGCGGAAGGCTTGGCGGAAGTAGTGCGTTTGGACGTGCAAGGTGACGACGCCCGCAAGTTGTTTAGTGAGAAACACAGCTGCCCGTTGTGCGGCCATGCAACCCAGCTCGAACCGCGTCTTTTTAGCTTCAACAGCCCGTTTGGGGCGTGCCAGACGTGTGATGGGTTGGGAGAAGTTATCTTTTTTAGCCCGGATTTAGTGGTGCCGGATGAGGATTTAACGTTAAATCAGGGTGCGGTGCACCCATGGCGGGAAAAGGTTGGCAAAGAGGGATTTCAGTTAGGAAAAACAGGTGGTTACTACGTTAAACCCCTCGCCCGTCATTATGGTTTTAGCCCGGATACACCTTGGAAGAAACTGCCTGAAAACATTAAGGAAATGATTCTGCACGGCAGTGGTCAGGAGAAAATTGAGTTCAAATTTGAGGGTGGAAAGTCAACATTTTCAACACGAAAGACCTTTGACGGGGTTATTGATATACTGCGTCGCCGCTGGGAGGAAAGCACAAACCCCTATGCGCGGGAGGATTTAAACCGTTATCGCGCTGCGAAGCCCTGCGAAACGTGTAAAGGTGCAAGACTGAATAGCTCGGCGCTGGCTGTGACCGTGGGAGAGAAGACGATTCACGATTACACGCAAATGTCGATAAACTCGGCGCTAAATTTCACGGAATATTTGCAAAGCCACCTTACCGGAGCCGCAGAACAAATTTCTACGCCGATTTTGCGCGAAATAAATGCACGTTTGGGCTTTTTAAACCACGTCGGGCTGAATTATTTGTCGCTTGAGCGCACCGCAGGCACCCTTTCCGGTGGCGAAGCGCAGCGAATTCGCCTTGCTTCTCAGATAGGTAGCGGCCTTACAGGGGTGCTGTATGTGCTGGATGAACCGAGCATTGGCTTGCACCAACGCGACAACACAAGGCTACTGGAAACCCTTGTAAAGCTTAGGGATTTGGACAATACCGTGCTGGTGGTTGAGCACGATGAGGATGCGATACGCATGGCCGACTTTGTGGTGGACATGGGGCCCAAGGCCGGTGTGCACGGGGGTGAGGTTGTGGCATTTGGCAAGGTGGATGACCTGATAGCCGAGCCGCGCAGCATTACCGGCCAGTTTTTAAGCGGGAAGCGCAAAATTAACGTTCCTGCCAAGCGCCGCCCCACAGATGCGAGCCGCCAGATTAGTGTGCATGGCGCACAGGGGAATAACCTGCGGAACGTGACCGTGAACTTCCCCGTGGGCGTGATGACCTGCGTGACGGGTGTTTCCGGTAGCGGAAAGTCGACCTTGGTGATGGACACCCTACACCATGCGCTGGCGGCACGCCTGAACGGCAGCAAGGAGCAGCCCGCCAAGCACAGCAAGATTACCGGGCTGGAGCACATTGATAAGCTGGTGAACATCGACCAGTCTCCGATTGGGCGCACCCCGCGCAGCAACCCCGCGACTTATACTGGTATTTACGGACCGATACGGGATTGGTACGCCGCCCTACCCGAGAGCAAGGCGCGTGGTTATGGCCCCGGGCGTTTCAGCTTCAACGTCAAGGGCGGGCGCTGCGAGGCGTGCGAGGGCGACGGCGTGATTAAAGTGGAAATGCACTTTTTGCCGGACGTGTATGTGCCGTGCGAGGTGTGCAAGGGCAAACGCTTTAACCGCGAGACGCTGGAAGTGTTGTTCAAGGGTAAATCCATTGCCGATGTGCTGGATATGAATGTGGCGGAGGCTTACAGCTTCTTCTCCGGTGTGCCGCGCCTCGCCAAACAGTTGAAGACTTTGGACGATGTTGGGCTTGGGTATATTAAGTTGGGGCAGAACGCGACGACCCTTTCCGGTGGCGAAGCCCAGCGCGTGAAGCTGGCTAAGGAGCTGACCAAGATTGCCACCGGCCGTACGCTGTACATTCTGGACGAGCCGACCACGGGCCTGCACTTTGCGGACATCGACCAGTTGCTGAAAGTGCTGCACCGCCTTGTGGATGCCGGTAACACGATGGTGATTATCGAGCACAACCTTGACGTGATTAAGACCGCGGACTGGATTATCGATATCGGACCCGAAGGTGGGAACGGCGGTGGGCAATTGGTGGCGGAAGGTTTGCCGGAAGATGTAGTGAAGGTGAGCGGCAGCTTTACCGGCCAGTTCTTGAAGCCTTTATTGAGAGCTAAACCGGCACCGAAGGAGCCGGAGGCGAAGGTTAAGAAGGCCAAAAAGGCGGCTTAGTACAGACGTAAAAAAGGGACTGGTACATCTAGTCCCTTTTTATAGATTGCTTACTCAGCGGGGGCGTAGATTTCCGAGCCCATGTGGAGGGGTTTGCCGTCGAAGCAGAGGAAGCGCATGCCCCGGCTGCCGTCGGCCTTCACAATCACCTTGATTTGCTGGTGTTTGACGCCGAGGTCCGAGCAGTCGCGTTGGGCGTCTCCCCATGGCGTTTTGTTGGTGGCGTTGGAAAGTTTTTCGGTCAGTTGCTTTTGCGCGGCGTTGATGTTTTGCAGCTGGGTGTTTTGCAGGCGCTGCATTTCATCGGTCACGTTCTGCGACTTGGCGTTGGAGGCTTGCACGTCCTTCGCCAAGGCGTCATTCGCGCGTTGTAAGCTGCGCACTTGGCTCTGCAGGTCTTCTACCTGGCTTTGCAGTTTACCGAGCAGAAGCTCGTAGCGAGAGGCTTGCAGGCTGGCTTCGCGCACCGCGCGGGCGTTGTCTTGGGCCATAACAGGTAGAGCGAGCAGCGCGAACGCAAAAATCAGGAGAATACGCATGGCAAATGTCCTTTGGCTTCTTTTGACTGAGTGTAGCGTGTTGGGCAGCGTTTGTGGTTACTCTGCCCGCGCTATGGGCAGTATTTCGTTAGAAGAAATTGGCGGCCTTGGCCAGCATGGCGATGGCGAGAACAGTGACTACGGCTTTGAAGATGATATCGAAAACGTGTGACGACATCTTCTTCATGAGCACCACGCCCACAAACGTGCCGAGGAGCCCCATGCACACCATGGGGATGATGAGCGGCAGGTAGGGCCCGAAGACGAAGCCTGCCAGCCCGAACACAAGCATTTTGAGGATATGCTGGCAGAGCATGATGAAGCTTTGGTCGGCCAGTACGGCTTCCTTAGGCAGCCCGCCACGGCGGCGGATAGCGCTGAACAGCACGCCTGCCGCGCCGATAAGGATGGTGACCATGCTGATCAGGATCGCCATGATGGCCGTGCGGACATCCGGATTGAGGCGATTAAGGAACGGGATAGACAGAGGTTTTTTGGGTTTGGGTGCCCAGATGAGGTAAAGCAAGCCGAGGCCGAGCAAGAGCTGCATGGCGTTGTCGTTGAGGTTGACCGCAACCGGCCCCGCCAGCAAAGCTCCGAGAACGCTGCCGACACCAGCGATGCCCACAAAGCGCCAGTCGACATGCTTAAAGAGTAACACGCCCCGCAGGCCGTTTTGCAGGAACATGACCGCGCCGTGCAACGGAATGACGGCGGTGCCAGGCAGAACGAGGCCCATGAGGCCTAAAAGCAAAATGCCGCCCCCTGCCCCGCTCACCGCCGTGATGATGGCGGTGAAGAACGTGGTGGGTACCAGCCACCAGTGGGACAGCAGGACGGCGATATCCATTCCTTAAAGAGCGAAGCGCGGGCTGGCTTTTTTGCCGAAGCAGGCGATGGTACGCTCTTCCACGACATCCCAGTTCACGTTGGCCATGAAGGCGTCGATATACTTCATGCGCTCGGTCGGGGCGTAGTCTATCAGGAAGGCGTGCTCCCAGACGTCGCAGCTGAGAAGAATTTGGAAGCCGGGCATGTGGCCTTCGCTATGCATCTCGATGAAGTGGTTGTTCACGTCGCCGGTGATGGGGTCCATGTAGCAAATGGCATGGCCGACACCGCGAGTGGTGGCGGTGGCGATGAAGTCGGCTTTCCATTTCTCGAAGCTGCCGAATTTGCCGGAGACCAGCTTTTTGAATTCGGCGGCGGAGGCGTCGGACACGCCGGCCTTGAGGTTGGCGAAGTAGTAGTCGTGTACCAGCATACCGCACATTTCGAAGCCGAAGCGGCGCTTGCGGTCGAGGTAGAGCGGTGTGGTGCCTTCGCCTTTTTCGCGGAGGTCGGCCAGTTGCTTCATCAGGTTGTTGGTTTGCGTGACGTAGCCTTCGTAGAGCTTCCAGTGCTCGTCGATTTGTTTATCGGAAATGCCGATGAGGCCGGAGGGCTTAAATTCGAGGCGGGCGGAGTAGGTCATGATGTTTTCCTTTCATTGATCCTAGGGGTTAACTTTTCTTGGAGGATTTCGTTTCCACTTTGGCGGATGCGGCATCATCGTTAGCCATTTTGCGGTACCATTCTTCCAGTGCCAGCAACGCCGAGCTGCTGACGAAAATGCTGGAGTAAGTACCGAGGGCGACACCGATGATGAGGATACGGGAGAAATCGTGAACCGCCTCGCCACCCCAGAGGAAGAGGCACCAGAGCACGAGGAAGACCGAACCGCCGGTCATGATGGTACGGCCAAGTGTTTGGTTGACCGAGAGGTTGATGACCTCGCGCAGTGGGCGGTTGGGATATTTGCGGCGGTTGTCGCGTACGCGGTCGAAAATCACGATGGTTTCGTTTAGCGAGTAGCCGATGAGCGTGAGGATAGCTGCCAGAGCCGTGAGCGTGACCTCGGTCTTCATGATGGCGACGATGCCGATGGTGAGGATAACGTCGTGCGAGAGGGCGAGCACGGCGCCGAGGCCGTAGCGGAGCTCGAAACGGGCCCAGACATAAATCAGAATGGCGGTGATGCTCATCAGCATGGCGAGCATACCTTTCATGCGGAGTTCTTCTCCCACTTGCGGGCCGACGAATTCGACACGGCGGAGCTCGGCGCCGCCGGCGGCTTTGCTGAGGCCAGCCATCACGCTGTTTTCAGCCTCGGCCGTTTGGGTGGCCGGAATGTTACCGGGCAGACGGATGAGATAGACATCGTCGGCGCCGTATTGCTGGATGACGGAGCCTTCAAAGCCCGCTTCTTCGGTCACGGCGCGAACCTCGGCGACGCTGATAGGCTTGGCCAGCTTGGCTTCCACCATTTTACCACCGACGAAGTCAATACCATAGTTGAGGCCGATCATGGCCAGCAGAACAAAGGTGGCGGCGACCATGGCGGCACTGCTCCAGAGCCAGAAGGCACGGAGATGCATGAAGTCGAAATGCGGAACTTTGTCGAAGGGACGGATGGGGAAACGCATGAGAATTAGTCCTTACGGGTTTTGATCAGGCTGTACACCACGCCGGTTGTGAGGATGGCGAGTGTGATGGAAAGGCTTACAGCGGGCGGGATTTTAGCAAGGCCCAGCATATCGGCGATGAACATTTTGCTCCCGATAAAGATGAGCAGAATGGACAGCGCGTACTTCAGATACGCGAAGCGCTCCATCATGGCCGACAGCGCGAAGTACAGAGAACGCAGGCCGAGGATGGCGAAGATATTGCTGGTGAAGACGATGAACGGGTCGGTGGTGATGGCGAAAATCGCGGGGACGCTATCGACGGCAAACAGTACGTCGGCCAGCTCCACCAGAATCAGCGCCACCATCAGCGGCGTCATGTAATAGGCCATGCGGCCGGTGTTGGCGTCTTTCAGCTTCACGAAGAAGTGGTTGCCGTGAAGCTTGTTGGTGACGCGTCCGTACTTTTTAAGGAATGCAAACACCGGGTTGTTCGCGAGGTCGGCTTCCGACTCTTCCTTACTGAGCAGCATTTTGACACCGGTGAAGATGAGGAACGCCGCGAAGAGGTAGAGAATTTCGTGGAAGTTTTGGACTACGGCGGCGCCGACACCAATCATGATACCGCGCAGCAGCAGCACCCCGAGAATGCCCCAAAACAGCACGCGGTGCTGGTATTGGCGCGGGATTTTGAAGTAGCCGAGAATCATGGCGATGACGAAGACGTTGTCCATGGAGAGGCTGAGTTCCACCACGTAGCCGGTGTAGAATTCAAGAGCGCGGGCCGAGCCGAGCTCGTACCACACCCAGCCGCCGAACAGGGTGGCGAGGAAGGCGTAGCCGCAGGTGGCGTAGATGCTTTCTTTAGCGCTAATGACATGGCCTTTTTCGCCGTGCTCGCGGTGGAGAACCTTCAGGTCAATAAACAGCAGCACCAGAACGAGTGTGAGGAAGCTGGCCCACATCCAGAGCGGATGGCCCATCCAGAGACTCATCAAAATATCCATAACTATGTAACCTTCTTATCTTCTTTTTACAGCGGTAAACGGCTGGGGCGGGCGCGGTGCATCCATGCCAGAATGATCCAGCGTGTGAGGGTAATGCTGGTAAACAGGCTGGCGAGCAGACCGATGATTTGTGCCACGGCAAAGCCCTTGATGGGCCCTGTACCAAACATGAACAGCGCAATACCGGCAATCAGCGACGTGACGTGACCATCGAAAATGGTACGGAACGCGCCTTGGAAGCCGCCGAGAATGGCGGCCAGCGGTTTTTGGCCGTGGTCTACTTCTTCGCGGATGCGTTCGAAAATCAGCACGTTGGCATCCACCGCCATACCCAGCGCCAGCACGATACCGGCCATACCCGGCAAGGTGAGGGTAAAGCCGAGCAGGCTCATCACCGCCACCAGCAGGATGAGGTTAACGATAACGGCGATGTTGGCGGCAAGGCCAAACAGGCCGTAGAACAAGAACATGAAGATCATCACGCCGATGGTGCCCATGACGATGGCCACGGACCCGGCCTTGATACTATCGGCACCCAAAGACGGGCCGATGGTGCGCTCTTCCACCACATTCACGCGCGCGGGCAGTGCCCCGGCGTTAAGGATGGCGGAGAGGTCTTGCGCCTCGGCCGTGGTGAAGTTACCCGAGATTTGCGCGCGGCCACCGAGGATGGCTTCGCGGAAAACGGGTGCGCTGTAGACCTTGCCATCCAGCACAATAGCAAACTGCTTGCCGACGTTTTGGGTGGAGAGTTGGGCGAAGATGCGGGTACCGCGGCTATCGAACGCGATATCTACTGCCGGAGCGCCGTTTTGGTCGAAGGCGGCGGCGGCCGAGGTCAGCATTTCGCCGGTCAGGCTCGGGCGTTTTTGCACGATGAGCGGAACCTTGACCATATTCTCACCCGTGCCGCGCTCTTCATAAAAGCGGGTGCGGTTGGCGGGAACAACCACAGCGGAGGGGGCGATGGTGTCATCCACCAAGTGGAAGGTGAGTTGCGCGGTTTTACCGATGGCGGCCTTGGCGCGGTTGACATCCTGCACGCCCGGCAGCTCGACAATCACACGCGAGCTGCCTTGCTGTTGGATGAGAGGTTCGGCAACACCGAATTGGTCGACACGGCTACGCAGCACTTGCAGGGTTTGTTGCAGGGCACGCTTGCGGAACTCTTGCAAGGTGGCTTCGGTATAGAACAGGCGGGTTTCGCCATCGGCGCCAACTTCTACCTGAATACCATCGCGGACCAGTTCGGTTTTCAGAAGATCGGCCTGAGCCACATCGCGCAGGGTCAATTCTACGGCGCCGTGGCCTTGGTTTTCTGCGGTTTTGGCCATGGGTGCTATGCGCAGGTTGGTGTACCCGATGGAATTTTCGCTGGCGAAGGCGCGGACGCGGTCTTCCAGATTCTCGGTCGCGCGGGTGGCGACGTCATTCATGTCCACTTCCATCACCAAGTGGGCACCGCCTTGGAGGTCTAGCCCCAAGTTCATGGCCTTGTTCGGCATCCAGGATGGCAAACTGGCGCGGGTTTCCGGCGACATCACATTCGGTAACGCCAGCAGGGTTGCGATACCGAGCACCACAACGACCAGAATACGGACAAAAAGGGAGATTTGACCCATTGTAAAAACGTTCTCTTCCGCTTAGCGCTTTTTGCTGGCGGGCTCGGACT
Source organism: Alphaproteobacteria bacterium (assembly GCA_027485835.1). Lineage (GTDB taxonomy): Bacteria > Pseudomonadota > Alphaproteobacteria > UBA2136 > UBA6156 > UBA6156. Next base: position 43,784 of record JAIXQG010000002.1, read on the forward strand.
TGGTGGCCTTGGAGGCCCCTTCCCATGCCTTGGCGGCATCGCCGGTCAGAGTGGTACGGATGGCCTCGCGCGCCACGGTGAGCACGACACCTTCGGCGACACGCATTTGCACCATGGCATCCTTAATATTTTGAATTTCGCCAATCAGGCCGCCGTCGGTGACGATGACATCGCCCTTTTTCAGCGCCGCGATCATTTCGGCATGCTTTTTCGCGGTTTGCATTTGCGGGCGCAGCAGCACGAAGTAAAACACGGCGAACACCAGAATAAACGGCAGGGCGCTGCTGAGAATGGCGGGCAGGCCTCCGGCGGTTGCGGTTGCGGCCTCTTGCGCGTAGGCGACTGAAATCATGATTCTTTTCCTTTCCTGAGCGGCGGGGTGTGCGTGACAATCCAACCCCCACCGGATGCGCGACTTTAGCTAATCGCAGCGGTTGCGTCCAGACATGCACCTTACATATGTGGCGGTTTGATAGGCTTTTATTCGTGTTTTTGATTGCGTGGGGAGAAATATTGGATACATTTGTTTTTGACGCATACCCCGCATTTTCTAAAAACACCGAATCTTCTCGGACTGGAGCCACTGATGACTCACATCGATATATCCAACTTGACGCTTGTGAAGAGCTTTTTCGGTAGTCATTCCGAAGTTCGCAACGCGGTGGGTGACTACCTGATTGCGGCATCTCGCTATGCAAAGGCCAAAGATACTTCTCAGGAGAGCTTTGGCGCGTTGATGGCGAAGGCGGCCGCACTTCGCGCTATCTCCAAGGCCATTCTTGCCGCTGTTGATTATGCCAACACGGCACCACTGCTCAGGAAAGCCGATGAGCTTGAAGCATCATTCAACTAAGGAGTGACAGCCATGCTTGAGTATATTCGTGAACTTCTTCGCGCTTCGGTGTCGGTCCTTGTAAGAGCCGACACCTACTGGATCGCGCCCGACAACGTACCGCGTGTTTACCGGTTTGAAAGGCTGATCGGCTATGGGATGAATGCCCTACTGATGGCACTCAACCGTCGCGTGGACTGGGAGCAGATCAAGCAGATCATTCTGACCAAACCGGAGTACGACAGCATTGTTGTTGCGAACAAGCTTCCGTACGACTTGGTTCGGATGCTGCCTGCCGATAAGTTTCAGGACGCGATTCACTATGCCGCATTAATGATTGGCGAATGGATTCAGAACGGCATTATCGCCGTTCTTGGCTATCCTCCGCTGGAATTGCGACACAGCCGCGGGGAAGCCCGCCACTAAGAACGAAAAGGGCCGGAGAGATATTCTCCGGCCCTTCCCTTTTGTGCAATTTAGGCTGCGGCGGAGGCCGACTTGCCCATGTGGGCGATGATGTTGTCGCCAAAGGCCGAGCACTTAACTTCGGTGGCGCCGTCCATCAGACGGGCGAAGTCGTAGGTGACCGACTTGCTGGCGATGGCACCTTCCACACCGCTAATGATGAGGTCGGCCGCTTCGTTCCAGCCCATGTAGCGGAGCATCATTTCGCCGCTCAGGATGACCGAGCACGGGTTGACCTTGTCCATTCCGGCGTACTTGGGTGCGGTGCCGTGGGTGGCCTCAAACACCGCATGACCGGTGTTGTAGTTGATGTTGGCACCCGGCGCGATACCGATACCGCCTACCTGTGCGGCGAGCGCGTCAGAGATATAGTCGCCGTTCAGGTTGAGGGTGGCGACCACGCTGTATTCCTTCGGGCGGGTGAGGATTTGCTGGAGGAAGGCGTCGGCGATGCTGTCCTTAATCAGCAGCTTGCCAGCCGGTACATCGCCCTTGCATTCGTCCCATGTCACGATTTGGTCGCGGTATTCGCGTTTGGCGAACTCGTAGCCCCATTGCATGAAGGCGCCTTCGGTGAACTTCATGATGTTACCCTTGTGGACGAGGGTGACGGAGGGGTGGCCTTCGGCCAGAGCGAACTCGATAGCGGCCTTGACCAGACGCTCGGTGCCTTCCTTCGACACCGGCTTGATGCCGATACCGGAGGTGGCGGGGAAGCGGATTTTCTTTACGCCGAATTCGGTTTGCAGGAAGGAGATGAGCTTTTTGGCTTGCTCGGACTCGGCGGCGTACTCGATACCGGCGTAGATATCTTCGCTATTTTCGCGGAAGACGACCATGTCGACATCCTGCGGCCGTTTGACCGGGCTTGGAACGCCAGTGAACCAACGGACGGGGCGCAGGCAGGTGTAGAGGTCCAGCTCTTGGCGCAGGGCTACGTTGAGGCTACGGAAGCCGCCGCCGACGGGGGTAGTGAGCGGGCCTTTGATACCGACGAGGTATTCGCGGAAGGCGGCAAGCGTTTCTTCCGGCAGCCAGACTTGCTCGTTATAGACCGTGTTGGCCTTTTCGCCGGCGTAGACTTCTATCCACTCGATTTTGCGGGTGCCGTTGTAGGCTTTGGCCACGGCGGCATCCAGCACCTTCTGGCTGGCGGCCCAGATGTCGGCGCCGGTGCCGTCGCCTTCAATAAAGGCGATAATCGGGTTGTTCGGCACGTTCAGCTGGCCGTTGGCACCCATGGTGATTTTTTCGCCGCTGGTTGGGGCGGTAATTTTGTTGAACTGCATAGTCGGTTCTCCCTAGTTAGCGGGGAGAGGTTAGGCTTGAACCGCGCGACTGACCAGACGGGTGCCTGCAAAAAAGGCTGAGGTTATTTGAAGACAAAGTCCCAAAGCATAACCAGTACCCAGATTCCAATTATAAAAAAACCGAACAAGGTGCGCCAGTAGGACAGAACGCCTCTTAAAAAGGTTAAGACTTTTGCGAGGCGAGTACTATTGAACCATGTTTCTATCTCTTGGGGCGAATAGACCTTTGTGGGTGCCCATTTGGAGTACCCTATGTAAGCTGCCGGTGCAGCGAAAACAAAGAACATCATCAGAAATATTGTCGTGCTTTCTTCTTCTGAACCCGTTTTTACGTTAGGCAGGGCAAAGAAAATGAGAAGTAAAAAGGGCGTACAGCAGGCCAACAGTACCTGAAGTGTCTTCCGCAATTTTATATTATTGGTGCCAAAGCGGGTAATCGGCTCTTTCGACATAGAAAATGTTACTCTTGGTGATGCTTGTGGTGCAGACCTAGCACTTCTTCTTCGGTAGCGAACCAGGCGATATCGACGCACAGCAGGGCTAGGGAGAAGAGGAATATTTTGAAACTGCTTCGCTTCTTCGGGGCACAGTCGCCATGGTGGCAATGGGATGCGGCTTCGTGGCAGTCGATTCTCCATGCCACAAAGTTAAGAATACCGCTGAGAACCACGCTGCCAATGGCGATGCCGAGCAGGATGGTATGGTAGTTATCGACAAAGCGATACAGCGGGTTTGTGGCCATGACCCCTGCCAAACCGATGGTGGTGCCAAGGCTGATAAGCGCCATAACGGCCGGAATACCGCAGCAGAAAATGTGCGGCAGAATGGACAGCGCGCTGATAATGCCGGTGGTACTGCGGATTTTTTGGGTGTTCATAGACTTCATATGTAAACATTTAACACATTCGTCAAGCCCCTGCCCCAAAAGAAAAAATCCCGCCGAAGCGGGACTTTTCTTATTTTGCTACGCTTGTCAGATTACATCCGTACGACTTCATCTTTCTGATAGACGAAGCGCGATTGGGATTCTTCCAACGAGGACGACGGTGACAAGTAGTGCATCATTGCCAGATTTGAGCCAGAGCTTGTTTCTCGGGTGAAGCAGGCTTCCTTGCGGGGTGTCTTGCTCGGCGTAATACCAAGCTCTTTGCATTCGGCAGAAAGAGCGCAACCTTTACACATGGGTAACTCCTGTTCAAAATGAGTTGAAGAATTTCGGCCAGCGGGGCCGGTTACGAAGATGAGATGACTCGGCCTTAAGGGCTATGTCGATTTCACCAACGAATTCAATTGCACGTTTAAGGAAACGCACCATTTATGCCTCCTCAAAGAGTCGGGGAATGCCATTACAAGTGTTGTTTGCCAAAATATGGCTTACTTCGGCACGAACCAGTGGCTGACACCCTTTGCAAGGTGCTTTGCCTGTTTCAGCCTTATGGCTGATATAGAAGGTGCCGACTGCCAGTTCTACATCAGTATGTTTGTTTTCTAGGGGCGGTTTGCCAGCAGCGTGTCGATTCTGATTCGCAGTATCGACGGCGTTCTGAACATCGCACGGCCCGTCTTTTTTGCACACACGCAGTGTGCACTGACAAATTCTCATGATGTTACTCCGTCGAGGGGACTCTTGGTAAGCCCAGCTATACGCCGTTTAAAAACCGCTTCAACGCGAATGTTTTTAGGGTTTTATGGCACTATTCTTTTTAGGGTTTTTGTAAGTGGCTGTATTTACTAAACCTCTTAAAAATTTTACGTATGCCTTGATTCGGATTTGCCACAGGCGCCCTTTATTTGAGCAAATGTATGTGTAGGAGCCAAACCTGCATGCACATGGGTACATTTAAATAAGGGTTTTTATTTTTCAAAAACCACGTATAGAAGACGGTATGAATACCCCTGAACAGCTTATTTCCGCCCCTTCGCTCCACCCCCTTACCGGTAAGGTTAAGAGTATCCACAGCTTTTTGAAAAGCCGGAGCGGTAGCATGGCGCCTGAGCAAAGCCTGAACGAAACCTTTGGCCAGCTGGTGGATGCCGCACGCACGCCTATCCGCATGGGTGAGGCCCACACTATTCTGGCCGAGCTGAACAGCGACAACACCCTTAGCGATTTGCACCACTTGTGCTCGGAAGGCGAGTTTGAGCTTGAGAAATACTGGGCGGAGCGCATCCGTGCCGCTACCAATATTAAACAGGAAATGCGTAAGTTCCCCTACTGGAACAACTACCTGAAGCTGGCCAAGCTGGAAATGACCGCGCTGCGCAGCGTGATGCCGGAGATTGGCTCCATGCTGTTTGCCGGCAGCGGCCCCCTGCCCCTGAGCGCTTACATGTTTGCCGCCCATTATGGTATGAAGGTCACCAATGTAGAGGCTGAAGAATACGCGGCCGACTGCTCTGTCGCCTGGATGGACCCGATTCTGGGCGACAAGAAAATTCCGTGTCACCACATGGACATTCAGGAATTTACTGATTTTGCGCATTTTGATGTAGTGGTGATGGCGGCATTGGTGGGCCTGACCCCTGCTGCTAAGCAAGAGATTATTGCCCACCTGCACGCCCACATGCAGCCCGGCCAGTTACTGATGGTACGCAGCGTGCGTGGCCTGCGCCGCCTATTGTACCCCGAAGTGACCGCCAAGGATTTGAAGGGCTTTGAGATTGTGAAAGAAGTTCACCCACGCGGCGAAGTGGTGAACAGTGCCGTTATTGCGCGACGCATTTAATAACGAGTACCTACAAAAGAACGGGCCCTTGGGGGGCCCGCCTTAGTTTCGTGTTTCCGGTTCGTTCAGCTCTCCATACGCGGACGGGCGAATGACCGGAAGTAGTTTTCCAATGTGCTGTACAAAATCTTGCACAGCACGTCGATATGCTCCAGCGGGATGTGTTCGTCTGGCTGGTGCATGGTGTGCACCAGTGGGCCGAATTCTAGCACCGGAATGTTAGGCCAATACTTTTGTACATGGCTACCATCCGACCAACCACCGTTTTGGGTAGGCTGGGGCTTAGCCCCGATATGCTTCACAACCGCATTCTCCAACGCACGCACAAACGTAGGTGGTGCGCCTTTGGGCATGCCGTTGTAAGCGGCTTGTGGGTACTGGCTGGGTTCGAGAGTCAGATCCCATCCCTGCTCATAGAATGGCACGAGTGCGTCTTCCACCATCTTCAGCAGTTGAGCGGGGGTGTAATTCCCCGCAAAACGAATGTTGAAGTAGATTTCGGCCGTGCCGGGTACGATGCTGGTGCTGTCGCTATCAGTATCGATCCGGCGAACCTGCAGCTTGGTCTGGGCCTTCCAGTCCGGATGCGATTCGAAGGGAATGGCTTCGATAGCATCGGCGACGGCACGTGCCCGTGTAAGAGCGTTGATGGCTTCGTCGTACGCCATATGCCCTTTGCGGCCTTTCACCACACATTTGTAGTTGTGGCTGCCGCGTCGGGCAATTGAGTAGGTATCGGCAAACTCTTTCAAGCTGCTCGGTTCTCCTACCAGCACGGCGTCGAATTCCAGACCCTGTTGCTTCAACATACGCAGCACGGGGTCTACCCCATTGATCGCTGCGTATTCCTCGTCGTTGGTGATGACGGCATGGACCTCGAACGGCAGTTGGGTGGTAGCGGAAAAATGCTCCATCGCCGTATAAAAGCAGGCAACGGGCGTTTTCATGTCGACTGCACCACGGCCGTAGAGATTGCCGTCGCGGATCTCCGGCTTGAAGGGAGGACTTTTCCATTCCTTCGGGTTGGCCGGAACCACATCGACATGGCCGAGGTAAAGCACACTGACACGGCGAAAGCCGGTTGTCGAGCTCATCCACATCGAGTGGAGGGTATCGATGGCTTGAGGGTACTTATCATCGTTGCCCTCGAACCGATGGATACGTTGCGCGACTGCGCTTTGGGCGTGGTCCATCAGATGATGAAGGGCGATGAGGCCTTTTTCCGCATCTTTTGGTGTTGTAGCGGGGTGGGTGGGGGTAAGACTTTCCACCGCAATCAGTTTTTGAGAGAGTTCAAGCGCCGCATCGAACATACTGTTCTCCTTTCTGCCGCATTGTAAAAAATAAAGAGTGGTTCTTACGCTTAAACAAAGGGTAAACCCTTTCGTTTAAGAGGAAGTTTGTATACGCTTATCGTAAAATGCGGTGGAACCGTCAATCAGAAAATCGGTAAAACCGAAACTTTCCCAGTGGCGGCGAAGGCGCTCGGCCGAAGCCTCGCAATCGAGCCCCATATGGGAATACCCGTTGGTTTTCGCCGCCATTTCCAACATCGGCACTAGTGTGCGGCTGAGGGCGTTGCCCCTGTATTCCGGCTTAAGATAGGTACGGCCCATGCAGGCGATTTTCGAGACGTCTCCGTAGCGCTTTGTACCAAACAGTTCGATAAAGTTTGGCTTGTGCACCATGCCATACACACCGCCAGTACCGATAATTTCGCCATCATGGTTACGGACAATGAAGAAGGCGCCGCCATTTGCCGGGTTGTAGCGGCTTTCTTCGCCTTTAGTCAGGCTATCTAGGTCGGCATGCCAATCGGGCCTGTAGTCGTAGCCATAGGTATCTTTAATCACGCTTAGGCAGAAGGTTCGCGCTTCTTCTCCCGCCTGAATTTGCGACGGGTGCCATTGGCTAATGGTTAGCCCGGGTGCAAGCAAGGCTTGAGACTGATTTTGCATACGGTCACCCTGCCGCAAAACGTTCTCGGCTTCAACGCCAAAAAAAGTGGGGGATTAGGGCGTGGTACATAAGTGAAGGCCGCAGTTTCCTGCGGCCTTCTTAGTCTTCGTTATCGGCTTACCTGAAGAGATTCTCCAACATATGGCCGTAGGCTTCTGCCAACAATTCAAGATCGGCGAGGTAAGCCCGTTCATCGATTTCATGAATGCCTCCACGCTCGGTCTTTGCAGGAAGCCCATTTCTTAGACCGCCGCCCGACGAGCAGCTACCGAATTCAGCGATTTCGATATCCGCATAATCAGGATTCTCGGCAGGGTCGTAGACGCGATAGACTTTTGCGCCGTCGGACGTGCCGCCGGCGCGGTTGAAGTCTGGGTCGACACCACAGATTTCAATTGCAGCCGTAAGAATACATTCGGCCAGCCGTTTGCGCTTGCTAGTGAACGGCTGCGATGCGACCTGCGGTAACAAGGTGAGTGTAACGATTGTACGATCGATGCCCGCGTCGTCCAGCGCCTTGTTGATCAGGTGGCACATACTTTCCACCGAGTAGTTGCTGGTGAATCGCACGTTGAAGTTGGCTTCGGCTGTTTGCGGTACTGTACCGCCATCCTTGGGGTTTCCGGAGTTGGTATAGGTAAACTCCAGATTGGTGCCTTCACGACCCAGCCCGTCTGATTCGAACGGGATGCTCATAATCGCAGCCTGCGCTCGAACCATATAAGCAATTGGGTTGATAGTGCGTTCTGGATAGGCGACATGACCGGATTTCCCCTTGGCAAATAGATTGCCACTGAGACTACCACGCCGGCCGTAGCGTACGCTGTCGCCGACTTTCTCCTTACTGGCAGGTTCGCCTACCAGCACCCATGTCGGGACGATGCCTTGCTCTTTCAGGTATCTAAATGCCTGAATGGTGCCGTTGGCGCCGGTCCACTCTTCATCCGTTGTGACAAGAAAGTAGATGTTGTACTTCGGCATGTACTCCAGCTTGTCGTACAGCGCCTTGATGAAGGAGATGATGCCACCTTTCATGTCGGTCACACCACGGCCGTGGATGAAACCATCCTTGATTTCAGCGCCGAACGGTTGAACCGTCCAAAGCGTTTCATCGACTAGGCCGACGACGTCAGTATGGCAGCTGTAGAACAGCGTTTCTTCGGACTCGCCCTTGGCCAGGTGGACGATAAGATTGTCTACCGGATAAGGTGCGAGTTCGCTCCCCGGGAAAGCCAAACGCTTGACGGAGCGGCACCCGAGAGGAGCAAGGAGCTGCTCGACAAAATCTAGCGAGCCTTGACATTCTGCGAAGTCTTTCTCCTGAGTCGTAGGATTTTTCGGTGTAAAGCTCTGGTAACGAATTAGGGCCTGCAAGTTTGCAACGGCATCCATTTTCATGAAATGCCTCCTTTCTTAAGAAGAGGGATCGAGTGTCACGTAATACGGATTGGATATGCATCTTTTTAGATATAAATACAAGTTTTGAATACAAAAAAGAGGCTTCAGCCTCTTTTTTGTGGCGGGGGTTATCCTCCCACTAGCGCATCAGCGGCGACCAGGCCGGGTCGGTGCTGTCGGTGGGGGTGGGCAGCTCGCGCAGGTTGTAGCCGGTCAGGTCGATCGTGAAGATGCGTTCTTTATCCGCACGGTTTTGCTGGCGGCTGAACACCAGCACGCGGCCGTTAGGTGCCCATGTGGGGTTGTCGTCCATGAAGCTGTCGGTGAGGATACGCTCTTCCTGGCCATCCGGGTCGATCACACCCACGTTGAACTTACCTTGGTATTGCTTGATGAAGGCAATGAGGTCGCCGCGCGGAGACCATGCCGGGCTGTAGTAACGGCCTTCGCCGAAGGTCAGACGCTTCACTCCCGAGCCGTCGGCATTCATGGTGTAGAGGGCCGAGACGCCGCCGCGGTCGGAGCTGAAGACGATCTTGCTGTCATCTGGGCTGTAGCTGGGCGAGGTGTCGGTTTCGCGCTGGAAGGTAAGACGCTTGAGCGCACGGGAGGACATGTCCATCTCGTAAATTTCGGCGTTACCTTCGTGGCCTGCAGTGAGAGTCATGGCCAGCTTGGTACCCTTGTTGTTGAAACGCGGGGTGCTGTTGAGGCCTTCAAAGTCGCCAATAATGGTTTGCTGGCCGGTGTTGATATCCCAGAGATACAGGCGCGGCAGGCCGCTGGCGTAGGACATGTAGACCACCTTTTGCAGGTTGGGGTTGAAGCGCGGGGTCATGACCAGTGAGGAACCGTCGGTAAGGCACTGATAGTTGGCGCCGTCTTGGTCCATGATGCACAGCTTCTTCATGGTTTTGCCATCGACACCCCGGCTTTTGCCGATGTGCACGATGCGGGTGAAGAAATAGCCCGGCTCACCGGTGAGGGTTTTGTAAATATCGTCGGCAATGCGGTGGGCGATGTAACGCCAGTTGGCGGCGCTGTCAGTCAATGCGGTACCGTACAGTTGCTGTTCGGTTTGGGTGTCGAACAGGCGGACTTCGACGCGGATTTTGCCGCCGTCCATCGGCTTGACCACGGCGTTGACCACGGCGTCGGCGTTAATGCTGCGCCAGTCGGCAAACAGAGGACCGGTGGCGGCCATTTGGGCGGGCGTTTGCAGGTAAGAAGCTGGGTTGAGCACCTTGAACGGCGTGCTGTTGCCGAGGTCGCCACGGATAACACCGGCAAGGTCGGCACCGAAGCGGGCGGCGTCGGGCGTTTCGCCGTGGAAATCGGGGATCGCAATCGGCAGCGGAGCGGCGCCCGGTGCGGAAAGGTCGATACGCACTTTGGCGTGGGCGGGGGCTGCAGCGGCAAGAGCCATAATGCAGACAGCGAGGAAGGCACGGAAAGCGTGACGCATGGTTTTCTCCTTTTTCGGGCCCAAAGTAACATGCGCTTTGGGGCGGCGGTAGCGTTTTAACACGCCGAAACGGTTATTTTTTGGGCGGAGATTGTTTGCACTTGCGGGAACAAAAAGGAGGCTTGCGCCCCCTTCTCTGTTACCAAGGTTTATTCGCCTTGCTTGAGGATTTTCTTCCCGACGATTTCGGCGTTGTCGTTCAATGTGTAGATATAGATTTCACCAGTGCCCAGTTCCACGCTCGGAATTTTCTCCTTCGAGATGCCTTCCAGCGCCATAATAAGGGCACGCAGGCTGTTGCCGTGGGCGGCGACCAGCGTGGTTTTGTGCTTCATCACCTGCGGCAGGATGCTGTGCACGTAGTACGGCAGCACACGGGCGACGGTGTCGCGGAGGCTCTCACCTCCGGGGGGCGGTACATCGTACGCGCGCCGCCAGATGTGCACTTGCTCTTCGCCCCATTTTTTGCGGGCTTCGTCTTTGTTCAGGCCTGCCAAGTCGCCGTAGTCGCGTTCGTTCAGAGCAAAGCTCTTTTCAATCGGCAGACTGTGGAGCCCCAGTTCGCCGAGGATGATCTGGCAGGTGCGGTTGGCGCGTTTGAGCTCAGAGCTAAACGCCACCTCCGGCAGCAGACCTTCGGCTTTCAGGCTTTGACCTGCGGCTTTGGCTTCGGCTTCGCCTTGGCCGGTCAGCGGCTGGTCGATCCAGCCGGTGAATTGGTTGAGGCGGTTGCCTTCGCTTTGGCCGTGACGGGTGAGAATGAGGGTGTGCATCGTGTTATGTCCTCTTACCAATTACCAAGGCTTGGTGAAGGTGGCGGCTTGGGCTAGTTCCAGCTCCACTTCCAGCAGGCGGTTGTACTTGGCCATACGCTCGCTGCGGCAAGCCGAGCCGGTTTTGATTTGACCGCCGCCCATGGCCACGGCGAAGTCGGCCATGAAGGCGTCTTCGGTTTCGCCACTGCGGTGCGAGATGACGAAGCGCCAGCCAGCGGCACGGCAGCTCTCGATGGCGGCGACGGTTTCGGTCACGGTACCGATCTGGTTCAGCTTCATCAGCACGGCATTGGCGGATTTGAGACCGATACCCTTGTTGACGAAGGCAGGGTTGGTCACAAAGAGGTCGTCGCCGACAATCTGCACGGTCTCACCAATGGTTTTGGTGAGGGTGGCAAAGCCTTCCCAGTCATTTTCGTCCAGACCGTCTTCGATACTGATAATCGGGTACTTTTTGCACCAGTCGGCGTAGAGGGCGATCATCTCTTCGCGGGTTTTGAGGCCAGCGCCGGATTTTTCGAGGTTATACTTGCCGCTGTCTTTTTCATAGAAGGAGCTGGCGGCCACGTCCATGGCCAGTGCGATTTGTTCGCCTGCCTTGTAGCCTGCGGCGGCTATCGCTTCGAGAATCACTTCGCAGGCTTCCTCGTTGCTCTTGAGGTTCGGGGCAAAGCCGCCTTCGTCGCCCACGGCGGTGGAGTAGCCCTTCTTGTGAAGGATTTTGGAGAGGGCGTGGAAGGTTTCGGCACCGGCACGCAGGGCTTCGGCAAAGGTGCTGAAGCCGATGGGCATGATCATGAATTCCTGGAAGTCGACGCTGTTGTCGGCGTGTTTGCCACCGTTGATGATGTTCATCATGGGCACCGGCAAGCGACGGGCTGCGGCACCGCCGAGATAAGCGTAGAGCGGCAGGCCGGACACAGCGGCACCAGCACGGGCAACAGCCAGCGAAACGCCCAGAATGGCGTTAGCGCCGAGTTTGGCTTTGTTGGGGGTGCCGTCGAGTTTGATCAGTTGAGCGTCGATAGCGCCTTGGTTCAGCGGGCTTTGGCCGATAAGGGCGGGCGCGATAATATCGTTAACGTTGGCACAGGCCTTGAGCACGCCTTTGCCGAGGTAGCGGGATTTGTCGCCGTCGCGGAGTTCGACCGCTTCGTGTTCTCCGGTAGACGCGCCGGACGGTACGGCGGCGGAGACGCTTACGCCGTTGGACAGCGTGCAGACCACGCGGACGGTGGGGTTGCCGCGGGAATCGAGGATCTCGTGGGCGAAGAGTTTGGTAATAGTGATCATCTTATGCTTTCTCTCTCTTGGAACAGCGCTTTCTTACGCCGCTCGTTACGGGACGTCAAATCCTCGCTCTACTCTTTAGGCAACCATGCTGCGCAGCGTGTTTTCCTCTGGTAAGGTTGGCACAACTTAGAGGTGTTGTTGTGCACGAGCTTGGGCTTATTCATGTGGTATGCGGCGCGGCGTTTTCGTTGTTTGGCGCTGCTTTGTGCGTGGGATTGCATTACGAAGGACTAAATGTACTGGAGTCGTTTTCTAAATGGGAAAGCCATTTTTTAAAGCGCCCGCGGCCACGTATGCTGCTGATTATGATGGGCGTTGTGCAGCTACACACCCTTGAAATTTGGTGCATGGCGTTGGTGTATGGCGTAATGGCCGAGTTTTCTGGCATGGGAGGGATTCAGGTAGCGCCCGGTGTGTTGGGTAGTTTTACCCATTGGGATTATGTGTATTTTTCTGCCGTGATGTACACCTCGCTGGGTTTAGGCGACCTGATACCGCATGGCATGTTTAAGATGCTGGCGACGACGGAGGCGTTGGTGGGACTGATTCTGATCGCATGGAGCGCCAGCTTTACCTACCTGCTGATGCAGCGGCTGTGGGGGCGTTCGGCGGCTTAAGTTGCCCGATATGTGAACGAATGCCGATTTGGTGCATTTCCTGTTTGATCGGAACGGCGCTTCGCGCTAGGTTTCCTTCGAAAGAATCGAAATAAGGATATGTACCATGAGCAAGCTCATTCCGGCCCGCGGTTATGCCGCGGCCAGCGCTACCACCCCCCTCTCCCCGTTTAGCTTTGAGCGTCGGGCTGTGGGTGAGAAAGATGTGCAGATTGATATCGTGTACTCGGGCATTTGCCACAGCGACATGCACCAGGCGCGCAACGAATGGGGTGGCTCGGTTTACCCCATGGTGCCGGGGCACGAGATTGTGGGACGCGTGGTGGCTGTGGGCGACAAGGTGACGAAGTTTAAGGTAGGCGACCTTGCCGGTGTGGGCTGCATGGTGGATAGCTGCCGCACGTGTGCCAGCTGCCGCGAACAGCTGCAGCAATATTGCGAGCCGGGCGCCACCTTTACCTATAACTGTGAAGACCCCAAGTATGGCGGCCAAACGCAGGGTGGGTATAGCGATAAGATCGTTGTAGATGAAGACTTTTCCTTAAAAATTCCGGAAAACCTTGATCTGAAGGGTGCGGCGCCGCTGCTGTGTGCGGGGATTACGACTTATTCTCCGCTGCGCCACTGGAAGGTTGGCAAGGGCCAGAAGGTTGGGATTGTGGGCCTTGGCGGGCTTGGACACATGGGCGTGAAATTTGCCCATGCGTTGGGTGCGCATGTGGTGATGATTACGACCTCGCCGGAAAAAGGCGCGGATGCGACCAAGTTGGGGGCGGATGAGGTGTTGATTTCGAAAGATGCCGACGCCATGGCGGCCCATGCTAATAGCTTTGACTTCATTCTGAACACCATCCCTGTTGGGCACGACATGAACCCGTATGTGGCTTTGCTAAAGCGCGACGCGACCATGTGCATTGTGGGTGCGGTAGAGCCATGGGGCGCCGTACATGGTGGTGCGATGATTTTGAAGCGCCGGAATATTGCGGGTTCGGTTATCGGGGGGATTGCCGAGACGCAGGAGATGCTGGATTTTTGCGGCACGCACAATATTGTCTCGGACGTGGAAGTTATTGCGATGAAGGACGTGAACACCGCGTATGAGCGGATGTTGAAGAGCGATGTGAAGTATCGGTTTGTGATTGATATGGCGACGCTTTAAGACTGAACCACGAAAAAGCCCCCGAGATTGGGGGCTTTTTAAATTTCGATGGTGGCCAGGGTCGGAATCGAACCAACGACACGATGCTCTTCAGGCATCTGCTCTACCAACTGAGCTACCTGGCCACTTTTTGGCTGAACGGCTGTGCCGTGTCAGCGCGCGCAACATAACAAACCCAGCCGATTTGGCAACCTGTTTTTTAGGTATGAGAAGAATTCTTGGCCTAGAAATCCATTTGAAACTCTCTGAAGACCTCTTTCTCAGCTTCAGGGATATCAAATGGAACAGATTTACGAATTGCGCGGATTAACGAGAAATCGAGCGATTTGTCACCGCTAGATTTAACAATTTTAGTATCGCTTAAAGTGCCATCTGGGTTCAAAAAAACTTTAACTGATATGCCGCGCCACCACTCTGGCTTTTTAAAATAAACCCAATTCTGATTAACTTTTTGTTGGATTTTAACGGCCGTCGCACGATTGGTTTGAGGCACTTGAAGCTGTTCTTCACTTGAAGCACATCCCCCAATAATCGCGACTAACACTAGAATTAAGATTTTGATTCTCATCATGAATGCTAACCTTATTGACTGAAGGCCATTTCGAAGTCGGCGTAGGCGCCCATTTTGTCGGTTGGGATGGGCAGCGGGATGGACTTGCGGATGGCGCGGATCAGCGTGGAGTCGAACGAGGCGTCGCCACTGGATTGCACCACGCGCAGGCCGATGAGGTCTCCGGATGGGCCGAGTTTGATTTGCACGATGATGGTCAGGCCGTCGAGGTCTTTGCCCGGCGGAATCACCCAGTTCTTGTTCACGGCCATACCGATGGCGTCGTTCACGCCTTCGTCGGAGAGGTTTAGCTGGAGCTGCGGCCCCTCACCGGCCTGTTTGGTCGGGTCTGGTGCAACTTGGGCAGGTTTGGGTGCGGGCTTGTCGGCCTTTTCGAGGAAATCATCGAGGTTTTCGAGGAAGTCTTCGGGGTTCTTGACCACCTTGGCGTCCTTCTCATTCTTCACGACCTTCTTTTCCTTCGGCGATTTATCCAGCACCGGCGGGCGTTTTTCGGCTTCTATCGGGGTTTCCTTCTGCTCGGGAACCACTTCCTTGGTGTCTGTGACAAATTTGGTTTTGGCTTCCGACGGCGGAATGTTCTTCATTTCCTTCGGCGGTTCCTTCGGTGCCGCGCTGTCTTGGGTGCGGACTTTTTGAGGCTCTACCTTAGACGACGCAGCCTTGGGCTGTGGCACGCCCACAAGCTTGACCTGAACGGTGGGGGTGGAGACACGGACGCGGTGTGTGAGCGAGAGCGACATACCCACCAGAACGGCGATGTGGAGCACCAGCGACCACACCAGAACCTTCTTGAGGCTCGGTTGCTCGGTAACGCGGTGGTGCAGTGTTGCGGCCATTGGAGAGGATAACGGAATATTACTCGGTGGGTTCGGTGACAAGGCCGACATCGACCATGCCTGCCATTTGCAGGGCAGCCATGATTTCCATGACAGTACCGTAGTTGATGTCCTTGTCGGCGCGCAGCAGGATGGCTGCGCTATCGCGGCCTTCCTGAATGGCTTGCAGGCGGGCGACGAGGTCGGCGCGGGCCACTTCAGCGCTACCGATTTGCACGGAGCCGTCTTTTTTCAGCAGGATTTCGACCGGCTTTTCTTGCTCGATCGATTTCGCATCGGCCTTTGGCAGGGCGACTTGCACGCCTTGCGTCATCATCGGTGCGGCAACCATAAAGATGATCATCAGCACCAGCATCACATCCACCATCGGGGTGATGTTGATTTCGGCAACCGGCTTATAGACGCGGTGCCCTTTGTGACCCGAAGGTCCCATATTCATCCCCATAGGAATTTCTCCCCTTTTAAACGGTTAGCGCTTGTTTGGCGCGGCTTTGCGGGTGGTCTGGCGCTCCAGCACGGTAAGGAATTCATCAATGAAGGTTTCCACACGGGCGGCATAGCGGCCCATGCTGCCAGAGAGCTTGTTATAGGCAACCACAGCCGGAATAGCGGCAAACAGACCGATGGCAGTGGCGAAGAGCGCTTCGGCAATACCCGGAGCTACCACAGCGAGGCTGGTGTTTTTGGAGGCGCCGATGTGTTGGAAGGAGGTCATGATCCCCCACACCGTACCGAGCAGACCGACGAACGGGCCGACCGAACCGGTGGTGGCGAGGAAGGGCAGCCAGGCTTCAAGGGCTTCCAGCTCGCGGCGGGCGGTGGCGTCCATCATACGGCGGACACGTTGCAGGGCTGTGCCGTCGCGGCGTTCTTCATCGCTGGCGGCGTTCCATTCTTCCAGACCCACGACGAAGACGGAGGCCAGCGGGTGGTCTCCCTGCTGCGGATTTACTTGGCGCACAAAGCTCTCCAATGTGTGACTGCCGGACCAGAAGATGTCTTCGAAATCGTCGCCCTTACGGTGCAGGGTTTTGAACTGCTTGCCCTTGGAATACCAGACGGCCCAAACGGCAACCGAGGCACCGAACAGGCCGACCATGATGAGTTTGACAAAGATACCGGCCTGAAGGAACAGGCCCCAGAAGGTCATATCGACGCTGGCGGCTACGGCTGTGGGTTCCATGAATGTACGTTTCCCCTGTAAATGGTTCGCTTCTTATATACGTTACGCCGACCCTACAGGCCCCTGCCCGCCTGTGCAAGCCGCTGAACTGGCTTTGGCTTACACGGGTGGTTAAAACGCGTGCGGCAGTGTGGCCAAGAGCCACCATGGTAAGGAAACGGTAGGGAATTGGTTTAAAAACTTGACATCTGCCACGATTTAGGTGTAGTTTTTACATGCTCGTCTCGGCATGGTCGCCTTGGCGGGTCTTTTTTTTATATATTGGCAGCGTCCCTTTCGGGGCGTTTTTTTTGTGGAGAGGGATTGAGATGGACACTTATGTGAAAGCCTATGCGGGCGAAGGCACCGACGTGATTTATGAGACGGCAGATGGAAAGCGTGTGCGGTTTACGGGTGGCGACCGCAATTGGCGCAACCAGAACCCGGGAAATATCCGCAGTAATAGTATCCGGTGGTTGGGCAAGATTGGTACGGCGGGTGGTTTTTGCGTGTTTGCGACCCCGGAGCTTGGGTTGCGGGCGATGCGGAAGATTTTGAGTAACAGGGCACGTGAGGGAAAGACGCTGGCGGAGGCGATTGCAAGCTATGCACCTGCCTGTGAGAACGATGTGGCGGCGTATGTGAGCCATGTGGCGGCGCGGGCCGGTGTGGTGCCGCAGGTGCGGTTAAGAGAGTTAAGTGAGGCGAAGTTTGAGCGGGTAATTGCGGCGATGTGTGCGCATGAGGGGGCGCGGGTGGGAGAGGTTGTCAGATTTACTGATTCTGTTTAACTTCTTATCTATGAATATTTTATGGCAGACTCTTCTGGCTTTGGTGGTGACGGTCTTTTCGGTTTTGCTTTTAAAGGGTTGCGAAGTGGCGCTGCGATTTCTGGATGAAGATATTTGCCTTGACCGAGGTGGGCGCGTTGCTGGAGATATGTGCGAATTGGGGGATGGAAGATTAATTCCGCTTTAATGCAAAAAAAACAGGCGGCTTTTGGGCCGCCCGTTTTTTTTGACGAGCCCGATTAACGGCCGGATTTGCCCATTTCGCGTTGGATGTAGGCGGCGACGGTGGCGCCGAGTTCGTCTTGCTGGTTGGTGAAGAAGTGGTCGGCGCCATTGATTTTGGCGGCGCTGATGGTGATGCCCTTTTGGCGGGTGGACTTCTTCAGCATGTTTTCGGTGTCTTCGGCCGAGGTGATTTCGTCGTTGTTACCGTAAATAACCAAGCCGCTAGTGGGGCATGGGCTGAGAAACGAGAAGTCGTACAGGCCCGCGGGCGGGGCGACGGCGACGAAGCGCTTGAGGTCTGGGCGGCGCATCAGCATTTGCATGGTGATCCAGCTACCAAAGGAGAAGCCGGCGAGCCAGATTTCTGGCGCGTGGGGGTGGTTGGCGTGGAGCCAATCGAGCGCCGCGGCGGCGTCGGAAAGTTCTCCCACGCCGTTATCGAACACGCCCTCGGAGTTACCGACCCCGCGGAAGTTGAAGCGGAGGACGGAAAAGCCCATGCGCACAAAGGTTTCGAACAGGCGGTAGGTGACCTTGTTGTTCATGGTGCCGCCATGCAGCGGGTGCGGGTGCAGAATGACGGCGATGGGGGTTTCCGGGTTCTTCTGGGCGAAGTATTTACCTTCGAGGCGGCCGGCTGGGCCTTGGAAATTCACGTCGGGCATGGTTGGGGCTCCGTATTGTGGGCGTTGGAATAACGGGCTTATGGCATAGACGATGCTGTAATTTCAAGAAAAATCGACAATTGTTTGATTTGTATCAAGTAATTTTTATGCAACTTTAATAACCCTAATACGGGCTCAGGTATTGACGCCCCTACCCTTTGGGCTTATTTCTCAAGTAATGAGAGCGATAGACGGGGTCTATCGGCTTAACTACAGATTTAGAAAGAGACGGACATGCATCTTTCCACCCGCGGACGTTACGCCATTATGGCGATGTTGGACCTCGCACTGCTTTCTGTTAGCAACAGCAAGCCGGTGACGTTGGCACAGATTGCCGACCGCCAGCAGATTTCGCTCAGCTATTTGGAGCAACTGTTTGCCAAGCTGCGCAAGGCCGGTGTGGTGGATAGCATCCGTGGCCCTGGCGGCGGTTATATGATTCCGAAACCCCTCAACCTTGTGATGCTGGCGGATATTGTCGGCGCCGTGGATGAGGTTGTGGACGTGACCCGTTGCGGCATGGGCGACGACCCCCACGGCCCGCATACCGGTGGCGGCTGCGTACAGGGCAAGAAGTGTAATGCGCATGACCTGTGGAGTGCGCTGGGTACGCATATTGAGAGCTTCCTGCGTCGTGTGAGCCTGCAAATGGTGATGGACAACGATTTTGAAATTACACAGGACGCGATTGTGCCTGTCTCCTTCCAAAGTATTCGGATAGTTTAACTTGTTCGGAGCCTTCCGAGCCCCTGCCCGCACGTATCTGGACTATGCCGCCAGCGCGCCGTTGCGCCCTGTAGCGAAGGCGCGGATTGTGGAATTGCTCGACCTGTTTGGTAACCCCAGCAGTATCCATGCCGAAGGACAGGCCGCCCGTATGGAGCTTGACCAGAGCCGCCGTGTGATTGCTGACCTGTTGGGTGTGCGTGCTGAACGCGTGGTATTTACAAGCGGCGGGACTGAGGCAAATAATTTGTGTTTACGCGGTGTTATGCAGGCTTCTTCAGGCAAGCGTTTACTTGTTTCCGCCATTGAGCACGACTGCGTGCGCAACACGGGTAAGGCGCTGGGTGCGGAGGAGATTCCGGTCGATAACGGTGGGCTGGTGCGTTTGGACTGGCTGCGCGAAGAACTGGCCCGTGGCGATGTGGGCTTGGTCAGTGTGATGCACGCCAATAATGAAAACGGGATTTTGCAGCCGATTGAAGCGGTGGCGGCGATGTGTAAAGCGGTGGGCGTGCCCTTCCATACCGACGCCGTGCAGACCGTGGGCCATGTGCCTGTGCATGTGGACGAGCTGGGTGCCGATTTACTAACCTTTACCGCGCACAAGTTTGGTGGGCCGCGCGGTGTGGGTGTGGTGGTTTTAAAACCAGAACTGGAGATGCTAGCGAGCATTACCGGTGGGGCCCAAGAGCGTAACCGCCGTGCGGGCACGGAAAACCTTGCCGCGATTGGTGGTGCGGCTGTTGCTTTAGAAGAAGCCGTTGCGAATATGAATGCCGAGCGTACCGTTGCGCGCGCCTTTAACGCGACAGTGTGTGCGGCGGCGGAGGGCATAGGCCTGCGTGTGGTGGGCAAAGACAGCCCGCGCGTGGAGCACGTGGCGCAGGTCATTACGCCGAAGAACGGCAGCGATGTGGTGATCGGGATGGATTTGAAAGGCGTGGCCATTAGCCAAGGCAGCGCCTGCGGCAGCGGCAAGGTGAAGGAAAGCCATGTGCTGCGCGCAATGGGGTACAGCGCTGAAGAGGCTACTCAGGCTGTGCGTTTGAGCTGGGGCTGGGCGACGACGGAGGGTGATATTCAGGCTGGCGTGAATGCCTTAAACGCCGTTCTGTAATTTCCGATGTCACATAAAAAACCGGCCAGTGGCCGGTTTTTTAGTGGTAGCGACTAGCGCTTGCCGAGCGGGGCGACATCGCGGCGGGTGGGGCCGGTGTAGAGCTGGCGCGGGCGGCCGATTTTCTGGTCCGGTTCGCCGATCATTTCCATCCAGTGGCTGATCCAGCCCACCGTACGGGCCAGCGCGAACAGGCAGGTGAACATCGGGGTGGGAATACCGATGGCACGCAGGATGATGCCGGAGTAGAAGTCGACGTTCGGGTATAGCTTGCGCTCGATGAAGTACGGGTCTTTCAGCGCCACTTCTTCCAGCTTCATGGCGATTTCGAGCATCGGGTCGTTGATGTTCAGCTCTTTCAACACTTCGTGGCAGGTTTCGCGCATGATCTTGGCGCGGGGGTCGAAGTTCTTGTACACGCGGTGACCGAAGCCCATCAGCTTGGTGTCGGAGAGTTTGTCCTTCACCTTGGCGATGAACGGCTCGACGTTCTCGACGGTGCCGATTTCGGCGAGCATTTTCAGCACGGCCTCGTTCGCGCCACCATGCAGCGGGCCCCACAAGGTAGCTACACCGGCGGCTACGCAGGCAAACGGGTTTGCGCCGCTGCTACCGGCCAAGCGTACGGTGCTGGTGCTGGCGTTCTGCTCGTGGTCGGCGTGCAGGGTGAAGATGCGGTCCATCGCGCGCTCTACCACCGGGTTCACTTCGTAATCCTTGGTGGGTACCGCAAACATCATGCGCAGGAAGTTGCCGGAGTAGCTCAGGTTGTTATCCGGGTACATGAACGGCTGGCCGACGCTGTATTTGTAGGCCATGGCGACAAGGGTCGGCATTTTGGCGATGAGGCGGTAGGCGGTTACTTCGCGGTGGCGCGGGTTATGGATATCGAGACTGTCGTGGTAGAAGCTGGCCAGTGCGCCGGTGACGCCGCAGAGAATCGACATCGGGTGGGCGTCCGGGCGGAAGCCGTGGAAGAAGGTGGCGACTTGCTCGTGCACCATGGTGTGGTCCATCACCATATCTTCAAAGGCTTCCAGTTCAGCGCGGGCGGGGAGTTCTCCGAACAGCAGCAGGTAGCAGACTTCCAGATAGCTGGCTTTTTCGGCCAGTTGTTCGATCGGATAACCGCGGTAAAGCAGCTCGCCCTTATCGCCATCGATATAAGTGATACCGGACTGGCAAGCGGCGGTGGACATAAAGCCGGGGTCGTAGGTGAACATGCCTTCGTTTTTGTAAAGCGCGCGGACATCGGCCACGTTGGGGCCTACGGTACCCTTAAGAACCGGCAGGGTGACAGTTACGGTGTTGTTATCGCCAGAATTGGCGCCCGAGCTGGCGGTACTGCCGCTGGATTGGGAACCTGACTTGTTGAGCTTGACTACGTTGGCCATGAGGCTTCTTCCTTCTTGTTCTTCACCATGCCTTGAATGGGCTGGCGTTTCTTGAAATACGTTGATCGCACTTTACGCTGCGCCGCAACATAACGTCAAGTTCTCAAGGTGTATCTGGCACAGGGGGATGACACATGGATGGCACATGTGTAAGGCAGATGCGGGAATTTTGTAGGACAAATGTAAAAACAGCCTCAAGTGAGGCTGTTTTTACATTTAGCGACTCAGGCAGTTTTCGCCACTGCTGAAGCAGATGCTGGCCGAGAACGGCGGGTCGGTGCGCTGCGTAATGTTCGGGCTGAACATCAGCACGCGGCCCCAAGGGTCTTGGGCATAGGCGGCAGGTAGGCCGAGGTCGATCATCATCTGCTGCATTTCGGCAAGATTACCGCTGGCGTAGGCGCGTTTGTTCTGTACCTTGTCGGCATAGTAGACCACGCCGGAGGTGTCGTCGGCATCCGACATCGGGTAGTAATTAAAGAGCGTGTAGTTCTTGCCGTCCAAACTGGTGCACCATGTGGGAATGGTTTCGGCACCGGTGGAGCAGGTATTTTGCGCTTCCAAGAACGCAGCGGACTCGACGGCTTCTAGCTTATCTACAATCAGTTGCGCGCGGCCGCGGTATTCCTGCAGGCGGCGCATTTCCACATCCCGCGAGATGAACTTGACGCCGACGTCGTCGCCGCGGGTCATCCAGGCGTTGTAGTCGTTTTCCGAGCTGACGCCGCCGGATTCCGCCACGCCGTCTTTCCCGCGGCTATAGATAACCGCCAATTGCATGGTGATGGGTGTGTCTTCTATCCGTACCGTGGCGGTGGCGCGCGAGTACTCCCACGGGTTACCCCATGGGTCGCGGCGCAAGGAGGCGTCGGCAATGGTGGCCTCGCGGAACATATCGTCGAGCGTGGGAGGCAGTTGGTTGATACCGATTTGGGTATAGTAACGGCCTAGTGCTTCGCGCAGTTGCTCGGCTTGCATTTCGGCAGCCTGCACCTTGCTGCTTTCTAGCCGCGACATGATGGTGATACCGCCTGCGGCCGTTAGGATGGCGGCGACAATCAGCGCGATACGCGCATCCATACCAAACATGGCACCGCCCTGCCCGCCCCATGCGGCGGCCTGCGACCTGACGGACGCGGCACATGCAGAGAGGTAGGTGAGAGGCTTATTCATCATATGTTGGAGATACGGTTGTTGATTCAGTCGGCGCTTGGTCATCGTATTCTGCCTTTTTTTCCTCGTCTTTCAAGCTAAGAATCATGGTTTGCGTGTATTGCCAAGGAGTCGTGAAGCTGAGTGTGGCTTTTTGTCCGTCTTTTTCCGGTTTGTAGTCAAAATCCTGCCCCCAGGCATCGCGGACGCCTACCTTGCTGAGAAGGTCTTGATACTCACTGTCGGTGGGGAAACGGAATTTGGCGGCATAGAAGGTGTAGAGGCGTTCGGCCATCGCTTCCATACGGCCATTGCTGGTCATCACCTGCTGGTTACGCGCCAGCGAGGTATCGTACACCGCAACGTCCCCTCTTCCGCCGACGGATTTATCGAGGATATGCTCCTCGGTTTCGGTGCGGTAAACATGGCTGCGCACAAGCGTGTCGTCGGTGCCGACAATGGCGACGGCGGTGCCTTTTTGCCCGAATTGCTCGCGTTCGGAGTCTCGTGCGGCGAACATATAATCTTGTCCGCCACGGGTGCGGGCTTGAGCTGAGGAATAGGCGCGCGCACGTTCAAGGTCGTAGGTGTCGCTATAGCTTTGTTCGTTTTCCGTCAGAATGGCAAACTCCAGTCCCTTCGCCACTTCTTCCGCATTGGTTTTGGCACGCTCGGCCTGAAGTTGCTGGTATTCCGTGAGTTCTTGCTTAGCCCATTGCAACGAGAGGGCGGAGAATACCGACATGCCCATCACCAAACCGAACATGAACGGCGAAAAGCCGCCCGACTGGTCGGTGAGGAGTGAGGATGTTACGGAAACGCCCATGTGGCCCTTCCGTTTAATACGCGTAGCGAATTTGCAAGGCGTGGGGTTGGCCGTCGAGATCCAGCATGACCTCGCGGCGCGTAATGCTCAGCACGCGTACGGGGATGACCAGCGTTTGCATGGCGATATCCGGGTTGCGTGTGCGGGCGGCCGTAAAGCTGTCCATGACCTCTCCATAGACCTTGCGGTAGTTCTCTTCCAGTGCGGGGGTCAGGGTTCCGCTTACCGGCATCTGGTTCTCCATGGCGCGCGTTAAGGCATCTTCTGGCACGCGCATGGGTACGCTGATACGGAATGTATCCCCCACCTGATATCTATGCTGGTTGATAACAGCGTAACTGACGGGCGACGTGACAATGGCTTGCAATGACAGACCATTTAAGACGCTTGAGAAATTATAGCGCTTGGAATCCGGCTGCCAGTTGGCCAGCGTGCGGCTGATGGTGGCGCTTAATTGGCCGCGGAATTCGGTTAGGTCGGGCTCGGATGCGGCTTCGACGGTGGGGAGGTCGACCGCTTGGGCCATCAGTTTATCCATCAGGCTCTGGCGGTTGCTGACGGAGATGATATCCACCTCTTCGCCCTCGGTGCCCGACACATCGGTGGTGCCCGACACCGCGACGACAACCGGACTGGTAACCCCTAAGGGGTCGAGCGTGCCATCGTCATTCAGAATCGTTTCCACGCTGGGAACCATGGGAATAGGCGAGCCGCTGCGCGCGGCGTCGGAGCGGGCTTTGGTCACGGCTTCATCCCGCGTAAAGATGAAGTCCGGCGCGCCGGTAAAGGTGCGCGGCCATTCTAAGTTTTCAGCCCGCGAGCCACCCGTTTGCGCAAACGCACCGCTGGCTACCAGCAGTAGCAGGGCTGTGGCCGCCAGCAGGCTAGTAGAAGGTATCTTTATCGTATGCATAAATATATCCTTCGATTTGAACCATACTGAGCTCGGGCGGTGCACCGCGCGGCGTGGAGCTACAGGCAAAGCAGAAACTGTACGGCACGTAGCCCGGCAGGCGAGTCATACGCTCCAGCACGCCTTGGGCCTCGGCATAGGTGGCGGGGCCGGCAATACGGAACGTATAACGGGCCAGCGCCTTGTTGTTACCACGAATCAGCGGTTGGCCGATAATCCGCAGGTCGAGGCGCGGCGCACCGATATCCAAGGCGCGTTCCAGTTCGTTCTTTTGCACAAAGCGGATTTCCTGACTGACGCGGCGGATTTCGGCGATGCGTTTTTGCAGGTCCTTCCCGGCATCGCGTTTGTCGAGCGCGTCCATCAGTGCAAACTCGCGGCTTTCGTAATTGGAGGCGTTGTCGAAATACTTATAGCCACCCAGCATGAGGGTAAACACTATCAAGGCGACACCAGCGGCAAAGCGGATCATTACTCGGTTCCTCCTGCGTTCTCACCCGTTGGCTTGGGCGCTGTGGCCGAAGCCTGAATGGAGGCCTTGTTCAGCTTGGACGCGAACGGCCGGTATTCACGCTCCAGCGCATTGGCATCGACCAAGCCTTCCAGCTTGAAGCCCACGGTTGTGGCGGGTTTGCGAATGGCATCCAGCACTGCGGAATTGAGGATGAGGCTGCGCGCGATAGGTTCTTGTTGCAGCCAGCCTTGGTAGGTATCGCTCTTGGCTTCAATTTCTACCATGTAGGTGCGTGGCGGCTGGTCAGAGCTCGGGACTTCCACCTTAAACTGCTTGACCTGCATGCCGGATTTTTGAATGGCACGGGCCGTGTCTTTCGTTACCACGGGGAAGAGCTCCCGTTTGCGCCACATGCGCTCTTGCTCGGTTATCGCGCGTTCAAGGTCGGAGAATTGTCCGCCACGGGGGATTTGCTGCTCGATCATGCTGAGTTGATCGGAGAGCTCTTGCAACTGCTGCCCTTGGTACCACAGGCCCATGTAGGTAAGGATGGCGAGAACGACACCGGCGAGCAGGATGTGGCCGCCGTAGCGCTCTTGCACGGTGGGGCGGTTCAGCCATGTGGCGTCGTCCAGCGGCATATCGCGCACGTTATGCACGGTAATGCGGTCGGAGGGTGGCAGGATGTCGGTATCCCACTGCGTATAAAGGTGCGCGCGGGTAGTGCGCGGGTAGGTTTTCATCACCTGCTCTACATCTCGCACCCAGCTGGAGGGAGAGGTTGGCAGCACGTAGTTGTCTTTTACATCCCAATGGAAGAGCGTATCCGCCACCAGCAGCATGTTGATGGTGTTGGGCTCGCTTTTGGAAATACGGCAGAGGTCGAGCAGCGCCACAGGGCCCACCTGTTGCTCGGCCAGCGCTACCGCGTTGGGGTCGGCCAGTTCTTCTTCATCCGGCACCCCTTCTCCCATCAAAAACAGGTATGGGTTGACCGGTTTGCCATCCAGACCGCGCGGCGCAAAGAACAACAGGCCGGTGTGGCGCTTCATGTTGTCGGAGACCTGATCCGACCAGCTATCGCTAAAGACAGGCTGAACCTCGCCTTGCAGCAGAAGCTCCGACTTGTTAAGCCCGACAAAACAGAGGTGGCGGAAGGTGCCGCCTACCGAAGAAGCTACCGCGGTGGTAGCCAGCTTACGGCTGACACCGGAGAAGACGATGCGTGCCTCTGCCCAGAGCGGGCCTAAAAATTCCTTAGCGCCGTGCAGCACCTCTTGGGTCGTACGTTGCAGAACCGGCAGGTTGCGCTCCACCCGCGCTTGCAGGCCACCGGGCAGACGCTCCACCAACTGCTGCTTTAGTTTATTACGTACGGCTTCTACTACCGCGTCGTCGGTGGCGTGTACGCGCTCCGGCAGCGGTGCATTGGCCTGTTGCGGGTTGGGGTTTGGCGTGTGGTTGAAATCGTCGGTCATGGCCCTGCCCTTACGCCTGCGAAAGTACGATTGATAACATATCGAGCATCATCACGGCTCCACCCAGCACCCACAGAATACCGCTGGCCATGGCAATAAAACGGCGTTGCGTGTCGTTCAACATCCGCTCCAGCAGCGTGTGCGCGTGGGTCATACCTTCAATCAGCACATCGTTCACGTGGCCTTCAGTCGGCGCGTAGTTTTCGGCAACGCTGACGGGGGTGACGATAAGCTCGGGGAAGCCGGCACGGTTCATCGCCTCGGCCAGCGTACCACCGGTAGTGATGACGTGGTTGAACTGGTCGATACGCCGGCGGATGACGCTGTTGGTGGCCAAGCCTTCCATAATGGGAATAAGCTGCTTGGGTTTAACCCCACTGGCGATAAGATACGGGAAATACAGCAGCATTTGTGTGTATGTTTGGTAAATAAGGTATTGCCCGTAGACCGGAATTTTAAGCTGCAACGCGTGCAGCGAGGTACGGCCTGCCGGATTGGAATTGAGCGACCAGATGACGATAGTGGCAATGAGTATGAACCCTACAAAAATATACCAGTAGTCGGCACAGAACTGGGTGGTCGACATGATACCCCCGGGAATGACACCCATAGGCTTGCCTTGCGCCTCGCGTAGCTTGGCCATAACCGGCAGGGTTTGCAAACCAGTGTTGAACACCGATACCAACGAGAGCACCAACATCAGCAACGGCGTGAGCAATTCGGCGAGACCGGCGCGTTTGGAATTGATCGCCTTGTCTTCCAGAATCCGCAGGATATCGAACGACTTCTGCATGTTGTTGGAAGCCTCACCGGCCAGAATGGCGGCACGGTGAAGGTCGGTGAACATGCGGCGCTCGGTCTGCATGGCTTGGCTGAGCGACTTACCCTGCGCGACCTTTTGCGACAAACCAGCAATGGCATTGGCGACAGCTTCGTTTTTCTCGGAGCGGAAGGCACGGGCCACGGCGCGCAAGGCATCCGACGTGGTTTGGCCGGTCTTCATCATCATCGCCATAAAGAAGAAGAAACGCTCGCGGTCGCGCGGGTCGATGCTCACGCCTCCGGCGCCGTTGAAGAACGGCAGACCGGACGAGCCGAAGCTAGCGGAGCGTTTCAAGATCGGCACTGAAGAATCTTTCCAGTTCATCGAGGCTTGTGATGCCGTTTTTAACGTGGCGGAGGCCTTGGGCTAACATATCCTTCATGCCGGCCGCACGGGCTTGCTCGCGCACCACGTCAATCCAATCCGGTCGCAGGCGGTTACTGCTCCAGACATTGCGAGAAATTTCGCGGCGCCACATTTCGAGAATTTCTTCCATGGCAATACGGCCGCTATAGCCACGGTAGTGGCACAGTTCGCAACCGTTGCGGTTGGGGCGGCAGATGTTGTCACCACGCTTAAAGCCCATGTCGCGCACACTATTCAGGCTATCGGCCAGCTGTTGGTCCAGCTCGTACGGCACCTTGCACTTGGGGCATAGGCGGCGCACCAAACGCTGGGCGATAATGCCGCGCACGTTGGAGAAAATCAGCTCGGGCGGCACGCCGCGTTGCAGCAGGCGGTCGAGCGTCATGAACGAATCATTCGCGTGCATGGTGGTGATGACCAAGTGACCGGTATTACCGGCGTCAATCACGCGGCGGGTGTCTTCCGGCGAACGGACTTCCCCGATGAACATCACGTCGGGGTCGAGACCCAGCGCGGCATACAGGAAGGTTTCCAGATTCACGCCGGAGTTCAGATCCTCTTCGGTCTGGATCACGTTATCCATCCGCTCTTCGATCTGCTTTTCGTAGCTTATCACGTTCTGGCCGGGGCGTTGACCGCGGCGGATCATCAGGCGCGAGGCGGTGGATTTACCCGAACCGGTTGGACCGGCGAAGATAATCACGCCTTCTTCAAAGCGCATCAGTTGGTCGATTTTATCAATCGTTTCGTCGCCGTAGCCGAAGGTTTCCATCTGGCCTTCAAACGGACGCAGGAAACGCATGGCGATTTTAGCGGTGTTTTCCAGCGTAATAGGCTGTGTGGTGTAACGGATATCCACGCTTTGGCGGTTGGTGAGATCGAACGTCATACGGCCATAGAGCGGCTTTTTGAAGTTTTCCGCACTCACGCCCGCCATGTGGCGCAAACGGCCTACCACGCGGTCGTACACTTCCATCGGCAATGCCACCAGCTCTTCCAGCTCGTTGTCGATACGGGCCATGACGGTGGGTTTGCGGTTGAGAATCTCGATGTGAAGGTCGGAGGCACCGTTTTTGTAGGCGGTTCGGATGATTTCATCCACAAGGTTCACAATCGCGTCATCGTTACCGGCATTCAGCTGGGCGTAGGCGTTTTCCACCAAGAACTTTAAGCTGTGCCCTTCCCGTTTGGACATCCGCTCAATCGCCGCTTCAATGCTCTTAGCCGAGGCCCAGACAAAGGTGTGGCTGTTTTTGCGGTTGCGCAGCAGAATCTCGGAATGCAGACGCTTGTTCGGGAGATCCGCCGCCGCCCATGTGACGTTGTTACGGCCGAGCTCAATCGGGCATGCGGTGTAGAAGGTCAGGAAAGCGCGATCGATGCTCTCCACCTGGTGGGGCGTGACCTTAGCCATTTCGTCGTCGTTTTTCACCGGAAAATCGTACGCCACCGCACGGTAGCGGCTTTGCTGGCCGGGGGTAAGCTTACCGGCTTTACCGAGGGCTTCGATCAGGGAATCCGGGTCCTTTTGCACGGTCACAGGCAGGTTGTGCAGGTCGGCCATGGAGATGACGCGGTCGGCGATCATCATATCAACGATGTCCATGTGCGCCCCCCAAGCCTTGCAGTACCAGCCAATGCTTCGCATACGCCACAACGGCGCAACCAAGAGGCGCAAACATGAAACAGGTGCTCATTGGCTCCAAACTAGCGGATTTTGGCGGGTTTTGGGAGAGCTTGGCTGGCTTTTGGGGGATGGGGGTGTGCAAGTTTGCCACCACGCGCTTTTCAGACAATTTTCGACCTCAAATGATTTTCATTTAATGCCCAATTGAACTAGCATTTAAACATCTTACGGAGACAAAACTCGCATGAATTTAGAACCTATTCGCATTCAACCCTATAGCGATGAACCTCCTGAAATTCTTAAACAGATCAATCAAGCTTGCCTGCAACCCTTAGGACTTGAAAACCTTTTCTCCGTATCTGATTTAGACGACGTTCCAGCATTTTACGCAGAAAAGGGCGGCATTTTCTTTACTATTAAGCACCATCAAGAAATCATAGGGTTTGGGGCGATAGACAATCTCTATGAAGGCATCATTGGCTCCCTCACCCGTCTAAGAGTTTTGCCTGAACATCAAGGCAAGGGGATTGGATCTCAACTCATCGGAGAACTTATCTCCCAAGCTCGTTTAGCCGGCTATCAACGCCTTTTTCTTGACACATCCACCCTACAAAACACGGCAAGCCTTTATCAAAAATTTGGATTTACCGAATTTTTCCGCAGAACAGGCCCCGCTGGTGTAACAGATGTGTTTTATGAAATGAAACTCTCTTAACCGATTGCGATGAGCGATTACGCCTTGGATTTTTAGCCTGGCTTCGCCACGCCCTTTGAAAGGCGTTACCCTTCGGGTCCAACTGGCTTGTGGGATTAAAATCCTAAGCCCGAGAGATTTAAAAGCAGAGCCCCCGCTTGTGGGGATGTATCGTGGCTTATTTTAGGACTGGCGATGAGAGATTACGCCTTGGATTTTTAGATTGGCTTCGCCACGCTCTTTGAAAGGCGTTGCCCTTCGGGTCGAACTGGCTTGCGCGGTGCGAATTCTAAGCCCGAGAGATTTAAAAGCAGAGCCCCCGCTTGTGGGTTTTTATGGCGGCTAATTTGGGGCTGGGCGATGAGAGATTACGCCTTGGATTTTTAGCTTGGCTTCGCCACGCCCTTTGAAAGGCGTTGCCCTTCGGGTCGAACTGGCTTGCGCGGTGCGAATCCTAAGCCCGAGAGATTTAAAAGCAGAACCCCCGCTTGTGCGGGGGCTCTGCTTTTAAATCTGGTGGGCGATGAGAGATTCGAACTCCCGACCCGCTGCGTGTAAAGCAGCCGCTCTACCGCTGAGCTAATCGCCCGGATGGACCGGTGTATCTGGTAGCAAACTTCTTTCACGGTAAGAAAGAAATCTGGCGGAAGCGACGGGACTCGAACCCGCGACCCTCGGCGTGACAAGCCGATACTCTAACCAACTGAGCTACGCCTCCGCTGCCAGACGGGTGGGTTATAGGGGGCAAGCGGGGTCACGTCAAGCCCCATCGTGTTTTTTTACCGGCAAGCTGAACATTTCTTATCCACAACCGTAGGTTTTAAAGAATATCCCGACAATACCTTGCCGACCTTTTCGCCTTCAACAAAGGATACTTTCATGGACTTACCACCGACCTCGCTGCTCGTCATGCTCCTGATCTTCTGCAAGGGAGACCGCTACGGACAGGGAGACTTCCCTAGCTGGTTGGCCCACTTTGACAGCCAGACACGCCAAGCTGGCCTTTGGCGCACCTTGTGCCAAGCGGCAGAACCCCCTTCTCATGCAGCGTTACGCTGCTTGAAAGAACAGCTCTGGCCAGAAGCCGATGACGTATTGAAACCGACCGATTTCATCGCCTGCGGCGACAGCCTGAGTAAAGAAGCCCGCATTCGGCTTTACTGCGTGCCTTGGTTGTTACCGCAACAGTTTCTTAAGTTCGACAGCGCACTGTGCGTACCCATTGGCCCTTCTTTACCAGAGATGGACCCGCTTACGCTCCATGCGTTTCGGCATGCACCTTCGTCGCTACGGCATCGCATGAAACTTCTTCCGAGAGACACTCCCGGCATCAACATGCCCGTTTAACAAAAAAGCGGCCCGATTGGGCCGCTTTTGCTTACGCGGTTAACGACTAGTTAACGGCGTCGCGCAGGCTCTTACCAGCACGGAACTTCGGCTGGGTGGAAGCCGGGATCTTGATGGTTTGGCCGGTGCGCGGGTTACGGCCGGTGGTGGCCTTGCGCTTGGTGGTAGCGAAGGTGCCGAAACCGGTCAGGCGAACTTCTTGGCCCTTCTTCAGGCTCTTGGTGATGATGTCTACGAAGGCATCCAGAGCGCTGGAAGCGTCGGACTTGGTCAGTTTAGCAGTGTCGGCGATCTTGCTGACGAGCTCTTGCTTGTTCATGAGGGTGATCCTACTCATTACGGGTTACGTTGTTTGCATACGGAAAGTATCTCGCGAAACCTCCCTACCCCGCAGCCAGCTTGGCTTGCCGCGTGATGGTTAGATTAAAGTGCTGGTTTTCCGCAGTGTCAAGCGTTTGTTGCAAAAAATATCGTCTCTTTTTTGAGGCCCACCAAGGCTTTGGCGTCCCCTCACCGCATCTGATAAGTTATGTGTAAGGTTAGTTGATACTTTTAAGTATATGATATTAATTGTATTTATTAAGTGGCTGAGACTGTTCACTTTGCCCGACAACCGACCGCAAAAAGCCCTGTAACAACAGGGCTTTTTTTTCGCGTTTTTGCCTATTTAGCGTGCATAGGCACCGCCGGAGCGACCATTTGGAGCCTTACGCGCCGGGGTTTTGCCGCGGCTGGGCGCCTTTACAGGGACCTTTTTGGTGCCTTTTTTGGCCGGAACCGGTGCCTTTTTGGTAGCCGGTTTGGCAGCAGACTTAGTTGCCTTAGCGCCTTTAACTGGCTTGGCTTTGGCCTTAGAACCGCCGCCTTTGCCACCACCGAACGGGTTGCGGACGAGTGCTTGGGCGAGAACTTCGTCCACACTATCGACCACCACAACCTTCAGGCCCTTTTTAATGACCTCGGGCATGTCGGCCATGTCCTTCTCGTTCTCACGCGGAATGAACACGGTGGTGATACCGCTGCGGAGGGCTGCGAGGAGCTTCTCCTTCAGGCCGCCAATCGGCAGGGCGCGGCCACGCAGGCTGACTTCACCGGTCATGGCGATGTCGTTGCGCACGGCAATACCGGTAAGCACGCTGACCAACGCGGTGACCATGGCGAGACCGGCGGACGGGCCGTCCTTTGGAGTGGCACCATCCGGCACGTGAATGTGGATGTCGTGCTTCTCGTAGAAGTTCTTGGCGATCTTCAGGTCATCGGCACGGCGGCGTACGTAGGAAGCCGCAGCTTGAATACTCTCCTGCATCACCTCGCCCAGCTTACCGGTGGTGAGCATTTTGCCCTTACCATCCAGCACCGTGGCTTCGATCGGCAGAATGTCGCCGCCGACTTCGGTCCACGCGAGGCCGGTTACCACACCAATCTGGTCTTCGGCATCCTTCACACCGTAGGCGTACTGGTGCACACCTAAGTAATCCGGCAGGTTCTTCACGTTCACGGTAATGCTGAACGCTTTTTCCTTCACGGCCTTAGCCTTGGCGCCCTTTGCCGTCTTAACAGACTTGCCCTTGGCGTTGCGGGTTTCCTTGGTTTGGTGCATCAGGATTTCCTTCACGGCCTTACGGCAGAGGGCATCGACCATGCGCTTGAGGTTACGCACACCAGCTTCGCGGGTGTAGTAACGCACGATATCGCGCAGGACGTTTTCTTCCAACTTCAATTCGCCGGGGCGCAGGCCGTTGTCTTCCATCGCCTTCGGCATCAGGTGGCGGCGGGCGATTTCCAGCTTCTCTTCTTCGGTGTAACCCGAGAGACGGATGATTTCCATACGGTCGCGCAGGGCCGGCGGGATGTTGAAGCTGTTGGAGGTGCAGATAAACAGCACGTCCGACAAGTCGTAATCCACTTCCAGATAGTGGTCCTGGAAGGTGTGATTTTGCGCGGGGTCGAGCACTTCCAGCAGTGCACTGGAGGGGTCGCCACGGAAGTCTTGTCCGAGCTTGTCAATTTCATCCAGCAGGAAGAGCGGATTCGAAGAATTCGTCTTCTTGATGTTCTGAATAATCTTACCCGGCAAGGCACCGATGTAGGTACGGCGGTGACCGCGGATTTCGGCTTCATCGCGCACACCACCCAAAGCCATACGTACGTACTCGCGGCCCGTAGCTTTGGCGATGCTTTCGGCAAGGCTGGTTTTACCAACCCCAGGAGGGCCAACGAGGCAGAGAATCGGCCCCTTCAGCTTGTTCACGCGCTGTTGCACGGCGAGGTACTCGACAATGCGTTCCTTGACCTTCTCCAGACCAAAGTGGTCTTCGTTGAGAACCTTTTCGGCGAAGGAGAGGTCCTTCTTCAGCTTTGTGCCTTTGCCCCATGGCAGCCCCAGCAGAACATCGAGGTAGTTACGCACCACGGTGGCTTCGGCCGACATCGGCGACATCATGCGCAGCTTCTTCAGCTCGGCTTCGGCTTTTTCCTTCGCTTCCTTGCTGAGCTTCAGATCCTTCATCTTCTTCTCATAGTCGCCGAAGTCGCCTTCTTCGCCTTCGCCTAATTCCTTCTGAATCGCCTTCATTTGCTCGTTCAGGTAGTATTCGCGCTGGCTCTTTTCCATCTGCTTCTTCACGCGGTTGCGGATTTTCCGCTCGACGTGCAGCAGGCCGATTTCGCCTTCCATGAACTGATAGAGTTTTTCCAGACGGTCATCGACCAGATCCAGCTCCAGCAGCTCCTGTTTCTGTTCAATCTTCAGGTTAAGGTGGCTGGCGATAGTGTCGGCCAAGCGGTTCGGTTCATCAATCGCGGCCAAGCTGACCAGAACTTCCGGCGGGATTTTCTTGTTCAGCTTCACGTATTCTTCAAACTCGGCCACCACGGTGCGTACCAAGGCTTCTAGCTCGGCTTCCTCGCCTTCGCGCTCCAAAAACATCTCGGCTTTGGCGGTAAACATGGCACCGGCATCACGGATGTCTGTCAGGCGCACGCGGGTTTGGCCTTCGACAAGCACCTTAACGGTACCATCCGGTAGCTTCAGCATTTGCAGCACGTTGCCCAAGCAGCCGACGCGGTACACGTCGTCCACCGTCGGGTCGTCCAGTTCGTCATCGCGCTGGGTAACCAGAATGATCTGCTTGCTGGCGTTCATCACCTCTTCCAAGGCTTTAACGCTTTTCTCGCGGCCGACAAACAACGGCACGATCATGTGCGGGAACACCACGATATTGCGCAGCGGCAATACCGGCAGTGTCTGCACATTCTCCGGAGATGATGTTGTGGCTCGTGGCATGTGGCGTTTCCTCTGCTTTATACTACTTGTCTTATTCTTGGCATTCTTGTGGACGCAACTTATCACTCAAACTATAGGAGTGACAAGAGCTATTTCGAAATTCTTGTAATACCCGCCGGTATTCTTCAAATCCGGAAATCCTCTGCCCGCTGTTTGTATGGTGCGAAGGGCAGATTGTATATGCAAGCGGCGTGGCGCATTTTGGGGCACGTGTGGGGTGTATTTTGCCACCCGCGTACGCATTGGGTAAGGGAGTGTGGCGAAGGAGAAACAAAAAGCGGGCCCAAACCCGCTTTTTGTTTGAACGACTTAACTCGCTTTTTTGGTCTGTTTCTCGGCTTTTTCTGGCTTAGAGGTGGTGCCATTATTGACCGAGTCAGTAAATATTTTCAGAGGCTCGGCATCGCCACGCACGGTATTGGCGTTGATGACCACCTCTTCCAGCCCCTTGGCACTGGGGATGTCGAACATCGTATCCAGCAGGATATTCTCCAAAATGGCACGCAGACCGCGGGCGCCGGTTTTGCGCTTGATAGCTTGAGTGGCGACTTCGGTCAGCGCCTCTTGTGCAAAGGTCAGGCGCACGTTTTCCATCTGGAAGAGTTGCTGATATTGCTTGGTGAGCGCGTTCTTCGGCTCGGTGAGGATTTGAATCAGCGCGGCTTCGTCGAGGTCGTTCAGCATCGCCAGTACGGGCAGACGGCCGACGAATTCGGGGATCAAGCCAAACTTCACCAAGTCTTCCGGCTCGGCCAGCTGGAACAGTTCGCCAACGCCGCGGTTTTCTTCGCCTTCTACCTGCGCATTGAAGCCGATGCTGCGCTTTTTGAGACGCTGGCCAATGACTTTATCGAGACCTGCAAACGCACCGCCGCAGATGAAGAGAATGTTGGAGGTATCGACCTGCAGAAACTCTTGCTGCGGGTGCTTGCGGCCACCTTGCGGCGGTACGCTGGCGACCGTGCCTTCAATCAGCTTCAGCAGCGCTTGCTGGACACCTTCGCCGCTGACGTCGCGGGTGATGGAGGGGTTGTCGCCTTTGCGAGAAATTTTGTCGATTTCGTCAATATAAACAATACCGCGTTGGGCACGTTCAACGTTGTAATCGGAAGCCTGAAGCAGTTTTAGGATAATGTTTTCAACATCTTCACCTACATATCCGGCTTCGGTGAGTGTTGTTGCATCGGACATCGTGAACGGCACGTCGAGAATGCGTGCAAGTGTTTGTGCCAGAAGGGTTTTACCGGTACCGGTTGGACCGATCAGCAAAATGTTCGATTTGGCAATTTCGATCGGGTTTTCGGTGCCCGAAGCTGCTGCAGCGGCCACGTGCTCGAGACGCTTATAGTGGTTATAAACGGCGACCGAGAGGATGCGCTTGGCGCGGCTTTGGCCGATGACGTAGTCGTCGAGGATGCCCATAATTTCGGTTGGGGTGGGGAGGCCATGCGCCCCCTGCCCGCCACCGGCGGCCTTAAGGGCTTTAGCGGCACTGGCCGGTTGGGCCTCTTCCTCACGGATAATATCCATGCACAGGCGCACGCATTCATCGCAGATGAAAACGGTCGGACCGGCAATCAGTTTGCGAACCTCGTGCTGGCTTTTGCCGCAGAAGCTGCAATAGAGGGTGCCGCCTGCGGTTGGCGTGGAGGTGTCGGTCTTTTTGGCCATGGGTAAAGGTCGCCTTTTTGTGTAATTGCGGCAGTTTTGGGCATTGGGCAGAGAGTGTCAAGCACCAAAGCCCGCACCGCTGCGCTGTAGCACAAGGGGTGTGTGGCTTACAGGAACCTAGCTTTGGTGCATTTCGGTATTTACAGTTTTGAATACAGATGCTTTGGTAAGCCTATAAACAACGATGTAACTGCCCATACAACTGAGCCGACCCTTTCCCCTACACACTGTCTCGGAGGAGAACCCATGAGATTTAAAACTGCCGTAAGCAACTTCATGGCGGTCCACGTTCAGGCTTCGCCGGAAGATATCCGCAAGGAGCTGGCCGACTACTACCTGCGCTGGGAACAGCGTATTCTGCCGCAATGGATGCGGAAGAGCATTGCCTACGTCCGCTATCATCGGTGGCGGATTGCATATGCCCTTTACCGGCTCGCCAATGACGGTCACGTCAAGAAAGTTGCCGAAGGATATGTACTGGTAAGGCCCGAACGCACACGCGACCGGCGCATTGCCCGCCTCAGAAAAGCCTTCGCATAATCGAAAAGCGGCCTTGCGGCCGCCCTCAAAAAAGTCGTCTAACTTGGTTAGGCGGCTTTTTTCTTTTTCGGTTCGTCGCGGTGGGTAAGGACGTGGTCAACCAGACCGTACTTCTTGGCGTCGGCAGCGGTCATGAAGTTGTCGCGCTCGGTATCCTTGGCGATGGTGTCCATCTTCTGGCCGGTGTGCTCGGCGAGAATGTGGTTGATCATGTCGCGGGTGCGCTTGATTTCGTCGGCCTGAATCAGGATATCGGTCGCCTGACCTTGGGCGCCGCCCAGCGGTTGGTGGATCATCACGCGCGAATTGCTCAGGGCATAACGCTTCCCGGCAGCCCCACCGGCCAGCAACAGCGCGCCCATGCTGGCGGCTTGGCCTACCACGATGGTGGAAACCGGGCACTTGATGTACTGCATGGTGTCGTAAATGGCCATACCCGCGGTCACCACACCACCCGGGCTGTTGATGTAGAAGTTGATTTCGGCGTCCGGATTTTCGGCTTCCAAAAACAATAATTGGGCGACAATCAGGTTGG
Organism: Alphaproteobacteria bacterium; assembly: GCA_027485835.1. GTDB lineage: Bacteria > Pseudomonadota > Alphaproteobacteria > UBA2136 > UBA6156 > UBA6156. The sequence goes on from JAIXQG010000002.1 coordinate 80,986, forward strand.
CCACGCTGTCTTCCACTTGGCCGGTGAGGAAGATGACGCGCTCCTTCAGCAGGCGGCTGAAGATATCGAAGGAACGTTCGCCGCGGGCGGTTTGCTCGATCACCATTGGGATGAGGTGGGACATAATCTCGTCTTTCTTTTCTTGATATGCTGCGGATGATACGGGGATGAACGCTTGCCGCCAAGCGCTTTTTGCCGTTAGATGCGGCCGACTTTGAGCAACCTGTGATTTTTGAGGAGATATGTGATGCGTACACGCCGCCTTGGTACCACCGACCTGATGGTGACCGAAATTTGCCTAGGCACCATGACCTGGGGCAGCAGCCAAAATACCGAAGCCGATGCCCATGCGCAGATGGACTACGCCTTTGATGCGGGCGTGACCTTTTGGGACACCGCCGAGCTATACCCCGTAAACCCCACCGAGGCCGCCACCTACACACTGACCGAGCAGTACATCGGTAACTGGCTGAAGACGACCGGTAAGCGCAGTGAGATTATTCTGGCCAGCAAGGTGGCCGGTGCAGGGCGACCACACATCCGTGGTGGTCGGCCCTTTAATAAGGAGAGCATTCAGGAAGCCTTGGATGGCAGCCTAAAACGCCTCCACACCGACTACCTAGACCTGTACCAACTGCACTGGCCTAACCGTGGCAGCTACCACTTTGGCCAGAACTGGACGTATCTGCCGAGCCAAGCCTCTACCGGCCTAATTGTCGACGACATGCTGGATACGCTGGAAGCCTTGGGCGATGCGGTTAAGGCCGGTAAAATCCGGCACTTCGGACTCTCTAATGAAACCGCATGGGGCACCATGGAGTACCTGAAACTGGCGGAGAAGCATGGTTTGCCGAAGCCGGTAAGTATTCAGAACGAGTACAGCCTGATGTACCAGTTGCACAACTTAGACCTTGCCGAAGTGAGCATGCGCGAAGGGGTGAGCTTGCTGCCTTATACCCCCCTCGCCGCCGGTTGGCTGACCGGTAAATACTACGGTGGCGCCCGCCCCGCTGGTACACGCTTTGTGCACGAGAGCTATGCCGCCAGCCAACGCCTGACGCCGCAAGCCCAAGCCTGCGCCGATGCCTATGTAGACGTTGCCCGCAAGCACGGCCTAGACCCCGCCCAAATGGCGATTGCGTGGACGCTGACCAAGCCGTTTGTGGCCAGCACGATTATTGGCGCTACCACCGTGGAGCAGCTAAAGGCTGATATTGACGCCCGAAATGTGGTGCTGAGCGACGATGTGCTGACTGACCTTGCTGCTGTGCGGCGGGACTGGCCGATGCCCTATTAAGTGACCGCAAAAAAGGAGCTTATCGGCTCCTTTTTTATTTTGTATTTCCTCGTTTATAGGCGGAATAAGCCTGTTTTTTCGCGCAGTAACCCGCTTTCCCTTGATACAGCTGCGGAGGCTTGTGCGCTACGGCCGAGGTCGTTCACCACTTCCGAAAGCTGGTGTTTGAAGCTTTCGGCCGTACGGCTCACCTCCTCGATTGCAGCCGCTTGGCTTTGCACGGTCTGATTAACGCGTGCGTTGACTTCGTACATTTCCTCAATATTCGACGACATCTGGATAATCGCTGTTCGCGCAAGCTCAATGCTTTGCTTAAGCTCCACAACACGCTGAGAGATACTGCTGGCACTATTGTTCGCATTGCCTGCCAAAGTGCGGACTTCATCGGCCACCACAGCAAAGCCCCGGCCAGCATCACCCGCGCGGGCCGCTTCGATACTCGCATTGAGGGCTAGCAGGTTTGTTTGCTCGGAGATTGCCGTGATCTGGCTACTGGTGCTGTCGATTTCTTCCGAGTTACGCTCCAGCTTTTCCAATACTTCTTTAAGTTTAAGAGACTCCTCGCGCAGGTTGGCCGCGCGCTGGTTTGCCGTTTGCGACACTTGCGACATGGCGGCAACCTGCTGGGCCGAGTCGTTCATCGTCGTAGCAATGGCTTCCGCAGCCTCTACCTGAGCATTACTGCGGGAGAGCACCGCATTCCCAGCATCGTCAAGCGCCCGAGACTCGCGCGCCAGAGTATCGCTCGTTGCTGAAATATCTTTCATCGCTTCATGGATTTTTGAGAGCAGTGCGTTAGCGGCTTTTGCCATGGATCCAACCTCGGTAGCAGGATCACCTTCCAGCTTCACAGCCAAATTCAGGCTTTCCGCAGCTTCTGAAAAGACACGACCAAAGCGATAGAGCTCGTTCAACATTTTCTCCAATGTGAAGGTAAACCAGACCAAGGCACCGGTTTCCACCACCACCGCCAATGCGTGGATGACCACACGAATAAAGCTGCCACCATTCGGAAAAACCAGCTGTGGTAAAAGAAAGTTGAAACCGACGTGATGCAACGCCGTAAGGCCTGCAGCCGCGAGGATACTCTTCCAATCGACCATCAGAACCAGAATCGCTAACCAGGCAAAATAGAACATGTGACCGTCGATCTGCATGGGCTGACCGGCCGACATGGCAATAATCGCACTCACCTGTGCGACACCACTCAGTGCTAACACACAGCGCGCCCAGAAGCTTTGCGGCGAGAGAAGCCATAGTCCACCATTGATGGCTATGAGAACCAGTCCAAAGAGAGCGAACTTACCTTCATAGTTCTCTGATACCAGCATGTGCGCCAGTGGATAAAGCGATATAATTGCCAAAGCCGCAAAGTTGATTAGGTAACCAAACCGGCGGATACGGATAAGGAAGGATTCATGACAGCGGGGTGCATCCGTTACCAACATAACAGCACTCTCTTTCTTCTTTTTTTATGGGTGGAATAGTTATATCAACTTTCTTATGCTTCGCCAATTATCCTACAAACTAAAACCCTTGTTTCTTGGCGTTCTTCTTTTTGGTTTGGCATTTACGCCGCTCCTTCTGGTACCTGCAAGGAATGACCTTGATGGTGTTGCGATTGCCTTTCTACCGCCTACGCGAGACTCCCTTTCTCATTACAAAACCCTTCGGGAGCAGAACATACAGGTTATAAGTGAGGGTTACCCTGGAGTATATTTGGTAAAACCTACCGAGAAACTTACTGTGCCTTCCTTGGAAGATGGCTTTGTATTGCTGCCTGCAGCACTTGGGCTTGGGTGTGATTTTTCGTTACTCGATCAGGCGACAACATCCTCTTATTAAACAAAAAGCCCCGTTGGATAACGGGGCTTTTTGGTAAATGCCGCTTACTGAAGTTCGGTCAGCAGTTCGTTGGCGGAGATTTCCTTGGTGGTAACCTCGGCCTTTTCGATCAGCCAGCCGGTGACCTTGTCTTCCAGCACAGGGCCGCTCAATTGCTGGCGGTTTTGCGGGTTGGCAAAGTATTGGCGGGCTTGCTCGGCCTGCGGGCCAGCGGCGGCGATTTGGGCGCTCACGGCAGCTTCAATGTCGGAGGCGCTCACTTCGATCTTCTCGATCTTGGCGATGGAGGCCATAACCAGACCCAGACGCACGCGGCGTTCGGCCAGCGGCTTGAGGGAGGCAATCGCTTCTTCCACGCTGCTGCCGAGGGCTTCGATCGGCAGGCGGCGTTGTTGCAGCTCTTGCAGCTGGGCGCGCCAGAGGGCTTGGTGTTCACTGTTGACGAGACCCTGCGGCAGGTCGAAGTCCTTGTTGGCTTCTTCCAGTGCGTCCAGCAGTTGGCGCTTGAGGCGTTGCTCAGTGGCCATGGTCAGGTCGCGGACGGCGCCCTTTTTCAGGATGTCCTTCAGGGCGTCGAGGGTTTCAAAGCCCAGTTGCTTGACGCTGTCGTCGCTGAGGGGTTCGTCCTTCGGGGCGGAGATGTCGTCGATCTTCAGCTTGAAGACAGCCGGTTGGCTGGCCAGTTCCTTGGCGTGGTAGTCGGCCGGGAAGGTTACCTTGACGTCGACTTCGTCGCCCACTTTGGCGCCGACCAGAGCGTCTTCGAAGCCCGGGATGAGTTGGCCGGAGCCGAGGACGATGCGGAAGTCCTTCAGGTTACCGCCAGCGAAGGCTTCTTCCGAGCCATCGGCTTTAACCGTGTAGCCTTGGCCGGTCACGGTCAGTTGGTCGCCTTGGGCAGCCTTAGCGCCCTTCTCTTTCGGCTCGTAGGATGCCATTTGGCCTTCCAGACGCTTGAGGGCGCTTTGCACCAGCTCGTCGGACGGCTCGGAGGTTTCCTTGGTCAGCTTGAGGCCGGTGTAGCCTTTGGCAGTGACGTCCGGGTAGATTTCGAATTCGGCAGTGAAGGTGAAGTCTTTACCTTCAGTGGCCTTGAAGCCTTCTTCCGGGTTGCCGGAGTGCACGCGCGGCTGGCCGGCGATGCTCAGCTTGTTTTCATCGAGCGCCTTGGGCAGGAATTGTTGGACGAGGCTTTGGGCGACGTCGGATGCGATTTGGTCGCCCATACGCTCCTTCACGACCTTGGCGGGCACCTTACCCGGACGGAAACCGGCGATTTTGACCGTGGCGGCCATGGCGTTGATGCGGTTTTCCATGTGCTTGGACACTTCGGCAGCCGGCACCGTAATGCTCATGGTGCGGTTAAGGCCTTGGCCGGTGGTTACTTCGGTTTGCATGATTGCTTTATCCCCCTGAATACTATTCCTCTTCGGCCTACCTATGCAGGCCGGAATTGCCGGAACTTATAGGTCGGAATGCCTTGCAAGGCAAGGATTTGAATGTGGAAATGCCAGAAACTTGGGAGATACTGACAAAAAAAGAGGCACACTGCCTCGGAAATCTTAACAAACTGGGGCGAACGACGGGGCTCGAACCCGCGACACCAAGATCCACAATCTTGTGCTCTACCAACTGAACTACGTCCGCCACCGGTATGCAGGGCGTTATTTGCCGCATGTTGAGACTTTTGGCAAGCATTTGTTGAAAGCTTGAACGATATTTGCCCTACAGGATTGGCAGACCGCGCTTTTTGCCTTACAAAGCCTGCCGAGTGCGGATGTGGCGGAATTGGTAGACGCGCTGGATTTAGGTTCCAGTACCGCAAGGTGTGAAAGTTCGAGTCTTTTCATCCGCACCAGAGTTTTATTTTAGTCTGGGCCAGAGCCTAGGCTGCGAAACCCACCCTAGTTTAGTTGAGCCGACCTGAATAACGGGCAGGGCTGACTATGTCCTGAAATGAATTCACGCGCAGCCAAAGGTCGCAAACGTTTTTATTCAGAAATTCCACATCGGCGGCCAGCCGGCGGTTCATTTCCAGCAGTTTGCTATTGTCGGAGGACATATGCTCGAGCTGATCCGTCAGGACCCTGAGGAGTTTAATCAGCCGGTCTATCTGTTCATCCTTAGATTCTGCTCTGGCTATGGGTGTATCCATGGTGAGGGCTCTGTTCGTTCTTATGGGTTAACGGCTGTTGGCTAGTTCGTTTAATTTTTGCATATTTGAGGATATCTGCATGGTGACGGCTGATTGCTCCTCTACCGCGGCAGCTACGGCACTGGACGTTTCCACCATGGCATTCACCGACACATCAATCCGCTGCAACGACCCTGCAACCTCGCCGGACACGACCTGCATGCTCTTGATCTCTTCCGATATCTTTACCGTGGACTGACCGGCCTGCGAGGCCAGCCGCTTGACTTCATCGGCTACCACGGCGAAGCCCCTGCCCGCGTCACCCGCACGGGCCGCTTCGATCGCAGCGTTCAGTGCCAAGAGGTTAATCTGGTCGGAAATATCTTGAATAAAGCCCAGTACATTCGTCATAGCCTCGGTCGAAATAAGCAGCTTTTGCATCGAGTTATTGGCGCTTGTAGCATGGGTACGGACGTCGGCAGAGGCATCGCGCGCAATAGAGGTGCTGTGTGAAATTTCTTCGATTGCGTTCGTCAGCTCTTGCGTGGCAACAGTCACACGCTGAATGGCCTCATTCGTCTCCAAATGGTTTTGTTTAGCATGTGTAATATCGGTAGCAAATTTAACGACTTGACAAGGTTTGCCCGCATTATCAAATTTTACGGTATAGGATGCCTGAAGCCAGATATCCCTTTTGTTTTTCCCATAGCGATGAAATTCCCCAGTCTGAAGTTCCCCACGGTTAAGAGCCTGCCAGAATGCGGCATATTCCTCCGAATCAGCGTAATCAGGCTCGCAGAACATGCGGTGATGCTTACCTTTTATGTCTTGGAGAGTATAGCCCGTAGCTTTTAGGAAGTTTTCATTTGCATCCTGAATGATCCCGTCCATACCAAAATAGATAAGTGCCTGCACCCTATCGAAGGAATCCCGAGTTTTTACAATCGAATTAGTAATATCGCTGGCGAATTTGATGATTTTACGGACACGGCCACTGCTATCGCAGATCGGGTTATACGTTGCCTGAATCCAGATTTCGCGCTGATTTCTGCCATAACGACGGTATTGACCGGCTTGAAACGCACCTTTGCGTAAATCTTCCCAAAAGGTTGTATAGTCTGTGCTTTGGGCATAGGTGGGGTCTACAAACATACTGTGGTGGCGTCCCTGAATATCTTCCAGGCTATACCCCATGGCATTTAAAAAATTCTCGTTTGCCCAGAGGATATTACCACTCGTATCAAAATGAATGATGGCCTGGCTGCTATTTAAAGCCTTCATGATCTGTTTGCATTCCGTCAAGCGGGAGATAAATGAGAGGGGGATGCTCATAATTCGGATTACCTGTCTTTATCTTCTTATGATCATCAGACCAGATGAGTCTTACGCGAGTATTACGTGTCCGGAAAATAATTGTAGGTGAGGTTTTCCTGCATTACATAAGAATACATGAGGTTATTACTTATCGAGGACGAAAAAGAACTTGCAGGACTCGTACGTGAAGGCCTTATTCAACAGGGTTATGACGTTGATATAGCTTATACTTTAGCAGATGCACGGTGTTACTTGACCTCATCTGACTACGATTTGATAATTTCTGACAGAACCATGCCGGATGGCGATAGCCTTGAGCTTATCCGCGACCTGACATCCCGGAACAAAGTGACGCAGGTACTTATACTCTCCGGCTGTGCCAGCTACGAAGACCGGGTTGCCGGGCTTAATAGTGGTGCCGACGATTACCTCATCAAACCCTTTGCCATGATCGAGCTAAGTGCGCGCATACGCAATCTGCTGCGGCGCTCGGTTGGGTTACGCGGTTATCAACTCCGTGCCGGAAATATTGTGATTGACCTGACCTACAACACCGTGATGGTAGATGAGCAGCTCTGCAAGATGACACGGCGCGAAACCGTGCTACTGGAGGCGCTGATGCGCCGCATGGGGCGCCTTGTTACCAAGGAAAGCCTTGAAAAAAACATGTACGGACTGGATGATGAAGGCAGCAGCGGAGCGATTGATATTGCCATGTTTCGGTTGCGGAAAACCCTGAAAGCCCACGGCGCGAACGTGCAGATACACACCATGCGCGGGCTTGGATATGTTTTGGAGGAACCGAACGATGAAACTCAGACTTAGTACACGCATTTCGTCCGGCCTGACGATTCTTTACCTTGCCGTCGCCATTATTACGTTTGTGTGGGTTGACCATAGCGTACGTCAGGTTGCGACCGACTATCAGTATGAGTCGTTATTGCGGCAAAGCAAAATGCTCACCAAGTACCTTCGTATGGGTGCGGATAATTTACCCGTCATTGATCTGCCTCATCCAATCGCCCATACTTATGAGTATAAGAACCATGGTCGAGCTTATTTAATTGTTGATAAATCAGGAAAAATCATCTCATCGTCATCACACGATGCTGTAAGCTTGCTCTCCGAAGGTGTCTTAAATCTTCGTCACCTCTACACCTTCCAGTCTTTAGGGGATGATACAACGCCCCTTATTTTGGATGGTATGGTAATAAAGCTACCGCCGGAAAAAACCAATAATCAGGAATTCTTCCTAATTGCCGGACGCTTTGAAGGTGCGGAGGGTTTCATTATCGACAAGGCCGCCAGCAAGATTAGCTTGGAACTTGTTTATCTGCTCACACCCCTTTATCTCCTGTCCATCCTCTTTTCAATATTCACGGTTATTCAGGGTATGCGCCCGCTTAACCAGTTGGCCAACCAAGCCAAGAAACTGACGCCAGACGATGTACAGACCCGTCTTGATGAAACACTTGCACCAAGCGAAGCTAAACCGTTAGTTCATGCCATTAACCGTCTTATTAGCCGGATTCAAATTAATTATACTGAACGGCACCATTTCCTGACGGACTCGGCCCACCAGTTGCGAACCCCCCTAGCCGTGATGCGGGCACGAATTGACCAATTGCCTGATTTTCCGGGAAAATCCTTTCTCGAACAGGATATCAATCATCTAAGTGGACTGATACGGCAACTGCTCACACTGGCACAAATCGAGGGCAAACCCATCAAGCTGGTGAAAAAAGACATTATAGCAATTGTAAAAGACCGTATGGAGCAACTGGCACCGCTGGCACTCAAGCATGGCAATAGCTTCCAATTGGATGCACCCGACCAACCTGTTTTGGTTGAGCTGGATGAAGCCACCGCGGGAGAAGCGATTGGAAACGTGCTGGATAATGCCATCCGGTTCTCTCCAAAAGGCAAAGATATTGAAGTCAACATCAACATGAATGGTCAGATACAAATCCATGACCGCGGACCGGGTGTAGACGCCGAAAAACGCCCCCACCTGTTTAAGCGTACCTGGCAGGATAGCGGCCGTGAGGATGGCGTTGGACTAGGATTAGCGATTGTTGGAGAAATTATGCGCAAGCACTACGGAACCGCCTCGATTACCGACCGGGAGGGTGGTGGAAGTACGGTCACCCTTCAGTTTAATAAAGTGAATTAGAATAAAGTGAATTAGAAAAAAAAGAGGGCCGATAAGCCCTCTTTTACATTATCCCCTTTATTGTACGCTGGCCGCGCCGCGGTAGCGGGCGAGCCAGTGGGCGTAGGGTGTGGGTAACACGTTTGCGGGTTTTTCGACTCCCAGCTTGAGCGCAAGTTGGTAGGAGTAGTGTGGGTTAGCCAAGTGGGCGTGGCCCATCATCACAAGGTCCATTTGGCCCGTTGAAATCGCTTGCTCGGCAATCTGAGGGTCGTCCATGCCCCAAGCGGTGGCGACCGGCAGGGCGGTTTCCGCTTTAATACGTTGCGCTACAGGTGCTAGAAAACCGGGGCTCCACGGGATGTTGGAGTTGGGAGTGGAGAAGCCAATACTGACGCTGAGGAAGTCGAGTCCGCCTTCGCGGAACTTATGTGTGAGCTGAATGGCTTCCGACAGCGTTTCTTCGTCGCGGCCGTCGTACTCTATCACCCCCAGACGTGCGGTGAGTGGCAGGTTTTCCGGCCAGACTTCGCGGACGGCAGCAAGGGTTTCCAGCAAAAAGCGGCTGCGACCTGCGAAGTCTCCGCCATACTCATCGGTCCGCTGGTTGGCATGAACCGAGAGGAAGCTTTGGCCCAAGTAGCCGTGGGCAAAGTGAAGCTCTAACCACTTAAAGCCCGCTTTGTGCGCGCGCTTGGCGGCGGCGACAAAATCGGCCTTCACACGGGCGATGTCGTCATGCGTCATCTCTTGTGGTGTTTTGGATAACCCACCGCCAAAGGCGATCGCCGAGGGCGACAGCGTGGGCCAGCCGCGCGGGTCACCTTCGGCGATATGGTCGTCGCCTTCCCATGGGCGGTTGGCGCTGGCCTTGCGTCCGGCATGACCGATTTGAATACCGGGGACGGCACCCGCGCTCTCAATCGCATGTGCAATTTTCGCCATCTCGGCGGCTTGGGTGTCGTTCCAAAGGCCCGTGCAGCCGGGGCTGATGCGGCCTTCCGGCGAGACGGCGGTGGCTTCGACAATCACCAGCCCTGCCCCACCGCGCGCCAGCCCCGTGTAGTGGGCAAGGTGCCAATCGTTCGGTACGCCATCGGTCGCGCTGTACTGGCACATGGGTGGCACGGCAATGCGATTGCGGAGCGTTACACCTTTAAGCGTGAAGGGACTAAAGAGGGTTGACATGAGGTTAGGTTCCTTTATTTCGAATAATTCGTAATTAATCACGTTTGAGAGGTTTGGCATAGCCCTTTTTGCTGAATAGTTGTTGTGCGGTTACGCAGAGGCGGAGCTTCCCCTACCCTGCTACGTGGCGTTAAATGGGACTAGATTACGGGGGAGATAGACCAGATGAAGATTATTGTAGGAAGCCAGAACGCCGCAAAGGTAGGTGCTGTGAAAATGGCCGCCGACGCCTATTGGGGCGAGAACGAAGTGTGGGGGATTGAGGCCGACAGCGGTGTGCCGGGCCAGCCAAAAGGGTGGGAGGAAACGATGCGCGGGGCCCTGACCCGTGCGCGCAACGCCTATTACGCCGCCGAAGGTAAAGCCGATTTGGGCGTGGGTTTGGAAGGTGGCGTGGTAGATATGGCCGGACGCATGGTGCTGATGAACGTGGCGGCAGTGTTTGATGGAACGCAGGAATCGGCAGCGCCCGGCACTGGCACGCCGCTACCGGAAAGCTGGGCCTTGGCGGTGCGTGAGGGACAGGAATTAGGCCCGTTTCTGGCAGAAAAATTTGCCGGATATAACCGTAAGATCGGTGCTATGCCGTTTGTGACGAATGGGGTTTTGCAGCGGGAAGCAATTTTTGCGGAAGCGCTGAAAGGCGCGCTGGCACCGTGGGTGACGCCCGAGGCGTTTGCGGCTTAAGCGCGTCTTTTTGTGCTATTCATGCCATGGTTATGGCGCCACAGGAGGGTACGCCAATCGGTTGTACAAGGGGCTGAAACGACCCCTTTTCGCTTGCCTGCGCTTAACCCACGCGCCTAGCATGCCAGTGCTGGAAAAAGATAATTTCAAACCAGCACCACGACTGACCGGAGAATAAAATAAACGAATAAATAACCGGTGATCAGGTTTTGCTCTGCAAGAGGGAAACCGGACTAAACGTAAAGCCCTAAGAGCCAATAAGAATGCTCTAGGGCTTTTTTTTGATTCACCGCAGGGGTTAAAACCGCCCCCTGTGGCGTCGCCTCCTCCTCGTGTACGTTTCTCTGTACACGTCGTCGTCTGCGTCCTCCACAGGATGACGGTTTATAACCTCCTGCCCTTATCCCAACCTAATTTTGATTGAGATGTGCGAGAAACACGCCTTCGTCGAGGACGGGGACGCTGTGTTTGGCGGCGTCTTTGAGTTTGCTGCCGCCGGCTTCTCCGGCAATCAGATAATGGGTGTTACCGGTGACGCTACCAGTGACTTTGGCGCCTTGGGCGATGAGGCGAGCTTTGGCTTCGTCGCGCGTCATCTGCGATAGTGTGCCGGTTAGCACCACGGTTTTACCGGTGAAGTAGCCTTGTGTTTTGACGCGCGACTGATAGGCCTGAATGGTGACGCCGTTGGCGAACAGCGCGTTTACCAGTGCCACGTTTTGCTCGGTGGCAAAGAAGGCGATGAGGGCTTTAGCGATGACGGGGCCAATACCTTCGATCGATAGTAATTTCGCTTCGGCATCGTCGGCGGTTACGGCACTAAAGAAGGTCAGCCAGTCGGTAAAGCTACCGGCGAGGTCATGCGCCGTGGTTTCGCCGATATTGGGAATGCCAAGTGCCGCCAGAAAGCGTGGGAAGGTGGTTGTGCGGGCTTTTTCGATGCTTTCGGTCAGCTTGGTGACGCTCTTGTCGCCGAAGCCTTCCCAGGTGCGGATAACGTCGGCGTGGTTAGCCAGCAGGAAGATGTCGGCGGGGGTTTTGAGCAAGCCTTCTTTAATGAACAACTGCACCTGTTTTTCGCCAAGGCCGTCGATATCAAAACAGCCGCGACTGACGAAGTGGATGAGTTGGGCCTCGAGCTGCGCCGGGCAGTTGAAGTGGTTGACGCAGCGCCAGTCGGCCTCGCCCTCGGCGCGCACGGCTTGCGAGCCGCACGCCGGGCAGCTGTGCGGGAATTTGAACGGCTGCGAGGTGGCGGGGCGCTTGCCTTCTACCACGCTGACCACTTGCGGAATGACGTCCCCTGCCCGCTCAACGAAGACGGTGTCGTCGATGCGGATATCGCGCTGGGAAATGTAGTCTTCGTTGTGCAGCGTGGCGTTGCTGACGGTGACGCCGCCGACGTTGACCGGCGTGAGTTTGGCGACGGGTGTGAGTTTGCCGGTGCGGCCGACTTGAATATCGATGTTCTGCAAGAGCGTGGTGGCTTGCTCGGGCGGGAATTTATGCGCGATGGCCCAGCGTGGCGTGCGGGCCAGTTCGCCGAGGCGCGCTTGCAGGGCTTTGTCGTTCACTTTGTAGACGAGACCATCGATGGCGTAGGGCACCTTGGTGTGGCGGCGGTTTTGCCAGTCGGTATAGATGTCCATCAGCGCTTTGTCGCTGTCGGCGCCTTCGGTTTGCGGGGTTTGGAATCCCCAGTTTTGCAAGGCGGAAATGAGTGTGGATTCTGATACCGGTAGTGCGCTTGCGGGCTCGCACACGCCGGTGGAATAGGCGAGGAATTGGAGCGGGCGGGTGGCGGTGATGGCGCTATCCAGCTGACGCAAACTACCAGCTGCGGCATTGCGCGGGTTGGCGAAGACCTTGCTGCCTTGCGCGGCCTGCTGGTCGTTTAATTGTACAAAATCGGCTTCGGATATATACACCTCGCCACGGATTTCGATGAGGGTTGGATGCCCCTCGCCTTTCAGGTTTTGAGGGATGCTGCGAATGGTGCGGACGTTGGCGGTAACGTCTTCGCCGACTTCGCCGTCGCCGCGTGTGAGGGCTTGGATGAGTTTGCCGTTTTCGTAAGTGAGGCTGAGGGAGACGCCGTCGATTTTGGGCTCGATGATGAACTCCGGCGCCTTTGGCAGGCTGAGGAATTTGACGATTCGGGCGACGAAGTCTTCCACATCTTCGGCTGAAAAGGCATTGCCGAGGCTGCGCATAGGGGCGCGGTGGGCCTTGCTGCTAAAGGCGGCGGCGCGGGTGCCGCCTACTTTGTTGGTAGGGCTTTCCTGTACCTTAAGGTGCGGGTTTTCGGCTTCGAGTTTTTCTAACTCGCGGAACAGTGCGTCGTATTCGGCGTCCGAGATTTCCGGCGCATCCAGCGTGTGGTAGCGGTGGTTGTGGTAGGCGATTTTTTCGCGCAGCTCGGCGAGGCGTTGTTCGACCGATGAGTGCGCGAAGAGGTCCATTACGCGGCTTTTTTCAATTGCGTTTCAGCTTCAGTCAGCAGGGCTTTGGCGGCTTCTCGCGCTTGCGGGGTGATGGCGTTGCCGGAGAGCAGGCGGGCGAGTTCTTCGAGGCGCGCGTCGTCTTCCAGAGGCGTGAGGCGGGTGGTGGTGTGCCCCTCTTCCACATGCTTGGCGATGCGGTAGTGGGCGCCCGCAGCGGCGGCGACCTGCGGGTGGTGGGTAATGGCAAAGGCCTGATGGCGCTGGCCAATTGCGGCCATGGCGTGACCGACCGAGGCGGCGGCGGCGCCGGAAAGGCCGGTATCGATTTCATCGAACACCACGGTTTGCGGCGCAAGGCCTTGGTAGAGCACCGACTTGATGGCAAGCATGAGTCGCGAAAGTTCGCCGCCCGAGGCCACCTTAGCGATGGGCTGTGCGGGGCTGCCGGGGTTGGCGGCGAGGCGCAATTCCACACTCTCGGCCCCCTGCCCGCTCCACTGGTTTTCCGGTAGTGGCGTGAGCGTGACGTAAAGGCGTGCGTTAGGCAGATGCAGGGCTTTGAGGGCGCTCTCCAATTGCGGTTGCAGGCTTTGGGCGGCGGCTTCGCGGGCGGCAGTGAGAGCCTTGCAAGCGGTGGCAAACTGCTGGCGGGCGGCTTCGGCGGCTTTCAGAAGGTCGGCAACCTGCGCCTCGGTTTCCGACAAATTGGTGGTTTGGGCGGCGAGTTTGGTGAGTACCTCTGGCAGCTCCGGCATGGTCACGCCGTGTTTGCGGGCGGCGGCTTTGAGGGCGTGCAGGCGGTCATCAATCGCTTCTAAATTGCCTTCCGCTTCCAAGCTACCGGCGGCGCGGGCGGTGTCGTGCGCGGCGTCGGAAAGGTCGGTTAAGGCGGCGTCAAGGCGTTCGGCGAGCGGTTGCAGCGACGAGTCTACCTGCGCCGCGCTTTGCAGGGCGCGGGTAGCGGTGCGGAGTGAGCTTAAGGTGGCACCGTCGTTGTTCAGGGCGTCGTGGGCGAGGCTGAGATGCTGCTGGAGTTGCGCGAAGTTGACGAGGCGCGCGCGCTGGGTTTGCAGGGTGTCTTCTTCTCCCGGCTGGTAGGCGAGTTTTTTCAGTTCGGCGTGCCAGTCGGAAAGGCGTTCGGCGTCTTGGCGGGCTTGCTCGCACTGGGTGGCGAGGTCTTCGTACGCGGTTTGCGCCTTTTGCAACGTGCGGTAGGTGGTTTGCACGGCTTGGAGGGTGGTTTGGTGGCCGCCCAAGTTATCGAGCAACACGCGTTGGGCGGCGGGGTTAAGCAGCGCTTGGGTGCCATGCTGGGCGTGGATATCGACCAACAACGCACCAAATTGGGCCAGCGTGCTGGCGGGTACGGGGGTGCCATTGAGCCATGCTTTGGAGCTATCCGCCTTCAGCTGACGCCGCAGAATAAGCTCTTTATTTTCGAGCGTTATGCCTTGTTCTTCCAGTAACGCTTCCAGTTGCGGGGTAATGCTGGGGGTGAAGGTGGCGGTCACTTCGGCCATAGATTCGCCATGGCGGATGAGCGACATGTCGGCGCGGTTGCCGAGGGCGAGGCCGAGGGCGTCCATTAACAGGCTCTTCCCCGCGCCGGTTTCTCCGGTCAGTGCGGTAAAGCCCTGCCCGAACTCCAGATTCAGCTTGGAGATGAGCGCGATGTTGGTAATGGCGAGATGGGTTAGCACGCTGCTACCCTAGCATTTGCGGCTTTTTTGGCAAGGGATTGGATACCAAGTTAAGCAACCAGCAAAAGAATTAACTACTGACTTGCCATTTTTTCCCTTGTTTTTTGCAATAAATTGAATACACTTCATTTTAGACACACCATTCACATTTTTCACCCTCAGGAGAACCTGACATGCCGTCTGGAATTATCGAGAAAGTCGCTCAGTTCTTTTTTTCTAATCTTCAAGTTTCTTCAGGCTCAAATTTGAAGCCTGTCAATAAACAATTGGCAACTTGTTTGCCTCAAAAAATTAAATCTTCAGTACCTAGACCAATAAAAGAAAAAGAGAAAAACTTTAAAGCCTGCCTGCCTAAACGTATGAAGGAATCAGAAGAAGAGATACCGTATGTAAAAATCAAGCATATATCCATAATTCACACACCTGAATCCTACGAAGATTTTTTGAAAAAAAATCCATCATTTAACAAAGATAACATCTCTTATCAATTGTATAGGCGCACTGAGTTCAGTCGTGAAAAACATGCCCACCGTTTGAATGAAGCAGATTCGTTTCTCAGAGTTCGCCTTGAAGAAGCATTAAATCCTTCTGAAGGCGAGTGGTTCAACGTTGATCTTGTGATGGCCTTCTACGCAAGAATTAATATTGAAATTGCTCATTCATACAAAGAGTATTGGGAGCACATTCACTACAGGAGCATTCCAAATGAAGAGCTTATCAATATTCTTCAAAGAGATGGGATACTTTTCACTGAGTCAATCGAGGAAATAAATCAATTAATTTTCTTTGTACAAGAGCTAAACCCTCTTTATGCTTATTACAAGGCTAAAGAGAGAAAAGAACTATTTGTTACAGAGAATGTAAGAAAATACACTTCTAAATCAAACCCAGATGAATATACCGAACACAATTTAGGAGGAAATTCTTCTCAACCTAATACGAATGAATACACTGGAGGTAACTCAGATCGCTGGGCACCAAAGGATACATTTGAAGCAGACTTCGCCAGAGATTGGTCCTTCGCTAAAGGATACGAGAACAGCTCCACCTATAATGACAAGGACGGTGACTGTGGCTATGAAACTGGCGCAGGGACCTAACACACACGACGAAAAGGCGGCCTCGGCCGCCTTTTCTGCTTTTTAAAAAATCTCTTCCACGCCTTTGGCGAGTTTTTTCGCCCAGCTTTCTTTTTGGCCTACGGGGGCGAGTTTGCGCTCGGTGAGGAGGTCGTAGGCGCGGGCGTACCACTCGGAGCCCGGGTAGTTGTGGCCGAGAATGGCGGCGGCGCGCACGGCTTCGTCATCTATCCCCAGTGCCACGTAGCTCTCGGTAATGCGGTAGAGCGCTTCCGGCGTTTGGCTGCTGGTCTGGTAACTTTGGATGACGCTGCGGAAGCGGTTGATGGCGGGCAGCCACATTTTTTGGGTTTGGTAGTAACGGCCGACCGTCATTTCCTTACCGGCCAGGTGGTCTTGGCAGAGGGTCATTTTCAGGCGGGCGTCCCGCGCGTAAGGGCTTTGCGGGAAGCGGTTGACGACTTCGCTGAAGGCTTCCAGCGCCTTTTGCGTTTCCGACTGGTCGCGCATCACGTCGGCCATCTGGTAATAGTGGTTCAGGCCTGCCAGATAGTACATGTAGGCGAGGTCTTTATGGCCCGGGTGCATGCGCACAAAACGCTCGATGGTGATGATCGAATCGTCGTGGTCTTCGTTCAGCATCTGGGCGTAGGCGGTCATGATCTGGCCTCGGGTGGCCCAGCCGGAATACGGGTATTGGCGCTCCAGCTCTTCAAACGCGTGGATGGCCTGCGGATAACGCTTTTCCTGCATGGCATCCATGGCGTTGTTGTACAGCTCACCTACGCTGCCGGTGAGCTCGCCTTCTGGTTTGGCCGTGGCGCAGCCCGCAAGAATGGTTGCCGCAAGAAAGGCGAGAGCGAGAGTGTTCTTTTTCATGGCGGTAGAGTGACGCAGCAGGGCCTGCGTGACAAGAGGGTTTTTAGGCCCACGCCACGAAAAGAGGCGGCCGCGCCGCCCCTTCCCTGTGCCTCCTTTAAGAGTAGAAGCGGTAGCCGTTACGGCCCGCTTTTTTCACGGCGTACATGGTTTCATCGGCAGCTTGCAGCAGCGATTCCACCGTGGCGCCATCGGTCGGTGCCATAGTGATGCCGATGGAGGCGCCGAGCTTGATGCGCAGGTCGTTCAGCCAGATCGGTTCGTTGATCAGGTCGATGATCTTCTTCACGCGTTCTTCCACCAACGCTTTGTCGGACTGGCCGTAGAGCACGATGATGAACTCGTCTCCGCCCAGACGTGCCACCGTATCGTCTTCCCGCACGCAGGCGCGGAAGAGTTCGGCCACCTTGCGCAGCACGGCGTCGCCCGCTTCGTGGCCGTAGGTGTCGTTCACCGGTTTAAACTTGTCGAGGTCGATATACAGCAACGCCAGCGGTTGTTGGCGCTTGAAGGCGGCATCCAGCTTTTGTAGCACGCCACGACGGTTGGCGAGACCCGTCAGGGGGTCGGTGTTCGCCTGCTGGGTGGCTTTATCGGCCTTGGAAAGACGACCGATAGCGGCGGCGAGATTGCCGATTTCATCGATGCGCTTCAGTTGCAAAGAATCCGGCACCATGCCGCTTTCAATTTTCTCTACCGCGTGGCGCATCTGCTCGATCGCGGCGGTATCCTGCCGCGCCAGCAGTGCGACGAAGCCCAGAACACCTACGATAGTGATGATAGTTCCGAAGACAGGGCCAATAGCAAAGGTGAGCCCGGCACCTACTAACAGAGATGCGGCAACAGGAATGGTATAGCGTTGAGAAAAGGTTTTCATGGGCGGTAGTTTTGAGGTTTTCGGAGAGGATGTCTAGTGGTTTCAGTAATGCAACGGGCAAAAAAACCGGCCCGAAGGCCGGTTTCAGCAGAAGCTGGACGCTTAGGCGGCCTTCTTCTTGCTGCTGGTGGTGCCAGTGCCGTTGTACACGGTCAGTTGGGCAGCCGGAGAGCTACGCTGAGCGGTCTTCGGAGCAGCCTTCTTTACAGCAGGCTTCTTAGCCGGAGCGGCCTTCTTCGGAGCAGCCTTCTTCACAGCAGGCTTAGCAGCTACCTTCTTCGGAGCGGCCTTCTTCACAGCAGGCTTAGCAGCTACCTTTTTAGGAGCAGCCTTTTTAACAGCCGGCTTTGCAGCTACCTTTTTAACAGCAGGCTTAGCTACTTTTTTAGCAGCAGGCTTAGCGGTTTTGGTTGCAGCCTTCTTAACAGCAGGCTTCTTTACTGCCGGTTTAGCGGCAGCCTTCTTTGCCGGTGCCTTTTTCGCAGCCGGTTTCTTCACAGCAGTTGCCATGTCTTTAGTTCCCGTTTCGTTGGAGGAGGAGGAGGTGCTCACCGCTGCAGCTTTTTTAGCTGAGCTGGCTGGCTTGCCCTTGAAGGCGAGGCCGATTTTTGCCGCGATATCGCGAACAAGATTCATGATCTCGGTTTGCGACGGGTTGGCAAATCCATCCAGCACGGTGAGCCCGTTTTCCATGCTGGCGGCAAAGAGGACGCGGTTGCCGATTTCAGTTTCGGCGACCGGAATATCGAGTTGTTGAAGCTTTTGCTTCGTCTCAACAGTAATGTTGGCACGCTGGACCACACGGTTGAGAACAACCATGGACTGACGCGATTCTGAGCTAATCGAATTGAAGGTTTCCTTCACGGCCCATACGTCTGCGGGAGACGGTTGGATCGGAACCAGCACGAGGTCGGCCGCGCGCACGCTCACCTTGATGTCCATCTCGGCATGCGGAGGGCAGTCGATGATGATGATGTCGTTGCTTTCGCGGGCCATGGAGAGGTCGCGGGTCAGGCGCCAGCCGGAGGTGGCGATGAGACCGATATCGTTGCTCTTGCGCTGGGCGTGCCAGTGGGTGGACGTGCCTTGCGGATCGGTATCGAACAGCATTGTGGAATAGCCTTGCTGTGCAAAAGCGACGGCCAGATGCGCAGACAATGTAGACTTACCGCATCCGCCTTTTTGATTTGCTACCGTGATGACGAAAGCCGACATGATATAGGTGTGCTCCTTGTTATTTAACTAACGCAGATGTTACGCATGAGTTGCATGAATGGTGAAGTAGGTATGGTGAAAACTCGTGCATTGCCAATGTGATGGTGTGACATATTTACGATAAAAACATTTGCATGCGCACGCGTTTTGTGGCGGAATTGCTGGAGATTTTGAATTCATCTGCTGATTGCACACGCACAGGATGTGGATGATTTCTTAGCACGCAAACACGCATCAAATGACGAAAATTTTTACGCGATGACATTCTCTTCTCTCTCTCCGCACACCGCAGAATGGTTGGCCAAACTGCGGATTGCACGCACCTCGGGAATTGGTCCCGTATCTTTCCGAAAACTTATGCGCTTGCGTGCAAGTGCGTGCGACATTGTTGCTGACTGGGAAAGCTTAAGCGCCAAATTACCCAAGCTGGCTGCGGCCGACAGCGTGATGCGCGAGCTGGATGTACTGCACAAAAACGGTGGCACACTCATGCTGCATGGTGACGAAACCTATCCGAAATTCCTGACAGAACTTCCTGACGCGCCGCTCGTTTTGAGTGTGCTGGGAAACGTGAATGCGCTGCATGCGCGGCAAGTTGCGATTGTGGGAAACCGCAACGCCAGCGCGGCAGGCATGAGCTGGAGCAAACAGATGGCGAGTGAATTGGCGCGTGCGGGAGTTGCCGTTACAAGCGGCCTTGCACGCGGCATTGACACCGCTGCTCACGAAGGTGCGCTTGCCGCACATGGTGTGACGATTGCGGTTGTTGCGGGCGGCGTAGACAACATTTATCCGCCGGAAAACTCCAAGCTGCGCGAGGCGATTATTGCGCACGGATGTGTGGTGAGCGAACAGGCGTGGGGCATGACGCCGACAGCGAGTTTATTCCCGCGGCGTAACCGCATTATTGCAGGCCTGAGCATTGGTGTGGCGGTGAGTGAAGCGACGCGCCACAGCGGCAGTTTGATTACCGCAGAGTGTGCGTTGGAGTATAACCGCGACGTATGGGCGGTGCCCGGAAGCCCTGCGGACCCACGCAGTGGCGGGCCAAACTGGTTATTGAAAAACGGGGCTACGTTGATTGAAAACGCCGCCGATATTTTGCAGGATTTGCCGAACTCCCCTGCCCCGTATGCTGCGAAAATTGTGCAGACGAATTTGTTTGATGCACCGGATGATGACGCATCGATTAGTGCGACAGTCGAGCAAGGCGTTGCTTCTGACGAGACGCATCTAACGCCGTCTCAAAACGTTTTTGGATTACTCAGCAGTGTTGGTATCAACTTCGATGATTTAATCCGTCAAACAGGCTTAGACGAAGCCGGTTTAAGTGGCGTGCTGATTGAACTGGAACTGGATGGACATGCCGTGCGCGAAGCGGATGGACGCTGGCGACGCGCATAGTTTTTTAAGCGGCGAGTGCCTGCAAACGCTTTACCACGCTGACAAAACCGTTGCGGCGGTTGGGCGAGAGGTGCTGCATCAGATTGGTAGGTTTGAGTAGCTCCGGTAGGTCGAGCGCCGCAATTTCGTGTCGTGTTTTGTTGTGGTAGGCGCTGTGCACCAGTGCCATCAGGCCTTTCACAATCAGCGCGTCGCTGTCGAGATGAATCTCCGTACGTTCTTCTTCATTTGCGTCCTTCCAACCCACCGTTAACCACACGCGCGAAGTGCAGCCGGGAACAAGATTTTGCTCGGTTTTCTCGGCTTCCGGCATGGGTGGCAGGCTGCGCGCGAGTTCGATCACATACGTGTAGCGCTGCTCCCAGTCGGGCAACAGTGAGAGCGTTTCGAGGGCTTCGGAGAGAGGCGTCATAGGTGTTAGCTTTACTTAAAATTAATCGCGCGGCTGCTTGCGGCGGTCGAACAGCCCCATACCGCCGTGGGCCACCATCGGCACCGAATGCGCCGTAACCGGTGGGGCCGCTTTGGCGCTGCGTGCGGTGCGGATGATGGTGTAGATGTTGAGTGCGGAATAGAACACTTCCTGCCCGACGCCCATCACCGACTGGTGGTAGAGGTTGTAGGCAATCCAGCAGGATGACACCAGCAGCATGGTGGCGCGTAGCTGACTGCCTTTCAGTTGGAACACCGCGTAGGTGGCCAGAATGTTCGCCATCACCGGCAGCGCGCTTTGCGGGCCGAGGTAGACCATGTGGCCGCACAGTAAGCCGAGGAGGATGAACACGGTCATCCAAATCAGTTTGTCGCGCGGTTCGGTCATCAGGTTGGCCACCCAATAGCGGCCTGCGGCGACGAAGCAGATGGCCACACCTATCCACGCCCCCAGCAGGGCGTAGTGCGCCGCCATGAGGACGGAGGAAATGGCGAACGCGGTGCGGAAGTTCCTATCGGCCGGATGTAAAAAGCCATAGACGCCATAGGCAAAGCTGGCGGCGGCAAAGAGCTGACTGAGCAGATAGGTGAGCGTACCGGAATCCATTACGCCCTGCGCCATGTTTGGCCGTTCGGGCCGTCTTCGACGATGATGCCGTGCTCATTTTTTAACAGGTCGCGCAGGCGGTCGGATTCCGCCCAGTTTTTAGCGGTGCGTGCGGCGATGCGGGCATCAAAAATTTTACCTTCTGACTCGGATAGGGGTTTTTGATAAGTACGAGGCAAAATTTCTAACCACGTTAACATTCGCACCTTCTTTGCAATGTCTTTTTCACATTCTGCAATTTCGAGAGCGGCCGCCGTATTTAAGTCATCTGAGAGAGCATCAATAAACGCATCAGGCAAATCCACCTCAACTATTGTTTTATCCATAAGCTGATGCAGATATTGCTGTGTGGTATTCTTCCACCGAGAAACACGATTTTCTGCCGCCTGTAGCGCTTCATCCGAATAATCCACCGGTTTGCGGTAATGCGTTTGGAGGAGCCAGAGACGGATAGCTTCGGGGCTGTATTTCTTCAGGGCGTCTTCTACCAAAATGAAGTTGTTGAGCGACTTCGACATCTTCTGGCCTTCCACGGTGAGGAAAGCGACGTGCATCCACACGCTGCTCATGGTGCACTCGGGGTGGAAGGCTTCGGTCTGCGCGATTTCGCAACTGTGGTGCGGGAAGGCAAGGTCTTCGCCACCACCATGGATATCGAACAGTGCGGCATGGCCCTGCTGGTATTTTTTGCCGAGCAACTCTTCGCTCATCACCGAGCATTCGATGTGCCAGCCGGGGCGGCCTGCGGCGGTGAAGCCTTCAAACGTCGCGCCGAGTTCTTGCGGGTGGAAGGCTTGCTCCATTTTGGTGGCGGATTTGCTGTTGGCTTTCCAAATGGGGAAGTCGCGCGTGTCACGCTTTTCGGCGTCCTCTTCCACGCGGGCTTGCAGGTTATCGAACGTGCGGCGCGCGATGTGGCCGAAGGCGTTGTGCGGGCTGCCGAGCTTTTCAAAGTCTGGCACCGAGAGCATGACATCGCCGCTGTTGGTTACATAGGCGAAACCCTTTTTCAGTAAGCCGTTCACCATGCTCACAATCTCGCGCATGTAGTCGCTCACGCGCGGCTTTTGCTCGCGCGGCAGGTCCAGCACGTTCATGCGGGCCATGTCGCGCTCGAAGATGCCGATAAACTCGTTGGAGAGCTCGAACGGATCTATCCCCTTCTCGGCGGCGCGCTGGACGATCTTGTCGTCGATATCGGTGTAATTGCGCACGTATTCCACCTTGTTGGGATACAGGTGGCGCAGCAGGCGGTACAGCACATCGAACACCACAATAGTGCGCAGGTTGCCGATATGGGCGTAGTCGTACGGGGTGATGCCGCAGACATACATACGCACGCTTTGGGCGTTGCCTTCGGCGTCTATATCGAGCGGCTTAAACTCCTGCTTGTCGCGCGTGAGGGTGTTGTAGAGCTTAAGTTTGGGGTGGGTCATAATTCAGGCTTTTACGGATGGCTTTAGTGGTGGTTTGCGGGAACGGTGTGAAGCGTAGGCCCGTGTAATCTTCGGTGGTAATCGTCTCTTCAAACATCGCCTTGGGGCGACAGAACACGGCACCGCTGACGGCGCAGGTGTAGATCACCAGAATTTCGCCGGTTTCGGTATGCTCGGCTTCGCATAACTTCACATACACACCGCCCCCGTAGTGGCGGTAGGTGGCAAATTGGCGGAGGGGTTCGGTCATGGCTGTATCCTAATGTGTTTTGAAGAAGAAGACAAAAGCCTGCACCCAAACTCCTTTGGGTACAGGCTACTTACAGCAAACTGTGCGGATACGCTTCATTGATAGGTATACTACCCCGTTTTACGACGCGTGTTAAGCCGCGCGGGAGACCTTTTTGATGCGGGCGATGCTGCCGTGGCAGGCCTTGAAGCGCTCGCCACTGCCGCACGGGCATGGGGCGTTGCGCGGAATGCGGCCGTCGAGCGGGTTCAGGTCGTCCCACGTGGCCACGCCAAAGGCTTGCGGCGTGAGGCTGCCCGCTTGTTGCGAGGCGGGGATATCCTGCGTCACGGGCCCCTGCTCGCTCGGGCCGGTCATCTGGGTCGGTTGCGCGGTCAGGCCTTGGGGCTCCGGCGCGTCTTCCACCAGTTGCACGCGGCTGAGGATGCTAACCGTCTCTTGCTTGGTCGCAGTCAGCAGGTCTTCAAACAGCATGTAGCTTTCGCGGGCGTACTCGTTCAGGGGGTCCTTCTGGGCGTAACCGCGCAGGCCGATACCTTTGCGGAGGATATCCAGCGCTTGCAGGTGCTGGCGCCAGAGACGGTCCAGCGTTTGCAGCAGAACCGATTTTTCAATGCTGTTGAGAACGTGCGGCTGGAACGGTGCGGTACGCTGGGTCCAGCTTTCTTCCACCGCTTTATGGCAGTGCTTGGCGATGGATTCGGCGCCGACGTCGGAATCCTTCAGCCATTGCTCCACCGGCAGGGTCAGATTGAAAATACGGCTCAGGCCTTCGGTCAGCACATCCGGTTGCCATTGCTCCGGCAGCGTGCCTTGCGGGAAGGCTTTTTCTAACAGCCCGTCGACGATTTCGGCGCGGAACTCGAGAATGGTTTCGTTGAGGTCTTCGCTGAACAGAATGCTGGTGCGCTGGTCGTAAACGACTTTCCGCTGGTCGTTCAGCACTTCGTCGTACTTCAGGATGTTTTTGCGCAGGTCGAAGTTGAGGGCTTCGATCTTGTTCTGGGCGTTTTCGATGCTCTTGCTGACGATGCCCATTTGCACGGCGTCGTCTTCCGGCACGTTGAGGCGGGTGAGCAGGCCCTCGATGTTCGGCACAAAGCGCTTGATGAGGTCGTCTTGCATGGACAGGTAGAACACGCTGGCGCCGACGTCGCCTTGGCGGCCGCTACGGCCGCGGAGCTGGTTGTCGATACGGCGGGATTCGTGGCGCTCGGTGCCGAGAACCTTGAGGCCACCGGCGGCCATGACTTCTTCGTGTTCCTTTTTATAGGCGGAGCGGATGCGTTCGGCGTCGGCTTCGTCCTTAGCTTCGGCCAGCAGCAATTCAATGTTACCGCCAAGTTTAATGTCGGTCCCGCGGCCCGCCATGTTGGTGGCGATGGTGACGGCACCTTTACGGCCTGCTTGGGAGATAATTGCGGCTTCTTGCTCGTGGTAGCGGGCGTTCAGCACGTTGTGCTTGATGCCTGCGGCCTTGAGGGCTTCGGAGAGTTCTTCGGAGCGCTCGATAGTGGTGGTACCGACCAGTACCGGCTGCCCCTTTTGCTGAGACTCTTGAATATCGCGCACGATTGCCTTCATCTTGCCCTTGCGGCTGGGGTAGATGATGTCGGCGTAATCCTTCCGCTGCACCGCGTTATTGGTCGGGATGACCATCACCGGCAGGCGATAGATGTTTTCGAATTCTTCGGCTTCGGTCGCGGCCGTACCAGTCATACCGGAGAGTTTTTCGTACAGGCGGAAGTAGTTCTGGAAAGTGATGCTCGCCAGTGTCTGGTTTTCTTGCTTGATATCAACGCCTTCCTTGGCCTCAATCGCTTGGTGAAGGCCATCAGAGAGGCGGCGGCCGGCCATCATGCGGCCGGTGAATTCGTCGATCAGCACGACTTCGCCATCTTTAACAATATATTCAGCATCCTTATGGAACAGCGTGTGGGCACGCAGGGCTTGGCCGACGTGGTGCACGAGCGATATGTTATGCACATCGTAAAGGTTATCGTCCTCGGCCAGCAGGCCTTTGGCGCGGAGGAAGGCTTCGGCTTTGTCCGTCCCCTCTTCGGTCAGGTGGGCGCTGCGCTGCTTTTCGTCCAGTTCGTAGTCTTCACCGTGCTTGAGGCTGGGGATGAGGTCGTTGATGGCGATATACAGGTCGGTTTTGTCGTCCGACGGACCGGAGATAATCAGCGGTGTACGGGCTTCATCGATCAGGATACTGTCGACTTCGTCGACAATCGCGTAGTGCAGCGGGCGTTGCACCAGTTGCAGCGGGCTAAGCACCATATGGTCGCGCAGGTAATCAAACCCCAGCTCGTTATTTGTGGCATAAGTCACATCGGCGCTGTAGGCGGCCTTGCGCTCCTCGGGGCTTTGGCCGTGGTAAATGGCGGAAGTGGTCATGCCCAATTGGGTGAAAACCTGGCCCATCCAGGCGGCGTCGCGCTTGGCGAGGTAGTCGTTGACCGTCACCACGTGAACCCCCTTACCGGATAGGGCGTTGAGGTAGGCAGCGAAGGTGGCGACAAGGGTTTTCCCCTCACCAGTCTTCATTTCGGCAATTTTACCGAAGTGGAGGGCAAGACCCCCCAGAATCTGCACATCGAACGCGCGCAGGCCGAGGGCGCGCTTGGCCCCTTCCCGCACGGCGGCAAAAGCTTCGGGTATCAGGCTATCCAGCTTGGCGCCTTTTTCCAGTTGCGCACGCAGGTCGGCGGTTACGGCCGCAAGCTGCTCATCGGTTTTGGCCTGCATGGCGCCTTCAAGGGCGGCAATTTTCGGCAAATAGGGCTGCATTTCCTTCAGGAAACGGCTGGAGGGAGTACCAAACAACGAACTGACAAATTTCAACATGGGCGCACCATAGTACCAGTTGGGCGTTTGGCCAAGGGGATATGGAGAGGAATTCGGAATTCGGAATTCGGAACAGGGAGGAAATTGCCTTTTTTGAAGGCGTTTACTCTAAGAACAAGCTCTTTCCGGCGCCTTACTTACGGGCGGTTTTGTTCTGGCGCTTGTATTCCGCCAAAAGCTCTTTGCCACGGCCTGCACGGGCTTCTTGCAGCACTTGATCGCGGGTATCCTTGATGAAAGCGATCGGGTTGAGGGCGTTACCATCTTTTCGTACCTCAAAGTGTAAGTGAGAACCCGTACTACGGCCGGTGGAGCCCATCAGCGCCACGAGGTCGCCCGCATTCACACGGTCTCCCTCTTCCACCGTGCCGCGGGTCAAGTGCCCGTAACGGGTGGTGAAGCCGTTTTCATGCTTAATTTCGACGAGATTACCATAGCCCATACGCCAGCCAACAAACACCACAGTACCGTCGGCCGCCGCAATAATAGGTGAGCCAATCTTGTCGGCAAAGTCCATCCCGCCATGCCATTTACGCGTCTTACGGAAGGGGTCGGAACGCCAACCAAACGGAGAACTGAGACGATAAGTATCGGTAATAACCGGCCAAAGGTAAGGAATACCACCACCACCGCCCGCGCCCAAGCTGCTACGGATAGCCATAGCGAGCGAGGTTTCCAGCGCGATTTCGGCAAAGTCGGCTTCTTCCGTCAGGCTTGTCACCTGCAGGCGCACGTCTTCCATACTGGGTATGGTCGACATCGGCGGTAGCTCTATCGGTCCGCCACGGCCACCTTCATCGGGGATACCTTCTTCCGCTTCGTAGTCGATGGTACCAGAGACATCAATAATCGTACCTTCCGCCTTCAGCTTATTGCCCAACGCATCAAAGCGGTCGAGACGGGCCTGTAGTACGCCCAATTGCTGCGCGATGGTACGCATTTGCTCGCGCTCGGCATCGCGCTGCGAGCGGAGTTCGGCGATCATATCTAGGTAGTATTTCACTTCGGTATTACCGGTCAGGGTCGCGGTAATACGGGCACCAGCAAGGTCTCCGGCAAGCACCATGCCCAACCAGCCGGACAAGGCAAACACGGCGGCACAAACAAGCCATGCCGTGCGGACACGGAAGGTGTTGAGGTTGCCGGTATCCGTCAGCGCGACGGTGATCGTCAGACGGTGGTTCAGCAACTGGCGGATGCGCGGTAGCATAGGTTTTTAAAGTGCGATGACGAGTGGGATTTGGTCAAGCATAACAACTCCGTCACCCCACCTTGGGTGCGGGTTTTTGCAGCAGCGGGCTTGCATTGTGGTCACGGTGGGCGCATGGTTAGGCCAATTGGGGGCGAGGTGTCAACCTTACACATTTGCCTGCCAACACATTTTATTAATAACAAAGGGATGAACAATGACCTTGGTACTCCGTAAAGGGCTCCTCGCCGTTGTAGCTGCCAGCGCGCTGGCTTTGGCTGCCTGTGGCGACAAAGATGAACAAACCGGTACTACGCTGGCCACTGTTAACGGCATCGCCGTCAAGGAAAGCCGCGTGGATGACCAGCTCGGCCAAATTCCTGCAGCCCTGATGCAAGGCCGCGAAGCCGACGTAAAGCGCCAGATTCTGGACCGCGTGATTGACCAGGAACTGGTTGCTCAGGAAGCCAAGCGTTTGAAGATCACCAATGACGCCGAGTACAAGAAGCAGCTCGCTCTGGTAGAAAACCAACTGCAGGCCAACTTCGTTATCGCCAAAAAGGTAAGCGAAACCCTGACCACGGAAGCCCTGAAGCAAGCTTACGAAGCCAGCAAGGCCAACAACACCTTCCCGGCCGTGAAAGCCAGCCACATTCTGGTACCCACCGAGAACGAAGCTAACGCCCTGCTTGCCCAAGTGAACAAGGCTAACTTTGCCGATATGGCCAAGAAGTTCAGCAAGGGCCCCAGCGCCCAACAGGGTGGCGAACTGGGCTGGTTCCGTCGCGAAGCGATGATTCCGGAATTTGCCTCTGTCGCCTTCAACACCCCGGTTGGTACCGTAGCTAAAACTCCGGTGAAGACCCAATTCGGTTGGCACGTGATTCTGGTGGAAGACCGCAACGACAAGTACACCCCGCCGTTTGAACAAATGGAACAACAGCTGCGTCAAGAAATGTCCCAGCAAGTTGTACAGGGCTACCTTGGCGACCTGCGCAAGAATGCCACCATCACCTACGCCGATGGTGTGGCACCTGCCGCCGATCAGACTGCTCCGGCTGCAGAACCTGCTGCTCCGGCCGCTGCCAAGTAACTCTGGCAACGTAAAGCCGGCCTTCGGGCCGGTTTTTTTGTTGGACAATTTCGGATTGTTTTGTAGGGTGCATTCACCTTCGATCTGACGAGAAAGGACTTTTTATGACTGCCTCGCATGACCGTTCTACCCTCACCCACCTGCCCCTAACCGACGACTCGGAAAGCCAGATGAATCAGGCTGATACCCAGGAAGCCTCGTCACCTGACGATACAGAGAAACCTGCTATCGAGACGTGGACACCTTGGAAGGTGCCGACCAGTCCCTACTGGAACCTTCCGAACTCCCACGGCTAATCTGTCGTGCCAACTTAAAAGCCGCCTTTTCCAGTGAAAAGGCGGCTTTCCTTGTTTGGAGACTCTACTTTTGCAATTGCTCGGCCAGTTTGGCAGGAATAGCGGGCACGTAGAGCATCTTTTTACTGCCTTTCAGCAATACCGCATCCCCGGTCTTCAACATCTTGCTGAAGGCGGCGATATCGAACGCGGCAGGGTCTTCCACCCAGCCGAGTTTCTTGTGTTCCGGTAGGGCGTCGTAAAGGTTCTTCATCAACGGGCCGATGGCAAACACGCCGTCCAGCACTTCGGTATGCGGCAGCAGGCCCTTGTGGTAGGCGGGCGCTTCTTTGCCCAGCTCCAGCATATCGCCCAGCAAAGCCAGTTTACGGCCCTGTACCGTCTTCTCGGCAAGGCTTTGCAGGCCGGCAACCATGCTGGCAGGGTTGGCATTGAAGGAATCGTCGATGAGGGTAATCCCCTTCCATACTTGCGCCACGCCGCGCCCCGCCATTTCGCCTTCGTTCGGCAACTGGCTGAGGGCTTTTTCCGGCGAGTAACCGGCAGCAACGGCGCTCGCTAGTGCGGCGGTGGCATTATACTCGCGGTGCGGGGCGCCATTGCGCAGCAGGCCCTCGTACTTTTGATCTTTGACCTTGAAGGTCACACGATAATCGTCGCCTTCGGTTTTGTGAGTCAGCGCGCAGACGTCGGCACCATCCCCAAAAAAGAGCGTCTCGCCATTCCAGTTGGCGTGACGGATGTCCAAATCATTCGGTACCACCAAAACACCGCCTTTTTTCAGGCCTTCGGCGATAGAGAGCTTCTCGCGGGCGATGGCTTCCAAGCTGCCCAGATGCTCAAGGTGAACCGGACGCACATTGACGACCAGTGCCACATCCGGTTGGGTAAGTTGGCTCAGGCGGGCAATCTCGCCGGGGCGGTTCATACCCATTTCCACCACGGCATAGGGTGCGGTGCGGGGTATGCGGCACAGTGTGAGCGGAACACCCCAGAAGTTGTTGTAACTACCCACACTGGCAGGCGCCCCCAGCATGGCTGCCAGCATTTGCTTGGTGGTGGTTTTACCCGCGCTGCCGGTGAGACCGATAACTTTGCCCTGCATGCGCTTGCGGCTGGCGCGGGCGAGCGCCCAGAGGCCATCCAGCAGCGTATCCTTCACCACCAATTGCGGAAGGGTGAGTTCGGGGTTGGGTGTCGACACAACCGCCGCGACAGCCCCCTTCTCTTGCGCCATATGCAAGAAGTTATGCCCATCGCCGGAGCTGGCAAAACTGCTGGTAAAGCCGCCGGACGGAGTTCCGGTGAGCGCAATGAATAGGTCGCCGGGTTGCAGGGTACGGGTATCGATACTCACGCCCGTAACAGCGGCATCGGCACCCTGCAGCGGCACGTTTAAAGCGGCGGCAGCTTCCGAGAGGGTAAAGAGAACGTTGGACATACCCTAACCTACCAGAAAGGGCGGTACTCTCCAAGCCAGCGCCTGGAAAATACCGCCCTTTTACTTGGATACCCCGGTTAGGCGGCGGCACCTACCAAACGCAGCTGCTTCGCATCCCGCGCGCCGACATTCTTGATGAAGCGGCCGATTTCATTCGAGATCTTGCCCGTGTTGGCTTCCATGACGGTGATCTGCTTTTTCACATCCTGTGCGGCGTTGTTGGTGAGGTCGAGACCTACGGCCATATGCTGTACGCTCACGTTGGCGTTATCCAAACTGTTTCGCGCCTCCGCCATGTTGTGGTTAATGGCGGCCATAGCTTCCATTTGCTCCACAATCGATACTTCAAAGTGCTGGTTCGCCTCGTAAATATCGCGAACCACCTGCATCACCGCCTCGATATGCGACGTGACCTGTTGGGTAACGTTCTGCATGCCCTTGATCTTGTGATTAATTTCATCGGTTGCCTGAACCGTGCTTTGCGAGAGCTTTTTCACCTCTTCCGCCACCACGGCAAAGCCGCGGCCCGAGTCTCCGGCACGTGCGGCTTCAATCGCCGCATTCAGGGCCAACAGGTTGGTACGGTCGGCCACATTGGTAATCAGGCCGATGATGTCGCCAATATTCCGCGACATGATATTCAGTTCATCCAAACTGCTCATGGCCAATTCTCCCTTGCCGATAGCATCTTTCGAGACACCGGACGAATGCTGAACCTTTTGACGCGTGCTACTGACGCTGGCTTGCAGCTCTTCGGTTGCGGCGGCAATTTCCTTGATGTTCATCGCAATCTGGTTAGAGGTTTCGGCAATGCCCTGCCCCTTCTTCTGGTTGTCACTGCAGGCGTCCATCATGCTGCCGTAAGCCGTGTTCACTGTTGTGGATACCTTCTCAAGATCCATCACCGAGACTTCACATACGCCGGTGAACTCGGATATCGGGTAAATAATGCTACCGGTCACCAGCCACGTCATGAACACCACGGCCGCAATCGCAATCGTCATGATAGCCACCATGGTTATAAAGGTTATGAAGGCATCATCCGCCATGTTCAGCATTTTATAGGCCGCTTCATCCTGCAGAACCTTGATTTCATCAATCATTGTAGTTGAGCTGCGCCACCAGGCGTCCCGTAATGCCTCCATTCCGGTAAAGTCGCCGCTATACGCTGCTGCACGTATGGAGTTTACGGTATTCATGGCGTCACCTTTCATAAAGGCCGTCAGCTTCTCCGAGGTTGCGTCGGTAGAAAAATCCTTCAGCAGACTCACATAAGCCTGTTGCTGGGCGCTTAGTTTGCGGGCCTTTTCCAGCTGTGCTGCATCCGTACCCTGAGACAGGATTGCGCTCGACATGGCTCCGCGCTCCTGACCCGCCGCACCATTCAACTCTACCAGAAGGATGTACTTCATCATCTGGCTCTTAAGTTCCGCGTTATGAATCCGCGACTCCACTCCGTACATGTCTTTTGTAAACAGGCGTACCAGATAAGAATAGTATGAGCGAACCTTGGTGGGATTCGCTTCGCGGCTATCAATTTCCGTGCGATAAGCCGTCAGGCTATTGAGCTGGGTGAGAGCCTCGATCAAATACTGGTTCGCCTGCTCGTTCAGCTCCGTTTGCTGAATGTACTCATGCAATTTCGTCAAGCGTTCGTCCACGCGCTGGCGCTGCTCGGCCAGCGAGGCCGCCGTTACCTCGGCGTTACCTGCCACAAAGCGTATGCTCATGCCCCGCTCCTTTTGCAGCTCATGAACCAATTCTCCGGCTTTCGCCGAAATTTTAACTTCTTGGGCCGTACGCTCAAAATCTTTATATTCGTGATAGGCCTCGGTTCCGTCTTCAAACACAATCAGCAGTAAGAAGCTGACCGGCACAACCAATAGAGCAACAAAGCGCCAAGGTAGTGAGAGCCGATAGATCCAAGGTTTTTTTTCGGACATACGTTTATAGGCTGTGGTCATGGGTGATACTCCTGTTTTGACCCAGCATAGGAGTATGGTTTTGGTACCGCATTGCGGAGCCAAACGAGAGAATGTGTCTTTCAGAAACCCTGCGGCCCACACACCACATGTGCGCGAATGCCGACTTACATCAAATCTATACAAATCATACAGTTAAATACAATCATATGATAAAACAAACCCTTAAGCAGAGGCTGTCAAACATCTTATTATACAACTGTCTGATATCACAAATTAAAGTTGGTGCGCCCGGCAGGGATCGAACCTGCGACCGACAGCTTAGAAGGCTGTTGCTCTCATCCGCTGAGCTACGGGCGCGCACAAGAGCTTCTATGACATAACTAGCGCCGCTTACGCAACTGGCGGCGCAAAAAGCGTTGGCGCGGGGTATCCAGCTCCCAAATCACGTTTCCCAAACGGGTCGCCCGTGTCCGTACCTTCTTGTTGTTGCCAATCACCAGCGCGTAACGGCCTTCCTTCCAGACGTGCAGGTCGTCCTTACTATTACCGATGTAATCGAATTTTTTGACGCCCCAGCGCTCTACCAGCGCCGCCGCCTTGCGCGGGCCGGTGAGGTTCACCATGGCATTTTCGGTGCCGATCACTTCATAATCCAATCCCTTGTCGGTAATCGCGCGCTTGACCAGTTTGGTGGTGCTGCCGGTGACCACAATCACCGTACGGCCGCGGGCTTTTTCTTGCGCGATGCGCTCCAGCACCCGTTCTTCCCACGGCAGCACCGGCACCCAGTCGTATTTTTCCGCCATCTGCTCCAGCGTCAGCTTCATGGCGGCACGGCCCTTGGTCAGGTGCAGCCACATGAGTTTGAAAAACAGCCACGGCCGGGTGGTAAGCACCCACAGCAAGCCTTCCAGTGTGAGGTCAGAGAGCTGCATGGTGCCGTCGAAGTCGACGATGAGCGGAATAGCGAGGTCGTTGGGTGCGGATTGCATTAATTTTATATACTTTATTATAATTTCAGCCGTCTCGTGTGGCGTCTGGTGGCCGTTATCAATAATCAGGTCGGTATGAACTGGGTTCTGATATCCCTGTTCATACATCGTCTTGATACGTTCCACTTCCCATTTCGTTAAGGTTCGCACTCCCCTGCTTTTGCTACATATTTCAAGGGATGGAGCCAGAGTTACCGATTTAAATATGATTCCATCCTTTTCCAAAGCTTTCCAGCTCCGGAAGTTCCCTTCACTCATCGGATACGCAAAAAGAATCACTTTGAATTTTTGCTTTTTTACATGCTGAGCAAGAGTAGTTTGCAGCACTTGAAGGCGATGGTTGATGCCTTCTTCAAAATCGAGTTTCAAGCGCTTTTGATCTGCATCGGATAATAAATCGTCTACTTCAATAAACAGAGATTTTTCTAGACGCTTTTCCAGCAAGCGGCACACTGTGGTTTTGCGTGCATTTATCGGGCCATTTATGTTTAAAAGAATCATATCGTTACACTAAGAGTTATTTGTATTTATTCTTTTCAATAAAACAAAGTTTCTAACATTCTTTCTTTACACATTACTAATACCATCGCTGTAAACGCATACGCTTCACTAATTGTTATTTTGAAATACTATTTTAAACACCATGCCTTGTTCTTCTAAGGCGTCCTCGATAACCGAAGTGGCGCCATGCATGTCGACGATGCGCTGAACCAGCGCAAGGCCTAAACCGATGCCCGTGGAAGGAGCGCCAGGCATACGTAAGAACCGCTGACGTACTTTTGTTCGCCATTCAATTGGAATTCCCGGCCCCTGGTCCCTGACTTCCAAGCAATAACCCTCGTCGGTGCTTCTGCCTGTGACTGTAACCTGTGTCGCCTCGGGGCTGTAACGAATCGCATTATCAAGAAGGTTTCTCAGTAAAATACCAAACAATACCGTGTTGGCACGGAGCGTGTGGTTCGTCGGTATCTGGTTGTTGATTTCTATGTTCC
Source organism: Alphaproteobacteria bacterium (assembly GCA_027485835.1). Lineage (GTDB taxonomy): Bacteria > Pseudomonadota > Alphaproteobacteria > UBA2136 > UBA6156 > UBA6156. Next base: position 114,704 of record JAIXQG010000002.1, read on the forward strand.
TGCTTTGGCTTAATTCCGCCAAATCCTGAATAACATTCTCAACTTCTTCACCGACACGTACATCTTCCAACTCCGGTTTAGCCAGAGCATCCAGCTTCGCCATCAAAAGCAGTTGAGAGACCGCGTGGCTTGCCCGGTCCACGCCCTGCATCATTTTTCTCAGCATCTCTCTGGCCTTGGTTGCATCACGTTCTTCCAAGGCTATTTGCGCCTGCATTCTGACAGCGGCTAACGGGGTACGCAGCTCATGTGCGGCATTGGAGAGAAACTCGCGCTCAATATCCCGCGATTGTCGTAGCTTTTTGAGCAATTGATTGAATGACATAACCAATGGCTTCCATTCAGGAGGCAAGCCTTTTATGTCGATATTTTCCAGACTATCAACCTTCATGTGGGCGATACGGCGGATGATCTTGCGCATGCTGCCATCCACCCACCGCACACTCACGACGATAGCGGATAGGATTACGACAATTTCGAGAAGGAAATGGCCTATCAGCATACGTACCATCGGCTTTACCAACAGATTTTGCAGTTTATAGTCAAATGCCACAATCACATCGGTTTTGGTCTGAGAGGACCGCGTATCAAGCCGATACACACGCCATACCTTGTCTTCAATCTGCATATCGCTAAACCCATAAGGTACCGAAAGTTTAAGCTCGGGGCCGTAATTGGTGCGCCTTACCGCTTCGCCCTCCACAAACATGGCGTAGGCCAGTGGCAGGTAATCAGGACTAATAAAATGCTGCGTTTTGTTATCAACGATAACCTCACCTTTCTTCAATAGACTGGTTTCCGCCATGATGACCGCGATTTGCATAACCTGCTTGTCGAGTAACTCCTGAGACTGTTTGCGCAAGGATAGATAGGACGACAGCGAAAAGCCTGCCCAGATGGAAACAACCAGGCCGCATAACAGAATAATCAGCCGGGAACGCTGTGTGAGTATCAAACGACGCATATTAAAGCTCTTCATTCAACCGGTATCCTGCGGATCTCACATTAATAACAAGATGTTTCGAGGTTTTTTTACGGATCCGGTGCATATGAACCTCAACCGCGTTGCTTTCCACCTCCTGCCCCCAGCCGTACATCAGGTTTTCCAGCTGTTCCCGCGTCACCAATTGGCCTTTTTGCTCTGCCAAGCGTTGCAGAATGCGGAACTCTTTGGCACTCAGGTCGATTTGCACCCCAGCATAGGTAGCCTGCAAACTATTACAATCCAATGTTAATTTTCCAAATGTTATGAGGGTTTGAGGAGGCTCGCCCCCTTTCCGACGATAGGCTGAACGGATACGCGCTTTCAGCTCCCTGAGGTCAAACGGCTTCACCAAGTAATCGTCGGCGCCGGCATCTAGTCCGGTAATTTTTGAGTCCAGTTTATCGCGCGCGCTCACAATTATTACCGGAATCGGATTCTGTGCCTTACGCAGCATATTCAAGACATTTATTCCGTCACCATCTGGCAAACCAAGGTCTAATAGCACGCAATCGTACTGATGCGTACTGACTGCCAGCTGGGCATCGGCGCCTGTGGAAACAGCATCCACCACATACGCATCCTGTTCCAAACCGGCTTTAACAGCCTCGGCCAGCATGGCGTCGTCTTCTACAAGCAGTATGCGCATGATTCGATTTGTCTTTGTAAGTTTTCTGTCATTTTCATCCCGTAACTTGCCGTTCATAACGAAGGATGACAAGTATGAATTCTGCACAAAGTCTGAAGGTTGGCGATTTTCTTAACGCACACTTTGCGTGCCCTATCTGTTTGAAGCACGAACGGCGCGTTGTGTCCCTTATTGGCCGCAAGCGGCAAGCCCTTACGACTGTTATTTGCACCTCGTGTGGACTGGTACATTCCCACCCGATGCCGACGCGTGCGGAATTGGATGCGTTTTATCACCGCGATTACCGCGTGAGTTATAAATCCAGCTTCACGCCGAAACTCAAACATACCCTGCGTTATGCGCCCGGCGCCAAGCAGCGTGTGTCCGACTTACTTAAGCACGCTGACGACCACCAGCGTACGTTATTGGATATTGGCTCTGGCAGTGGAGAATTTCTTTTCATGGCGTTGCAACAGGGCTTTAAGGCTGAGGGGATTGAGCCAAATGCCGGTTACGCCGAGTACACGCGCACTGCGCTTCATCTTCCGGTTGAACATACGACCCTTGAAAATGCAGGATTTGCTCCCGAAAGCTATGATATCATTAGCTTGAATCATGTACTCGAGCATATGCCAGAGCCCTTTGATACGTTAACCCGTATTCATGCCCTGCTTAAACCGAACGGGCTGCTCTCCATCGCCGTGCCGGATATCGCGGCGCTTAGCCACGCCCCCCAGACACGGTTCCACTATGCCCATGTGTTCAACTACAACCATGCTACCCTTAAAGCCTTGCTGACGAAGGCTGGCTTTGATGTTGTTACGGAGTGCCAAGGCACAAGCCTGATTGCCAAAAAGCAAGGCGTCCCCAACTTTGAACAGATTATTGAAATGACGGATAACTACGAGCTCTTATGGACTCAATTGGTCACGCAAACCCCAATCAAACATTACGCTACGGCCAAACCTTACCGCCGGTTGGTGAAAAAAGCACATCAATATGCCCGTGAGTGGTACGTGCTGAGGTCTCATAGCGATGCAAAAAGCATTTTAGCGGCTTTGGCTTAGGCATATCCACACGACTCACGAGTGATGGTGGTTTCGGCCTATACAATCGGGAAGAATAGAGAATGGTGCTGCTGGGCAGGATTGAACTGCCGACCTCGTCATTACCAATGACGCGCTCTACCACTGAGCTACAGCAGCGCACGGCGCACGTTTAACTGTATTGGCGGCTCTTCGTCAAATGGAAAAATGCAGTTTGCCCATAGAAATATCACATCTGGCTTGCCACACTACCGCTAAAGCCTTACAAACAGGGCCATGAGCACCGTAAACACCACCCCCGACGCCCCCGAGATTTCTGACCTACGCGCCCAGCGTGAGTTTAAACTGAACGAATATGTGCGCCGTGGCGGAGAAGCCTACCCCAATGGCTTTACGCCCAACGCCACCACCGTGCAGCTGGCCGAAACCTATGCCGACGCCCAAACGTATAGCCAGCAGGCTTTGCACGACGCCCCCACGCCGGTTTTCAAGCTGGCAGGCCGCGTTATGCTGCTGCGCGCCTTTGGTAAGCTGATTTTTGCGCGGATTCAGGATGGTGCCGGTCAATTGCAGATCTCGCTGAGTGTGGATGCCAGCGGTGCGGAAGTGTTCGGCCTGTTTAATGATTGCATCGATATGGGCGATATTATCGGCGTGGAAGGCCCTATGAGCCGCACGAACAAGGGTGAGCTGACGCTTTCGGTGCAGAAATTCACGCTGCTGACCAAGGGTTTGCAGCCCCTGCCCGACAAGTACCACGGCATGGCTGACGTGGAGGCCCGTTACCGCCAGCGCTACCTCGACCTGATTACCAGCCCGGAAACCCGCCATGTGTTTGAAGTGCGCAGCCGTGCGATTTCGGCCATCCGCGGCTTTTTAGATGACCGTGGGTTTTTGGAAGTGGAAACCCCCGTGCTGCAAGTGCAGGCCGGTGGCGCCAGTGCCCGCCCGTTTAAAACCCACCACAATGCGCTGGACCTTGAATTGAACATGCGCATTGCGCCGGAATTGTTCCTGAAGCGCTTGCTGGTGGGCGGTTTTGAGCGCGTGTACGAACTTTCGCGGAACTTCCGTAACGAGGGGATTTCGGTCAAACACAACCCCGAGTTCACCATGCTGGAGTTTTACAGCGCCTATGGCACCCGTGAGGACGCCATGCAGCTGATGGAAGAGATGCTGCGCCACACCGTAACCAAGGTGTGCGGTAACCACGCGATACCGTACGGCGAACACGTGATTGATTTTGCGCCGGACTTTGTAAAGATGACAATGCGCGACGCATTGCTAAACCTTGCAGGCTTTACCGAAGCCGAGCTTGAGCACATTGACGGCCTTGCCGCCGCCGCTAAAGCCAAGGGCGTTGATGTACCGACACCGCTGCCGAGCTATGGCGAAGTGTTCCAACTGTGCTTTGAAGAGCTGGTGGAAAAGCAGCTGATTCAGCCGACGTATATTATGGATTACCCGATTGAAACGTCTCCGCTGGTGCGCCAGATCCCCGGTCGGCACGGCTGGACGCAGCGCGCCGAGCTGTATATTGCCGGCCGCGAGCATGGCGAGTTTTATAGCGAGCTAAATGATCCCATCGACCAGCGCAGCCGCTTTGAGCGCCAAGCCGAGCAAGCCCGCAAGGGGAATGCCGAGGCGATGCCGTTCGACCACGACTTCCTCAACGCGCTGGAAGTGGGGATGCCCCCTGCCCTTGGCGTAGGTTTGGGTATCGACCGCCTTGCCATGCTGCTGACCAACCAGCCGAGCATTCGGGATGTGCTGCTGTTCCCGCTGATGAAGCCGAAGGCGGAGTAGCTGGAAATCATAAAAAGCCCCCGTGGGGGCTTTTTTGTTGGGGCAGCTTATACCTTGAAGCGGCTGGTTTGCAGGTTGAGCTCTTCGGCCGACTGGCTGAGGCTTTCGCTTGCAACCTGCGCTTCCTGCACGTTGTGCATCACAGCAGCCATTTGGGCACGGAACTCGCCAATGCTGCTGCTGATGGTGTTCACGGCAATGGTTTGCTGGCCGACCGCAGTAACTACGCTGGCCGAGTTGCTCTTCACTTCGTCAAGGGCATTACCAACGCTGTCGAGGGCATTCTTGGTGCGGCTCACGCTGGCTTGTAGGTCGGTCACCACTTTGGCGATTTCGTCGGTGCTGGAGCTGGTGGAGCCTGCCAGTTTGCGCACTTCGTCGGCTACCACGGCAAACCCGCGGCCGGCATCGCCCGCACGGGCAGCCTCAATGGCGGCGTTGAGCGAGAGCAGGTTGATCTGTTCGGAGATACCCTTGATAACTTCCAATACCGAACCAATCGCGTTGGCGTTGGTTGAGAGCTCGGTGATGTTCGCCATCACGCCGTTAATGGCATTGACGATATCATCGGTAGCACGGCCACTGCGTTGCGCCTTGTTGTTCACTTCGGCGGCAGAGGCAGAGGTTTCTTCCAGGCTCGCGGCAATACTGGTCAGCGCGGCTTCTTGCTGGTGCGTGGTTGCGGCAATGCTTTCCATACCGGCGCTAAGCTCGTGTGCTGCGGCGCTTACGGTATGACTGGCTTCTTGAGTGCCGCGTACCACACCGGTCAGCTCGGTCGCAGTTTTGTTGAATTGGTCCAGCGCCGTGCCGATTTCGTCCTTGCTTTCCACCTTACCGCGCACGCGTAGGTCGAGTTGAGAGAGAGCTCCAAACGCACGGTTCAGCTCCGTCATACCCTTGGTAATCCCGAACATAACGGGGAAGGTAACTAGAGCGACAAGTACAGCAATTATGCTGGCTACAATGATTAGTATTATAATTGCATTCTGGAAGTCTTTATCGGCATTCAATCCACTTTGTGTCATGCCATCTACGTTAAAGTCGGAGAGAGCCTTCAAGTCTGCCATCATCTTATCAAATACTTCACGGCTATTGTTGCGTAGCTCGTTTTGCGCCTCACGTTTGCGTGCCATATCGCGGGAAATCGTCAGAATTTCTTGAATACGCGCTTCATACGCTTCGTTACTTTTTACAAAGGCTTCAAAAAGCTTACGTTCCTCATCACTTTGAATTAATTTCTCATATTCGGCTTTATCTTCATAAAACTGATCCGTAAACTTCTTAAAGCGAGCTTCACGCTTTTCCATTTCTTCCGGGGTATCCGCCATAGTGTGACTAAACGTCCCCAAACGCTGGTCTCGTAAGGATACGCGCATTTTGTAAGCTGCGATGGCAGATGGAGCCCAGTTGTCGGTAATCATATCCAACTCAGATTTCATATTCTTCATCTGATAAAGACCTACCCCGGTTATCGCGGAAAGGCTTACAAATATCATCAGGCTCAAGCCGATAAGCCGCTGTTTAATAGTGAGGGAGTTCATGGGGGCGTCCGTATTTCCGTTATTATTTTTTTTGCCAGACGTTGCGGGCTTTTGTCCCATAGTTAGACCCAAGGCATTAGCAACAGCAAGAGGGAGCGGATAGAGTTTGTGCAACTTCGTACAACACTATCATCATAAGCATTATAAAACAAAATGTTAAGACGTATCTTAAATACAACCTCCCCTCGTCTTATCTTTTAAAGATAACCATACTCCACGCATTTGTAAGACGAATGCGTGTTTTCCTTTGTTCTCGATTCGCCTCACGTGTTAAACAACTGCCTATGAGCACACTTCTTTCCGCCACCCTCACCGCCCCGCGAAGCCTTGCCGACGCCATGCTGAACCTGACCGATACCCTCTCTGGCCTTAGCCTTGATGTGGGTGAAGACAGCAGCAATACCGACAACTACCGCTATACCTTCTTTTTATCACCCGATGCCAAACCGGAATTGCTCAGCGCCTTGAGCAGCATTGTTGAGACCAGCCCAAGCTTTGACGATGTGGACACCAGCATCGACTATATCGCCAAAAACCGTGAGCTTTTCCCGCCGCTGGTGATTGGGCCGTACTTTATTGCACGCAACGATGAAGACGCCCCCGCCGACCTGATTAAGCTCGACATCATGCCCAACCGTGCCTTTGGCAGCGGCGAGCACGCCACCACCACCGGCTGCCTGCTGGGCTATATGCACCTGATGGAACAGCGCAGCACCCCGTTTACCAGCGGGTTGGACTTTGGCGCTGGTAGCGGCATTCTCGCCATTGCCTCCGCCAAGCGCGATGGCACACCGTTTGTGTGCATTGATAATGATGAGCCGAGTGTCGAAATCAACATCCAAAACGGCCAACTGAATGGTGTGGCCGACAAACTGACCTGCTACGAGGGCGAAGTACCGCCGAGCGACCAACAGTTTGATCTGGTTTTTGCTAATATTTTGCTGCAGCCGCTGCTGGAGCTCTCTAAGCCCCTCACCGCTTGCACCGCTCAAGGCGGCAGCCTGATTCTCTCAGGCTTCACCACCGACCAAGCCGAGCAGATTGAAGCTTGCTACAGCGCGCTGGGCTTGAAAAAGGTTTGGCAGCACGAGCACGCTCACTGGGTTGCGCAGGTTTGGCAACACGCCTAGGCGGCAAGTTGCCAAGTTGGTTAAAAAGCCATCGCGTTGCGGTGGCTTTTTGCTTAGGGTGGTGAGTATGAAACCTGCTCAACTGCTGTATGAAAACGGCCCCGACTGGCGCTACGCCACCGCCACCCAAATCAGTGACCCTGCGCTGTGGTATAAGTCGCCTAAAGGCGTTACGCACATTATCGTCAGCGAGCTGGAAATCGGACTTATGCGCAAGACAGCTAAGGTCGACAAGATTCATGCGTTTGGCGAGGTGCGTACAACCCTCAAAGGTGCACCCATGACGCTGGAAGCCATGCTGCGCTACCTGACCACACAAGAAAAAGCCCAGCCCGATACGATTGAAGTGCCAAACCATTTTCCGACAGGATTGTTTCTGAAATTAAAAGAGCATGGCCTGCCGTTGGCAGTAGCGCAGCGTGCCCTGTTTTTTGAGCAACGCGCGATAAAGTCTGCCGAGGAAATTAAGAAGCTGAAAACCGCGCAAAAGCTGAATGAGCAGGCGTTTGAACATGCGTTTGGTATTCTGGCGGCGGCAAAAATCCGCAAAACAGACCATGTTTTGATGTGGCAGGGTGCGGTGCTTACGAGCGAAATTATGCAAGGTGAAATGAACGGCCTGCTGGCACGTTTTGGTGCCGAAGAATTTCACCATGGGCCTGTAGTGGCCGGTGGCGTGCAAGGCGCTATGCCGCATGCACGTGGTACTGGGCCGCTGAAGGCGCATGAATTCATCGTGATCGACTGCTTCCCCAAACACCCCAACGGCTATTGGGGAGACCTAACGCGCACGGTTCTCAAGGGCAAACCCAGCCCTTGGCACCGCAAGGTTTACAACGCGGTGTTAGATGCCCAGAAAACCGGTTTAAAGCAGCTTAAGCCCGGTTTGAACGGCAAGGATATTCATGCCGCTGTTGTGGCCACGCTGGAGGCGCACGGTTTTACCACCGGCACCGATAAAAACGGTAACCCCTATGGGATGTTCCATGGCACCGGCCACGGCGTGGGGTTAGAGCTTCACGACCCCGGCCCGCGCACAATTTCGGCCATCAATTGCATCCTCAAACCCGGCATGGTGACCAGTGTGGAACCCGGATTGTATTACACCGATAAAAGTATCTCCGGCGGTGTGGGCGGCTGCCGGATTGAGGATGTTGTGGTGATTACCGAAACGGGGCACAAAAACCTGACCACGTTGAGTAAGACGGATTGGATTATTAAGTAGTCCTTCAGCGGCCTTTTTCTGCCGTGGCTGAACATGCCACGGCATTTTTTAGGCAGATGCCCACTCCCCCCTTGCACTCGGTTTTGCGGAGTGCTAAATATCACTCTGCAATCGGGAGTGCTAAATTCTTCGGTTGCGGTAGATTATATTGATTTGTAACGAAACAGGAGAGCACACATGAGCATTGCTGCCAAAATCCAGCCTCTGGCCGACCGCGTGGTCATCAAGCGCCTTGCCGCCGAGGAAAAGACCGTATCCGGCATCATTATTCCGGACAACGCCAAGGAAAAGCCGCAACAAGGCGAAGTTGTCGCGACCGGCCCGGGCCGTTGGGATGAAGACGGCGAAAACCGCGTAGCACTGGAAGTGAAGGTTGGCGACAAGGTTCTGTTCGGCAAATGGAGCGCCACCGAAGTGAAGATTGACGGCGAAGAACTGCTCGTCATGAAAGAAGACGACATTATCGCCATCGTTAAGTAACGCGTTTTAAGTTAAGAAATCAGGAGAAGATACTATGGCTAAAGAATTGAAATTCGGTACCGACGCCCGTAGCAAAATGCTGGCTGGCGTCAACACCCTTGCCAACGCCGTTAAAGCCACCCTTGGGCCGAAGGGCCGCAACGTGGTGCTCGACAAATCCTTCGGTGCGCCGCGCGTGACCAAGGATGGTGTGAGTGTTGCGAAGGAAATTACCCTTGCCGACAAGTTTGAGAACATGGGCGCGCAAATGGTACGTGAAGTTGCCAGCAAGACCGTAGACGTAGCGGGCGACGGCACCACCACCGCCACCGTACTGGCCCAGAGCATTATTGTGGAAGGCAGCAAGGCCGTGGCCGCCGGTATGAACCCGATGGACTTGAAGCGCGGTATTGATACCGCCGTGAAGGCCGTGGTGGAAGAAATCGCCAAGCAGAGCAAGAAGGTGAACGGCAAGGCGGACATCGCCCAAGTGGCTACCATCTCGGCCAACGGCGACACCACCATTGGTGCCTACATTGCCGACGCGATGGAAGCCGTAGGCCAAGAAGGCGTGATTACCGTAGAAGAAGCCAAGGGCTTGGAAACCACGCTGGAAACCGTGAAGGGCATGCAGTTCGACCGCGGTTACCTGAGCCCGTACTTTATTACCAACCCCGAGAAGATGGTTGTGGAAATGAAGGACGCGCTGATTTTGATCGCCGACCGCAAGATTAGCAACCTGGAGCAACTGCTGCCGGTGCTGGAACCTATCGCGCAAAGCGGCCGCGAACTGCTGATTATTGCCGAAGACGTGGAAGGCCAAGCCCTCGCCACCTTGGTAGTGAACAAGCTGCGCGGCGGCCTGAAGGTATGCGCCGTGAAGGCCCCCGGCTTTGGCGACCGCCGCAAGGCCATGCTGGAAGACATTGCGACCCTGACCGGTGGTGTGGTGATTTCTGAGGACACCGGCATGACGCTGGAAGCCGCCACGCTGGATATGCTGGGTAAGGCTGGCAACGTGACCATTAGCAAGGACGCCACCACCATTGTGGAAGGCAAAGGCGACAAGAGCGCGATTGATGGCCGCAGCCAGCAAATCCGTCAGCAGATTGAAGCCACCACCAGCGACTACGACCGCGAAAAGCTGCAAGAGCGCCTTGCCAAGCTGGTCGGCGGTGTGGCCGTGATCAAGGTTGGCGGTGCCACCGAAGTTGAGGTTAAGGAAAAGAAAGACCGCATTGACGACGCACTGGCCGCCACCCGCGCCGCTGTGGAAGAAGGTGTTGTGGCCGGTGGCGGTACCGCCCTCATCCGCTGCCTAAAGGTGCTGGAAGGCCTTGCAAGTGCCAACCAAGACCAGAAGGTCGGTATCGATATCATCCGCCGCACGCTGGAAAGCCCGCTGCGCACCATTGCCAACAACGCCGGTGAAGACGGTGCCGTGATTGCCGGTAAGGTGAAGGAAGCCACGGGTACCTCCTCGGGCTACAACGCCGCCACCGGTGAGTACGAGGACGATATGTTCAAGGCCGGTATCATCGACCCCGCCAAGGTGGTGCGCACCGCGCTGCAGAACGCCGCTAGTGTGGCCGGCCTGATGCTGACCACCGAGGTGATGATCACCGATGCCCCTGAGCAGAAGTCGGCCTCGGCTGGCGGTATGCCCGGCGGTATGGGCGGCATGGGCGGGATGGACTTCTAGTTCCAAAGCGCCCATTTGGAAAAAGCCCCTCGGAAAGAGGGGCTTTTTAGGCACATAACAAACTAAAAAAGGGGTTGCACACCCCAAAACCATCAGATACACTATATATAGTTGTTAAAGATTAATCCGCAACGAGGCCTATTGCCATTAGGAAGCTCGAAGGAAAGATAAGGCCTTATCTTTACCGAAAGCGTTAACAACTTGCGCCTCTTAGTAGCTAGTCTTTCCGTGATTCAGCTGCTAAGGGTTTTCTTTATTACCTCTACATATTACCTAGGTTTAATTCACACAGTCAACATTTTTTACAACTTTCTTCTTACTTCTTTCTACTATATTTTTTTATACGTATCTTTGCGCTCAATATATCATCGGATTTACGTTTTTTCGTTTTCTTAATTCGAAGCTACATTTGATTTTCTCAAGATATGTCAGCCGCCCTGTCAGCACGTATACAGTCAACTCCCCATAAGCGTTTTGTGAAAGGTTGGTTACCGACCTGACGAAACGAAACGGAGACTGACCTTTATGACTCACAAACGCCGCATGACCCTTATTGCCCTTGGGGCTTTTGCGACCGGGCTGATTGCATCCTCGATTCTGGGTGCTTTAAATGTGCCCTCCGGCGTGAACATCGCCGCCGCACTGACCATTACGCTGGCCATGCTGGTGGAGGCCCCGCTGGCCGCCATGGCAATTGCCAAGTATAAGGGCCACTAAGCGCTGCTTAGCCTAAAGTTACCGAAAGCTTACGAAAAACCGCAGATTTCTGCGGTTTTCTTGTTTTAACCTTACGAGGTTGGCTGTTGGCAGCCGTTTTACCGTGCCGTTGGGGTTGCCGGTGGCGGGTTTCGGCACTTATCCTTGGGTCATAGCTTCGGCTAGCCCTTTTCCCCATGCGGCGTTGCCGCTTATTCTGTGAGGTTTATTATGAAGACCCTTCTCTCTGTCGCCGCCCTTGGCGTAATCGGCCTTGCTGCCACCTATTTGCAGCGCGCACCGGAAGGTGCCCTGAGCGTCGCTGCGATTCTTGCGGCTGTTGCACTGGTACTGCTGCTGTTCGTGCCGTCCCTGGTGCGTCCGCGTCGGTCGATGGAAGACATCCTCGGCATCTGAGCCCCTGCCCCTTCGATATGAGACCCTGCTTCGGCAGGGTTCTTTTTTTTCAGATGTTGTGACTTGCTCAGGACGTTTTGCCCTGTATACTGCCGCCACCTTCCCCGCTTGACTGGAGATACTGCATGACATTGCGCTCCCAAAAACCCCGCTCGTTTTTTTGCGAGGATACGGACAGCTGCCACACCACCCTAGGATCTATTATTGATACCCTGTGGGATAGACATTCAAACGACCTTAGAAACCCCATGGGAGTCGCTGTTAAGCTTACTCTACCAGTTTATATGTTGTTTGATACAGCCCACGACTACAGCCACAATACCAAGCAGCTTGAAAAGCTTGGAAAGCGCGCTTCCAAGCTTAAGCTTCGGTTGATCAAGCTTGAATGGAATAGCGAACATTATGAGGATGTTTTGCAAGAGCGGACACTGCTGATGGACTTCCCCAGCAACACCCGACTTGCACGCGCCGTTTTGATCGTTTCACCACTCTGATATAAAAAAGGGGCCCCACCTGTGGGGCCCCTTGTGCGTGCGCTTTGCTTAGAAGCGGTAGCCGAGAGTCAGCTGGCCGAAGACGTCGGTGGCGGGCTGGCCCTTGTATTCCTTGGTCATCTGATTGATGCTGACCGTACCGCGGTATTTACCGGCGGTGACGGCGACACCGGCGGTGGCGTTGCCGACCAGCAGGTTTTTGGTCACGTGGGCGCCGTTGTCCTTGAAGCTGTTGCCATCGAGGAAGATGTTGCGGCCCATCAGGCGGGCATCGACTCCCACAAAGCCATACCACGAGAGGAAGTTAGGCGCCTTGCTGAAGATGCCGGTACCGGGCATGCCGGGTACCATGTAGCTCACTTCGTCCTGACCCTTGGCAGACTCTGGCCCAAAGCGCAGGGTGGCGCCGGAGGTGGCGTAGGTATAGGCGTTACCGGCGGCGAAACCGTAGCGGGGCTCCAGCTCGACAAACCAGTCGCGGCCGAACATGTTGTAGGAGTCATCCCACGCGTTGCGGTGGCGGCGCAGGTAGCTGACGTTCAGGATCGCTTCGTCGCTGAGGTGATAGGCATCCCAGCCGGCGGGCTTGTAAAAATCGAAGAAGTCGTGGAAGGCGCGCTGCGCGTACTTACCTTGGGCCGAGGGGCCGACCAGACCGACGGTAGCGGTGTAGGTATCCCAGACATCGCCCTTCATGTTGGTGAAGCCGAGGTTGGTGAAGAGGAACCCGCTGTAGGGGATGTCTTCACGGTTCGGGGTGGGGCTTTCGGCGTTATCCGGCGTGAAAATGGCGTGGTTGACGCTGAAGGTACCGGCCACTTTGTCGCCGTCGGTGTTCAGGAACGGCAGGATCTCGCCGGTTTTTTCCACCCAGCTTGGTGCACCGTTGTGCACGCGGGTGTACTCGATTTTCGCGCCATTGGTGTAGTGGCGGTCGGTATTGCCGAAGTACTTGTCGTTCTCGGTGATCAGCGTGAGGAACTGGTCCTCATGGCTTTGCACGGCGGCCGACGCAGCCTCTTCGGCATGTACAGCCGGAACCAGCGTGGCTACGGCCAACGCCATCAAACTTACCCGACCCCATACACGCTTAAAGCTCATAGTTCACCATACTTTTATTTTTTCGAAACGTATCATTCCTGTACCGCACAACCCTTTCAACGGCAAGGTGTTCCCGCTGCGGATGCTGCAAAAACAGTCCTCTGTGTCATCCAGTGTGGCGGGTGTGCACATATTTTATGCACACCCGCCGTATATTGGCTGACTACGACGCCTTGAGCGCGGTGACGAGGCTTTCGACAATCGCCTTGGCATCGCCCAGCACCAGCGCGCAGTTTTCCATGCCGAAGAGCGGGTTATCGACCCCCGCATAGCCCGGGCGGTGGCTGCGCTTAACCACATACACCTGCTGGGCTTTCCAAGCCTCCAGCACCGGCATGCCGTAAATGGGGCTACCGGGCGAGGTTTGGGCGGCGGGGTTGACCACGTCGTTCGCGCCCAGCACCAGCACCACGTCGGTTTCCTTAAAGCGCGGGTTGATGTCTTCCAGCTCGTGCACGCTGTCGTACGGAATATCGGCTTCGGCCAGCAGCACATTCATGTGGCCCGGCATACGGCCCGCGACGGGGTGGATGGCGAACTCGGTGGCAATCCCCTTCTCTTCCAGCAGCACGTAAAGCTCCTTCACGGCGTGTTGGGCTTGGGCGACCGCCATACCGTAGCCCGGCACGATAATCACGCGGGCGGCGTTGGAGATCATGTAAGCGGCATCGTCGGCACCGGCTTCCTTCACACTCATGGCGGGGCCGGCTTCGGCGCCTGCGGTGGTGGGTTCGGCCCCGAAGCCGCCCATGATCACGCTGAGGAAGCTGCGGTTCATGGCCTTGCACATGATGTAGCTGAGAATGGCACCGCTGGCGCCGACTAAGGCGCCGGTCATGATCAGCACCGGTTGCTCCAGCATAAAGCCGGTAGCGGCAGCGGCCCAGCCGCTGTAGCTATTCAGCATGCTGACTACCACGGGCATATCCGCGCCGCCGATAGCTGCAACCAGCGTCACACCAAGGATGGCGGAGATGATCACGATGGCAAACAGCGGCAGGAAGGTGAGCTGCATAATAAACAGCAGCATGGCCAGCACGAGGGCCAGCGCGAGGCCGAGGTTGAGGAAGTGACGACCGCTCCAGCCCCATGGCTTACCGCCGATGACGCCTTGCAGCTTGAGGGCGGCAACCACACTACCGGTGAAGGTGATCATACCGATGGCGGCGCCGATACCCATTTCGGCAGCGGTGCCACCGTCTAGCGCATTAAAGGTCATCTGGCGCAGGTACATGCCCACGGCCACCAGCGTGGCGGCCAGCCCGATAAAGCTGTGGAAGGCCGCCACCAGTTGGGGCAAGGCGGTGAGCGGCGTTTTGCGGGCCATGGGGATACCGATGACGGCACCCAGAGCGAGACCCGCTATGATCCAGAGGTAGGCGCCGACTTGCGGCACCATCATGGCCGTGGCCACCGCAACCCCCATACCGAGCATGGCAAACAGGTTACCGCGGCGCGCGGTTTTGGGGTGGGCAAGGCCTTTAAGGCCCATCACGAACAGCAGTGCCGAGAGCAGACCCAGCAGAACCATGACGTCGGAATTGATCAGGAACAACATGACTTATTCTCCTGCCTTAGCGTGTTGGGCAGCTTTGACAGCGGCACTGGGGGCTTTGGGTTTGAACATGGCCAGCATGCGGCCGGTAATGGCAAAGCCACCAAAAATGTTAATGGCGCACAGAACCACGGCGACAAAGCCAATGATACGCGCCGTCCATTGGAACAGCCCCGTATATTCCGGGTACGGGCACGGCAGTGCGCTGCAGACGTCGGCGCCCAAGATATCCGGCCCAACGACCAGCATCGCGGCGACGACCACGATGCCGCTGATGGCATTCGTGACCGCCATCAGCGGCGTGTGCAGTGCAGGCGTAACGCCCCACACCACGAAGTAGCCGACGACGCAGCTAAGAACAAAAATAACGGTGAGAATTGTGAGCGGAGAGAGGTCCATTACATCCATGCTTTCTTGGTAATTCGGGCTTCTTTAGGGGTTGGCGCCATGCATTGATCGGCCTGCGGAAAGTAGCGCCCTGCGCCGCAGCCACAGAGCACGACAACGCTTAAGGTAAGGAGACATGCGCGCATTACGCTGCCACCTTTCCGGCCTTGACCACGGCCATGGCGGCGATCAATTCGTCTTCAAAACTGAGGGCATTGTCCACCACCAGCAGGCTGAGGAGGTTGACCATGTTTTGCGCCCAGAAGCGGCTGGCATCGCCTGCCACGCGGCTGACCCAGTTGGTTTCGCCCACCACGGTTACACCGTGGCCCACGCTGACAACTTCGTCGGCGCGGCTGGCGGGGCAGTTACCGCCCTTGATACCGTGCTGCTTATTATAGCCGCCGCAGGCCATATCGACGACCACGCTACCGGCCTTCATCGAGGCAACGGTCTGTTCATCCATCAGCACCGGTGCGGGTTTGCCGGGTACTTGAGCGGTGGAAATGACAAGGTCCGATTCCGCGACAAACGGCGCCAGCAGGCTTTGCAAGTGGGCTTGTCCAGCTTCGTCCAAGGAGCCCGCATAGCCCCCCTTGCCTTCGGTCGCCACGTTGGGGTCGTCAAAAATCACCGGTTTGGCGCCAAGGCTCTTAATCTGTTCCGAGACTTCCGGACGCACGTCGAACGCCTTCACTTGAGCGCCCAAACGCTTGGCGGTGGCAATCGCTTGCAGGCCAGCTACACCGACACCTAGTACAAGCACGTTGGCGGGCTTGCTGGAGCCTGCCGCGGTCATTAATACGGGCATCAGGCGCGGCAGATAGCTCACGCCGCCTAGCACGGCGGCATAGCCACCTAAGTTGGCTTGAGAACTGAGTACATCCAGCGCTTGTGCGCGGCTGGTGCGCGGCAGTTTTTCGAGTGCCAGCACGTGGTGGGCTTGTTTGGCCAAGGTGCCCCAGCTGTCCTGTCCTGCGGTGAGGCAGACCAGCAGGCCATCGTCTTTCAGGGGCAGCTTTTCCTTGGCAGAAGGCGTGGAGACGCGGAGCAAGATGTCCATTTTCTCTTTCGCAAAGTCTGGCACCACCGTGGCACCGGCTACCTCATACGCCGCGTCGGTAAATCCGGCGGCCACCCCTGCCCCGGCCTGCACGTACACTGTAAGTGCAGGGAGTTTCTTTTCCAGACGCGCCAACGCGTCCGGCGTCATGGCGACGCGTTGTTCCTTGCCCTCGGTGAGGGCGGCCTCGTGAAGGATTCCGATTTTCAAGCTCATACGCCGGAGGGTACGCCGGTTACCACCAAGCGGCTAGGCAAAGTGCCTGTGCCGTGTGCAGCTTTTGGGCTGCAACGGCGCATAACCCAGCTGGAGGACTTGAAGTTTTGCGTCAACCGGCTTGCGAAGAAGCTCATTTTGGGCTACATCCACCCTCGGTCGGGGCGTAGCGCAGTCTGGTAGCGCACTACGCTGGGGGTGTAGGGGTCGTAGGTTCAAATCCTATCGCCCCGACCAGTAAAAGACGCTTTTGGAAAGTTACTCTTCCGAAAGCGTCTTTTTCTTTTCTTAAATATCCATTTACAGGTGCTGCGCACCACGCTGGGGGCGTTACTTTTAGTAGTCCGCCTTTGGCGGAACGCCGTAGGTTCACATCCTATCGCCCCGACCCGTAAAAGGCGCTTTTGGGACGTTACTCTTCCGAAAGCGTCTTTTTCTTTTTCGATGAATTATGCCGCTGTCGCCTGTGTTGGCAAAAGCCCCAGCTCTTCCGCCTTTTCCCGCAGCATCTGCAAATCGGCCCAAGCATCCTTTTTAGCTGGCGGGTTGCGCAACAGGTAGGCCGGATGGAACGTGGCGAGAGTTGGCACTTTACCGACGTTGGGCACATCGAACTCCAGCCAGCGGTTACGGAACTGGCCGATACCTTCCTTGGTTTGCAACACTGCCTTAACCGCGGTGCCGCCCACCATCACGATGATTTTGGGTTGAACGAGCTCCAAGTGCTTCAGCAAAAACGGACGACAGCTCAGGATTTCAGCCGCTGTGGGCGTACGGTTGTCTGGCGGACGCCAGAATACGGTGTTGGTGATGTAGACCCCCCCTTTGCCTGCAGTGGTCCGGCTTAAGCCGATATCGGCCAGCATTTTATCGAGCAACTGTCCGCTGCGGCCTACAAACGGTTTACCGACTTCGTCCTCCTGCGCGCCGGGGGCCTCGCCTATCAGAACAATCCGGCTGTTTGGGTCACCATCGGCAAACACCATGCGCTTGGCAGATGCTTTGAGAGTGCAGCCTTCAAAGGCTTCTATCGCCGCCTGAAGCTGGGCACGTGTGGTGATGTGGGTTAGATCCATGCCTGATTCTAGCCTAGTTTGTGAGGTGAACAAAGTACGATGCGTGTGGAAACTCCACACTTATCACGCACTGCAACGTATGCGGGTTGCCGCCCCTTTTTAACCATGATATGTTTAAGGGTATTAATGATCCTATCGAAATACGCGTCCCCATGAAACTCTCCCTCTGCCCCAGCCCCCGCGGCCGCCCTGTTGACTTCCGCAAGGACGAACAGATTTTGAAGGCGGCAGGACAACTGTTCATGCGCGAGGGATTGCAAGGCACCACCATGGAGCAAATCGCCAAAGAGGCGAATGTATCGAAGCTGACTCTTTACCGCCGCTACCCCGATAAAAACGCACTTTTCATGGAAATCATATTATCGAAGTGCGAACACTATTTGCCCGATGATATTCTGCAAGTCCCCGATAACTTAAGTGGACGCGAAGCCCTTGAGCGCCTTGGAATCGCGCTGATGCAACTTATTACAAGCGAGGCAGGGCTGGATCTTAACCGACTGATCATAACTGAAACAACTCATAACCCTCAACTTGGACGTGCCTTTTACGCCCGTGGACCTGAACCGTTTCACAATGCTGTAAATGCTATTATGGAACGCTTGCGTGAAAGGGCCGAGCTCAAGACGGACGACACTGCTTTAGCTGCTGATTTTTATGTTGCTTTATTGATAGGAAATCGCATGTGTGAAGGACGACGCTTAAACCTGATTGCTATACCTACGGAGATCCAGATTGAACACTATGTAAAGAGTGCTGTCGCCTTTTTCTTGAAAGCCTTCAATTAACTATGTTTCGGTAGTCTGACATTTTGTGGCCATTTGGCCGCATTTTGTTGATATAGAGGACTCTTTGCGGAGGTACACATCTGTACCATCACACCCTAAAAAACCTTTACTCATAAATACTTATATCAAATGCATTTATTAACTCCCTTATCCGCATCGGGAGTGATTGTTTTATGCGCCCCTGCCCTGTGCTAGCCTTCCGTCAAAGAACGAGAAGAATAAACATGGACATCAAGACCAAGATCACCACCTACAATGCCATTCTTGGCGGGTTTATTTTACTGGGAGGCATTTTTGTCGGCTACCAGACATTGCAAGCGGAAAAGTCGGTTGAGCAGGTAACGGGTAGCAACCTCCCGGCCATGACTCATTTGGGGCTTATGAACGACGCGCTGAAGGTGCACCGCATCCGTACCGCCACACACATCATGGCCGATACCGAAGATGACAAAACCTTTAACGCAGGGCGTGTGGCTAAACAAATCGTCCAGTTTAACGAAAACATTGCCGGTTTTGCCGCTTTACCGAACCTGAACCAGAAGGAGTCCGTCGCCAAGGTGAGCGCCCTTTGGGATTCTTATGTGAAGTCCGGTGAAGCGGTTCTGGCTGCCTCCAGCCAGAACGACCAAAAACTGGCCCAAGAACTCTTTATGGCCACTTCGTTGAAACTCTATTCCGAAATTTCCGACGTGATTGACGAGACGATGGAGGCTCAAGCCGAAGCAGGACGACAGGCTGGGGCCGATGCGGTAGCTGCAGGGATGGAGCTTATGATAGGCGGCGGTGCAGCCCTACTGTTTGTGCTGCTCGCGTTTGCCGGAACCAGCTACGCCATTAGCCGTGCGCTTACCGCAAGTCTGCTAAAGCTTGGCAGCTCGTACAACCATCGCAAGACCGAAATCAGCACCTCGACCAAGCAGGCGTCGGAATCGGTTTCGACCATGGTGGCTGCGAGTGAAGAAACCTCCAGCCAATCCAAAATGGTTTTGGGCAATGCCGCACAGGCCAGTACCTCGATTAGCGATGTAAACCGGGCTGTGCAGGAGCTGAGCCTCGCGATTCAGGACATCTCGCGCAACACCACCGAAACCGGCAATTTGGTGAATACCACCGTGCAGGTGGCCAATGGCGCCATGACCGTCACCCGCGAAATGGAAACGGCTGGTCAGCGCGTGTTTCAGGTAATTGAAATCATTCAAGGCCTTGCTGCGCAAACTAACCTTCTGGCTCTCAACGCAAGCATTGAAGCTGCCCGCGCCGGTGAAGCCGGCCGAGGCTTTGCCGTGGTAGCCGATGAAGTGAAGAAACTGGCCAGCAGTACGGCGGCCTCGACCGAAGAAATTACCCAGCACGTGCGCGGCATGCAGGAAGTAACCGGCAAGACGGTGGAAGCCATTCAAAACGTGAGCGACTCGATTACCCGCATCAGCGACGCCACCCACGCGGTGATGAGTGCGGTACAGGAGCAATCCAGCGTGGCCGAGGAAATCACCCATAGCTTGGATAAGGCCACCGATAGCGTGCGCTCGGCCGAAAGTAACATGGGCGGGATTGTGGAGGCGGCCAACGATACCGCCGAAGCCTCCAACCGCGTGGCCGACAATGTGAAGTCGATCGACGGGGCGTTTGTCAAAATGGATCAGTCGTTACATACCGCTTTTCAGGAGATTGGCGTTAAAGCTTAGACGTACCGGTCGCAAAAAGCCCCTTTACGGGGGCTTTTTTGGTTCTATCGGACTCCAATGATTCAGGAAACCGCACATGCCCCTTGCGAAAGCCTTTAAGATGCGCTACATCGCCAATCGGTCGGGGCGTAGCGCAGCCTGGTAGCGCGCTTCGTTCGGGACGAAGAGGTCGGAGGTTCGAATCCTCTCGCCCCGACCAGTAAAAAGCCCTCTCATGCGAGAGGGCTTTTTACTGCCTTATTCCTGACCCTTGACGCTAGACAAGGCATTTAAATACGCCAGAATAGCAGCATGGCCTTATTGACCCAACGCACCTATTTGCCCCTGTTCCTTTCCCATGTGTTAGGCGTGTTTAACGACAACGTGTTTAAAAGCGCGTTAATGATGCTGGTAACCTATAAGCTGGCCACGGCTTACGGCCTAAATGCAGCGGTGCTGGTGAGTTTGGGCGGTGGTATCTTCATGCTACCGTATGTGCTGTTCTCCGGCCTTGCGGGCCAGCTTTCCGATAAGTTTGAAAAGACCAACCTGATCCGCTGGATCAAGCTCAGCGAAGTGCTGATTGTGCTGGCGGGAACGCTGGTGTTTTTAGATGGCCACCTGTGGGGCATGTTCCTGCTGCTGTTTTTGATGGGGATGCACTCCACGTTTTTCAGCCCGATTAAATATGGCATCCTGCCGCAGGTTCTGCATAAAAACCAATTAGTTGCCGCCAATGGGATTTTTGAAGGTAGTACCTTCCTCGCCATTCTGCTGGGTACCATGTATGGCGGCGCGCTGATTTTACAGACCCATGGTATTTATCTGGTAGGTGCCACCTGCGTGACCGTAGCGTTGCTGGGGCTTGTGGCCAGTTACTGGATTCCGATTGTACGCGGGCTTGACCCGCACCTCACCGTCTCGCGTAACTTCTTGGCTGAAAGCCTGCGTGTGGTAAAGCAGGCCAAAGGTGGCGGAGACGGTATTTTGGGGGCTCTGCTGTTTATTTCGTGGTTCTGGCTGGTGGGCGGTGTGTTGCTCAGCCTCATCCCCGTGTATGGCGCGCAGCTGCTGCAGGGTGATGAGCTGGTGACGACCTTCCTGATGTCGCTGTTCTCGATCGGTATCGCGATCGGCTCGGTGATGTGCCAGAAGATTCTGAAGGATAAGATTACGCTGGAATACGTGCCGATGGCCGCACTGATGATGTCGGTTTTCGGGTTTGGCATTCTGCTATTTACCCCGATGATGCCCCAATTTGGTGACGGCTTGCGCGGGATTAGCGACTTGCTGACCGTGCCGGTGTTCTGGCCGGTGATGCTCAGTTTTGTAGGGCTGGCAGTGGCGGGTGGCGTGTTTACCGTACCGCTTTACGCCTATGTTCAGGCGGTGGGTAAGGCCGAGATCAAATCGCGCATTATTGCGGCGAACAACGTACTTAATGCTCTGTTTATTGTGGCGGGTGCTGTTGCCAGCGGGGCCCTACTCAGCTTTGGCATGAGCCTACTGGGTGTGATTGGCGTGCTGATGGGCGCTAACCTGTTCGTGGTGCTGTGCAGCGTTGGCATGTTGCCGCACGCGCGCAAGCAAATGCTGTTACGCTGGGTTTTGGGGCCGCTGTTCCGGATTGAAGTGCGCGGTTTGGAGAACCTAAAAAAGCTGCCGAAGCGGTTAGTTGTCATCTGCAACCACCAGTCGTTTTTGGATGCGGCGCTGTTGGCGATTTTCCTGCCAATCCGCCCGACGTTTGCAATTGATACCCAGCGCGCCAATGAATGGTGGATTAAGCCATTCCTCAACTTTGTGCGCGCGCTGCCGGTGAGCCCAGACAACCCGTATGCCATCCGCGACCTGATTAAAAAGGTGCGTAACGATGAGCAGGTGATGATCTTCCCCGAAGGCCGCCTGAGCCAGACTGGCATGCTGATGAAAGTGTACGACGGCACCGGTATGGTGGCCGTGAACGGCGACGCCGACGTGTTGCCGGTAATACTGGAAGGCGCGCAATTCTCGAAATACACCACGCACAAGAATGTGGTGCCGAAGCGTTGGTTCCCGAAGATTACGATCACCATTCACCCGGTACAGAAGCTGGATGTGAGCCCTGAGATTCGCGGCCGTGCGCGCCGTGTGGCGGCAGGGCAGAAGATGCAGTGGATTTTGACCGAAGCCCATTACAAAACGACTGATACGAACCGCACGTTGTTTAGCCACCTGCTGGCCGCCGGCAAGCTGTATGGCCTGAGGAACTGGATTTTGAAGGACATCAACCTTACGCCCCTCACCTACAAGGACCTGATTGCGCGCAGCATCATGCTCGGTGGCGTGTTGCAGCGGATGGGCTATGCGCCACGTTACAGTGCGGGCAACCATGCCGTGGGCGTGATGCTGCCTAATGCCAACGCCGCGGCGGCCACTTTCTTTGCCCTGCAAGCGGTGCATGCGGTACCGGCGATGCTGAATTTCTCGGCGGGGAATGATGCCGTCACTTCGGCCTGCAAGGCAGCAAAAATCAACCACATCCTGACCGCCCGCAGTTTTATTGAGAAAGCCAAACTGCAAGGATTGGTTGACCATTTGCAGGGGCAAGGTTTGGAGATCGTTTACCTCGAAGACATCCGCGCCAAGTTGACGATGGCGGATAAGCTGAAAGTGGTGCTGGCCGGCAAATGCCCCCGCTGGTTTTACAAGGAATTGCCGAACGAGCCCAAACAGCCCGCCGTGGTGCTGTTTACCAGTGGCAGTGAGGGTAAACCGAAGGGCGTGGTGCTGAGCCACATTAACCTGAACACCAACATTGCGCAGGCGCGCGCGGTAGTGGACTTCAACCCCAAGGATACGCTTCTGAACGCGTTGCCGATGTTCCACTCGTTTGGCCTGACCGGCGGGACGCTGCTGCCGGTGATGAGCGGCGTGCCGGTGTTCCTGTACCCCTCCCCGCTGCACTACCGCATTGTGCCGGAAATGGTTTACAACTTTAACGCGACCATTATGTTCGGTACCGATACCTTCCTCACCGGTTACGCCCGTTACGCCCACCCGTACGACTTTTACCGCATGCGCTATGTGTTTGCGGGGGCCGAAAAGGTGCGTGCCGAAACGCGGGCGGTGTGGTTCGAGAAATTCGGCATCCGCATATTAGAAGGCTACGGTGCCACCGAAACCGCGCCTGTATTGGCCCTGAATACGCCGATGGCCTACAAGCAGGGTACGGTGGGTAAACTGGTGCCGGGCATCGAATATACCCTCGATAAAAAACCGGGCCTGGAAGGCGGTAACCTGGTGGTGCACGCCCCTAACGTGATGCTGGGCTACCTGCGCGACAGCGCCCCCGGCAAGCTGGAGCCTGCCGAGTGGAACGGCCAGAAGGGCTGGTACGAAACCGGCGACATGGTGAAGGTGGATGAGAACCGCTTTGTGACCATTTTAGGCCGCCTGAAGCGTTTTGCGAAGGTGGGGGGCGAGATGGTGTCCCTCCCCGCGGTAGAAGCGCTTGCAAGCGCCTGCTGGCCGGAGGCGGAGAGTGCAGTGGTGGCGATGCCGGATGCGCGCAAAGGCGAGCAACTGGTGCTGTTCACAACTGAGGCTAAGGCGACGAAAGAGGCCTTCCGTACCTTTGCCAAGGCCAAGGGTGCGGCCGAGCTGATGTTCCCGCGTCACCTGAAAATCATCGATAAGCTACCGACGCTGGCGACGGGGAAAGTGAATTATCCCAAGCTGACGGAGATGGCAGACGAGGTTATTAAGTAACCTCTCTATGAAGAAACGGCCCTTTGGGGCCGTTTTTGTTCAGGCACATGTGACGAACCATAATGCGAGGAGACACAGTGCTGCGGTGCCGAGGATGAGCCAGACGATACGGTCAACATTCCTTTTCCACTGTTCACTGCGCTCTGGCGATTGCAGATTTTTCCGAAAGAGAAGGATAAAGACCAAAAGGATAGCCGAAACGACCAAGCGTATATCGGTATTCGTGGTAACTGGCCAAATAAAGGTGGTAACGACGCATCCCAGCAATACAGATACGATGCCATAACGCATCCTATTCCACCCCTTGGGGCTTAAAGGACTGTTGAGATTCATTATTCAGCCAGCCAGCGCGCCACTTTGGGAGCAAAGTAGGTGATGAGGATGTCGGCACCGGCGCGGCGGAGGGAAGTCATGCTTTCCATCACCACGCGCTTTTCATCGAGGGCGCCTTTTTCAAAGGCGTAGCACATCATGCTGTACTCGCCGCTCACTTGGTAGGCCGCCAGCGGCATGTTGGATTGCTGGCGGATGCGGGCGAGGATGTCGAGATAGAACATGCCCGGCTTGACCATCAGGATGTCGGCGCCTTCGGCTTCGTCCAGTTCCGCCTCTATCAGCGCCTCACGGGCGTTAGCAGGGTCCATTTGGTAGGTTTTACGGTCGCCCTTAAGGTCGCACCCCGCGGCGGCACGGAACGGCCCGTAAAGGCCACTGGCAAACTTGCTGGCGTAGGCCATGATGGGGGTATGCTCGAAGCCTTCGGCGTCGAGGCGTTCGCGAATGGCGGCAATCTGGCCGTCCATCATGGCGGAGGGCGCGACAATATCGGCCCCCGCGCGGGCGCAGATGTAGGCCTGCTGGGCGAGATTTTCCAAGGTATGGTCGTTATGCACGTGGCCGTCAGCGGTTAATACGCCGCAGTGGCCGTGGCTGGTGTACTCGCAGAAGCAGTTGTCGGAGATCACATTCATATCCGGACAGGCATCCTTGGCGCGGCGGATCATCCGCGCCAGCAGGCCGTCGTCTTTGAGGCTATCCGACCCCGTTTCGTCTTTATGGTGGCTGACGCCGAACAGCAGAATGCTGCGGATACCGGCGGCGTAGGCCTCCTTCACGGCCTTATCCATGGTTTTTTCCGGATGGCGGAAAATGCCCGGCATGGAGGAAATCGGTGTGTTTTCCGAGATGCCTTCTTCAATGAACATCGGGTAGACCAGCTGGCTGGCGTTCAGCTGGGTTTCGCGCACCATGGCGCGCAGGGTTTCGGTGCGGCGCATGCGGCGCGGGCGGTAGGGCAGGTCGAAGGTCATGAGGCGAGCTTTCGGTTGAGGTTGGATAACTGGATACTGAGCGCTTGCGTCAGCTGCGCGATGTGCGCGGGGGTATGTAGCGGGCCGGGCGTGAGGCGCAGGCGCTCTTCGCCACGCGGCACGGTGGGGTAATTGATGGGCTGGACGTAGATATCATGCGCGGACAACAGAGCATCCGATA
This sequence comes from Alphaproteobacteria bacterium, assembly GCA_027485835.1. GTDB lineage: Bacteria > Pseudomonadota > Alphaproteobacteria > UBA2136 > UBA6156 > UBA6156. The sequence goes on from JAIXQG010000002.1 coordinate 139,921, forward strand.
ACTGTTTACACAGCGCGGCCTGCCCCACGTGCAGCGGCACGATATGGCTGGGCGTTTGCACCACGGGTAAACCGGCATCCGACAGGCTTTTTTTGAGGCGTGTGGCGTTGTCGTGCAGTTGGGTGCGCAGGTCTTCGTGGGCGCGCACATAACGGATGCTGGCCAATGCCCCCGCCGCGATGCTGGGCGGAATGGCAGTGGTGAAGATGAAGCCGCCACCAACGCTGCGGATGAAATCGATACACGCCGCGCTGGCGGCAATGTAGCCGCCAATCACGCCAAAGCCCTTAGCTAATGTGCCTTGGATGATATCGATACGCTGCGCGAGGCCAAGCTTGGCCGCCACCCCTGCCCCTTGCGGGCCGTAGAGGCCGACGGCATGGACTTCGTCGAGATACGTGAGGGCGCCGTATTCTTGGGCGAGGTCGCAGATGGCCTCGATAGGCGCGATATCGCCGTCCATAGAATAAACCGATTCGAAGGCGATGATCTTGGCTTGCTCCTTCGGGTACAGCCTCAGCTTGGCTTCCAAATCGGCAAGGCCGTTATGCTGAAACACCTGCTTTTGGGCGCGGCTTTGACGGATGCCTTCAATCATCGAGGCGTGGTTTTTGGTATCGGAGAAGATGATGCAGTCCTTCAGGTTTTGGCCCAACGCCCCCAATGTGGTGGTGTTGGCCAAGTAGCCGCAGCCGAACAACAGGGCGGCCTCTTTGCTGTGGAGGTCGGCTAGCTCGGCCTCCAGCTCCACATGAAGAGGTGTGGTGCCGGAGATATTGCGCGTGCCCCCTGCCCCCGCGCCAAAGGCGTGCAAGGCCTGCTGCATAGCTTGCAGCACCACGGGGTGGCGGCCCATGCCAAGGTAATCGTTGCTGCACCACACGGTGACGTGGGCGGGCGCGGTTTGAGAGGCTTCTGGCAGGCCATGGAACGCCATGGGCGGCAGAGCCATATCGCGCTGCATGGGGTGGAAATAGCGGTAGCGGCCTTCGTTCTGGATCTGCTCCAGTTTATCGGCAAAAAACGTCTCGTAATTCATCGTCGGCTTGTTATTTTTCACATCTCTTGGCAACGGCCCCAGCGTAGGAGTCTTTACGGGTGCCCACAATGCGAAAAACCTTTGCCCGCTTAAGGTGTAATCAGAATAGGGAATTATTCAGAATTCCGCTTGATCTTCATCACACAAAAACGGCCCCGAAGGGCCGCTTTTGGAGAATTCGTCGGACTATTCCGGCAAGCGGGTCAGTTGGATGACGGCCATATCGGCAGCGTCGCCCTGACGGAAGCCAGCCTTCATCACGCGGGTGTAACCACCGTTAACGCCAACAAAACGCGGAGCCACTTCTTCGAACAGCTTCTTCAGCAGAACCGGGTTGGTGATGTCCTTAGCTACATCGCGGCGGTTGGCGACAGTGTCGACACGGGCCTTGGTGATGAGGGGTTCGATCACGCGACGGAGATCCTTCGCCTTGGGCAAGGTGGTCTTGATGGTGCCGTGCTCGATGATGTTCATGGCCAAGCCGCGCAGCAAGGCTTTGCGGGCCGTGGTGTCGCGGCCGAAGTGACGGTGGGATACGCCGTGAGTCATGGGTATTACTCCTGAATTCTCTAATTACTTGGGGCTATATGGGGGGATTTGGCGGGAGTGTCAAGGATTTTTGGTATTAAAATATAAAGCTTGACTTAAGGTATACAATAAATATTATCCCAACACACATTGACGTGCAAAACGGAGAAACATCATGCAGGTTATTGTTATTCTTCTGATCGGTTGCCTTATATTCAACCTTTTTTGGGGTAGAATTCTGTTAGCCTTGATGGAATCGCTATCTGATTCTCCGATTCCATACTACCGCACCATCGCACTATCCTCAGTTATTTACATTGGTGCTGTCTTCTATATCCTCGGTATCGAAGACTATCACTATTATTACAAGGAAAAAATAATGCCTGTTTTCTTTGTCTTAACGATCTTCGGGCTTTTAGTTTTCACATTCAGAAGACTGATCGCCCGCTATGCAAGATTAAGTAACGAACACGCTATCATAAACTCACGGTCGGCGATTTATGTCTCGGCAATATGGATCAGTCTTTCTATCTATGTTTTTTGGTATGAGAACTTGAAAGACTTCATATAAAAAACCACGCACAAAAAAGGAGCTTTCGCAGCTCCTTTTTTATTTAACTTTACTTAGAAAGTCTTGTCGAGACGACGTGCGAGGTCTTCGATGTTTTCCGGCGGCCAGCTTTCGAGACGCATACCGAGGCCCAGACCCATTTGACCGAGAACGTCTTTGATCTCGTTGAGGGACTTACGGCCGAAGTTCGGGGTCTTCAGCATTTCACTTTCGGACTTCTGCACCAGGTCGCCAATGTAAACGATGTTTTCGTTCTTCAGGCAGTTGGCGGAACGGACGGACAGTTCCAGCTCGTCCACCTTCATCAGCAGGTGCGGGTTGATGTCGATCACGTCATCGCGGCGGCCAGCGTCGTCGGCGATGTCTTCGAAGTTAATGAAGACGCCGAGTTGGTCTTGCAGAATGCGGGCGGAGAAGGCCAAAGCGTCTTCCGGAGCCACTACACCGTTGGATTCGATTTCCATGACCAGCTTGTCGTAGTCGGTGATCTGACCCACGCGGGCGTCGGAGACCTTGAAGCTGACGCGACGGATCGGGCTGTAGATGGCGTCGATCAGGATGGAACCCGGTTGGCGCTCTTCGCTCTTGCGGTCGGCAGCCGGAGAGTAACCCTTGCCGGTACCTACGGTCAGCTCGATGCGCAGTTCGCCCTTTTCAGCCAAAGTGGCGATCAGGTGGTTCGGATCGATGATTTCGATATCGTGGGTGGTTTCAATATCGGCAGCAGTGACCGGACCGGCACCCTTCTTGTGCAGGGTTACGGTTTTCGCCTCGGTGGCGTGGCTGCGGATAGCCATGGCCTTGAGGTTGAGAATGATTTCCGTCACGTCTTCCATCACGCCCGGCAGGGTGGTGAACTCGTGCACAGCGCCATCGATCTTGATGGAGGTGATAGCGGAGCCTTGCAGGCTGGAGAGCAGTACACGGCGCAGAGCGTTACCGAGGGTGTGGCCGAAACCGCGCTCGAGCGGCTCGATGGTGAAGGTGGCAAATTTCTTCGGATCAGTACCAGCGCTCATACCTACCTTGGTGGGTTTGATGAGCTCTTTCCAGTTGGCTTGAATCTGCATGGGGTATCGCCTTCCTTAGCCTTTTTATATGAATCTTTTGCACCGAAATCTACGTGGTTAGGGCCGTCGGTGCAAGCGGCCCTAACTACGGTCAACCTTTAAACGCGGCGGCGCTTACGGGGTTGGCAACCGTTGTGCGGGATGGAGGTCACATCGCGGATGGTCACAATCTCAAAACCTTGAGCTTGCAGACCACGCAGTGCGCTTTCGCGGCCGGAGCCGGGACCACGCAGCAGCACGTCGAGAACGCGCACGCCGTGCTCCTTAGCGGAACGGGCGGCACCTTCAGCGGCCAGCTGAGCAGCAAACGGGGTGCCCTTGCGGGAGCCCTTGAAACCAGCCTGACCGGCAGAGGACCACGCAATGGCGTTACCCTGAGCATCGGTGATGGTCACGATGGTGTTGTTGAAGCTGCTGTAAATGTGAGCGGTTGCCGAAGAAATATTCTTACGGTCTTTACGCTTGGTGGGACGGGCGGACGAAGCGCCCTTCTTTTGCGGAGTAGCCATGATTCTGTGTCCTTACCTTCTTGGCTTACTTCTTCTTACCCGCAACGCCAGCTTTACGCGGGCCCTTACGAGTACGTGCGTTGTGGCGGGTGCTTTGACCACGGACCGGCAGACCCTTACGGTGACGCAGACCACGGTAGCAACCAAGGTCCATCAGACGCTTGATGTTGAGGCTTACCTGACGACGCAGGTCACCTTCTACGATAAAGCTGGCGTCGATCACGTTACGGATACGACTGACTTCATCGTCGCTCAGGGTGTTGACGCGACGGGTCGGTTCAACTTGAGCTGCTTCTAGAATTTTATATGTGTTTGCCGGACCAACGCCATAGATATAGGTGAGAGCCACCCATACTTGCTTGTCAGTCGGAATATTAACACCCGCGATACGTGCCACGAGCTACACTCCTACTTTGAAATTAACTTGAAACTGATGCGACACTGTGCCGCACGCAGCCGACCAACTCAGGCAAGCCAACAAGGCTTATGCCTGGGTAACGCTGTAACGACCGGTCTTACCGTTCTTACGCTTGTCGCGCATGACGATACGAATACGGCCCAGGAACTTACCGGCCTTGTTACGGGTACGACGTACCACTTGCAGTTTACGGTCGCGCACTTTTTCAGCGCGGATGGACGAGGCGTAACGCATCTTCAATTACTTCCTTACACTAGAGGGTCAGAGGGGGCATTAACAGGTAAAAAACATCTTGGCAAGTATAAAAATCATCTTACCCGTGTGGCTTTTTGCCCCTGCTGGTACCAGCTTCCTCAAACCTCTCGGTTTAACTCTTGAATTTGCGGTGAAACGGTTGATTCACCACACGACATTGCTGCCTTATTTTTTGGCGGGAGGAGTAGCCGGCGCGCCGAGCGACGGTTCCTTTTTACGATACGTAATACGACCCTTGGTGAGGTCATACGGAGTCATTTCCACGGTTACCTTGTCGCCTTCCAGAATACGGATGTTATTCTGGCGCATTTTACCGGAAATGTGGCACAGCACAGTCGGGCCGTTTTCCAGTTTAACGCGGAACAAAGTATTGGGCAGCGACTCGGTCACTACACCTTCGAATTCGATTACATCATCTTTAGCCATGGCGCGGGTTTAACGCAGTTTTCCGCATAAAGCAAGGGGCCTTAGGGCCCCCTTGTTGAAGCGAAGCTCTATTTAGCCCCGAGAAGTTGCAGAATATGCTGATAGACATCCTCGATATTGGCCATGCCATCGAGTGTCACCAAGCGCTGCTGGGCCAAGTAATAGCCCAATACCGGCGCAGTCTGCTGGTTGTAGACATCCAGACGGTGACGCACCACGTCCGGCTTGTCGTCGTCGCGCTGGATCAGCTTCTCGCCGGATTCATCGCAAATCCCAGCCACTTTCGGGGGGTTGAAGTCCTTGTGATAGACCTTCTTGCTCTTCGGCGCGTACAAGCGTCCTGCACGGCGCTCAATCAGCGCCTCGTCGTCCACTTTCAGCTCAATTACCTTGTCTAACTTCAAATGATGGTTCTGTAGCCATACATCCAGCGCCTCAGCCTGCGCCACAGTACGTGGGTAGCCATCTAGAATCACGCCGTTCTGGCAGTCCGGATCTTCCAAACGCTCGAACACCAGTCGGTTAACCAGCTCGTCGTTGACGAGATCGCCCGCTTCCATCACCGACTTCACTTCAACACCCACCGGCGTTTCGGCGGCAATCGCAGCGCGGAACATATCGCCGGTACTTAGCGCGGGAATACCGAACTTTTCCATCAACTTGGCAGACTGGGTCCCCTTGCCGGCGCCGGGGGGGCCGAACAGAACAATAATCATAATGCGTCCTTAGTCCTTAATCGCTTGTTCTTATGTTATTTTTGCCTAGGATTTCCTGACGGGCGTGCGGATAAGACCACCTTTGCCGCCCTTCATGCTGGTTTTCTTCAGCAGGCTTTCGTATTTCTGGGCAATCAGGGCCGATTGGATGCGGGAGACCGTATCGATCGTCACGCTCACCATAATCAGCAGCGAGGTACCACCGATATAGAACGGCAGCGTCGCGTCGCGGTGAAGGATATCCGGCACGGCACAGATAAACGCCAGATACAGTGCGCCAATGGCGGTCAGGCGGGTTGCCACGCCATCCAGATAGCTGGCGGTGCTGGCACCGGGGCGGATACCGGGGATGAAGGCGCCGGACTTTTTGAGGTTGTCGGCCGTTTCTTCCGAGTTAAATGCTACGGTGGCCACATAGAAGAACGCGAAGAAGATAATCATGGCCACAAACAACGCCAGATACAGCGGTTTACCAGGAGTGAGCCATGCACCAATGAACTGCGCCCATGCCGACTCCGGCGCGTACGAGGACATCGTGACAGGCACCATCAACAGCGCACTGGCAAAAATGGGCGGAATCACACCGGCAAGGTTCAGCTTGAGCGGCAGGTGGTTATTGTCGCCTGCGGTTGCCCCAAACATACCCTGACGCTTGGGATATTGAATGGCGATACGGCGGGTGGCGGTTTCCATAAAGGTAATGAAGAAGATGGCCGCAACCGCACCGATGGCGATGACAAACACCAGCAATTCGGAAATGGAACCTGTGCGGGCGAGTTCGAAGATCTGGAACACTGAGGCGGGCATAGTGGCGACGATACCGGCGAAAATCAGCAGCGAAATGCCGTTACCGATACCGCGGACGTTGATTTGCTCGCCCAACCACATAAGGAACATGGTGCCGGTGGTGATGGTAAGTGCGGTTTGCAACTGGAAGGCCAGACCGGGGTTGGTGACGAGGTTCATCACTTCGCCATTCACAATTGCTGTTTGGTATTGAATGCCGGAAGCCAGACCAAAACCTTGCACAAAAGCAAGCACTACGGTGAGGTATCTCGTGTACTGGTTGATCTTACGACGACCAACTTCACCTTCCTTTTTCAGCTCACTCAGCGTGGCCGAGGTTGAGGTAAGAAGCTGGATGATAATGCTGGCAGTGATGTAAGGCATGATATTGAGCGCGAACACGGCCATGCGCGAAAACGCCCCGCCGGAGAACATGTTGAACAGACCGAACAGGCCGTTTTGCAGGTTCTGCTGATAGCTGGCCAGAACAGTGACATCGACACCCGGCAGAGGGATGTGCGTACCGAGACGGTAAATGATGAATGCAAACAGCACAAACAGGATGCGGGTGTGCAAACCTTTGGCTTTGGTGAGAAGTTCGGCGACTTCCGATTGGGAACCGAGACCGAATTGAGCCATGAAACGATAATTCTCCTAACTAAAAATACTTTCCCCTTTTACGCGAAAGGCTTGGCTACCGCAAGGTTAGTTAGCTGTTTAAGTGGCGCGCGGGTGGTGGAAATTGCGGCACTACCGGCCATAATAGGTAGGATAAATAACGAAACGGCGCCACGCGGGCGCCGTTGTTGTTCGCTTCTTAGTTTACTAATGGAGAGGGTCCAGCAAAATAGGCCCCTTCTCGCCCGAGAGGATATCCACAGCTTTTGTGCTAAATCCAAACGGATGCCCGACCGCCAAGCTACGTATGAGGGTAAGAGCCTTCGCAAGATACGGATACTCGCGATGATAACTTACTATTAAGTCCTGAATGTCCGGCGCGACTTTTGATGGATCAGGGAACCGATACACCGCCATAATGGTTGCAAACCAATGCTCCGCTACCTCCGATGACACCGTTTCATATCTCTTCAGCAACGCGACATTGTCCCGGTAACGATAGATATGCGGCAGATTGGGATAGTCCTCCGGAACAACGTCCGGCTGCCGAAGCCGCCGCGCAAAGGCGTCGTACCCTTGCCACATAATGCTTTCTTCGCAGAATTTAAATACCGCAGGCGTATCATCCTTCATAAAAATACGGGCAGAGCCCGGTACATGCGCCTGATACCAGCCATGGTCTGCTAGAATTCTCCGAAAGGCTTCAGGCGTTTCTTCGCGATACTTATCAAACAGGCTGAGCGCCTGCCATTTCGGAATTTCGGCACGTACAAACATGCGCTACCCTTTTGAAAACGTTCCTCGTAGACCTTGCTTATCCTTCATTTGAAACAAAAAAACAAGCCCCGGTGTACCGGGGCTTGTTGAAAGCAAAGGGCTAATTACTTAGCGGCTTTGGCCTTTTGGCTGGTTTCAGCGGTGCGTTCTGCCTTGGGCAGGTAGCGGCCGATGTTTTCCTTCTTCTCGATCAGGGTCAGAGAGCCACCGGCTTTCTTCACCTTTTCGGCAGCGCTGGCAGAGCAGGCTGCAGCAGTAATGGTCAGCTTGGTCTTCAGTTCGCCGTTACCGAGGATCTTCAGACCGTCGTAACCCTTCTTGGTCAGACCGGAGGCGATGATGCTCTCAACGGTTACCGGCTTGGAGGCATCCAGACGACCGTCTTCGACCATCTTCTGCAGCGTACCGAGGTTTACGGTCGCGTAAGTGGTGGTGAAGTTGGTGTTGTTGAAACCACGCATCGGCAGACGACGGTAGAGCGGGTTTTGACCGCCTTCGAACCCTGCACGCACGTTACCGGATTTACGGGCCTTTTGACCCTTTACACCACGGCCGGAGGTTTTGCCCTTGCCGCTACCGATACCACGACCAACACGGGTCTTGGACTTGTTCGCGCCTTGGTTATCGCGGATTTGGTTTAATTTCATGACTCGGTTTCCCTATATTTGCCATTAATAATTTATTTAAGAGAGAGGTAGGGCGGCGTTCACCGCCCCTGCCCTCACTACTCTTGGGTGCCTTCAGCAGCCGGAGTTTCGGTGGCTGCCTTCATGCTTTGGGCCTTGGTAACGGTAACGACCTTCGGCGCGTCGGTGCGGCGGCCAGCGCCAGCTTCACGACGGGGCTTGGAGTCGCCATCCTTGCGGGGACCACGGCCACCATCGCGACCGCCACGGGCCGGAGCAGCCTTCTTGGCCTTTTGGGCCTTGGCGGCGTTTTCCAGCATTTCCTTCTGGTCGCCCACGCCCTTCACAGCTTCTACAGCGTGCAGGGTCAGGTCGGTTACCTTGAGACCACGCTTAGCAGCGATGCTGCGCGGGGTTTCAATGGCAGCAAAGGCGGCAAAGGTGGCGCGGATCAGGTTGAACGGGTTGGTAGAACCCATAGCCTTAGCCACAACGTCCTTGATGCCCATGGCTTCAAAGATAGCGCGCATTGGGCCGCCGGCAATGATACCGGTACCCGGCACGGCCGGCTTGATGATCACGCGGGTAGCGCCGAAACGGCCTTGCACGTCGTGGTGAATGGTGCGGCCTTGGCGCAGCGGTACACGTACCATGGTGCGCTTGGCTTCGTCGGTGGCCTTACGTACGGCGTCCGGAACTTCCTTAGCCTTACCTTGACCAAAGCCTACGCGGCCGGCTTCGTCGCCAACAACAACCAATGCACCGAAGGACATGCGACGGCCACCCTTAACGGTTTTGGCTACGCGGCGTACGCCAACGAGCTTGTCGACGAATTCGCTGCGTTCACGCTCTTCGCGGTTGTTCTCGCGGCGGCCTTCAAATTGACGGGGTTCGCTCATAATCTCTATCCCTTCTTAGAATTTCAGGCCAGCGGCACGGGCGGCATCGGCCAGTACGCGGAGGCGACCGGTGAAGCGGTAGCTACCACGGTCGAAGTACACTTCCGAAATACCGGCTTTGGTAGCACGTTCGGCTACGGTCTTACCGATCACTTCAGCGGCTTCCATACCACGGCCGTTCTTGAGGCTGCCACGCAGCTTCTTTTCCATGGTGGTTGCAGAAACCAGGGTTACACCCTTGGTGTCGTCGATGATTTGAACGGCGAGGTTCATGTTGCTGCGGTAAACCGACATACGCAGTTTGCCCGGTGCGGCCTGGCGCAGCTTGTGACGCACGCGACGCGCGCGGCGTTCGGTGCTGGTCTCACGAAGAATCGTCATACTATGACTGCTCCTATTCTGGTTAACCCCCCTGCCCTATGCGTGGGGGAAGTTGCCACGGTTCTGCGCCTGCATGGGCACCGACCCGTGGAAAGAGCAAGGCCAACCCAAAGGTGGCAATGCTTAGCCGGTATATGGCGGTAAATGAAGAGTTTGGCAAGGGTTGTTGTAGGAAATTATGATAAAAACACCCCAAAACAAAAACCCCGCTTGCGCGGGATTTTTGCATCGCTTGGCAGCGAGTTCCGAAGAATTACTTCTTCTTGCCTTCCTTCATGGAAATGAACTCGTTGGTGTAGCGTACGCCCTTACCCTTGAACGGTTCAGGTGCGCGGCGGCTACGTACGTTGGCTGCAAATTCGCCAACCTTCTGCTTGTCCATGCCGGAGACGGTCACTTCGGTCTGGTCCTTCACCTCAACGGACAAACCGGCGGGGATCTTGATTTCGATCGGGTGGCTGTAACCCAGGGTCATGTTCAGCTGTTGGCCTTGCACGGCAGCACGGTAACCCACACCGATGAGCTTCAGGCTGATGCTGAAACCGGTGGTGGTACCGAGAACCATGTTGTTAACCAAAGCACGGGCGGTACCCCAAGCGGCGCTGAGCGTGCGGGGGTTACCCTTGGGCTCGAACGTCAGCTCGGTGGTGCCTTCGTTCACTGCGCTGGTGACAGTGATGTCGGCCGGCAGTTCAGTGGTCAGGCTGCCTTTGGCACCCTTGATGGTGATGCTGCGGCCATTGATGGTAGCTTCGACACCCTTGGGCAGCGGAAGCGGTTTTTTACCTACGCGGGACATAGTGAATTCTCCTCTTCTGTTCCGCTTACATAACCTGGCAAAGAACTTCACCACCCACGTTCAGTTCACGGGCCTTGGTGTCGGTAATGACGCCGCGGCTGGTGCTGACGATGGAGGTGCCGAGGCCGTTAGAGACCATCGGGATTTCTTGTGCTTGGCTGTAAACACGGCGGCCGGGGCTCGACACACGCTTGAGCGAGGTAATAACCGGTTGGCCTTGGTGATACTTCAGGGTCACGACGAGCGTACCTTGTACGGTGTCGTTTTCCAGCTTGTAGCTCGTGATGTAACCTTCGGCTGCGAGCACTTCCAGAATGGAGGCCTTCAGCTTGCTGGCCGGCATACGCACGGTTTCGTGCTTTTGTGCCTGAGCGTTGCGGATGCGTACGAGCAGATCGGCGATCGGATCGGTAACGGGCATATCTGTATCCTTTCCTTACCAGCTGGCCTTGCGTACGCCCGGCAGAAGGCCGAGGCTCGCAAGTTCGCGCAGCTTGTTACGGGAGAGACCAAAGCGGCCGTTGTAACCACGGGGACGACCCGTAAGGCTGCAGCGGTTGCGTTGGCGGGACTTGGAGCCGTTGCGGGCCAGGTCGGCCAGCTTTTGCGAGAGGGTCATCTTCTCTTCGAGACCTTCGGCGGCCACGATGGCCTTTTTCAGCTCGGCGCGCTTTTCAGCGTCGCGCTTGCCCAGTTTGGCGCGAGTGTTCTCGCGGTTGATCATTCCAACTTTAGCCATGATTATGCACCCTTCACTTCTTGGGTTTGACGGCTGCGACGGAACGGCATGCCAAAGGCGGCAAGCAGAGCGCGGGCGTCGTCGTCGTTTTGAGCACTGGTGCAGATGATGACATCCATACCACGCACGCGGTCGGTCTTATCAAAGTCGATTTCTTGGAAGATAATCTGTTCCTTGATACCCAGAGCGTAGTTACCGCGGCCATCGAATGCCTTGGAGCTTACACCTTCAAAGTCGCGCACGCGGGGCAGAGCGACAGTGATCAGACGATCGAGGAATTCGTACATACGTTCGCCGCGCAGGGTCACCTTGCAGCCAATCGCCATGCCTTCACGCAGCTTAAAGTTGCTGATGGACTTACGGGCCTTGGTGGCAACAGGTTGCTGACCGGCGATGAGACGCATGTCAGCCATCGCGCCTTCCAGCAGCTTCTTGTCTTCGGCAGCCTTACCTACGCCCATGTTCAGGACGATTTTGGTAACGCGGGGCAGTTTCATGGGGTTGGTATAGCCCAGCTCTTTCGCCAGTTGCGGGCGAATTTGCTTGGCGTACATCTCGGCAAAGCGCGGGGTGTAGCCTTCCATTTTCGCGTCTACGCCAGAAGCGTTTTCTGCTTTTTTGGAAGCCTTGGCCGGTGCCTTAGCGGGTTGCTTAGTAGCCATGACTAGTATCCTTTCTTACTTGGACTTGGTCTTGGTGGCAGAGGCCTTAGCCTTGCCAGCAGATTGATCTTTAGAACCCTTCTTGATGGTATCAAGAACGGTGTTGCTCGCCTTAGCGATACGAACCTTGGAGCCATCGGCCTCAACACGGTAGCCAACGCGGGTCGGCTTGCCGGTCTTGGGGTCCTTCAGCATGACGTTGGTCACGTTGATGGAGGCTTCGGCCTGGATTTGGCCCGGTTCGCGCTGCATCATCATGGCCTTGCGGGCGCTGAGGAATTTGTTCACGAGGTTTACGCCTTCGACGTAAACACGGCCAGTAGCAGTGATCACCTTGGTGATTTTGCCGCTTTGGCCCTTGGACTTACCAGAGATAACGATAACCTCGTCACCCTTTTTCAGTTTGGACTGCAGTTGAGCCATAATTAGAGTACCTCCGGTGCGAGAGAAATGATTTTCATGAACGACTTACCGCGCAGTTCACGAGCCACCGGGCCGAAGATACGGGTGCCGATCGGCTCGTTCTTCTTGTCGATGAGAACAGCGGCGTTCTTGTCGAAGCGGATGGCGGTGCCATCGGCGCGCAGCGTTTCCTTGGCGGTACGCACGACTACGGCACGGGCAACATCACCCTTCTTTACCTTAGCGCGCGGAATAGCGTCCTTGATGCTGACGATGATGATATCACCAACGCGAGCATAACGACGACGGGTGCCGCCGAGTACGCGGATGCACATTACCTCACGCGCGCCGGAGTTATCGGCGACGTCGAGGCGGGTTTCCTGTTGAATCACGGGACCTGCTCCTCTTACTTAATTACGCTTGCACGTCGGAAGCGCTGTCGGAGATGATGTCTCCGGCGGCTACTACGACGCTCTTGAGTTCAAAGCGCTTCAGCTTGCTGACAGGCGCGCACTCAATGATTTCAACCACGTCACCCATCTTGCCGGTTTCGGCTTCATCATGGGCGTGGAATTTCTTGCTGGTACGTTGAATTTTACCATAGATCGGGTGCTTGGTGGTGCGCTCGACATTAACCACAATCGTCTTGTGGCCCTTGGTGGAAACAACGGTACCCTGAAGGACGCGACGGGGCATTACTTGGACTCCTTCTTGGATTGCTGGACCATTGCGGTCTTTACACGGGCAATGCTCGTGCGCACTTCGCGCCAGCGGTTTACATTGGCAAGCTGACCGGCGCTCTTTTGGAAGCGCAGGTTCATTTGTTCACGGCGCAGCTGGAGGAGGACTTCCTTCAGCTGAGCGGCAGACTTGCTAACAATTTCAGACATTTGCATAGCAGTATCCTTTCTTTACGCGCCGTGGTGACGGGACACGAATTTGGTCTTTACCGGCAGCTTCATGGCGGCCAGACGGAAGGCTTCGCGTGCGATCTCTTCGGATACACCCGCAAGTTCGTACATTACGCGGCCGGGCTTAACGCGGCATACCCAGTATTCCGGGGCACCCTTACCGGAACCCATACGGACTTCGGCAGGCTTGCGGGATACGGGAACATCCGGGAAGACACGAACCCATACACGGCCACCACGGGCAATGTAACGGGTCATGGCACGACGGGCCGACTCGATTTGACGAGCGGTTACGCGTTCGGGTTCCATAGCCTTAAGACCGAATTCGCCGAAGCTCACGTCGGTACCGCCCTTGGCGGCACCGTGGATCCGGCCCTTGAAGGCCTTACGGTATTTAGTTCTCTTTGGTTGCAGCATGGCTGTATTCCTTAATATCAGTTGGCGGCTTTACTGGACATTCGACGAATAGTCAATGCCATACTTCTCGCCATGGTTGACCCAGACTTGAATACCAATGACACCGTAGGTGGTGTGGGCTTCGCCCATACCGTAGTCGATGTCGGCGCGCAGCGTGTGCAGCGGCAGGCTTCCTTCAATGTACCAGTCAACGCGAGCGATTTCGGCACCGGCCAGACGGCCAGCCAGACGAATACGTACACCCTTGGCACCGTTACCGATGGCATTTTGTACGGCACGCTTCATGGCGCGGCGGTAAGCCACGCGGCGCTCGAGCTGATCGGCAACGCTGTCGGCGATCAGTTTGGCGTCGATGTCGGGCTTACGCACTTCAACGATGTTCAGAACAACCTCAGACTTGGATTTCTTTTGGATTTCCTTGCGCAGGTTTTCGATTTCGGCACCCTTTTTACCGATGATCACGCCCGGACGAGCAGTGTGGATGAACACACGGCACTTCTTGGACGGACGCTCGATAATGATCTTGGCGATAGCAGCGCCCTTCAGCTTCTTCGTGAGGAAGGAGCGGATGCTGGCGTCTTCTTTCAGCAGTTCCGGGTAGTCCTTACCGGCGATCCACAAAGAATCCCAGGTGCGGTTGATACCGAGGCGCAGACCAATCGGTTTAACTTTTTGACCCATATTAAGCCTCCGTCTTTTCAGTAGCGGTTTCAGTTTCGGTAGCCGGAGCAGCCTTAGGAGCAGCTACCTTTTTGGCAGCAGCCTTAGGGGCTTCAGCCTTCTTGGCAACCGGCTTGGCTTCAGGGGCCTTTTCAGCAACCACGATGGTCAGGTGGCAGCGGTGCTTCAGAATCGGGGCGGCACGGCCTTTGGCACGTTGCATCCAACGCTTCTGGTAGGCACCCTTGTCGGCGTAAGCGCGAGCTACGACGAGGTTGTCCACGTTAAGTTGGTGGTTGTTTTCAGCGTTAGCGATCGCCGAAAGCAGCAGCTTCTTGGTGATCGGGGCCAGCTTTTTGCGGCAGAACGTAAGGTCGTTCAGCGCGCGTTCTACACTCTTGCCACGAATCAATTCGAGGACAAGGGCGGCCTTCATGGTGCTGCTCTTGACATCGCGCAGGGAGGCGATGGCTTCGTTGTCAGCAACCAGGCGTGGGGCGGAAGATTTACTCATATCGTTCTACCTTACTTCTTCTTACCCTGAGCCGCAGCCTTCTTGTCCGGGTGGCCATTGAAGGTACGGGTTGGGGCGAATTCGCCGAGCTTGTGGCCGATCATGTTGTCGGTGATCAGCACGGGCACGAACTTGTTACCATTGTGAACAGCGAACGCCACGCCGACGAAGTCGGGCATGATGGTGCTGCGGCGGGACCAGGTCTTGATGACCTCTTTACGACCGGAGGTGAGAACCTTTGCGACCTTCTTGGTCACGCTGGCGTCTACAAACGGGCCTTTTTTAATGGAGCGAGCCATAGTGTATTACCTCTCCTCTTCTATCGTTTATCGTTACGGCGACGGATAATCATCTTGCCGCTCGGTTTGCGCATATTGCGGGTCTTCTTACCCTTGGTCGGTTTACCCCAAGGCGTCACTGGGTGACGACCACCGGAGGTCTTACCTTCACCACCACCGTGCGGGTGGTCAACCGGGTTCATTACAACACCACGTACAACCGGGCGCTTACCCATCCAACGAGCACGACCAGCCTTACCCAGTTGGGTGTTCATGTGGTCGGGGTTAGATACGGAACCGATGGTTGCGATGCAGCTTTCGTGCACGCGGCGGAGTTCGCCAGACGGCATGCGGAGCTGAACGTAGGCACCGTCCTTACCAGCAATCTGGATGCTGGAACCAGCGGAACGGGCCATTTTGCCACCAGCGCCGGGCTTGAGCTCGACGTTGTGCACAACGGTACCAACCGGGATGTTCTTCAGCGGCAGGGCGTTACCGGGTACGATTTCCGCTTGCGGGCCGGACATGACCATATCGCCAACCTTCATCTTCTGGGGGGCCAGGATGTAGGACTTTTCGCCGTCCTTATAAGTAATAAGGGCAATGAAGGCGGAACGGTTGGGATCGTATTCCAGACGCTCAACTTGGGCGGGTACGCCAAACTTGATGCGCTTGAAGTCTACCAGACGGTAGCGACGCTTGTGACCGCCGCTCTTGTTCCAGTTGGTGGTACGACCGGTGTTGCTACGACCGCCGGTCTTGGACAGCGGAGCCGTCAAAGACTTTTCCGGTGCACCCTTGTGCAGATCGGAACGGTCGACCGTGATCAGCTGGCGACGGCCAGGAGAAGTCGGGTTGTAGGTTTTTAAAGCCATAACAGGTATCCTTCCCTACTTACTTCACGCCTGCGCTCAGGTCGACACTTTGGCCGTCCTTCAATTGCACAAACGCTTTTTTCATATCGGAACGCGCGCTCAGTGCACGGGTACGCTTCTTGCCCTTTTGGATCAGGGTGTTGACCTTCAGAACGTCAACGCCGTACAGACGCTCCATCGCTTCCTTGATTTCCGGCTTAGTGGCGTCCAGCAGCACTTCGAAAGTGAGCCAGTTACCGCTTTCGGCAACCTTGGTGGTCTTCTCGGTGACGAGAGGACGCACGACGAGTTGGTACATACGCTCGGTGGGAGTCTTGCTCATAATTTAGCTCTCCTTACTCTGCAGATTTCTTGGCGGCCTTAGGGGCAGCCTTCTTAGCCGGCTTTTCAGCAGCTTCGGTTTTGGCAGCCTTGGAGGCAGCGGCCTTTTTGGCCGCCGTCTTTTCAGACTTAGCTTCGGTCTCAGACTCTTCACCGCTGAAGCGGGCAACCAGCAGGCTTACAGCCTTTTCGGTCAGCACCAGCTTGTCGCGTTGCAGAATGTCGTAAACGTTGGCACCCGCGGTCGGGATAACCTTGACGTGCGGCAGGTTGCGGCTGGCCAGGTCGAAGTTACCATCGAAGCTGTCGACTATGAACGTGGCGTTCAGCGCGCTCAGCTTGGTCAGCTTGGCAGCCAGATCCTTGGTCTTCGGAGCGGCCAGAGCAGCTTCGCTAACAATGATCAGGTTACCGGCAGCAGCCTTGCTGGACAGAGCGGTTTTAACGGCCAGCGCACGTACTTGCTTGGGCAAGCTGTGGCTGGTGGTGCGGTTACGGGGACCATGGGATGCGCCACCACCAACAAAGATGTTGGACGAACGGGCACCGTGACGGGCGTTACCGGATTTCTTTTGCGGGCCGTGCTTTTTCTTGG
This sequence comes from Alphaproteobacteria bacterium, assembly GCA_027485835.1. GTDB lineage: Bacteria > Pseudomonadota > Alphaproteobacteria > UBA2136 > UBA6156 > UBA6156. Next base: position 156,713 of record JAIXQG010000002.1, read on the forward strand.
AACGGTCAACTTCGCCGCGGGTTTTGGTGTGGGCAAGCCACTCGCGGTTGTTGGCCAATTGCCAGTTTACGGCACGGGCGAGAAGGTCAGCGCGGATATCCAGACCAAAAATATTGGTCGGGAGGTCTACGGAGCCGGTCTTCTTACCGTCGAGGGAGATGATATCGAAATTCATGTCGCGTCCCTTACTTCATAACTTTGGCGGTTTTGGTCTTGGCCGCATCGCGTACCATTACGAAGCCACCCTTGGCGCCCGGAACGGACCCCTTGAGCAGAATCAGACCCTTGTCGGCATCTACGCGCACAACTTCAAGGTTGTGGGTCGTAACGTTTTCAGCACCGTAGTGACCGGCCATCTTCTTGTTCTTGAAGACGCGACCCGGATCTTGGCGCTGACCGGTAGAACCGTGGGAACGGTGGCTGACGGAGTTACCGTGCGAGGCACGACCACCACCGAAGTTCCAGCGCACCATAACACCGGTGAAACCGCGACCCTTGGTGGTACCACGCACGTCGACCAGTTGACCGGCGGCGAATTGGTCTACCTTGAGCTCGGTGCCCGGGGCTACCAGGTTTTCCGGAGTTACGCGGAATTCCACCAGCTTCTGCTTCGGCTCTACGCCGGCTTTGCGGAAGTGGCCGAGTTCCGGCTGGGTAACGCGTTGAGCCTTCTTGGTGAAGGTACCGATTTGAACAGCGGTGTAGCCGTCCTTCTCAACGGTACGGTTGGCAACCACTTGGGCGCCTTCCACTTGCAGAACAGTGACAGGAACGTGTTGGCCCAGATCGTTAAAGATGCGGGTCATACCGACTTTTTTGGCAACGAGGCCGTGACGGATTTGGCTAGGCATATCTATCCCCTCCCCGTTACAGCTTGATCTGCACGTCTACGCCGGAAGCGAGGTCCAGCTTCATCAGCGCGTCGATGGTTTGCGGGGTCGGCTCGACGATTTCCAGCACACGCTTGTGGGTGCGCATTTCGAAGTGCTCGCGGCTCTTCTTGTCGATGTGCGGGCTGCGCAGGACGCAGAAGCGTTCGATTTTGGTCGGCAGCGGAATCGGACCTTGAACCTTGGCGCCGGTACGACGGGCGGTTTCAACGATCTCGAGGGTGGATTTATCCAGCACGCGGTGGTCGTAAGACTTTAGGCGAATACGGATGTTTTGTGCGGCTTCGGCGTTGGCCATGAAGCGTTTCCTCCTTGTGTGCTTACGCTTTTGCCAGCGCATTGGCACGGTTACGACAAATGCCAAACCCCCTGTTTTGCCAAGGGTTTGGCTTAGACCTGATATTGGCAAACATCTCCAGGTCGCTATCTTTTTCCTGCCACAGGCATGCATACGCACACGAGGGCTTGGGGGCGATATAGGCGCTGGGGGCCTAGGTGTCAAGCGGAAAACATAGAAAAATGAATGGGGGTAAGGGATTTTCTTGCGGTGGTGGTTTGGGACAAAAAAGAACCTCCCCGTTTGGACCGGAGAGGTAGTGCGATATTGAGTTTAGGCGGTCTGATTGTAATGAATGTACAGCAGGGACGACAAATTGTCGCACCACCAACTTCCGATTGCAGAACTCACTTCGACCCTTCTGTTACCCGTAAACATATAGGGATACGGGACACTGTCATCCTCCTCCTGAAAGAAGAATGATACCTTCGAAGTCTTGTTGACCGACGCGAGGTAGCTCAGCACGAAGGCATTCAGAGACTCACGTGGAGTTGGAAGATCGTCAGTCGCATTTTCAGACCCAGCAAGTTCGAGTTCGACGCCGTCGACGAAGATGATTGTATAATCATCCCCACGATATTTCTGTCTCTTGTCGATAACTTCTATTTTTTTTGCAGCATCCAGAGCTGCAATAAGTTTGTTGCGGTCTGATTCGTTGATCTGAAGGATGGTGCGGATATTGAGAAGGTCGTCAGCAAACATATCTTTCTCCATTTGTTTTGCTGGTTATTCTGGATACCATCGGCATACCTCACGCGTAATAACAGCCCTTCGGGCCGTACAAACGGTTCAGATATGTCGATGGCAGAGCCAGTCTACATTCTTATAGCTGCTGGCACATTTTACTTAGCTGACATAAAGAAAAAGCCGCCCGAAGGCGACTTTCTCCTCCCCGAAGGGACGTTCGTTAAGCTGAGATACCGAGCTTTGCCTTGAAAAAGTTCAAGGCATCGATAGCTTCCTGCAGCGCCCGCTCTGGGCTGAGGCCGAGAGCGCGGATGTGAACGTCGGTGGAGTGCGCCGCCAGTTCAGCGGCGGCAGCGAGGAAGTCACCACGCGACGCTTGTTCCTGAGCCGCGTACATCGCGGCTTCAGGGCCGCAATTTGCGGAATCCCAATCCGTCGGTTCGACAGGAGCTGGAATGGCTTTTGTCTTCTTCACCTCATACAGGAAGCGAGCGCGAGCGCCCCCGCGTACCGGGTAAGAGGTGGCGAAGAACGAAGCGGCAGCGGCAAGATTAACAGCAGTGTTCGACATGATTTTGCTCCTATGGCGTTGGTGTCGACAAAATGATCAGTCCCTACGGGACAGAAAAACGGCTCAGTACGAGCCAGTTTCCTGTCCCGTACCTAATGGTACTGTAATTCTTTATATACAGCCTCTCCAGCCGGTTTTGAAGGCGAACTGACAGGCTTTTTTATTCGTTTTATTTCGAGTCTAATTTATTTAAAAACATACAATTAAACCTTATTAAGTATCTACTACATTAGCTTTACAGCCCTCCTTTCATGGTCAAAAAAGGCCCGCCGTTGCTGGCGGGCCTTGTGTCGTGATTGTGATTGGTGGTTTAGACCATGGGTCGGTAGCGGCTGAGGCCGCGGTCATGAAGATCCGTGAAGTGACCAATCTTGACCTTGCCATTAGAGGCTTTCAAACGCTCCAAGTGACCGACGCAGATACTTCCACCCTCTTTAGCGGCTGGGTTGCCGCAGTAGAGAGCCTGTCCGCCCAAGTCAAAGCGGTCATCGCCGGGCATAAGGTACGTTTTGCACTGACCGTCGGCCAGTTCAAGCAACGTAACCCCCCGACAGGTAAAGCTTGGCTTCGCCTCGTCTTTCTTTGGCTTTCGTGGCGTTTGGCTGCGGGGCACTACCGGTTGCAGCAGGGCGGAGTATTTGCCTCCCTTCGGACGTTTGGGTTTGGCCGCAGAGTGTGACGACTTGCCTTTTGCCGCAGGCTTTTTGGCAGAACCTGCCGCCCGCTGCTGGGTTTTGCGTGCCGGAAGCTTGAGACGATACGCCTTACCCACGACGCAATTGACGGATGGCGCCCCTAACTTTTTGGCGATTTCGCTTTTGGAAAGCCCCTCATCCCAATACTTTTTCAGATCTTCGACCGCTTCGGCGGTCCATGAGAACTCGGACATGTCTTACTCCTCGTAAAGAGTCATTTAATAGGAGAAACTGGCTGCGTAGTGAGTGTTTGTAAGATGTATTTGCATAAGGTGCAAAAGAAAAGGGGGCTAAAGCCCCCCCTTCCCTCAATTAAAATAGAAAACCGCTCACAAATTCCCAAACGGGCGTAAAAGGCGCCCAAAGAATTTTGATTGTCGCCCATGCGATAAGCAAGGCGCTAAAATGCATAGCTAGTAACATAAAGACACTGCAAATATGCACCATTTCAGCCATCACTGCATAAAGCCTGAATGATTCTTCCCTAAAAAGCATCATCAGAGCCAAGAGTATCAGAAGTACTATTAAACAGGCTGAGGACTCAATTAACATTGTCCCTCTCTGCCATGCATTTTTCTCAAGAAGTCGGTTCACATTCAGGCATTTGCCTGAGAGCTTATGCTTGCGTTTAAACCCTTTAGCCACGTTTTTTGCCTTAGAGTTCAGTTGGTTTCTTAGCTCATTTAAGAGTCCTTTTTTCATGTTGTTTTTTCCTTATGATAGACCCCACGCGCGGCTGGGGTGTGCGCCGAGAACCGTTCCTCGTATAGATTTCCTTCCGTTTTAGAGGGTTAAAATGATTATAGATTCACGCATTCTAGTTATTAGTATACACAATGAATACACCAATTCAAGTATACAAATCAGTTTGGTTCCTAAAAAAAGGGCCCCGTGGGGCCCCTTCTCGTTGCGGTCTGCTATTGCAGTTCCGGCGTGACGTCCTTGGCAAGGTTGCCTTGGCGCATCTGGCGCAGTACGCCTCCGGTACCTGCGGGGATGAGACGACCCACGATGACGTTCTCCTTGAGACCGCCCAGTTGGTCGGTTTTACCCATGGTCGCGGCTTCGGTGAGCACACGGGTCGTTTCTTGGAACGACGCGGCGCTGATGAAGCTGCGCGTGGTGAGCGACGCCTTGGTGATACCTTGCAGGTACAGTTCGTAGTCGGCCGGTACCTTGCCCAGTTGAATGAGCTTGGCGTTTTCTTCGCGGACTTCGTACAGATCGGCCATTTCGCCAAGTACGAAGGTGGTTTCGCCCGGACGGGTGATCATCACCTTCTGCAGCATCTGGCGGATAATCACCTCGATGTGCTTGTCGTTAATGCCCACACCTTGCAAGCGGTACACTTCCTGGATCTGGGTGATCATGTAGTCGGCCAGCGCCTCGATACCCTGAGCCTTCAGGATGTCGCGCGGGTCGATCGCACCTTCCACCAGCATTTCACCGGCTTCGATGTAGTCGCCTTCGCGTACGTTCAGGTGGATGCCCTTCGGTACGAGGTATTCGCGTACATCGTCTTCGCCGCTGTCGGTCTTGGTGGTGACCAGAATACGACGCTTGCCCTTGAGGTCCTTACCAAAGCTGACCAGACCCGGTGCTTCGTTGAGGATGGCGCTGTCCTTCGGCTTGCGGGCTTCGAACAGTTCCGCCACACGCGGCAGACCCCCGGTAATGTCTTTCGACTTCATGGCTTCCTTCGGCATACGGGCGATGATGTCACCAGCCTGGATTTCCACACCGTCGTCGACGGTCAGAATCGCACCAACCGGCAGGGCGTACACGGCTTGAGAGCCATTCGGCAGGGTTACGATGTTGCCCTTCTTGTCCATCAGCACGATGCTTGGCTTCATATCCACCGCGCGGACCGATTCCTTCCAGTTGAGGATCACACGGCTGGTGATACCCGAGGTTTCGTCGGTTTGTTCGGTGACGGTGAGGCCTTCCTGAAGATCGAGGAAGTGCACGGAACCGGCGGTTTCCACAATGATCGGAATGGTATAGGGGTCCCACGTGGCCAGCACGGTACCAGCCTTCACAGCCGTACCATCCTTCACGCTCAGCTTGGCACCGTATGGCAGTTTGTAGCTTTCGCGGGTGCGGCCGGCGTCGTCGATCAGGGTCACTTCGGCGTTACGCGACATCACGATGGATTCGCCCGCGCCGTTGGTGATGGTCACCACGTTCTCCAGCTTGACGTTACCTTCCTTGGTCGCTTCGGCCTTGGAGGTTGCCGTACCCGCCGTTGCCGCACCACCAATGTGGAAGGTACGCATGGTCAGCTGGGTACCCGGCTCACCAATCGACTGGGCGGCGATAACACCTACCGCTTCGCCAATGGTCACCATGGTGCCACGGGCCATATCGCGGCCGTAGCAGTGGGCGCAAATACCGTCGGTGTTTTCGCAGGTCAGCGGGCTACGGATAGCAACACGCTCGATACCAGCCTTCTCGATTTCCACCTGCAGGGTTTCATCGATAATGGTGTTACGGGTGCAGATAACCTCGCCGGTGAGCGGGTGGGTGACGTCGGCAGCTGCCGTACGGCCCAGAATACGCTCGCCCATGCTCTCGGTCACGTTACCGCTGTCGACGATGTCGGACGCCCAGATGTGCTTGCTGGTACCGCAGTCGGCGTTGGTGATGACGCAGTCTTGTGCGGCATCAACCAGACGACGGGTCAGGTAACCGGCGTTGGCGGTCTTCAGAGCGGTATCCGACAGACCCTTACGGGCACCGTGGGTACTGTTGAAGTATTCCATCACGTTCAGACCTTCGCGGAAGTTCGCCTTAATCGGGGTCTCGATAATTTCACCGTTCGGCTTGGCCATAAGACCACGCATACCGGCCAACTGACGCATCTGGGCAGGGCTACCACGGGCACCGGAGGTGCTCATCATGAAGATGCTGTTGATGGACGGCTGCATCTTGGTTTCGTCGCCTACCTGCACCGGTTGGTCGCCAATCGCCTTCATCATGGCGGCGGCAATGGTGTCGGAGGTACGCTGCCAGATGTCGACCACCTTGTTATACTTTTCGCCAGAGGTGATCAGACCTTCTTGGTACTGGTGCTCGAACTTACGGACTTCGGACTCGGCGTGCTGAACCAGCTTCACCTTTTCGTCCGGAATCACCATGTCGTTCTTACCAAACGAGATACCGACGCGGGCTGCGAAGCGGAAGCCCATCTGCATCAGACGGTCTGCAAAGATGCAGGTCTCTTTCTGGCCGCAGGCGAGGTACACTTCGTGAATCAACTTACCCACTTCCTTCTTGGTCATCACCTTGTTAATGGTGTTGAAGGTCAGTTTCGGGCTGTTCGGCAGAATGGAGGCCAAGTAGGCACGACCGACCGAGGTATCGTAGGTTTTACCCTTGTAACGGTACTTGATGCGGGTGTGCAGGTTCACGGCCTTGTTCAGCAACGCGTGCTCAATTTCACCGAGGTCGGCAAACAGGCTGCCGTCGCCGGGTTCGTTGTAGCGCAGCATGCTGATCCAGTAGAGACCCAGAATCATATCCTGAGACGGCACAACAACCGGCTTCCCATCGGCGGGCTTCAGGATGTTGTTGGTGGACATCATCAATACGCGGGCTTCAATCTGGGCTTCCAGGCTCAGCGGTACGTGCACAGCCATTTGGTCACCGTCAAAGTCGGCGTTAAAGGCGGTGGTAACAAGCGGGTGCAGCTGGATGGCCTTACCTTCGATCAGCTTGGGTTCAAAGGCTTGAATCCCCAGACGGTGAAGGGTCGGCGCGCGGTTCAGCAGTACCGGGTGCTCACGGATCACTTCTTCCAGAACGTCCCACACCACGTCTTCCTGACGCTCTACCATCTTCTTGGCAGCCTTAATGGTGGTGGCTTCGCCACGCAGCTCCAGCTTGTGGTAGATGAACGGCTTGAACAGTTCCAGCGCCATGGTCTTGGGCAGACCGCATTGGTGCAGCATCAGTTCAGGGCCCACGGTAATCACGGAACGACCGGAGTAGTCGACACGCTTACCGAGCAAGTTCTGACGGAAGCGACCTTGCTTACCCTTCAGCATGTCGGCGAGCGACTTCAGCGGACGCTTGTTGGCACCGGTGATGACACGACCGCGACGGCCGTTGTCGAACAGGGCGTCGACGGATTCCTGCAGCATGCGCTTTTCGTTACGCACGATGATTTCCGGCGCACGCAGTTCAATCAGGCGCTTGAGGCGGTTGTTACGGTTGACGACACGACGGTAGAGGTCGTTGAGGTCGGAGGTCGCAAAACGGCCACCATCGAGCGGAACCAGCGGGCGCAGTTCCGGCGGCAGTACCGGCACAACGTCCATCACCATCCATTCGGGCTTGTTGCCGCTGTCGAGGAAGGCGTTGACCATTTTGAGGCGCTTGACGATACGACGACGCTTCATTTCGGACACGTCTTCGGTCAGGTCGCCGGTCAATTCGGCGTGCAGGGCTGGCAGGTCCAGCTCGCGCAGCATGGTACGCAGCGCTTCGGCACCGATTTGGGCGGTGAAGCTATCTTCGCCGAACTCATCAATCGCTTGGTAGTACTCTTCTTCGGTAATGAGCTGGCCCTTGGTGAGCATGGTCATGCCCGGGTCGATCACCACGAATTTTTCGAAGTACAGAATCGCTTCCAGTTCCTTCAGCTGCATTTCCAGAATGGCGGACATACGGGACGGCAGCAGCTTGAGGAACCAAATGTGGGCAACCGGAGCGGCAAGCTCGATGTGGCCCATACGCTCGCGGCGTACTTTGGATTCAATGACTTCTACGCCGCACTTTTCACACACGATACCGCGGTGTTTCATGCGCTTATACTTACCGCACAAGCATTCGTAGTCTTTAACCGGACCAAAAATACGGGCACAGAACAGACCGCCGTGCTCGGGCTTGAAGGTACGGTAGTTGATGGTTTCAGGTTTCTTCACTTCACCGAAGCTTTGGGCACGGATCTGGTCCGGGCTGCACAGCGAGATGCGGATAGCATCGAACTGTTTTACCAGCGGCTGGTTGAAGAGGTTCATGAGGTTGGTGTTGCTTCGCATAGTGCCAGCCTTTCTTTAAGCGTCGAACTTGTTGCGGTTGCCGCGCTGCTCGATGGCAGGTTGACGACCGATATCGGTGCGGAGGTCGGGACCTTCGCCAGTTTCCATAAGCTCGACATTGAGACCGAGGGCCTGGATTTCCTTGACCAATACGTTGAACGATTCCGGTACACCCGCTTCAAAGTTGGTTTCGCCGCGAACAATCGCTTCGTAGGTTTTAGTACGGCCAGACACGTCATCCGACTTGATGGTGAGCATTTCCTGCAGGGTGTAGGAGGCACCGTACGCTTGCAGCGCCCATACTTCCATTTCCCCGAAGCGCTGACCACCGAACTGGGCCTTACCACCCAGCGGCTGCTGGGTAACCAGGCTGTACGGACCGATGGAACGTGCGTGAATCTTCTCGTCCACAAGGTGGTGAAGCTTCAGCATGTACATGATACCGACCGTGGTCTTTTGCTCGTACGGGTCGCCGGTGCGGCCGTCGAACAGCTGGGTTTTCCCGCTGTCGTCGCAATCCGCCTTCTGCAGCATGCTGGTGATGCTCTCTTCCGGTGCACCATCGAAGACCGGGCACGCCAGCGGCATACCCTTGCTAAGGTTTTTAGCCATTTCGAGGATTTCACCATCGGACAGGCTGCTCAGCGACTTGATGGTCGATTTGTCTTCGTACATTTCGTCAAGGTATTCGCGCAGGGCCTTGGTATCCGGCTTCTTACCTTGGTTGGCTTCGGCCAACAGACCGGCGATTTTACGGCCGATGTTGTAGGCAGCCCAACCGAGGTGGGTTTCCAGAATCTGACCCACGTTCATACGGGATGGTACACCCAGCGGGTTGAGAACCATGTCAACCGGACGACCGTCTTCGAGGAACGGCATGTCTTCGATCGGGTTCACCTTGGAGATAACACCCTTGTTACCGTGGCGACCGGCCATTTTGTCACCGGGCTGGAGCTTACGCTTCACGGCTACAAATACCTTAACCAGCTTCAGAACGCCCGGGGGCAGTTCGTCGGCTTGACGGATCTTGGCAGACTTGTCGTCGAAACGCTTGCGCAGAGCACCCAGAGAGGTCTCAAGCTGGGTACGCAGGTTTTCAATCGCGCGCTGGACCTTGTCGTCGGACACGGAGACAGACCACCATTCGGCCGGCTTCATATCTTCGAGGGTCGAGGCTTCGATCGCGGCGCCCTTGGCGAGCTTGCCTACCTTAGCGGCCGACTTTTGGCCAACCAGCATGTCCTTCAAGCGGTCGTAGGCGTCGGCTTCCAGAATACGGCGTTCGTCTTCGGTATCCTTGCTCAGCTTGGCGATTTCAGCTTCTTCGATTTCCAGCGTACGGGTATCCTTTTCGGCACCGCGGCGATTGAAGATCTTCACACCGACGATGGTACCGTTGACACCCGGGGGCAGACGCAGCGAGGTATCGCGGACGTCGGCGGCCTTTTCACCAAAGATGGCGCGCAGAAGCTTTTCTTCCGGCGTCATCGGGCTTTCACCCTTCGGCGTGATCTTACCAACCAGAATGTCGCCGGGGCCTACTTCGGCACCCACGCGGATAATACCGGCTTCGTCGAGGTTACCCAGAGCTTCTTCACCGACGTTCGGGATGTCGCGGGTGATTTCTTCACTGCCCAGCTTGGTGTCGCGGGCCATCACTTCGAATTCATCGATGTGGATGGAGGTGAAGACGTCGTCGCGGACGATACGCTCGGAGATGAGGATGGAGTCTTCAAAGTTATAACCATTCCACGGCATGAAGGCGACAACCACGTTGCGGCCCAGTGCCAGTTCACCGAGGTCGGTCGAGGCACCGTCGGCGATGATATCGCCCTTGGAGACCTTGTCGCCGAACTTGACCAGCGAGCGCTGGTTCAAGCAGCTACTCTGGTTAGAACGTTGGAACTTGCTGAGACGGTAGATGTCGACACCCGATTGACCGGCCACCAGGTCGTCGGTGGAGCGGACAACGATACGCGAACCGTCGACGCTTTCCACCACACCATTGCGGCGGGCAACCACGGCTACACCGCTGTCGCGGGCCACGGTGGCTTCCATACCGGTACCTACCAGAGGTGCGTCGGTGCGGATAAGCGGCACGGCCTGACGTTGCATGTTCGAACCCATCAACGCACGGTTGGCGTCGTCGTGTTCAAGGAACGGAATCAGCGCGGCAGCGACAGACACAACCTGCTTCGGCGAGACGTCCATGTAGGTCACTTCTTCGCGGGGCATCAGGAGGGATTCACCCTGCTTACGGCAGACCACGAATTCATCCTTGAAGTTGCCCTTGGCGTCGAGCTCGGAGTTGGCCTGAGCGATAACTTCGCGACCTTCTTCGATCGCGGACATGTAAACCACTTCAGACTGCACCTTGCCGCCTTCAACCTTGCGGTACGGGGTCTCGATGAAACCGTACTTGTTGATGCGGGCGTAGGTAGCCAAGCTGTTGATAAGACCGATGTTCGGCCCTTCCGGCGTTTCAATCGGGCAGATACGACCATAGTGCGTGGTGTGCACGTCACGGACTTCAAAGCCAGCGCGTTCGCGGGTCAGGCCGCCCGGCCCGAGGGCGGAGAGGCGACGCTTGTGGGTCACTTCGGCCAGCGGGTTGGTTTGGTCCATAAACTGCGACAGCTGGGAGCTGGCGAAGAACTCACGCAGCGCGGCGCTGAGCGGACGGCTGTTGATAAGGTCGTTCGGCACCATGCTGTGAATTTCGGTGGAACCCATGCGCTCCTTCACGCTGCGCTCCATGCGCAGCAAGCCGATGCGGACTTGGTTTTCCATCAGTTCGCCTACCAGACGGACACGACGGTTACCAAGGTGGTCAATGTCGTCAATCGGGTCGACACCATCGCGGATGCGGTGGAGAGCCTTAAGGGTTTCGGTGAAGTCTTCACGCTCCAGAATGCGGATATCATCCTCATCCTTCTTGGTCTTACGGCCAAAGCGGGCGTTCATCTTCATCCGGCCCACGGCGGAGAGGTCGAACTTATCGGTATCGAAGAACAAACCGTTGAACAGCTTGGTGCTGGTTTCCACCGTCGGCGGTTCGCCCGGGCGCATAACCTTATAGATTTCCACCAAAGCTTCTTCCGGGCTGCTGGTCTTGTCGATCGCCAGCGTGTTGCGGATGTAGGCACCGACGTTGAGGTGGTCGACCTTCAGGATCGGGAAGGATTTGAGGCCGAGGTTTTCGACTGCTGCCAGAACTTCGTTGGTCACTTCGGCGCCGGCTTCAAACAGCACTTCACCGGTGTCGGCGTCGATCAGGGCCTGGCCCAGGTAACGGCCGTACAGGTCTTGAGCGGTTTGCTGAACCCACTTGATGCCATCTTCCTGTGCCTTCTTGATCTGGCGACGGGTCGGCTTCTTACCGGCTTCGATAATGGTCTTGCCGCTGTCGGCATCAACGAGGTCGGCAGACAGCTTCACGCCTTCATAGAACATCGGTTCGAATGCGAGGGCGTAGGTACCAATCAGCTCCACGGCTTCGGCAACGGCCTTTTTGGCCTTGGCAGCCTTGGAGGCCACCTTCTTCACCTTGACTGGAGCTTCTTCGCCGTCAGTCTCGTCAGACTCGGCAGCAGCGGCTTTTTTAGAGGTCTTTTTGGCTTTAACCGGAGCTTCTTCCACTACGGCTTCGGCTTTGGCAGCCTTCTTCTTGCTGCCCAGGCCCACACGCACTTCTACCTTGTCGTAGTAGGTGTCGATAATTTCCTGAGTGCTCATGCCCAGCGCGCGCAGCAGCACGGTAGCGGGCAGTTTGCGCTTGCGGTCGATACGGACGTAGATGTTGTCCTTGTGGTCGAATTCGAAGTCGAGCCAGCTACCACGTACCGGAATGATACGGGCGCTGAACAGCAGCTTGCCGGAGGAGTGGGTCGCGCCATCATCGTGGCTGAAGAACACACCCGGGCTACGCTGCATTTGCGAAACAACGACACGCTCGGTACCGTTGACGATGAACGTACCGTTTTCGGTCATCAGCGGCACATCGGCCAAGTAAACTTCCTGCTCCTTAATGTCGCGAACGGAGCGGGCGCCGGTGGTGTGGTCCACATCCCAAATGGTCAGGCGCAGGGTGACGCGGCAGGGTGCTGCAAAGGTCAGGTCGCGCGTGCGGCATTCATCAATATCGTATTTCGGCTCTTCCAAGCGGTAGTCGATGTACTCAAGCTCGGCGATACCGGCGTTGTCCTTCATCGGGAAGATGCTGGCAAAGGCGCTGTCCAGCGTATAGAACGTGGCCTTGCTCGTGCGCTTTTCACCTAAAAACAGGTCGTACGAGTACTTTTGCATTTCCAGCAGGTTGGGGATGGTAGCCACATTTGGCAGACGGCCAAAGTTGCGGCGGATACGTTTGCGTTCGGTGAACGTCAACGAAGGGGATTGCGACATTAGAAAGAGACCCTCTTTTATTAACAATCTTCAACACTTGTCTACGTCTAAACAGGTGTTAGCGATTCCTGCCCCTGAAGGAGCCGGAGGGGTGCTGTGTATTCGTGTACTAGTACAACAGCACGACACCGCGCTAAAATCCGCGGAGATAGACGGTTATTAGGCCTATTGCAACGCCCTGTCAAGCGGCGGTTTGTGGGATTTTTTTGGTGTATTTTCATCACGCCTTGTGGCAACGTCAAAGTCTTGTAACACCGACCCCCTTGAAAGGAGGTGACCATGCTTTTTCTGCTAAACTTATTTTCGCCCAATCACTGGGAATGGAAGCCGGAGTTCACGCCTGACACTCCCCTTCATCCGCTCCTAAAGTGGATTGCATGCGCGTTGCTTACCTATCTCGCCGTCTATCTGGTGTTCCTGATGCAAGCCCCCATCCGTGGCGTTATGAATCTGATTTTCTCCTAACACACGAGGATCATAACATGTCCCACGATATTCCTCCCGACGTGCCGGATAGATATACTATCCGCCTGCCCTTCCTTGGCTGTTTTCGGTCACCGCTACCGGCCAATGTATGGATCTTAGCCGCCATTTGCGGCGCCACCGTGCTGTATGGCTATAGCGCCATGATGCGCGGCGATTTTTTCTAAAGTAGCGCGTACGGCCCGAAAGGGCCGCTTTTTTTGGCCGTTAAACCGCCGCGTTTGGCTTGGCCCCGCGCTTGATGATGGAGAGATACCCGCCATTACCGCGACTGAGAAAGCGCGCGACGCGGGTGACGGTGGCAAGGGCGATTCCGGTACGCGAAGCTACGTCCCGCTGGCTAAGACCCTGATGCAGCAAGCGTGCGGCATGCCAGCGGTCGGCAAAGGCGGCAATTTCGGTCGGCGTGCAGAGGTCGGCCAAAAAGGCTTTTACCTCTTCCGGAGTTTCTAACATCAGAAATGCGGCATAGAGGTCGGATTCCGACGGCTGATGGTGGGCGAGGTCTTTTTTCATTTCTTATATAGTAGCAGATTGACGAAGATGGGATAGTGTATTAATGTAATATTACGTTATTACATGCGGAGATCTGTAAAAATGCATCTATTCTTTTCCACCCCCCTCAAACCTATTACCTCTAAAGAAGAAGCCGTGCGTCGCGTCAAAGCCATCATGAAGCGCAAGGAGGCGGCCGAGATTTGCGACGTTCCGGTCACCGACGAGCCTTTGCGCGAGCTTCCCAGTCACCTTCGTGACCGCGGCCTTTAAGCGCCCCTCCCCTTATTACCCCGCAAGAGCTTTCAGCTTCTGCGGGGTTTTTCTATCTAAGCCAATCTAACCCTATAAAAAAACGGGCCAGAGGCCCGTTTTCCCGAAACCGGTTAGAACTACTTGAGTTCAACCTTGGCGCCAGCTGCTTCCAGCTTGGCCTTGATTTCTTCAGCGTCCTTCTTGGCAACGCCTTCCTTAACGACTTGCGGAGCGCCTTCAACGAGGTCCTTGGCTTCCTTGAGGCCCAGACCGGTCAGCTCACGAACAGCCTTGATCACGTCGATCTTCTTGTCGCCAGCGGCGGCCAGGGTCACGGTGAACTCGGTTTGCTCTTCAGCAGCCGGGCCAGCAGCAGCCATAACAGCTACCGGAGCAGCGGCGGATACGCCCCACTTTTCTTCCAGCATTTTGCTCAGTTCAGCAGCTTCCATAACGGTCAGGGTGCTGAGGGTTTCTACGATTTGTTGCAGGTTTGCAGACATTTTAGTTTCCTTTAATTAAGAGATTAGGCCGCAGCGGCTTCCGAGGTCTTCTCGGAGTACGCCTTGGTAACACGGGCCAGCTGGCCACCCGGCGCTTGCAGCACACCAATAATCTTGGCGCGAGCTTCGTCGAGGGTCGGAAGTTGGCTGATGGTCTTCACTTCGGCGGCGCTGAGCACCTTACCGTTCATGGAGCCGCCAACGATGACCAGCTTGTTGTTGGTGTCAGCGAACTTCTGGCTGATACGGGACGGTGCGATTTCGTCCGCGCTGAATGCGAGGACGGTCGGGCCGACCATAATGCTGGAGAGTTCTTCAAAGGCGGTGCCCTTAAATGCCAGCTTTGCCAGACGGTTTTTAGCCACCTGTACTTCGCCACCGGCTTCGCGCATCTGGCGACGCAGTTGGCTCATTTCCTTCACGGTCAGACCACGGTAGTGGGCCACCACGAGGGACTTGGCCGATGCGATACGCTCGGACAGGCTGCCGATAAAGGCTTGTTTCTGGGTACGATCCATAGAGGATTCCCTTCCACTTGGTTACTTTGCCTACGCACCCCATGTGCGCATGCACACCAGTCTGAATTTCTGTGGAAACATCGCAGCCCCCTAAACAGGAGTGCGGATATTGCCCCTCGGTTGGAAATTAAGCCCCGCAATTCGTTCAACAAATTACGTACCATGGGCGCCAACGGTCTTCAGGTGTTGGTGGCTCTATACGGGCCCACACCTGATATGTAAAGCAAAAAAAGCACCCGCATACGCTGCGGGTGCCCTTCTCTACTTATATATAGCTTAATCCAGCTTGGCTTTTAAAGTCGCCTTGCGCAGCATGCGGGCCAGCGGAGGCACAACTTTGGCCAAACGGTCTGCCAACTGGCCCAGCAACTGGCGGCGGCTCAGCACAAACTGCATGTTCAGCACCACACCCAGCAGTGGGGCACCTACCAGCAGCAAGCTATCGGTGGCGCGCTTAAGCTCGGACTGTGTGGTGACACCCGCTTGCGCCAGCAGCAGCGTGCGAGCACTTGCAGAAGCGACAGCAACAGCATCCACATTCCCGCGGTTCACGGCGGCCAGCGGGCTACCATCCACAATCACGATATCGGCCATGTCGGTCAGCATATCGAACAGTACCGGCAAACCACCCGCCTCGCCCAGCTTGCTCAGGGTTTCCGGATGGCGCGGTGCGGCCAGAAGCTTCATATTCTCGTTACCGGGCATGGGTTGCAAAGCATCCCAGCCGCCTTTTTTGGGTTTGGCGCCCTTCGGCAATTCCCAGTTACCATCGCCCAAGCCCAGCCATTGGCTCAGCATACGGTCACGCAGGTTCATATCGACCAGAATCACGGTTTTACCTTGCTCAGATGTCCGTTCCGCCAACAGCAGGGCCAGCGTGCTGCTGCCTTCCGAGCCCTTCGGCCCCAAAACCACTAACGGCCCACGCAGGTTGCGCACCAGAGAGCGGTGCAGGCGGCCGAGCTCACTGAACTCCGACGGGCGCAGCTTTTTGCCACCGGCCATCACATGCAGACCGCGCGGGGTAATATTCAGTTTGCCCAGCCACGGCAGGGTACCCACAACTTGCATATCACTGGCCTTAGTTGCGTCATCTTCACCTTCAATCACCGCACGGTTGGCAAAGGGCAGCTTTTGCAGCAAGCCGAACAGCAGGCCACCGAGCAGACCCGCCAGAATCATGTTCGCTACAACACGGGCAGTACCTTGCAGCGGCTCACTCATCGTCGCGGTTTCGGCAAACCATACCAGCGCTTGGCTCCCGTGGCGGCCAAAGGCTAAATTCACACGGCGCAGGTCGCTTTGCAGCTGCACGGTGTCGCCCTGCAATTTTTCGCTACGGGCGTTCAATTCCAAGCGGGTCGCTTCGTCGGCACCATCGGAGGTGGCCAAACGACCGACGATTTCTTTCAGCTCCTGCTGGTTTTGCAGAATCATCTGCTCCAAGCGCATGCGCTCCGGTGCCAGCAAGGCCTGAATAAAGTTATAGGCCAGTGCATCCGTCATCTGCTCCAAACCTTCCGGCTTGGTGCTGCGGTAGCTGATGGTCATCAAATTGTTGTTAATGACGCGCAGCGAGACCTTATCGGCCTCAATCTTACGGTGTGCATCAGCACCTGTATCTGCTAGCAATTGCGGGTTGACCAAAATCTGGCGTAAAGCTTCACCCTGACCAGGCGCGCTAATACTCTGTAACAGTGGCGATTTCGCTTGATCCGACTGCACTTGCAACAAGGCGGTAGCCTCAAATGTGGGCGGCACCTGCACGCTGTAAATTGCCGCCAGCAGAGTGAACACCACTACAGGCACACCTATTTTGACGCGCACGCGCCACATTTCTGCCAATGTATTCAAGATGATATTCATAGAGCGCGCTTTCATTGCGTTGTGCCTCGTGGGGCTTCTTTTTTACCGAGGGCCAAAGCCCACCTTTGTTGGTTGGATATTATAGAGAGGTGCACAAGTCTGGCAATGGTGCTGCCAGACATATCGGCAACCACGATGCACAACACCTTCATACGCTTGACACTTCCGCAACATCAGCCTATATCGCCCTCACTACACCCGCGCGTTTAGGCGTTTAGCGGTCTGTGTAGGAGTTATATCAACGAACGGAGAGTATTAGCCATGGCTAAGAAAATCGCCGGCTTCGTCAAGCTGCAAGTGCCAGCTGGCGCCGCCAACCCGGCCCCGCCCGTAGGTCCCGCTCTGGGCCAAAAGGGTTTGAACATTATGGAATTCTGCAAGGCCTTCAACGCTGCCACCCAGCCGCCGAAGTTTGCCGCAGGCACCCCGATTCCCGTCATCATCACCGCATACGCCGACCGTACCTTCACCTTCGAGCTGAAGACCCCGCCGGCCAGCTGGTACCTGATGCAAGCCGCCAGCATTAAAAAGGGCGCCAAAACCCCGAACGTGCCGATCGGCCAAGTTAAGCGCGCTGAAGTGAAGAAAATTGCTGAAGCCAAGATGGTCGACCTCAACGCCAACTCTGTTGAGCAAGCCATGAAGATTATTGAAGGCAGCGCCCGCTCTATGGGCCTGACCGTAGTAGACTAAGGAAGGACACGACCATGGCTACTAAGAAGTCCACTAAACTCACCTCCGCCAAGCCGAAAAAGGTTTTCCCGGAGTTTGACCGCCTGAAGGCCTACAGCCTTGATGAAGCGCTGAAGCTGCTGGCTACCATGCCGGCTGCCAAGTTCGACGAATCCGTCGACGTTGCGCTGAACCTGGGCGTAGACCCCAAGTATAACGACCAAATGGTACGTGGCGTTGTGTCGCTGCCCCACGGCAACGGTAAAACCGTCCGCGTGGCCGTGTTCGCCAAGGGCGCCGCTGCCGATGAAGCCCGTGCCGCCGGTGCCGACGTTGTGGGCCTGGAAGATCTGATTGCTCAGGTTGAAAAGGGCGACATCAACTTCGACCGTGTAATCGCGACCCCCGACTGCATGCCGCAGCTTGGTAAAATCGCCCGTATCCTCGGCCCGAAAGGCATGATGCCGAACCCAAAGCTGGGCACCGTAACCCCCAACGTGGCCAAGGCCGTGAAGGACGTTAAGGGCGGGATGATCGAGTTCAAGGTTGAAAAAGCCGGTATCATCCACGCCGGTGTCGGCAAGCGCAGCTTCTCCTCCGACAAGCTGGCTGCCAACATCAAGGCCTTGGTAGACGCTGTGAAGGCCGCCAAGCCCTCCGGCGCCAAGAGCAACTACCTGCTGAAGCTGGCGATTACCGCCACTCAAGCCCCTGCCATCAAGGTAGACTTGAGCAGCCTGTAAGGTTCGCTTACTCAAAACCCCGCTTAGGCGGGGTTTTTTGTTAAGTAATCATTCATTAAAGCCGCCTAAGTTGGCGGCTTTATAAAGCAATTTGAATTAACCGCCCGCCTTTTCCGAAAACATCTCACGCTTGTCTTCGGCGTCGAGGTCAGCCATTTCGGCAGCCTCAGGCAGCGGGCCCTTGCTTTCGGAAATATTGGGCCAAATGGCGCTATAGCGCTGGTTGAGATTGGCCCAGTGTAGCTCGTTCGGGCCAAGCTCTTCATCCGACTTAATCGCTTCAATCGGGCATTCCGGCTCGCATACTCCGCAGTCAATGCATTCGTCCGGGTTAATTACCAGCATATTCTCGCCTTCATAAAAGCAACTGACCGGGCAAACTTCCACGCAATCGGTATAGCGGCATTTAATGCATTTTCCGGTAACGACGAACGGCATGATTCTCTCCTTGAATTTCGGCACATGGTTACCCTCATTCATGCCGCTTGGCAACAGGGGGCACGCTTGCTTGCAGCCTCATATGTGTGAACGCGGGACTTGCCTGCCATTTCGGGGTAACTTACCACAAAATGAAACAAAAGCGCCTGACCAGGTCTGTTTTGGCTATGCCGCACATGTTAGCGGCTTTAGCGGTGCTTTTGTGCGTGCCTGCCGCGCCAGTCTCGGCTTCCAGCGAGCTCTTTGCACCCACCGACGTCACGGTACGCTATAATCCGATTGGGTATGTGAAGAATTTTCTATTCCCCCCAAAGGCAACCGAGCAGGCCGAAGCCGCGTTACAGACCTATGCCACGATCGAACCGGCCTCCGGCGGTGCAGAACCCAAAGCCGAAGGACATGGCGAAGCCAAAGCGGAGGGTCATGGTACGTCCAAAGGTGAAGGTGGCGGCCATGGCGAACCCAAAGCTACCGGTAAAAGCGAAGGCAAGAAGAGCTTTAGTGGTAAAACCATTGGCGCTATACCCGAGCTGCCGACCGTGACTATCGGTGGCAAGTCAGTCATCAGCAAAGCCGAGCAAACTGCGAACGAACTCAATGATACCACTCCGGAAGGGATTCGCGAACCCATGATGTTACAGCATCTGGACCGGCGCTTTTCCGTGACACCCTATGCCCACAGCCCTAAGCGGGGCGCCAATGGCGCACAAATTACGGCGATTGTCTTTACCGACTTTTCCTGTGGTCAGTGCATGCCGGAACTGACCAAGATTGATGCCGCCTTGGCAGGAGTTTCTAATACCGTGCAAACCATTCACATCCATGCACCGATGGTGCGGTTTCAGGACACGAACATGCCGGCCTTTTACGGCAAGGTGGCGGCGCGGGGTGGCGTGTTTTGGAAATACCGTGACATGCTGCTGGCTAAGCCCACAGTTGAGGCCAACGTGTTGTTTGATAACCTGATTGCCAGCGGCATGGATGTGGCCCAAGCCCGCAGCCTGATGCTGACCGACGCACGACGCTTTTACCGCGAGTTGGATGCCGACAGCCTGCTCGCGCGCAGCTTTGGCATCACCAACCCGCCAGTTGTGTTTGTAAATGGCATCCGTGTTGGATTTGGGGGCATCCCGTTAGAAAAATTGAAAGATGTTCTGGATTACCTGCACAAGCGTATTGAACGCGGCATGAATGAACCGCCGAAGTAACGCGAGGACAGACCCATGAGCACCTCCCTTCGCCACGCCATCAACAGTTTTAGCGAGCAATTGCAGCACCGCCAGCAAGAACGGCGCACCCAACGCATTGCCGCCACGCGTGCGGAGCAAGAAGACTCCACGACCATGGCGTCGATTCCGCTAAGCCCGGATGTAAGGGCCTTCTTCACCCATATCGCCCAAAGCGTTCAACGA
Organism: Alphaproteobacteria bacterium; assembly: GCA_027485835.1. Lineage (GTDB taxonomy): Bacteria > Pseudomonadota > Alphaproteobacteria > UBA2136 > UBA6156 > UBA6156. Next base: position 176,724 of record JAIXQG010000002.1, read on the forward strand.
GACCGCCAGCGTTACCATTTAGCTATCGCTATGGGGGTTGAGAATAGCGAACAGAACGCTGCCGCCAACGCTGTGCCAGGAGCGTTGCCAGATGAATCTCCGTTCAGCATTGTCGAAGCTCCTGAGAATCAGGATGCCGCCGCGGTTGCACTGGCCCATGTTTCTCCCGGGCCACATGTGCTGTTGCTCTGGGATGAGTGGATGCGCAACGAGCGCCTGATACCAAGTGTGGAAGACAGCCAAAGCATGGGCCGCAGCCCCTGCGGAGCCCTGCTGGTGGCAGAACTGAACAAACTGACGCAAGATACTACCGCCAAACCTGCCATGGCGATGAGCCTGATTGGCAAAACCAAGCAATCGGTACAAGCGTTTCTGGATGGTCGCACCAATGACGCCGTAACCTTGCTGAAAAACGCCCTGCAGAGCGACCCCCATAACCACAGCATTCTGATGTCGCTCTCGCAAATCTCCTACTGGCTGGCGACCAAGGGTGTGCAAAACGTATTGCCGGAAGCCCGTGATTTTGCCCAACGCAGTACCATTTACAGCGAGAAACAAACTCCCTCGCAAATGGCGTTTTATCAATATACGGCGATTGTGACCGAAAGCGCCTTCGGTCCCGAGCGTACACTCGAATGGCTGCGTGACAGCGGCATGCTGAACACCGATAATTTCTCGGATAACGGAGACTCCCTGCTTGCCGAACGCGGTCTTTACCTGCGCGCTTGGTACCTGCTTTCCCAAGTACCTGTTGAGCTCTGGCATGAAGCGGAATTCCGGGCCTTGCTCAACCTCGTTACCAAAGTGGTTGGTGGGGCCACAGTGTATCTTGCATGGTTCCGTACCCCCCTGCTTACCGCAGCCAGCCTAGGGAAAGATATCCCGATTCTGGAAGAAATCGAGAGACTGGTACATAGCGCATACCGCCTGCATAGCAACCACTATACAGCCTTTCAACAACTTAGTCCGCAAAGTGGCGATAAACCGTGGTTGCTACGGGTACGCTTCTTAAGTGCTGTCAAGGCGATCATGACAGTGCCGGCTTTCGATCAGGCCGCCCTGCATTTTTCTCTCGACGGCCAGAGCTGGGAGGAGAATATGACTCCCGACCCGGAACTGCGCGCCACCACCGGCTTGCGTGAGTTAACCTATTGGCGCCTGTGGGCACTGGTGCTTACGCCGTATAAGGATATCCGGCAACCCTACCTGATGCCGGCCGAGGAAACCGCCAGTGACCTCAGCCTACTTGCCAGTTGCGAAGAGCTTTTAACAACCCTTGCCACCACCGAACGCAACCTGATTAAAGCCCACCTGTGGGATGATTTAAAACCTTGGCTGGTGCGCTGGCAGTTAGAGCACCTGTTAGCCGCCAGCACCGGCAGTAACAAGCCCCGCAGCCGTTTTGCGCCCAGCCTGCCGCCCTACACCCATTTGTACCGTGCTTGGCAAGACCCGCCCATTTCCTCACTTTTGCCGAGCGAAATTATTGCCGAGAATGCCCGACGCGGTGCGTTTGCCAGTTTCTTTGAAATTACCGCGGCACTGGAAGGCGCCAACCGCCTGATTAACGACCCTGTGCACGGGCTGGTTGCCAGCCAGAAACGCGCTTTAGCCGCCGCCAACCGTTATAACCCGAAAAAATTCAAAACCGTCGCGCAGGAATTTGGCAGTAGCGGCGGCAGCGGGCTCCTCATGCTGCTGATGCCCGTGGGCTTGCTGGGGCTGATGGCGGCGGTGTTCACCTTCAGTGCCAACTGGGGCCAAGCACTGGGGCTTATGCTCGCGCTGGGGGGAGTGGCGGGTGTTGTGGCACTCAATCTCAAGAAATAACCCTGTTTTGGGCTGCCTAGCCATGCCAAGGGGTTGACAGCGCGTGGCGGAATGGGCTAAAGGCAGGCAATCGGTGTGAATTTCGGTTCCACACCCACAGGTATGAACGGCCCCAAGCACCCTGCTTGACGGCCACACAACAGGCTAACAGACAGGATACACACATGGCAAAGCGCGGTGGTAACAGCATTTTCATCAAGATGGTCAGCACAGCCCTGAAGGCTGATGGCAAGAAGACCGGTTACTTTTACGTAACCCGTAAGAACCCGAAGAGCGTGAACACCACCGAAAAGCTGGAAATGCGCAAGTACGACCCGGTTGTTCGCCAGCACGTCATCTTCAAAGAAGAAAAGATGAAGTAGTCGTTCTTACTTGATTGCAGGGGCCAACATGGCCCCTTTTTTGTTGCGCAGCAATTTTATGAGGTATACAAACAGGTTCTCGCCTTTCAGGAGGAACACATGATCTCGTCTACTGAAAACTTTGTTATTTCGTGCAATGACGTACCCGTCATCCTGTTTCTCTCCGATGTGGGAGGAATTCAGGGCCATGTGGTCACCGAATTGAACAAAACGGCCAACAGGAAGTATCCGCAACTCACGCCGCTGATCAAGGCCCATTACTTAGGGGATCAGGTTGTCGGCGATTTGCCCGTTGTTAAGTTGGCAACGCCTCAAGATAAGGATGCCGCCATTACTTCCGCTGAGGAATGGCTGGAGAATCACTTCAGCTTGACAGCCTCCCTTCTCTGATACAATCCCACACGATATGCGAAGGCGCCCCTTACGGGCGCCTTTACGCGTTTAGAGTGTCAATTCCAGTACCACCGGAATATGGTCGGACGGTTGTGTTTTGGTGCGTTCGTCCTGGTCGTGCCAGACATGTGTAACATGCGGCGTGAGTGTGGGGCTGGTAAAGAGGTAGTCAATCCGTGCACCGTTCTTCGGGTTACGGCCGTAGGTGCGGTAGTCGTACCATGAGTAGATGCCTGCTTCGGCATTCACTTCACGAAAGCTGTCAGAGAGGCCATTGTTAACCATCAGCTCGGCCAGCCACTGGCGCTCTTCCGGCGTGAACAGCACGTGTTTTGCGGCTTTTTCGGGGTTCTCAATGTCGCGCTCGTCGGCCGAGATATTAAAATCGCCGCAGATGATGTAACGCGCGTGCTCGGCAAGCCCACGCTGCACATAGGCTTGCAGGTGCTGGTAAAATTCGCGCTTGAAGGCGAATTTTTCACTGGTCGGGCTTTCGCCATTCGGCACATAGGCGCTCACCACGCGGATGCCGCAGGTGGTGGCGGCTATCAGGCGGCTTTGGCTGCCAAATATTTCCGGCAGGCCTTCGGCACCAAAACCCGTTGCGATATGTTCCAGTGGCTGGCGGCTGGCGATGGCGACGCCGTTGTACGACTTCTGGCCGTGCATAGCTACGTGGTAACCTAGGCTGGTAAAGGCTTCGGTGGGGAACAGGCTATCTTCAACTTTGGTTTCCTGCAGGCAGAGAATATCCGGCCGATGGGCCTCTAACCACGCGGTAACATGGGGCAGGCGTGTACGAAGGCTGTTGACGTTCCAGGTGGCGACTTTTATGACTGATGACATGACCCACTTTAGCAAACCTGCGCCGCTGACGCGAGAGGCCCTGCAAGCCTTATTGGCACCCGCCCTGCCCGGCGCGCGTTTTGATATGCGCGACGACACCCATAAGCACCTTGAGCACAACATTGAGGTCGACCACCATGGCGCTCACTTCTTTGTGAAAATCGTGTGGGATGGTTTTAAAACCTTACCGCGCCTCGCCCGGCACAGGCTGGTTTTCAACTTGTTAACCCAACAGTGGAATGCCAAACAAATCCATTCGTTAAGCCTGCGTTTAATGACTGAAGAAGAGGCGACAAAGACATTGCGCGAGTAGATTTGGTGAGCCCTCTGCGGCTACACTTGGTTTATGGCATTTGTGCTTCCATCGGGTTTGACTGACCGCATCGCGGGTATTTCTACCGTGCGCTGGCTTATGCTTTTGGCCATATGGGGCATCGCGGTATTCTTATGGGGCACTTTTGGCGCGTGGACCGAGAAACGCGGACAAGATGCCGAGCTTCGTTTAGTAACCCCCTATGCCGAACGTGTGGGAGCGTGGCTCACCCAGCAAACCGATATTCTGGACAGCCTGCAAACCGATACGCGTCTGGCCGAAGGTGCCAGCTTGCCTGCGGGCGTGGAAAGCTTGCCGGTGCAGCGTGTGCTATATGAATTCGCGTACCTCAACCGCATACCGGACGTTTATATTCTCGACCTGTTGCAAGGTAAAAACGGCCGCACGGCAGGCGCTGTTGCGCTACCAGAAACCACCTTGAAGCGCTTTGACAGCCTGCCGGATCGCGCCGATACGCTGATGCTCGGGCTGGGGTTAGACCGTGCGCAATTGCTGATGCTGCGGCGTGTGAACGCCCCCCTGCCCCAGAAGCTTTATGCGGCTGTGCCTGTACGGTTCAGCACCCTTGCCAATGCCGTGCCGACTCTGCCGGAGACCTTTCAGGAGCGGACTTCAAGCCTGATTTTCCCCCATACCGAGGGGTGGGCCCGCTGGAATATGAAAGGGCCGCAGTTAAACTTGATTGAGGAAGAGACCGAAGGTTTAGGCTCTGACGAGGTTGTGCACATCACCACCGGTTCGCGCCAAACCACCTATGTGCCACTCGGGGGATTACCGGCTGTTGTTCTGGCGGTGGAAGGCCCGCGTGCGCTTACCTCCACTGCCCTATTACCGCGGCTGATGGTGTTTATCTGGGCCGTCACCATGAGCTTGATGGTATTATGGCAAGAGCCCGGTTTTCAAAAACTACTGGCACAAAGCACCGCCCCCGTTAAGCCCCTTCTCGGCAAACTTGCACCGTTGGGGGCCCGCATGAAAGGGCTTGGCCGGCTTTTGCCCGTTGACCAGATTGCCCGCGCCTGGCGCGATGCGCGCGGTACGGCCCCCTTGGTAGAAGGACCCGGCGAGCTTGATGCCAGCGCCTTCCGTTCCTCACCACGGCGTGCATCATCGGGTAAATCTCCGCGAAAGCCTATGTTAAGTGCACCCGCGCCGGCCGAGTTGGCAACGGCCGGCCCCGGCGCGTTACCTAAACTGGAGCGCCGCAACCGCCGCCGCGGCAGTGCCTTGGCGGCAACTCCTTCTCGTCCCCACAGCCAAAACGCCAAACCGGCGTGGGTTTCTCCGGAAAAGAAAGCTCCCAAACCTATCTCCTCTCAATCGAGCGACTCTCAGCCCGCGATTGATGAGGAAGACTTGCTGGAAGTGGTGAAGGACTGCCTGCGCCAAAAACGGGTTAAGTTGCTGTACCAGCCTGTATATCGCGCCGCCGACAACATGCCGATGATCCACGAAGTGTTCGCGCGCCTGGTACGACGCGATGGCAGCCTGATCTCGCCAGGCGACTTTTTGCCAATTGTGTTGAAAAACAAGCTTTCGCTCGAGCTGGACCTGATGGTGCTGCGCAAAGTGGTGCAGGAGCATTTTGGCCAAGGCCGCGAGCCGCTAACTCCCCTTGCCGTCAATATTTCCAGCAACAGCCTTGATGGTATTGCCTACCTGCAGGAAATGACCAGCCAAGGCCCACGCGTGCTGCGCCGGATGGGTTTTGAAGTAAGTAGCCAAGAGATGATACGTGACCCCAAAGCTCTGAAACTTCTCAAAGATTTGCAAAAGCATGGTGGCAATCTGGCGGTCGATTACTTTGGCGGTGGAGAAGCCATGCTGGATGCCAGCAAATCGCTCGGTTTCAACTACGTGAAGCTCGATTCCGCCAAGTTCATCGAAACGGATGAGGGCAAGAAGAACCTCATCAAGCTGTGCCACTATGCCAATTCCATCGGGCTACCGATTATTCTCGAAAAAATCGGGCATCGGGATACGGAGGAGTTCGGGCGTCGTGCGGGGGCGCAATTCCTGCAGGGTTATGCCCTGAAAAGCCCGGATGAAATGCTAACGCTGACGCAATTGGCATCGTAACCACCGGCTACCGGAGCGAAGCGTTATTTTGGCAATGACAAAGCCCCTTCCTAAGTATACGATTAACCCATGACTGACTTGCAGAAGGTTGACCCCGTCGCCGAATTTACCCGCCAGACGCCGCTGGATTTGCGGCTGGTGATGGCGTTGGCTGGCGAGCGCGACCTGAATGCGCGCGAGCAGCAGATTGTCGATAAGCTTCAGCAAGAGCGTGGCGAAGGCTTGTTCTCCGACATGCTATATGCCCTCACCCGCAAGAGCTTCCCCAGCCGCCAAGCTAAGCTGCTGTGGGCGGAAATTGGCGACCATAGAAAGAAGCTGGAAGGCATTTTAAGCCGCGACCCCGGTGTGGCGCTGGCGGCGCACGATTATCTGGTGAACGTGAGTGGCCTCCTCAAAACTGCCGGACTGATTGAAGAGCAGAAGTTTCAGGCGCTGGCCACCGTGGCCAGCCGCGACGGTCTGACCGGCCTTTATGACAAAACCACCTTTGCCCGCCTGCTGGAAGAAGAGCTGGCGCGCCAAGCCCGCTTTGGCCGACCCGTGACGCTGGTGATGATCGACATCGACCACTTTAAGCAACTGAACGACACCCACGGCCACGCCGATGGCGACGTGGTGCTGGCACAGGTAGCCGAGCTGATTAAGCTGCAAGCCCGTAGCACCGATAGTTGCGGCCGCTTTGGCGGCGAAGAGTTTGCCGTGGTGCTGCCGGAAGTGGACACCCACGCCGGTACGCTGCTGGCAGAACGTATCCGTATGGGAGTGGAAAAGGCTTTTATCGGTACACCTTACAGCGTGACCGTGAGCATCGGGATTGCCACGGGCAATAGCGGTGTGAAGGCTGATGATCTTGTGCGTGCCGCCGACGCCGCGCTGTATGAAGCCAAGCGTGGTGGACGCAATTGCGTGCGGGTGGCGAAGGAAATTGTGACGACTGTCTAAACGATTTTCAGTGGAAACTGTTTAAGAGCCTGATAGCGCCCCACGCCTGTACCGTGGGGTTTGTTCGATTTATAGAGTGTCATTGTGTCAGCCGTAAAGTTGGGAATGGTTATATTCTCAAACATGGAAATATCTACCGATTGAGGTGGATAGCTGGCGAGAGTGATGTGCGGCATGAACTCGGGAAAGACATACGGCGCGATGCCTTGGGCTGTAGCCGCTGCCTCTTGCAGCTTGTGCAGGTCATAAAGAGGCTCGGTTCGTTCGGTCATCACTACCAGAAAATGAAGGTCGGGAAGCTCGAATATATGCAATTTAAGAGGACGTATTTCGAGGGCTGACCACTCCCCTGCCGCCAATAATTTGAGGACATGTTCCAACACCTCTGGCGAAGGCTCGCCAAAATATTTCAGGGTCAGATGATAATCGTCCGGATGCGTCCAGTTGGCATCCTTGAGATTTGGGCGGATGGTTTGTAGAATCTGCGTAACTTCCGATGGCACAGGCAGTGCGGTGAAGTAAGCCATGGCTAATACCCCTCGTGGGCATCCTTAACGTGAATGTCCATCAGCGCTTTACCGTTGAAAGTGCGGGGTTTGGCGGTGATGGCGAGTGTGAGGGCGCGGCCGTTGCTGTTGGCCAGCAGCGGGCCGAGCGGGCTGTTCATAGCGCCAAAGCACACGGCGTCCAAATTGGTTTGGCCGGTAGCGTCGGACAGGCGGAGCTTAAGGTGCTCTTGTGTGGCGCCCACGGTTTTGGCGAAGGTGATGCGTGCGCCTTGCAGGGCCAGCACAGGCTCTGGGTTGCCCGGGCCAAAGGGCGCCAGTTGCTGCATGGCTTGGCACAACGGTTGGGTGAGGCCTGCGGGATTGGTGGTGGCATCTACCTTGAGGCGCGGCGCCAAGCGGTGGCTGAGTGGCAGGTGGGCGTCTTCGGTGCGGGCGGCCAGCTGTTGGTGCAGGGCTTCGTTCAGTTTGAGACGGAAAGCGGCGAGATTTTGGGCTTCGAGCGTCACACCCGCGGCCATGGCGTGGCCGCCGCCGGAAAGCAGCGTATCGGCCGCCGCATGCACCGCTGCACCCAAGTTGAGGCCGTGGATACTGCGGCCAGAGCCCTTGAGGTGGCCGTTGCTGTCGGTGCCCAATACAAACGTGGGCCGGTTGAATTGCTCCTTCACCCGTGCGGCGACGATACCGACGATGCCGGGGTGCCAGTCGTTATGGTGCAGCACCAGCGCGAGGGTGTCTTCGGTAAAGGCGTCCTCGGCCTGCTGGCGGGCTTGGGCGAGGATGGTTTTCTCCATCGTCTGGCGTTGTTGGTTGAGGGTGTTCAGCGTTTCGGCAAACGGGTAAGCCGTGCCGTCATCTTCCGCGAGCAGCAAGTTCAGCGCGGCTTGGGCACTGTCGATACGCCCTGCGGCATTGAGGCGCGGGGCAAGGCTGAAGCCGAGCGAGGTTGCGGAGATATCGTCCTTCACGCCCGCTACACTGGCCAGCGCGGCCAAGCCACGGTGCTGCCATGTGGCCAACTGTTGCAGACCCTTGGCCACCAGCACGCGGTTGGTGCCGGTGAGTTGCATCACATCGGCCACCGTGGCGAGGGCGACGAGGTCAAGCAGGTGAATCAGGTTCGGTTCGCGCGTACTTGCAAAAAAGCCGTTTTCCCGCAGGTGGCGGTTAAGGGCCATGAGCAGGTAGAAGGCGATGCCACTGCCGCAGAGGCCTTGCAGCTCGGAGGTATCATCGTAGCGGTGGGGGTTGAGAATGGCGATGGCGGGAGGGAGCGAACCGTCCGGTTGGTGGTGGTCGGTGACAATCACATCTAAGCCCAGCTCCGCCGCGCGGTTGAGGGCGGCGTGGGCGGTGGTGCCGGTATCCACCGTCACCAGCAGTTGGGTGCCCATCTGCTTAAGTTTGTCCATAGCGCCGGGGGTTGGGCCGTAGCCTTCGGTCAGGCGGTCCGGGATATACAGCAGCGGCTGCACGCCAAGCTGGCGCAGGTAGCGGGTGAGAATGGCGGTGGCGCAGGTGCCGTCCACATCGTAGTCGCCAAAAATCGCGATAATTTCTTTGTTGCGAATGGCGGCAATGAGACGCTCCACAGCCTGCGGCATGGATTTGAGCGTTGCGGGGTCCGGCAGGGTTTTCAAATTGGGACTCAGGAAGGCCGTGGCGGCTGCGCCTTCTGAATAGCCACGGGCTGCCAGAATAGCCGCGGTGGGGGCGGGTAAACCCGTGGCTTGCGCCAGTGCCGCGCCAAGGCGGTAGGCGTCCGACGACGTGTCCGGCATCAGCCAATACTGGCCAAGCACGGAGAGTTGTGAGCTGGCGGAGAACGGCTGGCGTGACGAAGTTAACATGGCATCATCGTACCATAAAAAAGCCGCCCGTGGGCGGCTTTGCCTTTTGGCCAGTCAATCCGATTACTTGCTGGATGTGCTGGTAGCGGACTTGGTCGCAGCGGTGGCCGTGCTCTTGAAGGTTTCGAGAGTTTGGCTGGTTTGCTGGGAGATGATGTCGGTGCACTTGGCTTGGGTCTTCTGCCACTGGGTGGAGATTTCCTGAGCGATGCTTTGGGCTTTCTCGGCGCTGCGCTTGGAGATTTCGGTCTGCTTGCTCATGTAGTCTTCGATACCTTTGGCGGTAGAAAGCTCACGCAGGGCTTCCACGCAGTCTTCCATGGTGCTTTGGGCGTACTTGAACTGCTTTTCGGTGCAGGTGGCGATGGTGTCGGTCACGATGGTGCCAACTTGCTTCATGGCTTCCAGATTTTGCTTGCTGGAGGTGGCAGCGCTCGACCAGTCGAAGAACTTCTGCATGTTCTGCTGCATGGTTTGAGTGTACTGGGAGGGATCGAACATCTTGGAGAAGTCATTCGTGAACATGTGACGCGAACCTTTATTGCGGGTTATTGTTGATGGTGGGAGTTTGCGAGGTCGCTCTTCTTCTGTCAACACCTTTTGTGCAACGCACAATGTCTGACAAAGGCTTTACCAAAGCGGTGTTTCTTCCGGCATTGGTCAGCTTATTTGAGGGATGCCGTGGTCACCTTGCGGCGTTCCTTGACCTTCACCTTCATTTCGCGTCTGCCCGCATTTTCAACAACGACTTTTTCCACCTGATTTACCGTGCTGGCATACTGTGGCTTTGGGGTCTCTACCATATTCACGTTTTCCATGTACTCCGGCTTCGGCATCATCATGGAATTATCAATTTCCGGCGTGGGCTCCTGCCAGTTCAAGCACCCCGGCTGCCGCACAACTTGCCACAAGCCATTGGCAAACCGATTTGGTGCCAATAATTGCACGTTTACCGGTGAATCTCCGTGTTCAATATACTCGGCCAGCACATCGGCGGCACCCGCGGCATAGGCGGTGGCACGCCCGCCCCAGCCACTACCAACCAATACCCCCGGCAGGCCCGGCCACGGGCCAAGGGCGGGGACAAAGTCCGGCGTTAGCCACTCTTGCGAGACCTTGCACGCCACCAAGCCCGCCTGCTGCAGCGTGGGTATTAAATACCCCACATGCTGCTGCAAAGCCCTCACCAACTGGCTATTTGCGTTGGTATTGAAGGTGGCTTGGGCAGGGTCGTTCATACCATCGTAATGCACGTTCATGTGCAGGGGGTCGACCGGCACCATGTAGAGCAGCCCCCGTTGCAAGCGTTGCAGCATAAGTGGCAAGCCATGAGGTTCGGTATTGCGTAACACCAATACGTGGCTGCGCGCCGGGCGCAATGGCAAGGCCAGCCCCAACGGCGGCAACAGGCGGCGCAAAGCGCGTGCGCTCGTGAAAATAATATGACGTGCCTGAAAGCGGCTGCCGTCTTCCAAGGTCAGTTGCGGGTGGTCGAGCTCGACAATCGAGAGCGCGGCGGGGTTCATATGCCGTTGCGGAATACCGGCTGCTACGATGGCGCGCTGCAGTTTCTGTTGCAGGTCCAGCGGTAACAAGGGTGCCCCTTCCCAACACTTGTAGCCTAACGTACCCCGTACGAAGTCCGGCACCCCTTCCTCGTAGGTCACATGTTCTCCGCCGAGGGCGTCGATCATGGCTTCGTCTTGCAGTTTTTTAGCACGGCCGATACTGGTGGCAAAGTCGTAGGCGTCCACGCTCGTTAACGGAATATCGACACCAAATCGTTGCAAAGCATCGCGCCAGCATTGCAGCGAGTGCTGATAGAGAGGTGCGAGAGATTCATCTCCGCCGACCAGCATCAGCTCGCGGTTCAAAGGTGCATGGGTGGGTGGGGCCTCACCGGCCAGAGTTACCTCGATGCCGCGTTTTTTCAGTGCCAGCGCGGTGAGCAAGGCCAAAGGGCCGCCACCTACCACCAATACCTGCGTTTGGACATCATTCATAGGTCTCAGCGTGGCTTGACATCTGCGGTGCGTCAAGCAAGGGTGCGCCAATGACCTTAAGCACTGTGACAAGTCGGATTGAAACAACACGCCTTTTGGGCGGTTTGCCGCTGCGTGACCACCTGCTTCAGCAGGCCCGTACCGCCGTTGCCGCTCTTGGGGCACCGGTACGTTTGTGTATTGTGCAAGTGGGTAACCATGCGCCAAGCGCCGTTTACATCCGTAACAAACAAAAAGCCTGCGCCGCGGTAGGGATTGCTACCGAAGTAGTTCATTTACACGAGGGGCAAGGCGAACACGCGTTACACGCCACCTTAAAAGCCCTTGCGATAGAGCCGGATGTCACCGCCGTGCTGGTACAAACCCCCCTGCCCCGTGGTTGGGATGTTCAGGCCGCGCTCGACCTTGTACCTGCCTTTAAGGATGTAGACGGACTTAGCCGTGCCAGTGCCGCAATGCGTTTTACGCAGCCGGAACAGGCTTTGTTGCCCGCAACGCCTCTCGGGGTAATGCGTTTGCTTGAAGCGGCAGGGATTGATGTTGCCGGAGCCGCGATTGCGGTTATCGGCAAAGGTATGGTGGTCGGCGCGCCGCTGCGCGAGATGTTGCATAATGCCGGTGCCCATGTGGTGGAGATTGATAAAGATACCCCACACCCTGCGAGCCTGACCCGCGATTGCGACGTGATTGTTGCCGCCGCAGGTGTACCGGGATTAGTCACTGCCGAGTGGGTGAAGCCCGGTGCGGTGGTGATTGATGTGGGGCTCACCCGCCATGACGGACTCCTGTTAGGAGACGTGAGCCGGATGGAGGTGGAAGGTGTTGCCGGCACCCTCACCCCCGTGCCCGGTGGCGTGGGCCCCATGACGGTTGCCAGCCTGATTACGAACATTTGCGACGCCGCCTGCCTGCAACTTGGGCGGCCGCGTACCCCTTGGAAGGTTGACGCGGGCGCCGAGTAAGCGCAGTCTGGCGGCACTTTAGGAGTGCAAAAACAATGACTAAACGTTTGATTTCCCCCTTCCTTTTGCTCGGGTGCCTATTAGCAGCCCCAGCCATTGCGCAAGAGATTTCTGCCACCCGCACAATCGTGAGCGCTACCGCCAGCGCGTTTCAGGTGATTGACGATACCCGCGCTGAAAACCGCGATGAAGACTTGATGTATATTCAAGCTGCCGTGGCCCGTAATGAAGCCGCGATTGAAGCTGCCAAGGCGATTTTGAAAACCAGTTTTGATGCCGATGTGCGCATGTTGGCGGGTGACAGCCTGAAGACCCATGACACCGAACTGCGTACCCTCAAGGCATGGCTGCAATTACATGGCCCCAAGGCCGTGGCGGCACCCGCCCAGCCTGCGCCCGTGACACCGCCTAAAGTTGTTGCCACAGCTACCGAACCTGCGGAGACTGTACCCGTCATGGCCATGCCCGTGAGCCCCAGCTTGCCTGACGCTCCGGTTAAGCCCCTGCCCGCCGCAACTGAAGTGACGATTACCACACCGCGTGCCGTAAGTGACACCGACCCCTTGCCGGGTGCGCACCTCAGCATGAACCCCGTGGAAGAACCCACCATGCAGCTGCTGGATGTTCCGCCGGTGCCGGTTTCGTTAACTCCCCTCACCCAATAACCAACTTAAAGCAATAACGTTATGAAATACTCCGCCCTTCTTCTTGCAGCTCTTGCCTCGCTATCTCTTCCCTTACTGGCAGCCGATAAAGGGAGTCATCATGGCCACACGAACCATGTCGCCCATGACGCTGCCGCCGCTGGCGCGCCCAGCACGCTGGAGCTGCAACAGGCCAACTCCGTGATGCACAAAGACATGGATATTACCTATACCGGCGATGCCGATATTGATTTTCTGCGCGGCATGATTGCCCACCACCAAGGGGCTGTGGAAATGGCCCGCGTACAGCTACGCTATGGTCGCGATGCCAAGGTAACCCGCTTGGCGGAAGAGATTATCCGTGCCCAAAATCTCGAAATCGCGTGGATGCAAAAGTGGCTGACCCAACTGGAGGCGCAACCGCGTAAGCCGATTGTGACCGAACCGCGCCGCGGGATGTGGAATGACTCCAACTGGAGCGGCAAAACCTGGTTGGGTGAACGCTAAACCATGGCCAAACTCCCTTCGCGCTACTACGCGTTTGCCGTGCCGCTGTTGTTAAGCTTTGTCATGTCCTTTGTGGTTTCCGGCATTTCTACGCTGCGCGGTGTTGGGCTAGCGCCCGATTTTCTGAATATCTGGATGCATGCGTGGATGGCCTCGTGGATGGTGGCCTTCCCTGTGGTACTGTTTGTGTTACCTGCCGTGCGGAACATTGTCGGCCTGTTTGTGGAAGAGCCGACGCGTCCGGCGAAAGGCTAATTTAGCATGGCGTCTTACTGCATCTTCGATACCGAATACACGACATGGGAAGGCGCACAGGCCACCCGCTGGAACGGGCGCGGGCAGCATCGCGAGGTGTTTCAGATAGGTGCGGTACGGGTGGAAGAGGGTAAAGCTTGGGAGGAACTGGAAACGCTCAGCTTGCTGATACGCCCCCAGCTTAACCCCGTATTAAGCGCTTACGCGACCCAGCTTACGGGCATAACTCAAGACATGTTGGAACGTGATGGGCTGGAGACGCCTGAGGCTTTGGCGCGGTTTGCCGCGTTTAGCGGTAACTTGCCCGTATTTTCCAACGGCATGGACCTGCATATTGTGGCGGAAACCTGCGGGTTGCAAAAAGTGATCATGCCGTTAGATCCGCGCCAGTATTTCTCGCTTCACTATCCCCTCTATGCGGCTTTGGATGCGCATTTTGCGTTTGATCACCGCGAGTATGTCTCTGGCCGCCTGCATGAGCTTGCGCGCCTTGAGCCCCCTAGCAAGATGGGTGGCGTGCATAATGCGCTGCACGATGTGTGGTCGCTTTTTGCGACCTGCGCATGGCTGAAACAGCAGGGTACCGATGTTATCGGCGACCTTTTGAAGGCTTAACTACTTTTTGTCGCAGTTGGCGGTGCACACCGTTTCTTCCGTTACCGTACCGCCGCAGCGCACGTGGGCGGCGCGGGCCGAGGCCAAGCAGTTTTCCTCGCACTTGCGCGGGCTGCAATCGCGTTCGTCCAGCATGGAACGCTCGTAGCCCCAGCCTGCGCCACGGTAGCCACCGCTGCCTAAACCGATACTGGTATGGAACCCGCCCGGGTTGTAGCAGCTACGGGCCATTTGGCGGCAGTTTTCGACACAGGTGTTGGACATGATAATGACGTTGGAACTGCATAAACGGCCACTTTCGGTTGCGGGCTCGTTCAGAGTGTAGTTGGTGCGGTACACGGGGCCGCAGGCGGCTAATACAGATACGAAGGCTATAGTACAGATCAAACCTGTGAGACGATGGATGTTCATATCTTCATATTACCATGATTCAGAATTCGTTACGCCCATTTTACCGTAAGAAATTTGACATTTCCTATAGACATATGTATACACGAATCACACGAGGCCTACAGAGGGAATACCACTATGCCTGATGCATCCCATGTTATTTTTGACACTGAATATGCCACTGATGAAGGCGCTCGCGATAGCGACTGGGGTTGCCTCGGTCACCACCGCGAAATCATTCGCATCGGTGCAGCGCGCATCGTTCCGGGCCAACCTTGGGAGAGCTTTGAAACGCTCGACTTGCTGGTTAATCCGGTATTTGCAGCGCATACCGCCTATACCGAACAGATCACCGGCATCACCCAGGAAATGTTGGATGTAGATGGTTGTGATGCTGAACGTGCTTTCCGGCAACTTTATATGTTTATTGATGGTTTGCCCGCGCTTTCGAACGGCAATGACATCAACAAGATTGCCGAAACTGCCGGACTACAGGGATTCGTCATGCCTTTTGACCCCCTCGAATTCGGTAGTGTACTGAAGCCGATGTATCGGGAACTGGCCAAACACGTTGCCCCTGAATTGCCTGAGCGGCCATGGGTGAACCACTCCTCCGGCACACTCCACAGACTGGTGGGCATTGACCTGCCGGAAGGATTGGGGGAAGTGCACAACCCGTTGCGCAACGTCTGGTCGATCCACGTCACACTGGAAGCCCTGCACGAAAGGTACAATGCCGACGTCGTTTCGGAAGTTCTGGATGGAATGGCCAAACGAAAGAGTGCGTTTAATTACCATTATATGCGAATGGACGATTAATGACATGCCCGCCCAGAGACATCTGGGCGGGCATGTCGTTTTGGCGATAACTAAAAAAAGCCCCAAATCGGGGCTTTTTTTGGTTTTGATTCTAGTTCTCGGCGTAGCTCTTGATACCACGGGCGCGGGACGGGTGGCGCAGCTTCTTGAGGGCTTTCGCCTCAATCTGGCGGATACGCTCACGGGTCACGTTGAACTGCTGGCCGACTTCTTCCAGCGTGTGGTCGGTGCTCATACCGATACCGAAGCGCATACGCAGCACACGCTCTTCACGCGGGGTCAGGCTGGCCAGAATCTTGGTTACGCCGTCGCGCAGGTTGGTTTGCACGGCAGCATCCAACGGCATTACGGCGTTGGTGTCTTCAATGAAGTCGCCGAGCGTACTGTCTTCTTCGTCGCCCACCGGGGTTTCGAGGGAGATCGGCTCCTTGGCAATCTTCTGCACCTTGCGGACCTTATCGACCGGCATGTTCAGCTTCTTGGCCAGCTCTTCCGGAGTAGGCTCGCGGCCCAGCTCGTTCATCATCTGGCGTTGGGTGCGGTTCATTTTGTTGATCGTCTCGATCATGTGCACCGGAATACGGATGGTACGGGCTTGGTCGGCAATGCTGCGGGTGATGGCCTGACGGATCCACCACGTGGCATAGGTACTGAACTTGTAGCCGCGACGGTATTCGAACTTATCGACCGCCTTCATCAGGCCGATGTTGCCTTCCTGAATGAGATCGAGGAACTGCAAGCCGCGGTTGACGTACTTCTTGGCGATGGAGATCACCAGACGCAGGTTGGCTTCGACCATTTCCTTCTTCGCGACAGAGGCTTCGCGCTCGCCCTTACGGGTGGTGCCGACAACCTGTTTGAACTCGGAGACAGTCAGACCGTACGGCTTGGTGAAGTCGTTCAGGGCGTTCTGTTGCTTCTTGAATTCCTTTTCGATGCCTTCCAGCTTGGCTACCAGCTCCTTAACGCCCTTTTTGGCCTTCTTCGCCATCTTCTCGAGAAGATCATCGTCGTTTTCGTGACCCAGCCAGGTGTCGAGGTAGTCCATACGGTTCACGCCGGCTTTGTCGACGACCAAGCGCATCAGTTCGCCTTCGGCCTTGGTGAGGTTGCGGGAGACTTCAAACAGCGTCTGCATCAACTCATCGACACGGTTGTTGGTGAGCGGAATCTCGCGCATGATCGGCTTCATCTTTTCCAGCAGGTCGGCGTGCTTCTTGGTCTGCTTGGGGTCTACCTTGTTACCGGCCAGACGCTTGACGTCGATTTTGGCAAGTTCAATCGCCATCGGCTCCAGCTCAGCAAACAGCTCTACCAGTTTCGGCATCAGCTGCGCTTCCATGGCGGCCAGCGACATGATTTCGTTATCCTCATCAGCTTCTTCGGCGTTCTCTTCTTCCGAATCGGCTTTCTCTTCCTTGTCGTCCTTGTCGGCAGAGCCATCGGCGCTGATGGCAGACGGCTTGGAATCGACGACATCGTCATCCTTGGCGTTCAAAGCGGCTTCGGCTTCGTCTAGTTCTTCCTGAGACGGACCCAAGGCGGCCGCGAGGTCGACGACATCACGCAGGAAGCGCTTGCCGTCTTGCACTTGTTGGAACCACTCCAGCACCTGACCGTAGCACCACACGCTGCTGAAGAGACCGTCGTTCAGTTTGATCTTACCGGCTTCAATGCGCTTGGCCAATTCCACTTCGCCTTCGCGGGTCAGCAGCTCGACGCTGCCCATCTCACGCAGGTACATGCGCACGGGGTCGTCGGTACGGCCGTAGTCATCGGCCACCGCGTTGGCGGGCTGGGCAATAAGGGCGCCCTTGCTGTTGCCAAAGAAGGCCGGGTGCGCGGCCATCATATCGCCTTCGGAATCGTCGGCACGCTTGCTGGTCACCGGCGCGCCAACGGCGACGACAACCTGCATTTGGTCATCATCGTCTTCGTCAGTCAGCACGACTTCGTCGGCCGCTTCCTGTACGGGAGCGTCGTCGATGTCGACAACAAGGATGTCCTCGTCTACGAGGTCTTCCGAGCTGCTGCGGGTGCCAGTGGGTTGCGTCATCGTGCGGGTCCTTTCCATCGGGCTCTCAATCTCAAGCGGAACATCGTTCAAAACCGCTGCCAGCGCGGCTTTCATCGTCAGTTCAACTCGTTTGTGTAACCTGTCGTTACCATGAGCTATTTTTGGTCTGCTTTTGGCATTCCTAACACAGCTTTTAACGGTGTGACAGAGCTTCTGTTCCTGCTAGATGGGGCGCCGCGGCGATGGTGTCAAGTCTGTGGATGAAGTTTCTTTCAATTCCTTGAACTTATTCCAGTTCTCGGGAGAAAACCAATCGGCATTTTTGACAATTTCTGTATACTTAGAACGACTTACCGATTGAGCCTGCCAGAGCTGGTGTTGCTCATGGAAAAGCACCAGTGCGTCGGTGTCGTCCGGCAGGGTCATCACCCCCGTGCTGGTGAGCAGGTCGGCTACCGTGGTGCTATGCGGGCCGAGCTGGAGGTCTTGCGCCAAGTCTTCCGCCGGCAACTTCAGCACCACGTAGGCGCGCACTACGGCTTGCGCCAGCTCGGCTAGCGGGCCCGCGGCAAAGGTAATACCTCCGAGAACTTCGTCGACTTGCGGCAAAATCTGCGGCCAGCGGCATACCAGCGCTAACAAGGTGCGCGTAGCGGCATCACCCTGAATGGCCGGTTTGTAGTCGCGCGGTGCTTGCATCACGCTGGCGGTTTTGGGCGTTTTGCTGCCGTTTGCACCGCCACGGGTGCCGCGCACGGCTTCCCACAGCTTATCCTTCAGGGTTTGGCCGTAGGCGCGGCGGATGGTGGTGTTCTTAATTTCCGCCAGCAGTTGCGCCATTTCGGCTTCTACTGTGGCGCGACCGTCTGCGGTGGTAACATCCGCAGCACCAGCGAGCTGTTGCCAGAGCAGATTTTCCAGCGACGTGGTTTGCGTGAGGAGGTTGCGGAAGGTCGCGATACCATCTTTTTGCACCAAGCTGTCGGGGTCTTCTCCCTGGGGTAGGAAGACAAAGCTAAGGGTGCGGCCGGGCTCGAGCACCCCCAACGCGCGGTTGGCCATACGCAGGGCGGCGGTGCGGCCTGCGGCGTCGCCATCGAGGCAGACAATCGGGTGCGGGTGTTGCTGCCAGAGAAGCGTGATTTGCTCGGCGGTGACGGCGGTACCAAGGGGTGCCACCGCGGTTTTGAAGCCGGCTTGGTAGAGCGCGATGACATCCATATAGCCTTCCACCAGCACAATCTGGCCCGTGGTTTTGATGTGCGGCTTGGCGCGGTGCAGGTTGTAGAGCAGGTAGGATTTATTAAAAAACGGCGTTTCCGGCGAGTTTAAATATTTCGGCTCACCTTTGCCCATAACCCGCCCACCAAAGCCGACGACGCGGCCTTGATTATCGTGAATCGGGAACATCAAACGGTCACGGAAGCGGTCGTAATCGCGTCCTTTTTCGGCCGATTTTTCCGACATGGTGGTGAGACCGGTGGATTTTAATAGATCTGGTGAAAAGCCCTCGTTTAACAGTGCGTTTTTGGTGGCATCCCAACTGTCTGGGGCGTAACCGAGCTGGAACTCCTGCACCGTGCTATCGGTCAGGCTGCGTTTTTCGATGTACGCACGCGAGGCTTCGTTCAGGCTGCGTTGGTAGAAGACGGCAGCGCGCTCTAGCGCTTTGTAGCCATCCTGCCGTTTTTGCGCGGCGGCGGGGTCGGCAGGCTCGTTTTCCGGCAATTTAATGCCGATCTGGCGGGCGAGACGGCCGACCACTTCGCTAAAGGTACCGCCTTGGGTTTCTTGTACAAAGGTAATCACGTCACCGCCCGCGCCGCAGCCAAAGCAGTAGTAGCTGTTTTGGTCTTCCCGCACGTGGAAGCTGCCGGATTTCTCGTTATGGAACGGGCAGCAGCCCCACCAGGCGCGACCCTTTTTCTTCATGTTGGGCACGACTTTGCGCACCTCATCGACTATATTGAGGCGGGATTTGATCTGGTCTATGACGTGCGGCGGATACTTCATCCGATAACCTACTTTTAACTCCCCTTACCTTTTACCATAGAGGGCTTGCGGCGTGGGGGCAAGTGTGGTTTATTCCGGTAGCGGCTGTTTTAACGGCTGTTTTTATTTGTGGGACTACAAGACAGAGAAGAAAGGGAACGCCATGGAGCGCGTACCAATGACGGTTTACGGCTATGACCGACTGACTGCCGAACTGAAAGATTTGATTAGCAACCAGCGCCCGGCTGTAATTGCCGCGATTGAAGAGGCCCGTGGCCACGGCGACCTGAAGGAAAACGCCGAATACCACGCCGCGAAGGAAAAACAGGGCTTTATTGAAGGCCGTATTGCCGAGCTAGACAGCAAGCTGAGCCGTGCCGAAGTGATTGACCCTCTGAAAATCAACGGTAGTAAAATTGTGCTGGGCGCCACCATTACCTTGGTGGATGTGGACACCGACAAGACCGTGACCTACGCCCTTGTGGGGCCGGATGAAGCCGATTTGGAAGCAGGCCGGATTTCCACCACCAGCCCGGTAGGCCGTGCGCTGCTGGGCAAGACCACCGGCGACGAAGTGACCGTGCAAGCCCCCAGCGGCAAGCGTGTGTATGAGGTGGAGAAGGTTGAGTATAAGCCGATTGCTTAGGATTAGCTGACTTCAAATACGACAGGCCCCGAGGGGCCTGTTTTCTGTCGATCGCGATCTTAAAGAATGTCTACTCGGCCGTGAATTTCCTGAAAGCGCTCACGTGTCATTTCCCAATACTCCGCTTGCGTTTCACCATTATGAAAAGGCGGCAGTTGCACCCGTAAACCCAAGGGTAAAAAGCCCTGTTTTTCTTTAATGCGTGCAGAAGCACGGTTGGAAGGCGCATTGCCGGTTACAACGCGGGTCGCTTCGGTGTGGCTAAACAGCCAATGAAGTACACTCATCGAAGCCTCTTCCATATAACGGTTCCCACGGAACTCGCTGGCCATCCAGAATCCGCGCCGCCATTCGCCGGTTGAGGCATCCTTTTGCTCCACCATCACGGCACCGATTGGTGCGTCATCTTCCTTGCGATGAATCATGAATTCCATGGCACGTTTGCCCTCCATCGCGGGGAGGATAATCTGGCTGAGATAAAATTTCGCCCCATCGGCGGGGTAAGGGTTCGGAACCTCCGGAGGCAGGTACTCCAAAACATCCGGCTGACCAAAATGCTGTTGGATAAACGGTGCATCCGCAATATTTACAGGACGCAGATAGAGGCGTTCGGTCTCAATTTTCATAACTCATCCTTTATCTTAACCAGCGTTTTTCCAGCAAGTGAAAAATACGCGACGGCGTGCCGGAGAGTGGTTGAGGGAGAGTAAGTGCCGGAATGCCGATGGGTACTTCTTCGGCGCGGGTGGCGGGGGGTTGGCCGCTCAAGTTCAGGCTGGTGCTCACAATCGGCTGGCCTGCCGCTTCAAGATATTCCTGCATGTAGGCTGGCTGTGGCAGGCGTACAGCGATAGTACCCTTGCCGCCGGTGAGCAGCTCCGGCAGGCTGGCCAGCGCGGGCAGGATGAGCGTGGTGGGCGGCTGGCCGGCTTGCCAGTAAGTGGCTATAGCCTCGTGGCATTCGTGCGGAAAAGTTGGACAGAGCTGTGTCAGTTGCGCGGTATGGGCCACCAGCACGATGCAACCTTTGGTGGGAACGCGGTTTTTAACCTGTAAGACGTTTTCCAGTGCGGCGGTGTTGAAGGGGTCGGCCACGTAGCCGTACACCCCCTCGGCGGGGGCGGCACAGACCTGTCCGGCGAGCAGCGCGGCGGCCCAAGTTTGCAGTTCGGGTTGGTTCCATGTCGTCATGCTTGCGGTTTAGCAGATTTTGACGTATTGGCAAGGTACGAGTACATTATTCGTATACAAACAACATTTACCAACGGCAAACCACGCGGAGGTTCCTGTGCCGAAACATATAAACGTCCAGCATCTTGATGAGGAGCATATTTACGGTATCCGTGTCATGCTCCTTGGAAAAGAGGTGATGATTCATCTCCATTTCAGGGAGATACCTATCGATCATTCTGACCAGAAGTGGGAGATGGCGTCTTGCGTCAGCGAACGCCTTTGCGTGATTTTTGAGAGTGTGGTTCAGAAGCCAATCGAAATTCACACCTCCAACCTGGTGACAGTGGTTGTGCGGGATTTCTTCCGAGAAACTCCTGATCTGGCAATGTGGACATTCGAGCGCATTTCCCTCGGCGGCGCTAAGCTCGATTCGGAATCCCTAATCAAGTTGCGCAGGTCACTTGTAGCCTGAACGATCAGACTTTCCACGATAGCTCCGGTTTTTCCGGAGCTATTTTTGCATTTAACGCAGGGTTTTGAAGAAATCTTGCAGCAGCGTGCGGCAGCTGTCTTCTTCGATACCGCCGAGGATGTCCGGTTTAAAGTGCATATGTTGAGGCACGCGGGCGCCGTTGACGGTGCCGCCGGATTTGGGGTCGTACGCACCGAAAATGACTGTACCGACACGGGCATGGCATAGGGCGGCCATACACATGGCGCAGGGTTCTAAGGTCACGGCAAGCGTGCAGTCTTCGAAATACCGGCGGTATTGGAGAGCTTGTTGCAGCACCTGCATTTCGGCGTGGGCGATAGGGTTTTGCGCGGTTTCTACCTGATTATGGGCTTCGGCTAGCACATTTCCGTCCGCATCTACCAGCACGGCGGCGATGGGAATCTCTCCACAGCTTACGCCCGCCTTAGCAAGTGCTATGGCGCGGTGCAGGATTGCGCTGACATTGGGCGCTGGCCGCTTGAGGTTCATAGCCGTTGGTATAGGATGATTGGATGAATACGACAAGTACACAACGCACGGTTGGGATCGCCTTTCCCTCTTACTACATGCCCGCTGATGAAATTGAACAGGCCCACAAGACGCTGAGCGAACTTGGTTTTTCCGTGCGTTTTGCGTCTAACTCCGCAATGAAGTACGGGCACTTTGCAGGTACCGAGCTTGTGCGTGTGGATGGACTGGCCGAGCTTATGGCCATGCCAGATGTGGATTACATCCTGATGGCACGAGGGGGAAACGGTAATTTGCGGATGCTTGCCGAGCTTGACTGGAATGCCTTTACCCAAAACACCCCTTGGATTGGTTTCAGCGATTCCACGGTTTTACTCAATGCGCGTGCAGCCCGCACCCAACATAGCGGTTGGCACGCCCCGATGTTTCGACAGTTCCGTGGAGGATTGGAGACCGAAGACTTGCGTCTTGTTATTGATATTTTGAATGGGAACCCACCCAGTGGCTATGGCTCCAAGCATCTTTCACAGGTTAAAGTCCTCAAGCAAGGCGCAACGACGGGGACCCTGTGGGGAGGGAATGTAGCTAGTATGCGGAGCCTTTGCGGAACACCGAATATGCCCAAGCCACAGCCGGGTGATATCGTGTTTTTTGAAGATTTGTTTACCAATGACTGGCATGTTGACCGTGATTTAGAGCAACTGGCACAGGCAGGCTTTTTTGAAAATCTCGGTGGCATGATCTTCGGAAACTTTAGCGAAATATTTGAGTACACCGCCGTCCCCTTCGAATTTACCATGCGCGAGGTATTTGAACGGCATTCCGCACGGATTAACGGGCCGGTGATTATGGATTTCCCCGCCGGACACGAGGGTTTAAACCTGCCGTTGCCGATTGGCAAAACCGTGACGCTCACTGCCAGAGCCGACGGCACGACGTTAAGCTGGGAGAACTAAGATGAGTGCGACACGCCCCGTGATTGGTGTTTGGATGGACTGGACCGCGAAGAGCACGTTCAGCCCGCGGCCGCATTATGCCATTCGTGAAGGGTACTTTCAGGCGGTGTGGGATGCCGGAGGCATGCCGGTAGGTATTCCGCTGTTGGAAACCGGCCGCGACGATTACCTGCGCCATGTGGCTGGCGTGGTGGTGCCCGGTGGCGACTACCCCAGCCCTAGCCGCTGGTATGGCGATGGCCATGGCATACGCGACGAACACCCGCGCACGGTGGTGAATGAGCAGTTGATGCGCGACATGCTGGCTATGGACAAACCGTTTTTGGCGATTTGCGCCGGGCACCAAGAACTGGCTGCCGCAACGGGTGGGCTACTATATTGGCGGGTTAAGGAAAACCTGCCGGGGGCGAAAAACCACCGTATTGATGCGCTGGAAGAGACGTCTCACGACATAGAGGTAGTGCCTGGCACCCTGTTGCATAAACTGGTGGGCACCGAGCGTTTTGCGGTGAATAGCCACCACCACGAGGCCGTGCGCAGCTTGGGCGAAAGCGTGATTGTGAGCGGACGAGCGCCAGACGGTGTGATTGAGGCGATTGAAGTGCCCGGCAAGCGGTTTGCGCTGGGCGTGCAATGGCACCCGGAGTTCGGGCTGAGTGAGGCGGACCATGCGCTGTTCGTCGGTTTAGTGAATGCTGCACGCTAGGCTTGCAATTTGAGGGGTTTGGCCCCACAAGGTGAACTATGCGATTGAATGTGTATCTCCAACGGGCCGGTATTGGCAGTCGCCGCGAGGCCGAGCGGCTGGTGGAATCTGGCGTTGTCACCGTAAACGGCCAGCAAGCTACTGTGACCACGGCGGTGGAGGACGGCGATGTGGTGGCGGTGGATGGCAAAACCGTAGGCGTGGAAACCGCTCCCCTGCCCCGCATTTACAAGTACCACAAGCCGGTGGGCGTCATTATTACCGCCCGCGACCACGAAGGCCGCAAGACGCTTTATGAAGCTCTGGCCGAGCTACCCGAAGCCAAGGGTATGCCGCGCGTGATGCCGGTGGGCCGCCTTGACCTGAACAGTGAAGGCCTGCTGCTTTTGACCACCGATGGAGGACTGGCGCAGACGTTGATGTCGCCCAAAACCGAATTGCGGCGCGAGTACCACGTGCGCGTGTTTGGCGGGCTTTCCGAGAAACAGCTGGAGCAATTCCGCAAGGGTGTGACGGTGGACGGCGTGTGGTACCGCGGTGCCGAAGTGGAGCTGTTGAAGACGGGTGATACCGGCAAGAACCGTTGGTACAAGGTTGTGCTGCGTGAAGGTAAGAACCGTGAGATCCGCCGTATTTTCAACTATTTTGGCTGCGAGGTGAACCGCCTACTGCGCGTGCAATATGGCCCGTTTACGTTGGGTGACATGCCCAAACATGCGCTGGTGGAAGTACCCGCGCGTGAGGTGGAAGCATTAATAGAGGAGTTGAAGGCCCGTGGCTAACGATCTGTTTTACGACCGGATTATTGCGGGAACCTTGAAAGGCCGCAAACTGCTGCTGCCGAAGAGTGAGGGCGTGCGGCCGAGCAAAAACCGTGTGCGGCAGGCGGTGTTCAACCTGCTGGGTGCACGTTTGAATTTGGATGGCCTGAATGTGGCCGACCTGTTTTGCGGCAGCGGGGCTTGGGGTTTGGAAGCCCTGAGCCGCGGTGCTGCCAAGGTGGTTCTGGTAGACATAGACGACCGCACGGCGGCGACCAATGTGAAGGACCTTGCTGCGGCCAACGTTGCTGTTTTTGCAGCCGACGTGCGCCAGTGGAAGCCTATTACGTTGCTGGATGTGGTGCTGCTGGACCCGCCCTACGGCAAAGGCTTGGCGCAGGGTGTAATTGACCGTGCCGCGTTGATAGGTAAGCCAGATAGCTGGTGGTGCGTGGAAACCGGCCGTGACGAACCCCTGAACTGGGACGGTTTTGCAGATGTGGAGTACCGGGATTATGGCGGGAGCCGCGTGTGGGTGGCACGCTATTTAGTTAACTAAAAACGAAAACGCCGCCCAACGAAGGGCGGCGTTCTTTATCCGATTGCGGTTCAGTTATAGCCGGCAGGCAACTGGCCATTCCAGCCAATGGCGCCTCCGTAACCGTCGCGCGCAAAGTCGCACAGTTCATCATAAGTAATCGCGCCAAAGATCACGGATTCTGATGGCGTTTTACCCAAGGCTTCGTCACGCTCGGCCTGTTGCCGGGAACGTGAGGTAATAGAGATAATGTTATTGTTTTCCTTACTCATGCAATTCCCCGTTGCTGCACATGAAAGCGAACGCCGCACTACAGCGGCGTTCGAGCTCAGCATCTTTTCGAAATGGGTCAGACGCTGCAACAGCCGTCGTCGGCCATCGTGGCGTGCTGATCGGCCGAGGCCGACTTTTCAGTAAGTACACGCGAGTTATAAGCGGGTGCCCCTTCATCATCCATAATGGCGTGCTCGGGGTTGTATTCTAATTCAGCTCCCGTATCCATAAGGATCTG
The DNA here is from genome assembly GCA_027485835.1 of Alphaproteobacteria bacterium. Classification (GTDB taxonomy): domain Bacteria; phylum Pseudomonadota; class Alphaproteobacteria; order UBA2136; family UBA6156; genus UBA6156. Next base: position 202,328 of record JAIXQG010000002.1, read on the forward strand.
GGAATTGTTCAAATTGGTTCGGTTCGTCATGTCGTCCTCCTCAGTGATGGAACGCAAAACAGCCCGTAACAGCTACGCCTCTTGCCGTACATGGTCAAGCGGTCGCCGTGCGGTGCAACATCGGCTTTGCCTAGGGCTGTGGCAGCCGTGTGACGCCTTTTTTTTAGCGGCGGGCGAAGAGTTTTTCCAGCTCGGCGAGGCTAAGGCTCACCACGGTGGGGCGGCCGTGGTTGCAGGTCAGGCTGGCGGGGGTGGCTTCCATTTGGCGCAGCAGGGCATTTTGCTCGGCGAGGCTTAAGCGCCGGTGGGCGCGAATGCTGTGGTGACAGGCGATGGTGGCGAGCACGTGCTCCAAACGGCTGTTGAGGGTGGTGCGTGGTGTGAGGGATTGCAGGTCTTGCGTGAGGTCGCGCACCAAGGGCACGGGGTCGGCATGGCCCAGTAGTTGAGGGATGGCGGTGATGGCGACGGCGGAAGGCGAATAGCTCTCCAGCTCCAAGCCAAATTTTTGCAGCTCTTCGGCATGGGCCAGCAGCAGTTGGGCCTCGGCGGGGGTGCAACTCACAATCACCGGCAGCAGCAGGTGCTGAGCGGCGATGCGACCTTCGGTGAACTGGCTTTTCAGGTTCTCATACACCAAGCGCTCGTGGGCGGCGTGTTGGTCTACCACCACCAACGCGCCGTGGTTGTTCTCCGCCACAATATAAGTATTCGCTACCTGCCCCAAGGCCGCGCCCAAGGGGTGTTCGGCCTGCGGCTGGGCTTGCTCCTCGTCACCTTTAAGCAACTTTTGCGGGGGGAGTTGGAAGTCGGGGTTATAGCTCGGCGCTGTAGGAATTGGAGCCGTGAATGAGGGTTGGTAGGCGGGCTGAAAACTGGGTGCTGTAATGGGGTTGGGTGCGTAGCTGAACTGTTGCTCCTGCAAGTCGGTGAACGGCGACTGGGAGTGCGTGAATGCAGGTGTGTTATCGGGTGCCTGCATAACCGGTCGCAAAGTTTGGCTGAGGGCTTGGTGCACGGCGGCGAAGACGAGGCCGTACAGCTCTGACGGCTGATGGAAACGGACTTCGGATTTGGCGGGGTGGACGTTCACGTCCACGGCATCGGTCGGCACCGTGAGGAACAGCACGGCCATCGGGTGGCGGCCTGCGGGGAGTTTGTCGCCATAGGCGTTTTTAAGGGCGGCTTGCAGCGAGCGGTCCTTAATCGGGCGGCCGTTCACGAACAGGAACTGCTTAGTGGCGTTGCCGCTGTGCAAGGTGGGGCCGCTGATGAAGCCGTGGAGGGCCATACCCAGCGCGGGTTTTTCGGCGAAGACCGGCAGGGCGTTTTTGGCGAATTCGTCGCCCAGCACCGGCCCCAAGCGGGTGGCGTGGGACTGGAAAAAGTCGCCTTGGGCGGCAGGCACGTGCCAGGTTTCGGCACCGTCTTCTAGTACCGTAATTTGCACGTGCGGGTGGGCGAGAATAAGGTTTTTGAGCACGGCTTCAATTGCGAGTGCCTCTGACCGTACAGACTTGAGAAACTTACGGCGGGCGGGGGTGGCGTAGAAGAGGTCGGCGACTTCAATCCGTGTGCCTTTGGGGTGCGCGGCGGGCGAAAGTTCGGCTTGGGAATTGATGCACCACGCTTCGTCTTGCCCTTCGGGTCGGCTGGTGAGCTTGAGGCGTGAGACCGAGGCGATGCTGGGCAAAGCCTCGCCACGGAAGCCGAAGGTGTTGATATTGAATAGGTCTTCGGTGCTCGCAATTTTGCTGGTGGCGTGGCGCGAGATGGCGAGCGGTAGTTCGTCCTTCGGGATGCCGCCACCGTTGTCGGTGAGAATCAGGTTGACCAGACCCGCGCCGGTAAGCTCCAGCCGCAGGCTGCTGGCGCCAGCATCCAGCGCGTTTTCGGTGAGCTCTTTCACCACCGAAGCCGGACGGTCGACCACCTCACCGGCCGCGATTTGGTTGGCGAGGGTTTCCGGCAGTTGCTGGATGGGGCGGCGCACTAGGCTTGCACCACTTCCGTTACCGTGTCGGTCACCAGCAGGGCTTGGGTGTCGGTGAGGCCGAGCAGATGGTGACCGATTGGCGGTTTGGCAAAAATCTGGCGAGCGAGAGCGTCGTACTTCGGGTGGTGGGTGTGTGGCACGATGAGGTAGGGCACAAGGCCAAGACCTTTGGTGGAGGATAGCTTGGCCAAGTGGGGCTCGTCCATCGGTGCCACATAATCAATATCCTCGCACGCCACCACGGCGCCTGCGCTAGTGCCAATGTAAGTACCACCGCGTTTGAACAAAGCTTTGAGCGGATTGGCGACACCGCTGCGCTGCATGTGTTCCAACAGGTAAAACGCATTGCCACCGGTAACGTAGACGACATCGGCTTGCTCGAATTTCTGGGCGACTTGCTGCGGGTTTTTACCGGCGATGTCGAAGACATCCAGCACCGCACCGGCGTTGCGTAGCACGTCCATTTCTTCGGTTTGCCATGCACGGTTTTCCGGCAGGTACACGTTGGCGGCGGTGGGGATGCACACGACCCTGCACGCCGACAAGGGCTTGCCGACATGGGGCATTATTACTTTGGCCAAGAGAGCGGGTGTTAAGGAGGACGCGAGAATGAGTTTCATGGCGGGCATCTTACTTAGCGGAGTCGATTCCGACAAGCGCGGCGGCAAAGGCCGAGGGCTCGAATGGGCCGAGGTCGTCGAGGGATTCTCCGACCCCTATGGCGACCACCGGCAGCGGATTGGGCTGGGCGGCGAGTGCGAGTAGGAAACCGGCTTTGGCGGTACCGTCAAGCTTAGTGACAATCAGGCCGGTGAGCGGGATTTGCTTATGGAATTCGGCGACCTGCGGCAGGGTGGATTGGCCGAGAGTGGCATCCAGCACCAGCAGCGTGTGGTGCGGGGCGGTGGCATCCTGCTTTTGCAGGGCGCGGTTGAGTTTGGGGAGTTCGGCCAGCAGGTCGGCACGGTTGGCAAGGCGGCCTGCGGTGTCGATCAGGACGATATCGGCGTGTTCGTTCTGCGCTTTTTCCAGTGCCGCGTAGGCGACGGATGCGCTGTCGGCGCCTTCCTTAGCCGGTGGGACGATGGAGACACTCCCCTTTTTGGTAGAGGCGTCGGCGCGATCGGTCCAGACCTTTAGTTGGGCGACGGCGGCGGCACGGAAAGTGTCGGCCGCGGCGACCACGACGTGCTTGCCCTGAGCTGCCCATTGCGCCGCGAGTTTGCCGATGGTGGTGGTTTTGCCTGCGCCATTCACACCTGCCACCAGAATGACGGTGGGACTGGCGGGAAAGCTGAGAGGTTGGGCGAGCGGTTGCAGACGCGCGGCGATGAGGTCGGCTAGTGCTTGCTTGAGAGCCTCTTGCGTCAGAGGGTCCGGCAGCTTGGCTTTTTTGAGGTCTTTGAGGAGAGCTTGGGCGACGGGCAGCGAGGTATCGGCGGCAATCAGCGCTTCTTCCAAAGCTTCCAATGTCGCATCATCCAGCTTTGCGGCAATGCCTATAGCCTGCTTGATACCTTCCGTGACATTAGCAGCGGATTTGGTGAGACCTGCGGTGATACGTGACAGCCAAGACATGGCTTGTATCTACACTATTCGCTACGGCGTGGGAAGCGCTTGCTCCTGCATTCCGGTGGGAGAGACTTCCGTTGATGACACATCGGTTGGCGAAACGGTTTGCGGCATGACTACTTCGGCTTCTGGCGTTTGCGGGGCCATTTCATTTGGCAGCACGGGGCGAAGGTCGCTCCATTTGGCCAAGCTGGCTTCGATTTTCTTTTCGGTTTGCTCCTTTGCCAGCTCCATCGCCACCACGGGGCCGGTCACCCACAGCGCGGCGGCGGGAATGACGAACAGGAAGGAATAGGCATAGTGGCGGTGGCGGCAGGCGGAGAGGAATGCCAGTGTGAACAGGCACCAGATGATGAGCACGGCGATGCCCTGCGGCATGTTACCGGCGTACATATGGCCCAACCCAGGCATGAGCACGCCCATGGCACCGGCGAGGCCGATACGGGCTTGCTCGGTTTTTTTGATGATGGAAATCCGCTTTTTGAGATCTTCTGCTTTGGGCAGGCCGTAGGTATTGACGACCTTACCGGCCCGTTCGGCCTGTTGCCAGACTTCGTTCAGCTGGGCGGCTTCGGTCCAAGGGTTCCCCGGGAATGAGGCTTGCAGCTGGCCAAAGGCTTGCGCGGCGGCCATGGTATCGGCGCCGGTGGCGAGATGATACAGCGCTTCCGGTACGTACGGAGAAGAGGGGTTTTGGTCCAGCAGTTCGGCGAGCAAAGCATTGGCTACTTGCGGGCGATCCAGAGCAATACTGAGGCGCGTGGCATGTGTCAGCGCCATTTCGCGGTCTTTCCCGAAGGATTTATGGGCGATGCGCTGCCATTCGACGAGGGCCGAGGTCAGGTCGCCGCGGTCTTCCAGCGAGGCGGGGAACGAGGTATCGAGAAGTTCTTCTGCCGCAATGCTGCCGGCGGGCGTACCCAACGCGCGCAACGAAGGGCCTGCCTTGCCATGCAGCGGCCCCACACTGGCGGCCCAGAGCGGCGTGCTGATGACCATCATCGCCAACAAAAGGGCGGCGGTGACGAGGCGTTTTATTGTGTATTTTCCCCCGAACATGAGTGGAGTGTAACTTTCGTTTGGCTCTGCGGCAATCGATTGCTGGACGGAATGTTCCGAACTTGCTAGGAAATAGAGCATGTTGGAATTCATTCAAGAAAAGCTTGGTAAGGCGCTTTCCAGCCTGACCGGCAAAGGCCTGCTGACCGAAGCAGATGTGGACACAGCCCTGCGCGAGCTGCGCGTGAGCCTGCTGGAAGCCGATGTGGCGCTGCCCGCGATTAAACACCTGATGGCGACCGTGCGCGAGCGTGCGGTGGGTGAGGCCGTACTACGCGGCGCCAACCCCGGCCAGCAGGTTGTGAAAATTGTGTATGACGCGCTGGTGGAATTGTTGGGCGCGGAAACGCCGTTGGAGCTGAAAGCGGCACCGCCTGCCGTGATTTTGATGTGCGGTTTGCAAGGCGGCGGGAAAACTACCACCAGCGGCAAGCTAGCCAAGTGGTTGAAGGACACCCAAAAGAAAACCGTTATGTTAGCGAGTTTGGACGTGTACCGTCCGGCAGCGATTGAGCAACTGGCGATTCTGGCTGAAAAAACCGGCGCCCTGAGCTTTAGCCACGACAGCATGGATGTGATGGTACGTGCCAAGGCTGCGATGGCCGAAGCGAAAAAGTTGAGCGTGGATGTGCTGATTGTGGACACCGCGGGCCGCTTGGCGATTGATGAAGCCCTGATGGCTGAATTGGTGGCCGTGCGCGAGGTGATCAAGCCCACCGCCAGCTTGCTGGTGGCGGATGGTCAGACTGGCCAAGTGGCGGTAGATGTGGCCAAGGCGTTCCATGACAAAACCCCCCTCACCGGCTTGGTGCTGACGCGGATGGATGGCGATGCGCGTGGTGGAGCGGCGCTTTCGATGCGCTTTATTACCGGTGTGCCGATTCTGTTCCTTGGTATGGGCGAGCAGGTTGGGGCGCTGGAAGCGTTCCGCCCTGAGGGTTTGGCGGGGCGCATTTTGGGCCAAGGCGACGTGGTGGCTTTGGTGGGTAAGCTGCAAGCGGCGGCGGCTAGCGAAGACGGCGCGCGGTTGGAAGAAAAGTTGATGTCTGGCAAGAGCATGGACATGACGGACCTGAAAAAGCAGATGCTGATGATGAAGAAAATGGGCGGCATGACCGGCATGCTCGACCTGTTGCCGGGCATGGGTGCCTTGAAGAACAAAATCGACCCCAGCAAAGTGGATGACAAGGTGATTGTGCGGCAGATTGCGGTGATCGATTCCATGACCGCAGCAGAGCGCAAAAACCCAAGCCTTTTGAATGCCAAGCGGCGTATCCGCATCGCTAAGGGTTGCGGCTTGACGGTGCATGACGTGAACAAGGTAGTTAAGATGCACGAGCAGATGAACCAGATGACGAAAATGATGCGCAGCGGCCAGTTACAGAAGATGATGGGCAAGATGAAATAGAAGAAACCCGGCCGGAGCCGGGTTTTTTATCGTTACAACTCTCACTGTTATCAGATGGGAACGGTCTCGCGCATGATGTCGAGCAACTTCTTGACGGCCTTGTCGTTGACACGGCCATCGCGCCAGCCCTTGCCCATCATGATATAAGCGCTACCGATACTGACCTGCTTGGGTTGCTGGCGGTGCGACCAGTACTCGGTGCGGGGCGTGGGAATCAGGCTGTCGGTCTTGACAAGTTCGACCAAGGCGCCGTCGGTCAGTGTCAACTGGTAGCGCTGCCAGTGGCTTTTGGGGCGGGGTTGGGGGAGTTCCAAAGCGTTTTGAGCCACATGGACGCTGCCGTCGTTGATTTGGAGGAAAAAGGTCTGCGATGCCATGGAGGTCTCCTTCTGGCGATATAGGTACTGGCTTTGGTATACTTATTTAATTTCCGAAGGGCAAGAGACTTTACAGAGGGATGGGAATGGGTTAGAGGAGCCTTGTTGTGCTTGCTATGCGTAGCAACCGTAACCCGCCACAGGCTTTAAAAAGCAGTGGTTCCCGAATGGTTCGGGAGGCAGATCCGTTTGAGATCTGAGATATAAAAGATGTGAAAGTTATTGATATGTCCGTTAAAATTCGCCTGCAACGAGGTGGTCGCGTTAAGCTGCCGATTTACAGCATCGTGGTTTCTGACAGCCGTAACTCCCGCGATGGTAAGTTCATTGAACGCCTCGGTTTTTACGCCCCCAAGGCCCGTGGCCAAGAAGTGCCCTTCCAACTGAACACCGACCGTGTTGAGTTCTGGGTTGGCCGTGGCGCCCAAGTGACCGACGTTGTAGCCCGCCTGATGGTGAAGAACGCTGTTGGCCCGCAAGCCATCCGTGATGCCTTTACCGCCAAGAAGGCCCGCCGTATTAAGGTTGCCAGCATCCAAGCCGCCAAGGCTGCCAAGGGTGAAGAGCTGAAGGCCGCCGCCGCTGCTGCTGCCGAAGCCGCTGCCGCCAAGGCCGCCGCTGCCGAAGCTGCTGCTGCTGAAGCCGCTGCCAAAAAGGCTGCTGAAGAAGCTGCCGCCGCCGAAGCCGCCGCTGCTGCTGCCGCCCCGGCCGAAGAAGCTGCCGCTTCTGACGAGCAACCGGCTGCGTAAGGCACCGGCCATGGTAGCTGAAAAGCGTATTAAAGTGGGGGCCCTGAAGGGCCCCCATGGCTTGAAGGGTATGGTGAAGGCCAAGATTGGATTAGACGATTACGACCTGCTGATAGACGCAGGCCCCCTGCTCACTGATGATGGGCGCGAGCTGACCGTAACCCGCTGGAACGCCGTAGGCCAAGGCCTTGTGGCGCTGACGATTGACGGCGTGACCACCGTGGAGCAGGCCGAACAGCTGCGGAACATGAGCGTGAGCTTGGACCGTGAGCGCTTCCCCGAGGATGAGGACGCGGTGTATCTCGACTCCCTCGCCGGTGCCAACGTAGTGGGTCCGGATGGCGCTGTTATCGGCGTGGTGAAGGGCCCGATTGAGCTGCCCGCCGGCCCTGCGCTTGAGGTTCTGGTGGGCGACGACATCAAGATTCTGCCGTTGGTGGAGGAGTTCGTGATGATCGGGGACGACGTGGAGCTGACGGAATTGGGTGTGGCCGTTATCTCTGTGTAAGTGTATACTACTTTACAAGTACTTTAAAACAGAGTAGAGAGAGGGTCTTCATACGAAGGCCCTCTTTTTATTGTTTAAGTAAAAGAGGGTAGAAACAGGGGGAATTTATTCCTTCCACTTTTAGATCTGACACGAGGGACTTACTATGCCCATTAATAACCGTATGGCACTTTCTGCACTCAACGTTGGCCTTGAGGCCAAGGATTACCTTCTCGAGTACGGCGGGTATACCAGCGACAATGCTGATCTTTCCGGCGATGCCAACAAGCTCGAGAGCTTCATGACACAAGCCAAACGCGATCTCGCAGTCAGGACTCGCGGAGATGCTACCGAGCAGAAGTGGGCCAAGCGCGCTGTCGACGGCTTCATGGACGCTCACTCGTTTCTGATGAGCTCGATGAAGATCAACGCAGGCACTCCGCAGTGGCAGGTGACTATCATGTGTGACGTGTTCGGCAAGATGATCGAAGCCGAACAGGAAGCTCGCAAGAATGCCAAGTCTCGTGAGAGCGACCTTATGGAAGTTACCGACTCGGCGGCGGCGTGATCGGCACTGAATCATCTTGGGGCGGCTTTACGGCCGCCCCTTCTTTTGGTTTTTAGAGGGATAATGCAATGGTTACGCGATTTACTGACGAGGAGAAGGCGGATGGCCTTTTCCTGACCATGGTGCTGACCCTGCCGCAGACGGCAGGAACGGCACCGAGCCTGCCCGAGGCGTTTGCCAAGGCGCGGGGACAGGCTTTGCCGACCACCGAGACATGCGGCAACCGTGGAACCCGCAATGCCCAACTGATGCATCAGCAAGGCGTGGACAAGGCCAAGCTTGCCCGCACGATGGACCAGATGGGCGGACGCTTCGGCTTCCGTGGCAAAGACAACTAGCCTTAGAGCTTTGGACAATGATGGTCCCGCTGTGTGCGGGGCCGTATCTTTTTTGACCGATGACATTGCCGCTACTGCGATGTTGACGTAGACAGGCGGTGTTAACTTACGTTTGCACGAGGATACCATGAGACTCGAGACCCCTGCCCTGCCTGCGCAGGCCAACGCCCTTTTGCAGCGTGTGCTGTTTGAAGAAAGGGTTGCTGCCGAAGAGCTTGCCACACTTTATGAAGCTTATGCGCGCGTATTCCCGCCCTCCAAGCGCCCCACGCTGGACGCTATTGAAGCCCGCCTGAAACAGGATGGCGCGCATACCCACCTGACCGCCCAACGGGTATTACAGGTATGGAAACACATGCACAACGCGACGCTGGAAGAAACGTCCTGATCCCTCTTATTGCGGCAAAAAAAAGACGCCTCTCTTTTGAAGAGAAGCGTCTTTTTTAGTGCAACTTAAGCGGCTTTGGCCTTGAGGGCGTTGAGCGCGCTGCCTTGGCGGAACCAGACCAGTTGCTCTTCATTGAACGTGTGGTTCAACAAGATGCTGAGGGTGGAACCGTCGGCATGGGTGACGGTGCACTTTACTTGCTGGCCGGGCTTCAGGTCCTTCAGGTTGTGGAAGGAGAAGCGGTCGGTAGCTTCAATCAGGTCGTAGTCGGCCGGATTGGCGAAGGTGAGCGGCAGCACACCCTGCTTTTTCAGGTTGGTGTGGTGGATGCGCGCAAAGGTGCGGGCAATGGCCACGCGGCAACCCATCCAGCGCGGCGACATGGCGGCGTGCTCACGCGACGAGCCTTCACCCACGTTCTGGTCTCCGACAAATACCCAACCTTGGCCTTGGGCCTTGTACTGGCGGGCGATGTCGGCCGGAGTGCCTTCGGCACCGGTTTCGACATTCTGGGTTTTGCCAGCCGCACCGGTGAAGGCGTTGACGGCACCGAGGTACATATTGTTGGAGATGTTATCCAAGTGACCACGGTACTTGAGCCACGGGCCTGCGGGGCTGATGTGGTCGGTGGTGCACTTGCCCTTGGCCTTGATGAGCATCGGTAGGTTTTCGTAGTCCTTGCCATCCCATTTGGGGAACGGGGCGAGGATTTGCAGGCGGTCGGAGCCTTCGGCCACCACAACCTCCGGCTGCTTGCCGCCCTTGGGTCCGGCGTAGCCGATTTCATCCGGCACAAAGCCCTTGGCGGGAACTTCGTCGACTTCGCCGGGGGCCTTCAGCATAAAGGTGGTGCCGTCGGCGGCTTCCACCGGCGTGTTGAAGGGGTCGAGGTCGAGGCGGCCGAACACGGCGTAGGCCAATACCGTCTCGGGGCTGGCGATAAACGAGCAGGTGCTGGCGAAACCGTCGTTCCGTTTGGGGAAGTTACGGTTGTAGCTGCTGATGATGGAGTTGGGCGTGCCTTCCTTCACATCGTCGCGCTTCCATTGGCCGATGCACGGGCCGCAGGCGTTGGCGAGAACGATGGCGCCGAGCTGTTCCAGCTTGGCGAGTTGGCCGTCGCGCTTGATGGTCTCGTGCACTTGGTTGGAGCCCGGGGTGACCATCAGCGGGCACTTCAGCTTGACGCCCTTGGCGATAAGCTGGTCGGCTAGAATGCTGATACGGCCCATGTCTTCGTAGCTGCTGTTGGTGCAGGACCCAATCAGGGCATAGGTGAGGTTGGCGGGGGCCGGACCCTTGTTGAGCTCTACCACGCGCGGACTGCTGAGGTGCTCGGCCATTTCGGAGGCATTGGCGAAGGCATCCGGGCTGTGCGGGCCTACCAAGCTCGGTTCGAGGTCGGACAGGTTGATGTCGATCACCAGATCGTAGAACTTTTCGGGGTTCTGGGCGGTTTCCGGGTCGGCCACGAGGTTTTCCTTGAAGGCATGGATCAGCGGCAGTAGGTCGGCGCGCTCGGTCACCTTGAGGTAGGCATCCATGCGTTCATCGTACGGGAAGACGCTGGTGGTGGCGCCAAGCTCGGCGCCCATGTTGCAGATGGTAGCCTTACCGGTGGCGGAAATCGTTTTGCAACCCGGGCCGAAGTATTCGATCACGCGGTTGGTACCGCCTTCTACGGTGAGGATGTGCAGCAGTTTTTGGATGACGTCCTTCGGTGCGGCCCAGCCCTTGAGGGTGCCGGTGAGGCGCACGCCGACGATTTGCGGGTGCAGCACTTCCCACGGCAGGCCGACCATGACGTCGACCGCATCGGCACCGCCAACCCCGCAAGCAAAGCTACCCAAGCCACCGCCGTTGGGGGTGTGGGAGTCGGTGCCTAAGAACATCTCTCCCGGGAAGGCATATTGCTCCAGCGCCACTTGGTGGATGATACCGGCGCCGGGCTTCCAGAAGCCGAAACCGTAACGCTGCGAAGCGTCGGAGAGGAACTTGTAAACTTCCTTGTTTTCGGTGTTGGCCACGTCAAGGTCTTGGCCGGCACCCGAGTAAGCACGGATCAGGTGGTCGCAGTGCACGGTGACCGGCACGGCGGCTTCATCCTTTTGCGCCTGCATGAATTGCAGGATGGCCATTTGCGCGGTGGCGTCTTGCAGGATCACGCGGTCTGGGTGGAATTCGACATACGATTCGCCGCGGACGAGCTCGGCGTTCTTGGGGTCGGCCAAGTGGCCGTAGAGAATCTTTTCGGCGAGGGTGAGCGGGCGCTTGAGGCGGTCGCGGATGATGGCCAGATTCTTGGCGGTGGTGTCGAACACCTTCTGGACAAAGGCGGGGGTCGATTCGATATGCATAGGGGTCTTCTTTCTTGTCTCGGCTCTCTTCGGGAGGCTTATAGGCCGATACTCTAGCCGCAAATGACCCCAAACAAAAGAGGGGCACCCCTGCCCCGTGCGGTTTTTTGGAGCACAAGGGTGGCGCTTGTGTTGCAGAAACATAGGATGATGGACAGCGCGCCTGACACCACAAAAAGAGACCCCGCTGTTGCCAGCAGGGTCAAGGGGTGTGGCCGACGGGGCGACTACATGGGGATAAGCATAACGCGGGCCAAAAGATTGGCCAGCGTGAGGAGCGGGTTTGAGAGCTGGATGTCCTGCTCCCATGTCTCTTCTGCGAGAGTATTTATTCCTCGCAGTTCTTCCATCAGCTTACCACACTCACTGAAGCGGATTTCACGCGCCTGAAGAATGCGATGAGCTTTATCATGAGCTGCCCTAAAGAAAATCTGCGCCTCTGTTGAGAGTAACGGATGAGGCTTTAGAGACATAAGCTCAAGCTCCATCATATCCCGCCGAAGACGGATCCTCAGCGGCACGACAGGTGGTTCGACTTTAGGCTTAGGTGCCACTGCAACTCCAGGTTTGACAGACGCACGCTTTTTGACGTGACGTCTTGCCGATGAGGCTTTGGACGCCTTCTCATCCCGTATTGCCGCAGCTAGAGCGCGTTCGGCTTCCTTTTCTTCTGTGCGGCCACGTTTGTAGCGAGGCCCTTCCGATTTGGGGAATGCCGTCACCGTTTCCGGTTCCGGCTGGTTCCGAGCAAACTCGGCTTCCTGCTGGGTGCGCCAGTCGGGGCCACCTCTCTCTTCGAGATCGGTGTACGACAGCCCCTTTTGCGTCAAAGCGTGTTGTTTGGAGCTTTGAGCGAGACCATCCAACTTACTTTCCGCCTTCGCTTTTTTGCCTTGAGGCTTGAGCTTTGACGGCTGTTGGGCTTCCGCCGGATTGCGCAAAGCGCGTTCGGCGGCCATAGCCTCTTCCTTCTCGCGCAGGTTGCGCTCGAAAGGGTCTTCGACGTTCCTCTTCTGCGCAGGATTTAGCTTAAGAACCATAGCATCGACGAGCGCTTCTTGGTCATCGCCCGCCAGCCAATAAGTCTCCTTCAGACCGAAGGTTTGTAGCCAGTAGGAGATAATCAAGCCGCTTTGGCTTGCTTCGGTCCACCATTTCTGGTCGGAACGCGGAGCTCTCGCCATACAAGTACGACGCTTGCGCCTGCGTTGCAGTTTGCTTGGCGGCTCTTCTTTAGCTCTTTGCTCAAGCTGTCTGATTTTTTTTGTTTTTGACTTAAAGAACCCCTCAAAGCCTACGACTTTCGATCGCCCTAACGGAGCGACTTCAGCATTTATATTCATCTGTTCCCCTCATCGGAAAGATGGTGGCAGGATTGCCCAGAACTGGGCGGCGTCATCCGGTATGATGGAAAATGGCTCGATGCATCCGGAATCTGCCTGTTTATATGGCACCAACGGCTTGCGTGTGCAAGGGGTTGGGTGCAATGTTTGCCGCCTAAGGCGGCGGTTGCGCTGCCAGCTAGTTAACGTGGAGACCTTACCTTATGAGCCTTACGCTCTCGCATCGCTTAGCGACCGCCAAGCCCAGCACCATTTTTGAAATTGCCGCCAAGGCTCGCGCGCTGAAAGCCGCCGGACAGGACGTGGTGAGCCTGAGCGTGGGTGTTCCCGGTTTTCTGCCGCCGCAGCATGTTTACGCCGCCGCCCACGCCGCGGTGGATGCCGATCTTGGCGACTACCTGCCCCAGCGCGGCAGTGCCGAGCTGATTACGGCCTTCCAGAACCTGCTGAAGCGCCGTGGTTTTGCCTATTCCGAGCAGGAGATTTGCGCCCAGACCGGTGGCAAGGGCGCCCTGTTTAACCTATTTTTGGCCATGCTGGATGCGGGCGATGAGGTGGTCTTCCCCACCCCCTACTGGGCCAGCTACCCCGAGATGGTCCACATTGCCGGTGGCGTGCCGGTGATGCCGCTGGCGCCCGCCGAGCAGAATTACAAAATCACCCCGGCGCAGTTGGAAGCGGCGTTTACGCCACGCACTAAAGTGTTCCTGTTCAACAACCCCAGCAACCCCACCGGCATGCTGTACAGTGCAGAAGAAGTGGCGGCCTTGGCCAAGGTGCTGCTGGCGCACCCGCAGGTGTGGATTATTTCTGACGACATTTACGACCGTTTGGTGTTTGACGAAACCCATGCGCCCGGTGGCTTTGCCGCCCAGTTGCTGGATTTTGAGCCGAGCTTGAAGAGCCGTATGGCGATTGTGCAGAGCATCTCCAAGAGCTTTGGTATGCCCGGCTGGCGTGTGGGTATGGTGGCTGGGCCGAAGATGCTGGTAGATGCCCTTGTGACACTTGCCAGCCAGAGCTTTACGAACCTGCCCGCCGTGGCGATGGCGGCTGCCACCGCGGCGCTGGATGGCGACCAAAACTTTTTAGATGTGCAAAAGGCCCGCTTGCTGAAGCAACGCGACTACACTCTGACCCAACTGGCCGAGATGAACCTGCCCTGCCCCGTGCCGGAAGGGGCGTTCTATGCCTTCCCGCAGATTGGCCACTTGCTGGGCAAAACCACCCCCGGTGGACGTGTGATGCACACGGATGTCGATTTTTGTGGCGCGCTGCTGGATGAAGCGCTGGTGGCGGTTGTGCCCGGTGGCGCGTTTGGCGACCCGACCGCGATCCGCATCAGCTACGCTGGCAAAGAGGCCGGTGTGGTGGAAGCTTTGAAGCGCATGAAGGAGTGGGTGGCACAGATTGGTTAGGCGTGCCGCCAAAAAAACCGCTCCCTTATGGGAGCGTTTTTTTACATAGCTTGTTAAGCAGAAACGCGTTCCGCGCTTTCGGCCAAAATCACCACACTGGTGGGAGAAATCTCGGCGACACCGGCGGAGACGGTGAAGGTTTCGGTCTTACCCTCTTGGCTGGTCACGCTCACGGTGCCGCCCGGGCGCAGGGTGCTTACCAACGGCATGTGGCCTGGGAGAACGCCAAAGTCGCCCGCTTCGCCGGCGACAGTAACGTAGGTAGCCACAGTTTCCGCCATTTGTTGGGCGGGGGTCAGCAGGGTAAATTTCAGCATCTCGATCATGGGCGCACCCTACTCTGGATTGCGCCTTTCGCCAACTGAAAAACACCGCTGACCGTTGCCTGTAGCGTGTGGGAACATGTTAAAGGCCCCCCATGGAGCCCTTAACGTGCGTAACCGTTAACGTGCGGTAGTTATTCGGCAGCTTTTTTGGCTTTGGTCCAGCTTTTGGCCGCTTTTTCCTCATTCATCTTGGCGTCGTGGGCTGCGGCACCGGCTTCCGCTTGATGCTTAGCAGCATCGCGGGCATCTTCTGCGGCCGAACCAAAATTACCTTCCTTCAGGTTTTCCTTAGCGGCTTCGGCGTTGGTGTTCGCCATGGTCTCGTGGTAATCCTTGCGGACGTTGTTCACGCCTTCGGCGGTCTTCTGGTAAGCCGCATTGGCCGTGCCGCTGATAACGGTGCCGATACCGGCCTCGTCGGCAGGCTTAGCCTTGGTTTCGGCTTGTACGGCGCCGGTTGCGGCGAGCATGGCTACCGCTGCGGTGGTGAGCAGATATTTGGTCATGGTGAGGTTTCCCCTTGTTCTATTCCTAGGAAGACGTGAGCAAAAAAAAACCCGCCAACACGCGTGGCGGGGACGGGTTTGTTCGGCTCGTGCCCCGCTGGAGTAACGGGGCACTGCCAAGTTGGTTCCCTACGTACTATTGCGCAGCGGGAGCTTCTTTTTTCATAGACTCACGCTTGGCACGCATTTCGTCGCGCTTGGCATCCATTTCCGCGCGACGTTTTTCGATGATTTCACCACGCTCTTCAAAGGCCTTTTTACGCATGGCGTCGGCTTCGCTACGGCATTTAGCAATCACGGCATCCTTTGCGGCTTCACCTTCTGCGGTTTTCATTTCGGCTTTACATTTTTCCATGTGCGCTTTGACTTCAGAGCGGTTTCCGTCATGAAGCTCTTTCCGCTCACCCTTGTACTTCTCGCGCATGTCTTTTATTTCACCCTTCATTTCGGCCCGCATTTCCTGGCGTTTGGCATCGTGAGGGCGGAATGAGTCGGTTGCCGTAGTTTCTTCAGCCAGCGCTGGCAGCACCAGAACCGAAGCCAATGCAGCCGCGAGGAGGTAGGTTTTCATGAGGGGACGTCCTTTGTTGATTATGGTTTTTTATAAGGTTACGCCGTTAGGTTGGGCTGACAAGCCCCCTGACAGAAAAAAAGCGACCCCGGAGGATCGCTTTTCTGTTGCGGGACAAACCCTTACAACGTGGCTTACGCGGCCAGTTTCTTGGCCTTTTCGACGGCTTCGTCGATACCACCGACCATGTAGAAGGCGGCTTCGGGCAGGTCGTCGTGCTTGCCTTCGAGGATTTCGCGGAAGCTGCGGATGGTGTCGGCCAGCTTCACGTACTTACCCGGCTGGCCGGTGAACTGCTCGGCCACGTGGAAGGGCTGCGAGAGGAAGCGCTCGAGACGACGGGCGCGGTGCACGACCATTTTGTCGTCTTCCGACAGTTCGTCCATACCGAGAATCGCGATGATATCTTGCAGAGCCTTGTAGCGTTGCAGGGTGTTTTGCACCTTGGTAGCAACGTCGTAGTGCTCTTCGCCCACCACTTGCGGGTCGAGCATGCGCGAGGTGCTGTCCAGCGGGTCTACGGCCGGGTAAATACCCTTTTCGGAGATCGCGCGGTTCAGCACGGTGGTAGCATCCAAGTGGGCAAAGGTGGTGGCCGGCGCCGGGTCGGTCATGTCGTCAGCCGGTACGTACACGGCCTGTACAGAGGTAATGGAGCCCTTCTTGGTAGAGGTAATACGCTCTTGCATGGCACCCATGTCGGTGGCGAGGGTCGGCTGGTAACCCACGGCAGACGGGATGCGGCCGAGCAGCGCGGAGAGCTCGGAACCGGCTTGGGTGAAGCGGAAGATGTTGTCCACGAAGAACAGCACGTCCTTACCTTCTTCATCGCGGAAGTATTCGGCGGCGGTCAGACCGGTCAGGGCCACGCGGGCACGGGCACCCGGCGGTTCGTTCATCTGGCCGTAGACCAGCAGCGCCTTGGATTGCTCCGGCTTGCCGGCAACGATAACGCCGGATTCCATCATTTCGTGGTAGAGGTCGTTCCCTTCGCGGGTACGTTCACCCACACCGGCGAACACGGAGTAACCGCCGTGGCCTTTGGCGATGTTGTTGATCAATTCCTGAATCAGAACGGTTTTACCGACACCGGCACCGCCGAACAGACCGATTTTACCACCCTTGGCGTAGGGCTCGAGCAGGTCGATCACCTTGATGCCCGTTTCGAGAATCGCGGCTTCGGTGGACTGGTCTTCAAACTTCGGGGCGGGGCGGTGGATTTCCCACTTGGTGGAGGTGTCCATCGGGCCCATTTCGTCGATCGGCTCGCCGACTACGTTCATGATACGGCCGAGATTCTTGGGGCCGACCGGTACGCGGATGGCTTCACCGGTGTTGACCACGGCGTCGCCGCGGGTCAGGCCGTCGGTGGTGTCCATGGCGATGGTACGCACGGTGTTTTCGCCAAGGTGTTGGGCAACTTCGAGTACCAGCGTACCTTCCTTGCGCTCGATTTTGAGCGCGGTGAGGATTTCCGGCAGGTCGCCTTCAAACTGAACGTCGACAACCGGACCGATAACACGGACGACGTGACCGGATGCGGCAGGTGATTTGGCGGCTTTGGCAGCGGACATGGGTGGGATTCCCTCTCTCTTCATCTTTTGTCTCAAACACATTGGCAATTTGGGCGGAACATGCCGGAAACGGGCTTGCGCGTCAAGCCGATACGGGTGATTTTACACCTATGATTGGTGTCTTCGATTCCGGCCACGGCGGATTAACCGTGATGCGTGAACTGGTGCGGCGTTTTCCGCACCGTGACTTTGTGTATTTGGGTGACCATGGCCATGCGCCGTATGGCGACAAAAGCCATGAAGAGATTGTGCAGTTGACGCAGGAGGCCTGCGACAAGTTGTTTAGGATGGGCTGCGGCCTAGTGGTGCTGGCTTGTAATACAGCGACAGCGGTGGCAGCACGGACTTTGCAGCAGGGGTGGATGCGCGAGGTTTGGCCGGATAAGAAACTTTTAGGAATTATTGCGCCTACAGTGGAAGCTGCGACTCAGACGCCTTGGAACATTAAAGAGCCGGTATTCCCCCAGAAATTTAATACCGATACGATTGCGCTATTTGCCACCACGGCGACGGTGGAAAGCAAGGTTTACGGCGAAGAAATTCATAAGCGCTGCCCCAAAGTAACCTTGGTGGAGCAACCTTGCCCGCGATTAGTAGCCCTTTTGGAGAGCGGTGCGCCGCATGAAGTGTTGGAACTCGCAGTAGAAGGATATGTGAACGCATTACTAAGCGGTTTGAATAAGCCCCCAGAATGGGCGATTTTAGGTTGTACGCACTACCCGCTTTTACAACACATCTTCTATGCCAAACTTCCCACACAAACAAGGTTGCTGAACCAGCCAGAAGTGTTAGCCAATGCGCTGGAGGATTATTTGGAGCGCCATAAAATTGCCTACACCAACCCGGGAGTAAGGTACCTAACAACCGGAAATGTGGCGGAAGTTCGGCGTATAGCTGAACAGTTTCTGAATGAACTTGTGCCTTTTGAGGCTTTAGAAACGACTACGCCGCCCGTCAGGGCGGCGTAGAGCTCGGTTGGTGAAAGTTCAGGCGGCCAAAACTGGCTCGGTTTCCGGTGACCAAAAGAGTTCGAGCTTGAGGTCGGCATCCACTGTCACCGAAACGTCTGTGTTGTACTGGCTGCGAACCTGTTCAAGCGTATTGCCGAGCTTGAAGTCGACAAACGGCGCGATTATTGCGTCGCAGATTGTTGTACCACTGACGCGGTACACTTTTTCGCCAGATTGTTTGGCCTTTTCTATAGCAAGCTTACCTTCAAGCTTTCTGCAGTGGAAGGCTTGCACCTGCATGATACTGGCGAGACGCTCGTTCTCGCTAGCGAGAACGGCTGTCTGCCGTTCAGAACTTTCGACGGGAGTGAGCTTCAACAGATCGTTCAGAAACTTGCGCAGCAATTGCTTTCTCCTTGCTGATTAAATGCTGATTAAGTAGTTTTTCGCTGCATAATGGCGTATTTTCGGCTTTTTAAGGCTCTTAAGCGTATTGATGCGGCGTAAAGCCATTATATGGCGGAGCAAGTAAATTTCAAGTTTAGGTATTGAATGAGATTCTTTAGGTCTTTTTATTGCGGAGATGTTAGTGGGTGAGGCTGTGGCGTTTGAGGCCTTGCCATAACCTTTTTAATTGCATACAAAGATTCCAATGTAGTCACAGACCTTAGGAGCTTTTGCCATGCGCATTTTAGAATCCTACACCCTGCCGAAAAACGCCGATAATCCCGATAGTAACGAAGATATTCGGGGTGTTATCGGAGAGGAGGACGCCATTCGGTTCGTTTATTTGGGCGACGGTGCCACCAGCGGAAGTCCGTTTCAGGGCCGTGCAGGTGGTCTTGTTGCCGGTGAGCGCCTGATCCAGACGCTTACCGATCTGCCGCATGATGCCGACATCTTCGACTTTGCCAACGCTGCCACAGCTAACATGCGCGATGTGGCTGCGACGTGGGATGGACAATCCCGTTACCGGGCCTGCATTCAGGCTCTCGTCTACAGCGTCCATCACAAGCAGGTGTGGCGTATCGGCGATTGCCATTTTAGGGTCGATGACCAGATCTATCTTGGCTCCAAGTACATCGATACGCTTGCTAACGACTTCCGGAGCGCCTGCATCACGGCCTTTCTGAAGATGAACGAGCAGTTCGATGAACGAGACCTGATGGATGAAAGCCTGATGCCGGAACGACCGTGGCGGGTGATTCCGGAACTCTATCAGGGGCAGTTCCAGAATATCGACAGTGACGACCCGCGAGCGTACGGCACGATTGATGGCACGGACATCCCTTTACATTTCCTAGAATGTCATCAGGTTCCAAACGCCAAAAAGATCACCTTCTGCTCGGATGGATTACTTGCGCCACCCGACAGCTGGAACGATGGACTCGCCGACTTGAAGCGAGAGCGGGCGGTAAACCCGCTGATGATACGCAGGAAGAGAGGGAACCGCCCGTTTCAGACTGATCGTGCGATTTTCGATGATACGACGCTGATTTCGCTTGAGCCCTAAGGGCCAGACGCGATTCGCAAACCAACCGGCCGCAGAGATGCGGCCGGTTGTGCTTTGTGGGGTTGCCGGTGGGGTGGGGTTGCCTTAGGCTGGTGGGATGATGAAAGACGTAACCCCCGGTGTACAGGCACGTGTTACTGCGAACCTTTTGACACAAGGTATTATAGGCACGTTGGTACATGTGCTGATTGGCTATGTGGTGGGAGCGGTGTTCTCGGACCACATTTACGCCGACCTGAGCCGGACCGAATGGAGTAATTTGTGGGTGTACTTCTGGCTGCTGTTCTGGCCCTTTGCACTCTTCTGGATGTTTGCGCTGTATGCCATTGGCTTTGCGGTGGTGGCAGGCGTTGTGTTTGGTTTTTACCGCGCCGTGAGCCGCTAACTATTGGTGTAAAAAAGCCGCGTCGGAGGACGCGGCTTTTTGGGTTTGAGCGACTTCTAGAGTGCTTCGGCTCCCGAAATGATTTCGATAAGTTCCTTGGTAATCGCGGCTTGGCGGGAGCGGTTGTACTGCACGGAGAGCTTCTTGATCATCTCGCCAGCATTGCGTGTGGCAGCGTCCATGGCGGTCATACGGGCGGCTTGCTCGGAGGCGGAACTTTCCAGCAGCGCGGTGAAAACCTGCATGTTCAGGTTCAGCGGCAGCAGGTGCTCCAGCACGACATCTTCCGAGGGTTCGAATTCCGGCGCGGATACGACGGCATCGGCCTCCTTAGCGGTCGCGGCAAAGGGAATCAGCTGGTGCACCACCGGTTGCTGCGTGAGCATGGAGAGCATTTGCGAGGACATCAGGTGAACCTCATCGAGGTCTCCGGCATTAAACTTAGCGAGAAGCTCTTGTGCGATGGTTTGGGCGTGGACGAATTCGACGTTGCGGCCCATATCGGTGAAGCTTTTTTCGAGCAGCTCTGGGTAGGCGGACTTCATGCCAGCTTCGATCTTACGGCCGACGGCGATGATACGGATCGTTTGGCCTGTCGCCTTGCGGGTTTCAATCCACTGGCTGGCCGCCTTCATCAGGTTGCTGTTAAGGCCGCCGCAGAGACCACGGTCGGAGCCGCAGACCACGAGAGCGACGGTTTTGACTTGGGCGCGGCCGGTGAGCAGCAGCGGGGCGGAACTATCGGCACCCACGGCAATGTTGCCGAGAATATTGGCCAAGTGCGCGGCGTAGGGGCGCGCGCTTTCTACCGCCATACGGGCGCGACGCACTTTGGCGGCGGCCACCATTTTCATGGTCTTGGTGATCTGGCGCGTGTTTTTAACGCTACGGATACGACTGCGGAGGGCTTTGAGGCTAGGCATGCGGTTTTATTAAAGGGTTTAGGCTGTGGTGTCTAGTAGTTCGTGCTGCTTGAGCGGCGTTTTATTACCCTTTGCTTACCGCATGAGCAGGTGGCGCAGGGAGGATAAGCGGGGCCGCGTTAAGGGTGTGTTCAATAATACAAGGAGTGAACGCCATGACGACCCAAACCACGACTCAAACCTCCCGTTTTTCTGGCCGCAAGGCCGCCCTGTGGGGCTTCGGTGCCGCCGTAGTGGCATTACCGTTTCTGATGCCGAGCAATGCACAAGCCAGCGATGTGAAAGTGAGCCTCAACTTCGGCGGTGCGCCTTATTACGGGTATCATCAGCCGGTGGTAGAGCGCGTAGTGTATAAGCCCGCGCCGGTGCGTTACGTGGTAAAGCGCCAACCGACCAAGGTGGTGTATGTTGACAAGCATCATCGTCATGGCAAAAAGCATTGGAAGAATGACCGCCGTGACCGCTATGAGCGCCGGGTAGCTTATTACTACTAGCACCTATCAGTCTAAACAAAAACGGCCCATGAAGGGCCGTTTTTGTTCTGCCAAGAAGCTTACTTCTTGGACTTGCCCTTGGCGACCTTGGCGGCGGCTTCGGTCGAGGTCGCTTCGTGCTTCGTCTCGGTGCCCTTTGCTTTGGAGGTCAGGGTTACGTCGTTCGGGTTGAAGCTGTTCTTGGCGCTTTCCAGAGCGGCCTTGAGTTGCTCTTCCAGCTCGGCGGTCAGCTCGCCCTTGCTGTCGATATCGGTCAGCAGTTTGGCGTAGCTGCTGCGGAGGATTTCCAGCATGTGGGCTTCGAACAGCGTAATGTGCTTGGCGTCGAGGTCATCCAAGTATCCCTTGGTACCGGCGTAGATACCCACGACTTGCTCGCTTACGCGCAGCGGCTGGTATTGCTTCTGCTTGAGCAGCTCGGTGAGGCGCTCACCGCGGGCCAACAGCTTGCGGGTGGAGGCGTCGAGATCGGAAGCAAACTGGCTGAAGGCGGCCATTTCGCGGTACTGGGCGAGGTCGAGACGCATGGTACCGGCAAGCTTCTTCATTGCCTTGGTTTGGGCGGCACCACCAACGCGGGATACGGACAGACCCACGTTAATGGCGGGGCGCACACCGGAGTAGAACAGGTCGCTTTCCAAGAAGATCTGGCCGTCGGTGATCGAGATCACGTTGGTCGGGATATAGGCCGATACGTCGCCCGCTTGGGTTTCGATGATCGGCAGCGCGGTCAAGGAACCGCCGCCGAGATCGTCTGACAGCTTGGCAGCACGCTCCAGCAGGCGGCTGTGGAGGTAGAATACGTCGCCGGGGTAGGCTTCGCGGCCCGGAGGACGGCGCAGCAGCAGCGACATTTGACGGTAGGCCACAGCTTGCTTGGACAGGTCGTCGTAAACTATCAGGCCGTGCATGCCGTTGTCGCGGAAGTATTCGGCCATGGCGCAACCGGCGTAGGGTGCGATGAACTGCATCGGGGCCGGGTCGGACGCGGTGGCGGCGACGACAATGGTGTAATCCATGGCGCCGGACTGACGCAGCTTTTCAACCACTTGCGCCACGGTAGAACGCTTTTGACCGATCGCGACGTAGACGCAGAATACCGGCTTGTCGGTTTTGTGGGTGGCGGCTTGGTTGATGATGGCGTCGATGGCCACAGCGGTTTTACCGGTCTGGCGGTCGCCAATGATCAGCTCGCGCTGGCCGCGGCCGATCGGAACGAGGGCGTCGATCGCCTTCAGGCCGGTTTGCAGCGGTTCGTGCACGCTCTTACGGGCGATAATGCCGGGAGCAATGACTTCTACCTTAGCGGTGGTTTTGGCCTTCAGCGGGCCACGACCATCGATCGGGTTACCGAGGGCGTCGACCACGCGGCCGAGCAGTTCCTTACCGGTCGGCACGGAGACGATCTGGTTGGAGCGCTTGACGAGGTCGCCTTCCTTAATGGTGCGGTCGTCGCCGAAGATAACCACACCGACGTGGTCTTCATCGAGGTTGAGGGCCATGCCCTGAATGTCGCCCGGGAAGGTGACCATTTCGCCAGCTTGCACGCCCTTCAGGCCGTGAACGCGGGCTACACCGTCTCCCACAGACAGAACTTGGCCAGCTTCTTCTGGCTTGGCATCGGTGCTGAATGCAGCGATCTGGTCCTTCAAGACCTTGGTGACTTCCGAGGCGCGGAGGGTTTCGGTACTCATGGTTTGCTCCCTTTACTAAACTATTATCTCAACTGGAAATTTGGGGTTTTACTTGCTGTGACGCTCGGTGACGGCGGTGCGCAGGCGGGTGCCGAGGCGGGCAAGGCGACCGGACAACGAGGCATCCCACACCTTGCCATGGAAAAACGCACGGAAGCCGCCTTTCAGGCTGGCGTCCAGCGTCTCGCTCAGGCGGACGTCGGTGGCTTTGGTGTAGTCTTGGATCAACTTTCTGATCTTGCTGCGCTGGGCATCGGTCAGCGGCGTGGCGCTGGTGACTTCTACCTGCGTAATGCCGTTTTGGGCATCGTTCAGCTCGAGGTAGTGGTTTAATACCGCCGGAATAAGGGCGATGCGGTTGTTACTAGCCAGCACACCCAGCGTGTTGGCCAGCAAGGCCGGAGCCTTCACAGCCTTGACCATGCTGCCCACCAATTGGGTGCGTTGGGCCGGTGTGAGACGTGGGTTGGCGAGGGCTGCAGCGACAGTGTCGTCGGCTACCGCTGCGGCAAGGGCTTGCACGCCCGCCGTGACAGCGCTTTGCTGCTTGTGTTCGGTACTTAACGCGAACAAGGCTTTGGCGTAGCGGTTTGCGGCGGTCATGATCCCTGCACTATCCCCTTAAACTGTTTTTAAAATCTCTTTGGTTTACCTCAGTGCGGTAACCGCGCGCTTTTTGGCATGGCCGCACCGAGCTGTCAAGAAAGGGCATGCAATATGCCTGCTTTCTCACACAAAACCTTCCGGTACCCCCTACCACGTGCCGGTATTCGGCATGGATGCCCATGGCTCGGCCGGTGCAAGGCTCTCGCCAGCTTGCAGAAGTTCGATCGAAATACCATCCGGCGTGCGGACGAAGGCCATGTGGCCATCGCGTGGCGGGCGGTTGATGGTGATGCCGTTGTCCATCAGCTTTTGGCAGAGCTCGTAAATGTTCTCGACCCGATAGGCCAGATGCCCGAAGTTACGGCCACCGGTGTAGCCGGATTCATCCCAGTTGTGGGTGAGTTCGACCTGCGCGGATTCGTCTCCCGGTGCGGCGAGAAAGATGAGGGTGAAGCGGCCCTTTTCGTTGTCCATGCGGCCTTGCTCGGTCAGGCCCAGTAAATTGAAGAAGGCAATGGTTTCGTCCGGGTTGGAGACACGGATCATGGTGTGCAGGTATTTCATGTTACGACTTTCTTATCAATGTACCGAGGACAACCCCATTGAGCATGAATTTGCTGTGGCATGCACCGGTGTGGCATGGTAGGAAAGAGACTGTCAAGACAACAAGCGGAGCCGCACGTGAGCCAGACCAACCACCCCCCTGCCCTACCCGCCAACCACCCCAGTGCCGCAGCTTACGGCAAAGTGGGTGTATTGGTTGTGAACCTCGGTACGCCGGATGGTACCGACTATTGGAGCATCCGCCGTTACCTGAAAGAGTTTTTGAGCGATCCGCGGGTGATTGAGATACCGATGTTCGTGTGGTGGTTTATCCTCAACCTAATCATCCTCACCTTCCGCCCCAAGAAAACCGGCCATGCGTATGAACAGATTTGGGATAAGGAACGTAACGCCAGCCCGCTGCGCGTGATTACGGAAGATCAGGTAGAGGCCTTGCGTGCGCGCTTCCCCGACGTGGTGATTGAACACGGCATGCGTTATGGCAACCCCAGCCTTGCCGCAGGTATGGAGAAGCTGAAGGCGCAGGGGGTGACGAAGGTTTTGGTGGCGCCGCTGTATCCGCAATACTCGGCAGCCACGACGGCGACGGTGGTCGATAAGATTAGTGACTGGATGGCCAAGCAACGCTGGCAGCCCACCTTACGTTACCTGCCACCTTATTATGACCACCCCGCCTATATTGGTGCGTTGGCGATGAGCTTGAAGGAGCACATTGCTGGTATGGAGGTGAAACCGGATGTGATTGTGGCGAGCTTTCACGGCTTGCCATTGGTGAACTGCAAAAAGGGTGACACCTATTATTGCCATAGCCACAAAACCGCACGCCTGCTGGCCGAAGCCTTGGGTACGGCCTTTGTGAAAACTGTGGACGAGCTTGGCAACCGCATTGGCAAGGGCGAGACCCTGAAAAAAACTAAGGCTGTGCCGCCGCTCTTTTTAGCGTTCCAAAGCCGGTTTGGGGCTCAGGAATGGCTCAAGCCGTATTTTGCGGTAGCGATTGAAGAGCTGCCAGCGAAGGGTATTAAGAACGTGTTGATGGTCTGCCCCGGCTTTTCTGCCGACTGTGTGGAAACACTGGAAGAAATTGGCATTGGCGGTAAGGAAGCGTTTGAGGAAGCCGGTGGCGAACATTATGAAGTTGTGCCGTGCCTGAACGCCAGCGAGCTGGGTATGGACATGCTGGAAGGCCTGATTGAGATGGAGCTGAAGGGCTGGATTGAGGATTAATGCCCACCCCCCTGCGCCTTGCCAGTTGGAATGTGAATGGCATTCGTTCCTGCCTCAAGCAGGGGTTTGAGGATTGGTTAGCGACCGAGCGTATTGATATTGCCTGTTTGCAGGAAGTGAAAGCGGCTCAGGACGTTGTGGGGCCGTTGGCGCTGAAGGGTTATACGGCCTATTGGAATCCGGCGGAGAAGGCTGGGTATAGCGGGACGGCGTTTGTGGTGTCGGAACGCGTTACGGTGCAGAACGTGACCCATGGCATGGGCGTGCCGGAGATTGACCGCGAGGGGCGGGTGCAGACGTTGGAGACGGCGAACTTTATTCTCGTGAATATCTATGCCCCGCACAGCCAGCGCGAACTGGCGCGGCTGGGTTACAAACTGGATTTTTGCAAGGCGCTGAACGGTTACTTAAAATGTTTACAGGCCAAGGGCAAACCGCTGGTGTTTACCGGCGACCTGAACGTAGCGCACAAGGAGATTGACCTCGCCAACCCCAAGGCCAATAAAAACAACGCAGGCTTTTTACCGCAAGAGCGCGCGTGGATGGACGAGTTGGAGGGCATGGGCTTTACCGATGCGTTTCGTCACCACTGCAGCGAGCCCGGGCACTACACGTGGTGGAGCCAGCGGGTGGGGGTGCGTGAGAAGAATATCGGGTGGCGGATTGACTACTTTATGGCGGATAGCTTGTTTATGAAGCATGTGACGGGGTGTCATTTGCAGCCGCAGCAGCGCGGGAGTGACCATTGCCCAGTGATATTGGAAACGGCTTTTTAATTCGGCGCTTGCCGGTCTCTTTTTCATGTTGTAGGAGAAGCTAGTTCCACCCCGCAACCTTGGAGGCGCGGCATGAACACCTCTCCTTTATCGTTTCCTTTAAAATACCTGAAAGGTCTCCTGCTGACTTCGGCGGCACCTCTCGAACATGTACAAAGCCCTGTCAATGGGTATGG
Organism: Alphaproteobacteria bacterium; assembly: GCA_027485835.1. GTDB lineage: Bacteria > Pseudomonadota > Alphaproteobacteria > UBA2136 > UBA6156 > UBA6156. Next base: position 228,673 of record JAIXQG010000002.1, read on the forward strand.
TGGGCCAGTATATGTAGCAGAAGTTCAGGAGCAGATTCCGCTTTGGCTAAAGGCGAATACCCAGCCACTCTCTCGCAGAAAACATACTTTCGGGCAATTCTTTAAACGTCGCGGTATCCTCTAATCTATGTCGATGATTCAACAGCAGGCCGTCCTTCGGGGCGTCTTTTTGTTGTAGAGCGCCTTGTTTTTCTATATGAAAGAGAGGTTGCAACTCGTATTCCTAAGGGGAACGCAATGACTTCTAACGCTTCAATTTTAAATTCCGCCTCCATCGGCGGCCACCACCCGACCCATGCCGATATTTCCTCTCTGGAGGGTGACGATCTGGAACGTGCCGGACTCTCAGTAGACGGAACCACACCGAAACCCGGGAATACTCTCCGGCATAGCCGCAGCAACGCCAGTAATGGCAAGACCGCGGGACTGATCGGCGGAGAAGACCAGCCATGCTGACAACCTTCCGTTCGGACATTTTCTGGCTGGTGCTACGGCTGCCGCCACAGCTGTTTATGCCTGCGCTGCGGCATATCCAGCCGCGTGAGACACCGCGCATGCCACGCCCGGTACGTTCCGGCGCGAAGGCCTTACGGCGGCTGCCGCAGCCCAAACCGCGTAATATGCGAATGGCGACTGACCGGTTTGGTTGCCGCACTAAGCCGAATGCCTAAACTTTCGAGTCATGAGGAGTCGCCTTTTGGGCGGCTCCTTTTTTCATGACAACACAATGTGTATGCCTTATAAGTGTTCTCACATTTCGATTTTTCCCCACCCTGCCCTTCCTGCTTTTTCGGAGGATTTTGCTTATGGCCGAAACCGTTTTCACCTGTGGTCAGGTACTTTGCCTGATTGACGGCGTGCTGCTATACGGCATTGAACAAAGTTATGAAAACAACCGTGTACTGGGCGAGTACCTGACCGGTGTACCGGCCCCAAGCTTGTACATGAACACGGAAAAAATCGCTGAAATTTCGATCTGGCTCATCGCCATCGAGACATATTGTGGCGAGAAGCTGAAACGTCAGATGACGTTGCAATATCCGGCGGCCTTCGCCCATGTCCATCTTCGCAAGCTTGTCGATGACTCTACGCTGGCCTATCCCGATATGCTGAAAGCCTACCGGCAGAAGGCGCGTAGCCTGAAGTTTGATTTAGATACGCCATTGACGCTCAAGCCCCTTACACCCCTTGAGAAACAGTCCTTCTACCAGTTGCTCACCGATCATGCGTTCCGGAAGAACTGTCTGGAGATTCTAGCCGCGGGTACCAACGACTATGTCAGCGAACCGGCTTAACGCCGTTTCGCATCCTAGATCAAAGAGAGCCGCCCTTCGGGGCGGCTCTCTTTTTTTGCTCTTAGCGCGAGGGCTTGGGGTTGGCGGGGTCGGAGTAGTCGTAAAAGCCACGGCCGGTTTTTTTACCCAGCCAGCCCGCATCGACAAACTTCACCAGCAGCGGGGATGGGCGGTATTTGCTGTCGCCCAGCTCGGTGTGCAGTACGCGCATGATGGCGACGCAGGTATCGAGACCGATAAAGTCGGCCAGTTGCAGCGGGCCCATGGGGTGGCCGGCGCCGAGCTTCATGGCGGTGTCGATACTGCGGACGTCGGCGACACCTTCTTGCAGGGCGTAGACGGCTTCGTTCAGCATCGGCAGCAAGATGCGGTTGACGACGAAGCCCGGTACGTCTTCCGACGTCGCCACGGTTTTGCCCATCTTGTGGGCCACTTCCAGCACGCGCTCGTAGGTTTCCTGCGAGGTGGCAAGGCCGCGGATGATTTCCACCAATGCCATCATCGGCACGGGGTTCATGAAGTGCAGGCCGATGAATTTTTCCGGGCGGGAGGTGACGGCGGCCAGACGAGTGATGGAGATGGACGAGGTGTTGGAGGCGATGATGCACTTCTTCTGGGCGATGGTGTCGACCTCTTTGAAGATCTTCTTCTTCACCTCTTCGTTTTCGGTCGCGGCTTCGATAATCAGGTCGCAGTCCTTGAGGTCTGTCAGCGTGGTGCTGGTGTGGAGGCGTTTTTCGGCGGCCTTTTTGTCGGCTTCGCTCATGGCGCCTTTTTGGATTTGGCGCTCCATGTTCTTGGCGATGGTGGCGAGGGCTTTTTCGAGAGACGCCGGATTGACATCCACCATGGTGACCTTAAAGCCGTTTTGGGCAGCGACGTGGGCAATGCCGTTCCCCATTTGCCCTGCACCGATAATGCCGATGTGGGTGATTTCCGAAACCGATTTGACCTTGGCCATGGAACGCGTCTTTCTTGTTATTGCGATTGGCCGGAGTGTGCCACGCTTCCCTTCCCTTTTAAAGCCCTGACGAGGAGGGTGGCTTCTCTTTTGCCGCAAACTGTTGTAGACGCTGATGTATGACAAGCACAACAGACCTCTACCCCATTCTGCTCCAGCCGCACAAAACCCTGAGTGCGGCGGCTGAAGACGCCCCTGGTGCCACGCCTGCCACGTTGGCGATTTTGGAAAAGATGCTGGCGACCGTGTACCGCGCCGACGGCGTGGGTTTAGCTGCGCCGCAGGTGAATGTGAGCCAGCGATTGTTTGTGATGGACATCGGGCAGGTACGGGAAGACGGCAAGCGCGATTATTCGCTGAAATCGCCGAAGTTTTACATCAATCCGAAGATCATCTGGTCCAGCGACGTGACGGTGAGCCACCAAGAAGGCTGCCTGAGCCTGCCCGGTTTGTGGGGCGACGTGGTACGCCCTGCCCAAGTGACCGTAGCCTATATAGACCGCGACGGGCAGTTGGTGGAAGAGACTGTAGACGGCTTGGAATCGGTATGCGTGCAGCACGAAATTGACCACTTGGACGGGATTTTGTTTACCCAACGCCTGAGCAAACTGCGCCGCGACATCGCCTTGGGCAAATGGGCCAAATTGCGCAAGGATATTGTGAAGAACGGTGCCGAATTTGATGTTCTGGCGCAGGAAGCCGGGATTATTCCGGCACGCAAGAAATAGGGAAGGCAGCGAGCATGGCTAAAGTGGTTTTTATGGGCAGCCCCGCGTTTGCGGTGCCAAGCCTTCATGCCCTGCACACGGCGGGCCATGAGATTGTAGCCGTGTACACCCAGCCACCCCGCCCGGCCGGACGTGGCCAAAAGCTGCAACAGACCGCTGTGCATGAGGCCGCCGAGGATTTGGGGCTGGCGGTGTTTCATCCGGAAAAACTCCGCGGCGAGGCTTTGGATGCGGTGTTGGCGCTGGACGCTGAGGTGTTTTGCGTGGTGGCGTATGGCTTGCTGCTGCCCAAAGCGCTGGTGGATAACCGCTTGTGCCTAAACGTACACCCCAGTGCCCTGCCCCGCTGGCGTGGTGCCGCACCGTTGCAGTGGACCCTGATAGCTGGCGACACCACCACCGATGTGTGCGTGATGAAGCTGGATGAAGGCATGGATACGGGGCCGGTTTTAGCGCGTCAAACGATGTCGGTTCCGCAAAACATGAACCTTTCCGAGCTGCATGATGTTACCGCCCTTAAGGGTGCGAACATGCTGGCGGATGTAGTGGGTCATCTTGATGCAGTTCAGCCTGTAGCTCAGGTGGGTGAGGCCACCCATGCGGCTAAAATTACCAGCGAGATGCGGCGTATCGATTGGACGAAACCGGCGAGCGAGATTCATAATCTGGTACGCGGCATTTACCCCATGGCGCAGGCGTTTTTGAGGGATGAGATGTTCAAGATACTCCGCACCGAGGTGAACACGTTGTGGATTCATAAACGCATGGGCGAGCCGGGTGAGGTTATCGGGATGGACAGCACCGGTGTGGCAATTGCCTGCGGCGTGGGTGTGGTGAAGGTGACTGAGATGCAGCGTGCGGGCGGCAAAGCGGGTGCGACCGCCGATGTGTTACGTGGCTGGCCCGCATTTAAGAACGGGGCGCAGTTAAGCTAATGCCACGCCTGAAGCTGACCATTCAATACGACGGTAGTGCCTACTACGGCTGGCAAATTCAGGACGGTTTGCCGAGCGTACAGGGTGCGCTGGCGCAGGCGTTGCAGCAGATTGTGGAGCATGAGGTAGAGATACAGGGTGCCGGACGCACCGACCGCGGCGTGCATGCGTGGGGCCAAATTGCGCATGTGGATGTGGAAAAAGATCTTGATCTGATTAAATACATCGGAGGAATGAACCGGTTTTTGCCGGACGACATCCGCGTTATTGATGCCGAAAAGGTCGGCGAGGACTTCCACGCACGGTTTAGCGCCACCGCGCGGCATTATGTGTATCGGCTTTGGAATGCGAGGCACATGCGACCCGATTTGGCGGGCCATGCGGGCCACATGGCGGTGCCGCTAGATATGGCGGCGATACGCGCGGCGGTGGAGTGCTTTCCGTTGGGCGAGCACGACTTCAAGGGCTTTCAGGATGCTGAATGCCAGAGCCGTGTGAGCTTGTGTGATTTGCATCATTTGCGCTGGGCCGAAGAGAGCGAACATCTGTGGCGACTAGAGATTGGCGCCAACCACTTTTTGCATCATATGGTGCGGAATATGATGGGCACGCTGGTGGAGATTGGTTTGGGCAAACGCCCTATTACGGGATTGATGGACGTGATTGACGCGCAGGACCGCCGCCATGCCGGGATGACGTTTGCCCCGGATGGGCTGTATTTGAGTAAAGTGGTTTACTAAAGCTGTTAAAAAAGGAGCCTGATGGCTCCTCTTTTTTGCGGCTGCAAAGGCCTAGTGGCTCTTGCCTTCTTTGGCGGCGTCGTGACCTTCGTGGTGCACTTCGGTGCCAGAAACCGGGGCGGCAGGTTTTTCACCATGTGCAGCAGCTTCGTGCTTGGCGTCGTCCTTTTTCATGTCTGCATGCTTGGCATCGCCGTGGTGCTCGGCCATGGCGGGCAGCGCCAGAGCGGTCAGGGCGAGGGTGAGAGCAAGTTTCTTCATGGGTTATATCCTTCAGGATGTTTTATTGTTACAGGCTCACCCCCACCCGGGAGTGACGGGATGATGATGCGCTTTCTGGTGCCAGAGAAAAGCGAAATGTGATTTTGTCGGACAATTCCGGTACATTAACGGTAAGCCTGCGGTAATCCGACAGGTGCACCAAGGGTGTTTTACCTTCCCAACCGAGGCCGCACGGCTTTTGGGCATACGCGGTACGGATAAGATATGATTTTGCCTGACACTCTTGGCAAAAACCGTTACTGTTGGGCCATTAACCGACATCCAACCGATGCCAAGGAGGCTTAATCCATGCGAATTCTGGTGATTGAAGACGAACGCGCGCTTGCGGGTTTTATTGAACAAACCCTGCGTCAGCACGGCTTTGCCGCAAGCGTGGCCGGGACATTGGCTGAAGCGCGCCAATTACTGACCCAACCCTTTGACGCCGTGATTTGCGACCGACGCCTGCCGGATGGCGATGGCTTGGATTTGGTGAAAGAATTGCGTGCCGCCGGCAACCATGTGCCGTTACTGATGCTGACCGCGCTGGGCCTACCGAAAGAACGCGTGAGCGGGCTGGAAGCCGGTGCCGATGATTATCTGCCTAAGCCGTTCTCCCTGTTTGAACTCCTGGCCCGCGTAAAGGCGTTACTGCGCCGAAGCGGCGGCCCTGCCGGTTTGTTACTGGAGCTTGGGCACCTGCAACTGGACACCCTGCACGATACCGTTCAGGTGAAGGGCAAAACCGTGGCCTTGGGCAAGCGCGAAGTGGTGCTGCTGCGCCACCTGCTGCAACGGGCGGGGCAAGTTGTGGGCAAGGACGTGTTGGAACAGGCGCTGTACGGCGACACCGACGAAAAAAGCCGCACGGCGCTGGAAGTGGCGATTCACCGCCTGCGCAAAGTGCTTGGTAGTGTCGATTCCGGTACCAATCTGGTGACCGTGCGCGGCATTGGCTACCTGTTGGAAGAAGCGCCGAAGTAAGCTTATTTTAGCCTTCATCGTTCATGGAACTGCGCATCGTCTCGACTACCGGCAATAGCCTGCTTTCAGGCCTCGTGTTGCGTTTTGCGCTGGTGCTGGCGGTGGTGATGGGCATCGTGTTCTGGCAAATTGAACGCACGCTGGATGCCACCGGCGACATGGCGCAGGACGAGTTGTTACGGCGTCAGGCGGCGGAAATTGTAAACAGCCTGAGCATTGATACCAACCGCAAGACCGGTGAAATTAGCAAGATGCGCGTCAATCTGACGCCGCAAAGCGCTGCCGCATACTTAGAGCGTAGCCAAGGCTATGTGTATTATATTCAGGATGAAGCCGGGAAAATGCTGGTACAAAGCGACCCGCTAGCTGCCGTGTGGGTGCAGCCCGCCCTGCCCGCACGCCCGAGTGTGCCGACCTTGCTTGATACCGAAGCACGTGATGGCGAAAGCAGTGCGCTTTACTTATTAGTACAGCCGGTAATTTTGCCCAACGGCCCGATTTACGTGATTGTGGGGCAGTACCGCACCATTGATGATGTGCTTCTGCAAAGCGCGAAAAGCGGCCTTCTGCCAGGCTTGCTCATGGTATTGGGGCCGCTGTGCCTGATGGCCTTGGTGGCTGCCGTGGCACTGATGCGCCAAAGCCTGCGGCCTGTACGAACGCTGGCAAAAGCGATGAGCCGTGTGGGCCGCGAAGTACGCATGGGGCATGAAGCGAAAGTGGAGCTGGAGAACGTGCCCTCGGAAGTGAAGCCCGTGGTACACGCCTTTAACGAAGTGTTGGCCGAGTTTGCCAAAAGCCTGAGCGCGCAGCAGGCCCTGACCGCCGATACCGCTCATCAATTGAAAACACCGCTGGCGGTGATGCAGGCGCGCCTTGAGCAATTGGACGACTTTAAGGGCCGCAAGGAGCTGGAGCGCGACGTTCTTAGAATGAATCGCCTTGTCCGCCAACTACTGCACTACGCCGTGCTGGCGCAGCACCCCGCCACCCTGCAACCCGGCGACCTAGCGGAAGACGTGCGCGAGCTGACCGGCAGTATGGTGCCATTAGCGCGCCAAGCCGGTGTGGACCTGCGCTTTGAAGCACCCGACGAACCGGTCATGATCATGATGGACCCGCTGCAGCTGGCCGAAGCCGTGGGCAACCTGATTGAGAACGCGATCCGCCACAGCCCGAAGGGCGACAAAAAGCTGAGTGTAGTGGATGTGGAAGTGACCGAAGACGGCAAGGTGGAAGTGCGCGACCGTGGGCCGGGGATACCGATTACGGACCAAGCCATGGTATTCACACGCTTTTGGCAGGGCCCGACCAACCAGAGCGGTGAGAGTGCCCACGGCGGCGCTGGCTTAGGTTTGGCGATTGTGGCGGAGATTATGCGCCAGCATAGCGGCAGTGCCTCTGTAGCCTCGCGTGAAGGCGGTGGGAGCGTGTTTACGCTGGAATTTGTAAAAAGTTAATGCACTAACAATAACAGGATTCTTAGAAATGAATTATGCATTTCCAGCTTTTGCCTTAGGACTTAGTCTATTTCAGATTGTTTCAGCTACAGCTCAAGAGAGAGTTGCTTCGGGAAATATGAATGTGGAAGCGACGTGGCAGGCTCTGAAATCTCTGACTGAGCAAGCGAACGGTAACGCGAAGATGGCCTTAAACCTCGCAAACTCGCAATATACATGTTCGTTAAAGGGAATGTTTTATTCACCCGGCGCCGCAGGCGTGGACGCTGACAAGTGTAAGGCGAGCACGATGCCGAATCCGGCTCAGTTAGCCATAAAAACCTATTCTCAAAAACTTTGCACTTATGGTGGTTATCATTCTGTTGTTTCATCCTGCCCCTCGGATGAGCGCCTTCTTGGTTGTGGAGGAGGCCCCGGAGACCAGAAGGAATCGGGTGAGTACTGGGTGCTTATGCCCGATTTTGCGAATAACCGTTGCATAGGTCATGTAGGAAACCCTTGGTGTTACCCTGAGATGGAATTTGGGCGAACCGTAGTAACGGCCATTTGTTACAAGCCTTAAAAAAAAGCCCTCCTTACGGAGGGCTTTTTATGAGCTAGCGCTTAGCCCAGCAGTGCCTTCACCGCTTCGCCGATTTCCGACGGGGTTTTGACCATGGTCACGCCCGCTTCTTTCAGCGCCTTGATTTTAGCTTCGGCGGTTTCGTCGCCACCGGAGATGATGGCACCGGCGTGGCCCATGCGCTTGCCTTTGGGCGCGGTGGCACCGGCGATGAAGCCGACCACCGGCTTGGTGACAGCGTGCTTGATGTACTCGGCCGCTTCGATTTCGGCTTGGCCACCGATTTCACCGATCATGACGATGGCTTCGGTTTGCGGGTCGGCTTCGAACGCCGCCAGAACCTGAATGAAGTTGGTACCGGCGACGGGGTCTCCGCCAATACCCACGCAGGTGGATTGGCCGAGGCCTACATCGGTGGTTTGCTTCACGGCTTCGTAGGTGAGCGTACCGGATTTGGAGACGATACCGACGTTACCCTTTTTGTGGATGTGGGCCGGCATGATACCGATTTTGCAACCCTTGCCTTCGCCTGGTGTAATCACGCCCGGGCAGTTGGGGCCGACCAAACGCATGGTGCACTTGGGGTCTTGCAGCTTGCGCTTGACGCGAACCATGTCCATCACCGGAATACCTTCGGTGATGCAGACGCACAGGCGGATGCCCGCGGCTTCAGCTTCCAAAATAGCATCGGCCGCGAAGGGCGGCGGAACGTAGATAACAGAAGCTTCGGCGCCGGTAGCTTCAACGGCTTCCTTCACGGTGTTGAACACCGGTAGGCCGAGGTGCTGCGTGCCGCCTTTGCCGGGGGTTACGCCGCCAACATAGTTGGAGCCGTATTTGAGCGCTTGCTCGCTGTGGAAGGTGCCGTTTTTACCGGTAAAGCCTTGGGTGATGACCTTGGTGTCTTCGGTGATGAAAATCGCCATGGAGTTTTCCTTTCGTTTTAAATGTGTTCGTTGAGAATAAGGGCTACGACAAAGTACATGGGGACCGACAGAATGCCGAACCAGATCCAGACCTGTTGTCCGAAGAGCGCGGCGCGCTCGAAGCGGCCCGGCGCAGTGGCGTAAGGCTCTTGCAATGCAGGGGTGTGAGAACCGACCGGTGCTTCTTCAAAGTACAGCCAGTAGCTCAGCAGCGCTTGCACGATTTGCAGAATGACGGCCAAACCAAGCCACTGATAGACCCAGAGGGGTACCATGCCGGTGAGAAGGAGTTCGGGGCGCTGGCCGACTTCGCTGGCACCCGTGACCGCAACGTACGCCAGTAACGACAATGCCAGCATACCCAACATGGCTGCGCCCTTAAAGCCCAAGCCACGCCAGCGCATGACGCTGACTTTGACCATGGTCCACGACAGCCAGAGAATGGTGGCCAGCATGAGAGCACCCACGGTGACCGCCGTGCCTAAAAGGAGCATGGCGAGCATTTCGGACGATTCGCCGCTGTAACGGGTGTAGCCCATGTAAGCCATCATGACCGGAAAGACCGGCAAGGTGAGCAACATGGATATGACCAAAAACCGCAGTTGCACACGCTGGTAGGCGGTGGCGGTAAGGCCCTGCCCCCAGCCGAGCGCGTGTAGCTTATGGAGAGATGCGGGGAAGATTCGCATTGGGTTATTTACCTGCTGCCGGGGCTACCGCACCCATTTGGCCTGCGTACATTTGCAGAACCACCGGGGTAAGCTGCTGGATGAGACCCGGCAGCTTAGCCATGATGCTCTGGCCTTCTGGTGTGGCAGCAAAGGCGTTAAGGCTGGCTTGCTCTTGCGGGGTGAAGCTCTTGTTCGCAACGCTTAGAGTTTGTTGCAGCAGGGTGGCCTGTTGCTGGGTGTTAAGGCTACCGGCCATTTGCGTGAGCAGTTGCGGGTTTTGTGCCAGCATTTGCAGGGTTTGCTGCATCAGCGCGGCTTGGGCTTGTTGGCCCAAGGCGCCGGTGGCAGCCGTGCCGGTAGCGGTGGTACCCGCTTGGCCGTTGGCCATTTGCTGGGCGGCTTGCAGCGCGCTGCCGAGGTTGAAGCCTTGCGCATTGACCAGCGGCGCAAAGCCGAGGATGGCAAGGATGATGAACATGTATTTCATACTCTGATTATCCTACCGTATTACTTGATCGCATTGACGATTTTGTGGGCGGCGTCGGCGAGGCTGTCGGCGCTGATAATTGGCAGGCCGGAGTCGGCGAGGATTTGCTTGCCGAGGTCGACGTTGGTGCCCTCGAGGCGTACCACCAGCGGCACGTGTAGGTTGACGGCCTTGGCGGCGGAAACGATACCGTTGGCGATCACGTCGCACTTCATGATACCGCCGAAGATGTTGATAAGGATCCCCTTCACCTGCTTGTCGGCCAGAATCAGCTTGAGGGCTGCGGTGACGCGGGCTTCGTCGGCAGTACCGCCAACGTCGAGGAAGTTGGCAGGAGCCGAGCCGGAGAACTTGATGATGTCCATGGTGGCCATGGCCAGACCGGCGCCGTTGACCATGCAGCCAATTTCGCCATCCAGACCCACATAGTTCAGGTCGTACTTGCGGGCTTCCGATTCGCGCGGGTCGTGCTGGGTTACATCATCCAGTTCCAGCAGCTCAGGGTGACGGAACAGGCCGTTGTCGTCGAAGCTGACTTTACCGTCGAGAGCCATAACTTCGCCCTGCTTGGTGACCACCAGCGGGTTGATTTCGATCATGGCGCAGTCGAGGTCTACATAGGCCTTGTAGAGGTTGGTCATGAACTTGACGGCGTTCTTGACTTCGTCGCCGGAGAGGCCGAGCGCGAAGGCGATGTTCTGGGCTTGGTAGCCGCAGAGGCCGAGGGCTGGGTCGATCGTTTCCTTGAAAATCTTTTCCGGGTGGCTATGGGCGACTTCTTCAATCTCCATACCGCCTTCGGTGGAGGCCATGATGACCAGACGGCCTTGGCCGCGGTCCAGCGTGATGGCCATGTAGAGCTCGCGGGCAATGTCGATACCGGACTCCACATAGACCTTACTTACCGGCTGCCCCTTGGCATCGGTTTGGAAGGTGACCAGACGGGTACCGAGCAGGGCTTCGGCGGCCTTGGCGGCATCGGCCGGAGACTTGCAGACCTTGACACCACCCGCCTTACCACGGCCGCCGGCGTGCACCTGCGCCTTCACCACGGTAATGGCGGTGCCCAACTTTTTGCTGGCGGCTTCGGCTTCTTCCACGCTGGATGCGACAAAGCCTTGCGGCACGGCGACACCGTATTTGCGGAACAGCTCTTTGGCCTGATATTCATGGATATTCATCGGTAATTCCCTCTCGTTTGGGCCCATTCTTGGGTTATTAAACAGCGGCAGCTTACTCCGGTTACGGCGTGCTGAAAAGGTGGTGTGCGGGGTGAAAGTGGGCGGATTTTGGGCACGCTTGCCGCGCCTTGCGGAATGGTGTATGCAAGGCGCGAGCTAATTTTATAGCTTTTCGACACTTGGTTTAGTGAATGCGAGTCAATTTTGGCTCGACAAATCTCAGGGAGATACGCATGAGACGTGTTGTTGTGACTGGCATGGGCATTTGCTGCCCGATTGGTAATACCCTTGATGAGGTGAGCGAGAACCTCAAGAAGGGTGTGAGCGGTGCCACGCATGCACCAGACTTTGCCGAACATGGCTTTGGTTGCCAGATCGGCGCGTTCGTCAAAAACCTGCCCGAGCTTACTGACCTGCGCGTCAAGAAGCAGGCTATGGGCGATGGCAACCTTTTGCGATTTGCCTACTACGCAACCGAACAGGCGATTGCCGACGCCAACCTGACGCCGGAAGATCTTCACAAAGCCGGCATCATTTACGGCAATGGTGGCCCTTCCACCAAGGATCAGGTCAATGCTTCGCTCAAAACACTTGAAGCCGGCAAGCCGCGCATCAATCCGATGATCGTACTGTCCACCATGACCAGTGGTCCGGTAGCTGTGCTCGCCACAGCCTTCCAGATCCGCCGCATGAACTTCATGGTAGGGGCGGCTTGCGCCACCAGCGCTATCGCGATCGGTGAAGCCGCCGAGAAAATCCTTCTCGGTAAGACCGACATCATGCTGGCAGGTGGTGCGGAAAGTGCCGACTGGGAACTAGCCCAAGGCTTCGATGTGATGCGTGCCATGTGCCGCGACCACAACGAGAATCCGGCGGAGGCGAGTCGGCCGTTCGACGTCAACCGCTCCGGCTTTGTGCTGGGCGAAGGCGCTGGCACGCTTGTGCTGGAAGAGCTGGAACATGCCAAGGCCCGTGGCGCCCGCATTTATGCGGAGCTTATTGGTTACGGCACCTCCAGCGATGGCAAGGACCTGACCAACCCGGACCTGGATGGTGCTGTGCGCAGCATGCGTGAGGCATTGGATGGCTTTAACGGACATAAGATTCCGTTGAGCCATGTCAATTACCTGAACACGCATGGCACCAGCACCCCGAACGGCGATGGCAATGAACTGAACGCTATTTCCAAAGTCTTCGGCGCGACCCCGCCGCTGTTCAACTCGACCAAGTCGATGACCGGACACTCGTTGGGTGCCGCCGGTGTTCATGAGGCTATCTACAGCCTGTTGATGATGCGGGACGACTTCCTCGCCCCGACCATCAACGTGACGCAACCAGATCCTCTGGTTGCGGAACTGGAACTGACGGACAGTTTGATTCTGCAAACTGAAGACCTTTACGAAACCGGCATCGCCCTTTCCAACAGCTTCGGTTTTGGTGGGGTAAACGCCACTCTGGCTTTCCGGAACTATGGCAAGAGCCTCGGAGATACCATCTGACACGAAACACGACCAGTCGCGGGGGATTCCTCCCGCGGCTGTTTTTTATTGTTTTTTATCAGATTTGTCCGTATGTAGAGCGTATTGATTTACGTTTTCTCAAAGACCTGCGGGTCGGGAGGGTCGCATGAATCAGAATGAGGATTCGCGCGCTTTCCTGCCGGAAAGCGTCCAACATTACCTTGACCGAAACCTGCCGAACGTTATCCAGCTGCTGCGGGATATTGAACATCGGACCGAGAACAGACCCCCTTTTGCGGTTGTCTACTTTTTAAGGCAACGCAGACCACGCGCCGTCTCGCTCAATGACCTGTTTGCCGATGCCATGGCGGAGTATATTGAGTGCACTTTAAGAAACAACGGCTTTAGGGCTGTGAGCGTGTACAGCCTACATGGTACGCGTAAGTTTCAGATACGTTGGTCGCGATAAGCTGACCACGCAAAAACCCCCGGAAGAGTGATCTTTCCGGGGGTTTTTGCGGACGGTGGGTTAGACCTTGGTGACTTTGCAGAGGTCTTGCACGGCGCTGATGCTGTGGGCGAGCATTTTCTTTTCGGCGGCAGTGAGGTCCACTTCGATGATTTGCTCCACCCCCTTGGCGCCGATGACGACGGGCACGCCGACGTAGAGCTTTTTAGCGCCGTATTCGCCGTTGCAGTAGGCGGCGCAGGGCAGCAGGCGCTTTTCATCGCGCAGGTAGCTTTGCGCCATAGCGATGGCGGAGCTAGCCGGTGCGTAGAAGGCCGAGCCGGTCTTCAGCAGGGCGACAATCTCGGCGCCGCCGTTGGTGGTGCGCTCGATCATCGCGTCGAGGTCTTTTTGAGCCAACTTTTTGCTCTTCACCCATTGCGTGAGGGGAATACCGGCGACGGTGGTGTAGTTAACCATCGGCACCATGGTGTCGCCGTGGCCGCCGAGAACGAAGGTTTTGATGTCCTTGCTGGACACGCCGAGTTTCTCGGACAGGAACAGTTGGAAGCGGGAGCTATCCAGCACACCCGCCATACCAACGACTTTGTTGTGCTTGAAGCCGGTAACCTTCTGCATGACGTAAACCATGGCATCCAGCGGGTTGGTGATGACGATGACGAAGGCGTTAGGCGCGTGCTTTTTAATTTCGGCACCAACCTTTTTGATGATGCCGGTGTTGGTGGCGATCAGGTCGTCGCGCGACATGCCCGGCTTGCGGGCGATACCGGCGGTGACGATGCAGACATCGGCGCCCTTGATGGCCTTGTAATCGTTGCTGCCGGTCAGGCTGTAGCTGAAGCCTTCGACACTGCCGGATTGGGCTAGGTCGAGCGCTTTGCCTTGCGGCACACCTTCGGCGACGTCGACGAGCACGATATCGCCGAGGTTTTTCAGGGCGGCAAGGTGCGCCAGCGTACCGCCGATGTTACCGGCACCGATCAGCGCAATTTTGGGGTTGGCCATGGGGATGGACTTTCGTTTGTTATTACTTATGGCGGGAGAATAGACCTGTTGGGCGACGCTGAAAAGGGTTTGCACTCTGTTTTGCAGAGGGTTGTGACATCGGATGTTTCGGAAAGCTTACCGAAGGGTGGTTAAGGGTTGTAGGGGCGCGAATTAAAGGCTACGAACACATTGAAATACAAATGAGAGGCGTAAAGCCCGAGACATCACCCTTCCCTTCAACAGCAGACGGATGAACCATATGCTGAACTTTGTACGGCGCTTGCGCGAGCAGCGTAGCGACAAAAAATGGAATGAGGGAGTTGAAGCTCTGACCTCACTTCTCACTGAAACGTTGCCGCTGGGCCATGCCCGCCCGCTAGTACAACCCTCTGCGATGTACCGCGTGACGGCCGACATGCCCTACCAAGGCCCTTACCTTGATGAAAGCCTGATGCCTGCCCGCTTGCCTGATGGCACGCTGCTGGACACGTACCTGATTGATGGCTTTGCCATTGACGGTTTGTGGCTTGGCTACGATGTGGTGGTGTGCAACCTCTACCTGCAGCTTCAACTGCCGGAAAGGCGCAATCGATTCCCGCATCCGCTCACCCTGTTACCGGTGTATGAATTTACTCCGGCGATGGCGGATATTCTGCAGAAGACATCGCCCGCAGATGAACATTACTACAAGTATGTTTACTGCGTGGAGCGCCCTGAGGGCTACGAGCTGCTGACCCGCGAGATGTTTGCGGAGCAGTACAGTTGGGACAGGCCGAAGCTTGCGACGCGGGGAATACTCCCTTCTCGCTCTGCTGCACATGCAGGCCAACACAACCTTAAGAGAGCCGCTTAACAGGCTCTGTTTTACGAACACAAACGCCATGGAGGAAACTCCATGGCGTTTGTGTGTGGCTTAGCTATTGGGATCGACAATCGTTTTATACAGCTGACCGGGTTGGAGATCTTGCCCCTCGGGGAGGTTGTTGAGGGCGCGGAAGAGCGGTTCTTGGTAGGCGCCGACCGGCAGGTGGGCAGCTTTTTGGGCGACGGTTTCTCCGGCGGCGGCGGTGAAGGCGTGCAGGTAGAGTTGCTTGTACTTGAGGGCCTCGGTACGGGTGAGGAAGCGCACGTTTTTGAGGATGGCCATCAGGTTGGCATCTTCACGTTGCATCACCTCGTCATTTGGATAAATGGCGGTGAGCACCATCATTTTATTACGGCGGGTGGCGGTTTCGAACGCCACCACGCGGAAACGTTTGGGGCTATTCAGATACCGGTAGGTGGCGGTGTAGCCAATCACTTCGCGGTGCGGCAGTTGGCCGAGGTCTTCGGCGGCAGTATCGGCCAGCAGGTCGGCGGTGTCTTCGTCGGTAGAGGTAGGTGTTTCGTCATCCCCCTCCTCGGCCGAGGTAGCAAGCACGGGTTGGCCGATGGCCATACGCTGCACGCCGCTGTTGAGGGCGGGCAGCAGCTTGGCCAGCGTGGCAGCGGGGCTCCGGCCCGTGACCGACTTATACGCGTTGACGCGGACATAGGTGCCGCTTTGCGGGTGGCCGACGAGCCACGTGCCGAGGTCGTCGAAGCTGCCACTGGAAAGGTATTCAGTGGTCGACCCTGCGGGTAATGGCAGCACCACGCGTTCGCGCGTCAATACCAATTCGTTTTGGCGGGCGATGCCGTAGCGCCGCGCGGGGCCGAAGGCGAGCCCTTCTATGGCTTGCATGTAGCGGGTGCGGCCTGCGTCGGGCGTGGAAGACATCGGTGCGTCTCCGGCGTCCTTGCGCGCGGTATCCAAGCGCTCTTGCGAGGGTGGGTGAGAGGATTTGAGGCGGTCGAGCACCGAGGCTTTTTCGCCGCCAAAGGCCGCTTGCAGGCGTTGCTCCATATAGCCATTGTAGAGCAGCATGGCCTGTTGGGCGTCCACCGAGCCGGTGGGGGCAAAGCCTGCGGCCTGCATGTAGCGGCGGCCTAAACTGTCGGCTTCGCGCTCGTAATCGCGGCTGAACGCCATGCGCCCCACGGTTGAGGCTTGTTGCCCCACCGTGCTTAGGCCTTCCAGACTGGCGGGGTCGGAGGCTGCGGTTGTGGCGGCGACACCGGCAACGGCGCCCATGATAAAGATATCTGCCACGCGGCCTGCGGTAACACTGCGCGCGACGTGGCGCGAGGTAAGGTGTCCGGCCTCGTGGCCGATGATGGAGGCAAGTTCGTCTTCCGAACTCAGGTACGCCAATAGCCCGCGGTGGAAGGACAGATAGCCCGGTGTGGCGAAGGCGTTGACCTCGTTGGTATCGATCAGGTTGCACTGAACCGGTTCGGCGGCGGCTTCCGTCACCGCATAGATGCGGTTGCAGAGGTCGTTGACGTACAGCGTGGCGGCGGACGTTGGGCGGTAGACACCTTCCGCCGCCAGCGTGGCGGTGGCGGTTCGGTCGCCGAGTTCGCGTTGTTCCTTCGGGCTGGTAAGGCTGAGATTATAGCCGCCGGTAGCCGGATTGGCGGCACAAGCGGCAAGCCAAAGCGCGGGAAGAAGCAGAAAGAGGCGTTTCATAAGTACATGCTAGCAAAGCAAAAACACCCGCGCGAGGCAGGTGCTTGGGGTTTGGGCGCCCTTTTTGATTTATTCAAATAGGTTTGCCTGTCGCAGAACCGTCGCCTCCTCAGAGTCGGGATAAAGTTTACCGCTCAAGCCAGACCCGATAACCCACCCTTCTTCCCGTTTGGCATCCTCAATCATCTCAGGTGTCAGCCATTCCGGAGGTGTCATCAGCCACGTTAAATGACCTTTTGCATCCAGCTTATGAAACCAGTCGACCGTGGCGCGCACCTGCGCTTGGTCTCGAACGGGGAGAGATGTATCGTAGTATCCGGTGAGCAAACCGGGCCAGATTTCCACATGGATAACCCGAATATCCTCTTGCGCCAGTACATTTGCGTGAAAGCCGGTTTCGAACGGCCAGACACGGCTGCAGGATTGAAGCTGCGGATGTTCGCGCAGTTTCTGTACCATAGGGATACCCATGAGCGATTGCCCGCCTACACTGGCGGTTCCCAGCAGTTTCCAGACTGGCTGAGCCTTGCTTTCGCGGTGTTCGCACCAGCGTTTATTCCGCAATACGGTGCCACTTCCCGTTACAAACGGGTACTGCGGACTGGTGGGTTTAAGGCCTTCCAGCTCCGTTTTAACCGGACACCCCCAGAAGGGGCCGCTTTGCGATGCGCTTTGCGTCATACGGTTGATAAGGGCCGCGACTTCAAACCGATTATTGGTGTTTTTAACCGTGTCGGTGATCGCACCCTTTAAAAACTCAGCCATGTAAGACCATGGCGTGGGCCCGTGATAGCCCATGGCCTTGGCTAAACCTGCGGGAAACCCAAGGTCGAAGTCGTAGCCAATAAGGACCTTTTTTCCGCTTTTAACAGCGTTGATCAGATAGTCTTGCAAAAATTCATGACACGCCCAGCGGGTGCGGAAATACTGCTCGGATTGCGTTTGGCTCAGCGTATCCCTTATCCCCACCCAAATGGCATCGACCGAGGGTTTGGGCGGGCTGGGCGTGTTCTTGGCACTCCAATCAACCGCTATGTAAACATCGCATTGATTGTGAGTGCCACGGATGTGTTGCACACACAGTACCGGAACTAGACGGCCATATTACGGGCTTGCATGGCGGGGGTGGGGTCGACGTGCAGGCGGTTGAAGCCGAGGGTTTTCTTGTCGAGACCAAAGGCCGCGCCGACCAGTTGGGCAATGTTCATTTCCGGCAGGTCGATTTTGGTGCCCATGGCCTTTTCGCTACGGCTTTGGTAGGCGCCAAGGGCGAAGTCGCACAGAGTGCAGGGCGAAACCATGACATCGGCGCCCGCTTGTTTGGCTTGCAGGCTGTGGCCGCCGGACATGTTGAGGAACTCTTTCTCGTTCACCAGCATGTAGTGGAAGCCGCAGCATTTGTCCTTACCGAAATAGTCGACCGAGGCGCCGCCCAAGGTACTGATGAGGGTTTCCAAGTACTGCGGGCCGCGCACGGTACCGCCGCGGCCTTCGAAAATCTCGTTCGGGCGCAGGGCGTGGCAGCCGTAGAACGGTGCGACGCGCAGGCCGTTGAGCGGGTTCTTCAGATGCTGTTTGAGCGTATCTTCGCCGATGTCGTCGACCAGTACCCAGATGAGGTGCTTGACGTCGATAGTGCCCTGATAGGGGCGCACGCCCGCCTTGACCAAGACCTTGTTGATGGTGGCCAGCAGTTCCGGCTCGTTTTTAAAGCGCTGGTTGGCAAAGGTAAAGGTTTGCAGGCAGGTGTTGCAAATGGTGACGATGTCCATGCCCATTTCTTCCGCCTGCGAGAAAATACGGGCATTGATGGCGAGGGCGGCAGCGAGGTCGTGCTCCTGCAGGTTACCGGCGCCGCAGCAGGTGGCGGCGGGCATGTCGTGCAGGCCGATGTTCAGCTGCTCGGCAATCGCTTGAGCCGACCAGTCGGCCTCCTTCTGGATTTGCTTGGCGGCACAGCCCGGGTAGTAGGCGTAGTTAAACTTGTAGTCTTCTTTGTTCTTGGGCTTGATGTGGGCCATGGGAATGTATCCGTTTCCGTTAATGAAAAAGCTTAGTACTGGCTGGAAGGCACGATTTTGCCCTCGGGCGGTTGCGGCATAACGCGCTGGCCACAGGCCGCAAGGGCCAGTGAGGCGCCCAGCATGAGGGTAAGCAAGAGAATGTGCTTCGAGGTTTTCTTCATATGCCTACTTTGAGTAGGATTGCACGAAAAGGTCAAGCGGCGTATGTAGCTTGTATGAGCAATTACGTGACCGATGTGGCAATTATAGGTGCAGGCCCGAGCGGCTTGTTCATGGTATTCGAAGCCGGATTTTTAGGCTACAAGACCGTTGTATTAGACGCTTTACCCCAGATTGGCGGCCAATTAGCGGCCCTTTACCCGGAAAAACCGATTTATGATGTGCCCGGCCACCCGCATATTTTAGCAGGCGATTTAGTGAAAAATCTGGAGGCCCAGGCCGCGCCGTATAGTCCGACCTATTTGCTCGGCGAGCCGGTTGAGAGCATGGATGAGGCGGAGGGAGTGTTTACACTCCAAACCGCCAGCCACAGCGTGCAGGCCAAAGTGGTTGTGATTGCCGGCGGTGGCGGGATGTTTACGCCCCGCAAGCCAACCCAGCTGGACAACTTGGCGGCCTTTGAGGCGTCGGGCAGCGTGCGCTACGCGATTACCAAAAAGCATGAGCTTTCTGGTAAAGACGTGGTGTTAGCGGGTGGCGGTGACAGTGCGTTGGATTGGGCCGTAGAACTCGCCCACATAGCCCGCCACGTGCATGTGGTGCACCGCCGGAATGACTTCCGCGCCGCCGAAGCGACGGTGGCCGAGATGATGCGGCTGGTGGAAGCTGGTAAAATTAGCTTGCACACCCCGTTCCAGTTGGACGCTTTGAGTGGCGAAAACGGTCAATTGACCGAAGTACGTTTGGCTGACCTGGATGGCGCCACCCGCAATGTTGCCGCGACCGAACTTGTTTGTTGCTTTGGGCTTGCGCCGAACAGTGGCCCCCTCAGCAACTGGGACCTTGGACTCGAAAAGGGTGTGCTGCCGGTAGACCGCAGCACCATGGCTACACGGCGGGCTGGAGTGTTGTGCATTGGCGACATGGCGCACTATGAAGGTAAAGTGGCGTTGATCCTTACCGGATTTGCCGAAGCCGCTGTAGCAGCCAAGACTGTACAGGCGCACATCAACCCCGAGCGTAAATACCGCGTGCAATACAGCACCAGCAAGGGTGTACCCGGCACACCGGGGGTAGCGTAAACCCCCTTGCCGCCCTATATTAGCAGCATGAAGCCTGTCTCAGTTTACCCGGTGGTACGTTTGGCCCTTGTTGTGGGGGCTATGGTGTTTATGGCGCAGGTAGGGTTGGCACAAGCTACTTCTAATGGCGAAGTAAGCAAATATCTTGCTAACGATCTTTTTTGTGACACCGTTGACTTGCTTGAGGGTGATATTGGTCTTTTAATAGGCTTGATTTTAGTATTTTTAGGACTTTGGAGTATGATTCAAGGAGCTAAAATTCTCTCAGCTTTACCATTACTTATTACGGGAGCCTTCATAACCGCTATTCCCAGTCTTATTTTATCGACATTGGGGGGCCTTGGAGAGCTTCTTAACGAGACGGGAATGTCTAAAAGTACTTTCAGTCCTCCTGAATGTCCGGCTCTAACTCCTGCTCAAGACGGAATTGATAAAGCTATGAAGAATAGTAGTGGAGCTTTTTATCCCAGCCGTGGCTCTTATCCAAAGCTGAAAGATGCTGCACCCGCTTACTGCGCGTCAAAACCCGAGGACGTTCGATGCAACTAGGATCGCCATGATTCTCCTTACCGGCCTTGGTAACCCAGGTGTTACGTATGAAGAGACCCGACATAATGTCGGGTTTATGGTGTTGGAGGCGGTGCGGCAGCATTACGACCTACCCGGCTGGACGGGGAAGTTCAAGGGATTGGTGAGCAAAGGCAAAGTAGGTGGTGTGGATGTTGTACTGCTACAGCCCCAAACATTTATGAACCTGAGTGGGCAGAGCGTGCAGCCGGCTGCCGCGTTTTACAAGATTGAGGCTAAGGACATTCTGGTGGTCCACGACGAATTGGATTTAGAGCTTGGGCAACTGCGTTGGAAAATAGGCGGTGGCGATGCCGGACATAATGGATTGAAGAGCATTACCGAGACGCTGGGTACGCCTAATTACCAGCGTTTGCGGTTTGGCATTGACCGCCCCGTGCATAAGGCACAGGTGAGTGACTACGTGCTGCATAAGTTTAGCGCCGAGGAACGTGAACGCGTGGAGGCACGGATTGGCCAGATTGTGAACGCGTTGCCTAAAATCCTGCTCAACCCCCAAGCCGAGCTTGCCAAATTGCCCGCCCTTGCGTAAAGAACTCGTAGAGTAAGTTACGAATAGAACGGTAGGATTTTTATGGGATTTTCATGTGGTATCGTCGGTTTGCCGAATGTGGGCAAAAGCACCCTGTTTAACGCACTGACGCAGACGGCGGCGGCACAGGCGGCCAACTTCCCGTTCTGCACGATTGAGCCGAATGTAGGCCGTGTGGCCGTGCCGGACCCGCGCCTTGACGCGCTGGCCGCGATTGTGAAGCCGATTAAGATTGTACCGACCAGCCTTGAGTTTGTGGATATTGCGGGCCTCGTCGCCGGTGCCAGCAAGGGCGAAGGCTTGGGCAACCAGTTTTTGGCGAACATTCGGGAAACCGAAGCCATTGCCCACGTGGTGCGGTGCTTTGAAGGCGAAGTGACCCACGTTTCCGGTAATGTAGACCCCCTGCGTGACATTGACGTGATTGAAACCGAGCTGATGCTGGCGGATATGGCGAGTGTGGAAAAACGCATCGCCAACGTGGAGAAAAAGGCGAAAAACCAAGACAAGGGCGCGCAGGAAGAAATGGCCCTGTTGCAACCGGTTTTGGAAGCCCTGCACGCCGGTAAACCCGCCCGCAGTGTGCAAGGCATTGACCGCAGCCACCCGATTTACAAGAGCCTGCTCACCGGCAAGCCCGTGTTGTACGTGGCCAATGTGGGCGAGGATGAAGCCGCGACCGGCAACGCCCTTTCCGCCAAGGTACAAGAGTTTGCCAAAGCGCAAGGCGCCAGTTGTGTGGTGATTGCGGCGGAAATTGAAAGCCAGATTGCCCAACTGGACGCGGAAAGCCGCACCGAGTTTATGGCCGAGCTGGGTTTGACCGAGCCTGCCTTGAACAAGCTGATCCGTGCCGGTTACGAGCTGCTCGGGTTGCTGACCTACTTTACGGCTGGTGTGCAAGAAGTACGGGCGTGGACCGTTAGAAAGGGTGCCGCCGCGCCGGAAGCCGCCGGGGCGATCCATACCGACTTTACCAAGGGTTTTATTAAGGCCGAGACCATTGCCTACGACGACTTTATTGCCTGCAAGGGCGAAGCCGGTGCCAAGGAAGCCGGTAAGCTACGGATTGAGGGCAAGGAGTACATCGTGAAAGATGGCGATGTGCTGCACTTCCGGTTTAATGTGTAACGAGACATCTCACGATGTCGCGCGTGCCGTTTATTGCCATTGCCCGAGGATTTCTCTTGTGCGGTGACACAGCTTTGCTCTGCCGTGCCAAAGGCTATGATTTCTGGTTTTTACCGGGCGGCGGCATTGAGGACAATGAAGATGCCCAAGCGGCGCTACGGCGCGAGCTTCGGGAAGAAAACGGTATTGAGCTTGAGGATGTCTCGTATATCACTACCGTGCAAAACCGTTTTCTGGATAAAGGTGTTTTTGTAAACGAGATTGGACTTGTGTTTCAGGCGCGCATCCCTGGAGGAACGGTGATTCAGAGTTTGGAAGACCATATGGAGTCCGGATTGTTTAGTCGCGAAGATGTGCGTTCCATGACCATTCTTCCGGCCACTCTCAAGCAGGCGTTGATCGATGTTATGGATGGTAAATCCATTCCTGCTTTTATCGGGTTAGAGGACTAATTTTATGCAGCGGGTGATGATTGTGGGAACCAGCGGGGTGGGGAAGACCACCCTTTCTCTGCACTTGGCCAAGGCGACGGGGTTACCGGTGACACACCTTGACGTACTGGCGTGGACGGCGGGGTGGAAGCGGCGTCCGCTTGCCGATTTTGAGCGCGATTTGGATGCCGTGCTGGCGGGCGAGCGCTGGCTGGTGGATGGTAACTACATTGCCAGTTTGCCGCAGCGGGCGCATGTGGCCGATACGATTATTTTGATTGATTTGCCTTTGTGGCAGTGCCTTGTGCGGGTATTCCGGCGTTGGTGGAAAAACCGCGGCAAAGGTCGTCATGACTTGCCCGAAGGGTGCGTTGAGCCGCTGCCGTGGACGTTTTTGAAATGGGTGCTGAGTGCGCCGCCGCGCCACCAGCAGCTGTGGACCGAAATTGCCGCCGCGCACCCCGAGATAAGCTTCCGCCACTTTACCAGTGCGCGACAGGTGGATGATTATGTGAAAGGATTAGGCCATGACCGCTAAAACCACTCCCCATGCTCCCCTCTTGTTAGAACCCACGCAGGTGGACTACGTGCTGCTGGACAGTGGCGATGGCCGCAAGTTGGAGCGCTTGGGCGGCGTTGTAAGCAACCGGCCTGAACCGCAAGCGGTGTGGGCGCCCAAACTGCCGGAGAGCGAGTGGAAGAAGGCTGTAGCCGTGTTTGCGCCCAAGGCGAACGATGAAGACGGCGACAGCGGTAACTGGGAGATTGCCAAGGGTGTGCCCGAGGCGTGGGATGTGACCTATGGCAAGCTGACGTTTAAGGGCCGCCTCACGCCGTTCCGGCACTTGGGGTGCTTCCCCGATCAGTCTCCGCAGTGGGCGTGGCTGGAAGAGACCATTAAGCCCGGTATGAAAGTGCTGAATCTGTTTGGTTACACGGGTGTGGCGAGCATGGTCGCGGCGGCAGCCGGTGCGGAAGTGACCCACGTCGATGCGAGTAAAAAAGCGATTGGGTATGGCCGCGAAAACCTTGAGCTGAACGGTATGAAGGATGCGAAAATCCGCTGGATGCTAGACGACTGTTTTGCGTTTGTGGCGCGGGAAGTGCGGCGCGGCAATAGCTACGATATTATTCTGATGGACCCGCCCAAATACGGCCGTGGGCCGGATGGCGAGCGTTGGGAGTTTTTTAGCGGCATGCCAGAATTTTTGGAGAACATTGCCAAGATTACCAAGCCGCAGGGCCATGTGTGGCTGACGGCGTATGCGCTGCGGGTGTCATCCGTCGCGCTGGGCACCATGCTGGCAGAGACGATGCCGCAGGGGACTACCGAGATTGGGGAATTTGTAAGTGTCGATGCGTTTGGGCGGCGGTTTACGAACTCCATGTGGGCACGCTGGAACGGGAAGTAGAGTAGATGGCACGCATTGAACAGATTTCCAGTTTAGCCAACCCCAAGGTGAAGGGGATTGCCGCGCTGGCGCAGAAGAAAGAGCGCGTGGAAAGCGGCCTGTTTGTGGTGGAAGGCCTGCAACTTGTGGGCTTTGGTGTGGAAGCCGGCTGGGAGTTGGTGACGTTGGTGGTGGGGCAAGGAACCAAGGAACCGAGGAACCAAGGAACCGAAGTTTTCTTATCGAAACTCTATGCTGCGGCAGGGTTGATTTTAGAAGTGACGCCGCAGGTGCTGGAAAAGCTGGTGCGCAAGGATAACCCGCAAGGTGTGGTGGGTGTGTTCCGTCAGCAGACAACCCCGCTTACCGACGTGAAGGTGGGTAACGATGTATGGGTGGTGCTGGAGGGGATACGCGACCCCGGGAACTTGGGTACGATTATCCGTACCGTGGATGCGGTGGGTGCGAAGGGTGTGATTCTGGCCGGTACCTGCACCGACCTTTGGGCGCCGGAAGTGTTGCGCGCGACGATGGGGAGTATCTTCCATGTGCCGGTTGTGCAGATTGGTGTGGAGCGCCTGCTGGCGTGGAAGGAAGGCGCACGCCTGACCATGGTGGGCACACACTTGCGCGGCACCACCGATTACCGCGAAGTGGCCAAACTGCGAGGCAATAAGGGTCTGTTAGTGGCCATGGGTACCGAGCAAAGCGGCTTAAGTGAAGAGATGACCCATGCGTGCGATATTCTCACCAAAATTAGCATGCGCGGTGGGGCGGAAAGCCTGAACCTGAGCATTGCCACAGCTGTGATGCTGTATGAGATATTCCGCGAGGCGGCATAAGTAAAGGGCGCCGTAGGCGCCCTTGGTTTTTCCTCGTGTGTCGGCCGATTAGCCGGGAATGCTCTGGTTTCCGACTTTACGATTACGCAACCCGCTCTGTGATTTCATCCAGCTGGAAGACGATAAGTCGGGTGCGTTCTGCTTGTTTGTACAAGCGTTTTCTTGCGACGAAGCAACTGACGCTGCAACAACTATTCCCGTCTTTTCTGCCGGAAGGTTTTGGTTTATGTCGGTCATGTAGATAGTCCTTATGAATGAGAACCCGCGCAACCTAACGGATTCCGTCACCTTTTCCAATATTTTTTAGCCCTCTTGACGCGTGTGGTACGTTATTGGTGGGAAAGGAGACGACCGATGGACAAGTTGATTCTCAGTGAGACCGAATGGAAAGAACGCCTGACCGAGGAGCAGTACCGCGTGTTGCGCGGGCATGGCACCGAGGCCGCGTTTTGCAGCGAGCTGCACCCCGAAAGCCGCGACGGCGTATACCAGTGTGTGGGCTGCGGGCTGCCGCTGTTCAGTAGCGACCACAAGTTTACTAGCAAAAGCGGTTGGCCAAGCTTTTACCAACCGATAACGCCCGATGCGTTGGAAACCACCGTGGATAAAAGCTGGGGCATGGTGCGGACGGAGATCCATTGTGCGCGCTGCGACGGGCATTTAGGGCATGTGTTTGAAGATGGCCCTGCACCGACCGGATTACGCTTTTGTTTGAATGGCGTGGCGTTGGAATTTGTGCCTGAGATATAAAAAAACCGGCCCATGGCCGGTTTTTTGTGCGGGCGCTTAGTGGCCTTTCACGTCTTTCCAGATGACGCGCTTGGTGAGGTAGGCCAAGAGCGTGAAGATGACGAGATAGAGAATCACGTACAAGCCCATGTGCTGGCGCTCGATACGTTCCGGCTCGGCCGCCCACTGCATGAACAGGGTGACGTCCTTGGCCATTTGCTCGACGCTCGCGGGGGTTTGGTCGTGGTAGGTAACCATATCCGGGCCGGTCAGCGGGTTAGGCATGGCGATGGCGTGGCCGGGGAAGTATTTGTTGTAGTGCGCGCCTGCCGGTAACCCTTTGGGGAAGGTGTGTGCGATCAGTTCGGGGTCTTCCGAATAACCGGTGAGCAAGGCATAGGTATAGTCGGCCAGACCGGCACGGGCCTTGGTCATCAGCGACAGGTCTGGTGGTATCTTACCGAAGGTTTCGACCGCGGTTTGGTTATCCTGAGCCGTTAGGAGCTTCTGGTCGATGTTCATGTTGAGGTTTTTAGCCAGAGCCTGCACTTCTGCTTCGGTAAAACCAGCACGCATCATATCGCGGTGGCTCACGTACTTGGCGCTGTGGCAGGCCATACAGACGTTGGTGAAGACAGTGTAACCGCGCAGCAGTTGGTCTTTATCGTAACTGCCACGCAGGCCTTGGAACGACCATTCCTGTTTTTCCACTTTTACGCCTTCTGCAGCGAAGGGAGTAGCTACCAGTGTAAAGGCCAGCAGCGTGAGGGCGAGAACGGATTGTTTCATCTTGCGGCTCCTTTAAATGCTGGTTGGGACAGGTTTAGCTTTTTCGAACTTGCTGAGTATGGGCAGCAGTGCAAAGAAGCCGAAGTAGAACGCGGTGGCAGCCTGCGCGATAAGCACGTAGATACCTTCCGGCGGCATCATCCCGCACCAGCCGAGCAGCACGAAGTTCATCAGGAACAGCACGTACAGCGGGCGGTACAGCGGACGGAAGCGCGCAGAGCGCACGGGGTGTTTATCCAGCCACGGCAGCACCAGCAGAATGGCGATGGCGCCGAACATGGCGAGCACACCGAGCTCTTTAATAGGAATGGCGCGCAGGATGGCGTAGAACGGCAGGAAGTACCACTCCGGCACGATGTGTGCGGGGGTTACCAGCGGGTCGGCCGGAATGTTGTTGTCGGTGTGGCCGAGGTACTCCGGGGCGTAGAACACCATGAAGGTGAAGGGAATGAGGTAGACGCCCAGACCGAAGACATCCTTGATGGTGTAGTAGGGGTGGAACGGGATGTAATCGCCCTTGGTTTTCAGGTCGACACCCTTCGGGTTGTTGGAGCCATGCTCGTGCAGCGCCCAGATGTGCAGGATGACGATACCGACGATCACGAACGGTAGCACGAAGTGCAGGACGAAGAAGCGGTTGAGGGTGGGGTCTCCCACCGAGTAGCCGCCCCAGAGCCAGACGACGATGTCTTGTCCGATAAACGGAATAACCGACAGCAGGTTGGTAATAACCGTGGCGCCCCAGTACGACATTTGGCCCCATGGCAGTACGTAGCCCAAGAAGCCGGTAGCCATCATCAACAGGAAGATGATGACGCCGATGCCCCACAGAACTTCACGCGGAGATTTGTAGCTACCGTAGTAAAGGCCGCGGGCCATGTGAATATAAACCACAATGAAGAAGAAGCTGGCACCCACCATGTGCATGTTACGGATGAGCCAGCCCCAGTTTACATCACGCATGATGTGCTGGATGCTGTCGAAGGCCATGGCGACATCCGGCTTGTAGTGCATGGCAAGGAAAATGCCGGTGAGGATTTGCAGCACCAGCGCGATACCGGCCAAGCTACCGAAATTCCACATATAGTTAAGGTTGCGCGGCGCCATGAAGTTGGAACCGACGCTGTTGTTGATGAAGGACAGGATCGGCAGACGGTCTTCCAGCCACTGGTAGGTGTTGCGGATGTCGTTTTCGACCTGTTTGGAACCGGGAGTATGGGCCATGGGATGCTCTTCTTTTCGGAATTAACTAAAGGTTAGCCGACACGGATGGTGTTGTCGTCGAGGAAGCGGTAGGGCGGGATCTCGAGGTTGGTACCCGCCGGACCTTGGCGAACGCGGCCCGAGTCGTCGAACTGGCTGCCGTGGCAAGGGCAGCGCCAGCCGCCAAACTCGCCGCCACGCATGGGCACGCAGCCCAAGTGGGTGCACACACCCATGACCACCAGCCATTCGGCCTTTTGCACGCGGTCGGCGTCCTTGGCGGGGTCAAGGGTTGCGGTGGCGTCGCCTTTGCGGGCTTCTTCGATCTGGGCCGCATTGCGGTGCCACACGAACACCGGCTTACCTTGCCAGAGGAAGGTTTTGGCTTCGCCTTCAGGGATTTCGGTCAGGTTGACATCGATAGTGGCCATAGCCTTGACGCTACGGCTGGGGTTCATGCTGGAGACGAACGGAAGGGCGACACAGGCGGCACCGGCGATACCAAACGCGGCGGTGGCGTTCACCAGCAGCGCGCGGCGTTCGGCATCTACGTCGCCAAGCGCGACTTCATCGTTCACATCGTGGGATTCGGGCTTTTGAGACATGGGTATGGAGCCTTTTTTCATATAAAACTTGCCGCAACCTAGCGCAGGGCAACCCCCTCGGCAAGGGGCCGCTGTGAGAAATGCCCTTTTTTTGATAGGGGTACGTGCGGCAAAACATCAGTACCAACCCTTCACATCACACAAAAGCCCGCCACACAGGTGCGGCGGGCTTTTAATTGTCAGTTATTCACGGATATCCCTGGCATCGGCAATCACGTGGATTTTCTCAGAATCATCCTTATACACCCCTTGGACCCGATAACGGGCGGGGGATTTAAAATCCCGCAAAAACCAGTGAGGCACTTTCCAGGTTTCTCCATACCCCACACCGGCATAGACACGCTGAATACTCTCTTGCATCAGCACGCTCTTTGCGGCCTCCACGTACATTTCATGGATAAGCGGCAGGCTGTCCATAAACTCTTCATGAGCATCCACGGAATCGATTACCAACTTATCATCACACCTCCAGACCCAGGCGACCGCTGCAATCCAGTTCTGGAATTCTACGGCCCAAAAGGCACCGAGCGGACTTTCGTGACCGTGCCAAGCACAGCGCGCTGCATAGCCTTGTGGATGCATGCAGTTATTCACAAACTTGCCCGCAAACACACCGCGAGGGTTCGTTTTGTTAAGCTGGGTCAGCGTCATTCCACACTCGGTAACCGGACGCGGCGCAGGAATGCGACACTGTGAGGTTTGATCCAGCGTTTTTTGCCAACGCCGCCAATTGGCGTCGCGGGCGTCGTCATTCACCCTTAGCATATCTTGTACATGATAGAATTCATCTTGAAGATGCGCCCACAACGTCAAGGTTGGGGCGGGCTCATTCGGTTTTGTCATTGTGCATCATCCACCTCGCGCCTGACGGTGAACCCTTCTGAAACAACGGTGCGCTCAACCGTATGGGAAACGTATCAATTCACCTCTTTTAGTATACAGCTCAACTTTTCTCAATACAAAAAACCGCCCGAAGGCGGTTTTGACAGGTAGTAACCTTACCCTAGAGCTTGTGCTGGGTGCTGTAGCTCTTGTTGGTGAAGATGAACTGCGTGCCGGTACGGTTGGCGCTGTTGATGAGCACCGGAGCCTTGACGTTGGCGGTCAGGTAGTAGCTGTCACCTTGGTCGTACAAGGTCAGGATGGTCAGGAACTGCGTGTCGGCTTGCGGCATCTTGGTTTCGGTCAGCGCTTCCGAGACATCGGTCGAGCCGATTTCCACACCCAGCTGGGCGGGGTCGGCCACCAAGAAGGCGATCGAGGGCTGGTTGACGCATTGCAGCAGCATCAGCGGAGAATTTTCCACGCTGGGCAGTTTGGCGAGACCGAACTGAGTGCATTCGCGGAAGCCGAACAGGCCCTGCGGAAACTCGAGCAGGCGGTCCTCACGCAGTTCAATATCTCCAAAACGGGTGTGGAAGGTAAGGGTGGCACCTTCCTTGTGACTTACGTCGGAGTGCATCGGTTGGCTCATCATAGCTGCTCCCTGGTTATCAGCGGTGGTTTGGCTCGCGGTTGCGGTTGTTTGTGTCATTGTTGGCATCCTCTTCGGGCGTGGTTTCGGTTTGTGTGTGCGGGCCTACCTGTCCCTTGCCCAGAGAATGCAAATTCTGTACCACTTTGCCGAGAATGGCGGAATCCGCCGTTTTCTCTTGCTGCGATGACAACGCAGCGGCTTTGTTTTCTTCCTGAATCTTGGCGAACAGTTCTTGTCGGTACACGCTGCTGCCGGTGGGATACTCGAACCCCAGCTTGACACGACCGCCGCTTACTTCCAGCACCTTGACCTCTATCGTTCCGTTAATGACGATGGCTTCGCCGGTGCGTCGGGTAATGAGCAACATGAGTAGAAGTGTCCTTTCCGGCGCAGCATAGCTTGTTATGGAGTGGTGCACAACGCGGCGGCGCGGGTTAACGCTGCGCAATTAGGCGGAGCGCGGGGTTGAGGTGTGTCAGGCGTTTAAGATTTGAGTTTGGCGGCTTCGACAGCAGCGCGGGTACGGGCTTCATCGAGAGCGTCCTTCTGCTGGGTTGTCAGGCTGGATTCATCGACACTGTTGGCCAGCTGTTCCAAACGGTCAACCGTATTGGTCGGGCTGCCGGAAAAGGCATCTTCGGCCAGGGCTTTGAGGGTCTTCATCAGCTCCTGTGCTTGTTGGCGGGGGTTTTGCGGGAGATCGTCCTCGATTGGCAAGAAACCTGCTGCCACATCGGACGACGCCAGTGCGGACGATGCCTCCGTTGCGTTCACCGATTGAGCTTCTTCCAACATATCCGCAAAGCTGGCGCCACCGGTGGCGCCGGTACGGGCTTTGGCTTTGGCCTTGTCGGCGGCCTTAATGCCACCGAGACCTTTGATATCCACCATGATTAGTCGGCTCCCTCTTCTACCTGAAACAGCGTCAGTCTATCCTGTGTTGCCGTTGCCCACAACTGCAACATGGTGCCGAGCCCTGCAGCCAACAACACCACACTGACGGTAATGGTCACCGGCACGCTGATGAAGAAAATCTGCAATTGCGGCACCAGACGGTTGAGGACACCGAACATAACGTTGGTGAGCAAACCCGCCACCACAATCGGTGCCGCCAGCTGGAGCCCCAAGCGCATGATGACGGTCATCATCTCAACATAGACGGCGGCGATGCTGCTGACTTCCGGCATCACGCCCGGTTTGAAGAGTTTATAACTCTCGATGGTGGCGAGAATAAGTTGATGGTGAAGGTCGAGCCCCAGAACCACCACACCCGCGCAGAGCGTGAGGAAGACGGCCGGAGCGCCGCTGTTGGTGTTGGTGGAAGGATCGAACAGGCTGGCGCTTTGAAAGCCCGCCATAAAGGCGATAAGCTCGCCCGCCACGCTCATGGCCGACATCATCAGGCGAGCCCCCAGCCCCAGCATAAGGCCGACCACCATTTCGCCAAACAGCAGCAGCAGCATGTCGGCCGTGCGGTTGGGTAGCGTCGGGAAGGTATCGCCCAGCAAGGGTAACAGCAAAAAGCAAGTACCCAGCGTAATGAGCAGGCGCACGCGCACATTGACCGAAGGGTCGGATATGGCAGGAAACACCATGATGGCGGTGCCTAAGCGGGCAAAGAGCAGGAACATCGGGAAGATGATCATGCCCGTGAAGAGGTCGGCAAATGGTACGGGCATGGCGGCCCCTCCCCTAACTACGCGCCGGTGCCGAGCACCACGGCGGGCTCTGGGCGGATGATACGGGCGTAGAGGTCTTCGGTCAGCTGCTGCATTTCGCTGGCCATGAACGGCATGGCAATCAGCAATACGGCAAAGACGAGAATGATTTTCGGCACAAAAGTCAGTGTGACTTCCTGAATGCTGGTAAGGGCCTGAAACAGGGCGATAACCAAACCGACAATCAGCGCCACCAGCATGGTCGGCGCCGAGACCCACAGCAGGGTCATCATGGTTTCGCGGCCGATAGTAGCGACAAGTTCGGGGCTCATGAGCGGTACGCTAGCATAGACAGGGTTTGTTGGGAGAGGCCTGCGCGTTTTATGGGCAGGCGGTACACCCAATGGTTAGACCGGCATCTGCATGATTTGCTGGTAGGCTTCTACCGCGCGGTCGCGGACCGTGACCAGCGTTTGGAGGGTGAGTTCGGCCTGACTAACCGCTTGCACGACATCTTGCAGTGCGACCGGCTGGCCTTGGGCGGCAGCCATAGTGAGCTGCTCGGCATGCTTTTGGGCGTCGACGGTTTGGCTGATGGTGTTTTTTAGAACATCGCCAAAGCTGGACACCGGATTGGAGGCGGCAGCCCCACTTACATTGGACGCCACACCACCGATGGAACCGATGCTACCGATAAGACTTTGCGCGGGTTTTGCGAGATCCATGTCCGACGTTTCCTGTTGTTGCCGCGTAAGCTACTCCCATCCCTGCCTATTGTCTAGGCAGTAGGTGGGATGATTTAGCGCAGCATATCCAGTGTGCGAGTCGCCATATCGCGGGCAGTGGTGATGGCGGCCATGTTGGCTTCGTAGCTGCGTTGAGCTTCCCGCATGTTGATGTTTTCCAGCGTGCTGTCGACGTTCGGAGTTTGTACAAAGCCGCGGGCGTCGGCGAGGTCGGAGGTGGGGTCGTACTTGACGTTGAAAGGCGTGACACGGTCTTCAATCACCTGAGATTCGACTTTCGACATACCGCTCTGGCGGTCTAGCACCGTTTTAAACACCACCTGCTTGGCGCGGTAAGGGCCGGTGCCGTTGTCGGCCTGCACACTGTCGGCGTTGGCGATGTTTTGCGCCGCAACCTTCATACGTTGGCTTTGTGCGAACATACCGCCGGCGCTGACCTGAATGCTTTGTAACATATCCATAGCGTGTTTCTCCCTGTTCTCTTAATACGGCTTAGCGGTTACCGAGGGCCATTTTCTGCATAGCGACCTGTTTGCTGTACAGTTCGGTCATGAAGCGGTAGTTCATCTGTGCGTCGCTCATTTTAATCATCTCTTCATCGAGACGGACACTGTTGCCGTTGTGCTCGATAAAGCGGGCGTCTTCAACCATCTTGCCCTGCGAGGACACACCGGCGTTTTTAATGTGCTGGGTGTTGGTCATCGCCATAGCGAAGCTGCTAGTGGTACCGCCTTTGTTTTCGACCAAGTCCTTCGCCAGATAGCCCGGGGTATTGGCATTGGCGATGTTACCGGCCACAACCGATTGACGCTCGGCTAAAAAGTTCATGCGGCTGGTGAGGGCGCTGCTTAATGATGGCATGGGTTGGACTCCTTGATTCTCTCTCGCGCTCCTTTATGCAGGGGGCGTGCCAACATGGAGAAAAGGTTCGATGCATCTTGGAAGCAGCGACATTTGGCACGACGTTTGCATAAGTACACGCAGAGAGAGCAACCCAAGAACAGGACCTGCCCATATGCGACCCCTGACCAACCTTATTCATTCCGCCGTGGTGGCGGCCTTACTGCTGCTGCCGATGGTGCCCCTTCCCGCCCATGCTGCGGCCAGCGCGCGTATTAAAGATATTGCCGATATTGAAGGTGTGCGTGAGAACGTGCTGGTCGGTTACGGCCTGATTGTGGGCCTGGCCGGTACGGGCGATAGTGTGAATGCGATTCCGTTCACGCGGCAGTCTCTCGCCAACATGCTGGAGCGTTTGGGTGTAAATGCCAAAGACGTGATGGCGCAGATCAAGACCAAGAACATCGCTGCCGTGATGGTGACCGCCAAGCTGCCAAGCTTGGCACGTCAGGGGAGCCGGATTGATGTGTCGGTGAGTAGCCTTGGCGATTCGAAGTCTCTGGAAGGCGGGATGCTGCTGGCGACCCCGCTGGTGGCGGCCGATGGCCAAACCTATGCCGTAGCGCAAGGTGCCGTAGTGGTAGGCGGCTTTATGGCTACGGGCAAAGACGGCAGCACGATTACCAAAAACCACACCACCGTAGCGCGTATTGCCGAAGGCGCCACCGTGGAGCGCGAGACCGGATTTGAACTTTCGCAACTGGGCAACACCCTGCGCTTTGTGTTGCGTCAGCCGGACTTCACCACCGCCACGCGCTTGAAGGATTCGATCAACGCCTCGTTTAAGGAACCGTTGGCGACGGCGGATGACAATGCGCGCGTTTCGGTGGTGATACCGACTCGCTACCAGAACCAACTGGCGGCGATTATCCAGAAAATTGAAAACCTGATGGTGGAGCCGGCCAGCGAGGCGCGGGTGATTATCGATGAAAAAACCGGAACGATTGTGATGGGTGAGAACGTGCGGATTGCGCCGGTAGCCATCAGTCACGCCAACCTGACGATTAAAGTGACGGAAGAGAAGAAGATATCCCAACCCCTCAGCTTTAACGTGGCCGGCCAAACCGTGGTGACCGACAAGAGCACGGTGGAACGGATTGATGACGACCCCAACCGCGGTAAGTTTGAAATTCTCGATACCGGTGCCAGCCTGTCGGACCTTGTCAGTGGCCTGAACACCTTGGGAGTCAAACCCCGCGACATCATCAGCATTTTGCAGAACATCAAGGCTGCGGGTGCGTTGCAAGCCGAGTTGGTGATCCTGTAATGAGTACGCTTGGCAGCCCCGACCTGACAGCAAGCTTCATGCGCATGCAAACCAGCATGCAGCAAGGTATGCAAGCGACCAAGATACCGACCGCCGAACACGTGACGGACGAGGAAAAAGCGACGTTGCGTGAGAAGGCCAAGGAGTTTGAATCGTTCTTCATTTACCAGAGCATGGAGCTGATGAAGCCGGATATAGACAGTGAATTTTCGGGCGGGTATGCCGAGGATATGTTCCGCCACACGCTGAACGAGCAGATGGCCAACAACGTGACCGAAGCCGGTGGGATTGGCATTGCCGACACCATTTATGCCGAATTGCTGAAGAACCAGGAAAACCGCAATGCGACGCTGGCGGCTGCCAAGGCGGCCGGGCAGGCGTACTCCGGTGTGGCACGGTAATTGCTAGGTAAAGATGGAAACAGGAGGATACGAACGATGAACACCCCCTACAACGCCCGCACACTGGCCGGTAACGGCCTGAGCCCGGCTGCGAATGAAATTTTGGCCGCGCGCAAAACCTGCCGCGAGCTGCTGGCACTGCTGATTGAGGAGAATCGGGCGGTACCAAAGCATGATATTCAATTGATTGAAGACCGTTTGGTGCATAAGCGCCGCCTGACCTTGCGGCTGGAGCAGATGCTGGCGGATATCAAGCAGAAGGGTTCTCTGTGGAAAGCCGATGCCAGTGCCCAGCAGCAGGCCCACCAGCTGGCCGACGAGATTGCGGAATTTCAAACTCTGGCGCGGGAAAACGCGATGATGCTGAAAGCCGCCCACCAGTTGCGCGCCGACCTGATTATGGCGATACGTGACACCGTGGATGCCAGCCAACCGCGCGCCCAAACCTATGGCGCCAGCGGTACGCTGAATACGTCCGGCGGTGAAACCCGCCTGGTGGCGACCAGTATCTAGCCCATTTTCAGAATGTCATTGCAGCGGGCCCCATGGCCCGCTGTGTGGTTTTGGCACGGATATTGCAGATTGATGGGCATGAGTAGTCTTACGTCAGCCCTTCGTATCGGTGTCAGCGGGATGCAGTATTCCCAGCTGGCACTGGGAACCGTGTCGCACAACGTGGTGAACGCCAACACGACCGGGTATTCCCGCCAGATCGTGCAGGCCTCGGCCTCCAGCGTGGCGGGCTTTGGTACCGGTGTGCAGCTGGAAACCGTGCAGCGGATTACCGACCGTTTTCTGGTTTCGCGGATGCTCACCGCAGGCTCGACCTCGGCTTACGCGACCACCAAAAGCAGCTACATGACCTCGTTGGAAAACACCCTTTCCAGCGCCGGTAGTGGCGGTGGACTTGAGAACATTGTCGGTGGGTTTGTGTCGAGCATGAGTTCTCTGGCGAACGACCCTTCCAATTCGTCGCTTCGCCGCAGCACGGTGGAGCAGGCAGAGCTGACCGCGCAAGCTTTGAATAATACCGCGAGTGACCTGCAACAGGTGGCTACCGATGCCGACAACCAGATTACCGCCGAGCTGGACACGGTCAACCAGCTGTTGAAAGACATTTACCTGCTGGGCCGCCAGATTAGCGAGCTGACGACCAGCGCCAACGGCGGCAACACCAACGACCTGATGGACGCCCGCGACCAGAAGATTACCGAGCTTTCCTCCACCTTCGGGATTCAGGTCAACTACGATGCCGAAAACAACGGTGTGCGTATTTTGACCGAAAGCGGCCGCAAGCTTGTCGACTCCAGCGGGTATGTGCAGCTTTCCCGCGGGACTGCGGTGGGCGCTTATCCGAGCATCGTGGCGCAGAACGTGCGTCAGGATGGTAGCCTTACCGAAGCGAAAATGGTGATTGACCCTACGGATCTCACTACCGGTAAAATTAAGGCGCTGGCGGAAATCCGTGACGAAGTGGTGCCGGACTTGATGTCTCAGCTCAATGAGTTTACGGAAACCTTTACCGCAGCCCTGAACAAGCTTTCCAGCCAAGGTACCAGCTACCCGCCGCAAAGCAGCCTGACGAGCGCCAATACTGCCGACCTTGCCGCGCCGACGACCGACCTGCTGACCAACGGTTTTGCCAGCCTGAGCGGTGCGACGATCAATATCAGCACCACGACCACCGTGGGCGGGGTTATCAACACGACCGTCAGCACACCGATCACCCTCACCCCCGTGGCGGGCGTACTTTCTCTGCAAGATATTGCCAACCAGATTAACAATAACCCGAACATCGGTAACGCAGCCTTAGGCGGTACCGCCGGTGTGATTGCCACCGCCGCCACCGACGTAGACGGCAACCCGTACCTGAAGATTGAAGCGGCTAGCACCAACGCCCGCGTGGTGATGGCGAATGCCGGTACCACCGATGTGCTCGGTAGCCTTGGGTTTAACAACCTGTTTACCGGCACCACCGCGGCTACTGTAGCAGTCCGTAGCGATATTTCGGCGAACCCGGACCGCTTCCCCGTCGCACGTATGAACACCGCGGGTGGGGTTTCCAGCACCGATGGCCAGAACATTGTGGCCATGGCGCAAATCGGCGATACGCGCCTGACCTTTGACGCCGCCGGCACGCTTGGTACCCAGACGGTTACCGGTGTGTCGTACCTCAATACGCTGGCGAGCAACCTTGCGGTTTCGACCTCTTCGGCACGCGATAACGAAACGTTTGCCACCAACCTTTACACCCAGTCTCAAGAACTGGTGACCAGCACCAGCGGTGTGAACCTGAACGAAGAACTCGCGCAGATGTTAGTGTACCAAAACAGTTTTCAGGCCAGCTCGCGTATCATCAATGTGGTGAACGACCTGCTGCAAGAACTGATCAACATCATTTAATCCCGGACGACATAAGGAGCACCCCACATGGTCAACCGCATCTCCACCGCCAGCCAGAACCTTTCCACGCTGCGTAACCTGCAGGCCTCCAACGCGGCGATGGCGCTGAGCACCTACCAGATTACCACCGGGCTGAAGTCGCGGACGTTGTCGGACGACGCGGGCAACGCCAACAAGCTGCTAACCCTGCGCGACGTGCAGACCCGTACCGAAACCTACATGACCAACCTTAACAGCGCCGAACAGCAGCTGAAAGCCTCGGAAAGCGCGTTGCAGCAGATGACCGACCTGCTGAGTGAAGCGACCAGCCTTGCGACTACCGCGCGGAACGAAAACTCGGCCAGCACGCGCGATACGCTTTCGCCCAAAGCACAAGCGTTGGTGGAGAATTTTTACAGCCTGTTTAATACCCAGTATAATGGCCAGTATCTGTTTAGCGGTTCGAATGCGAATGTCTCGCCTATGGGGGATTCTCCGGCAGCCACCGCGTTTGGCGGTTACCCGCTGGATACCAGCTGGTACCAAGGTGACACCCAAATGGCGACCGTTGTGAGCGGTGCCCAAACCACTCTGGAATATGGCGTGACCGGCAATTCCGATGCGTTCGCGCAGTTGAAATCCGGCCTGGAAACCCTGTGGTACGGCCTTGAGAATAACAATGTGACGGAAATTGATAACGCGATATCGGTATTGTCTAGCGCCAAGACATCGCTTTCCAGCATGGTGAGCGATGTGGGCGGACAGATGAACAGCGTAACCCAACAGACCGAACGTTACACTACGCAACAAGCCTTCATTACCGATAGTATTGATAGTGTGGAGAAGGTTGATGTGTCGGAGGCGCTGACCACGTTTTCCACGCAAAGCGCCACCTTGCAGGCCAGCATGATGGTGATCAGCCAGATTAACCAGACCAGCCTGCTGGATTACCTGCGCTAACGCGTAACCGGCTAAACTTGGACCAAACTTGGGCGCCCGACTGGCGCCCTTACGTTGTGTGAGTTAGGTTGGCGCATGGCCGATGATGAAGACCAGAGCAGTAAAACCCACGACCCTACCGAGCGACGGCTAAGGCAGCTGCGCGATGACGGCAACGTGCCGCATAGCCGTGAGGTGAACAACTTGTTTGCCGTATTAGGCATGGTGGCCGTAGCAGCCTTGTTGGGCCCATGGGCGATGAACCAGCTGTTACAGATGGGTGCCAGCGTGCTGCAAAACGCCGGTACCATGCCGCTGGAAGACACCGCCGCGACCGGTGTAGTGATGACAAGCACCGGTATGTCGTTCTTCACGGCGATGTTGCCGGTGTTCGGCCTGATGATGCTTTTGGGCATTGGCGGCAGTTGGATTCAGAACGGTGGGGTGTTTTCGTCCAAACCAGTCGAACCGTCCCTTTCCAAAATATCGCTGATTGAGGGTTTTAAGCGGATGTTCAGCCTCAAAAGCGTCGCGGAGCTTTTAAAAAGCTTTGTGAAAATGGTGGTGATTGGCTGGGCGATGGTGTGGGTGGCATGGCAGCGCCGCGATGAACTGTTAGGCCTAATGGACAGCCCCCTGCCCGTGATGCTGGCGCGCCTGAGCGACCTGACCCTGCGCTTGTTGGGTATTGTGGTGGCGATTATGGCGGTGCTGGCGCTTGCGGATTTTTTGTTCGAGCGCTTTCAGTACATCCATAAAAACCGCATGAGTTTGAAGGAATTGAAGGACGAGATGAAGGATACCGAAGGGGATCCGCACATCAAAAGCCGCCAGCGCCAGATACGCATGGAGCGGGCGCGCAAGCGCATGATGTCGGAGGTGCCGAAAGCCGACGTGATTATCACCAACCCGACCCACTACGCAGTGGCGCTGCGCTATAAGCCGGAGATGGGCGACGCCGCCCCCACCGTGGTGGCCAAGGGTGTGGATGCCGTGGCGGCGCGGATCCGTGAAGTGGCGACCGAACATGGCATACCGCTGTACGAAGACCCGCCGCTGGCGCGCGAGCTGTGGCGCAGCGTGGACCTCGACCAGAGCATACCGATTGAATTGTATGAGGTTGTGGCCAAGGTGATGGCGTTTGTGATGGAGTTGCGGAAGAAGTCGGGCAAGCGGTTGAATTTTTAGGCCTGATCTTGAATTTACCTATCTGAGCCCTATATAGGGCGCAAGGCCCCTATTCATGCGGTATGGCCTCCGCAATTCTTTTCGCTTGGGCTTTGCCCTTTTGCCGCCCTTAGGAGGGGCTATTCTTATGAGAAATCCGCTTTCGGATCATGACTACATGCGCACCATCGGCTTGTTTGGTGTCGCATTTTACGAGCAGTATGCTCGTGACGTGACTGACACCAAGGTTATTCACACCTTTACGTTGATGAAAGCTGAGGGTGACGAGGACGAAATCGGCGAAGTCGTCGGCACTTTCGTATGGGAGCTGTTGACCGGAACCGGTCAAAGCGTCGATGTGATGAACACGATGCCCGAGGGCTGGCATTGGCCGGTTCTTTCGGTCGTTGATGAACTCATTGCAGCGTATGACGCACGGGGCACCGTGCTTCCCGCCTTGCCGGACGTGGTCACGTTCGTCACTCCGATGGAAAACGGTAGCGCCCAGCTTCAACGGCGTGCCTTTCGGGGCCGTAACGGTGCTCGCATCCTCGATCCGGGGAAGGACTCTATTAACGGCGGTGGCATGAAAACCGCGAATGTGATGGCGGAACTCATCCGCGAAGGAATGGAAGAATTGCGAGTACCCTTGACGGAAGACGACTTCGACAAGGTCGGCGACTTGTATGATCCGAGCGCCGGTCGTTGCAATCATGTGTTTCGCGTCAACAAGGGTTACGACACCCTGCTGAAGACGCGACTCACGGTTGAAGAGGCCGTCGATGCCCTGACGAGACCGGAAGGCATCGGTCGCAACTTCTTGTGGCTGGAGGATCTTCAAGACCTGCGGTCAGAGGGCCTTCTGACCAGCATTTCGGAACTCATTTTCACGAAGTTTCCTGAACTGCTGCCACTTCCGCGGCCGCAGGCCTGACCAACGACACTTGCCGCCGCACCTTTAGGGGTGCGGTGGTTTTTTTCCTATTGAACTCATACGATTCCCATTGAATTTGTATACTATTTTAATTACAAGTAATATGTTAGCAAATCGCTGGCGATCTCTTATGGAGCAAAACCATGACCAACGTTTCCAATGCGCCCTCGCTTGAGGGACAGGAAAACACACGCAAGACCGAGTGGGAGAAACTGAACCGGATGCTGGAAGAGAGGTTCTACGACAACCGTCTTTCCTTCCGGCTGGTGGCCATGCTTTCCAAGCTTTATTTCGTTCCAGAAGGCAAAGCGGTCCACACACCTACTATCTGGATATGGAATGAGGGGCAGAAAAGCTATGATTGCCCCAGCAAAGACCGCTCCGGGCATGACCCTTACAATCGACTGGTCTCTCCAGACGAAAGAAATCGACTGGTCTGTGACAACGGATTCAACCGGCATGAGAAATGGCAGAACGCCGCCTTCTGGTGGGAAGCGACACGGGCTTTGGGGCTTCGTCGGGATCCCCAACATCTGAACGATCTCGTCGAGAAGAAGCACACTTTCTGGTTTCGCGGTCACCGCCGCGATATTTTCAATGCTGTACAGCTCGACAAGGATCTCGCAGCACAAGTCAACCAGATCGGTATCGAAAATGGATCCGTATCTCCTTGGACTATCAGAGAGTCTTCGCTTCGCGAGGAACCTTGGGGTGAATGGAAGTACGAACTGATCCATCCCAAACCTTACAAGGCCAAGGAGGGTGATTGGATCTGCGCCGAGAAGATGGACTCCTCGGCTCTGTATCTTTTCGGAGAATTCCCTTATAATCGGGCACGGTTGTTCCCGAGGAAATTCTTTGACGAACGTGCACGATTTATCGACGATGTTCTCTAACAACGACTTACCGCCGCGCCCTCAGGGGTGCGGCGGTTTTTTGGTTTGGATAGAGATGTTACACCTGTGCAAACGGGTGACACCCCTTTGAAACGAAACAGGGTTTTGGGGAGGCTTTGCTTGTGGGTGCATTCATTGGGGTGCAGCCTGAGGGTCTGATTGTTGCGTACCGTTTTCGCCTTGTTATGAGGAAACCTTGCGAGACGGTTTGAGTGCCATTCCCCTGTTCACAACGCTCTGGAGGAGACCATGAAAAAGCTGCTGCATGCCTTTCAGAACTGGCTGGCCACGCAACGTGCGCTGGCCGCCAAACGCCTACAGGAAGAACACAACCGCCAAGCCTACTTTGACGAAAACCGCTTCAAGCCTTTCGACAAGAACGGCAACCGGATCACTTACTGGGGCGATCTGGATAACCCGGGCGAGAAGACACCGCGATATGGCTACGTGTATGACGTGGCTGCACCGAAGACGACGTGAGGCGGCGATGGTGCTGAACCCGTTTTTCATCATCGCTTGGGGGATGTTCGAGCTTAGTCTTGAAATGAACCCGTTCCTGCGGCCGTGGCTGCCCGCCAAGGCCGAATGACACCCGTTGCGCCGCGCTTATGGTGCGGCGCACGGCTAAGGGGTTGTTATCCTGCGGAAGAGGCGTAGGCTCTTAACACTACCCTTTAGTGCTTTTGTATGTGTATTTGTAATGTGCGTTCAACTTTGGAAATGCGGCAACGGATTTGTCCGCTTTGGAGGAGGAACTACCATGGCTACTACCCTGTTTCTTATTGGCGTCGCCGGTCTCTGCTATGTCATCTGGCAGCACGGCGTTCCGTCGTCCCTCGGTCGCGGTGTCAACGTGAAGTGACACGTGTGACCTATTTTACCTGTAAACTGATGCGGCGCCCTGAGAGGGGCGCCGCGTTTTTTGTTGTTATTGGCATCCGGCCGTGGGTTAGAACGGCAGAATCTTGTCGATCCAGCGCACGCCGTATTGCGGGGTCTGGGCGTCGTCAAGCACACCGCGGCCGGCGTAGGCGATGCGGGCCTCGGCGATTTTGCCGCTGGCAATGGTGTTTTGCGAGGTAATGTCTTCCGGACGGACGATGCCTTGCAGCGTCATCACCTGCTTTTCGTAATTTACCAGCACCTCACGCTGGCCTTGGATGACCAGCAAGCCATTGGGCATGACTTGCGTGACGACAGCGGCGATGGAGGCGGTTAAGTTGTCCTTGCGGTCGGTTTTAGCGTCGCCTTGAAAGTCGCGGTTGCTGTTGGTGTTGACGAGGTTGTTGGGTGACAGAGGAATACCACGTTCGCGCAGCTTGCCTTCCAAGTTCAGGAAGTCGAGCAAGCCCGCCTGTTGGTTATGGGTGCGGGAGGCATCGGTTTTGGCTTCTACCTTGGCAGAGGCGGTTTCTTGCACGATCACGGTAATGATATCGCCAAGCTGATGGGCGCGGCTATCCTTAAAGAACTGTTTGCTGCCGGGCACCCATAGCGAGCCCATTTGCGGCGTGGCGGGGGATGGCATGGTGACCGGAATGGGCAGTTGGGGTTTGGACTGCGTGCCGAGACCTTCCGATAGCGAGGTCATTTCCGGACGGACCAGACTTTGGCACCCGGCCAAAGCCAGAGCGGTGAATGCGGCGGTGAGGATGGTGCGGTTCATAACGGGAGGCTCCTTCTCAAAACTTAGTTCATTTCCACCACGCCGTCGGCCGTGACGGTACCGGTGAGCGTGCTGCGGGTGGCGGGGTTGACGACACGGATGGACTGGCCTTGCTGGCCGTCTTCCAGTGCCTGTGCGGTGCCGGAGAGCTCAATACCGCCCTTGCGGTAGACGAGCGTAACCATCTGGTTGCGGCTGATGAGCGGGGCTATACGCACGTGCAGCTTGTTGACAGCCTCACCGGCTGGCAAGGGCCGCACGGTTTGCTGGCCGGTCAGTTCTGCCGCACTTGTAATGGTACTGGCATAAACTTTGGAGGCGGGGACGCTGACCATGGTGATATTGTCGGCGGTAATGGTTTGGCCACGCTGGAGCGGTTGCTTGAGCACCGGCACCTGTACTTCGGATTGTGCCGTGGAGATAGGTGACGCTAATGCTTCATTTGTTAATTCCGGCGGCGGGAGCAAGGCCGGAATGGCGGCAACCTGTGCCTGTGCGGTGGTGGCACAGAACAGTGCGGATAGTATTAAAGCGCGGTGCATGGTCATCTCTCCCCTCGTCTCTCGTCTAGCCCAGCATCAACACCGGAATGCCGGTGGCCAGGATGAAGAGCCACGCAGCCGTTTGCAGATTGAAGGGGCTTTCAGCGGGCTGGTTGAAGTCGCGCCACGTCAGCATGGCAAAGGCGTTGTCGCGCTGCAGGATAATGTCTTCGGCTTCGTCGTTCAGCCACTGGATGAGGTTCATGGTTCTTGTCTCTCTTGTTTGTGATCGGTTGATCACCCCTTTTCGACCCGTGTGAGGGGTCCTCCACCTCTGGTTATGCAACTTGCGTGCCAAAGTAAGTGAATACTTAGTTTCCTCATAATTTTACGTAACTATATGTGCGATTTTTACAACAAAAAGAACCACATCTTGCGCTACCAAGCGTAGCCGAACGCTCGGAAAAAGGAGGCATACCTTGGTGCACGCCTCCTTCTTTTTATTTTAGCCACCCAGCCTTTAAGGGCTTAGGTCATTTGCGTGAGCGTGCTCAGCATCTGGTCGGCGGCGGTAATGATCTTGCTGTTCATCTCGTACGCACGTTGGGCGGTAATGAGACGGGTAATGCTTTCAATCGGGTCGACGTTACTGGTTTCCAGCGCCCCTTGCACAAGGGTACCGGCGCCGTTTTCAGCAAGGTTGGTGTCGACAGGCGCGCCGCTGGCTTCGGTTTCGCGGTAGTAGTTATCGCCCAGGCTTTCCAAGCCCGCTTCGTTGGTGAACATCGAGACGGTGATGGTGCCGAGCTCGGTGGTGACTCCGGCAACCTTAACGCTCACCACACCGGTGCCGGTGACGGTGAAGTCGGTGGCGTCGGCCGGTACGGTGATGGCGGGGTCTACGGTGTAGCCTTCTTTGGTCACTAATTGGCCATCCTGGTTAACCTGGAAGGTACCGTCGCGGGTGTAGGATATGGTGCCGTCCGGCATGTTCACACGGAAGAAGCCGCGACCGGACATGGCGAGGTCGAAATCGTTGCCGGTATTGCTGATGCTGCCCTGCTC
Source organism: Alphaproteobacteria bacterium (assembly GCA_027485835.1). GTDB lineage: Bacteria > Pseudomonadota > Alphaproteobacteria > UBA2136 > UBA6156 > UBA6156. The sequence continues at coordinate 272,817 of JAIXQG010000002.1, forward strand.
CATGATCTTATAGACACTGCCGGTGTTCACACCCAGACCGATTTGCAGACCGGTCGGCGCAAGCGTACCGGCACTGGAGGTAACCGCACCGACACCAATGCGGTTTTGGTACATAAGATCGGTAAACGCGGGAGTACCACGCTTAAACGCCGTGGTGTTGACGTTGGCGATGTTGTTGGACAACACGTCGACGTTCAGCTGCTGGGCATTCATACCCGTGGCGGCAATGCGGAGTGACTGCATCATGGTGGTTTAACTCCCCTTGTTTCTCAACTTTAAATCTTAATTATACCGTTTGGCTTATTGCACCGTCAGGTTACGGATGGCGCGGCTCTCGAGATCTTCGAGGCTTTTCATCATGCGGATACTGCTCTCGTAGGCGCGGGAGACGTTCTGCATGTTCACCATCTCTTGCACGGCATTGACGTTGCTCGATTCCAATACGCCCTGCTTGAGGCGGGCACCTTCCATGGGCACGGCGGCTGCCCCCAGCATGGGGACAAAGGCCGTGTTGCCGGCACGCTGCAGCTTCGGCAGATCCTCATCCGAAAACGTAAACACACCGATTTGGGCAAACTGGCCACCTTCGGCGGTGCTGAGGGTGCCATCCTCGCCAAGCTTGATCTCGGCAGCGCCAACCGGCACCTGAATCGGCTGGCCAGCACCATCCAACACGCCATAACCTTCCGGAGTGACCAGAGTGCCTTCGGCATTCACTACAAACTGGCCGCGACGGGTGTATTGGCGCGTGCCGTTGACGTCGATGCCAAAAAAACCTTCGCCGTTAATCGCCATATCCAGCTGGTTGCCGGTCTTTTCCATACCGCCTTGCATCTGGCTCACGTGCAGCGCGCGGTCTTCCACGTAGCTGGCGGTGGCATGCGAGCGCGGACGGCTAATGGTTTCGCGGAACTCCATCTCCAGCTTACGGAAGCCCTGCGTGTTCACGTTGGCCACGTTGTCGGCCACAGCCGTGAACTCACGCTGTTTGGTCATCACACGGGAGGCGAGGACGGCGAGCTCTTGCATGGGTTGATCCTAGACGGTTTTCCGGTTGGTTATTGTTTGTGCCTCTCTAATGCAAACGGCGTGCCAACTTAAGAACGTGGCGGATTTTCAACGATTGAGAGAGGGACTTATCGAAAAGCTTAAAAAAGCGGTTGAATTTTCAGAGGTGCGCAGGCACATTAGGCGCGTTACACCCTAGGATACACCCACATCCGTAGCCCGACCAAAAGATAATAACGCTCACCGCGACCGGCAACGAAAGCACCCACCCCATGAAAGACGCTCCTGCGATTCTGCACGATATCCGCACCATCCGAGATATTGAAAGCAGCCTTGAGGAAGCCGAAACCTTTATTGGCCGCATTAAAGCCAACAAGGTGCGCCTGACCCTGCAAAACGGCAATGTGTCGATCACCCGTGAAGAGCTGTCCAAAATTACCGACCTTGTGATTACTTTGGAACGCAGCGGCAAAGCGCTGGAGACCGCCGTGCGCTACTTACGCGAGTTGATGGCTTACGATGAAGTGACGCAACTGTTTAGCCGCCGTTACCTGTTCCACTTACTGGAAAAGGAACTGCACCGCGCGCAGCGTTATGACAACCCGTTTGCCGTGCTGGCACTGGAAATTGACCCCTTTAGCCATAATCCCGACCTCAAGCATCTGGCCTCGGAAGACCTTAACCTGATGATGGCCGAAACCGCCCGCGTGGTGCGCAAATACGTACGCGACAGCGATAGCCCGGGTCGTACCGGCGAGCGCACGATTATCTGCCTGCTGCCGGAGACCGATGCCAAGGGCGCACTGATTTTGGGTGAGCGTATTCGTAAATCGGTTGATAAGACCTACGACCTGAGCAGCGGACCGAGCCATATGACACTGGTAGGCGGCATTGTGGAAAGCCATGACCCTGCGGCTACCGACATGGCGGGACTGCTTTACCTGATTGACCAAAAACTGACAGAAGCCCGCGCTAAAGGGCCGAATGTGATTGTCAAATAAGTAAGTCTTTGTCTTTGCAAAAAGCCTTCCGCAAGTGGAGGCTTTTTATTGATTACAACGGCTCTCCAAGCCAAACTAAACGGTGCCTTATAGTCACACCAGGGTGATATTCGCGCCGCATTCGTTCGTCTTTAACTTGCACTCTCTTTTCTAAGCCCCGAGAATACCTTTCAACAAGACTGTCAGTAAGGCGTTCGCTTTATTTACGGCCCCATATATAAGGACACATGATGAACAAAGCGAAAACGCTAGCGCAGCTGGTTTTGGTTGGCACTAACTCAAATGCGACGCGTGTCCGCGATTTCATTCGTGCCGGTGGCGGGCACTGGAGCAGCGACGATGTTCATTCCGCGGAAACCTTTGACGAAGTGAAGCGCCTGACTGAAGGCTGCTACCCGCTGCCGAGCATTGTGCTGATTTGCACCGACAGCCTCTCTGCCGCGCTGGAAACCTGGTATAGCGCGCAGGGCCGCGCCGAGCATATTGTGAACTTTACCATCTCGGATAGCCGCGCCGTGATTGAAACCGCGCAGCAGTATGGCCACCCGATTGGCTGTTCTTCGGATATTTTAAGCCCTGTCACGGTGACCGACGGCTTGCTACTGGCGATGGAAATGCAGAATGTGCGCGCCCAACGCAGCAAATTGCAGAATATGTACGACCTTGCCGAAGACCGTTTCCGCGACATGGCCGATCTGTTTGCCGACTGGTTGTGGGAAGTAGATACCGATTTGAAACTGGCTTTTTCCAGTTCTCGCAAGCGCCCTGCCAGCGGCGCAAATGCCGGTAGCATGTTTACCAACTGCTTTTTGGATGAGGAAAAGCTGCGGATTGAAGACGATTTTGCCGAACTAGCACGCAACCCCCGCCCCTTCCATGACCGCGACTACTGGAGCCAAGACCCCTACGGCAGCCGCATTTGTTGGAACGTGAGTGGTATGCCAGTGGTAGATGGCTCGGGTAAATTGCTCGGCTTCCGCGGTGTGGCCCGTGACGTGAGCAGCATGAAAGCGGCGACCGACCAGATTTATTACCTTTCCAACCACGACGCCCTGACCGGTGTGATGAACCGCCACCGCTTCCAAGACGAACTTATCCGCACCCTGCGCAGCGCCAAACGCGAACAACGCAGCGGCGCGTTGCTGCTTTTGGATATCGACCGCTTCTCGTACGTCAACCAGACTTACGGGCACCAGGTTGGTGACAAACTGCTGATTCACTTTGCGCAGGTTTTGAAGGACAACGTTCGGACCGGCGATATTGTCTCGCGCCTTGATGGCGACCAATTTGCGGTAGTGCTGCGCGACGTGCGCCCCGAAGATGTGGACAGCCGTTTGGAACGCCTGCAAGCCACCATTTCCAGCCGCCCGCTGGCTACCGAGAGCGGCAGTATTACGCTGAACGTCTCGGGCGGTGTCGCGCTTTACCCGCAGGATGCCGAAAACGCCGACCAGTTACTGGCCTACGCCATTGGCGCGCTTGGCCGTGCCAAGATACGCGGCCCGCACCGCATTGAACGCCACGACCCGCAACAGCAGGCCGAAACCGTTGCCAACGGCCAGATGGAATGGGTGGAGCTGGTCAACGAGTGCCTGACCAACCACAAAACCCGCTTGGTGCTTTACTACCAACCAATTGTGCCGCTCAGCGGCCCGGCGATTCAGGAAGGTGCCAGCGAGCACTACGAAGTGCTGGTGCGCCTGATTGACCGCGACGGCAACCTGATACCCCCCGGCAAGTTTATTGCGACGGCGGAAGAATTCGGACTTATCAGCAAGATCGACTCGCTGGTGACCATGCGCGCGATTGACATGCTGCAAATGTGGCAGCAACAGGGCCGCAACGTGCACCTGAGCGTGAACCTGAGCGGTAAAACCTTTGATGATGCCGTGTTTACCCAACACCTGAAGGAAACTCTCGCAGCGGCCAAGTTACCGCCGAAGTCACTCATTTTTGAAGTAACCGAAACGGCGTTGCTGCGCGACCTGCAACTGGTGAAAACCTTTATGAAGGACATGCGTGAGCTGGGTGCCGGTTTTGCGCTGGATGACTGTGGTGTGGGCTATTCCAGCTTCAACTACATCCGTCAGCTAGAACTCGATTTCATCAAGATTGACGGCAGCTTTGTGCGCAACCTGCACCAGAACGATGACGACCAAGCGTTTGTGAAAGCCCTTGCCGACGTTGCCAAGCAGAAGAATATCTCGACCGTCGCGGAAATGGTGGAGCACGAAGCCGCGATGATTGCCTTGCGCAATATGGGTATCGACTTCGGGCAGGGCTTCTTCTTTGCTCCCCCCGCTGCCGAGGCGCAGAGTGGCGTTTGGAAGAAATTTGTGAACTAACTGCTTTGCACGACACAGGGGCCTCATCGGCCCCTGTTTTTTATTGCTCCTTATTACAATTTATTGCATACATAACTACCTTTAACACTTCCCCGGAGTTTTCGACTATGAAGATGACCGATTTCAACCCAACCCTTGAACTGAACGTTAATCTGCGAGACCGCGATGCTTTGCTTGAAGCACGACGGCAGATTGATGAGGCGTTGCGCGCCTTGCCTCCTGACGATCCCTCTCCGCATTTTGGTTTGCTGGAGGATGTCCGTCGGGTGCTCCGCGCCCATAACCCGAACCTGATTGCCGTTGCGCCCAACGTGCGGAACGTACTCTGCGAGGCGATTTCCGCGGGTCATATTCTTCGTGATGGCCATAACCTGCCGCCAAGCAAGCGATTGCTGATGCAAGATACTCGCTTTTTGACATTCAAAACGCATCATCGGCTGGATTTGCCATTGCCGTTCGAGAGCCTCGTGGCATCAGATATCCAGACTGTTTTGCAGATGTACCATCCGCATGGCTCCAAGATTGGACCAAGTGTGTGGACCTACGTGCAGGAGTACGGGCTGTGCCCACCTACTTGAGATCATCACTTCGTTTGGAAACCCGCCATCTGGCGGGTTTCTTTGCGTTTAGAGGCCGGAATCCAGTTCCGCGAGGGCTGCCTTGAGAATGGCGCGCTCGCGCGAGTTGACGAAGTAGTGGGAGTAATCGTGGGTGGTGGCTTCGGCTTCCAAGCGTTCCAGCACGTCTTTGGGGTCCAGCCAGAGGAGCACAAAGTCGTCGCGGACTTCGCCGGCATCGAACGCCGTGGCGCCTTTGGCACCGACAACCTTGGCGATATACCCTTGCGAAATTTGCAGGAAGCCGCCTTTGGCGCGGTATTCTTCCACGGTATGGACATGCTTCAGCACGTCGGCTCTACAGCCGGTCTCTTCCTTGAGTTCTCGCGCCAAGCCTGAGGTGTGATCCTCCCCCTCTTCCAAACCGCCCCCTGGGAGCTTGTGATAGCCTTTGGCGGCGATAAACATCACTGCCATGCGGCCTTCTTCGTCGAGCAATACAGCACGGGAGGTGCGGCGCACATCGGGTGTTTCCGGAAACGGTGCATAAGCCGCAGGGTTTTTATCGTATATTTTTGTTATCATGCGTTCTTATGGGGTGCCCCCTTATTAAAACTGTCCACAGGTCAAGATACTCATAGGTAAAGAAAAAGCCGCCCGAAGGCGGCTCTTTAACAAGCTTACGCTTACTTGCGCAGACCGAGGGACTCGATCAGGCTTTGGTAGCGGCTGGCGTCGGACTTCTTGAGGTAGTCCAGCAGGCTACGGCGGTTGGCAACCAGAGCCAGCAGACCACGACGGCCGTGCTTGTCTTGCTTGTGGGTCTTGAAGTGTTCGGTGAGGTTACGGATGCGCTCGGAGAGGATGGCAACCTGTACTTCGGGGGAGCCGGTGTCGCCTTCGACACGGGCGTATTGCTTGACCAATTCGGCCTTGCGCTTGGTGGTGATGGACATGGTATGTGTCTTTCGTTTCGTGACCCTTGACTGAAAATATATTTCCCAATTCTACTATGCTGGCCGCTTTTTGCGCTTTGCTAGCCCTGTGCTGCTCACGTACTTTTCTGTACGCTGCGCTGCTCGGTCTTCGCAAATCCCAAAAATCGTCTCAGCCTAGCAAATTCTGAAACATATTTTGCTACCTACTTCGCCGGGGGTCCGTCCAGCGGAAGAAGATAGGTGTGCGTATCGCCGGTTTGCAGGGCTTTGTCAAGCATTTCATAGGTTACCGCTTGCCCGGCGCTAAAAGGCCCGTGCTGGATGCGGGTGAGTGTGGTGACGTGGCCGACGGTGCCGAGTGCCAGCGCGATATCCCGTGCCAGCGCGCGGATGTAAGTACCTTTGCTGACTTCGGCTTCCAGCAAGGCTTTTTCGGAAGAAAACTCCAGCACTTTCAGCTTGCTGATGGTAACGGGGCGCGCGGCAAGTTGCACGTCGGCCCCTTCCCGCGCCAGTTTGTAGGCGCGCTGGCCGTCGACTTTGAGGGCCGAAAAGGCCGGTGGCTGCTGGGAAATGGAACCCGTGAATTGCGGCATGATGGCCAGAAGTTCGGCTTCGGTGGGGCGTTTGCTTGACGTTGCCACCACCTCGCCTTCGGTGTCGTCGGTGCTGGTTTGGGTGCCGAAGTTGAGGGTGAAGGTGTAGGTCTTTACCCCTTCCAGCAAGGCTTGCAGGTGTTTGGTACCCTTGCCGATACCGATGGGCAGCAGGCCGTCGGCAAGAGGGTCGAGTGTGCCGCCGTGGCCGATTTTAACGCCCTTAGGCTGGCTGCAGTGGTTTTTGAGAAGCCATTTGAGGCGGTTGGTGACGCCCGCTGAGGTGGGGCCGACGGGTTTATAGACGACGTAAAAGCCGTGGACGGTGGTGGCGGGCTGCGGTAGTGGCGGCATGGACGCCGCCTTACTTCATCATCTGCTTGGTGGCAGCGGGGTAGCTTTTGTCGGTTTCGGCGGGGAAGAAGGCGATGTCCGGGATGTATTTGGTCGCCAGCTTTTCGGCGAGGATTTTGCGCAGCGGCTTGGCGATTTGGGCGTTGAGTTCAGCAAAAAAGGCGTCGGTGTTCAGCTCGGTCGGCACCAGCAGGTACATGCGGCCAAGGCGGAGGTCGGGCGAGACCCAGCTATCCACCACGCTAACGCGCGACAGCGGCAGGGTGGAGGCGACACGCCCCTGCACCAACGCCATGGCGACGACGTGTTGAACTTCGTTAGCGACCTTGTGCTGGCGGGGTGTCATGCTTTTCATGGCCTTGGTTTAGAAGGATTTGCGCGGTTTGTCAAATTTACCTATTCTGGGCTTATGAAACTGACCTTCCGCCCGATTACCGAAACCGATTTTGTCCAAGCCGAGGCGATGAAGCGGGCGACGGTTATGGCGGCAATGGGAGACACCAACTTGTTTGATAGGTGGTTTAACCACGACTACCCGTTTGAAAATCACCTGAAAAAGCTAATCGACTTCGACCCTGCCAGCTGCGTGTTTGCTTTGTTGGATAACGAAATTGTGGGCCACCTTCACCTGATGATTGTGGAAGAGGGCACCTGCGGCTACCTGAACGATATTTACCTGAAACCGGAGCACCGCGGGCGTGGCTTGGGCGAGCAATTGCACGCCTATACCATGGATTTCTTCCAGAAACATGGCGTGAACCGCGCGATGCTGCGCACCAACCCTGCCCAAGCCAAGCTTATAGCGTTTTATGAGCGGATGGGGTGGGTGTTGGGGGCGCCTTCCAGCTTTGGCTTGGTGTGGATGGGGCGAACGTTAACCTAATAAAAAAGCCGCCGGGGTTTCGGCGGCTTTTTCGTGATCGCTTAGGCGTTTTGTTGCTTGGCGGCGGCTTGTTTGAGGTCGTCAATCGTACGCTTCACTTCCTTCATGGTGAAGGTTTCGACAACGTCGCCTTCCTTGAAGTCTGTGTAGTTGGCGAAGGTCATACCGCATTCGAAGCCGGAAGCGACATCCTTCGAATCATCCTTACCGCGGCGCAGGGAGCCGAGGTCGCCGGTGTGAATCACCTTACCATCGCGGATGATGCGCAGCTTGGTGCCGCGGCTGATCTTGCCGTCGGTGACCATACAGCCTGCGATCTTGGTGCGTTCGAAGGTGAAGATCGCGCGGATTTCGGCGTGGCCGGTGACTTCTTCCACTTGGCTTGGGGCCAGCAGGCCGGACATAGCGGCCTTGATGTCATCGATCAGGTTATAGATGATGCTGTAGTAGCGGAGCTCGATACCGGCACGGTCGGCAACCTCACGCGCGGTGGCGTCGGCACGGACGTTAAACCCAACCACCAGCGCCTTGGCGGTAGAGGCGAGGTTGACGTCGTTTTCGGTAATCACGCCCACGCCGGAGGAGATGACCTTAACCTTGACCTGTTGCTGGTCGGCATTGAGTTGCTCCAGTGCGAAGGAAATCGCTTCGGACGAACCTTGTACGTCGGCCTTGATAATCACGTTGAGGTCTTTCTGACCTTCCGCCGCGATGCGCTCCATCAGGTTTTCCAGCGTCATCTTGCGGGCGGCTTGGGCACGTTCGCGTTCGTTCTGGTCGCGTTGGGCGGCGGCTTCCTTTGCCACGCGCTCGTTTTCGCAGACGATAAACTGGTCGCCCGCTTGCGGTACGCCTTGCAGACCGAGAATTTCGACCGGCATGGAGGGCCCGGCTTCCTTGACGTTCTGGCCTTTGTCGTTCACCAAGCCACGCACGCGGCCCCAGTATTGGCCGGCGACGAGGATATCGCCCACGCGCAGAGTACCACGGCTGACCACCACGGTGGCGACCGGACCACGGCCCTTATCGAGGCGGGCTTCTACCACCGAGCCATCGGCACGGCGGGCGGGGTTGGCCTTGAGGTCGAGCACGTCGGCTTGCAGCAGCACGATTTCTTCCAGTTGGTCGAGACCCATGCCGGTGAGACCGGAGACCGGTACGCAGGGCACGTTACCGCCGAATTCTTCCAGAACTACATCCTGCCCCAGCAGTTCGTTCTTCACTTTCTGCGGGTTGACGTTGGGTTTGTCCATTTTGTTGAGGGCGACCACGATGGGCACACCGGCGGCGCGGGCGTGCTGAATGGCTTCAATAGTTTGCGGCATGATACCGTCATCGGCGGCTACGACCAGAATCACCACGTCGGTGACTTTCGCACCACGGGCACGCATGGCGGTAAACGCGGCGTGGCCGGGGGTATCGAGGAAGGTGATGAGACGGCCAGACGGAGCCTTCACTTGGTAGGCACCGATGTGCTGGGTAATACCGCCAGCTTCGCCCTTGACCACGTTGGCCTTACGCAGGGTATCCAGCAGGGTGGTTTTACCGTGGTCGACGTGGCCCATGATGGTGACGATCGGGGCGCGGGTAATCAGTTGTTCGTCGGTATCGGCCCCTTCCAGCAGGGTTTCTTCCAAGCTGGTGGTTTGGGCCAGAATGGCGCTGTGGCCAAATTCAGTAACAATCACTTCGGCAGTGGCTTGGTCGATAGTCTGGTTGGCGGTGACGAACTCACCCATGCTCATCAGCTTTTTCACCACGTCGGAGGCTTTTTCCGACATACGGGCAGCCAGTTCGGCCACGGTGATGAATTCCGGAATGGTCACTTCGCGGAAGACCTTTTCGGCCGGGCCTTGTTGTTCAAACTCGGCGGTATCGGACTGACCACGACGGCCGCGACGGCCGCCACGACGGCCTGCGGAGGAAGCACGTTGGCGATCGGCCAGATCTTCGAGGTACGCGTTACGGCCGCGCTTGCTGGTGAGGTCGCGACCTTCCGGCTTGCCACCGGTGGAGGCGGCGCGCTTGCGGGCATCTTCAGCCGAGACCTTGGTGTTGGTGAAGGCTTTGCTGTCGACGGTACGACCGGCGGTGGTGCTGGCAAGGGTACCGCTTTGTACGCCACCGGCGCCGCTACCGGCGCGGGTGGCGGCGCGTTCCTTCGCGGCCTGTGCGGCGGCTTCTTGCGCGGCCTTGCGGGCTTCGTCTTCGGCGGCAGCGCGCTGGCTGGCGTCCTTGACGCGCTGCATTTGCAGTTCGCTGACTTTACGCAGGTTTTCCTGCATATCGTCCTTCTTGCTGTCGTTTTCCTGAGCCGCTTGCAGAGCGGCCAGGCGGCGCTGCATTTCTTCCGACGTGGCGGTCGTTGCCGAAGGCACGTTGTTGTTAAAGCTCGACGGCGCATCAAAGCGACGACGGCGCACCTCCACCGACACCTGCCCACCACCGCGCGGTGCGCTGGGGGCGGCGCCCACGCTCAGCGTCCCACCGATGGAGAGGGTCTTTTTGGGGGTGTTTGTGGTATCAGCCATCTGTCAACTTCCTTAAATTCTGCCGCTTTTAGCGCCAAATGCGGGCAAATGTCAAGGGTTGTAGGGCGCTTGATTGCAGTCTAACGGTTTTGGAGGAAAGGCAAAATGTCCTCCCACGCAGGTGGGGGGCGGTTTGTTTTGATACGATTGGCAAACGCCTTGCGCTTAACGGCAGCGGCCAAGGCTTCTGGCGTGGGTAGCACATACACGCCACGGCCGGGGGCACGGGTGGTACCAAGCATGACCTCGGGTGTAGGAACCCCCGCCACATTCACAAAGCGCAGCAGGGCACTTTGTGGGTGCTTTTGGCCCGTGGCAGCGCAGGTACGGAGGGGGGTGAAATGTCGCTCGGTCATATCCCCTTCTCGCCTTTTTGCTTGGGTTTGGCAAGGGGATGGTGTATACGTTGATACATAAACACCGAATTCTTTATGGAGGCTTTATGCCGGAGACTTCATACATATCCCTACTAGGGGATGAGATTGCGAAAGCTCGTGCAAGGCATGGACTTTCCTCTGAACCAGGCCCCCGCCCGACAGGGCGTGGCCGCCCCAGAAAAGCCGAACAGCCGCAGCCGTGGTGGAAACAGCCCAAAAAGCTTATTCCCTATGCTTTGGTCGTTCTTGCTTTTTACCTGATGGTTTGCGGAATCATAGCAAACGTTCAGTGGATTTTTGCATAAACTCGTTCAGAAAAGGACCTGATATGGCTGACACATTGGATAAGATCCCGTCCTCTGCACGTCCTTGCGAGGATGTTTCTGAATTGGCGAAACGCCCCCCCAAGGTGATTCGCCCCGGCAAAGCGGAAAGTTCCGTTCCTCCGTGGGTGACCCATGGAGAATGGGTTGGAGACACCCGCCTGAATGGCTGAAACCACCTTTGGTGACACTTGAGAGGCCCCGCTCGCGGGGTCTTTTATTTCTCTGCAAAAGGACATTTTCATGGCAACACAACGTAAACGACGTAATCTGGTGAATAGACGGCGCAAAACGGAACGTGACAATAAAGGCCGAAATGCTAACTGGTGGCGCGATCATCCCGTAGATTACACGTACGGCATGCCGCGGCACATGACTGTACTGGAACGCCTGAGTGCATGGTTGGAACGAACCCTCATCAAATACATGCTGATTACCGTGCTTTTGATCATCAGTGCCATCGTGTTTTTCTCGGGCTACTTCGTGGGGTTTCCGTCGCACTGACCGCGTTCCATTTCTGACTGGATAAAAAAGCCCGCCGGTATTTCCGGCGGGCTTTTTTTGTGGCGTGAGCCTTAGGCTTGGGCGGTGTCGGAGGACTTGGCTTCGGCCGGTGCGGCTTCCACGTCGTCTTCCTCTTCGTCCTCTTCGGCAAACCAGTGCTGGCGGGCGGCCATGATGAGCTTTTGTGCTTGCTTATCGTTCAGCAGGCCGGCGGGCAGCATTTCCTGCAGCTCGTCGGTAGCGAGGTCACCCAGATCGTCGAGGGTTTTGATACCCTGTTCGCCCAGTGCGATGATGAGGTCGGCGGTCATGCCCGGCATGGCCTTCAGCTCTTCGCTCACACCCAGTTTGGAGAGGCGTTCAGCGGCGGCGGTGATGGCGGCTTTAGCGCGGTTTTGCAGCTCTTGCGCAATACCGAGGTCGAGGCCTTCGATGGTGGCGATTTCTTCGGCGCCGACCTTCATCAAGTCATCCACGCTGCGGAAGCCTTCGGCGATCAGCAGACGTGCCAACACGTCATCGACGTCGAGGTTCTGCATCAGGTTGGAGCTCAGCACGTTGTACTCGTTGGTACGGCGCTCGGACTCTTCGGCGTCGGTCATAACATCAATATCCCAGCCGGTGAGGATGCTGGCGAGGCGTACGTTTTGACCACGGCGGCCGATGGCGAGGGAGAGGTTGTCTTGCGGTACGACGACTTCGATACGGTTGTCGTCTTCATCCAGCACCACCTTGCTGACTTGGGCCGGTTGCATAGCGCGGACGAGAAATTCAGCAGCGTTGGGGCTCCATTCGATGATGTCGACACGTTCGCCTTGCAGTTCGGTCGTCACGGCCTGTACGCGCACGCCACGGATACCGACGCAGGCACCGACGGGGTCGAGGTTACGGTCGTAGCTCTTCACCGCGATTTTGGCGCGGAAGCCGGGGTCGCGGGCGGCGCCCATCACTTCGATGGTCCCGTTTTGGATTTCTGGCACCTGCTCCTTGAACAGCTCCACCAGATATTGCGGGTGGGTGCGGCTGACAAAGATTTGCGGGCCGCGGGCTTGCGGGTTGACCTTGTAGATGTAGGCACGGATTCGGTCGCCCTGCTTGAAGGTTTCGCGCTGGATGGTTTCATCCTTCGGCAGCCACGCTTCGGCACGGCCAAGGTCGATAAGGGCGCCGTTGAAGTCGGCACGCTTGATGATACCGGAAATGATGGTACCGACGGCGTCTTTATAGACTTCCAGCTCCTTGGCGCGCTCGACGTCCTTCACCTTTTGGAAGATGACCTGCTTGGCGGCTTGGGCGGCGACGCGGCCGTCGAAGTATTTGGACGGCAGGTCTTCCATCAGGAATTCGCCGATCTGGATGTTCGGGTTTACCTTTTGGGCTTCGGCCAGCAGAATTTGGCTCGGGTTGCTCTTCAGCGGGTAGCCACGCTTGTCGCAGGCGGGGCGCATTTCCGGCTCGCGGCCTTCGCGTACAGCAGCGCGGGCTTCTTCCGGAGACAGCACTTCCATCACCATCTTCACCACTTGGGTGAGACGCTTGATGTGAACGTCGCCGCTCACGCGGTCGATGTGGGCTTGGACGGTCAGTTCCAGCGGTTGCAGGTTCAATTCCGCAGCCAGCTTTTTGCGGGCGGCCATTTGGATGGCTTGTTCCATCACTTCGAGCACCTGCTCTTTTTCGATATCCTTTTCGCGGGCTACCATTTCCGCAATCTGTAAGTATTCCAGTGCCATGTGAGGCTCTCCTTTTGGTTGAATCTAATTAACTTGAGACATTATTCGGTGTCAGAATCGGTGTTCTTCAGCGCTGCCGCCTTAGCGGTGGCCGCTTTCATCAGCTCGCGTAGTTCTTCGGCGCTCGGCGTCAGGTGGGCGTGATGAATCTGGTCGTGGCGGACAGTGATCGAACCGGTGCCGTCTTTCAGCACCAGCGTCACCTCGTCGTCGGTCGGCTCGGTAATGATACCGACGGCGCTCCCCAGCACGCCCTTGCCATTCGGTGCGGGCATGGGGCGGTGCAGGGTGATTTTGGCCTGCTTGCCGTTGAAGCGGATGTAGTCGGCAGGCTTGGTGAGCGGGCGTTCGAGACCGGCGGAGCCAACTTCGAGGGTATACGGGCTCTTGATGATGTCGGAGACGTCCATTTGCGCAGACAGCGTGCGCGAAGCCTGCGTGCAGAGCTCAAGCGTCGGGCTGGTGCCGTCCGGCATTTCGGCCATCACGTCGAGCGTTAATTTACCGCGGCCACTGGCGGTACCGCCCGACAAACGGGCATGCACCAGCACAAGGCCATGCGCGGCTAACGCAGCACCGGCGAGTTGGTTAATCTGTTCGGCGAGTGTCGCCATATCTGTGGTATCCCCCCTTGCGTTCCGGAACTTCGGCAACAAAAAAAGCGGCCAGCGGCCACTTCGGATTGCTATTCATCAGCTCCAGAGTGTTTAGGCAACGGCTTTCTCCTTACGGTTTGGCGGCTGCTGTTGGTCGCAATGTGGACGAAGACAGGTGACCTGTCAAGCATAACCCCATCTTTTAAATATCCAGTCTATTCCGTACCCTAACGGACAAAATATAAAAGCAAACGCAGATATTTGTCGTCAGTTACATAGACCCACTATGCGCCATCCTCCAAATATCCGCGTTTATCTTTTCTCTTTTGTCGGACTTAAACTGGATATTTAAAAGATGGGGTTTTAAGACGTTTTTATCGCTTTGATAAACCACGGATTCCGCCCCGCAATCTGCGCTTTTTCCTGATATTTAGTCGTTTGCCACCAAACTGGCGCTTGCATGAGCAGTTGCGGACCAAGGGCTGCTTCGCCACCCGGCGCACCATCTTCGGCAAGGCGTGCGGAGGGCTTGCAGTCGGCCGCTTTACGTACCGTTTGCTCCAGTTGCAGGCCCTTGATGGGATAGAGCGTGGCAATGGTATGATAGGCATACGAGGGCCAGTCGGAGACCACCCAGAGCTCGCCGTTTTTCTGCAAATGCTGTTTGATGCTTTCTATAAGCTCCGGCTGGACGATGCGGCGTTTATGATGCGACGACTTTGGCCATGGGTCCGGGAAGAGTATTAGCACACGGGCAAGGGATTCCGGTTGCAGCAGGCCGGAGGTGAACAGTGTGCGTGCGTCTTCTGGGTAGACGCGCACATTCGGCAGCGGATTTTTTTGTAAGGCTTTGAGCAAGGTTTGCAGGCCGTTGAGATAAATTTCCGAGCCGATGAAATTCATGGCGGGATTGGCCTTGGCACGCTCGTACAGCGCCATGCCGTTGCCCATGCCGAGCTCCACTTCCAGCGGTTTGCCCTCTGCCACAAAGGTGGCGTCCGGCGCCCACGTCTTCAACAGGTCTTTCAGTTGAGCCTGCTCTTGCTCGCTCATGCGTGTGGCAAGGCGGCCGGTAGTAATGATGGGGCGCGGATGGGTGACAGTCATGGCGCCTAGGTAGGCGATTTGAACAAGAATGGCAAGCGCTTAAAGGCCTTGCGTGCCGGAGACGAGGGTTGCCGAGACGGTTTCAGCTTCTGCGCCAGCGGGTGCTTCCGGCTGTGCTGCGGAGCTTATGCGGCCGCAAACCTTGGCCATGGTGGGGTGACGTTCGAAGTAAGAGCTGCTGTAGTCGTCGCAGGTTAGTCGCGGTTCGGCGGCCATACGGAAACCACCGCCATAACGCGGGGCTGGCACATAGGCCGGCGCCGGTTGAGCAATGTTGGTGACGGGCTGAGTTTCGGTTGCCGCTTGCGCGTTGCAGGCTTCCAGCTGTTGTTCCAGCTCGGCGACACGGGCGACAAGCGCTGAGACATCGGCCACCGGAGCAGGTGCGGAAGGCGAGACGGTCGTCTGGGCGGTGGCGGCGCTGGCGAGAACCAGAGCAACCAGCACCAGAATGGGGGTACGTTTCATAAGGAGTATCTTAATCATACTTTATCCACTTTGAAAACATCCCACTACCTACCTGAAAGCTTAGCGTATGTTTGCTTTAAGCGTGTCGGCCAGCGTGGTTGCTTCCCACGGGAAGGTACCCTCTCCAGCCGAGCCCGCGGCACGGCCAAAGTGTCCGCCGCTGGCGGTGGGCAGATAGATAGGCGCATTAAGGCCCAAATGCATGCGAATACCGCGGGGCGTGAGGCTCATCGAGCGGCGCACAGCGTGTTCCAGTTGCTGTGAGGAATATTCCGACGTGCCAAACGTTTCGACGAAAATCGAGAGAGGTTCGGCGATGCCGATGGCGTAGCCGAGCTGGATTTCGCACTTACGGGCCAAGCCTGCGGCGACGATGTTTTTGGCGACGTAACGGGCGGCGTAGGCGGCTGAACGGTCGACCTTGGTGGGGTCCTTCCCTGAAAACGCACCGCCGCCGTGGCGTGCGTAACCGCCGTAACTATCCACAATAATCTTGCGGCCGGTCAGACCGGTATCGCCTGCGGGACCGCCGAGGTTAAAGCTGCCGGTGGGGTTGACCAGAATGCGGGTGTCTTTATCCATCCAGCCTTCCGGCAAGACCTTTTGCCACGCCTTGATGATAAGGGCTTTCAGATCATCCTGTTTGGCATCTGCCGTATGCTGATGACTGATGAGAAGTGTGTGGGCACGCGTCGGGCGGCCATCGAAATATTCCACCGTAATCTGGGATTTAGCGTCGGGCAGCAGCAACGCGCCTTCGCCTTTTTTAGCAGCACGGCGCACGGCTTCCAGCTCGCGCAGCACAGCATGGGCGTAGTGAATGGGAGCGGGCATCAGTTCCGGCGTTTCATCGCAGGCAAAGCCGAACATCAGTCCTTGGTCGCCGGCGCCTTCCGAGGCACGGTCGCCGGCATCTACACCCTGCGCGATTTCCGGCGATTGCTCGTGCATCTTATTCAGGATTTTGACGGTAGCGGCGTCGAAGCCTTCGTTTACGCCGTGTGCGTAGCCAATGTTCTCAATTGTTTTGCGCACCAAAGGTTCGATATCGACCTTGGCATGGGTGCGGAATTCGCCGCCCAAACAGGCGAAGTCGGTGGTGACCAGAATTTCCGACGCGACGCGCGCTTGGGGGTCTTGGGCCAGATAGGCATCCAGAATCGCATCGGAGAGCTGGTCGGCCAGTTTATCGGGGTGGCCGCAAGAGACGGCCTCGGACGTGAACAGGTGGGAACCTGCGTTTTTATTGTTTTTCATATTGAAAGAGACTCTATAGCTGAACTTCAGCACGTTGCAAGCATTGACGCACAGGCCCTGCTTCTGGCACGGTAGCTATGATGCATGACACCAACACCTCTGAAACTGTCTTTACCATTGCCTACCACGGCAAACCGGTAGGCGAGCTGACCGTACAGGTAGCTGAAGCCGTGGCTGACCTTGACGTACCCCACCTGTGCCAAACTGCCGCGGCAGCGGTATGTGGCCAGATAGAGGCCTACCGTGCCGCTGCGATTGAGAGCGACGATATGTCCGACGAAGAGGCCTTGCCGTGGGAACTCACCCTACGCTTTGGCAGCACCGCCGAAGGGCGGGACCTCAACCGCGAGTTCCGGCACAAGGATTATGCCACCAACGTGTTAAGCTTCCCTTCCGACGACGATGAGCCGGAGGGTGAGAGCTGGTATGTGGGAGATATTTTCATTTGCGTGCCGGTGTTGGAGAAAGAGTCGGCCGAATTGGATATACCCTTAAGCGCCCACCTGCAGCACTTGGTTGTGCATGGCATGCTGCACCTGATAGGTTATGACCATGAACTGGGTGAGGCCGAAGCCGAGGAGATGGAAAACATGGAGCGCGTCATTCTGGCCGACATGGGCCTGCCCGACCCCTACCTTGCCCATGAAGTATTGATGATGAAGGACGCGTAGGACGCACCTTGACTGCCCACCTCGATTAAAGAATGTAAAAAAGCCCGCTCATGTTCCAGTCTGTTCGCAAAACCTTCTCCCGATTGAAAAAAGCGGCCGAGCTTTCGCCGCACATTGATGACCTTTATGCCGCGTTTGAAGAGCGTGAGGGTGATGCGCCGCTGAAGCGCCATGAGCGCGAGCTGTTGCTGAACACCCTGACATTCTCGGCCACCACGGCCGATGATGTAGGTATGCCGCGCGTGGATATTGTCGGTATTCCGTATGATTCCGATTTTCCGCAGGTGCTGAAGGCGTTTCAGGACAGTTACCATAGCCGTTTGCCGGTGATTGGCAGGGATCTGGATGACGTAAAAGGCCTGATTACCCTGAAGGACGTAATTGCGCTGGTGGGCCGCGAGGAGACGTTTGAGATGGATAAACTGGTGCGTCCGGTTACCTTTGTACCGGAGAGCATGCCCCTGCCCCGCGTGTTGCACATCATGAAGCGTACCCGCGTGCCGCTGGTTATGGTGAGTGACGAGTTTGGCGGTACCAGCGGCCTGATTACCCTGAAGGATATTTTGGAAGAAATTTTAGGCGACTTTGAAGACGAGCATGAGGACAGCCGTGGCGCGGGCCTCACGGCGCTGGGCAACAAGCGTTACCGCGTGCAGGGCGATTATGCTTTGGAAGATCTGGACAGCCAGTTGAACACCGAACTAGCCGGTGCCTACGACGACGTGGAAACTATCGGTGGTGCTATTTTGCGCGAAGCCAACACCGTACCGGTGAAAGGCCAGACGTTTCAGCTGCAGGGCGGCGTACACGCCACGGTGACCGGTAGCGATGGCCGCCGCGTGTTGGCGGTTGATATTAAGTTGGAAGATTAAGACCATGAGCCAGACCTTCAGCGCCCGTGCCTCGGCATGGTTACACGCCCGTGCCCAACGCCCGCTGGGGGTATGGATTTTTGCCCTTGGCGCCTGCATGACCCTTGGCTATGCGCCGTTTGGTTTGTGGCCGTTGGCAGTGTTGAGCCTTGCCGGATTGTGGGGCATGGTACGGCATGCGAACTCTGGCAAGCAGGCGATGGGCGCGGCCTTGGTATGGGGCTTGGGGCACCACCTGACGGCGCTGTATTGGTTGCCATGGGCGTTTTTTAAGGATTCCGGCGGAAGCTGGCTGGCGGCGATTGGCGGCGGTGTGCCTGCCGTATTGGTGTTGGCGCTGTTTAGCACCCTTACTTATATTATGGCGGCGTATGTGGGTTATGCGCTGCTCAAACGCAACCACAGTACATGGGCGGCTGTGGCGTGGGTACTCACGATTGTAATATTGGAATTTATAAAAGGGCTGCACCCGATCGGCTTCCCCTGGTTGCCGGTGGGAGCGATTTTTGCGAGCAGCCTGACGTTGATGCAGACGGCGTCTCTCGGTGGGGTGTGGCTGCTTTCCGGTATTGGCTTGAGCCTTGCGGTGCTCACCGGCAGCGGCCATAAGCGCGGTTATATGGCGATTGTGGGTGTGGTGACGCTGATGACCGTGTATGGCACGTGGCGCCTGCACAGTATTCCGATGAGCACCACGGACGAGGTGGTGCGCGTGGTGCAGCCGAATATCCAGAGCGCGCACAAATGGGACCCCAAAGCCCGTTGGCTGTTTTTGCAGGATACGTTGAAAACGGCGTTGGATCACAACCAAGGCCCCGCCCCACGCACCGTGATTATGCCGGAAACCGCCGTAGCGTTTTACCTGCCGGAAGAAGACGACGTGCGCATGGCGATTGCCAACCGCATGACCGCCAGCTTGCCGGACGATAGCGGGCTGATTACGGGCAGCATCCGCCGTGGGCCCAACCCGGGCAAACCGTTGCCGAAGTTTTATAACAGCTTTGTCGCTTTGGATAACCGTGGCGTGTTGCGCGGCGTGTACGACAAGCAACTGCTAGTGCCGTTTGGCGAGTATATTCCGCTGCGCGACTGGCTGGAGCAATTGCCGTTACCGCTGCCCCTGCGCACGCTTAGCCAAAGCCGGATTGACTTCACCCACGGTACGCGCAGCCCGCTGCTGCCGACACCGTCCGGTGAGGCCTTGGGGCTTATTTGCTATGAGGGGATTTTCCCGTGGCATGTGGGCCGCCATGCCGAGGGTGCACGCTATTTAGCGAATATCACGAATGATGGCTGGTTTACCGGCACCATTGCCTTGTACCAACACGCGGCGTTATCCCGCTTGCGGGCCGTGGAAACGGGTGTGCCGTTGGTACGTGTAGCTAACACAGGGCTTACACTGATGTATGATGGTTTGGGGCGCGAATTGTTACGGCTGCCTATTAACCAAGCGGTACGTGCGGATGTGAACCTGCCGCCTCGCCTGCCCACTACTCCATTGTTATCACTCGTAAATGCGTTTCGTTTTTAGATCTTTTTCTCGCGTTTCGTTCTATTTTTAGCCGTTACGCTTCGATTTTTGCTGCCGTGAATGTCCTATTATTTAAACGTTCACGGTTAAGATATCGTATTGTATTCATATTACACTTGGTCTATAAGTAGCGACGATGAATGCACGTCCCCGCGATCCGATTGATACCCACGTAGGCCAGCGCCTGCGTTTGCGTCGTACCATGACCGGTATGAGCCAGGAACGCTTGGGCGATGCCATTGGCGTGAGCTTCCAGATGGTACAGAAGTACGAGCGTGGCGATTGCCGCGTGGGTGCGAGCCGCCTCATGAAAATTTCCGCCGCGTTGGGTGTGCCGGTGTCTTTCTTCTTCGAGCAGTTCCAAGGGACACCTCCGGCGAGTATGTCTGTCGCCGAAGACAAGAAGAGCCTTGATGAGAAGATGCTGCACAGCAAGGAGACCATTGACCTGCTGAAAGCCTACTATGCTTTGCCGGAAGCCGTGCGCAAGCATGTGCTGGGGATGATTAAAGGTTTGGATAAAGAACAAGCCGCATAAAAAAGACCGCCTTTAGGCGGTTTTTTTTATTTTATTGACCTATCAATATCTTGTGATAATAGAAACGCGTTCTTGCCATTTCTATGGCCAGTCCTACAGCCTAAGCATGCCCTTTTTCAATTTCGATTCTTGAGGAGTCTCACATGAAGCTTACCACAAAATCAGTCCTTACTGCGGGTTCCATGGTTCTGGCGATGTTGGCCCTGCCAATCACCGAAGCAAATGCCTGCGTTCATGTCGGCCAGTATGGCAGCAGCTACTACGCAGTTGTCCAGAACAACTGCAGCTACACCGTTGTTGCTCGCGTCTACAAGAACAACGGAGGCGAGGAATTCGTCGGACCGATTTCGCCAGGCGGCCATGAAGCTGCCAATGTCCAGCCCGAAGATGTCACCAACGTCATGTACTGCTCTAGGGACGATTGGGCCAATAATAGCTGCAGCCCCTGAGAGTTCTTCTCCCTATCGCATTCTTTGCCCCTCCCTCGTGAGGGGCATTTTTTTTAATCAACTACTCGCCCAGTTTGAAGTTCAGCTGGCGTTCGCGTTCGGCGTAGGCGGTGACGATGGTGCTGACCAGCGGGTGGCGCACAACGTCGGATTCGCGGAAGCGGACGATTTCGATATCGCGCAGTCCGTCGAGCGTTTCCATGGCGTCTTTCAGGCCATTCGGTTGCGGCACGTAGCCTTGCGAGGTGCGCAGTGGTGGAAGGTCGGACTGGGCGGGGTCGCCCGTTACAAACATCCGTGAGTTTTCGCCCAGACGGGTCAGGAACATCTTCATCTGGGTCGGTGTCGTGTTCTGGGCTTCGTCGAGCAGCATGATGCTGTCTTTAATGGTGCGGCCGCGCATGTAGGCGAGTGGCGCGATTTCTATCTGGCCGGATTCGCGCATCTTGGCCCAGCGGTCGCGGCCGAGGGTGTCGTCCAACGCATCGAACAGCGGGCGCAGATAGGGATCGATTTTCTCTTCAAAGGTACCGGGGAGGAAGCCTAGGCGCTCGCCAGCCTCCAGCACCGGACGGGTGAGGATAATACGCGAGACCTGACGGCCCACCAGCATGCTGACCGCCTGTGCCACGGCTAGATAGGTTTTACCGGTACCGGCTGGGCCTGTACCAAACACCAGCGTATTTTTCTGCAACGCGGCGACGTAGCGGTGTTGCGTGACGCTGCGCGGCATAAGCTTGAGATGCGGGGTAACGATGGTGGTGGAGCCGCTGAGGAGGTCAGTCGAGCGCATGGAGCTATCCAGCACGCCGTCGGTCAGGCGTAAAGCAGCCTCGACCTGCGAGGGGCTGATGGCGACGCCGTTTTTCAGAAGTTCGTAGAGGTCTTCCAGCACCTGTTTGGCTTGGCCAGCCTGTGGCGCGGGGCCGAAGATGGCGAGCTGGTTACCGCGGGTGACCAGTTGGACCCCGAGGTTGTCTTCAATCAGTTGCAAGTGGGCGTCGTGGCGGCCGCAGAGGTCTTGCAACAACTGGTTGGAGGAGAAGGTGAGCTGGAGAGGCGACTGGTCTGGCATTGGCACAAGTATTCAGCGTTTTACGCGTTGTGTCCAGTAGCTGGAGGGGCGGTTTTGGGAAAAGCCTTGAAATGCCTGCATGCACAGGCTTATGCAGGGTGTGCCCGATAAGGCTGACAGACCATTTTAAAGCCTTGAAATGCCAAACGGCCCTGCTGAAGAGTCAGCGGGGCCGGTGGCGTCGATGGTGGGGGTCATGCCGCGTCTTGCAGGGCAAGAGGTTCGGCTGTTTCCGTCGCAGCAGGCTGCGGCGGTTGGTTTTTCTCAGCTTCTTCTTGCTTAGAATATTTGTCTTGAAAATGCAAAACAACACCAATAGCAAGAAGACTGACTAGGACAAAGATTCCGACACAGTAGCCGATAGCTTCTTCAGAAAGAGGCATGTTAATTCTTCCGCGTTGAAGACTTTGTCGAAGTCTTAGCGAGATTCTGTCGGAAGTCATTCCAATGGTACTTCAAGTCAGCCCACGTAAGGCCTTCCTTCCAACCGATGATTCCCGCAAAAAGAAGCAGAAATGCGATAATCCAAAGCCATTCAATGGCTGCGTTTACAAGGTCTGACATAATAAAGCTCCGCCGCTCTAAACAAGTGTTTCGGGTTACGCATTAACGTAAATCCAAATTAGGCGAGGGAAACCGCCATCACAAGGGCATCTCCTTGCGTTTGGCTTACAGGGTTACGGTAATATCCGGCCCTTATGCCTGTTTTTTGCAGGCCGTGTGCTTCGTACAACCGAATAGCAGCGGTGTTGGTTGCCTCTACTTCTAACGTAAGGCCGGTGCAGTGGTTATAGCGTGCGAGGGTGAGAGCTTCGGATAACAGGTTGCGGGCAAGGCCTTGGCGGCGGTGTTCCGGCTGTACATAGAGCGTCAGAATATCGGCCTGCGCCTGCGGCATGGCTTGGACGAGGATGTAGCCCGCGGCGTAGGGTTGTTGGGTTATGAGCAGATAATGATACGGTAGGGCGAGCAGCGCTTCGGCCTGTGCGCGGGAGAGGACGGGATCGTTCCAGTGCTCTGGTAAGGTGGCAGCCCGCTCCAATGCCACGTTACTGTACCTTCTTGTAGGTGAGAGGCTTGATGTAGACCGGCTGGGGTAGCAGGTGGGCGGCGGTGTTTTGCGCCAGGTGCAGCATGTAGAGGGCGTTGAGGGTGGTGATGGGGGTTGCGGTGGGGTGCATCAGGCTGGCTTGCGCAAACAGCGTGCCTTCGGTGGGGGGTACGGTGAGGCATTCGGGGTTAGTAAGAGGCTCGGCCGTAGCGCTAAAGGTTTGGGCGTAGGCTTGGCCACCGGCGGCATCCAGCAGGACGGTGAAGGAGGTGGCGGGCTGATGCTGGGCGTGAATCTGCGTGGCCAGTGCCTGAAGGGTTGAGAGGCCGAGGATGTTAATCGATGGATTGAGGAGCTTGAAGGCTTCGGCCGTGGCCAACCCCAAACGGATGCCGGTAAAGCTACCGGGGCCGATGGCGACGAGGATGGTGGCGAGGTCGTGAACTGTCACATTCGCCTGCTGCATCAGGCGCTGGAGTTCGGTGGGGAGAATGTCGGAACTGCGCGGGGCCTCGGTGGTAAAACTGGTGGTGCCTTTTGGGGTGTGCAGCGCCAGCGAGAGGCCGGCAAAAGAGCAATCGATGGCAAGAGTGGCAGACGCAGTATTCATGAGGGGCTTTTTGGCGTGTCAGCTTCGTTTGGTCAAGCACTTATAAGATATTAAGGAAGAGAGAACCCCAATGAGCCTTATTAATGGAGGGCCTACACCCGTCGCTGTTGCCCCGCAGGAGACCCTGCCCCGCGAAGCGCGCGAACCCGCCCAAACCAAACCGTTGCCGAAAGGTGAAGCCGCCGCGCAGTATCAGGCCAATAAAGATGCGGCACGGCGCACACCAGAGAAAGGGCCACCGAGTGACCGCGGCCAAAAGGTGGATATTGACGCCTAGAGTTTGACTACCCATAATAACAAAGCCTTGGAAAAGGCGGGATGCCGTGGAAAGCATCCTTACACAGAGGAGAGAAAAGCATGACGCTTGAAATTTCGGCCACGATGGCCAGTATTACCGGCCTGCGCAAGCAGGAAGAACGTGTGGCCAAAGCCGCCACCGATATCAACAACGCCTTTACCTCGGCGCAGAATGCGCTGGCGGCCGACAGTGTGTCGATCAGCGATCGTGCGGCGGTGATTCCGGCGGTGGAAGACGCCGTACGTGGTGCCGTACTGAGCGATGGTGATGTGACCAAGCCGATTGTGGACATGCTGCAAGCGGTGACGGCGTACAAGGCGAATGCGGCGACCTTCCGTGTGACAGCCGACCTTGAGCAAACCACCATTGATATGATTGGCAAAAAATAGCTTTTCCAAGCTCAAAACCTTAGTTGTTTTAAGCCCGCCACAGGTGGGCTTTTTTACGACTGCGATACCGCTGGACGGGGCTTGCGGGCCCTTGGGGAGAGGCGTAGGGTGACGCTGTTTATGACCTTCTAAAAAGACCAACGCGGAGAGCCTATGGCAACCAGCACAACAAAGGCCGCAAGCGGCCGCGCACGCACCAAGACCGTTTCTGATAATCAAGCCGATGATGCCGTGAGCCTGCGCACCTTGCGCCGCCTGCTGACGGGCCATGGCCTGAACCGCACCCTGCCCGACGCCCGCGACCCGGTATGGCCGTGGTTTGCGCAAAAGGTGGCGAGCCGTAAGAGCGGTGAGCCGTTCCGTGTCGATGTGCTCAACCCCGAAGGCAGCCCGCACGGCTGGCTGCTGGTGGTGGTGGATGACCAACCGTTTTTGACCGATACCGTGAGCATGGCGGTACGCCGCCACAACCCTGACCTGGGCGGTGTGTGGCACCCCGTGCTGGGCGTGAGCCGCGAGCGTGGCAAACTGGTGAGCGCCGAAGCCGGCCGTGCCACCAGCCGCAAGGCGTTGGAGGCGTGGATTCTGGTACAGATCCGTGGCCTTAACCCGGATGGTATTGAGACCATGGTGGCCGATGTGCGCCAAAGCCTGACCCTCAGCCGTGCCGCCGTGCGCGACTTTGCGGTGATGCGCGAGAAGATGGATACGCTGTCGGAAGGATTCGGTAAGGGCGAGGAGCGGGAATTTCTGCGTTGGCTGGCCCAAGGCAATATGATTTTGCTGGGCTACCGTCACTACGATTACCGCAGCACCAAGGCGGGCCTTACCGTAAAGGCCACACCGGACAGTGGCCTTGGGATTCTGGCCGAAACCGAAAGTGCCGTGCGGGAAGAAAAGCAGGTGAGCGAAGTGGGCAGCCTGCGCTTGTACGTGGATGGTGGCGACAATCTGGTACTTAGCAAAACCCCCGACACCAGCCGTGT
This sequence comes from Alphaproteobacteria bacterium, assembly GCA_027485835.1. Classification (GTDB taxonomy): domain Bacteria; phylum Pseudomonadota; class Alphaproteobacteria; order UBA2136; family UBA6156; genus UBA6156. Next base: position 297,865 of record JAIXQG010000002.1, read on the forward strand.
GCACCGTGGCGTGAGCATGGACTATGTGGGTGTGATGCAGCGCAACGCCAAGGGCGAAGTGATTGGCGAGCACCGGTTTGTCGGGCTTTATACCAGCAGTGCCTATACCAGTTCGGTCTCCAGTATTCCGCTGTTGCGCAGCAAGGTCGCCGATGTGATTAAGTCGATCAACTGGCCCAAGGGTGGCTATAACGCCCGCACCTTGCAGGGTGTGTTGGACATGTGGCCGCGTGACGAACTGTTTTTGAGTGACGCCGAGACGCTGGAGCGTTTGGCGATGGCTGCGGTGGATGTGCACGAGCGACCGGATGTTTCCGTATTGGTGCGTACCAGTGCGCGCGAGACGGCGGCAACGGTAATTGTGTTCCTGCCCCTTGTGCGCATGCACACCCGCCAGCGCGAGCGCGTGGCGCAGTTGCTGCATGATAAATTTGGCCACCCTGCCCGCGAGTTTAAAGTGGAGTTGGGGAGTGGCGAACTGGCGCGGATGGTGTTCCGTTTGCCGTGGTTTGGCCAATTTACCCCCGATGAAGCTGACCTGACCCACGCCGTGCGTGCGTTGGTACGCGGCTGGGATGACGACATGCAGGATGCCATGGTGGCCAAATATGGCGCCCACGATGGGATTGTGAACTGGCGTACCTTTGCGCCGTTGGCCGATGTGGCCTACCGCAGTGCCACCCATGTGAACGTGGCGGTGGACGATGCGGCGTTTGTGGCGAGTGGTGCCGACCAACAAGTGCGTTTGGAAGAACGTGATGGTTTGCGCCTACGTTTGCTCAAGCGCGGTGGCCGCTGGACGCTGGCCGAGCTGATGCCGCTGGTGGATAGTTGCGGCTTGAAGGCGTTGAGCGAAGATACCTTCCAGCTGGGTGATGTATGGGTGCACGACGTGCAGTGCGCGATGCCGGAGATGCCCCTGACCGACGCCAACCGTGCTGCGTTGATAGCCGTGGTGGATGCTTGCCTGCGCGATATTTTGGAAGAAGACAGCCTGAACCGGTTGGCGCTGGGTGCGGCGATGGGTGTGCGGGAAATTACCGTGTGGCGCGGTTGGGTGGCGTACCTGCAGCAGGTGGACCGCCGCCTTGACCCGCGCACCGTGCGCCAGTTGGTGCGGGCCCGCCCCGACCTTGCCCGCACGCTGTGGGAATTGTTCACCGCCGCACACGAACCCGGTGTGGCGGAGGCCCGTCGCAAGCGTTTGGCCAAACCGTTGGAAGCGTTGATGGACCAAGCGATTTTGGACATGGCCACCGCCGAAGAAGAGCGTGTATGGCGCACGGCGTATGGTGTGGTGAAAGCGATTTTGCGCACCAACGTATGGCAGCCCGGGCGCGAGGCCGCCAACAACGGCATAGGTGAAGCGATTGCCTTTAAATTGGATTGCGCACAGGTGCCCGGCTTGGCCGAACCGCGCCCGTGGCGCGAAATCGCGATTTACCACCCGCAGGTGGAAGGTGTGCACCTGCGCGGCGGGCCCGTAGCCCGTGGCGGTTTGCGCCACAGCAACCGCGCCAGCGACTACCGCACCGAAATTCTGGGTCTGATGACCGCGCAGATGCGCAAGAATACCATTATCGTGCCGGTGGGGGCCAAAGGTGGCTTCTTTGTGCGGCGAGGTGTGCCGGTGGAGGCGTACAAGCTTTACATCCGTGCGTTGCTCAGCATTACCGATACCTATGACGCCAAGGGCAACGTGGTGGCACCACGCGGTGTGGTACGCCATGATGGCGATGACCCGTATCTGGTGGTGGCCGCCGATAAGGGTACGGCCAAATTCTCGGATATCGCCAACGGTGAAGCTTTAGCGGCGGCGTATTGGGATGGTATTAAGGATGGATTCTGGCTGGGTGATGCCTTTGCCAGCGGCGGTAGCAAGGGTTACGACCACAAGGAAATGGGCATTACCGCGCGCGGTGCGTGGGTGAGTGTTATTCACCACCTGAACACGCTGGACCTGCTGCCGAAGCCGGAGCGCCCCGTAACCGTTGTGGGTGTGGGCGACATGGGCGGCGACGTGTTTGGGAATGGCCTGCTGCGCGACAAGCACGTGCAGTTGCTGGCGGCGTTCAACCACATGCATATCTTCCTCGACCCCAACCCGGACCCTGCGAAGAGCTTTGCCGAACGCCAGCGGCTGTTTGATGGGGGCTTGGGCTGGGATGGCTATGATACCAAACTGATTTCGGCCGGTGGTGGTGTCTTCCCCCGTGCGGCCAAGCGGATTGACCTGAGCCCCGCGATTCAATCGCGCTTGGGTGTGAAGGTGAGCCACATGGTGCCGGAAGACCTGATTAAAGCGATTTTGCGCGCGCAGGTGGATGTGTTGTGGAATGGCGGTATCGGGACGTATATCAAGGCCAGCGATGAGTCTCACTTAGCTGCGGCCGACAAAGCCAACGATGATGTACGCGTAGATGCCACCACTGTGCGGGCGCGTGTGATTGGCGAAGGCGGTAACCTTGGGATTACGCCGCGCGGACGTGTGGAATTGGCGCGTTGTGGCGTGATGCTGAATACCGACGCACTGGACAACAGCGCCGGTGTGGACACCAGCGACCATGAAGTGAACGTGAAAATTCTACTACAGATGGCGCTGCGTAACGGTACGCTTGATGAAGCCGGACGCGTGAAGCTGCTGCGCAGCCTGACCGACGACATTGCCGTATTGGTACTGCGCGACAATGCCCAGCAGAATTTGGCTGTGACCATGGATTGCGCCGAACACGAGACCTACCATACCGAACTGCATGGCTGGCAGGAAAAGCTGGTACGCGAGGATATTTTAGACCCCGTGGTGGATTGCCTACCGACCTTGAAGGAGCTGAAAACCCGCAGCGATGGCCGCTACACCCGCCCCGAGATGTGCGCGCTGCTGGCGGGCACCAAGGCGTGGCTGCGTGCGGAAATTTTGAAAGACGACGAGCTATTGGCCAACCCGATGCTGAAGCTCTTGCTGGCGTGGTACTTCCCCCGCGGGCTGCAAGCCAAGTTTGGCGACTTGATTGAAAAACATCCGCTGGCAAACCATATTCTGGCAACCGTGCTGGCCAACCTGTTGGTCAACCGGCTTGGTATTCTCTCCATCCCCCGCCTGATGGGCGACTTTGAGGCGCAAGCGCGTGATGCAGCCCGTGCCTTGGGTGTAGCTGCAATGGTGAGCGACCTTGCCGGCCTATGGGCGCGTTTGGAGCACTTGGACAGCAACGTGCCGCTGAAGACCACGCTTGCGGTAAGCCAGCGCCTGAAGCTGGTGTGCGGCGTGCTGGCGGCGTGGGTGCTGCGGCATGGCCAGCCTGTGAACGTAAGCCTCTGGATGAACCGTTTGCAGAAGCCGGTGGCTGAGATACTGAGCCTGTTGCCCACCGCCCTGAAGGGCCGCCCCGAGATGGTGCGTTGGGTCGAGGAATGGCAGAGTATGGGTGTGCCGAATGATATGGCGGCACGTTTGGCGCAGTTATCTCCGTTGGTGGTGGCGCCCGATGTGGCGATGCTGAGTAGCGAGTTGAAGCAACCGCTGGGTGAGGTGTTGCTCACACACCTGCGCGTGGGTGAGGTGTTGAAGATGCCGGGCCTGATACGCAAAGTACGTACCATGCCGGTGCCGGATGCGTGGACGCGCCAAGCGGTACAGACCATGGCGCAGGAAGTGTTCAGCCGCCAGACGGCGCTGAGCCGCCGCCTGCTGGGTAAGAACATCGCGCTGGACACATGGGCACACGAGCACGCTGAAAAGCTGGAGCGCTACTACAGCCTGGTGCGCGACGTGATGAAGACGCGTGACATGAGTGTGGCGATGCTGAGTGTGGTAATTGGCCGGTTGCGCGAGTTGGAGAGTTAGGCACCTTACGATGGGAAAAGTGTAACAAACTTTTATGTTACACTCTTTCCTAGCTTCTCGATCAAGATGTAATAACCATTTGTCATCCTTGTTAGCTGTTCGCTACTTTGCAGTATGCGTATATGTCTCCTCACGGCAGTTATGTCTGCCACTATGATTTTATCTCTAACAGCTCAAGAACGTACGGCTTCGGGTAATCTGCAGGTGGAGTCTAGCTGGACGGCTTTGAAAGTACTTGTCGATGCAGCCCAAGGAACCGCGCGTACTGCTCAAATTACTGCGGACAGCGCTTTGGCAAAAGCGAACCGTATCGAGATATGTAACCGCAAGGGCCTTTTGTACGGACCCGGAGTGAGTGGATCTGACGCAGATGATTGTATCAGCCCTGCCCTACTTAATAATGTTTTAAACTGCGGTAACCAGAATCTGATTTATAACCGAAATGCGAATTCTTGTGCGCCTGCAAGTGTGAACACACCCGCTCCTAGCTGCTCGCTAGAGATTGTAATGTCCGGAATAAAACATGTGGGAGGACGAGAGGGTCAGAACGTTCCGCTGCCCTGCCCCGCGGGTTACAGAGTGACGGGAGCAACAGGCGGATCTGATCTCGGTCAGCATTATTGCACCCGAATTAACTGTAGATAATAACCGTAAAAAAAGCGGCTTAGCCGCTTTTTTACGGTTTCATCTGCTATTTGCTGGCAGCGGGACTCAGCCATTCCGGTGGCAAGGGTGCACCGGGTTCTTTCAGCGGGCCGACTTCAAAGCCCGTGGCGCGGCGGAGCTCGGCTAAGGCTTGACGCTGCTGGGGCGAACCCAGCGTGTTTTCCATTTCCTGGGCATAGGACTGACGCTCTTGGGCGACAATCAGGCGCCATGCCTCTTGCGGAACGCTTTGCGGGCGGAGATTGTCTTGACTCAGAGACGCTTCATAGGCAATGGCCTGACGTGCGACCTGATAGACGGCTTCCGGGTCGGTTGCGATCCATTCGTTGATCTGCGAAGCCAGCAACTGGTTCAGGCCGTTACGCGAGGCAACGATGTTATTATCGTTGGCCGTGCCTTCCAGCGCTTTAACAAACGGCAGGGTGCGAACCTGAAACACATAGAAACAAAAGGCCGCGCGCAGTTTGTCGCCTTGGTTGAACAGCTGGTTGGCGACGATGCCCCACGACATGGGGTCGACCTGCTCCGGATTGGACAGCAGACCCGACATGATGACATCGGTTTGATTCGGCGCTTGAGCAGCCTTGTTATGCAGGGCATACCATGCGCCGGTACCGCCTACTGCACAGAGTGCGGCAAGAGCGAGACCGAGAGTCGTCTTTTTCATTCCTTAGACCCTTTTTTCTGTTTTTTAGTTAATTTTGTTTTGGGAATTCCGCGCAATGCTAACGGAAGGAGACCCAACCCGACAAGTACCGTTGACCAAAGAACAATAAGACGTACCAACGCGGTGGCTAATACGGCTTGGGCGAAGGGTACGCCGAACATGGTGAAGAGGCCCGCCATGGTGACTTCCGCACCGCCGACGCCGGCGGGCATCATGGTAATAAAGCCGCCCATGGTGGCGAGGGAGATGATGAGCGAGCCTTCGGTTGCGGTGAAGCTTTGGTGGCCGAAGCCCTGCATGAGCATGGCGATACCGATACCGATGGACGCCCAACCGACAAAGCTGAGTGCTGTTGCACTAAATAAAAGTTTGACGCCTAAAACCTGCGAGGTGGTGCGCACCAGCATGAGCAAGCGCGCGAAGGTGCGGGGTTTGCGGCGGCCCGCCATGGCGTAGCCCATTTTGACAAAACTGGCCATGTAACGCGGTGCCAGCAGGACGCCCGAGAGGCCGAGCACCAAGCCGAAGCCAAGGATATAGCCGATGGTGTTGAGGCGCGGGTCGTCGATTAACAACAGCGAGAACGCGGCGAGCGACGCCATGGCGAGGGCGTCGGTGATGAAGTCCATGATCAGCAGTGGTGCACTGCGGCTGTAGGAAATGCCGTGATATTGCTTGATGAGCCAGAGGCGGATAGCGACACCGACTTTGCCCGGTGTGGGCAGCAGGCCGTAGCCCACGGTGTAGTAGTACATAAGCCGCCAGAATGGGATTTTGAGGCCGAGAGCGCGCGCGGCGATATCGTAACGATAAAAGCGCACGGTACTCTCGAAGATGGTCAGGCCTATCAGCCAGAGCAAGGCGGTGGGTGAGATGGCCTGCAAGCTGGCACTGAACGACTCGCGCCCCGCGAGCAGCGTGACAATAAGGGTTACCGCGACAGTGCTACCTATCAGGGCGATAACCCAGCGCTCGGCTTTTTTAACCAGCGCGGGTGAAAACGTGAATTTCATGGCCGCACCTTACTCCGGTTAGGCGAGAACGTAACCCATTTTTTCCTTAACCTTGCGCACGGTTTGGGCGGCAACCTCGCGGGCGTCGTCGGCACCTTTGGCCAGAATGCGGTGTAGCTCGGCCTTATCCGACATCAAACGCGTGTATTCGGCTTGCAAAGGCTCTAGCGCAAAGACTACAGCTTCAGCCACCGCGCCCTTCAAGGCGCCGTATTGCTGGCCTTCAAATTCCTGTGCCACGGCTTGCGGCGTGCGGTTGGTAAGGCCGCCTAAAATCTCCAGCAGGTTGGCGATGCCGGGCTGGTTTTCCGTATCGTACGCGATCACGCCCAGGCTGTCGGTTTGCGCGCGCTTGATTTTTTTGGCGGCTTCGGCGGGCGATTCGTTCAGCAAAATGGTGCCCGGGCCGGGTTGGGATTTGCTCATCTTACGGGTCGGCTCTTGCAGGTCCTTCACGCGGGCGCCGGATTTGGGGATGACGCCTTTGGGCATCACGAAGGTGTCTCCATAGATGTTGTTAAAGCGCGTGGCGATGTTGCGAGCCAGCTCGATGTGCTGGATCTGGTCGTCGCCGACCGGCACCTCTTGCGTGTTATAGAGCAGGATATCGGCGGCCATCAGTACTGGGTAGCCGAACAGGCCGGCGTTGACGTTCTCCTTATGGCGGGCGGCCTTGTCCTTGAACTGGGTCATGCGTTCCAGCTCGCCCATCTGGGTGAAGGTGTTGAGGATCCAGCCGAGTTCGGTGTGCTCCTTCACATGGCTTTGGATGAAGAGGGTGCACTCGTGCGGGTTGAGGCCTGCGGCGAGGTACCATGCGGCGACACCGTAGCTGTTTTCGAAGAGGTCCTTCGGTTCTTGGCGCACGGTAATGGCGTGGTGGTCTACCACACAAAAGTACGCCTTGTGCGTTTGCGGGTAGGCGGTGAACGGCTTGAACGCGCCGATGTAGTTACCGATGCTGGGAATGCCGGAGGACTGGATGCCGGAGAAACTGATCGGCTTTGGGGAGATGGAAGTGCTCATGTGTTCTGTATATCGCGAAATACGCTTTGTGCCAAAGCCCTTGTGTTAGGGCTTGTGAAAAGATGGGGGTTGGCCTATAAGGAAAGCGTTAAAAGCAGTATGTAAACCAACAAAGCGGCACGGCGGACTTAAAGCGGTAAGCGGACACAAAGCGGCGGGCAGGCAAGCCCAATTCTAGCGGAAACCACCTACAACTCTCAGCACGGCAGGCCTCTTCAATTCAAAAGGAGTGACCTAAGTTGTTCACAATCTACAAAAAAAGCATCGAGTGGGGCGGCAAGCAGCTGACCATCGAAACCGGCAAAATGGCCCGTCAGGCCGATGGCGCCGTGGTTGTTACCTACGGTGAGACCGTTGTTCTCGGGACCGTGGTGTTCGCCAAAGAGCCCAAGGCCGGCGTTGATTTCTTCCCCCTCACCTGCAACTACCAAGAAAAATTCTATGCCGGTGGCCGTATTCCCGGTGGTTTTAAGAAGCGTGAAGGCCAACCCGGCGAGCGCGAAACGCTGGTAAGCCGCCTGATCGACCGTCCGATCCGCCCCCTGTTTGCCAAGGGCTTTAAGAACGACACCCAAGTGGTGACCCAAGTTCTGCAATACGACCGCGAAAACGAAGCCGATATTCCGGCAATGATTGCTGCCTCGGCCGCTCTTGCCATTTCCGGTGCGCCGTTCATGGGCCCCATCGGTGCCGCGCGTGTTGGTTTTATTGATGGCACGCTGGTGCTGAACCCGACGGTTTCCGAGCAAGCCAACAGCGAGCTGGATCTGGTTGTGGCCGGTACCACCGAAGGCGTGCTGATGGTGGAAAGTGAAGCCAAGGAACTGCCGGAAGATGTGATGCTGGAAGCCGTGATGTTTGGTCACGAGCGTTTCCAGAAGGTCATCAAGGCAATTACCGAACTGGCCGAAGCCGCTGCCAAGCCGGCGTTTGTGATGCCGGAAAGCGAAGATGTGTCTGAGCTGGAAGCCAAGCTGGAAAAAGCTTACGGCGACGACATTGTAGCCGCTTACAAGATTAGCGACAAGCAAAGCCGCGTAAAGGCGCTGGATGCCGTGAAGAAGGCCGCCGTGCTGGCCCACGCCGGTGAAGAAGGCACCGACAGCTTTGACGCCGCCAAGGCCGACAAGGTGGCCAAGCTGGTGAAGAACATGCAAGCCGACGTGCTGCGCCGCGACGTACTGAAGAAGAAGGTGCGTATTGATGGCCGCAGCCCTGTGGATGTGCGCCCGATTGTGTGCGAAGTGGATGTATTGCCGCGCACTCATGGTTCCGCGCTGTTCACCCGTGGTGAGACCCAAGCCCTTGTGGTGGTGACCCTCGGTACCGGCCAAGATGAGCAGATTATCGATGTCATGGAAGGCGAAAGCAAAGAGCGCTTCTTGCTGCACTACAACTTCCCGCCGTTTAGCGTGGGCGAAACCGGCCGCATGGGCGCCCCGGGCCGTCGCGAAATCGGTCACGGCAAGCTCGGCTGGCGTTCCATCAACCCGCTGCTGCCGACCGCGCAAGAATTCCCGTACACCCTGCGTATCGTGAGTGAAATTCTGGAATCCAACGGTTCGTCCTCCATGGCCACCGTGTGCGGTACCAGCATGGCGCTGATGGCTGCCGGTTGCCCGCTGCCGCGCCCGATTGCCGGTATTGCGATGGGCCTGGTGAAGGAAGGCAAGGACTATGTGGTTCTGTCCGACATCATGGGTGACGAAGACCACCTTGGCGACATGGACTTTAAGGTAGCCGGTTCCGCAGAAGGTATCACCGCGCTGCAGATGGACATCAAGATTACCTCCATTACCCGCGACATCATGGAGCAGGCCCTTGAGCAAGCCCGTGGCGGCCGCCTGCACATTCTGGGCAAGATGGCCAAGGCGATTACCGAAGCCCGTACCGAGATTTCGGACTTTGCGCCTGCAATGGAAACCATCCAGATCGAGAAGGACAACATCCGCGTTCTTATCGGTAAGGGCGGCGAGACTATCCGTGGCCTGTGCGAGCAGTACAACTGCACCATCGACATCGATGATGACGGCAAGGTAGTTGTAGCGAGCGTATCCCGCGACAACATGAAGGCGTGCATTGCGCACATCGACAACATGTTCGCCAAGCCCGAGCTGGGCGCGACCTACGCCGGTACCGTGCTGAACACCACCGATTTTGGGGCGTTTGTCAGCTTCATGGGCGGCAAGGAAGGTCTGGTACACGTATCTGAGGTTGTGCCGGTCCGTCTGGGTCACATCACCGACGTGCTGGAAACCGGTTACAGCGTAACCGTGAAGGTTATCGATCTCGATGACCGCGGTAAAATCCGTTTGACTGTCAAGGACATCCCGCAGGAAGGGATTGTGGCCGAGCGTATTGCATCGGTGATTGAAGCCGGTGGTACCCAGAAGCGCGAACGCGCCGAAGGTGAAGACGACAACCGTGGCAACCGTCGTGATGGCGGCCGTGACCGCGGTGGCGACCGTGGTGGCCGTGGCGACCGTGGTGGCAACCGTGGCGGTGACCGCGACCGTAGCGGTGGTGGCGAACGTCGCCCGCGTCGTCAGGACTAAGCTGACATACGAGAAAGGGCGCCTGCGGGCGCCCTTCTCTTCGTTACTCGGCAGCGTAGCGCTGCCAGGCGGGGCCAATCAGGCAGGCAAGGCACATCATGCCTGCCGTCCAGAGGGCCCACTGAGCTATGGCAATCTTAAAGTAGCTGTTCCATAAGCTGAAAAGCGTTACTGCCTCGATAAAGACCGAGGTAAAGAGGAACAGTACGATAAGCGCGCCAGTAGATTTAACAGACATAGAATGTCTCCACACAAAAGGGAGGCCTTCATGGCCTATGTCTCCGACTTCATGTCGTATTGGTTTATGAGGGGCGGCGCAAAGCCAAGCCTGACAGGCCTAGGACGGCGAGCATAGCGGGGATATTCCAACCCGCGAGGGAGAGGCCGAGGAGGGTGAAGGTTTCTTTGTCGCACGGCACGATTTTGACGCGGTTGAGGTTGCTGAGCAGATCTTCGGCCGAGGAGAAGGCTTGCGCGGCATCCGACGTACAGCTGGCCGGGAATGGCAGCCAACCGTGTTGGGCGGCAAATTGCCATGCGGCGATGCCGAGGCCGGTGAGCGCGGCGGAGAGAATGGCCATGAGGGCCGGACGTTGCAGTTTGGGGTGTGCGGCACCCAGCAGGCTGAGGGCGAGGATAGCCCAGTGGGCGTAGCGTTGCCACCAGCACATTTTGCAGGGGATGACGCCGAAGCCGTACTCCAGCACAAACCCCGACGCCGACAGCCCGAACGCCATACAAGCTAGTAGCAGCAGGATGTGACGGGATGTGAGCTGGGTTGGCATGGGGTGGGGCCTTTGTTAGCTACGAAGGGTACCGTTCAGCTTGGACTGGACGGCCTCTGTGGCGGTTTGGAGGACGGCGTTGATATCGGCGTCGGTGAGAGTCTTCTCAGCGCTTTGGAGCGTCAGGGAGACGGCCAGCGATTGCTTGTCGGCTTCGATACGATCTCCGACGTAGTGGTCGAAGACTTCCACGGCCTTCAGCAGCGGTTGCTTGGTGGCCTGAATAACGCCGGTGACCTGTTGCGCGGTGACGGTTTTGGGCAGCAGGAAGGCGAGGTCGCGCTGTACCGGCGGATACGGTGAGGCCGACCACGGACGGGCTTTGCTTTGCAGTTTAAGCAGCGGCTCGAGGTACAGTTCGAACATCGCGATGGGGCCGGCGGAGGCCGGAATTTCATACTGCTTGCGCAGACCGGGGTGGAGCTCGCCAAAGGTGGCCAGCACGAACGGGCCGATGGAGAGAGTACCGCTGCGGCCGGGGTGGTAGTGTTGCGGCGCTTTGGCCTCTACTGTAGCGCTTTCGGTCGGGGCGCCGAGGATGTTGAGGATTTGTAGAGCAGAGGCTTTGGCCGAGAAGGTATCCGGCTTGGCTTCCGGGCCCTTCCAGTTGCGCGCGCCGGTGGCGACGAGCACGCCTGCGGCCATGAGGGATTCGGTCAGTTTGCCCTTTTGCACGGAGAAGACCTTGCCGACTTCGGCGAGACGCGGGGTGGCGTCGGAGTTCGCGAAGTTTTTGCTGGCGGCGTTGAGCAGGCCCGGCAACAGGCTGGGGCGCATGGTGGTCATGTCGGTTTGGGCCAACGGGTTGGCGAGACTGAGGAGCTGCGCGCCATTGGCAAAGGTTTGCGCGGTGGCGTCGCCAATGAAGCTGTAGGTCATGCTCTCCAAAAAGCCGGTGGCGGCGCAGGCGCGGCGGGCCATGCGGTCGAGGGAGATCGCGGTACCGTTGACCTCGAACTGGCCGCCGATGCCGTGGGGCAGTACGGGGGCGACGTTTTCGTAGCCGATTACGCGGAGAATTTCTTCGGTCAGGTCTTCCGGTGTAGTCATGTAGGTGCGGTAGCTGGGCGGGGTGACCGACAGCTCGGTGGCCGACAGTTGCTTGATGCTGAAGCCGAGGTGCTCCAGCACTTCGATTTGCTTATCGGCGGCTACGTCCATGCCGATGTAGTTACTGAAGAACGTGGTGTCGTAGGCGATGGCCTGCGGTTTGGGTGCCCCCTCGCCCGTGCTGACAGGTGCGGAGATGGTGCCACCGGCCCAGTCGGTAATGAGGTGTGCGCAGTATTGGAGAGCATAGGCGCCCAAGGTCGGGTCGATGCTGCGCTCGAAGCGCTGGCGGGCGTCGGTATGGAGCACGTGACGCTGGCCGGACAGGGCGATGCGGACGGGATTGAAGTAGGCGGCTTCCAGCACGATGTCGGTGGTGTCATCCGACACCGCGCTACCCGCACCGCCGAGAATACCGCCGAGGCCGATGACGCCTTGTTCATCGGTGATGATGATGTCGCCTTCGCCCAGCGTGAGCTTGGTGTCGTTGAGGCCTTCGAAGACTTCGCCTCCCTTGGCGGCGGCGGCGGTGATGCTCGTGCCGTTCAGTTTTTTCGCATCGTAGGCGTGCATGGGTTGGCCGAGGGCCAGCATGACGTAGTTGGTGGCGTCGACCAGCGCATTTTTGGGGCGCAGGCCTGCGGCCTCGAGCTGCGCGCGGATGTGCGCGGGGCTTTGGACGTTTTTGATGCCGGTGATTTCCAGCAGGTTGAGGCTGGGGCAATTCTCAGTACTGGTGACAGCCTTGATGGACGAAGTGGCTTGACCCGCCTGCAGCTGCGGCAGCGGCTTGAGGGTGCCGAGGCCCATGGCGGCGAGTTCTCGTGCAATACCGAGGTGGCTGAAGCAGTCGCCGCGGTTGGGGGTCAGCGAGACTTCCAGCACGGTTTCTGGCGCTGGCAGGATGGTGTTGAGGGGCGCGCCGACGACAGCGTTTGCGTCCTCGATTTCCCAGATGCCGTTATGCTCGTTGCCCATGCCGAGTTCGCGTTGCGAGCAGAGCATGCCTTTGGATTCGACATCGCGGATTTTGGAGACTTTGATCTCGAAATCGCCCGGCAGTACCGCGCCCGGCATGGCCACGGCGACGGTGAGGCCCGCACGCGCGTTGGGGGCACCGCAGACGATTTGGCGCGGAGCCCCCTCGCCGGCATCCACCATGCACACGCCGAGTTTGTCGGCATTCGGGTGTTGCTCACGGCTGAGGATTTTGCCGATCACGACATTCTCAAAGCTCTGGCCCGAGGTGTGGATGGCATCGACTTCGTGGCCCAATTGGATGAGCGCGGCTTCCAGCGTTTGCAAGGATGTGCCGGGTGTGATGGCGATGTAGTTTTCCAGCCAGGAGAGGACGATTTTCATGCCCTTTTTTGGCCTTTTGGCACAGTTCCGTCAAGCGTTTCCGTGCGTTGGGCGCGCGTTACGGTGCGGTTTTGGTGAAGTTGATGACCAGCTCGGCCACCGGAATACCAAATTTGGAAAACGTATTGCGGTTGAGCACGGTGTTGTGCGGCATCATCCACATCCAGTCGTTAGACGACACCGTGACGGTGCTGCCGCTTTCCCGCGTGATGGTGAGCGGGTAGTTGAACTGGACGCTGTTGCCAGACTCGGTGCCCGTAGCCTTGCCGGGGACGTCGGCGGCGGTGGCTTCCAGCTTGCCTTTCGCTACCTCCACTACGTTCCAGCCGCGTTTTTGGGTTTTGCCGGAGGTGTAAGTAAAGTCTTCATCGATGATAAGCGTGCGGCGGCCTTGGGCGTCGGTGCCGGCGGTGCCTTGCATCTTCACATAAAAGCGGTCGGAGACGCGGCCGCGAAAATCGTAAATGGCGCCGTGGCCGTGGGTGATGCCGGAGAAATAGCTGATGAAGTCCATTTTCGGGGACTGATCGGCATAATACTGCGGCGTGGTGGAGCAGGCGGCGAGGCCAAGAAGTGCGAGAAGGGAGAGCTTTTTCATGTCTTTTTAACCGTTGGGATGCGTTTCGGTTCCAAGCCTAATCGGCTTTTTTCAAAAAGAAAAGGCCCCCACTTAGGGGACCTTTATGACAGACCGGAGTTACTCGGCGCTTTTCAGCGTGCTGTCGTTGGAATAGGCGGGTACCAGCGGGTCGGGCTGGATGCATTGTTGAGCGCTTGCACAGCCGGTCAGAAGAGCTACAGCTGCGAGGGTGAAGAGAGCTTTTTTCATTGTCGTTTTCCTATCTCTGGGTGTTGTGGGTGTTAGGTTGGCTTTTCTTATAACGCGCGTCAACGGGTTCGGTTCGGTCTGACAGCACTTTTTTGTTAAAAAAAGTTCTAAGCTGCGGAAACCGGAGGTTTTCCGAACTGGCGCAAGAAGGCGGAATGGCTTTCGTAGAAGAGGCGCAGGTCGGAAATACCGTATTTGAGCATGGCGAGGCGCTCGACCCCTGCCCCGAAGGCAAAACCCTGGACTTCAGAAACATCCAGCCCACCCACAGCCAGTACGTTGCGGTGGACCATGCCGCAGCCCAAGACTTCCAGCCAGCCGGTTTGCTTGCAAACACGGCAGCCCGCCCCCCTGCACATATGGCATTCCACGTCCATTTCCGCGCTGGGCTCGGTGAACGGGAAGTAGTGCGGGCGCATACGGGTTTTCAGCGGCTTGCCGAAATAGAGGCGCAAAAACTCGCTGAGGACACCGCGCATGTGGGCGAAGGTGGTGCCGCTGTCGACCATCATGCCTTCCACTTGGTGGAATTGCGGGGTGTGGGTGAGGTCGTAGTCGCGGCGGTAGACGCGGCCGATACCCATGACACGGAACGGCGGTTTGACGCCCTCTAAAGTGCGCACCTGCACGTTGCTGGTTTGGGTGCGGAGGAGGTAACGGCTGCCTTCGTCGTTAAACGGGTTGAGGTAGAAAGTGTCTTGGTCTTGCCGTGCGGGGTGGTGCTCCGGCAGGTTCAGTTTGGTGAAGTTGTAGTCGTCGGTTTCCACCTCTGGCCCGTAGGCGTGAGTGAAGCCCAAGCTACGCAGTGCCGCGGCGATATCTTCCATGGCGGCGGTGATGGGGTGGATGCGGCCGCCGTAGGTGGGGTCGGCCGGCAACGTCACGTCGATCGCCTCGTTGGCCAGTTTGGCGTTCAGAGCTTCGGTTTCCAATTGCTCCTTACGGGTGGAAATGGCGGCGGCGAGTTCGGTTTTTAGAACATTCAGCTCGGCACCACGGGCCTTGCGCGTTTCGGCGTCGAGTTTGCCGAGTTCCTTCATCTGCGCCGTAAGAGTGCCGTTCTGGCCGAGGTATTGAATGCGGATAGCCTCCAGTGCCTCGGCACCGGCGGCGGGAATTTGCTGCAAGACGGGTTGGATATCCATAACGCCGATTATACGGCATGTTAGCGCGTTTGCAAAGCTGGGGGTTGGTAAAAGGTTGGGGGCGCCCTATATATGAGACTTATCATATATTGCGTTCCTTTTTTTAACCTGAGGAGGTTACCATGCTGCCGAGATGGCAAGACATACCGTCCAAAGGGACGTTGAAAATGGGCTTAAGCCACGAAACATGGCTACGGACGCTGCGTAAAGACAATATGCTGCTGCAGGTGCTGGATGATTCCTTCATTTTTGCAGCTGTATTTGTGAAGTGGGAACTCCTTGAGTTCCGTTTTCCGCAGCCTCGGAAAGACTTCCCAAAATTGTTCGGCAACGTTGGCGAAGCCAGCATTGCTACTTCGCAGCAGACGTTGCGCAACACCGAACTTAGCATGCCGATTATGGTGTTCAATACCAATAATCTGTCGCCCAGTGGTGCCGTGGTTCCGGTCGGTTTGCTGGTACCACAGCGTTTCTGGAAAACGTTGAGGATGGTGGTGAATTAAACCGAGCTAACACGAGACGGCGCCTGAGGGCGCCGTTTTGTTTTAAGATTGACGAACTTAAGATGTTGCGCCTAAGCTGAATGACTGATTTTCCGACTGTTTCTCTTCAATTCTGCTCACTGATTTCCATCTCAAACGGCAAAGGAGTTTTGCTATGAAAGTTCACTGCGTTGAACACGGCCACGGCCGCGTTGGGACCTATGCACTTATTGTGCATCAGACTGAAAGCCCTGCTCCTCAGCAGCGGCTGGAAGACATTCTCTTTGCCGATACACCGTTCCGCGTTACTGAACGGAGCAAGCCAACTGAGGTGCAAAAATGCTGATGCCTTCGTTTTACAAACCGCGCTTTCTCGTTCGGTTCAAACGGAAGACGTGGCTGAAACGCTCTTCTGATGGAGGGCTGAAAATCCATTTCCATGGAATATGGAGACGGAAATGCCAAGACTGATTGCGTTATGGCACAAGAAAGCCGCCCAAGTGGGCGGCTTTCTCATTTTTCGACTATTGGCTTTCCACTTAGTGAATAAGCTTTTCAATTGCATTCATCAGCTGGCTTCCGTGTTCTGGCGTGGAGGGGCCGCCCGAGAAAACGGCCATCTGCATTTCGATAAG
Organism: Alphaproteobacteria bacterium; assembly: GCA_027485835.1. Classification (GTDB taxonomy): domain Bacteria; phylum Pseudomonadota; class Alphaproteobacteria; order UBA2136; family UBA6156; genus UBA6156. Next base: position 313,924 of record JAIXQG010000002.1, read on the forward strand.
AAAGCGGGTGCCATCTTTGTAAGGCGTACTCATGCGTTTCCAAACGGGCGACTCCAACAGGCTTAACCGCTGTTCCGCCACTTCCTGCAACAGAGTTTGCGGAACACTCTCCTCACCGATCTCACGCCATTCCAGCTTACGGAGGTACTCCCATTGTGGCTTCACCGTTTCCGGAAAAACCGTCGACATAAAGTTACTGCCTCCGACATAGACTTCTCCCTGCGGAGACGTGTCTGTTGCTGCCATCAAGATGATCTGGGTAGGTTTACCTCGGGTATAATCCTGAAAATGAGGCATCATATAGACTTCGGCGACCCTGTCCATCTTATCGCGCAGGGGGCCGGTATAAAGGTAAATGTAGTTTTCATTCTCTTGCGACATTCGTTTTTTCTCCGAGACGTGTCCAACTAACTCTACGTGATATCTTACAACTTGTGTACATTTTAATGGATTCAAAGGACACTTTGGTCTATATACTTCGTTCGATATCCACCGCCCCATGCAAGGAAGGAGACTCCATGCAACGGTTTTACGTTCCTTTTCGTTATGCTCTACACACTCTCAACATCCTACCACTCGCCAATCCTGTCGATATTATGCTGGAGCACCTTAACCAAGGTGTAGCACCTGAACACCAAAAGATCGCCACAGTCACCCGTTTCTACTCGGCTAACCCCGACTTTGAACCGGTACGACGGCAGTTTCTTGCGGCGTGCGGGTGGTCTACCCCCTGCCGTGAGGCTGTTGAGCTGATAGCCCGCTACTCCCGCGCCATTGTGGAAGTGGGCGCCGGAAATGGCACATGGTCTATGCTTCTGGCCAATGCCGGTATAGATGTTAAGCCTACTGACATCTTACGGGAGAATGCCAATTGGGGGCGCGACTTCGATCAGCACTCCCATCGCCAGTGGGTGGCATGCGAAAACCTGAATGCCGAACGTGCGTTCCGCAAATATGGTCAGCATCGGGATGTTCTGATGGGATGGCCGCCACGGAATGCCACTTATCCGCAAACCCTTGCCTCCCAGATGAAAACTGGCCAGTTACTGTTTTTCATCGGTGAGAAGAAGAACGGTATCATGGCCACGCCTGAGTTCTTCACCTTTCTGGAGAAGAACTTTGACAAGCTGGATGAGACAGTACTACCCCATTGGTACGGCACGAACGACAGCCTGACGGTATGGCGTAGACGCTGACCCCAGACTGAATACAAACAAGAAAGCCGCCCAAGTGGGCGGCTTTTCTGCGTTCTGAAGAACTACTTCTTCAGTGCGGTCTTGGCTTGCTCGACAATCGCTTTGAAAGCGTTGTTTTCGAAGGCGGCCAGGTGGGCCAGAACCTTACGGTCGACCTGCACGTTGGCCTTCTTCAGGCCACCCATGAAGACGCTGTAGGACAGGCCTTCTTGGCGGGCTGCGGCGTTGATACGCATGATCCACAGGCTGCGGAAGTCGCGCTTCTTGTTGCGACGGTCGCGGTATTGGTAGCGGAGGGCCTTTTCGACCTTCTCGATAGCAACACGGAAGCAGGACTTGGCGCGACCGCGGTAGCCCTTGGCCATGTTGAGGATTTTCTTGTGGCGGCGGCGGTTACCGGCACCGTAGGCGGAACGAGTCATGTGTTATTCCTCCCTTTCAATTATTCAGATTTGCCGGTAAGGGCCGCAGCAGCGGCGGCAGCCAGACGGCGTGCGGCGTTGCGGATGGCCTGGGAACGCTTGCGCTTGGCGCCGAGCGACGGAACAAGACGGTTGACCTGTTCGAAGTTGCTCTCGTGAACCATGGTGGTACCTTGGGACAAACGAGCCTTTTGACCGCGTTTAGCGAGGAAGTGGCCGTGGGCGCCCTTGGAACGTACGATTTTACCGGTACCGGTTGCTTTGCGGAAACGCTTAGCAGCGGCTTTACGGGTCTTCAATTTGAAGCCTGCCATGATGGGAATCTCCCATTAGTTTCAACTCCCTACAAGGCGGATACTCCATGTATCGCTTAGTGGCCCGGGGGGCTGTATGAGGTGGCTTTTAGGGGGAAATGGCACTCACGTCAAGCAATTCCGTAGGGTTAACCGTGTTTAAGGCTGTTTTTTCGGGTTACCCGACATCTTCGGATTCGTTAAAGACGTTTGTTTTACCCTTATAAGTTGTAGTATTATGCGACATATTATATTCGCGTCCTTCCTGCAACTCCTGTAATTAGCTTTGTTTTATTTGACCAATGTCAATTGAATACCTTGTTACTTTATGCAACTTTTTGGTGTATGAAGACATCCCAACACCCCACCTTCGCACTGAATGTCACAGAACGGCTCAGCTATTTGCGCCTGACGGGCGCATTTGAAGCCGACCTGAAACAGGTATGGCTGCTGATAAGCCCCCAACTTATGAGTGTGCTAGAAGAATTTTATGCCCATGTAGGCAAGCAACCCCATTTGGCGCGACTATTTGAGGGGCGCGATGTGCAGAAAATCAAGCAAGCTCAATACGACCACTGGCACAAGCTATTTACCGAAGGCTTTACCCGCGATTACGAAACCCGTGTCACGCGCATCGGTATGGCACACGCCAACATCGGTTTAGAACCGCGCTGGTTTTTTGGCGCGTATTGCCTGATTTTAAACCGCGTGACACCCCTCATCATGGCCAAATTACGGCTTAAGTGGAATGTGGCGGAACGGTTGAGCGAGCGTTTTCAGCAGGCCGTGTTTATGGATTTGGACGCGATTTATGCCGTGTATGAGTATCTCGTTAAACTCCAGCACGCCGACGAGCGCACCTTGATGATGCAAGGCCTTATTCGCGGATTTGACAACGAGGTGGCAGGGCAGATTTCTAGTGTGGCGGCGGCGAGTGAGCAGTTGAGCAGCTCGGCCAGCTCGATTGGCGAACAGGCGCGGAGTGTAAGCGCGATTTCTTCGGAAGCGCGAAGCCTTAGCAGCGAAGCCCAAAGCGTGAACGCCCGCCTTACCGAAGCCACCCAGCAAATTGAAGCGGTAGTTGGGATGATTCAGGGTGTAGCCCAGCAAACCAACCTGCTGGCCCTAAACGCCAGCATTGAAGCGGCGCGCGCCGGTGAACACGGGCGCGGTTTTGGCGTGGTGGCCGATGAAGTGAAAAAACTGGCCCAAGCCACCGGCACCGCAACCGATGATATCAAGACCAAAATTGCCGATATTCAGCAGGCGGTGATTTCCAGCGTGTCGGCGGCGGAAAAAATCACCGACGCGATTGAGCGGATTAGCGGCAGTGCCGACTTGATCTCGACCAGCCTGAGCGAGCAGGAGCAGGCGACCGGCGATATTTCGCGCGGGATGACGGATGTGCAGAATATGATTCAGACCTTCTTTGTCAGCCTTGGCAACGAGAAGGATGAAGCTGGCAACACACCCGCGCGCCAACTTACCTATAATGCCGCCTAAACGGCGGGTGGCCTAAAGCCAGGTGAGGACGGCGAGGCCGAGGCTACCAAGAACAATACGGTAATAGGCAAAGGGTGCAAACCCGTGGCGGGCGATGAAGCCGACCACCCATTTGACCACGCACAACGCCACCACAAACGCGGTGACAAAGCCGATAACGATGAGTGTCATGTCGTCAAGCGTCAGCACGTCGCGGTTTTTATAAAGGTCGTACACCGTGGCGCCGAGCATGGTGGGGATGGCGAGGAAAAATGAGAATTCGGTGGCGACTTTGCGCTCCAGCCCCATCAGCAAGCCACCCAAGATGGTGGCACCGCTGCGGCTGACGCCCGGAATGAGTGCCAAGCATTGGCACATACCTACCTTTAAGCTTGTGAGCCACGACATGTCTTCCACCGCGTGAATGCGGGATTTGGGGGCGAAACGCTCGGCCAGCAAAATGGCAAAGCCGCCGACGACAAGCGCCACACACACCACATACGGCGAGAACAGCACGCTTTTGATAAAGCCGTGCAAGCCTGCGCCCAATAAGGCAGCCGGAAAGAAGGCAATCAAAACGGCAAGGGCAAACCTGCGTGCTTCCGGCTTGGTGGGGAGACCGATAAGGACGTTCCAGAGTTTGGTGAAGTACAATACGCAGACCGCCAGTACGGCACCGAGCTGGATGGCGACTTTGAAAACATCCGCTCCCTCGCCTTCAAATCCCAGCACATGGCTCAGCAAAATCAGGTGGCCGGTGCTGGAAACGGGGAGAAATTCGGTAGCGGCTTCGACAAAGCCGAGCAGAATGGCGTGAAGGTAGAGATCCATGACACTTGTGGTACCGCAGCAGAGGCTTAAGCTCAAGCCTTATGCTGACAGCGCATGAAAAAAGGCGCCCTGCGGCGCCGTTTTTCGGCTTAGAGCTTAAAAGCTGTAGGCAAGGCCGAGCATGACCTTCGGTTGCAGCTCTTCCTTCACCAGCGGGCTGTCGGCCGCGTCGCCGATCAGGTAGTCGGCACCAATACCTCCCATCAGGCTCCAGTTTTGGGTAAAGCTGTGACGCACGCCGATGTTGGCATCGAAGTGGGTCAGGCCGGCATCCGGGCTGTAAGCCGCACGGGTGGCGGTGGCACGGTTGGTGGGTACGCCGTAGTAGGTTTGGACGTAGTCTTCGCTGCCGTAGTTCATGCCGCCGCTAACAGTCAGCATGGTGACTTCGCTGAGAGGCATGGCGTAGTCGGCGCCGGCACGGGCGGTAAAGCCGTCGTGGGCGTCGAGAGTGTCGAACAGCACATTAGCTTCTAAACCCAGTTGTTCGGTGGCTTGGAAGCGGACCTTCGGACCGATTTCGAACGCGCCGTCGACATCGTCCATGCCGCGCAGGGTGTCGCTGTCGGAGCTATCGCGTTCGCCGCGGTAGGTGCCCATCAGGCCGACGCTCAGGCGTTCATCGACTTGGTGGTCGAGACCTGCGGTAAGACCCTTGAAGTAAAGGGTGTTACCGGGGGTGATTTCGGTTTTGGCGTTGATCAGCGGAATGGCTGTAGCTTCGTAGTCGTCGGCCCCCGAGTATTCCGGTGCATAGGCGGCACCGACGCCAATGGTAAGAGCGGGTTCGGCTGTTTGGGCGTAGCTTTGGGCGTGGGCCGCACCTGCGGTGAGGACGGTGGCTGCCAGAGCGAGTGAAAGGCGTTTCATCTGTTCTTCTCCTAGATTATTGCTACCGAGTGTACGGAGGTCCGGCGGAATGTCAATCGAACCGCCTGATATAGGATTAAGGAGCGTGCAGTTTCAGCGCATTAGCGCAACGCAACGCTGCAGCTTCGGGCTTACATTACTGCCGTGTACAGAGGGACTCGGCCGCCGCGACGGCCTGCGATAACTCGGCCTTATTAGGGTAAAACCACGGCAGGCCCTTGGCGGCCTTGTGGAAGGCGTTCATGTTCGGCCACTTTTGCTTGACCACCGAGGTAACCGCGGCGGTGGCCGCCGAGGCCAAGGTGATGGTGCTGGTGGTGTTTTTCTGCTGGTAACTCAGCATGGCGATATCCTGCACCAGCAGTAGGGAACGTAGGCAGAGTGCGGCGCGGTTCTCCGGCATGGTATTGTCTGGTTGCATGTAGACTCTCTGGATAACCACGGGTGGCTGGGTTTGCGGTTGCGGGCCCTGCGGCAGGCTTAGGCTGGAGGACGAGACGCCTAACGCTTCTGGATAGACCGTGGGTGACACATACACGACGGTCGGCGTAATTAAAGGTTGTGCGGGTGGCAGGCTGTAGGCCTCGGGCGCCGGTGAGACGGCAGGCTGGAAGAACCCAGGTGTGGCATTGTCCAAGCGTACCGGCGCTAGCAGCAGCGGAGCGACAGCAAAGGCGAGAAGGACACGTTTCATATAAGTAAGCTAGCACGCCCATGCCCTACAAAACAGGCTCCCCTCAGGGAGCCTGCGAAGCCTGCGGGCAGATTTCTGCCGCTCCGTACTATTTGTTAATACGGGTGCGCAGTTCTTTACCGGTCTTGAAGAACGGCACGCGCTTGGCGGGAACGCTCACAGCGACACCGGTGCGCGGGTTGCGGCCCTTGCGCGCGGCACGCTCACGTACGGAGAAGGCCCCAAAACCACGCAGCTCAACGCGGCCACCTTCGGCCAGCGTGGTGGTGATTTCTTCAAAAATCGTGTTCACCAGCTTTTCCAGATCGTCGGCACGGAGGTCGGGGTGATTGCTGGAAAGTTTCTGGATGAGTTCGGATTTGGTCATGTTTTGGGTCCCCTTCTTGTCCTCAAATATCTGTAACACGAGCAGCTTGGCACAACAAGCGCACCGTTCTTTAGGGCCGGACAATGCCCCAAACTGGTCGATTCGGCAAGTGGTGTATGAACTTTCTGCATGGAATTCCTCTACATAGTTTAACCACCATGTAAGACATACGATTAATGTACTGATTATATGATGAAAGTCGCAGATTCAGCACAGCCATGTCTGCCAAACCAAGCGGTTTGCAGGGCATTAGGCAAGCTTTCATTGAACCAACGCACAACCTTTTTACACTGATCTTATCAACCTTAACGTAAAGATCCTGCCATGACTGTTTTCTCGCGCTTCAACCCCAGCGTCAGCAATTTGCTGAAACTCATCATGCTGCTTGCGGCGGTGCCGCCGCTGGCCTTTGCCCTGCTCCTTTATAAAGAGTACCACGGGTTGATCGCCTTCTCGGAAAAGGAACTGGTCGGCCTTGAAATGATACGTGAGTATCACAACCTGCCCAGCCGGCTTGAAAAAGACGACAGTGGTGTGAAGGCACAGCTTGAAGACATCGTCGCGCGTACACCGTTCCCGCTCGACGGGCTTGGCACTCTCGAGGCCAGCTACCAAAGCCTGGCGGATGTGACAGCGGCGATTGCGGATGCCTCCAACCTTACCCTCGACCCAGATCTGGACACGTTTTACCTGATGGATACCAACACCGTACAGATACCGAACTTCATGCGGGCTTCCCACGATATCGCCACCTTTTTGGAAAAGGCTGAGACAGGGCTACCAAGTGGAAGTGATATGGAAAAAGTCGTTATCGACATGGCAACCCTGAAGCTGGTGCTGCAAAAACTGGATAGCAACCTTATTAAAGCACGCAAGTTTACGGCCGACCCGGTCATGCTGGTTACGGCGCAGCAAACCCTCGTGCAGCTGACAGAGATCAGCCACCGCTACCATGATCAGGCGCGTATGCTGTTACAGGAGATTCGGAAAGGCGAAACTATCAGCGCCAGCGGCATACGCGAGCTTCATAACCAGATCATCTCTATCACAGAGAGATACTGGGAACAGAGTTTGCGAGCCAACCACCAGCTGATTGAAGTACGCGTGGACGGCAAGTACGTGCGTATGTACGAGAGCTTCAGTGCCGGCTTTTTTGTGATGGTATTGGTATTGTTGGGCACCTTTGCCGCCCACCGAAAAATTCTTACTGTTTTGGGTGATTTCTCGCAGGTTTTCCAGATGCGCATCCGCCGTATTTCCGAATCCGGCAGAACCATGCACCATGTAGTGCAAACCATGGTGGCGGCAAGTGAGCAAACATCGCGCCAAAGCCAGATTGTCAAAGCGAATACCCATGATGCTACGGAACAGGTGGCGGTCGTCAGCTCGTCGGTACAGGATTTCAACGTATCGATCCGCGATATCTCGCGCAGCGTGACGGAAACCGGACAGCATGTGGAAATGGTTGTTAGTAAAGCCAGCCATACGAGTGAGGTGATCCATCAGCTCAAGGACGCTACGACCCAGATTAGCAGCGTCGTGAGCTTAATTAACGACCTTGCGGGACAAACCAACCTGCTGGCGCTGAATGCCGCGATTGAAGCCGCCCGCGCGGGAGAAGCCGGACGCGGCTTTGCAGTGGTCGCCGATGAAGTGAAAAAGCTGGCCAGCAATACCTCTACCGCCACCATTGACATTGGCCAGCAGGTCACCAGCATGCAGGGTGTGGCGGAAACCGCTGTGGAGGTATTGAATGAGTTAGTGGTGCTGATTCGGAGCATTCAGAGCAATTCCTCCACCGTTGCGGCGGCGATTGAAGAACAAACGACTGTTTCGGCCAACATCAGCACGGCTTCGGAAACGGCCACCCAGTGCGTGAAAGCCGTGGAGACGAATATGGCAGGTATTGAACAGGCCGCAAACGATACCAGCCAGACCGCCAGCGATGTGGAAGGTTCTACCCAGCAAATGGAAGACATAGTGCGGGAACTGGATGAAGCGATGCAGGAGACGTTGCGGAAGATGGGTGTGAGTGAAAAAACCCGGCCCAAGGCTGTGGATTGGGCCGCCAGCCGCCTGCGCCGCGATACGGCAACGTCGCGAAGCTTAGGCGACTTTGCGCTGGCGACCGCTTAACGGCACTACGTTGCTGGCCAGCTGCCCGAGACTGGGGGGTGCCGGTGGCAGCGGCTCGAAGATCAGTGCCGCACCGTGCTCGGCCATGCCGCCACGCGACGAGGTATAGCCCGCGCGGATCTCGATGGCATAATTTACCGGGCCGAAGCCTTTAGTGAGCATGATTGAGACCTGATCGATCAGCGCTTCTTCGACGCGGCCGTCGGCGTCGCTTTCGCGCTTGAGGCTCCAGCCCAAACTGAGCAAGGCTTGCGGGCAGGACATCTGGCACAGGCGGATGAACTGCTCGGGGTCCATGCCCTCGGCCGGATTGGCGGTGGCGAGCAGGCTGAAAATCTCGGTATGGAGAATGACGGGCGTTTCGACCGCCATCTGGCGCAGGATAGCCAGAGTAGGTTCGATCGCGGCGGGATTCTGGAAGTCCAGCTTCAGGGCCTTACCGGCGGTGGCGGCGGCGGCAATGAGGGTGGCAACGTCCAGTTCGCTTTGGTTGGCAGCGTGCTCGCCGACCTCGGCCACCAGCGGGGTGGCGTCGGACGGGCCGAAGTGGATATCGGCCTCGATCACGTGAAGGGTGGCGTCAGCCAGCGCGGCCTCCAGTTTGGCGGCGGTGTTGACGCGGAGAGCCCAGTTCAGGGCCGAGGCATCGGCAACATCAAAATAGGCGGCTACGCTTTGCATGGCCTTAACCTAGCGGGTTTGCGCGCCCAGCGCGAGGGGGGAAAGGATTTGAGTGCTGAGGATTGTGGCGGATGAGAGACGCGAAACGCCGAAAGGCTTAGCGTTTTTGGGCAGGCTTACCCAGCACGTTGCTACGTTTGGCGCCGTTGGCGAGCAGCAGATTAGCAATGGCGTGGTCTTGGTTGCCCAGCGCGATGTCCATCGGGGCCACGCCGTTACGGTCGGTACGGGTGGCGCTGGCGCCGTTTTCCAGCAGCATTTTGGCCAATTGGTAGTAGCCTCCACGGACCGCATAGGCCAAGGCACTGCGGCCGGAGAGGTCGACCAGATTGGTATCGGCGCCCAACTGAATCAGCTTGCGGGACATTTCGATCGAGTTTTTGCGGGTGGCGATCATCAATGGCGTGTTGCCGTAGCGGTCTTGGCGGTTCGGCTTTCCACCGGCGCGGATGATGAAGTCGGCCATCGCCAGATTGTTTTGGTCGACCGCGTAGAACAGCGGCGTCCAGCCGTCGAGTGTGGCGGCTTCCGGTTGGGCGCCTGCGGCTAACAGCAGGCTGCTCATTTCCGGTAACCCCAGCGCGATGGTACGGTGGAGCGGGGTTTCGAGATTGGTGGTGGCGCCGTTGACCTCGGCTCCAGCGGCGACCAACAGCTTGACGGCCTCGATCTGATTGGCTTCTGCCGCAGCCATAATGGCGGTGGAGGAGAAGGCGTTGCGCGACATGACGGGCATACCGGCGCGGAGGTAGGCTTTGAGGGCCTCGATATTGCCCTTACGCGCGGCCTCGAAATAGCCGTTGACCGACCATGCGTAGCCCATTTGGGCGAGTAGAGCGCGGTCTTGCATGGTGGAGACCTCTTGCGGCGTGGTGGGTGTGGTGATGCCCGCCTGCTTGAGTTGTTCCGGACTCAGCTTTTTAAAGGTGGTGATGGTGTTCTCCGGCAGCGTGAAAATGGTATGGCGCACGGCGGGCTTGGTGCTGAAGACCTGCATCGGGTAGGTGGATTCGTACGCCGGAGGGGGTGGGGTGTAGGCGTAGGCGGCGTCATCTGTCCCCGCGCCGACCAGCATGCGCACCAGCACCACAACTATAATAAGGGCCAAAATGACCAGCCCTGCCAGAATACCCCGCCCCGCCAGCCATGTGGGCATGGCCATCGGCTCCCCCTCTGGCCGCTGCAGCAGCGTGCCTAGGCGCCCTTGCCAGCGGGCAATTGCGGGGTGATTGAGGAAAGAGGGCTTTGACATGGCGTTTCTTGTGATTCCTTACAGGCCGACACTCTTTTTAAGAAGCGGATTGCAAAAGATATTGATGGAATGGCTTGACACGTCAAGCCCTGAAAGGGAAAAGTGCGGACAAAGTAATGAGAGTGTATGCCATGTCTGCCACGCTGCCCCTGAACAGCACCTACCGCACCCTGACCTGCGGCCAACCTCGTGTCGACCATGTTGGTCAGACCGTTAAGCTTTCCGGCTGGATTTTCCGGCGCCGTGACCATGGTGGCGTGGTGTTTATTGACCTGCGCGATACCACCGGTATTACCCAAGTGGTGTTTAAGCCCGATACGTTGGGCGCGGACGTGATTGAAGCGATTACCCACACCGGTATGGAGAGTGTGATTATGGTAGAGGGCAAGCTGATTGCCCGTGGCGAAGGCTTGGCTAACCCCAACCTGCCGACCGGTGAAGTGGAACTGGAAGTGACCAATCACAAGGTATTGGGCAAAGCCGACCCCCTGCCCTATGCCCTTGCCGACGACAGCGTGCCGGAAGAGCTGAAGCTGACCTACCGCTTTTTGGACCTGCGCCGCGAGGATGTGTCCAACACCATCAAACTGCGCAGCGACGTGATTGCGAGCTTGCGCCGCCGCATGTGGGACAAGGGTTTCCGTGAGTTCCAGACCCCGATTTTGACCGCCAGCAGCCCTGAGGGCGCGCGCGACTTTCTGGTGCCGAGCCGCCTGCACCCGGGCAAGTTTTACGCCCTGCCGCAGGCACCGCAGCAATTCAAGCAGTTGCTGATGGTGTCCGGCTTCGATAAATACTTTCAGGTAGCGCCGTGCTTCCGCGACGAAGACGCCCGCGCCGACCGCTGCCCGACCGACTTTTACCAGTTGGACCTTGAGATGAGCTTTATCCAGCAGGATGATGTGTTCAACCTCGTCGAAGACGTGGTCGGTGGGACATTCTCGGAATTTGCCAGCTGGAACGGCAACGGCCGGAATGACAAAGGTCGCCACGTGGTGGGCGCACCGTGGGTGCGTATCCCCTACAATGAGGCTTTGCTGAAGTATTCGTCTGACAAGCCCGACCTGCGCTGCCCGCTGGAGATTAGCGATGTCTCCGACGTGTGGGCCGACAGCGAGTTTGGCGTGTTCAAGAGCATTATTGCCAGCAAGGGTTCCATCCGCATGATCGGTGTGCCCGGTGCCACCACCCAGCCGCGCAGCTGGTTTGATAACATCGGCAAATGGGCGCAGGATGAGTTAGGTGCTCCAGCTGCTCCGGGGTACATCACCTGGAAGGAAGACGGTTTTGGCGGCCCGCTGACGAAGTTTTTGAAGCCCGAACAGATTGAAGGCATGTTTGCCCGCGCTAAGATTGGCGTTGGTGGCGTAATCTTCTTCGTGGCTGGTAAGGAGCCGAGCATCCATAAGATTTTGAACCCGCTGCGCGTACGTTTGGGTAAGGATTGCGGCTTGAATGAAGAAGGCGTGTTCAAGTTCGCGTGGATTGTCGACTTCCCGATGTTTGAGGAAGCTGATGATGGCAAGATTGACTTCAGCCACAACCCGTTCTCGATGCCGCAGGGCGGTTTGGAAGCGTTGCAGACGCAGGACCCGCTGACGATCAAGGCCTTCCAATACGACCTTGTGTGCAACGGCTACGAGCTGATTTCCGGAGGCATCCGCAACCACCTGCCGGAAGCGATGATTAAGGCGTTTGAGATTGCCGGTTACGGCGAAGAGACCGTGAAGGACAAGTTCCGCGGGATGTGGAAGGCCTTCCACCTCGGTACCCCGCCCCATGGCGGCTGCGCGCTGGGGATTGAGCGGACCATCATGCTGCTGGCCGAAAGTAACATGGTGCGTGAGGTCGTAACCTTCCCGATGACCCAACGCGGTGAAGACCTGCTGATGGGGGCTCCCGCCGTTGTGGAAGAGCGCCAGCTGAAGGAACTGCATATTAAGCTGCGGTAATATATGCCCCTGTAAAAAACCGCCTGTGAGGCGGTTTTTTTACAGGACTTAAACTGGCTTAGTACGTGCCGAGAATCGTGCCGGTGTTGCTGACTGTATAGCCGCTGCCGGTGATGGCCGCGCCTGCGGGGCCACCAGCAGAGCCGCTGCCCGCGTTGCCTGCCGTACCGGTAGCGCCTGCCTGACCCCATGTGCCACCCGCGCCACCCGTACCTGCGTTGGTGCCGCCGGCGAGGCCGGAGGTCGCGGCGCCGTCGGAGCCTTGGCCACGGCCACCTGCACCGCCTGTGGTAGAGCCTGTTGTTATCACTTGTCTCGCTACCGAATAAAAGTTTGTCGTACCTTGCTTTACGCCACGATAATATCGATATCCTCCAGTATCCCACTCGGTGCTGTCGTATGGAAATCCAACTGCAACAGCCGCGTCATTCCAGATGATATTCGTTTGCACGCCTGACCCTGATCCAGCATCAAGCCATACATAGTCCGTAGGTGGGTTTGATGAGAAGTCGACCGAGTAACGGAATCCGCTCGTTGGATCGCGCGTTCCAAGCGTTGTCCCACTTCCAGCACCGCCCTGCCCGCCACCGCCACCACCGCCGTAGATGTTGCCGGTGTTGACAACCGTGACGCTGGTTTCTTGCACTTGCAATGCGTGGCCGCCGCTACCGCTGTTGGCTGCGCCACCAGCTCCGGCAATCGTGCCGCTGTTGTGGATGACCAGACTGTTGAGACGACCCGTGCCGGTAAGAAGCGCGGGAGTAGCTGCTGCGGTAGATCCAATGGTAACGCCGGAGTTGATAACTACGCGTTTGCGTTTGGTACCGTCGATCCAGTCACCATTGTTAAACAGGCTGGAGATAATGAGGTTGTTGGTGCTGGAGGAAACGTAGGCGACGACTTCGGGTTCAGTCACTATAGCTGCTCCGGCGCAGCCCCAACCCATGGCGACCCAGTTGGTGCTGTCGCAGAACTGGAGCTCGTTAACCGAGCTGGCAAAGCGGATTTGGCCGGGGGTGGCGCCTGCGCAGCCGAAGCCGCCGGGGGCGCGGTCGGCGGCGCAGGCGGTATCCACCCAGTTGCTACCGTTACAGAACTGCACGACGCCGAGGGTGTTGTTGTAAATGACCTTGCCTGCGGTACCGGTGGGATTGCTGCAGCCAGTTTGGGGGGCGGAGGGGAGGGAGGCGCCGGTGTTGACCCAATCGGTACCGTTACAATACTGCATGGTTTTGGCGGTTTGGCTGAAAATTACGGCGCCAGCTTCAGCTGTGGGATTGGTACACGCGGCATAGCCTGCCACCGGCAGAACCACCAGCAAAAGCGTTCGCATCCACAATCTCATGCCTACTTATAGCCAGAAGGGTCTTATCCGTCCCGACATTTCAACTTTCTTGTAAGCAATTATCTCTCGGTATTAAGTGTGAAAGACACAACTGACGTATAACTCATCCGATGTATACGTTGCCCAGAAACACAGCAAAGACGTTGGGTTTTTACCGAAAAATCTCTCCATGTAAACATCACCTGCGCGACAGTTTTCTGGGTGGGTTAAATTGGTTTAATACGAACCTAGAATCGTGCCGGAATTGGTGACTGTATAGCCGCTGCCGGTGATGGCCGCGCCTGCGGGGCCGCCAGCGTTACCGGCAACGCCCGCCAAACCTGAGCCAGCATTGCCGGAGGTACCGGTGTTACCTGTACTACCTGCGGTACCCGCTACGCCCCATGTGCCACCTGCTCCACCGGCACCACCCGTGCCGCCTGTCCCTGCGTTGGTGCCGCCAGGCGAACCAGCGGAGCCAATAGTGCCCGCTGCATTTGCACCGTCAAATCCTTGTCCACGGCCACCGTTACCGCCGTTACCGCCTGCGCCGCCGGCTGTTCCAGAGGTAGCGGTATAGGTACGGTAAATACCATACTTTGTATTTGAACCGCTTGAGGTTGATCCGCTACCACGTTGAGAGCCGCGATAGTAAGTTACCCCTCCGGTGGAATACGAAGCCGCATAAGATGCATAGATCTTCCCGCCTCCCCAATAGAATCCCCTCGTAATAAGCTGGTTACCGTCTGCATCACGAACTTCATACTCATTTACCGTAAAGTATTCTCCCGACGAAGGCTCACGTACGCTATAGGAAAATGAGCCAGCACCACCCGTGCCACCGTTACCACCGCGCCCACCGCCACCGCCGCCGCCGTAGATGTTGCCGGAGTTGATAATGGTAACGCTGGTTTGCTGCACTTGAATAGCATTGCCACCTGCACCGCCATTGGCGGCACCGCCCGCACCAGCGATGGTACCGCTGTTAATAATTGTGAGGATATTACCGCGCGAAGAACTCGTTTGTAGGGCAGACTGTGCCGGATTGGTGGAACCAATCGTCACACCGCTGTTGATAATAACTTTTTTACGCTTATTCGTGGAAGCCCAATCAGTTCCATTAAAGAGCGTGGACACATTCAGGTTGTTGATGCTCGACGAAACATAGGCCACGACTTCTGAGATTCCGATGCCTGTTTGGCCACATGCAAAGCCCATGGGGACCCAGTCGGTACTATCGCAGAACATTAACTGATTGGCAGATTGATTAAATAATATCTCGCCAGCTCGACCGGATGGCGAGGTACAGCCTCCCCCGTTTGGTATCCGTTCCTCAGCACATGCTGTATTGATCCAGTTACTGCCGTTACAAAATTGTACAACTCCAAGCGCGCTATTGTAAATGACCTCGCCCGGAACACCGCTGGGAGCGTTGCATCCTGTTTGCGGTGCATTTGGCATCACAGCCCCTGTATTCAACCAATTGGTATCATTGCAATACTGCATAGTTTTGGTCGTAGTGTTAAAAATAACGTGTCCCGCATCGCCAGCAGGGCCGGTACATACGGCATAGCCCGCCATTGGTAGAATGAACACTATGAAGATACGCCAGCCTAAACTCATAACTTCTTATAGCGAGACGAAACGTACTTGTCCCGACATACTAAATTCCGTGAAGTGTTTTTGTTAGATATTCGGCACAAGAGCCACTTCTGACAGATACCATATCCGATGTATACGCTGCCCAGAAACACAGCAAAGACGTTGGGTTTTTCGGGAAAAACCGCTAAACTCGGTTTTATGATTACACCCCGTACCCCTGCTGCCGGACAGTACCTGTGCCCCACCCTTGTGGTGGACCTTGCCGATGAAGCCGCTACCGCCGCGTTGGCGGGGCTTATTGCTCGTTATACACTGGCGGGGGATTTGATCCGGTTGGAGGGCGAATTAGGTGCGGGCAAAAGCACGTTCAGCCGTCATTTTCTGCATGCCCTTGGCCACACCGGCGACGTGCCTAGCCCGACTTACACGCTGGTACAATTGTACGAGACCACGCCGCGTGTGCCGGTGGCGCATATTGATTGCTACCGGTTGAAGTCTCCGGAGGAGCTGGACGGGCTGGGGCTGGAGAGCTTCCGTCAGCATGGGGTGATTTTAGCCGAGTGGCCGGACAAGGGTGGTGCGCTGCTGGCCGCCGACCAGCCAGACTTTTTGAGCTATCACATTCAGGAAATGAACAACCCCGGTGTGCTGACCGTGAGCTTTACCAGCGGCGCCACGGCGCAGGGCCGTACGGTGACCTTGCAGGGTAGCCGCAGCTGGCAGCGCCGCTTTGGGCTGATGTTTGAGAATGTGCGGCGCCCGCGCTCGGAGACCGCGCAGAAGGCGTTTTTGGATGGTTTGGGTTTGCGGGGCTATGGCGTGGAGAACCTCGGTGGCGACTGGAGCTTCCGCAGCTACTGGCGGGTACGTTTGCAGGATGGCACCAGCCGCATGTTGATGGATGCGCCGGCGCCGATGGAAGGCGTGAAGGAATTTGCGGATGTGGCGGCGTTTTACAATGCCCACGGCCTGCGCGCACCGAAGGAATATGGGCGTGATGAAGCGGAAGGTTACCTGTTGCTGGAAGACTTTGGCGGCCGTGCGTTGGCGAGTGTGAGTGGGGACGAAGCCAACGCGTGGTATGGCGTGGCGATTGATGCGCTGTGCCACCTGTGCAGCGTGCCCGCCCGCCCCGGTGGCCGCACGTTTACGCCGCGCGACTGGTGGATTGATGCCGCGCGCTTCACCGATTGGTACATGCCGATGGTACGCGGCCACGCCACCAGCATTGCCGAGCGTGCCCATTACATGGGGCTGTGGCAGAAGATGTTCGAGGCGTTTAAGGAGATACCGCAAGGCACCATGCCGTGGGATTACCAAGCCACCAACATGCTGTTGCTGAGTAACGAGCCGAGTTTACAGAACTTCGGCCTGATTGATATTCAGGATGCCAAACACACGCCGATTTCCACCGACATGGCGATTTTGCTGCGGGATATCCGGCGTGCCCAAAACGACGAATTGGAAGCGGCGATGACGACACGTGCGGCAACCACGCTGGGTGTTGACCGCGCGCTGCTGGCCCACACCGTGGACATTGCCAGCCTACATCATTGCAGCCGGATTCTGGGTGGTTTGGCGCGGATTTACGTACGCGATGGCAAGGCGGCAGGCCCGCGTAAGTTTATCCCCCGCACGTGGGCTGTGGCGCACCAGAGCTATGCCAACCCCGCCTTGCGCGAGATTGTGGACTTTATGCGCGAATGGGAAACCCCCGGCCTTGCGCTGATGGCCGATGCGGCTTAGGAACGCAGTATGACCACGACCCCCCGTATCCACACCGCCATGGTTTTGGCCGCCGGTATGGGCAGCCGCCTGCGCCCGCTGACCGATACCATGCCCAAGCCGCTGATTAACGTGGGTGGCAAGCCCGCGATTTTGCGCATTCTGGAGATGCTTGCGGCGGCGGGAATTACGCATGTCATCATCAACACGCACTACCTTGCGCACATGCTAGAAACCGCCGTGCGCGCCGGTGCGCCGAGCGGCATGACGATTCACTTCAGTTACGAGGAAGAGCTGCTGGAAACCGGCGGCGGGATTAAAAAAGCGTTGCCGCTTTTGGGCGAAGACCCGATTCTGGTGGTGAACAGCGATGCGGTGTGGCTGGATGAGGTGAAGCCTTTGCTGAAGCCGCTGATGAACGCGTTTAACGGTGAAGTGCATGACGCCTTGCTGGCGGTGGTCTCGAAAAAAGAGACCAAGGATTTTTTACCGCTCGGCGATTTTAAGTTTGATAAAAAAACCAAAGAGCTGGGCCGCGTGCCGCCGCGCGAGAAGTGGGATGTGGTTTATACCGGCATCCATGTGACTAAACCAAGCCTGTTTATGGGGATTGTGGAGACCAAGTTCAGCCTGAACGTGGTGTGGGACGATTTGCGCGCGGTGCGCCGCCTGCACGGCTGGCTTTACACCGGCGGCTGGCGCGAGACCGGCACCCACCGCGGTTTGGAACTGGCCCGCGCGTTTGTTGCAGGGCAGTAGGCGATGAGCTTCTGCCAGCAACTGGCGGCGCGAGTGCGGCAGCACTCGGTAGCAGACTGGCCCCGTTTGCTGGTGTTTGTGCCGACCGCGCGCGTGGCGGCGCGGCTGCGTGCGGTGTTGAGTGAGGATTTTACCGGTGTGTTGCCAGCGATTGTTCCGTTGAAAGGTACACCCGAACTGGCGGAACTGTTGCAATTAGAGATGCCTGCGGCGGTGGATAGCCTTGTGGCGCGGATGAAAATTGCGCGTGTGCTGCGGCTGAAAGACGACGGTGATTTATTCTATGCCGCGGCAGCCAGCGAGGTACTGGAAGGGGAACGGTTATGGCGCCGCGTGGACGGGCTTTATAGCACGCTTAACCGGTTGGCGTTGCACGGCGTGAGCGTGCGCGACTTACGCACGGCGGTGCCTGCGCATATGGTCGGTTTATGGGAGCAGCAAGCCGAAACGCTGGTGCGTGTGGCACGGCATATGGAGCGGTGGTTGGCGGGGCGGAAAGAGGATTTTGCCGGAGCGGTGGAGCGGCGGATTTTGGATCAGGTGGCGCAGGTTTTGCGGCAGCCTGATAGCGCGTGGATTCCGGTGGTGGCGGGTGTGGTGGATGGCATTCCGGCGGCGTTGGAGATGCTGCGGGTGGCGGCGGACCGCGGTGAGGTTTACGTGCCTGAGTTGGGTGCGGCAACGATGGAATTGGTTAGTGCTTTGCAGATAGCGACGACCCCCCTGCCCCTGCCTGCGGCAGTGTATGAGGCTGCGATTGCGGAGACGGATTGGGATGAAGCGTGGATGGCCGCTTTGGCGGTGCGTCGGGCGGTGGCAGAGGGGGATGCGCGGGTGGCGGTGGTAAGTGCGTCGCGCGGGTTGCTGGCGCGGATTGCGGGAATTTTGGAAGGTTGGCAAATTGCCGTAACGGTAGGTGGCGCGGGCTGTTTGGCGGAGACGCCGTTGGGGCGTGAGGCTACTGCTGCGTTGCACTGGGGCACACGTGGGCGGATGCTGAGCCAGTGGTTGGAGCTGATGGAGACGCGTCCGCTTGAATTGGAGGAATGGCCGACGGTGCTGCGCGAATTGCAGCGCTTGAAGGGTGAGGATTTTTGGCTGGACGCGACCGACTGGCAGGCGGTGATGAAGACGTTGTTGGCGGAAGCGCCGGTGGTGAATGAGAGCCCGACCGGTGTGGTTTTGTTAGGGCCATTGGAAGCGCGGTTGCTCGATTTTGACACCGTGATTGCGGCGGGTTGCGTGGAAGGTACGTGGCCGAGCCACAGCGCGGATGCGTGGTTGAGCGAGCCGCATTTACGGGCGTTGAAATTGCCCGACAGCACCCATAAGGCGTTGCTGGCGGGGACGGAATTGGAAAGTGTACTGCACAGCGGCAGCCGCCGTGTGATTGTGACGTACGCGACCACTAGTGAGGGTAAGGAGACGGTGCGCAGTCGTTTTCTGGCGGATTATGCGTGTACGCCGGATACGGAATTGGCCGAACTTGCGCAGGTGTTGCGGCGCGGTGGTACACCTGCGGAGGAGACGTTGGGGGTATTTGTGCCGCAGGGGTCTCTCTGGCCCAAAAAATGGAGCGCGAGTTTTGTGGAGGCGATGCTGGCGTGTCCGTATCGGGCACTGGGTGAGCGCGTGTTGAAGCTTGCGGCGCCCGAGCCGCTGACGCCCCTGCCCGATGCGCGCACCGCTGGGTTGCTGGTGCACCGCTGGTTGGAAAAGATTGGGCAGCTCGATATTCTCCCCTCCGACGGAGAGGCTTTGACCGCCGCGATGCTGGAGCTGGCGGAGGAGGAATTGGCGCATGAGGCTCCGGTGGTACGGGCGATCTGGCGTGGCAAGTTTGCCAAACTGGCACCGGCCTTAGTGGCACAGTGGCAGGCCGATGGCCGTACGGTAGACGCGGTGGAGCAGCGCCTGACGCACGAGGTGGGTGCGGTGACGGTGACGGCGACGCTGGACCGCGTGGAAGCGGGTGCCGAGGGCAAGGTGATTATTGATTACAAGACCGGTACGCCACCCGCGTGGAGCAAGGTGGCGGCGGGGATTAAGCCCCAGCTGGCGTTGGAGGCATGGTTGCTGGGTGCGGAGGTTCAGGGTGTGGAATACTGGCACTTGAAGGGATTTGGAACGTCGCCGCTCAACATATCTCGCGCCGGTAACGCTGCGCGCCAGAGTTTGGAAAGTTTGGTGGCGCCGGTGGAAAACGGTGTGACGCGCCTGATTAACACCTACGGTGAAGGTGCCGCGTTTACGGCAGTGCCGGACCGTCAAGGTGGTGGATTGCTAGCTACCGGACACTGCGAAACGTGTGAACTGGCGGGGGTATGTCGGCGCAAGGCCGTGAAGATGGAGTTTGGTGATGCGTAACACGTTTGACCAGCAGATTTTGCAGCAGGCGGCGACAGCGCAGGCGCAAGCGTTGGAGACGGGCGCGAGCGTATGGATTTCGGCCAACGCCGGAACGGGTAAAACCGAAGTGCTGACGCGGCGGATGCTGGCGTTGCTGCTGGCCGACCCGACGCTGGAGCCGCGACAGATTTTGGCACTGACCTTCACCAAAGCCGGAGCTGCCGAAATGGCCGCACGTTTACCGGCGCGGCTCAGCAAGTGGGCGGCGTTGGACGCTGCGGCATTGCAGGCGGAGGTGGCCGAGCTGGGAGTGATTCTGCCCGACGGTTTGGACGTGGCGGCACGGGTGCAGGAGTTGGCGCAGCAGGTGCGGAAGGCTCCGCCGCTGGTGGCGACGATTCACGGTATGGCGCAGCAGATTTTAAGCCGCTTTACGGTGGAAGCGGGGCTTCCCGTGGATTTTGAAGTGCTGGAGGATGGGGCGCAAAAGCGCTTGCTGAAGGAGATTCAGAACGAGTTGCTGGTGCATGTGGAGGGGCCGCTGGCGACATATTTGGGAACGTTGCTGGATGAGCTGGGCGAGCATGGCTGGGATGATTTGACGAGTTTGGTGATTACCCATTGGCACCGGTTGGAAGCATTGTTGGAGGGCAAGGGTTTGGCGGCGGTGCTGGCTAAACTAGAGCACGATTTAGGTTTGGTGGGGCGCGAGGATGCGGGGCAGCCGCTGGTGCCGACAGCGGCCGAATGGGCGGCGCTGCGGCATGTGGTGGAGGCCTTGCCGGAGCAATCGGCCCGCGAGGTATTGGACGCGCCTGAAGCGTTGCGCGAGGCGGCGTGGAAAGGCTTCTTGCTGACCAGCAGCGGCACACCGCGGGCGCGGTTGTTTGTGAAGGCGGAGCTCGCGGTTCTGGATGAAACCGATGTGGCGGTATTGAATGCGGCCGCGCTGCGGGTGGCGGAGCAGGTGAAGTTGCGGCGGGTTTACAGGGGCTTTGACGTGACCCGTGCGGCGCTGTTATGGGCCGCCGCCGTACGCGGTGCCTACGTGCAGCGCAAGCACCGCGAGGGGATGGTGGACTATTCGGACTTGTTGGATGGATTGGAGCGCGTGCTGAAGGCCTCTGAGAGTGGGGGGACAGGAGGTTTGAGTGAATGGGTCTGGTACGGGCTGGACCGGCGCTTCCGTCACCTTGTGGTAGACGAGGCGCAGGATAACAACCCCCAGCAAGACCGCATTGTGCAGTGGCTGGCCAAGAGCATTTTGAGCGGCGATGTGGGTGAAGGTGCCGCCCGCACGGTGCTGGCGGTGGGCGATATGAAGCAGAGCATCTTCCGGTTTCAGGGTGCCGTGCCCGAGCTGTTTGTGAAGCTGCGCGAGGTGTTGCGCGACTGGGCGCCGGTGATGCGTGAAGTGGATTTGGTGCATAGCTTCCGTAGCGGTAAAGAGGTTTTGGCGCTGGTGGACCGCGTATTTGCGCAGGGCGACAGCGGCGCGGTTGTGGTGGGGAGCGACTTTAGAGACTGGCCCAACCACGCGGCGGTGGCGGCTGCGCGGGCGAGCCGTGTGGAGTTGTGGCCGACAGTGGTATTGGACGGCAAGGAGACGGTGGAGCCGTGGGCGTTACCAGAGGTACGTGTGGCGGCGAGCGGGCATGGCGAGGACATGGCGTGTTTACGCGCCGTGGGGATGTGGTTACAGCAGCAGGTGGGGCGTGTGGTGATGCCGAGCACCGGCGAGGCCTTGCGCTATGACGACGTGATGCTGGTGGTGCAACGCAACCGTATTGCCGCGCTGGCGGCCGGGGTGTTGCGCGGCATGGGCATCCCTGTGGCTACCGGCGGTGGCGTGCAGCCGCTGGTGGTGGATGATGCGGTGGCGTGTTTGCGTGTGATTTATAACCCCGAGGATAATCTGGCACTAGCACATGTGCTGAAAGGAGTGCGGCGTTGGCGTGATGTACAGCTACTAGAACTAGCCGCGCGCAGTGGCGAGCAGGCGTGGTGCCATGCGCTGGAGGGAGACGATCGCGCGTGGTTGCTGGAGTTGCATAAACAGGCATGGCAGGCCCCATTGGCGATTGTGCAGCGGGTGGTGCGCGAGGTGAAGGGTAACGAAAGCCAACTGGAATGCCTGCTGCTGTGGGCCGAACAGTGCGAAACTTTGCGGGAGCTGATTACGCGGCTGGAACTGGACGACTTGCCGGTAAGTGGTACGGGCAGTGGCGTACGGATTTTGACGGTGCACGGCAGCAAGGGTTTGCAAGCGCCGTTGGTGATTCTACCCGACACCATGGCGGCATTGGCCGACGTGAGCCATGACACGTTGTTGTGGGGCGAGGATGTGGTGTTGTTTAAGCAGGCCAAGGGGCTGAGCGCGCTGGAAGATGCCTTGGCCGAAGCCGAGAGTGCACGACGTAAAGCGGACAGTTTACGTGGTCTGTATGTAGCCATGACGCGCGCGATGGACTGGCTGGTGGTGACCGGCTTTGGCGAGGTAAAAGAGACCAGCGACACGTGGTGGACACGGATACGCAGCGGCTTTGACGGCGAGGCCGGCGCGGATGACAGGTGGGTGATGGGGGATACCTTTGCGGAGACGGAGACGCCGATACAGGCTGCAGTTGTGGAGTCGGTTGTTCCGGCATGGGCGACCACACCGGTGGAGGCTTTACCGGCCGTGGCGCAGAGTGCTGAGCAGGCCCGTGGTGAGCGGGTGCACGCGCGGTTGCAGGGTTTGAAGGTTCCGGTAGAAGCCGATGTGGAGGCCGAGGTGGCGCGTGTGAAAGACGCGTTGCCGTGGCTGTGGGCGCATGGTAGCCGCAGCGAAATGGCGGTGGCGGTTGAGGGCCGTGTGGGGCGGATTGACCGCTTGGTGGAGCATGACGGTGCGCTATGGGTGATTGATTTTAAAACCGGCCATGTGCCCGAAACCGTGCCACCGGCCTACGTGCAGCAACTGCAAGGTTATGTGCGGGCGCTGCGCACAACTTACCCGCAGCGTACGCTGCGAGCAGCGATTGTGTGGACCGCCGCGCCACGGGTTGATGAAGTGGACGTGCGGTGCTAGATTTAAGATGTTCAAGAAGAGTGAAAGGGGAGAAACCGATATGGTTGCAAGCATTAACGACAGCGATTTCAAGAGCAGCGTACTGGAAAACGACGGCCTGACGGTTGTGGACTTCTGGGCTGAATGGTGTGGCCCGTGCAAGGCGCTGAGCCCTCTGCTAGAACAGGCTGCCAGCGAAGTGGAAGGCGTGAAGGTTGTGAAGATGAACGTGGACGACAACACCGATACGCCGGTGCAGTATGGTATCCGCGGGATTCCGACTCTGATCGCGTTCAAGGCCGGTCAGCCGGTGGCGAGCCTTGTGGGTTTGCGCGATAAGGCGGAGCTGGTGAGCTGGATGGAAAGCCAGAAGTAGGCAGCTAGGGACTTAGGTTGCTAGGTAACTCGGAAGCGCCTTCGGGCGCTTTTTTGTTTTGATAAAGACTGGTAATAACAGCTTGCTGTCCCTATGGTATGGGCAATCGTACTTATGTTTGGAGAATTACATCATGCACGATGTGTTGAATACGACCCTCGGCGACTACGCAACTTGGTTTGAAGACGTTCTTCGTCAGATGACCGAAGTCGGTATGTCGGTTAAGGGCAGCCGCTTGAGCCACATTGGACTGCGGACCGCCACCAACGACGAGTATGTGGAGTTCCGTGACCAACTTCTGCCCCTTTGCAGCGGTTGCGTGGAGAATGTCCATAACGGCCGGCCTATTGCAAAGTTGCTTTTGCGAAAGCCGCTGCAACTTCCCCACGGGTTTGAGGTCAGTCTGATTGAACTGATGCCGCCTAAGCCTGACAAGGATTACCCGACCGGCATCGAGCATATCGGCGTTGTGATTGGTGACGATTTGGACGCCTTTGCCGAACATCATGCGGCGGTACTTTCCGGCCGACAAGACCAAGGCCCTTACTGCCAGCCATGGTTTATCACGTTTACCGATGGCAAGCGGGTCAAGTTTTATACCGTTGGCTTGAAGGAAGTGGTGGAGCTGGAAGGTGGCGTGTTTTAGCCTTTGGTTATTGCGATTTTAAAAGCGCCCCGAGGGGCGCTTTTTATTCGTTCCAGAACTTGCGGAGTTTGGACATGAAGCCTGCTTCGGCGCGGCCGGGTTCCAGCTCGCTGCGGAGGGACTCCAGTTGCTCCTTCTGCTTTTTGCTGAGGTTTTGCGGCACGGTGACCTGCAGGTGGGCGACGATATCGCCCTTGTCCTTCGGGCGGCCCATGGCGGGCATGCCGAGGCCGGGCAGGCGCACGGTATCTCCCGGTTGCGAACCGGAGGGGATTTTGAGCGTGGTTTTGCCGCCTTCCGGTGTAGGAATCTGCAGCTCGGTGCCCAGTGCGGCGTCGACCATATTCACTGGCACTTCCAGATGCAGGTGGATGCCATCGCGCGCGAACAGCGGGTGGTTGGCGATGGAGACGAAGACGTACAGGTCTCCGGCCGGGCCGCCATGGGTACCAGCCTCACCCTCGCCCGCCAAGCGCAGGCGGGTGCCGTCATCAACCCCCGCCGGAATGGTGACTTGCAGTTTTTTGGTGGAACGGACGCGACCGGAACCGGCGCAATCCTTACATTTATCTTTAATCTGTTGGCCCACACCGCCGCAGTCCGGGCAGGTGCGGCTCATCTGGAAAAAGCCCTGACGGAAGGTGACGTTGCCGGAGCCGTTGCAGGTGCCGCAGGTAACCGGCTTGGAACCTTCCTTCGCGCCGGAGCCCTTGCAGGTTTCGCAGCTGATGGTGGTGGGATATTTGAGGTCGACCTTAGAGCCGGTGTAGGCGTCTTTCAGGCTGACTTCCAGATTGTAGCGGAGGTCCGAGCCCCGTTGAGTATGGCTTTTGCGGGTTTGCTGCTGGCCACCGGCGCCGCCGAAGATGCCGCCCATGAGGTCTTCGAACAGGTCTTCGAAGTTGCCCTCGAAATGGAAGCCGCCCTGCCCTTGGCCAAAGCCGCCGCCCTGCGGGCCACGGGCGCCACCCATGCCGCCTTGGGCAAACGCATTGTGACCAAAACGGTCGTACGCCGCGCGTTTTTGCGCGTCCTTCAGGACGTCGTACGCCTCATTCACTTCCTTGAATTTAGTTTCGGCATCCTTATTGCCCGGGTTGCGGTCCGGGTGGAATTCCATCGCCTTTTTGCGGTAGGCACTTTTCAGCGCGGCTTCGTCTGCCGAGCGGGCAACACCTAAAATTTCGTAATAATCGCGGGCCATTGTCACTTTATAGAGGGGAGTGCTAGAAAGGTCAACACACAAGGCGAAAAAGAAACCCGCCCTTGAGGGGCGGGTTGCCTGCTTTGGCAGCGTTAGTAACGGACGATGCGCAGCTCGGCCGGGTAACGCGGCTTGGTGACCAGCTTGTAGCAGTAGCTAGGGGCGCCGGTGAAGCCGCAGGCGGCGGTGCTGCCGGCGGCGTTTTGCTTTTGCAGGTACTGCTCATACTGGCGTTGCTCGCGCAGTTTTTTCATCCAGTCGCCTCGGTGCGGACGGTTAATGGAGCCGCTGGCACTGCTGTAACCATTGTTGTTAGACCCCGAGCGGGCCATGTTGCTGGCAAAGCTGAAGCCACTGGGGCCGCGTTGGTAGCCATCGGCGTAGGCTGCCAATGCCGAGGTGACCAGCATAAGGCACACCAACACAGCCACGGATGCGGCGGTGCGGATGTTCGTTACGTTAACCATGTGCTTCATGGCGGTTTCTCCTGTTGGTGGACTTGGGCTCCCGTGAAGGATGTCCGTTGTCCGAATTTCAACACAAAGGGCCGCTTGCGGCGACCCCTTGTTGTTAATTATTTTTGGGCTTGCGGAGCTTAGGCGGCTTTGCCGTCGTCGCCCTTACTGGAATCATCGTCCGAGCTGTACTCGGCATCGACGCTTCCGTCGGCATTGGCCTGGCCGGTGCTGCTGGCAGAGCCTTCGTTCTTGGCTTGCGCCTCGTACATGGCCTTACCGAGCTCCATGCTCACTTCGCTCAATTTCTCCGTTTGGGCCTCCAGAGCCGTTTTGTCAACCCCTTGATTGGACAAAAGTTCCTTCGTGGCGGTTAATTCGGCTTCGATTTTGGCTTTTACCTCGGCCGAGACCTTGTCGCCGTGCTCTTTCAGAGCTTTTTCGGTGCTGTGGACCAGTGCTTCGGCGGTGTTGCGCACTTCGACACCTTCCTTCTTGGCCTTGTCGGCTTCGGCGTTGGCTTCGGCTTCCTTCACCATACGCTCGATATCGGCATCGGACAGGCCACCGTCGGACTTGATGACGACGTTGGCGGCCTTGTTGGTGCCTTTATCCTTGGCGCTGACGTTCACGATACCGTTGGCATCGATATCGAAGGTCACTTCGATTTGCGGCACGCCGCGCGGTGCGGGAGGGATACCCTCGAGGTTAAACTGGCCAAGCAGCTTGTTGTCGGAGGCCATCGGGCGCTCGCCTTGGAAGACCGAAATGGTCACGGCATTCTGGTTGTCGGCCGCGGTGGAGAAGACTTGCGACTTCTTGGTGGGGATGGTGGTGTTGCGGTCGATAAGGGCCGTGAACACGCCGCCAAGGGTTTCGATGCCGAGGCTCAGCGGGGTGACGTCGAGCAGCAGCACGTCCTTGACGTCTCCGCGCAGGATACCGCCTTGGATGGCGGCGCCGACAGCGACCACTTCGTCCGGGTTGACGCCCTTGTGGGGTTCCTTACCGAAGAAGCTCTTCACCAGTTCCTGAACCTTGGGCATACGGGTCATACCGCCGACCAGCACCACTTCGTCGATGCTCTTGGCGTCGACACCGGCATCCTTCAGGGCGGCCTTGCAGGGCACGAGGGTGCCTTGGATCAGGTCGTCGACAAGGGCTTCCAGCTTGGCGCGGGTGAGTGTCATTTGCAGGTGCTTGGGGCCGGAGGCGTCGGCGGTGATGAACGGCAGGTTGATGTCGATGGACGTCGTGCTGCTGAGTTCCTTCTTGGCCTTTTCGGCTTCGTCCTTCAGGCGTTGCAGGGCGAGTTTGTCCTTAGTGAGGTCGATGCCTTCCTGCTTTTTAAATTCGTCGGCCAGCCAGCTGATAATGCGGCTGTCGAAGTCTTCACCGCCCAGGAACGTATCGCCGTTGGTGGCTTTTACTTCGACCACACCGTCGCCGATTTCCAGTACGGAAACGTCGAAGGTACCGCCGCCGAGGTCGTAGACCACCACGGTTTTGTGGCCCTTGACGTCTTCTCCCAGACCATACGCCAATGCAGCAGCGGTGGGTTCGTTGACCAGACGCAGGACTTCGAGACCGGCGATCTTACCGGCGTCTTTGGTGGCTTGGCGTTGGGCGTCGTTGAAGTAGGCCGGCACGGTGATGACGGCTTGGGTAACCTTTTCGCCGAGGTACGCTTCGGCGGTGTCCTTCATCTTTTGCAGCACCATGGCGGAGAGCTCGGACGGGGAAATGTCCTTGCCGGAAGCATTCACCCAGGCGTCGCCGTTGGAGGCTTTCACGATTTTAAAGGGGCTGTGCTCTTTCGCCTTGGCGACCATGGTGTCGTCAAACCGGCGGCCGATGAGGCGCTTGAAGGCGAAGATGGTGTTGTCGGCATTGGTGATGGCCTGACGCTTGGCGGATTGGCCGACCAGACGCTCGCCGTCCTTGGCGAACGCGACGATGCTAGGGGTGGTGCGGGCACCTTCGTTGTTCTCCAGCACCTTGGTGTCCTTACCGTCCATGATGGCGACACAGCTGTTGGTGGTGCCGAGGTCGATACCGATGACTTTGCTCATTTTCTATTACTCCCTTTAACGTTACTTTTTAAAACTTAGTTAGTGATTTGCTTGCCGCCGAGTTCTGTAAAGCGGGCGAGGAAGCGGCGGTTGGCTTCTTCGGGGGTCCAGCAGGGCAGCTCGATGCCAGTGGGCTCGTACTCGGTGACGAACTTATCCCAGAACACGTGCGGCGGCATGAGCTGCTGAGCTTCATCACCTAAAATGCGGCGGTCGAGCAGCTTGATAACCGGGCTTTCCAGCTGCTCCACGCTGAGACCATAGCCTCGGGCTACGGCTTGGGTGGCCTTGGCTTCGAGATCCTTGAAGTTGATACCCATGAAGCGTTTGAGGCCGGTGGGCATATCGCCGACGTACGCCTCGCTGGCATCGTGCAACAGGGCGGCAAGAGCAAGCTCAGGCTCTACCATGTTACTGATGTGAACGCTATGCTCGGCCACGCTGTAATAACGGCTGGTATGGCCATTGTAACGGCAGATGTTCGACAGGGCGCGAGCGATCAGTTCGATCGGCAGGACAATCCATTCCTCCGCGGCGAAGTCCAGCTGCTGATTGCTGCCGGTTTGCATCCACGTCAGGGTGTTGATGTCCATGCTGATGGCAGGGTTTGTCATTAGGCAGCCTCCTGATTGTAGGCGGCGAAGGTGAGCTCGCGCACCGCAAAGACCTTGTTACCGGCCCAGTCGGGGTAGGCTTCGTACACGCGACCAACACCACCGAAGAGGGCTTGGGTGTAGTCGAAGCCGAGGCTTTGGCAGGCGGCTTTGACGGCGTCTTCGCTGGCGGCTTCGACTTCCGCAAAGGCGGGCAGTGCCGGCCATTGGTTGAGGGTGACTTCGGTTTCCCCTTTCACCCATGTTTCGCGGAAATTTTCCTGATGCGCGCGGTCTTCAAAACCGAGTTTTTGCAGCAGCGTAGCGGCATTTTCAAAGCTATCGACGCTAATTTCGACTTCTTCCGTACCATGGATATCGGTGCCGTCGTGCTCGTGCTTGAACGCCATGGTTACGGTGCCGTCGCCGTTGTCCCGCACGCGGGCCCACTTGGCCGGGCTGGGGTTCAGTTCGGTCAGGAAGTAGGTGTAGCGGCGCATCAGGCTCCAAGGCCGCGTGCAGCTGTAGCCCTGCGCGGCGAGCAACGTGCGGCAGGCGGCCACATCGATGTTCGGGATCTTGGCTTCGATTTCGATCGGCATTTTACTAGGCTGCTTCATCTTTGGTGGCGACGACCACGAGACTGGGGCGCAGCAGGCGGCCGTTGAGAGTAAAACCGGCTTGGAGCTCTTGCAGGACGTGGTTTTCCGGTACGTCGGTGCTGGGGATCTGGCTCATGGCTTGGTGAAGCTCGGGGTTCAGGGGGTCGCCCGCCTTGACCACGATTTGCTGGATGCCGTGGCGGCCAAGCATGGATTGCAGCTGGGTGGCGACCATCAGGATGCCATCACGCAGGGCTTTTTCATTACCTTCCGGCGCCGAGAGGGCGCGGGCGAGGTTGTCGCCGACGCCCAAGACATCCTGTGCAAATTTGGTGACGGCGTACTGGCGGGCGTCTGAGACTTCTTGTTGCGCACGGCGCTTGACGTTTTCGGCCTCGGCAGCGGTGCGGAAGGCTTTGTCCTTCCAGTCGTCGCGCTCGCGTTGCAGAAGGGTCAGGGCATCTTCTTGCGGAATCGCTGTGGTATCCGGCGCAGCATCGGCCTCCAGCGGGGCGGTTTCCACCGGTTGGCCTTGCATATCCTGCTCTGTCAGGTGGGGTTCGCGCATCGCTTCGGTCATCTCTTTACTCTCCTTATCAACTTAAACTTATTTTCAAACGGCTATTTCAGCGCGGCATCCAGCAGGCTGCGGGTGTAATCCACAATCCCCATGGTGTGCTTATAATCCATCCGCATCGGGCCTATGACGCCGACGGTACCGACGAGCTTGTGGGACTCATGCGATTTGCCATACGGCGAAGCGATGACGGCGAGGTCTTCGGCGCCCATCACCGGTACGTCGCCGCCGACGAAAATCTTCACACCATTGCTGGTACGAACTTCTTCCACCAGCGTCATCAGCAGGCGCTTTTCTTCAAACACCTTGATCAGGCCTTGCAATTTGTCGCGGACGATTTCCGGATATTGGAACAGGTTGGTAGAGCCGGCGACAACCATGGCGCCGTCGGCGGTGACCGGCTGGCCCCACTCGTTGGCGGCCTGCATCATCTGGTCGATCATCGCATTGACCTGGCCGCGTTGCTCGGCCATGCCGGCCATCATCGCGGCTTTGGCTTCTTCCAATGTGTGGCCCATGACGAACGGGTTGAGGGTGGTGGCGGCTTTTTTCAGATCGTCGGCGGAAATGAACTCCGGCACTTCCATCATGCGGTTTTCAATCTCGCCGGACTTGGTCACCATGACAACCAGCACGCGGTTGTTGGAAAGGCGGATGAATTCCATGGTTTCCAGCGTGTCGTTTTCGCGCTTAGGGGCGGTGACGAGTGCAGCGCAATTTGTGACTTGCGAGAGCACGCTGGTGACGTCTTTGGTCAGCTGCGAAAGGCTTTTGCTGGGGTTGATCTGGCTTTGAATGGCTTGCTTGACGGCGGCTTCCGGCTCGGCGGTTTCTACCAGATGTTGGGCGTAATAGCGGTAGCCCTGCTCGGTAGGGATGCGGCCCGCGCTGGTGTGCGGACTTTTGATAAGACCGAGGCCTTCGAGGTCTTGCATCACGTTGCGGATGGAGGCGCCGGAAAGCTGGTATTTGCCGCTTTCTACCAGCGCCTTGCTGCCCACGGGCTCGCCTTTGGTGCCATAGGTTTCCACCACATCAGCCAGCACCTGGGCGGCGCGGGTACCGATTTCCTGAACGGGCTTTTTGGTTTTTTCCATGAGGTAGTTATAGGGGCGATTAGCACTTGCGTCAAGCGAGTGATAATAGGTTTTTAGGACAAAAAACGGAGGCCCTTAAGCCTCGGTTTTCGGTTCTTGCAACCATTTGGAATTAGGGACGAATTTTTGGAGAAACGCCTTATGGGCCTCGATTTCCTCCGGTGTCGCCGGAATGGCGCGGGTGGTGGTGGAAAGCTTGGCAAGGGCATCGTCGAACATATGCGCGACGGCCTCGGCCGCCCCCTCGCCTTCGGTCACCACCGTGCCGAGCTCGAACCCCGCTTGCAGGCCGCCGTGGAGTTCGACATAGACGTCGGCCAGCAGTTGGGCGTCCAGTAGCGCGCCATGGAAGACGCGGGCGGAGGTATCGATATCGTAGAACTTGCAGAGACTATCCAGATTGTGGCGCTGGCCGGGCAGCTTTTGGCGGGCGATGACGAGGGTGTCGACCATCTCGTTCATCAGCGGCGGCATGCCCAACCGCTCCAGCTCCTTATTCATAAACGAGAAGTCGAACTCGGCATTGTGGGCGACCAGTGGGGCGTCGCCGAAGAATTCCAGCATCTCGTGGACGACATCCTTAAACAGCGGGGCGTCGGCGACTTTCTCATTGGTGATGCCGTGGACCTTGGTGGCGCCGAAGTCGATCTCACGCTCGGGGTTCAGGTAGCGGTGAAAGGTGCGGCCGGAGGGCAGGCGATTGATCATCTCGACACAGCCGATTTCGATAATACGGTGCTCTTCCACCCCAAAGCCGGTGGTTTCGGTATCGAAGACGATTTCGCGCATGGTAGCCCCTTCCCCTTTGCTAAGTGTTAATCCAGTAACCGTTTTTGGAAACGGTAGCAAGCGTAGCTATAGCCGACCACGAAGATGGTGACGAGCACGCCGAGGTCGATGAGTACGCTCAGGGCGCTGAGGTCTTGGCCGGTCATCAAAGGGCGCACCAAGCCGATGACGTGGGTGAGCGGCAGGGCCTGTGAGAGCCAATACAGCGGAGCGGGTGCGTGCGAGAGGTCGAAGAACACGCCCGAGAAGAGGAACATCGGGGTGGTCCAGAGGGTGTTCACATACGCAAAGTGCAGCGGACGGTAGATGTGCACGGTGAAGCACATGGCGATGGCGCCGAAGGCCAAGTTGGCGAGCATCAGTACCGGCAGGGCGAGCACGGCCCCCCAGAAGCTGGGAATGGCTTTTAGCCAAAAACCGGCCAGCAGGAAGAGGATGAGGATGCTGGGGAGCGTGCGGAGGCTGGCGTAGAGCAGCTCGGCCATCAGCACCTGCGGCAGGCGTACGGGGGTGGCGAGCCACGCCGGATAAAGCTTGTAGCTGGTGGAACGCTCCCAGACGCCATAGGTCATCGCCATGGTCATGACAAACACGCCGGTGGAAGCGGCAATGCCGGGGACGAGGAAGTCGAGATACGGCAGCCCATCCATTTGATTGATAAGCGCGCCCATGCCGAAGCCGAAGGCGAAAAGGTACAGCAGGCGGTCGATGAGGTCGCGCACCAGTTGCGCCTTCCAGACCGAGCGGTACTCGTATCCAAACCGCAGCAGCAGCGGGTAGATGTTGGCGAAGAAGTCTTTGGTTGTGGCGAGGTAGGTGGTCATGATTAATCCATCAGTCTACGTTGAAAGAGTTTGATAGCCAGCACGGTGGTGACTACGCACATTCCGGCAAGAATGAGCATATGAAGAAGGTAGGTTGCGGCTTCCGGCTGCCCGAGGAAAAGCGGACGCGCGGCCTCTACCCCATGATAAATGGGAAGCAGCATGCCGAAGACCTGCAAGGGAAGCGGGAACTGGGTAATCACGACAAACACGCCGGAAAAGACGAAGGCCGCCGACATAAACGGCTCGCTGAGAGCAATGTCGTCGTAATTGCGGGCCAGTGCCACCACCGTGTAGCCAAGCATGGCGGCACACCAGCCGACCAACATCATCACCGGCAGGCTGGCGGCCCATGCCCCAACCGCCAAGCTACCGCCCAACAGCAGGCTGGCCAGCCAGATACCGGTGGCGGTGAGCAGCCCCTTGAACGATTGGAAGAGCGCTTCGGCCAGCACAATCTGGCGCACGGTCATGGTCGCCGCTAGCCAACCTTCGTAGCGTTTATTGAAAAACCGCTCCATGGCGCCATAGCTGCAGTTGATGAAGCCGCTGGCGGCGACACTGTTGGCCATGATGCCGGGCAGGATAAAGGCCAACTGGTCTTGGATGCCAAACGCTTTACCGAGCCCGTACAGCATGATAACGGGGCCGACGATATACATGGCCAAAAACACCGGCAGGCGGCGCGCCCAGACCTTGGCATGGCGGTACGCCAGCGCAAGGATGGGGTGTGGGACTGACAGCATGGTCATGATTAATCGCGCAGTTTACGGCCGGTGAGACGGAGGAAGACGTCTTCCATGTTGGCCGGACGGTGCAGGTAGGTGGCGTCTTCCGGCAGGCGTTTGCGGAAGGCGGCGCCGTCGTCGACATAGAACAGCACACTGTCGCCGACGTCTTCGCTTTCCTCTGGCGGGAGGTCGAGCGGAATCGGTTTGGACACATCGAATACGTGCTTTTTAACGTGGCGTTCGATCAGCTCCGCGGGGCTACCTTCATCCAGCACCTTGCCGTGGTCGATCATGATGATGTGGTCGCAGAGGCGTTGCGCTTCATCCATGTAGTGGGTGGTGAGAAGTAAGGTTTTGCCTTGCTTTTTCAGCTCCAAAATACGCTGCCAGATCATCACGCGGGCTTGGGGGTCCAGGCCGGTGGTCGGTTCGTCGAGGAACAGCAGGTCGGGGTCGTTCACCAGTGCGCGACCGATGGTGAGGCGGCGCTTCATGCCGCCCGAAAGCTGGCCGACGCGGGCGGTCGCTTTTTCCGACAGTTGCATGTAATTGAGAATTTGCGGGACGCGGTCCTTCAGTAAGCTACGGGCGATACCGAAGAGCATGCCGTAGACGGTGAGGTTTTCCGCCACGGTCAGGTCGGGGTCGAGGTTATCGTCCTGTGGTACCAGCGCGATACGGGTCCGCTCTTCGCGGCTGAGGCTGGCGGCATCGTGGCCGAAAATATCCAAGTTTCCGCCACTGCGTTGGGTCAGACCCATCAGCATCTTCATCGTGGTGCTTTTGCCCGCGCCGTTGGGGCCGAGCAGGCCGGTGCAGGTGCCTTGCTTGACGACAAAGTCGATACCCTTGACGGCCTGCACCACCGGGCCGCCGCCGCGGGGGGTATAGGTTTTGACGAGGTTTTTAGCTTCGATCACGTTGGTTTGGGTCATTACAGGTCTCCTTCAATCTTGAGGCGGACGGTGCGCTCGGTGCCGTCGGCAAATTTCAGTTTCAGGGGCACTTCCAGCCCCGGTTTCAGTTCGGTAGTCAGGCCAATCAGTTGCAGCTCCAGCACACCGGGCAGCAGCACCACTTCGGTTTTGGCGGGAATGGGCAGTTCCTTTAAGGTTTGCACCTGTGTGAGGCCGTAGGCGTTTTGCACATAGGTTTGCAGTTGGGTTTGGCCCGCCAGCGGGGTGGAGGCACCTACCAGCGTCAGGGCTTGCTCGGTCGGGTTTTCCAATACCATCCGTACCGCCACGCTGCCGCCTGCGGGGGCAGGCTTGATGCCGGAATCCAGCAGCTTCAGCTGCAGAACCGCCGGATTAGGTATGGCAACGGGCACCTGCTGCGCGTGCAGCGAGACACTTAACCCGAAGCAACTTAACAGACATACGGCGAATAACCGCATTGATTCCCCCTTTGTGGCGCCCTACCCTGCGCCTTATTTCGCTTTTTACGAAATGGAGCTTACGCTGATTTTGACGAACGCGCCAGAGGACGGGCGACTGTGGTTGCCGTTTCGCGATTCAGTCCCGTGCGTTCCAGGTCGGCAAGGTAAGCGTTCCAGCGGATTGGGTGTTCCGTCGCCAGTTCCTTTAAGTAGTTCCATGTATAAAGGCCGGTTTCGTGGCCATCGGAGAACACTATTTTTACGGCGTAGGCACCAACGGGCTCCAGCCCCTTGATAGTGACATTCTGTTTGCCGCCGACCAGACGGGCGTCGGACGGGCCGTGGCCTTTCACTTCGGCACTGGGGCTTTCCACACGGAGGTATTCGGCGGCAAGTTCGGCTTGGCTATCGTTCCAGACGACCGTGAGCGTGCGTTTGTCGGGTGAGAGGCGGAGTTCGGTGGGTTGCATGTTTACGATATCCTTTGGTCCAACACCGCAGGTTGGCCGGTTTTTTGGAACTGTTCATCCTGCATGGCTTGCAGAGCCTCGAGAAACGTCATCGGGTGCCAGACCCAATTGAGGGTGACTTCCCGTACCGAAGTGGCCTCGCGGATGCGCAGCACCACGCGACCGGTGTGAAGGAGAACATCCAAGGCATTCTGCTCGACCCGCCAGCGCAGCAGGCTGGCGTCGTCGAAGGCTTCCATTTGCAGTTGGAAGCGGCCAATACGTAGCAACAGACGGTCGCTTGTGACCGCAATCTCGTTACTGCTCAGCGGGATATACCAAAGCACCGCAAAGACTACGGTCAGCAAGATAGCGGGCGGAAACAGGTAGCTGAGGCCCAACGATAGCGCGGCACTCAGCAAAAACGGCCAGCCGCGCAACGGGTGAAAGCGCACGGTATAAAGAAGCGTTTCCTCAGGCGTGAGGAGACGCTTCAAATTGGGGATAGGCTCCAGCGGCGGCAGGCTCATGCGGGTAACTTCCTGATTTACGGCCTTGAGAGGCCGTGGGTTAGCCAGCGTAACTGACTTCCTTCTTTTCCTGACGGCGTTTGGCCTCGATGCTCAGGGTGGCGATCGGACGGGCCAGCAGGCGGCCGATGCCGATAGGGTCGCCAGTTTCTTGGCAGTAGCCGAATTCGCCTTCGCGGATGCGGTCGAGCGCTTCGTCGATTTTCGAAATCAGCTTACGGGCGCGATCGCGGTTGCGCAGTTCCAGCGTTTGTTCGTACTCGATGGTGGCTTGGTCGGTCAGGTCGGACTCGATCGCGCTGTTTTCGCGCAGGTCGTGCATGGTGGACAAGTTACCGGCCACCAGCTCCTGGCGCTGGGTGAGCAAGAGGTCGCGGAAGTAGGCCAATTGCTTGGCGTTCATGTACTCTTCCTTATCGGTGGGGACGTATTTGTCCGGGTAGCCACGCTCCTTGGCCGGTTTGTCCGTCATCGGCTCCATGCTGTCAATCGCAAGCTTCGTCATGGTCGGCTGTTCTCCTTACTGCATCAAAATTGCAGGTGACTATACCTGAAGGCTTCCCAGCCTTAAAGCGGAAATATGCACCTGTCGGCTGGCTTCGGTTCCCAGACTTATGGATTTATGAAAAACCCTCTCCCGACACACCAAGAAACCCCTGATTTTATGGGATTCTTGGTGTTATCTCTTAGGGTGCCGCATTCAGGCGCGGACTGGCATCGATAAGCCCGCCGTTGGAGGCCCCGAACTCGTTGAGCCCATCCGAGTCGCTTGCTTCATCGAAGCTTGCGGGGTCGGCATCCTGGCCCCACCAGTTGTTTTCTGCCTTAAGCGTGCTGCCGTTTACATCCGGGTTGTAATAGACGTTGTAGCCGGCGTTGGCATAGTTACTGTTGTAACCAGTCGAGCCATAAACGCCGCCACCCATATCGATCACTATATTGTTGGTACCGGTTACCGTATCGAACTCGTTCATGTTGATACCGCGAGCGCCGTTATTCGTGATGGTGTTGTAGCTCATGTTGGCATGCGCCACACCGTTACCACCGGTTACCGAGCGTATCTCGATACCATCGCCGGTGTTGTTCACAAACCGGTTGCCGGTCATGACAATCGGGGTTGCGGAGGATCCGAAGTAACCGCCGATGGTGTTGGTATCGGCTCCCGTATCGACACCGTCTGCCAGTATGCTCAGACCATCGTCGCCGTTATAAGACATGGTACTGCTGATGATGGAGCCTGATACCGAGGAATCTCCGACGACGTTGATTTCCATACCGTCGCCCGTGTTATTGCTGAAGGAGCTGCTGACCACGGACATGTTCAGATGCGAGGTGTTACGCATGTCGACAAACATACCCTTCACCGTGGCGGAGGTTTGCACCACATTGGTGAGAGATACCGTTGAGATAGCGCCGCCTTGAGAGTAGAGGACTACACCACGGCCCGTGTTGTTGGTGATCGTCGTACTGATTATATTCGCATCCAGGGTATTGGTGCCGCTCACGGTCATGTAGATACCGTTTGTTGCGCCCGTGAGGGTATTACTGCTGATGCGAACATGCACCTCACCCGTCGTACCGTCGGTCGATTTAAGGATAATGTTGTGGGTACCGTTGTTCGAGAGCGTGTTGTTCTCAATCACAATCGGTGTGGCCGACGTACCCACAGTACCGTTTAATGCGGAGGCAACCTGAATACCCTGCCCGGTATTGCTGTAAATGGTGTTGTCATAAACCCAAGCGTGCGTTTCACCGTCATCAATTACGTTGTCGACCTGAATACCAGACTCTCGGTTATGGTGGCTGGTGTTGTTATGGAAGACCACGTCGGCAAAACCAGCGTTCTGGCTACGGACTTCCTGACCGTCGTCGTTATAGCTGGTGACGTTGTTGTAGCTTTCTCCATAGACGGTACCGCCGGTGCCTTTAAAGACGATACCTTCTTCATCGGCTGTGGTTGCGGTGTTGTTGTACACCAGGAAGCGGTTGCTGCTGCTACCGACCTGACCACCGGTGTTACCCTCGAT
Source organism: Alphaproteobacteria bacterium (assembly GCA_027485835.1). Taxonomy (GTDB): domain Bacteria; phylum Pseudomonadota; class Alphaproteobacteria; order UBA2136; family UBA6156; genus UBA6156. The sequence continues at coordinate 351,258 of JAIXQG010000002.1, forward strand.
AAAGAAGTGCGTATTAGCCGCCGTGTTGGTGGTACTGCTGATGGCGTTGGTAGAACTGTTGTAGGCCAAACGACCGTTAACAGTGGAGGCGGTTGAGTACTTGGTTTCCACTTCCACGCTCTCACCACGGTTGTTGGTAAAGGTGTTGCTGGTGATATCAACGTAACCGTTTGAGGTATCGGCCGCCATGTACCAAACCGCGCGACCGGCATCGATACCCGCGGTATCGGCCGCGTTGGTATTGGTAATGGTGTTACTGGTTACTGTAAGGCTTACCGAGGACGTACCGTTGGTGCGGATAAAGGCACTGTTAATCGTGTTATCATCCATGCGGTTAGACGCCAGTTGCAGCGTGTTGCTGCTGGCGCCGTTATAAACCACGCTGATACCGTTCTGGCCGCTGCCATTGATGGTATTGCTAATGAAGTGCTGGGCGCCACCGGTGATGTTGGCGTAAGTGGCACTGATACCGTTGAAGCCGGCATCGGTAATGGTGGAATTACGCACCGTTACGTTGGCCACGTTGGTTAATTGTACGGCTGTACCGGTGGCATCGGAAATGGTCAGGTTACGTAGGGTGAGGTTATCGCCGGTTGCGGAGACACCGTTGGCACCTGCGTTATCGATGGTCAGACCCGCGAGTACGACGTTGTTAGCAGACACCGTTACCGCCGTACCGGCAGCCGTAATGACAGGTGCAGCACCTGCCGTGAACAGTTGGGTGGACCCGGTGAGAATACCGTTGGGGTCGTTAAACTGAAGGCCAAGGTCGGCCAGCGAATAACCGGTACCCGCACCGACCAGCTTCACGCCATCCTGAGTAATACTGTAGCCAGAGGAAAGACCGGTGGTGGTGCCCGTACCGCTGCGTACATAGATGACTGTTTCGTCGGTGGCTGCGGCAACGGCATCGGCCAGATTGTTATATGGTGTTTCGTAACTCCCGTCGCCATTGGAACCGCTGTTATCGACGTAGACGATACGCGCAACTTGGCCGTTCTCGGTCGTCATCGGAGTAGTTACAACTTGATCCTGTGATTGCTCGGTGGTCACAATGTCGATGTCGCGCACGATTGGAGTCGTCATGCGCTGTTGCATGGCATCTCGCTGGCGGGGATTACGAATTTCTTCCCACGAGAGAGGCACGGTGACACGCGCTTCGAGGTACGAGTTGTGGCCGCGCACCTTATCGTACTGCATTTCGCCTCCCAGACGGAGGAAGCGGTGGACTTCCAGTTCCAAACGCCCGCGTACGCCTTCGACGTTCGGTACATCATCGCCTGTAAACCAGTAACCGCCGGCGTACATACGCAGCGGTACTTCTGATAACGGTTTGACCCCAAATTCAATATCGGCACCATCGAGTGACTGCTCATATCGTGAGGAGGCTGACATATAGATACCCGTCCCCTGCGGGGTGGCTACGGTGGAGGTGCCATAGGCGTATTTACTGTCGCGCGTGAGGGGTACATAGCCGTTGACACGTACGTCCCAGCGGTCGGCCAGCAACTCGGCACCCAGCGTTGTTTGATAGAAATTATTACCATACGTAGAGTTACGACGGTCGAGGAAGCCATACATACCGCCGATCAGGCTGCTGGTCAGCATCTGGCGATAGCCCAGACCCACGTTGTACTCCTGAGCATTCGGGATGGAGATGACGGAGCGGATATCCGCAAACAGCAATGAGCGGTCATCCGACGCCAAGGGTAGGAAAAGCTCCGGGCTGTAGATGGTGCGGTTATTACCCGGCTTATAGCGCATCGATGCGGTGGGGACATATTCGCCCTCTGCCACCGCGGAGGAGGCAAGGAGCATGGCGAGTACGGTGCGGATAAGTATGTTTTTCATACATCCATCATTAGACGTACGCATATTTTAGACCAAATACAAAATGTTACATCAATTTAATAAAGTAGTCACAGTGTGGTATTTTTATGACAATAAGACCGCTTCGTTTGAAGCATTATTTAGCTTCCACCTTGCCATACAGCGCGTGTTATGCATGGCCGCTTAGCTTTATGCGGCTGGTTGGACACGCCTTCTCTACCCCTTTGTAAGGGTTTGGCTTCGTTTCGTTTTGTGGAGATAGTATGAAATGGCGCACTCGGCGGGATTGCCCCCTGATGGATATGAAATGGGTGGGCGCGTTCCCCCCTCATGCGAATGTGGAATGTAAATGTGAAATGGCGCACTCGGCGGGATTCGAACCCACGACCCCTTCCTTCGGAGGGAAGTACTCTATCCAGCTGAGCTACGAGTGCGTTGGTAGACCAATGACGTGGCCTACGGTGCCTTGATAGGCGGTTTTGAAAGATTCGGCAAGCCGGTAACAGGGGGGTTGGGCGAAATTCGCTGTCAGGACGGGCTATAACGTTCAGCGTGCGGTGCAGCATGGCGCGGGAATTCCGGTTGTTTTGCACTGCACCGAACGAGTAAAGCCACGGTAGTGTTGAAAGTTTCGGTTTTAAGGTGCTTTTGGTTGTGCGTTGCACCAGCCAAAGCCTTTGCTGGACAAGGGTTTTCTGGGTGCCGGTTTGTCAGGATTTCGGTAGTACGCTGCGCAAGCTGCGCTATAAAGGAAGGTAAGGACAGAACAACCATGCCACGCCGTACCGACCCAAAACTCCCCCGCCCGCTGCCGAAAGCCGCCCATGAGGCGTCTTTGCATTCTCAGCCCGAGGCCACCACCATGGACGCCCCTGCCGGAGCGCCGGAGTTTACCCTGCCCGACGACATGGTGCTGAACGACAAGGTATTCGCTTACTACATGAACCTTGTGGACATGGTGAGCCGCCGCACCGGATTGGAAGTTCATGTCGACCAGCGCGATAACGCGTTGGAGGACGGCGACATTTACCTGTTCAACCACTTCACCCGTTTTGAAACCGTGATTGCGCCATATATTCTGCACCGCGAAACCAAAAAGCTTGTGCGCAGCGTGGCCTACCACGGGCTGTTTGATGTGAATGACACCATGACGCGCATTTTACAGCGCAGTGGCGCGGTGCCGACAAACCTGCCCCGGCTGCTGCCGTTTTTGGCCGAAGAGATTTTGCGTGGGCGGAAAGTGATTATCTTCCCCGAAGGTGGCTTGGTGAAGGATAAGCAGGTGCTGGATGCCAACGGCGACCTGAAGATGTGGAGCGGGGTTTCGGAAAAGGTGCGCAAGCCGCACCGTGGCGCCGCGGTGCTGGCATTGATGCTGGACTTGGCCAAACGGCGCATCAAGGCGTTGTTTGATGCGGATGACAAAGTGCAGATTACGAATTGGTGCACGCGATTAGAGCTTACGCCCGAGCAACTGCGCGCGGCGGTGGACAAGCCGACGCTGATCGTGCCGGGGAATATCACCTTTTACCCCATGCGCACCAACCCAAACCTGTTGCTGCGTGGATTTGAGAAATTTGCCGGTACGCCGGGCCCGAACGCGCGGGATGAGTTAACGATTGAAGGCAATTTGCTGCTGCGGCCGACCGATATGGACATCCGGTTCGGTAGCCCGATTGCGGCGCTGGAAGACAAGAAACGCCTGCATACTGCGCTTATGGACCACGTACTGAGCCAAACCCAGAGCATGGACGACATTTTTGCCCTGAAAGACGATACCGGTACGTTGTTGGATGGCTATGTGGCCAAGTTCATCGCCAAGCGGATTGATAAGGTGCGGGATGAATATGCGCGCCGGATTTACTTGGGTACGACGATTAACATCAACCACCTGATGGCGACACTGGTGCGGCAGAGTGTGGACGCCGACCAGTGGAGCATGCCACGGGCGGATTTCCATAAGGCGCTGTACCTGATGGTGAAGGAATTGCAGCAGCGCACCGACGTGAACCTGCATGCCAGCCTGATGCGGCCGGACATTTATGCCGGATTACGCGCAGGTACCATGCGCGGGTTTGTCGGCTTTTTGGAGGCGTGCAGCCGTGTGCGACTTATTGGCGTGCGCAAGGATTCCTATCACTTCTCGCGCCGGTTATTAGACACGCTGGATTTGCAGGATATCCGTGTAGAAAACCCGATTGCGGTGCATGCCAATGAGGCTTTCCCGATCAAAGCGGTGCGCGAGGTGGCGGAGAATGTGTTGAACCGCCTTGATAAAATGACCGACAAGGACATTGCCGACTTACGGTTTGACGACATGTTGCGCGAGCATGCGGCGCTGCGTTTAAAGTTTGGGAAAAAAGATCCGCACATGTTGCTGGCGGCAGACAACCCCCTGCACGGTAGCCCGTATTTGCTGAAACCCGAGCCGGTAGAGACCAAAACCAAAGGCGGGCACGCCCGCGTGCGGCAACATGGCGTGCTACTGGTGCATGGCTTTGCCACCACCCCTGCCGATTTACGCACCTATGCCGAACATCTGCGTGACCGTGGCTATACCGTGCTGGGATTGCGTTTGCCGGGGCATGGTACGAGCATCCTTGACTTGGAAACGCGGCACCGCAGCGAATGGCTGGCGGCATTGCAGGAAGGCTATGGCATACTGGCGGAATTGTGTGATGAGGTTTCGGCGATCGGATTCTCGACCGGTGGGGCCCTTGCACTGCAACTGGCGGCGACCAAGCCGGAGAAACTGATGCGTGTGGCCAGCGTGGCGGCACCGTTGGAGGTCCAGAACAAAAAGATGAAGTACGTGCCGGTGGGGATGATTCTGCGGGCGATTTTGGACAAGATCCCGGGTCTGACCGATGTGCTGCGCTTCCACACTTATGACCGCGACATTACGGGGACGGTGTATCACCGCGTGCCGGTGAGCGCCCTTAACCAGCTGCGCCTGACCATTGCCGATATGTGGAGCTGCCTGCCGCGCGTAACCGTGCCGGTGGTGGTATTGCAAGGCCTGCTGGACCGTACGGTGGTGCCCGAAAGTGCGGTGAGGATTTTCCGCCGCCTTGGTAGCGAGGTAAAGGCTTTGCGCTGGATTGCCGGTGGGCCGCATGGGCTGATTACCCAGAAATTCGGCAACACCTGGGACATCCTTGATGGATTTTTGGCCGGAGAGGACGTGACAGGAACGGCTAAAGCGGCGTCTTATAAGAACGAGCATGCGATCGTGGCTCCGCCCCTGAACTACGCACCGCAGCCCAAACGACGGATAACAAGAAAACTGGCCCAATGGCTGATTACACGAAAGGCACCCGCCCAATGACACACACTGCGAAACGCGCCGTGATTGTGGGGTACGCGCGTACCCCCTTTACCCCTGCCCACAAGGGCGCACTGGTGCATACCCGCGCCGACGATATGGCGGCAGCGGTGGTGAAGGCTTTATTAAAGCGCACGAAGGTGAAGCCCGCCGATGTGGAAGACCTGATTGTCGGCTGTGCCTTTCCTGAAGGGGAACAAGGGTTTAACGTGGCGCGCCTGATTGGGTTTTTGGCCGGTTTGCCGCAAGGTGTGGCGGGGCTGACGGTGAACCGTTTTTGCGGATCGTCGATGCAGGCCGTGCAGATTGCCGCCGGTGCGATTGCGACCGGTGCAGGTGAGGTGTTCATTTGTGCGGGCGTGGAAAGCATGAGCCGCGTGCCGATTGGCGGCTTTAACCCCCTGCCCAACCCCAAGCTGTATGACGAGATGCCGGAAGCGTATATTGGCATGGGTGAAACCGCTGAGAACGTGGCCAAGAAATTCAAGCTGACCCGCGCCGAACAGGATGCGTTTGCAGTGGAAAGCCAGCGCAAGGCCGGTATTGCCGCTGCCAAGGGCTTGCTGAAGGATGAAATTGTGCCGATTGAAACCAAGCATGGTGTGGTGGCGGAAGACGGCTGCCTGCGCCCTGACACGACCGTGAGTGCGCTTGGCGATTTGAAGCCTGCGTTTGACAAAGACGGCAGCGTGACCGCCGGTACCAGCAGCCCGCTGACCGATGGGGCTGCCGCCGTGCTGGTGGTTTCGGAAGACTATGCCAAGAAGCATAAGCTGCCGATTCTGGCACGGATTGTCAGTTTTGCGGTGAGCGGCTGTGCGCCGGAAATTATGGGCATGGGCCCGGTGGATGCCACCCGCAAGGCGTTAGAGCGCGCGGGGCTGAAGCTGAAGGATATTGATGTGATTGAGCTGAATGAAGCGTTTGCGGCGCAGAGCCTTGGCGTCATCAAGACCCTCAAACCCGATATGGACAAGGTGAACATTGACGGAGGCGCGATTGCGCTGGGCCACCCGCTGGGTGCCACGGGCGCGCGGATTGTGGGTAAGGCTGCCAGTTTGCTTCAGCGCACCAAAGGCAAATATGCACTCGCTACCCAGTGTATTGGCGGTGGGCAAGGCATTGCGATGATTCTGGAGAAGGCATAACCCCATGGCAAAGACTCCGGTAAAAACAATCAAAACGGCGAAACCGGCCACCAAGCCCTCAGTGAAAGTTCCGGTGAAACCGGCAGCTAAAGTACCGATTTTGCGCAGTGGCCCCAAGCCAATCGGCAAGGTGGCGGTGATTGGCGCGGGCGTGATGGGTGCGGGCATTGCCGCACAGGTGGCGAATGCGGGGATTCCGGTTGTGCTGCTGGATGTGGTGCCGGATGGTGCCGCCAAAGCAATTGAGAAACTGAAGAAAAGCAACCCGGCCGCGCTGATGCACCCGCGCAATGCGAGTTTGATTACGCCGGGGTCGAGCATCAAGGACCTGAAGCTGGTAGCCGATTGCGACTGGATTATTGAGGCCGTGATTGAGAAGCTGGAGGTGAAAAAGAGCCTCTACAAGCAGTTGGCATTACTGCGGCACCGGAATGCGGTGGTGAGCAGCAATACCTCGACACTGCCGCTGGACGTGCTGACTGAAGGGTTGCCGGCCGATTTTAAAAAGCACTTCTTAATCGCCCACTTTTTTAACCCGCCGCGCTACATGCGCCTGCTGGAGCTGGTGATTGGCGAGCACACCCTGCCGGATGTGGCGAGCCGCGTGAGGGATTTTTCCGACCGCAAATTGGGTAAAACCGTGGTGGATTGTTACGACACGCCGGGATTCATTGCCAACCGTATTGGTACCTACTGGATGCATGCCGGTGTGGTGAAGGCGTTGGAAATGGGCGTGGGGATTGAAGAAGCCGACGCCATGCTGGGCAAACCGATGGGCGTGCCGAAGACGAATTTGTTCGGGTTGCTGGACCTTGTGGGGTTAGACCTGATGCCGCACGTGTTGAACAGCCTGCGCGGGGCGTTGCCCGCGAACGACGCGTTTATGAAGCTGGGTGAGGCGCCGGCATTACTCTCCAAAATGATTGCGGAGGGCTACACCGGCCGTAAGGGCAAGGGTGGGTTTTACCGTTTGGATGAAACCAAGACCAAGCTGGTGCTGAACCTGCAAACCGGCGAGTACGCCAAAACGCGCAAGCCGAAGGTGGACGCGGTTATCGCGGCCAAGAAAAACGGGTTGCGCGCGATGCTGACCCATGACAGTGCCGAAGGGCGCTACGCGTGGGAGGTGATTGGTGGCACGCTGATGTATGCCGCCGGTTTGGTGGGTGAGATTGCTGCGGATATCCATACGATTGATACCGCCATGCGGCTTGGATTCAACTGGAAGAAAGGCCCGTTTGAACTCATCGATAGCGTTGGCACCGCGTGGCTGGCCGACAAGATGGTGGCCGAAGGTTTGCCGGTTCCGGCCATTTTAAAAGCCGCGGCGGGGCGTAAGCTCTACCGCGTGAGCAACGGGCGTTTGGAATACCTGACGTTGAACGGCGATTATGCCGCTGTGCGTCGCCCTGAGGGTGTGCTGCTGCTGGAGGACATCAAGCGCGAGGCCGGTGGCCAAAAAGGCCGCCTGTTTGGCAACATGAGTGCCAGCGTGTGGGACATTGGCGACCGCGTGGCGTGTTTTGAAATGCACAGCAAGATGAACAGCTTCAACCCGCTGGTGTTGCGTGTGCTGCGCGAAGCTCAGCGCAAGCTGCCGGAGATGGGTTACAAGGGTTTGGTGCTGTACAACGAGGGAAGCAACTTCTCGGTCGGTGCGAATATTCTGATGCTGCTGGTGACTGGTAAACTGCGCCTGTGGGGCTTGGTGGACTGGATTCTGCGCGACGGACAACAGACGTTTGCAGGGCTGAAGTATGCGCCGTTCCCGGTAGTAGCCGCGCCGCATAACATGGCGCTGGGTGGCGGCTGCGAAATTGTGCTGCACGCCCATGCGGTGGAAGCCCATGCCGAGCTGTATATGGGCTTGGTGGAAGCCGGTGTGGGGATTATTCCCGGCTGGGGTGGCTGTAAGGAGCTGCTGGGCCGCGCGATTGCGAAAAGTAAGAGCAAAGGGCCGATGCCGCCGGTGATTCAGGCGTTTGAAACCATTGCGATGGCGAAGGTGAGCAAGAGTGCCGCCGAAGCGCGCGACCTGCTGTTTTTGCGCGATACCGACGGGGTGGTGATGAACCGCGACCGCGTGTTGGAGTCGGCTAAGGCGCGGGTGTTGCACATGGCGCATGGGTTTGAACCGCCTGCCCCGCATGAGTACCGTTTGCCAGGGCCGAGCGGTTTGGCGGCGTTGAAGCTGGCGCTACATGACTTCTTTAAAAAAGGCATTGCCACCAAACACGACATGGTGGTGGGCGGCGAATTGGCGCGGGCACTGACCGGTGGCGACACCGACCTGACCGAGATATTGGGCGAAGACGACATGCTTAAGCTGGAGCGCAAGGGCTTGGTGACACTGGCGAAAACCCGTGGTACGCAAGACCGGATTGCCTACATGTTGAAGAAAAACAAGCCGCTGCGTAACTAACATTTCACGTTTCTGACGAAAGGAAAAACCCTATGGAACTACTTGCTCTGACTGCTGGAACCGCGCTGGCCGGCGTGCTGTTTATCAAGCAACTGCGCGTGCCGCTGCTGGCCGCACCGGCGATGAAAATTGCGAAAGGCGTGCTACCGAGTATTGGTGACACCGAGCGCATTGCGCTGGAAGCCGGTACGGTGTGGTGGGATGGGGAGATTTTTTCCGGTAAGCCCAAATGGAAGCGCCTGCTAAGCTTTGACGTACAAGGCCTGACCAAAGAGGAAAAAGCCTTTTTGGACGGCCCGACCGAAGAGCTGTGCGCGATGCTCGATGACCACAAGATTTTTCAGGACCGCGACCTTTCTGCCGCCACATGGAAATACCTGAAGGACAAGAAATTTTTTGGGATGATTATCCCCAAAGAACATGGTGGGCTTGGCTTTAGCGCGATCGCGCACAGCGCCATAGTGACCAAAATTGCCAGCCGCAGCTTGGCGGCGGCCGTGACCGTGATGGTGCCCAACAGCCTAGGGCCGGGTGAACTGCTCCTGCGTTATGGTACCGACGCCCAGAAAAAACATTATCTACCACGCTTGGCCAAGGGGCAGGATATTCCCTGCTTTGCGCTGACCGAACCGCATGCCGGTAGCGACGCTGCCAGCGGCACCAGTTTTGGTGTGGTGGTGAAAAAGAAGGTGAATGGCAAGGACGTGCTCGGGATGGAGCTGACCTTCAACAAGCGGTACATTACTTTGGCGCCGGTGGCGACGGTGGTGGGGCTTGCCTTCCGCCTGACCGACCCCAACCGCCTGCTGGGCGACAAAGAGGATTTGGGCATTACCTGTGCCCTGCTACCGCGCGATACCAAAGGCCTTGAGATTGGCGAACAACATGACCCGATGGGTGTGCCGTTCAAGAACGGACCCGTGCGCGGCAAAAAGGTGTTTGTGCCGCTGGATGTGATTATCGGTGGCCCCGCGATGGCCGGTGAAGGTTGGAAAATGCTGATGGAAGCGCTGGCGGCCGGACGCGGGATTAGCCTGCCAAGCCTGAGCGTGGGTGCGGCAGAACTGAGCCTGCGCGCCGCGGCAGCCTATGCCGGTGTACGTGAGCAATTCGGGATGCCGGTAGGGAAATTTGAAGGTGTGCGCGAGCGCCTTGCCCGCATGGCCGTAAACGCCCACCTGATGAACGCCGTGCGCGTGGTGACCTGTGGCGCGATTGACGCCGGTGAGCATCCTGCGGTGGCGAGCGGGATTTCCAAGGCCTACCTGACCGAAGGCATGCGCGTGAGCATTAACGACGCGATGGACGTGATTGCCGGTGCCGCGATTTGCCGTGGGCCGCGCAATATGTTTGCGCGGGCGTACAACGGGATTCCGATCGGGATTACGGTAGAAGGCTCGAACATTCTGACCCGCAGCCTGATTGTGTTTGGCCAAGGTGCCATGCGCAGCCACCCGTATTTGCAAGATGAAGTGAACGCGATTGGACGCGGCGATGTGAAGGCGTTTGATAAGGCGTTCTTTGGTCATGTGCGGCACTTTTTAGGTAACGCCGTACGCGCGTTTGTGCTGGGTTTAACGCGTGGTTATGGCACCTTTACCGCCCACAGCAGCGTGGCGCACCATTACCGCCACCTCAACCGTTTGAGCGCGAGCTTTGCGCTGCTGACGGACTTCGGGTTGCTGATTTTGGGCGGGAGCCTGAAACGCAAGGAGTACCTGAGCGGGCGTTATGCCGACGCACTGGCAGGCCTGTACATGGCCAGCACCTTACTGAAGCAGGTACACGACAAGGGTTACCCCGCCAGTACCCGCCCGATTACCGAACTGGCCTTGCAGCAAACGTTGTATGATATTGAGCAAGCGTTGTTGGGTGTGGTGCGCAACCTGCCCAACCCGCCGCTGGCCTTGCTGGCCCGCCTGCTGGCACTGCCGCTGGGTGCACGTTTGACCAAGCCCAAGGACAAGCTGATTGATAAGGTGGCCGACGCCGTGATGCAGCCGACCAGTGGCGTGCGTGAGCAACTGAGCACCGAGATTTATATTCCGGATGCAAAGGAAGAAGGCCTCGGTAAATTGGAGGCGACCTATGCCAAAGTGACCGCTGCCGAGCCGGTACGCCGCAAGATTGGTGCTGCCGTGAAGGAGCGGAAGATTAAAAAGGGCAGCGCGACCGCTATGACCGATGCCGCGCTGATGGCCAACGTGATTACCGCCAAAGAGCACAAACTGGTGCTGGATGCGTTGGCGGCGCAGGATGACATTGTGCAGGTGGATTATTATACGCCTGCGGCTTATGGCAAGTTGCGCTAAGGACTGCGACGAAAAAGCGGCCCCACGGGCCGCTTTTTGGTAACGTGCGTATCGCGGCTATTCCACCATGCGATGAGAAGACATGGCGCCGCTGGTAGCAGCCAGCAGGGTGCTGTCTTCGGCGTGGTCCGATGGGTTGGCCATGCCGAGCATTTCCGCCAGCTTGGCGCGACCACGGTTGATGCGGCTTTTGACGGTACCGACGGCGACGTCGCAGATCACGGCGGCTTCTTCGTAACTAAAGCCGTTGGCGCCGACCAGCAGCAGCACTTCGCGCTGGTCGTCCGGCAGCTTCTTCAAAGCTTCGCGGAAACGGACGAAGTCGAGGTGTTTGCCTTGGTCCGGCATGGTCACCATACGCTCGGCGTAGGAGCCGTCGGCGTCTTCGACCTCGCGCTGGCGCTTGCGGCACTCGGTGTAAAACTGGTTGCGCAGGATGGTGAACAGCCATGCCTTCAAGTGGGTATCCGGACGGTAGGTCTCGCGGTTGGCCCAGGCGCGCACCAACGTTTCCTGCACCAGATCATCGGCACGGTCGGGATTGTACGTCAGCGACAGCGCGAACGCGCGCATGCTTGGCACGGCGGCGAGCAGCTCGTCTTTAAAGTTGAAAATAAGATCGGCCATGCTATTTAACCTTGCTCTTCTCGGCTTGTTCCAGTTGCTCTAAAAGCTGGCTGAAACGGTCGGGGACCGGTTCGGTTAACAGATCCTGAAAGCTGACCTTCAGCAGGTTACCAATGTGCTTTTGCACATCGGCGCCCAAGCCGGGGGTGGTGGCGTCATCGGATACGTCCGTTTCCTGTACGGGGGATGCGGGGGTCAATAGCGTGTCGATCGGTGTGCTCATGGTGTATAGGCATACACGGGTTAGAGTGATGGGTAAACCCCTCTTTTCTCACTTTATTTTCGGTTTTTTTGCCTTTTTACGGGAACAAACGGAACGGTGGTGCGTTAGGTTCTGTATGGCGGTATAAAAACCGCTTTTTTATGTTTATTTTCAATTACTTTTTATGTGTTTTTTGCATTTTTCCGTTTGCATGATGTGCGTGTCGGTGGTAACCGTGGTGAGATCTATTAACAACGGAACGGAATTCACCTGATGAGCACCGCGCAAACCCTTGCCACTTATGTACCCTACCTGCGCCGTTACGCCCGCGCCCTGTGCGGCACCCAAACGGCCGGTGACGCCTATGTGGCCGCCACCCTTGAAACCCTTGTTGCCGCACCGGAGACGCTGAGCAGCGCCTCCAGCCCCAAAGTGGCTTTGTACAAGACGTTTACCAATGTTTGGAACACCATTGCCGCCAACAGCCATGAGGTAGAAGGCCCCGGCAACACCACCCTGCAAAACACCCCGCCGACACTGGATGTGATGACGCCGTTGCCGCGTCAGGCGTTTTTGCTGACCTCGATGGAAGGCTTCAGCCACGCCGATGCCGGTGAGATTTTGGGCCTGAGCACCCAAGACGTAGCTACCTTGGTGGCCGAAGCAGGTCGCGAAATGGGCCAGCACATTGCCACCGACGTGTTGATTATTGAAGATGAACCGCTGATTGCGATTGACCTTGAGAACGTGGTGGAAACGCTGGGGCACCGCATTACCAATGTAGCCCGTACGCATAAGGAAGCGCTGGAAGCGGTCAAGCTGCAAAAGCCGGGCCTGATTCTGGCCGACATTCAGCTGGCGGATGGTAGCAGCGGCCTCGATGCCGTCAACGACCTGCTGACCGAGCTGAACGTGCCGGTGATTTTCATTACTGCTTACCCTGAACGTTTGCTGACGGGCGAGCGTCCGGAACCGGCGTTCCTGTTGACCAAGCCGTACAACCCGACGATGCTTTCCGCAGTGATCAGCCAAGCGCTGTTCTTTGAAAAGAAAGCGGGGAAGATGGCGGCCTAAGCCCCTTCCCTTTCCTACCAAAAAGCCGCCCGAGTGGGCGGCTTTTTGCAGGCGGGTTGTTAACCTGCGGGCTGGATGGCGGCGGCGTTATCGCGGAAGCGCGGCTCGTTCCAGAAGTCGTCGGTAGAAAGAGCTACGTACATGAACTGGCTCATGTCGTTCACCAGCAGCATGCTTACCGGAACGGTCAGGCTGGCAACAGGTGTGTTGGCCTGCATGTGTTGCGAGGGCGTGACGGTGACGTACAACGGCTGGCCGCTGGCCGAATGAACGATGCCGGTAATGGTGCCGAGCGTATCGCTGTTCAGGCTTTTGAGCGGCATGCCCATCAGCTGCTGTTGCGAGACTTTGCGGCCTTCTCCGACCGTCAGCGTGCTATTCACGGCCTGACCGCTGATGGAGGCGATCTGTGACTGGTACTCGGCCAGCGTGACGCGGGCGGTGGCGGGGTTAGCCAACATCGCCTGAATGGCGGCGGCTTTCTGGCCGCAGGAAACCAGATCGCCACGGGCTACGTCGGCTTCCGCCGAAGCACGCAGCTGGCCGATGGCCTTGACGAGGTCTTGGTTGTGATAGGCGCGGTAGAAGTCGCTTTGCGCCAGTTTTACGCCGGTTGACAGATTTTCGGTCGTGCAGGCGCTTGCGGCGTCTTGTGCGTGAAGCGGCAACGCCACCAGACCTAATGCCGCATAAATTGCGACGGTTGCTGGAACTTTCATGGATGTAGTCTCCTTTTCCTCTATGACAAACGAAACGAGGCAATGCCTGTTGTGAAGGACCAATGGGTGGGAAAGGGTTTTGTTCCGTTTGCTGGAGTCTTTCACGTATACACATACATGCAAAAGTGATAGATATCCCTCTGGAAACCCTATTGGACAACACAGGACCCCGCCACGTGAACCTAGACACCCTGCTGACCGCGCTTGATATGGCCTTTACCAAGGCCGGCGTGTGGCTGTTTGCCTCGCGCGGGTATATCTCCCGCGGGGAGGCCCTGCATTGGAACGATACGGTCCTAACATGGGATATCGGGGCAAACGTTCTTAATGGATTGGCGTGCCTGCTTATCGCTGTGGGCTTTTTTGTGTTTGCCGCCCGCCGCCGCGATTTTACGCGGCCGTTCCTGTTCCTGTCGTACCTTATCGGTAGCCTGTTTCTGGTACGAGCCTTCCAGAACGGCTGGAGCATTGTAGTGTTATGGGAGCCGCTTTATGGCGCGCAAACGCTGATCAAGGTTGTTTCAGCCAGTATCACGGCACTGGCTGCGGGTATTCTGTGGTTCATGCGGAAAGACCTGCTCAACATACCCGGCCCCAACCACCTGCGCTATGTGGAAGGCCGTTTGCAAGACCTTTCCAGCCGGATACACGCCCGCCAAGATAACGTAGACGCCCTTGTGGAAGAGCGCACGCAGGAACTGCAAAGCGTGCGTATGCGCTTTGAACAGGCGATTGCGGGGGCGGGCATCTCGGTGTTCACGCAAGACCGTAACCTGCGCTACACATGGGTGTTTACCGCCGACGACCTGCTGCGCGGCGACGTGATGGGCAAAACCGACTTTGACGTGTTGCCCCCCAACAGCTGCGGCCCTGTGGTGGCCCTAAAGCAGCGTGCGATTGCCAGTGGCAAACCGCATGAGGCGGAGGTGAGCATACGAAGCCATGGCCACGAGACGTGGTACCGCATGCATATTGACCCGATTATGGATGCCGAAGGCCGTGTGACCAGCTTGAACGGGATTGCCGTGAATATTTCCGACCGCAAAATGCTGGAAGACGAGCAGGTGCGTTTGAGCAGCGAGCTGGCGGCCAACCTGCACTATTATAAGCTGGCGATGGAGAGCTCTCACACCGTGGTGTTTACCATGGACGAGAACCTGCGCTATGCCACGGTGAGCCACGACTTTTTGGGTAAACCCGCCGATTTTTACATTGGCAAAACCAATGTCGAAGCGTTGTCGGCGGAGACCTATGCGGCCTTAAAACCCCTTAAAACCAAAGCATTGGACAGCGGCAGCATGGTGCGCGGCGAAATTAAGGCCATGATTGACGGCCAACCCCATTGGTACGACCTGAGCATCGCTCCGTTGAAAAACCGCGCCGGTGTGGTGGTGGGGCTGACGGGCGCTGTGATTGATATTTCGGAGCGTAAAGGTTGGGAGCAGCACTTACGGTTGCTGATGCGGGAATTGACCCACCGCTCGAAGAACCTACTGGCAGTGATTCAGGCCATGGCGCGCCAGACCGCCCGCCACAGCGGCACGGTGGACGAGTTTATTGAACGTTTTGGCGCCCGCTTGCACGCGTTGGCCGGTAGCCACGACCTGTTGGTACAGGAAAGCTGGCAGCGTGCCAGCATTGGCGAGCTGATTAACTCTCAGTTGGGCCACTACAGCGACCTTGTGGGCACCCAGATTGTGGTGGAAGGCCCGCAGGTCTACCTGAACCCCGATGCCGCCCAGAACCTGGGGATGGCCTTGCACGAAATGGCGACCAATGCGGTGAAGTATGGCGCGCTTTCCAACAACAAGGGACAGGTGGCGATACAATGGGCGTGGAAGGGCAGCGGCGCCAAGCGTGTGCTCAAACTCAGTTGGAAGGAAACCGGCGGACCTGTGGTCAGCAACCCGCAGCGCCGTGGCTTTGGCAGCCAAGTGATTGAGCGCAACCTGAACCGCGCCTTAGGGGCCAACGTGAAGCTGGATTACGCGCCGAAGGGCTTCCGTGCCGAGATGGAACTGCCCATCACTGTGGCCGTCGACAAGTAGGGAACCGTTCCGTTTGCCCTGCGTTAGCTGAGGGTAAACCAAGGAAAGGAATCTCCCTATGTTAAGTGGAATTATTGGACTGATTGTCCTTGTTCTGGATATTTACGCGATTGTTCAGGTGTTGGGCTCGGCGGCCACGCCGGTCAAGAAGGTGCTGTGGTCGCTGTTCATTGTGTTCGCGCCGGTACTGGGCCTGCTGGTTTGGTACCTGATGGGGCCGCGCAGTGCGGCGAATCCGGCGGCCATCTAAACTGAGTGCCCAACACAAAACGCCCCCGAGAGGGGCGTTTTGTGTTGGGCATAAACTTATTTAGTGGAGTCTTCGATCTTATCGGAGGTGTTGGCCATATCCCGACCTAGGCCGGAGAAGGTGTTACCACCGCCGACAATGGCGACACCGGCGACAATGACAACAATAACGAGGAGAACCATGGAATGTACTTTCTGTTGATGGGTTTTGAGAGTAATGCCGCTGCGTGGCGTTTGTTCCCAACCTTACCGGAAACTGGATTGATGAGGACTCACGGAACCGAAGCGAGAATAAAGCGTTGTTAGAACAGGCGTTAAACCAAAAGGAGACAACACCATGAAATACTTTGTTCTAGCGGCTTTGCTGGCCACGACCACATTCCTTACAGCCTGCGGTGAAACCCGCGCAGACCGGGCGCTTAGTGGCGCCGGTATCGGTGCCGCCACCGGTATGGCGGCAGGCGCCCTGACCGGCGGTAGCGGGGTGACCGGTGCCGTACTGGGCGGTGCCGCCGGTGCGGCGGCCGGTGGCCTGAGCGATAAAGATGACGTGAACCTCGGGAAGCCCTGGTGGCGTTAATCGCTGGCTGATGTGAGCCAACTTAAAACAGGACCCATGGGGTCCTGTTTTTGCTTCGGGAGAGACACGGGAGCATCTCTCCCTATCCGGTAAAAGGTCGTTTCTGTGCGTACTATTCGTTAGGCATGGCAGGAGACCTTTCCTTCCTTTTCGTGCAGCGCGAGAATCGGGGTGCTGCCGTTGAACAGGCGGCTGTTGAGGAAATTCGCGATTTCACGCGCTTCGGCATACGAAGCATACGGTTGCAGGCGCAGGGTGATGGCACCTTCCGAGCGGTTATCTTCCGCACGGTTATACCACGGGTCTACGACTTTAATCCAAGGTGTGCCGTCTTCACGCATTTCGATTGTGAAGCCGAATCCCAGTTGATCCCATCCAATGCTCGTCATGTCCATTTTCCTTTCCCATTACTAGCGGATGACTAAGTTGTGGGGCGGACAAGCCCCCAGTAAAAGGGGGTTCAACCCGTTATTTCATAAAAGATGCACTACTCGTAGAGAGTCTGTCATATCTGATAGACTCGGCACCTCCGAACCTTACAAAAGGCTCAAAGTCTGTCATATCTGACAGACTCTCTCCCTCGCCCCTCCTCACGCGTCGTTCATTTCTGACGGTTGCGATGCCGCTTCGTTTCGGTTTGGAGGGGTTTTGGAGGGGCAGCGGATACACAAAAGCCCCCTTTGGGAGGCTTTTTTTTTAATTGTTAAAGAGTGGTTCGGTCGGTTCGGGCCTTACGGCGGCGGGAGGTCGAGGGCTTGCCCACCATCCCTACGGCCGCGGCGGCTGAGGCAATGACGGCTAAGGTGGCCACCCGTTTGGGATGCAGCAGATATTTTAAAGCCGGTGCCAGTAACGGTGCGGCTACGGTTAACGCCAACGGTGCCAGCATGGTCAGGGTCGACGTGACTTCGGGTGACGGGCGCTGTTTCTGCGGGCGGTCGAGCTTATAAAACAGCCCCGCCGAGACCAAAGCCAGAACAAGGGCCACAATCAGCGGGCCGAGCAGTGGGCCGAAGGTCAGTTCTAAAGCTCTCCATGCGACCACAACAAGACAGAGTATGGCGAGGGCCAGCACGCCATAGGCAAGGGCCCGCTGTGCAAGGCGCGGGCCCAAGTGCTTGACCTCGGCCGCAGCCAGCGCGGCGGTGAGGAGAGAGCTGAGGTTCATGCGCAGGCAACCTTAGCGGCGCAGCAGGAAGCCGACCAAGGCGCCGATACCGGCGGCGGCGACCAGCGCTTGCAGCGGACGCTCGCGGACACTTTCGCGCATATTTTCGGCGTGTTCCTGGCCTTTTTCCATGGCGTTATCGAGGCCCAGCTTGTGCACAAAGTCCGTATCGACCAGGCTTTCAAACTTGCCGTGCAGCTTTTCGTACATCTGCTTGATGCTGATCAGGCCTTCATCGGCACCGGCGGCAGCGAGGGATTCCAGACGGGTTTTGAGTTGGTTGAGGTCGTTTTTCAGGTCTTGTACCGACTCGCTGGTGCGGGCCGATGCGGCACGGGTGCTGGCGCGGGCGGCCTGTTTACGGACGGGTGTTGCGGTGCGGGCCATGAGGCGTCTCCTTGATTCGGTTATTCCGGTTGTTACTTCATGGAGCCTAACGCAAGCTTTCCTGAATTGTTCCGCTGCGCTACGAAGGGTTACGTAGCACCGGCACTGTAAGAGCCAGAAGAATAGCCGCAAATGGAAACGCGAAGCCTAACCCCGCAAAGCTAAACCCAAACGCCCCGACCAAGCCGCCGACGAAGAAACTGCCGATAAGCCCCCCCAAGGTGCAGATTTTGGGGAGGTTGGGCTCTGGCAGAGGCTCGTTGCCGGTGTGTGTGCGTACGCGCGGCCAAACGACTTTAAATAACCAGCGGCCGAGCTCGATACCGAAGTCAGTCATCATCCCTGTAACGTGAGTGGTACGGATAGGCGATACCGCCACCTTGGTGATGGTGGCGTTTTGCAGGCCCATGATGCCGCACAGGAGCATCATACCCATGGTGGGGTATTGCAAACTCTCTGGCAGGCAGGTGCCGTAAACCCCGAAGGCGGTAATGAGCAGGCCTTCTAAGAATAGTGGCAGGGCCCACTGGTGGTGGGGGCGGGTTTGGCGGCTGTAGTTAACTAACAGGGAGGCCGTGATGGTGCCGCTGAGGAACGAGGCTAAGGCTAAAAAGGCGATCCAGGCGATTTCGGCACGGCCGACGGTAACTTCGTCGGCCAGTGTGGAGAGAAAGCCGGTCATGTGCGAGGTGTAGCGGCCGATGGCAAGAGCGCCACCGGCATTGATGCCACCGGCAATAAAGGCGAGGAGCAGGCCGAGACGGGCGTCGGCAACCGGGGTACGGACGGGGTGGATGAGGTAACGCATGGTGGAAGGATAGAGGAATTCGGAATCAGGAATCAGGACTTTTTTAGCGAAGGTAAAAAAACCCCGCCGGAGCGGGGTTTTCAGGTGACAGCTCGCTGTCACTCTCGGTTAGTGCTTGGAGACCTTCAGCTCTTCCAGCGTACCGATTTCGGCACGGACGGAGAAGTTGTCGAAGTCATCCTGTTCGGCACGGCCGCTCGGGGACTTATCGATCAGCGAACCGATGATGGCACCGAGGAAGGCCAGCGGTATCGAGATGAGCGCCGGGTATTCGTACGGGAACACCGGAGTGGCATAACCGAGGATGTTGACCCAGACGACCGGGCTGAGGATCACCAGACCGACCGCACTGACCAGACCCAGCGAGCCACCCAACACCGCACCGGTGGTGGTCAGCTTACGCCAGAGCGTGGAGAGCAGGATGATCGGGAAGTTGGTGCTTGCCGCGATGGCGAAGGCCAGACCGACCAAGAACGCGACGTTCTGGTTTTTGAACATGATACCCAGCGTGATGGCGAAGATACCCAGCACAACCGAAGCGATTTTGGAGACGGCCATTTCCTCTTTCTCCGTCGCCTTACCCTTACGGATGGCGTTGGCGTAGAGGTCGTGACCCACGGCAGTGGCACCGGCCAAAGCGAGGCCCGAAACCACGGCCAGAATGGTCGCGAAGGCTACCGCGGCGATGAAGCCGAAGAACAGGCTACCACCGGTGGCATGGGCCAAGTGGACGGCGGCCATGTTCTTACCACCCAACAGACCACCGTCGGCCGCCAGATACTGCGGGTTGCTACCAACCAGCAGAATGGCACCGAAACCGATGATGAAGGTGAGGATATAGAAGTAACCGATGAACCCCGTGGCTACAAACACCGATTTACGTGCCTGCTTGGCATCCTTCACGGTAAAGAAGCGCATGAGGATGTGGGGCAGACCGGCAGTACCGAACATAAGGGCCAGACCCAGCGACACGGCGGAGAACGGATCCTTCACCAGTGTACCCGGAGCCATGATAGCGGCACCCTTGCTGTGAACCTCTATCGCACTGTTAAACAGTTCGGTCGGGCTGAAGTTGACGTGCAGCAGCACCAGGAAGGCCATAACCGAGGCACCGGAGAGCAGCAGCACGGCCTTGATGATTTGCACCCACGTGGTGGCGATCATACCGCCGAAGGTCACGTAGAGCATCATCAGCACGCCCACCACAATCACAGCATAGGTGTATGGCAGACCGAAGAGGACCTCGATCAGCTGGCCCGCACCGACCATCTGGGCGATGAGATACAGCAGCACGGTGGCTAATGACCCAAAGGCCGCGAGCGTGCGCACGGGGCGTTGCTCGAGGCGGAAGGCGGCAACGTCGGCAAAGGTGTATTTGCCAAGGTTACGCAGGCGTTCGGCCATCAGGAACATCAGGATCGGCCAGCCGACCAGGAAGCCGATGGAGTAAATGAGACCATCGAACCCGCTGGTGAACACCAAGGCCGAGATACCGAGGAACGAGGCTGCGGACATGTAGTCGCCCGCAATCGCCAGACCGTTTTGGGTACCGGTGATAGAGTTACCGGCCACGTAGAAGTCGGACGCGGTACGGTTACGCTTGGAGGCCCAATAGGTAATACCTAAGGTTGCGCCAACAAAGATGAGGAACATCACGATGGCAGGAATATTCAGCGGTTGCTGGGTGCCGCCGCCGGAAATGCCGTCGGCCAGTGCCGGTGTGGCGGCCAGCAGAGCGGCGCCTCCGGCAATAAGCCAAGCACCGAAGGTGCCTGACAGAAGATTGGATTTCATGGGTTTATCTTTCTTTAAACTGCGGTAAGGCGTTATTTTTTCAACGACTCGCGCAGCGCTTTGCGGGCATCTTCGGTCAGCGGGTCGAACACATTGTTCGAGAGGCGTACGTAAATACCGGTGAGTGCCATGGCCAGCACGATCAGCCCGAGACCGATCGGGATACCGATGGTGATGGGGCTGCCTTGGGCGATGGGTGTGCCGAGAAACGCAGGGTCGAAGGCGATAAGCAGAATGAAGGCAAAGTAACTCACCAGCATGACCAGACTTAACGCCACCGACACCTTGCGCCGGTGGGTCACCAACTGCACGTAGTGCGGGTTGGTGAGAACAGGGTTTGGCATGGTAGGTCCTTTCTATGGTTTGTTGTGGCGGGCTCCGTGCAGGCGCTTGGGCGCATGTGTCACGCCGGAACTCTCTCCAGCTAGCTTATGCAACCATGGGTGGAATCGTGAGTGTCACCTCGTGGAATCCTTCCTGACATATGGTATTTTTATCAACATTTCCGCCCGTTACGACGCTTGTGCGTCGCAATACTCCGGATTGCCTTTCTGTGTGCAACCAAACGCTGTGCCCCGCGTTGTACCAGCATGCATTTACCTAGGTTCGTGTCCCGTATCGGGATGTTTTTGGCTGTTACTCTCGCTTCGCTGATTCTGTTAGTGTTGGGATCGGCGTTTGTATTGGACCTGACTTCCGGCTACTGGCTGCATAAGCCACTAAGTTGGGCGGTAAGCCGTCAAACGGGTCAGAATATCAGCCTTGCACAGGCGCAGACGCAGCTTGTCAGTTTGACGCCGGGAATTACGTTGCAGCAAATCTCAGCGGCGGGGACGCGGGATGATGTTGAACATCCTATGATAAAAGCCGACCGCATGACGGCAGCCATGCGTCTGAGTGACCTGTTACGGGGCCATGTGGTGTTAAGCTATGTGGGACTGGAAGCGGCAGACATCCGGCTAAAACGCACCGCAGATGGGCGTTCGAACTGGTCGTCTGGCACACCCGACACCACCCCTGCCCGCGCTTTGGTACTGCCGTTGATAGAACACCTTTATGTACGTGACAGCCAGATTGAGGTGGATGACGCCTTGAACGGCCTGATGTTTCGTGGAAACTTCGCCACGGAAGAGCTGCGAGGCCGTGGTGTGGGGCAGCCGTTCTCGTTGGTTGGCCAAGGCCAGTTAAATGGCAAGGCGTTTGCGCTGAACCTGAAGGGCGGCACGGTAAACGAACTTGTACGCGCGGAAGGTTACCCATTTAATTTGACACTGGAACACGGTGCGACCCGTGTAATGGCCGAGGGCAAACTGACCGGCTGGGATGCGCGCCAGTTGGAAGCGCAGGTAAGGCTGGCGGGGGATAATCTGGCCGACCTGTATGACGTGACGCGCATCGCCTTCCCTGCCACCCGCACCTATGACCTCAACGGTTTTGTGACCCGCGCGGGTGACGTGTTGGTGGTGAAAGACCTGAAAGGCACCGTGGGCGAAAGCGACCTGAATGGCGTTTTTCGGGTATATACCGCGGGGAATAAACCGCTGCTGACGGCGGACTTGTATTCTCGCAGCCTGAACCCCGCCGATGCCGGTGTGGTGTTTGGAGGTAAGGACGTCATGGACGGCAAAACCCGTTACCTACTGCCCGCAACACCCTTGGCTTTGGATAAGTTGAAAAGCCTGGATGCCAAGGTACGTTACCGTGCGCAGGCCTTGCAGGTGGACACGCTACCGTTGAAGGATGTGAGTCTGAGCCTGGTGTTGGAACATGGTACGCTCGACATACAGCCGATTGCGATTACGTTGCCGCAAGGCGCCCTGACCGGCCGTTTGGTGGTCGATGCATCTGCCACCGTACCGCATATTACGATGGATATCCGGCTTGCGCGCGCGCAACTGAATGATTTTGCGACCAAGGCCGGTGTGCCGGATGCGGTTTCGGGGACCCTCAGCGGGCGGTTGCAGATGGCGGGAGTGGGGAATTCCTTCCATGAGGCGGCCGGACGTTCCGATGGGCGTTTGGCGCTGACGGTAACGAACGGCAGCCTGCGACAGGCCTTTGCCGAGCTGGCGGGTGTGAATGTGCTGAAAGGGCTGGGGTTGTTGTTCAGCGGCAGCACGCAGCAGATCCCCATCCAGTGCGGCGTGGCGGACTTCCCGTTAAGAAATGGCCTGATGACGGCGAAGACTCTGGTAATTGGCACCGAGATTGTGCGCGTGGATGGCGATGGCACCCTGAACCTCGCGGACGAGCGGCTTGATTTGACCTTACAGGGCCGCCCGCTCAACCCGACACTGCTGCGCTTGCTGGCGCCGGTACATGTGCGTGGCACATTGCTGGAGCCGGAGGTGGGTTTGGATTCTGGCCCGTTACTGACCCAAGCCGGCGTGAGTGCGGCGTTGGGGGTGGTACTGACGCCGCTAGCCTCGGTGCTGGCGTTTGTGGATACAGGTGCGGCGGATGAGGTGAATTGCCAGCGTCTTTTACGCAACCAACCTTGATTTTTTAGGTGTTTTTGCGTGCCTGACAGCTAGGATTAGGCTCGGTTTTGTGCTAAGAGCGCTGTATGACTCAGACAACCCCCGCCCGCCGTATGGCAAAAATTCTGGCTACCCTTGGCCCCAGCAGTAACTCCGAAGCCCAGATCCGCGCCCTTGTGGATGCTGGCGCCGACGCCTTCCGTCTCAACTTCTCGCACGGTATGGCCGCCGATCACGCGATCCGCGCCGGTGCGGTGCGTGCGGTCTCCAAAGCCACCGGCAAGCGTTTGCCGCTTTTGATGGACCTGCAGGGTCCGAAGATCCGTATCGGTGAAATGGCCGAGCCGGTGCAGCTGCCCAACGGCGCCACGCTGATACTGGACAGCAACCCCACCCCCGGCAATGCCAACCGCGTGTGCCTTCCCCACCCCGCCATTATGGCGACCCTGCAAGTGGGTGACACCGTGATGGTGAATGACGGCGTGATTCAGCTGAAAGTGACTGCGATTGACGACAACCAAGTGACCACCACCGTTGTGGCCGGCGGCATGCTCTCCAGCCGCAAGGGCGTGAACGTGCCCGGCCGCACGTTGCCGATGTCGGCCCTCACCGGCAAGGACAAGGACGATTTAAAGAGCGGTATGGAAATCGGTGTGGAGTGGGTGGCCCTATCGTTTGTGCAGACTGCGCAAGACGTGCGTGAGTGCAAGGAACTGGTGAAGGGCCGCGCCAAGATTATGGCCAAGATTGAAACCCGTGCCGCGATTGACAACCTGGCCGACATTCTGGCCGAAGCCGACGGCCTGATGGTGGCGCGTGGCGACCTGGGCGTGGAGCTGCCGACCGAAGACGTGCCGCCGCTGCAGAAAGAGATTATCGATATGTGCCGCAAGGCCGGTAAGCCGGTGGTGGTAGCGACCCAGATGCTGGAATCGATGATCACCAACCCGCGCCCGACCCGCGCCGAAGCCAACGACGTGGCCAATGCCGCTTACGATGGTGCTGACTGCGTGATGCTTTCGGCCGAAAGTGCCAGCGGCCAATACCCCGTGGATGCCGTAGGCGTGATGAGCCGTATTTTGGTGAAAGCCGAGCAAAGCGCGCTGTGGCGCACCGGTTTGGACGCCAAAGCGCCGACCTGCCAGAAGAACCAAGCCGATGCCGTGGCGATTGCCGCCACCAAAATGGCCGAAACGATTGGTGCCAAGGCGATGGTGGCGTTTACCGAAAGCGGCAGCAGTATTCAGCGCCTGAGCCGCCTGCGCGCCCTGCCCGACCTGATTGCACTGACGCCGTATGAGAACGTGGCGCGCCAAGTGGAATTCAACTGGGGAGTGCGTGGCCTTGTATGCCCGCCGGTGACTGACCCCGAAGACATGGTGGCCAAGGCCCGCGAACAGGCCCGTGCCGCCGGTTTGGTGAAGGATGGCGATATGTTGGTGGTGATTGCCGGAATTCCGTTTGGGCAGAGTGGTAGTACCAATATGGTGCGCGTTGTAAGTGCTTAGCCTCAAGACGGGAATTCTACTGACCGGGGTGAGTTTTCCGTTTTTCTTGCGCTGCGCTCCGCACGTATAAGGTCATACGCTTACGGTGCTCGCGCTGCGAAGAAACGCAAAACTCCCTCCCGCTCAGCGAATTGCGGAGCCTCGTCAACGCCAGCCTTTGGGCTGGCGGTTTTTATTGGCGGTTATTGGCTGGTGCCTCTACTAGAGCAGGTTTTAAGCTAATGACTTCTGATGATGACGCCACAATTCGTCTCTTGGGTTGGCGCACACTCCCTGTCAGCAGCACACGACGCACAATTGCATCCAACGGCAGGCCCCTTGTGAACCCATGGGCAAGACCTTTCAGCATAAACGGACGTGTAAGCCACCAATACCCCAGACGCGGCATTCGGTAGAATAAGGCGTGCATATTGAAGCACGACAGAGCCTCTAGGGCATGTGCCCGCATGTTCCAGTCATAAAGACGCCTTACCAGCCAAGGGGTAGACGCGGAATTCAGGGCCTTGGCGGCCATTTGACCGCTTAAAATGGCGTTGTGAATCCCTTCTCCGAGCAAGGGTTCCACCGTGCCTGCGGCATCTCCTACAAACAGCACGCGTCCGAGCGCTTTGGGGCCGTTGCCCAGACCAATACCCAACGGATGCCCCTCAATACCCGTTAACTGCTGATGGCCCAGTTTGGCCTGACAGTAGTCCAACAGCTGGTTCTTGCTCACCTTTATTGTGCGGTTGAAGGTACAGATACCGACGTTGGCGTGGTCTCCCTTCGGGAATACCCAGCCATACCCCCAAGGTACTGCGAAAAAATCGAAACTAATCGTGTGCTTGCCTTTTGGCAGCGGCGTCTTGCCCTCCAACCCAAAGGCCTGCTTCACGACTTTTTGAGGGTGCAGCATACGGCGTACGGTACTTTTTGCACCATCTGCTGCAATGAGCCACTTGGACGATAGTATGCGGCCGCTTTTAAAGGCGACCAGAACGGCGTCTGGCGTTTGTTCAATTTCGACAATGTCACCCGCCACTTCGAACGTAGCGCCTTGCTCCAATGCTTTTTCTAGAAGATAGGCATCAAACGTATGACGCTGAACCATGGCACAGAGAAGGCCCGATTCTGGCAAGAGGTGACGCTTTGAGAGATTTTGGGTTACTTCGAGACGATTCAGACGACGTTCTATAACCGGCGCCAAACTGAATGGCAGCCGTTTTATGGTTTTAGGTGTCAGACCTCCACCGCATGTTTTCTGGCGGGGAAAGGCCTCGCGGTCGATAACCAATACCTGAAACCCCGCTTGTGCAAGCTGGTAGGCGGCACTGCTGCCGGCTGGACCACCGCCCACAATGAGTACGTCTACCACAGCGTTGGGCACGCCGGAGATTTGGGATAATTTCTTGTTCTGTTCCATGTCGGTTTATGGAACGGGTTGGCGGAAATTCCTGACGTCGCGCTGACAGAGGTTTTTCCGTTTCGGGTCGCGGCGTCAGCTTGCATTTTTGGCGCTGTGTGATAAGAATTGAGGCACTCGTAATTAAAAAAGGACTACCGAACATCGGACGATTCAGAGGGACGCCGGACCGCAACCGGCAAAACGAACACCGTATCAACGGCGATATCCGCGTACCTAGCGTGCGTGTGATTGGCCCTGAAGGTGAAAACTTTGGCGTAATGACCAGCCGCGATGCCGTCTTCAAGGCGCAGCAGCTGGGTCTCGACCTTGTTGAGATTTCGCCAACCGCGACCCCCCCTGTGTGCAAGATCATCGATTACGGTAAATTCCGCTTCCAGGAATCCAAGCGCAAGGCCGAAGCCAAGCGCAACCAGACCGTGGTGGAAGTGAAGGAAATGGTGTTCCGCCCCGGTACGGAAGACCACGACTACAACATCAAGCTCCGTAAAATTAAGGAATTTTTGGCCGACGGTAACAAGGCCAAGATCAACCTGCGTTTCCGTGGCCGTGAGACGACCCACCAAGAAATCGGGATGGCGATGCTGGACCGTTTGGTCGCCGACACCGCCGATGTGGCGAAGGTTGACTTCCGCAGCGGGTTGGAAGGCCGCTTCATGACCCTTGTCTTGTCTCCGGACAAGAAGGGTAAGAAGGCCGAGGAAGCCCCGAAAGCGGCAGCTGCTCCGGCTGAAGATGGCGCCTTGAAGGACAGCTTTGCCACCGCACTGGCCGAGAAGGAAGCCAAGGCCGCTGCGAAAGCTGCGAAGTAGGTTTCTACGCTTCAAAAAAGCCCCGATGGGGGCTTTTTTTGTGAGGAGTGTCTATCGCCTTAGTTCTTGCGACAGGTGAGCAGGCCGGTGTAGGCACCGCTGGGCGGGATGGTGCAGCCGGAAACCGTGGGCGCGGTAATGAGGATTTGATGCCGGCGGTAGAGCGGCAGGTAGGGGCGGACCTCGGCCAGATGCTGTTGCACGGCGATGGTGGCGGCGGTTTGGGCGGTTAGAGTAGGTGAGTTCAGAATCGCTTTGGTCAGGGCGTCGGTTTGTGGGTCGTTCAGGCGGCCACGGTTGAGGCCCACGGGCGGGATTTGGCTGCTGTGGAAGGCTTGGTGGTAGAAGGTGGGCGGCAGTTCGCCTGTCCACGCCAGCATCACCATATCGAACTGGCCTTTTTTGACGCTGTCGTAAAAGCTGGCCCATTCGGTGGGGCGCAGGGTGACGCCGATGCCGACGTTCTCGAGTTGCTGCTGGATAACTTGGCTGACGCGCTGGCTGAAGGGGTCGGTACTGGTGAGCAGGGTGATGCGGAAGCGGAGGTTATCCGGTCCGCGCAGCAGGCCTGCGTCATCCAGCAAGTTTTCGGCATCGAACGGCGCGAAGGGTTCTTCCGGTGCGGCAAAGGCGGCGGCATGGCCTGGCGGGAGGAGGGTTGCGGCGGGTTCGGCCATGTCTCCCAGCACATATTTACGCAGGGCGGTGCGGTTGAGGGCGAGAGCCATCGCCTCGCGTACCAGCGGGTTTTTTAACTGCGGGTGCTGGAGGTTGAGGCCGAGGTAGCTGTAAGAGGTACCTGCGACCGATTGCACCGGAAAGCCTTGGGTTTTGGCCCAATTGACCAGTTGGGGGGCGACGTCGTTATAGACGACGTCCACTTCGCCTTTTTTGAGCTTGAGCAGGCGGGTGGTGGCGTCGGAAAGTGGGGTAAACGTCAGGGTTGCGGGTAAGTCGGTACGGCTGGTGGCGAGGGTGACGGCGCCAAGGGTATCGTGCCCCACCACGCGGTAGGGCCCTGCACCGAGGGCGGGATTGGAGGAGTTGGCGACGGGGATTTCGGTTAAGACCGACGCAAAGCCGAGGGTGGGCGACGGGAGTTGGAACAGAAGCTCGGTCGCGGTGGGGGCGGTGATGCTGACGTCCTTCAGTTGCGCGAAGGGGCTGAGCGGGGTGGATTGGAGGGTTTGGTACCATTTGGCGACGGCGGCGGCGGTGAGCGGGGTGCCATCCAGGAACGTTTGGCCGCTGCGCAGCGTACAGGCCACGCGGGTGGGCTGCGGTTGGGTGCAGGCTTCGGCTATAAGGCCTTCCGGCTGGTAGCTGGCGTTATAGCGCAGCAAGGCGGGGTGGGTAAGCTGGAGCAGGCGCGCACCGGCGGCATCGGTGGTGGTGGCGGGGTTCAGGTTACGCGGCGCACTGCTGACGGTGATGGTAAGACCCTGAGGTGGCACCGGCGCGGAGGCCCCCTGTGCCACGTTGGCCACGCAGGCCCCCACAAAGCTGATGAGAAGGAAGGCGGCGAACTGGTACTTAACACTCATGCCCCGTATGATACCCCGAGATGAAAGCGCGTTCACGCCTGTTTTCGGCCTTGGTGCCGATTTCCCTGCCCATAGCGGCAGCTGTGTTGTGCGTGCCCAGCGCCCATGCCGGCCAAGTGGGCTGGATGGACCGTATGTTTACCTTCCGTGAAGAGCAGAAGCCGCTGGTAACCCCGCGCAGCAACGTGCGCGCCAAGCAAGTGGTGCAGCCCTACTACCCGAATGACGAACACGTCAGCTGGAGCAATTTTTACACCCGTACCGACCTTGAGACGCAGGATTACCTTTCCTCCAGCGCCAGCAAGGTGATGCGCCCGCGCCCGCAGGAGCAGGCCGCCCGCACCCCCGCCCAAGCCCAAGGTGGCTGGCCCGCGATTGCCGAACAGGCGATGGAAAACGCGCAGGATGAAAGCAATGGCTCGCCCTCGAACATCGCGATTGGCGAACCCGGCGAAGGCTGGGGCATGCAAAGCGGCAGCAGCAACGTAGGCCGCGCCACCCGCATTGGCCCCGCCGTGGAAGACTGGCGCGGCGAGAACGGCAAGCAACTGGCCAGTCGCCCCGGCGATTATGACTACCGCTCGCCCACTCCGGTCGATACCACCGGCAGCGATATCCAGATTTCCGATGCTGATAGCAAGGGTGGTGGCGTGACGTTCTCTGACACCACCAGCAACGACCCGCGCTATGTGGACCACAACGCGCAGGGTCAGGTTACCAAATATTCCGTGCAGAAGGGCGATACTCTGTCCAGCATCTCCGACCAGCCCGCGATTTACGGCACGTGGAAGATGTGGCCGATGATTTACAGCGCCAACCGCCGTGCGATTGGTGGTAGCCCGAATAACATCAAGCTGCAGCAGCGACTTGATATCCCCCGCGACTACACCGAGGAACAGGCCAAGGATGCGCAGCGTCGCGCCGGTTCGGCCCGCTAAGACTTGCTCTTTCTAACTTTACGACTGAGGGGCCGATGGCCCCTCGTCTGTTTCCGTACGGCGGTAGGGGATGCCTCTCCCTATGCTTTCTATACAGAACGACGCCCTTGTTGGGCGCCGTTGCTTGGAAGACGTAAGGCTTAGTGACCTGCGGCGCCTTCAATATGGGCTTCTGGGCCGGTGGTCGGCGAGGTAGCGTCGGGCACCGCTACCGCGCTGGGGCTGGTGGCGACGGCAACGCTGACGGAGGTGGCCGAAACCAGAGTGTCGGAGACCGGTGCGGGGAGATCGACAATACCGGCGGCCTTTTTCTGTTCGGCGATCCAGGCATCGAACTCGGCTTGCGGAACAGCCTTCACGCGGAAGAACATTTCGCCATGGGCCTGGCCGCAGAGTTCGGCACACTGGCCGAGCCAGTCGCCGGCTTCGGTGGCTTCAAACCACGCGTAGTTGATACGGCCGGGGATGGCGTCGATCTTCACGCCCAAGTGGGGTACGAAGACGGCGTGGATAACGTCTTGCGAGGTAACGTGGAGCACGACCTTTTTGCCGACCGGTACCACCAGCGTTTTGGTTTGGCGGCCAAGGCCCGGCAGGCTTACTTCGGGGTCGTCGGCGGTGGGTTCGGGTGCAGCCACGTGCTTGCCGCCCTCGCTGACATCCGGGTAGTAGAAATCCCAGCCGAACTGATAACCGACAACTTCAACGTTCATGGCGTCTTCCGGCATCGTACGGATAAGCACCATGCCCTTATAGCTGTAAATAGCGATGGCCACACAGATAAGGGCCGGAATGATGGTCCAGATGAGTTCCAGCGTCAGGCTGTGGCTGAAGGTGGCGGGTTTGGCGACTTTCTCGCGGCGGTAGCGCCAGAGGATGTAGACCACCGGAATAGCTACCACCAAGGCCACCACCGAGATGATGACAAACAGGAAGTTGTAGAGCCAGCCGATTTCGTTGGCTACCGGACCCACCGGCGACGGGAAGCCACCCGGGTGCATGGTTTCGGCGGCCAGTGCGGCGGCGGCGACCGCAATGTTGAGGCCGAAAGCGGCGGCCAGTGTAAGGAGGGAACGTGCGTTAGGCATGGGGACTTCTGCTTCTGGATGTTGGCAATGTTGAGCACTTGTGTTGTGGGGCACCGTAGCCCAAGGTTTAACAGTCATCAAGCCGCCCCATGCAAAATAGGGATATATCCGTGCCAAAATACCCTCAGGGTGTGGTATTTGCCCGACCTTACACCGCTTTTAAGGTGATAAAGCCGTTGCCCTAACTGCCAAACCCTGTTAGAGAAACTCCCGTGCGGAGGCGTGGCCGAGTGGTTTAAGGCGCACGCCTGGAAAGCGTGTTGGGGGCAACCCCTCGGAGGTTCGAATCCTCTCGCCTCCGCCAAAGTCTTACTCACAGCCAAAATCCTGAAATGAAATGATAGCACCTGTAACAGAGTTACATTGGAGTGCTACATATGGGTCGTCAGACTTACCTCTTTAAAAGGGCTGGAACCTACTACTTTCGCATGGTCATCCCTGCTGATTTAAGGCCGAGATTCGGCAAAAATGAACTTGTTTCATCATTACATACAAATGCTTACGCCTTAGCCAGCGCCCATTGTGCTTTATTGGCGGGTGATTTTAATAGGTTATTCACCCTAGCAAGGATTCAGCCGATGTTAAGTCTTGAGCAATTAAAGCAAATCTCTAGAACGATTTTCGCAACCCATCTTAGCTCTCACCAAGCTGCTATGAACATCCCTCACTCCCCTACTCAGGTTCTAACCAGCCTTTTGATGAACAAATATGCCTCCTTCAACATATCGCCCTCAACGCCCATTCAACCCGATTTTAGTGAAGTTGAACAAACGACCCTCCTTATTGCTGCTAAACAAGAAGGAATTGAGGAGGGCTCGACAGAATATGCTCACCTTAAAAAGGCTGTTTCGCGCGCCTTAACGGAATGGAAGCATTACCTTCAAGAGTTCAGCGCTGGACAATTGGAGATAACGGCGCGTGATAGTTGGTTTAGCGACCTTTACCCAGACTATACCCCTCCTCAAATGGTTAACACCCCCCGAGATGTTACCCTCACAAGCGAACTACTATCCGTAATCACAACTCGCCACTTAGCTGAGGACACAGCCGACAAGAAAAGTAAGCAAAAGAAACAGGTGGCGGCTAACTGGTTTGTAGAATGGTTTGGAGACAAACAGATTCACCTCATTACTAAGGAAGATGCACGTAATTATAAAACTAACTTGGCCAGAATGCCCAAAAACGCTACCCAGCGATATCCTAACATCTCAACTTCACAGCTGATTCAGAGAAAGTTTAAGCAAACTGACTTGATTTCAACTTCCAGCTTGAATGCTTATCTCGTTGCTATGAGCACCCTTTTTAACTGGGCCAAGAAGAATTACGACAATGTCGTTAACAATCCTTTTGAAGGGATCGCCGTTAAAGGGCCGAAGAACGATAAGGAAAAACGCCGCGCCTTTACGTCAGAACAAATCAAAAAGATATTTGAGAACCCCCTCTTTAGCGGGTGCCGAAGCGAAACACAGCGTTATATACCCGGTGAAATTGTGATTAGAGATGCCAAGTATTGGGTACCCATTCTAGGGTTATATACCGGAGCAAGATTAAATGAGATCTGCCAGCTTTATATTGAGGATGTGTATAAACACGGCGAAATTTGGGTGCTTGATATTAACCAAAATGGTAACGATAAACGCCTCAAAACTGTTGCGGCTAGAAGAAAGATACCTCTTCATCCGCAGCTTCTAGCCTTAGGATTCCATAATTATGTGACCACTCAGGGCGGTACTCCAAAGGACAGAGTGTTTCCTGAAATAGCGCTTGGAGCTGATGACACTTACTCCCATACGTATTCAAAACAGTTTGCATATGCGCTGAGAAACAAATTTGAAATTACGGATGAAAAAGTCACATTCCACAGCTTTAGACATTCACTTACGGATGAATTGAGAAATGCTGATGTGGATACAGCGGACATCAAGCGAATCCTTGGACATGAAGATAGCTCAGTTACAGCCAATTACGGTTCCTCCGAAACCCTAGAACGTTTACATAGAGCAATTTCCAAAGTTCATTTCCCTATTCAATGGCATGAATCCCTCGATTCAAGACCTAGAGTTGTAGCTAGAGCTCGGGATTAAGAAAATAAAGATATAAACCAGCTCATAACAACTATCACAGAGATAGAGATAAAGAAGACAGGGGTTATGACCACGAATTATGTTCCTAGCCCCTATATGTCGCTCAAAGCCTTTGTAGAATTGAAAAACCCTTGAATCAGCATTTAACGCAAGCAGCGCAGCTTCTCTTAGAAGATATCGCAAACGACGAGTCGAGCGTTCTCACGCAGAGCAGCAAATGGATTAAGCTGAACATGCACTTGGAAACCCCAAGAACTAAAATTTTTGCTCAGGCTTGGAAAGAACTGCATAGCCGTGCGAAGCTTCCAAATACGAGAGCGACTCACAAACATTTACAGTTTCTCTTGCTTAACATTGCTCACAGTATGAGAGATGGTCATGTAGTAGCTTTGGCCTGTCCGAATAGTAAAAAAACAATTGTTAGTTGGACACGTACTCAAAACCCTCACCGCTTAACCCCTACCCTCCTCAGCGTTGTGAACGGATTAGAACGCGCCGGTTACCTGATCAAAATCGGCTCCCAAAAACATTTTCAAGGAAAAGACCGCAAGTATAGCCGCATAATTCCAACTCCGAAGCTGATTGCAGAGATTATTGAGACCTACAATCTTCATAAAACACACGTAACTTATGTTGCTAATCTGGTGGCGGTCACTAAAGCAGAGTCTTGGGATAGAAATAAAAAGAAAATCAGACAGAAGGTCGATATAAGGCTCTTTAAGAACCCTGCCGAGATCTCCCTTATACAATCATCAAATTCTTTCTTAAAAGATTATAATCGCTTTCTGTTGGCTCATAGAATCGAGCTTTCGGATAACGGTAGACCCATCAGCCAATTTAAATTAGTTAGGCGCGTTTTCTGCCGAACAAGCTTACAGGCCGGAGGTAGATTCTTTGGTGGATTTTGGCAAGGTCTACCAAGTGGCAAACGCGGTGAATCAGGCAGCCGCAAACAGATCTTAATTAATGGCGAGCCTACAGTAGAGCTTGATTACAAGTCGCTGCATCCTCATTTGCTGTACCAATGGGAAAACCTCCTACCTCCCGACGATGCTTATCTTCTAGCTGATTGGCCTCGTGAATTAGTAAAGAAATGCATTCTCGTTACATTTAACTGCAAGAGCTTTGGAGAGGAAGCATCGCTTAATTCCGTGCTGAAAGACAAAGAGTTGCAACACCATTGTTCCCTTTTGGAAAATGGCGGCTATTCTAAACTACGTAGAGACTTTATTTCCAAGAATCCTGCTTTAGAGAAGTTTCTAGGAAAAGATGTAGGCGTTCGTCTTCAACGACAGGATAGCGATATTGCTATGGTAGTCATGAAAAGATTGATGCAGGAAGGCATTTTAGCTCTTTGCATTCACGATTCTTTCATCTGCCAAGCCAAATACGAGGAAGCTCTCCGTCAAATCATGATGGAAGCGTATAAAGATGTTATGCAAACCCAAACAACCCCTTTAATCGGTAAAGTTATTTAGAATAGATCTGAAATCTTCAGCCCTAATGCCTTTGCTATCTTGAAGATGTTTTCAAGGGAGACGTTTCGCTCTCCACGTTCTATCGCACCGATGTAAGTCCGATGAAGTTCGCACACTTCTGCGAAACTCTCCTGAGAATATCCCTGAGCCTGTCTCAAATCCCGCACTTGAGCGCCAAACGTCTTTTTGAGTGCCTCAAGTTCTCTGTCCATAACGGATTAGACCGTTTATGCACACTATATATCTACAGACTATAAGTAGCACTTGACGACAATAAAAACCTATGTTGATGACAATAAGTAGCTATGAAAGTCGGTGCCATGGACTCACGTAATCTACCTCCTCTGAAGGAAGCTAGGATAGCTAAACGTTACCAGATAGGTAATTACCTCTTCATTGAATTTTTCGACATTCCAAAACAGCCAGCGATTGTTTACCTGTTTGCGCTGCTTGTTCTTGATCTTAAGACCGAACAACCAGTTTTATGCATCACTTCAGAAAGAACAGGAGAGCTTGCTACTGCCGCATTTAACAAAATGATGAAGGGCATTGGAGAAAACCTCACCACTTCAGACTCACCTTTCTTTTGTGTAGTAGGACGTGATTCCATTCATAAGAATCTTGGCTCTTCATCCGATTGGGATAATCAGAAAAAATTCTTTATTGAAGCACAGCGATATGCCGTTGATGAATTGGGCTTAGACCTTGAACACAGCCAAATCATTACCAAGCAAACCCCAAGACAGGAAACCGGTGATAGTTACTGGCCTGCCATTCTAGGGTTGTTTTTCTTTGCTGCTATTATCGGAGCTTATCTTCTCTACAAATCCGAAGAGAGCCCCGAACAGAAGAGATTCATGCTTGGATGCTTAGGAAGCCACAATGAGAATTTCTGTGAGAGGCTCTGGGAAAAGAAAAACTCAATACATTCCAACTAAACAGAGCAACATTTTTTATACTTGGCTCCGCTTCCACATGGACATGGATCGTTTCTCCCCATTTTCGCTTTAGCTAACAATGAATTACGGCTAGTTATTTGCTGAAGAGGCTGAGACGATTCAATGATATTTTCCATGATGGGATTCATCTTCCATGGGAATTCAGAAACTAGCCTTGTTCTAATTGCAAAACTAGTTGGATCAATGATAATTCCAAACCAAGTATCAGCCTTCTGACCATATTTACGCCTCGCCATATGCTGTCTGAGCGAGCCAATTTCGTTAGTGATGTCTGAAAGAACGGATGTATAAACGGTTATTCCTGTAGGGTTTGTGCCAGAACCAAGAGTGACATCGTGAGTTCCTCCATCTTGCAATGTCATTACAGCAATTTTTCTTATCGCATCATTTAGATAGTCATGCGTTTGTTCGCTCATTTGCAGAAGCATTAACCCAAGCTCGATATCCTCAGGATCAGAGCTAAATTCCAATTGCGCTATAATGTGTCCGATAGGAGTGTTCTGCAATTTTGTTAGAATTCCTTCAGGAGTTCTAAGCCCAGGCATGCCATCACGCCTCACCGCCATTGCAACATCCAAATCAGCGGCAATATCATCTTCAAGATGCATCATATCAACATCGTTTGGCAGCCAAAGAGTTCTCTTTATATGAAAGGACAACAATGTATGCTCATGAGAAGCCATAATCTGTTCGCCAAAACGAGCCCTTAAATTTAAGTAATGAAGAATATGATGAGGACTTGGAAGCATTTCTGTAATTGCATCCAGAGCAAATACGTCTGTAACTAAAGGAGCCTTCAATTTATCGGATGAGCTATATTTCAAAAAGTCCCGAACTTGGGCTTTTAGTGCTGGATAATGCTCTGCAATGAGACACACAGGAAATACCGCTCGAAGCTTGGGTACCGTAATTTCATTACCTTCTTTATCTCGAAGCTTGGAATCCCCTGAAATCATTGCCTGAGCACATATCTCTGCTTGATTATAGGCGTCTTGCACCGCTGCTTTAAAATCATCTTGGATGCTCTCATCGCTGCCTTTGCGAGACTTCAGAGTCAGTTTTTTTGATTTAGCCTGCACAACTATTGCGTATTCTCCAAAAATCACGAGACAATCGATTTCACCTATCTCAGCTCCCTTTTTTTGACTGAGAATAACTTGCGTCCAGACATGGGTATCGCCAAAAGCTTTTGTAAAGCATCTTTGAGCGAAATCTTCCGTAAACAGTCCTCTATTATCTGATGCTTCATTCCTATAAGAGCGATCAGCTATCATCCAATAGTAAGGAGATTCATACAAAGACTCAGTAAGAGTATAATACTGATATAAAATAAATTTACCTTCAGGCAATGCAATCAGAGGAGTGGCATTAACCGCATTAAAATCATGTATAGAGTTGAATGTAGGATTATTGTCTTCTTCTTTTAAAGAGAAAGCATCGAACACTCGCTCAATTAAACCTACTTCTATTCCAGAAAAATCGCTTATTTCTTTGCATGAGAAAGTAAAGTTAGGAAGAACTGTCCACTCTTCAGGTGATATACCCTTCATCTTCTCTAATAGAGGGACTTGGCGGTCATTTTGATAGTCGCAGACAGCCTTAACCACTTCATATGCTTCCTGAATAGTAAATCCTTTATTCGCTTGAAGCCACTTATTATCATGCTCATATTTTGGAACTGCAAAGTCTCTATATTGAGAAGTATAAGCAGATTCACCACTATAGAAAAATGGCTCTCTTAAGCTTTCACCTGAACTAAAGGGACTTTTCTCACTAAACTTGCCAGAACTAATTTCTTCTCTGATGCGTTTTATAAAGGGCTGTGAGAGCGCTTGGTGAAGTTCTTCCAATAACGCTCTTGAAGCACCAATTTGCTGATTAATTGTTGAATATGCCAATCTATAGTCAATCGGTCGGCTTTTTACCATGAGGCCTATCAAGGTGCTTAACTCTGTCCTAATCAATCTTGATCGTGTGAACAGGTGCATAAGATCTTCAGGCTTCATTTCTGGCCCGATTTTTACAAATGAATCACTAAAGCACATTGTAGCTAAAGCGTGTGCATATCCCTCTGAGCTACATAACTCAGCTAATAAGGCAAATACTTCTTCCTCACTTCTAACCACTTCGAGCACAGAACTAGGCTTAGGTAATGAAGGATGCGATTTACTTTTTTTCATTATATTAGATATCAGCTTAGTGATTTTAAAACACCGTCAATAAACTTACGGGCTTCCTCAAATTCGGGAGCTGTTTGAAGGTCATTTTCTAATGCAGCATCTACCCATTTAGGGCCATGGTGAACAATATCCTTACAGAAACTCTCCATTTCTCCCACAGGAACTACAAATATGCCTATATCTTTAAGAGCCTCAATAACCGTTAAAGCGGTAGATCGCTCGCTCGGCGGTATACTCTGAATTCCATTTTCTTTAGCAAGAGCCCAAGGATTTGCTTTCTTTGCCAGTCGTTTAAGTTCTTTAACTGTCGCCTTTTGAATAAAGTCCTCATCTATTAGCTTAGAAGTGATAGTACTAAGCTCGCTTTTGAATTGTTTACCAGTAAGAGGCAAATTCTGTTTTTCAATTGATGCTTTAATCTTTAGAAAATCGCTCTTAAATAAGTTCCAATCACCACCGAAACTTACAACTAAGCGCTCTGCAACATTTTCATCATTAAATATATCAATATCAACAATTCCAACCACCGGAACATTAAGAGCTTTTAAAGCAGTTGCAATTACTGTGATTCGTTCTTTTCCGCTAGAGTACGTATAGAGAAGGTCTGCGCTTGAATTACTAATGGTCTCACTCAAAGCTTCATAAAATCTACAATCTGCATCCGCTTCAGTTATGATTACTCCCTTATGAAATAACCCACTCAAAACATTTGAGTACCTTAATATTGGGTTTTTCCAAAGGTTTAATATTTGAGCATTAGGTAAATATGAAGCCTCTGGAAGGCCTGCATCTCTCTGCAGTCTGATTACCGAAACTCGATCAGGATGGTGAGCGAGTACACCTTGAATGACTTCATTACTATGCGTAGCAATAAAGATTTGACGTTTTTGCTTATGACTCGAAGCAATTAACTCACCTAATTGCCTAGCTTGCGGAGGGTGCAGAAATGCCTCTGGCTCGTCAATCAAGAATATTGAGTGAATATCACTTGCTACAAGACGAGAAACTAATGTGGCAAATGACTTCATGCCATCTCCCTGTGATGAAAGGAGAGGTAAAGCCTCTATTCTCTTAAGATAGGATAATGAGATAGGATCCTCTCCTTTTAAGAATTTTGGATATTCGCCTACGTAGAGAGGAATACCTCCGTTACCTGCAAATCTATGCACTACTATATCTTGGCCAAATGCTTTTCTAAACTGAGCACAAACAGCCTTTTCAACAATGGGATCACGAAACATCTGTTGAACAGGATGTGAGGGCTGCTGGTTTATAGGATTAAAACTTGACGCACTCTGAGCATCAACCAAACGGACATCTGTAGGAAGAGGCATGCAATATCTACTGGCTAAAAATCCAATTCCTTTAGACTTTCCCCACCATTCATCTAATGAATTCTCATAAAAGCTGTGATTCGAAGCATTATAGGTTCCATTGGGTTGCTTAAACTCAGAAATTTCATCTTTTAAATCTTCTAAAGTCCCAATCTTATCAATTACAATGTCTTTGATAACAGTAGCTACATGATTGTGATCATTAAGGTGAAGCTGAATATCTCTAAGAGCTGTGCTTTTTCCCGAATTATTCGGCCCAACAAAAACTATGATGCTATCAGATTTCAACTCAATAACTTCACCAGTGGGAAGAGTTATGGATTTTATAAAGAGGCTCACGGACATTCACATACTCTATGCTAAGCAATAGTTTTATCAAGAGTATAGAAAACATTTACTATTTATGAGACTTACTTAACACATAAGTGAGCTAACCCAATTTTTCCCCCTACCCCACCCCTTAAAGCTAAAGCTGGTAAAAGCTTCTCTGGACTTTTGCTACATTTCGTGTTACATTCTTTCTAACAATTGGGTGCTATCAGTTTTAGGAAGTCCCGCTGTGAGCCGAGGTTGAGGAAGTTTCGTGGAGTATCCTCTCGCCTCCGCCATGGTTTTTGAAAGAAAAGCACCCTGTTCAACCGAACAGGGTGCTTTTCTTTCAAAACGGGGGTGTATGACGGATGCGGACCCGCGCGCGCGCCGTTCAAAAAATCCTCACGGAGGGAGGATTTTCGGCCGCAGGCCAATCCTCTTTTACCCCATCCCGCACAAAAACCGGCCTTACGGCCGGTTCTGCTTTTCCCTATCAACGCTTAAGCCTTCACAATGGCCAATGCCGCTTGCACACGCTGGGTAACGCGGGCGGTGCCCAGAATTGGAATGATTTCTTCCGGCGGGGGCGATTTTTCTTGTCCTGTGAGGGCGAGGCGCAGGGTCATGAAGAGTTGTTTTTTGCCGAGGCCGTCTGCCAGCATCTCTTGCATAATCGCCTGCGGGTTTTCGGATGTGGCGCTGAACTTGGCGAGGAAGGTTTCCAGCACGTTCTGCACCAGCGCGGTGTCGCCCTGCTTGAGGAAGGCCTCTTGGCTGGCGGGGACGAAGGTGGCGTCGAAGAAGTACAGGTTACTAAGAATCATGTCGGCCAGACGATCGTAACGGCCCGGTTTGAGCGACAGCACTTGGGCGGTGTAGGCGGGGTCTTTACGGATTTCGGTCAGCATCTGGCGGAGGGTATCCAGCGGGATTTCTTCCGACGGCATATCCGGCTCGACCGAGGTGGAGGCGGTTTGAGCGGTGTCGGAGAGGAAGGTCAGATAGTCTTCCAGCAGTTGCTTGCGCTCGGCGTCGGTGACGCTGTTGATGTAGGCGTTGTTGATGAATTGCAGCAGCTTGATGTCGACAATCGGGCCGGTGCTCGGCAGTTCTTCCGGCTGCATGAGGGCGGCGAATTCACTGCGTGGGTAGACGTCTTTACCTTCCGGGTGGGCCCACATGATGCGGGTGAGGAAGTTGGTGAAACCCTGCGGTAAAAAGCCTTCGCGGCGGAACCAGTTGAGAGACGTATCGCCACTGCGCTTGGAGAGCTTGCGCTTTTCCATATCGCGCAGCAGCACGGTGTGGAGGAAGCGCGGCGCTTGCCAGCCAAACGCTTTGTAGAGCAGCACGTGTTTGGGTGTGGAGGGAATCCATTCTTCGCCGCGGACCACGGTGGTGGTGCGCATGAAGTGGTCGTCCACCACCGCCGCCAAATGGTAGGTGGGGTAGCCGTCGGCCTTCATGATGACGCTGTCGTCGATGGTGCTGGAGTGGAAGGTGATCTCGCCACGCACGGCGTCGGTGATGGTGATGTCTTGGTCCGACGGAATCTTCATGCGGACGACATGCGGCATACCGGCGTCGAGGTTGGCTTGAACCTCTTCGGCGCTCAGCTTCAGGCAGCGGCGATCGTACATCGGCGCCTGTTTTTGCTTGGTTTGCAGGGCGCGCATTTGCTCCAAGCGCTCCGGCGTGCAGAAGCAGCGGTAGGCGTGGCCGGTTTCGAGGAGCTTATCGCAGCAGATGGTGTAAATCGGCAGACGTTCGCTTTGGGTGTAGGGGCCGTAAGCGCCGCCGTGCAGCGGACCTTCATCCGGCGTAGTGCCCAGCCATTTCAGGCCGTTGTTAATGGCGTCGACGGCGCCTTCTACCGTGCGGGCGCGGTCGGTGTCTTCAATACGTAAGATGAAGATGCCGCCGGTTTTGTCGGCAATGGCGCGGTCTAGTACCGCCTGCATGGCGGTACCGATATGCGGCATACCGGTGGGGCTGGGCGCGATGCGCGTGACCTCGGCGCCCGCGGGCAAATTCGTACGCGGGGGAAACAAGGCTTCGAGGTCGGCAATCGTCTTGCAGTCGCGCAGGTTGGTCATGGGAAGGGTCATCCTTTATCGTATCCAAAAATCCGTACCATATAGCGCCAAGAGCGCGCGGCTTTCAACCGCTTTGGCCGTGGTTTACGGGTTTTATTTTGGCAATAGCCATAGAGCTTGGAGTGGCGTAGAAGGGGGTATGTCTGATTCCCTTCCCCCCTGCCCGCAGTGCCAATCGGTTTACACCTACGACGATGGCCACCAGTTTATATGCCCCGAATGCGCCCATGAGTGGCCGATGACGGCGACTGCGAGTACCGAAGACGTGCGCGTGTGGCGAGATGCCAATGGTGTGGAATTGCAGGACGGTGATACCGTGACCGTGATTAAAGACCTTAAGATCAAAGGCTCGTCCGATGTGGTCAAGGTGGGTACCAAGGTGAAGAACATCCGCCTGGTGGACGGTGACCACGACATTGACTGCAAGATACCGGGTATTGGCGCGATGGGATTGAAGACCGAGTTTGTGAAGAAGGTGAGCTCTTAACGGCTTAGGAAAAAAAGGCCCCGAACGGGGCCTTTTATGTGGGCTTTACTTACGCCTCCAGCTTGTGGCGCAGGCTGATGTGGACCTTGGGGGTAATCAGCTCGCGGTGCAGCAGTTCGTTGAGCAGCTCGTGCTGGTGTTTATCGGCGGCTTTGGCGGCCAGCTTGGCGTTGACCTTTTCCAGCTCCGCACCGTGCTCGGCCAGCAGCTTCGCGACTTTGGCCTCGGCCGCCTTGTTGTAGGCGCGGTAACGGTCGACCACCGGCTTCACATCTTCCGGCGTGAACAGCTTGACGTTGTCTTGGCTGAACTCGGTCATTTCCTTGATCACCTTGCGGGTGATGATGATCTTGGCGCGGTAGTACAAGAAGGTCTCGATAAAGCCTTTCTCGCGGTGTGAGGGCGAGTGGGCGTGCAGCCAGTCGACCAGCAGGTCGAGCCAGTCGCCCTTGACCGAACCCGGGTGCTCGGCCAGTTCTTCGCCGTGTTCCAGTTTGTCGATCTGGTCGTTAATCACGGCCTGAATACGGCGCACGATCCAGTCGTTAACTTCACCGTGCACGAACAGGTCGTGCAGGTAGTAGCGCTCGATACCCAGTGCGTGGATGTTCAGGGCGGCGTGGGCCAGCAGTGGCTTGTTGGCGACCTTGAAACGGCGGCGGGCGGCTTCAAACGTTTTGTCCATGTCGGTTACCACGGCCTTGAAGCTGGCGGCATCGACATAGCCTTTTTCGCGCAGTTTCTCCATACGCTGCATAGCGTGGGCGTGGATGTAGCACGCCGCGTCGCGGTACTCGACCTTTTCGACATCGGTCAGCTGGTTAAGCCCCATTTT
Organism: Alphaproteobacteria bacterium; assembly: GCA_027485835.1. Taxonomy (GTDB): domain Bacteria; phylum Pseudomonadota; class Alphaproteobacteria; order UBA2136; family UBA6156; genus UBA6156. The sequence continues at coordinate 393,488 of JAIXQG010000002.1, forward strand.
GCGGATCATTGGGCCGATGGTAATGGCCTTGATAAACAGCGTGGCGTAGATGCAGCCGATGGTGAGCGCCATGATGAAGTCGCGCGGGGAATAATCGTAGCTCCAGCCGTCCGGACGCCAGTCGGCGGGGATCATCAGCACCATCGTCACAGCCAGTGCACCGCGCAGGCTGCCCCACGCCAGCAGGTTTTGCCACGACATGGGGATGTGCTCTTCCTTCTTCAGCCAGTTAAGGACGCCCACCACCGGATAGATGGACAAGGCACGGCCGCCGGCAACCACCAGAATGGCGAGGGCGATGGGGATGACAAAATCCATGACGTTGATCGGCAAGGCGGCAAACAGCAGGCCCATCAGGATAAACACCAAGGCGTTGATCATGAAGGCGAACTGGGCCCAGAACTTTTCGACGAATTCCTCCGCGTGGGGGTCTACCTTGTAGCGCCCGTAGTTACCCATGACGATGGAGGCAATGGTGGTGGCGATAATCGCGGATACCTTGATTTCAACACCGGCGATGACGGCGTGGTGGGAGATGACTTCGGCCAGAATGAAGGTCAGGTGAGCGAGTACCAGCATGAGAATGATACTGACGTTCTCGTTACTGCGGGTGGCTTCGATCAGTTTGGAGAAGCCCAAGCCCATGGCCAGACCGAAAAGGATACCGCCGACCACCATACTGACGAAGAGGAAGACCCCTTCCCCCATGGTGGAGACACCGTGGTAGCCCTTGTAGGCAACTTCCAGCAACACCAGAAAGAGGGCGACAGCGGTACCGTCGTTGAAGAGGCTTTCGCCTTCGAAAATCAGCGACAAGCGGCGGGGGGCGCCGTATTCCTTAAACAGGGCGAGTACGGCGACGGGGTCGGTGGCGGAAATGAGGGCGCCGAACAGCAGCAGCACCAGCGGCGGGATGACCAGCCCGAACAGGCCCAGCAGGTAATAGAGCCCCACGGCTACCAGCGCGACCGATATGAGCAGCGAGACCACCGCCAGCATGGAGATGGAGAGAATGTTCTCCTGTATTTTACGGACCTTGATGTTGTAGGCCGACTCGAAAATCAGTATTGGCAGGAAGACATAGAACAGCAGTTCCGGCGTGAGCTGGAAGTCCTTCAGGAACGCAAAGACCGGCGTATGCGCTAGCGGCACCAGTAGCAGGCCAACGGCTACCAGAAGAACAGTGTATGGGACCTTAAAGCGCGCGGCGGCGAAATAGGTGAGACAAGAGACAGCCAAGAGGCTGAAGAGTGCGAGGAGGGATGTAACTGTCATGGGGTGCCCGTCATAGTCCCATCTGTTTGATATGGCAAGTGCGTTTGCTTGCATCCTTCTTACATTTGCTAAGAAGCCCCGGAGACCGGGGCTTTTTAAGGAGATTAAGCGGCTTTGGCGACAGCGGGTGTGTCGGCGCGGCTTTCCACTTCGGTTTTCAGGCGGTCTATCAACCAGCTAATAGGCTTGGCGCCAAGGTCGGTGCCGTCGCGCAGGCGGATGGCGACGGTACCGTCGGCGGCCTCCTGCTTGCCCACTACCAGCATGTAGGGGATCTTCTTCTGTTGCGCGAAGAGGATCTTCTTCTGCATGCGGTCGTTGCTGGCGTCGACTTCGACCCGCAGGCCACCGGTGGCATTGATGACTTGAGCGTCCATCAGTTGCTTGCGCACCTGTTCGGCGTAGTCGTTCTGGCCGTCGGTGATCGGAATCACCATGGCTTGCACGGGTGCCAGCCATGTGGGGAATTTACCTTCGTATTGCTCGATCAGGATCCCGATAAAGCGCTCGAGGGTGCCTAAAATCGCGCGGTGGATCATCACCGGCGGGACGCGTTCGCCCGCCTCGTTAGTGTAGGCAGCACCCATGCGCTGCGGGGTGTTGAAGTCGACCTGTACGGTACCGCACTGCCAAGTACGGCCAATGGCGTCCTTCAGGTGGTACTCCAGTTTGGGGCCATAGAAGGCGCCGTCGCCGGGGGCGATGACCAGCGGAATACCGCGCTTGGCGCAGGCGTCTTCCAGCGCCTTTTCGGCGGCATCCCACAGTTCGTCGCTGCCCACGCGCTTTTCCGGACGGGTGGCGAGTTTGACGGTGTAGTCGGTAAAGCCGAGCGGTTCGTAGACTTCGTCGATCAGGTTGCACAGCGCGATGATTTCCGACTCCATTTGCTCCGGCGTGCAGAAGATGTGGGCGTCGTCTTGGGTCAGCGAGGTGACGCGCAGCAGGCCGTGGAGGGCGCCGTGAGCCTCGTTGCGCATGCAGCTGCCGAACTCCGACATGCGCAGCGGCAGGTCGCGGTAGCTTTTGGTACCCTGCTTGAAGACCTGGACGTGGCACGGGCAGTTCATCGGCTTGAGGCTGTAGATACCGATGTTATCGATGTTCTTGGCCATCTCGCCGAGCGTGGTGTGCTGGGCTTTGTCGTGGCTGGCGGGTTCGACAATCGGCTGCATCACCGTATCGCAGGTGAGGAAGAGGTCTTCGCGGTAGTTCTGCCAGTGGCCGCTGAGCTCGTACAGACCCTTGCTGACCAGCTTGGGCGTGTTGACCTCGCGGTAGTCGTAGCGGCGCAGGTTCTGGCGGATGAAGGTTTCCAGTTCCAGGAACATGCTCCAGCCCTTGGGGTGCCAGAACGGCTGGCCCGGGGCTTCTTCCTGCAGGTGGAACAGCTCCAGCTCGCGCCCCAGTTTGCGGTGGTCTCGCTTTTCAGCTTCTTCACGCATCGTCAGGTACGCGTCGAGTTCCTTCTGAGAGGCGAAGGCCACGCAGTAGATGCGGGTGAGTTGCTGGTTCTGGCTGTCGCCCTTCCAGTACGCGCCGGCGAGGTTGGTGAGCTTGAAGGCCAGTGTGAGTTTATCAAGGCTGGGGACGTGGGGGCCGCGGCAGAGGTCGATAAATTCCTTGCCCGCAAACTGGCTACCGACTTGGCGGTAGGCGGAGACTTTACCGTCGATCGTTTGGCCTTTAGCCACGGCTTCCTGAATAATAATGCTCTTGTAGCTGTCGCCGGTGGATTCGAAATGCATCATCAGTTGTTCCGGTTCCCACAGTTCGCGGACCACGGCGCGGCCGGACTTGATGATCTCCTTCATGCGCTCTTCGATTTTGGGGAGGTCGTCGGACGAGAGCGGTGAGGCAAATTCGATGTCGTAATAGCAGCCGGTGTCGATGGTCGGGCCGATGGCGAGTTTGGCGCCGGGGTACATCTCCTTAATCGCCAGTGCCAGCACTTGGGCGGCGAGGGTATGGCGGAGGGTATCGAGGCCTAGCTCGTTTTTAGCGGTGGCGATGCTGACGGCGGCGTCTTGGGCAATCGGTTCGGAGAGGTCTTGGGGTGCGCCATTCACTTCGATAGCGACGGCAGCTTTGGCGAGACCCGCACCGATGGACGCCGCGATTTCGGCGCCGGTGGTAGTGGTTGCCGCAAACTCTTTGACTGAGTTATCGGGCAACGTGATGCGGACCATGACGGGGTTCTCCTACTTACATAAATTGATTTTGCTTGGGATTAAGCCCAACCAACCTAGCGCATACAGGCTTGCGTGCCAAGCACTTCGCGTGCAAAGTGGCTTCCATGAACGAAAATAACACCACTTCCCCCCTCTTCCCACCCATTGAACCGTTTGCCACGCACATGCTGGAGGTGGGTGACGGGCACACGCTGTATGTGGAGCAGTGCGGCAACCCCCACGGTTTGCCGGTGGTAGTTTTGCATGGCGGGCCGGGGTCGGGGTGTTCGCCCAAAAGCCGTCAGCGGTTTGACCCCACGCTGTACCATATTGTGTGCTTTGACCAGCGGGGGTGCGGACGCAGCGTGCCGTTGGGCAAGCTGGAGGCCAATACAACGCAGCACCTGATGACCGATATTGAAACGATACGGCAGCTGGTGGGTGTGGAGAGTTGGGTCGTTTATGGCACCAGTTGGGGCAGCACGTTGGCGCTGGCTTATGCGCAGGCGTACCCTGAACGGGTAAGGGGTATTGTCACGGGTGCGGTGTTTACCGGAACGGAAGACGAGCTGGCATGGTTTTACCAACCCGATGGTTTAGCGCGGTTTTTTCCGGAAGAGTACAACGCGCTGTTTGACCTGCTGCACTTGGAGGACCGCAGTCGGATTTTCCATGCCCTTGAAGAGCGTTTAGCGCCCGATACAGCGGAGGCCGAGCACTTAGCGCGCACCACGTTTTTACTGGATGCCATGAGCATGATTCTGACTCCGCAGCGTGAAGAGATTGAGGCGTATATGGCGACACCGGAATTTCATAAGCAAACGGTACGTTTGTGGGCGCATTATTTTGCCCAACGCTGCTTTTTAACACCTCACCAGCTGTTCAAGGATCTTCCGCGGATGGCGCATTTACCGATTACAATTCTGCAAGGCGAACTGGACCTGTGCTGCCCCCAAGGCACGGCACGCAAGCTGCATGCGGCCCTCCCCGGCAGCACCTATGTGAGCATACCCTTGTGCGGCCATTTACCGAACGACGCCATGGAAGCGGCGCGGGTGGAGGCGACGACCGCCATGGCCAAGCGGTTGGGATTTTAGGCCATTTTGCTTTTTTAAACATTTTGCTTGCAGGGAGGCTTTGAGCCTCCCTATACTGTCTTCATGATTAACAAGTTCCGTCTCGTATCTCTGCTGAACCTGCTGGCGTAGCCAGTCATTTTCGTATCCCAGCACCGAGACCTGAACTTTTCCAAATCTTCCCAAAAGTAATATCCTGAAACCCCAGACGCGCGTTTTTGCGTCGCCACACTCTCACGAGGAGACCCACTATGGTACCGAGTTCTTCGCATGACATCATCGCCACCGAACTTACCGAGGACGACCTTCGCCGGATGATCGCACAGATCGAACGGCGCGATTTGGCCAAGGTGCCGGTTTCGCCCCTTGACCTCAACCGCCTCTATTTTGTTTCGCACAATTTCGAGGAGGCACATCCCAGAGCCATCGACTGGGCCTTTGAAACAGCCGAACGCTGCCTGAAACACTAACCGGAGGAACTGATATGCCTGCACCGATTGAAGTTATCACCGCCTATGAACGTGCCAAAAAGGACGGCTGCAAGGCCGCCGAGATGCTGAAAGAAGGCATCGACCGTACCGTTCAGTACTGGGCCACCGCCACGGATGAGGCCAAGGACGCTGTGAAAGCCTTCCTGCTGCCGCCACCGCACACCGCTTAGCTTGACAAAGCCACGCGCTACTCGAATGGAAACAAGGCCGCCGCTGGGGCGGCCTTTTTCGTATTGATGTTAGGTTTTGGTGGCTTTCAGCATATGCCATTTGGGTGGGAAGCCCTTGGCGCGGGTGTAGTTGAAACCGGCGGCGGCGAGCGCATCCTTGGTGGCACGGGCCACACTGTAGGTGCTGGCGGTGCCACCTGTTTTGGTGTGGCGGGAAACGTGGCTCAGGAGTTCGGGTGTCCACATATCCGGGTTGGTGGCGGGGCTGAAACCGTCGAGGAACCAGCAATCGGCGGACTGCGGGTGGGTGAGGATCCCTTCTGTGGCGTCACCGATAAACAGGTGCAGAATTGTAGTGGCGAAGGTGATTCTGTTCCAGCCCGGTTGGGGTTTGCAATCAGCAAGGAAGGCTTGCGAGAGCGGTTGGAGCTCGGTGGGAAAGTCTTGATGGATGCGGGCCAGCTCGTCGACCGCAATCGGGTGAAGTTCGTAACTGACAAAGGTCAGTGGCGTAGCGTTGTGTTCCGCCAGTTGGGCGGTAAGGAGGAGATTGAGGCCGGTGCCGAAGCCGAGTTCGGCCACCGTAAAGGGGGTTTGGCCCATACGCTGCGGCAGGTTGTTGCCCTCGATGAACACATGCGTTTTTTCGGCGGCGCCGCCGATCCAGTAGGGCTCGTTGTAGGTCGCGCTGAATGGAGCGCTCATGGAATGACTAAGGAATTATCGGCCTTGCAGGGTGCGGGTGACCATGTCGACTTGCTCGGCGAGTTGGGCATCGCGCGGCAGCAGGGCGGTGATGGTCTCGCAGGCGTGGATCACCGTGGTGTGGTCGCGGCCACCAAAGGCGCGGCCGATATCCGGATAGCTGCGCGAGGTGAGCTGCTTGGCCAGATACATGGCGACCTGACGCGGACGGGCGACTTCCCGCGCGCGGCGCGGCGAGTGCATGTCGGCGACACGGATATTGAACTGCGAGGCAACCTTTTGCTGGATGTCGTCGATGGTGATCACGCGGTTGTAGACGCGGAAGAGGTCGCGGAGTTGCTCGCGCGCCATGTCCGGCGTCATCGGCTCGCCGGTGAGGCGGGCATAGGCGACGATGCGGTTGAGGGCGCCTTCCAGCTCGCGCACGTTGCTGGCGATGTGGGTGGCCAGCAGTTGGAGTACAGACGACGGCATGTCGAAGTTCAGGCTTTCGGCCTTGGCTTGCAGAATAGCGAGACGGGTTTCTTCTTCCGGGGCGTGAACCTCGACGGTCAGGCCGGAACCGAGGCGGGATTTGAGACGGTCTTCGATGTTCGGCAGCTCGTGCGGCGAGCGGTCAGCGGTAAGGACGATCTGCTTACCTTCCTGCACCAGCGTGTTGAAGGTGTGGAAGAACTCTTCCTGCGTTGAATCCTTCCCCGCGATGAACTGGATGTCGTCGATCATCAGGATATCGACATTGCGGAAAGCTTCCTTAAAGCCCAGCGTATCCTTGTTTTTAAGGGCGCGGATGAACTTGTAGAGGAATTGCTCCGACGACAGATAGAGGATGTTGATGTTCGGCTTGGTGGCGGCAACGGCGTGGCCGATGGCGTGCATCAGGTGAGTTTTGCCTAGGCCCACTCCGCCGTGGAGGAAGAACGGGTTGAAGGCGGGCTTGCCGTCTTGCACCGCCTTGGCGACGCCTTGGGCGGCGGCGAAGGCGAACTGGTTGGATTTACCAGTCACGAAGAAATCGAAGGTATAGCGGCTATCCAGTTTGAGGCCTTGCATCCACTCCGGTTGCGCTTCGGCCGATTCGGTCACCTGTGCGGGTACGGCGGTTTCCGGCAATAACGCGGGGCCACCAGCCAAGGCTGGCTTGGCGGCAGTCAAGGGTTGGGTGAATTGCGGGGCGACGTGGATTTTGAGACTGACGGACGCTTGCAGCTCGGTTTCCAGCATCGCTTGCAAGTGCGCGGTGTAGTGGCTTTCCACCCACTGGGTGATGAAGGCGGTGGGGGCGGAGAGGACCAGCTGGCCGCCCGTGGCGCTCATGACTTTGAGCGGGGCCAACCATGCGGCGTAGTCGGCACTGCCGAAGACCTTTTCCAGCTGCGGCTGCACAGAGGCCCAGGCGGCGGAGAGGGCTTCGGGCGAAGCACTCCCCATACCGACCACGGTCGCGGGGACATTTGCGGTAGCCGTGGGCGCCAAGGCGGCAACTGGCAGGGAGAAGGTCATGGGGAGCCCTTTCGCTGGTTGGTGATAAAGTGAGGATAGGGGGAGGATGGGGGAATGACAAGCTAAAAATTATGAAAAAACAAACACTTAAACAACAAAAGACACCCTCATGCTCCCGTTACGGGGAGTATGAGGGTGTGACCGGCACAACGCGGGCAAACCGTGGGTGACGGCGCCCGCTGCGCGCTTACTTGGAGGCGCTGGCAGCCTTGATGCGGGCAGCCAGACGGCTAACCTTGCGGCTGGCGGCGTGGCGGTTCAGAGAACCGGCTTGCGACGCCTTGGCCAGTTCGCTCATGGCGGACTTAAAGGTGGTGGCGATTTCGGTGGTGTCGCCGCTCTTCAGAGCGGTTTCGAACTTCTTGATGAAGGTGCTGACGCGGCTACGGGCACCGCTGTTGGCGGCGTAACGCTTGGCGTCTTGGCGGATGCGCTTGCGCTGTTGGTTGTTGTGGGCCATGGGGGATTCCTTTCCTGTTTGGCGTTGTGATGTCGTGCCGGTGGGCAGTGGTCAATTTGGTGGCACCGTTCCGCCAAAGGAGTGAACTTGGGCGGGTTTGGGACGTGGGCGGCACCTTAGTGGGTGTGGATAAGTTTGACAAGGGGAAAATGGCGTGTCACGTAAAAATGCTGCAGCAGCCCTTTTTTGGCTACCACCTTTGTTTTGAAAAGGTATTTTTAGAGACTTTCGACACCTTGCAGCACATGGGCGACATCCGGCAGGCCCGGTGCATCGCGTAACGGTGCCAACGCCGACATGGTGGTAACCGCCACAGCGGTAACTGCCGGCAAGGCGGTGAGAACGCCGAGAATGAGGGTGGTGTCGGCTTCGTTCTGCCAGACCTGTGGCACTTGGGGCCGCAGGCTGGCGACAATATGCGCCAACACCGGCTGGGCAGCGGCGTGCGACAAGGCTTCGCCATGAGGCAGCAAACGCTCTAGCGCCGTAAGATAGGCGGCCATAAGCGCATCGTCCCGTTGGGCGGCCAGAGTGCGCCACGTGGCTTCCACCTGAGGCCAGACCTGCGTGCGCCACGCCTGCCAGACATACGGCGTGGGCCACGGTGTGTAGCCCTGCCCCAACGACGCCAGCACGCTGAACAGCGGCTGACCTTGGGTGTGAGGCCAACCGTTAAGGGCTTGGTTGAGCTCCGATTCGGTTTGCGCGACTTCCACCAAGGCTTCCAGCGCCGCTTGAGATGGCTCGGCCGCGGCGGGTAGCACCTGCGGCAGCACCAGTACGGCCAAACCGAGGCGAGAGGCGAGCTCGAGTGTGCTTACCTCCTCCTCGCGGTGGCGGGTGGTGGGGTGGGTGACGTGGCTTAGATTCAGGAGGTCTTGCTCCACCCCCACCCAGCGCAGGGCGGCGCGTTTTTTACGGCCCCACACGGTGGTTGCGGCGGTGGTGGCTTCCTCTAACCACTGGTGCAATGGCAGGCTGCCACCGGCGGAAAGATGCACGCCGTAGGCCTCGATGCGACCCTGTTGAACCGCGGTTTCCAGGCCGACCAAAACGTATTGACGGGTGGTGGCGTCGGGAAGATTTTCGGGGCCCCAGATGGCAAAGGACGGGGCGGTTTCCGGCAGCGTGGCATCGGGGAGGATGAGCAGAGACACATAGCCTTCGGGCGAGGGTTGCGACGCGAGATGCGTGCACGTTTCGGTCCATGTCGCGGGGGAAGCGACAACCAGATTGCAGCCTTCGGCGAGAGGTGTGGGGGAGGTAACAGCGTGACGCCAGTCTAGCGCCAGCTTACCAACGGTATGGCCGAGTGCTTCGCGCCACCAATCTGGCGAGACGCGCGGATGGGCCTGCCAAAGACGGTCGGCATAGAGCTTGGAGGGACTGCGCGGATCGGGAGAGGAGGTAGAGGAAGGCGTGTCGGTGTGTTCAATGCGCAGCATGGAGCGCACCATGCCAGAGGCTTACCGCTTTGGCAAACACGCTTACTCTTGCATGGTGCCTTGCCAGCGCTTAGGATGGCGGACATGACATCCACTCCTCGTGCCTTACGCGCCCCTGCCGTTGCCCTGTTAGCTGTGCTGTTGCTGGCGGCCTGTGCGGAAAAAACTCCACCGTGCGCACTGTGTTATGAAGATGAATGGAGCCGCGAGCCCTTCCCCGGCCAAGCCAAGCAACACTTGCCGAGCCTGACGCCCGAGCAGTTAAAGAATGGCGCGCCGGTTAGTACCCGTGAGTTTCTGGGCGAGACTCAAGCCGGTAGCCCTTACTAGTACCCTCTTTACCAGTGCGTTTGCTTGCACCGGTGACGTTTAACCAACCCCTTAAGAAAGACCTGACTGATGAAGTTCAAACCCCTCCCCCTCGCCCTTGGCAGCCTTGCGCTGGGTGTTATGGCCGGTGTGCTTATCACCAACGCTGCCAATGCCGGTAACGCCGTGACGTCGAAATCCGACGTGGAGAAGATCGTCCGCGAATACATCGCCGAAAATGGCGAAGAGCTGGCGATGAGCATCCAGCGTGCCGGTACCCGCGCGCAACGCGAACAGATGAAAACCATTCTTGACAAGGACACGCCGAGCATTGGACCGGAATCCGCACCGGTGACGATTATCGAATTCAGCGACTACGAGTGCCCGTTCTGCTCCCGTGTGCAAGGCACCGTGAGCGAGCTGCGCGCACAGTATGGCGATAAGGTGCGTTGGGCGTACAAGAACCTGCCGCTGAACTTCCATGCCAACGCCAAGCCTGCCGCCTATGCCGCTTTGGCCGCACAGAACCAAGGTAAGTTTTGGGAGTACCACAAGGCCCTTTGGAGCCAGCAAGCCAACCTAAGCGACGCCACCTATGTAGCGATTGCCCAGGAACTGGGCCTCGATATGGACCGCTTTAACAAGGACCGCGCCAGCGATGCGATTAAGGCCCGCGTGGAAGCCGACTTGAAGCAGGCCGAAGAGGTGGGTGCCCGTGGCACGCCGCACTTCATCATCAATGGCGAAGCTGTGAGTGGCGCGCTGCCGACCGCGGAATTCCGCCGTGTGATTGACGCACACCTCAAGGCCGTCAATTAACACAAAGGCTGAAAGCATGGCCCCCACGCCACCGCTACGGACACAGATGACGGGCCGCACGCCCGTCATTCCGTCTCGTGCCGGACGGGCGCCGCAGACGTCGGCGTTTCCGTTACTCCCCGCCGTGGCGGCCACGCTGCTCTTGCTGGGGGTGGGGCAAGTGGCGCTGTGGTGGTGGGGTGGGCGCATGCCGGAGATACCGACCTATACCCGCCTTGCCGCGACATTGAGCGGTAACACGGCCGAACCTTCGCGCGCCCAAGCCGTACGCCGCAACACGCCGCAACAGCGCTTGGAAGCGCCACCACTGGAACAGAACATTCAGTTTGGCGACGCCATGGGCCGTGTGCGCGTGACGTTTTTCACGGACCCGGCCTGTGGCCCGTGCCGTGCGAAAATTGATCAGCTGGCGGCGAACCTGCCGGTCAAAGGCGTGCGGCAGGTGTATAAGTATTGGCCTTACCAACCGCGGCAGACGACCTCCGGCGTGTTGCTGGAACTGGCGCGGCGCGAGGCGGTGCTACCGACATTTTGGAAGCTACTGCAGGCGGAAGGCGACCGCGATATAAGCGACATGGAGATGCTGCAACTGCTGGAACAGGCGGGCTTGCCGCTGAGCGAGCAACGCACGGCGCTGAGCCAAAACAGTGCCGAGCTGTATGCCGCGCTAGTGCCAGACCTTGCCCTTGCACGTAACGCCGAACTGCCGCCGCCGCCGGTGGTAGTGGTGGATAACCAGATTTTGGACATCCGCCAATTAACAGCCGAGAATTTGGCGAAAGCGGTGCAGAAGAAACTGGATGGGCTGCAGCTCGACCGCGACAACCAGCTGTGGATGATGGAGCAGTAAAAAAACCGCCGCAGCGGTTCTTTTTTTTATCTCATTACTAGGGGCTTAATGGTGGCCGGCGCCGGGAGTGGCCATGGCAGAGTCGTACTCAAACGTGTGCGAGCAGTAGGGACATACCACGTGGGACGGGTGGCCGGCGGCGTCATCGACCATGGTCAGGTACACCTGCGGGTGACGGCTGAAGGACGGGCCGCCGCAGACCACCTTGAGGTTGCCGGTGCGGGTGGTTTCGCCTTTAAAGGCGGCGGGTTTGAGCGCGGGGGTGATGGCTTCGGACATGGGAGATTTTTAGCCTCCCCTGAGAGCGATGGCAAGGTGGATTTTTAAGTGGTGCCCCCCGCCGGAGCCGCAAGACCCCGTGCCGGGGCAAATTCCATCAAGAATGCCAAAGTTGGTGCCCCCGGCCGGAATCGAACCGGCATTTAGAACTTAGGAGGTTCTCGTCCTATCCATTGAACGACGGCGGCTCCGGTTGCTTTGTGGCTTAGGATAGGACGCTGGTCAAGTGTGTGCCGTTTTGTTAGGGTAACGGCCATGTTGTTGCGCGTCTGTTCTCTTGCCCTGTGTCTGCTGGTACTGGCACATCCGGTGGCGGCAGAAGGTAAGGCACGGGCCAAGCCTGTGGTGTTTTCCGGTCATGTGGTGCGCGTGATTGACGGCGACACGCTGGTGCTGGATGGCGACCGTCGCGTGCGCCTGCTGGATATTAATACCCCCGAAATGAACTACGACAGAGGCACACCCGAGCCGTTTGCGCAGCAGGCGACGGATGCGTTGCGGCGGATGGTGTTCGGGCAGTATGTGACTGTCGAGACCGGCCGCAAGGCCAAAGACAGTTACGGCCGTTGGCTGGGGCACGTGTACCTGCGCACGCCTAGCGGTGGCAGTGCGTGGGTGAACGGCACGCTGGTACGTGACGGTTACGCCCACATTTACAGCTTTGCCGACAACGCGCTTTATACCAACGAGCTGGGTGCTTACGAAGCCATGGCCCGTGCCCATGCGCGGGGGTTATGGCAGCTGCCGGAATGGCAGGTACGCAAAGCCGCCCGTTGCTGTGCACGGGAGGATATCGGCCAGTTCCGTTTAGTGGAAGGAACGATACAGAGCGCGGCGCACGTCAAGCGGGCCAGTGGCGGGCGTACGTATCTGAATTTTGGCGAAAACTGGAAAACCGACTTTACGATCATGGTCGCCGACAGCGACCTCAAGTGGTTTAAAAAGGCCGGTATTACCGACATTATTGGCCATTACAAAGGCAAAACCGTGCGCGTGCATGGTATTCTGCAACCCGTCAACGGGGTACAGGTGCGGGTGACGCATCCGGCGCAGATTGAAATTGTGAATTAGAGCGGAATTGAGGGGGAGCAACGATGGCGGTGAATGAGACTCAGGTAAAACTCAGCCCCGTGATGCAGCAGTATGCCGATGCCAAGGCGAAGCATCCGCACGCGATTGTGATGTGCCGCATGGGCGATTTTTACGAAATGCTGGGCGACGATGCGGTACAGGCCGCCGAGACCTTGCAGATCACCCTCACCCGCCGCCGCACCGCTAAGGATGGCGATGAGGGTATTCCGATGTGCGGCGTGCCGTACCATGCGGCGGAAGGGTACATTGGCAAGCTGTTACAGAGCGGCTTTAAAGTGGCGCTGGTAGAGCAGATGGAAACGCCGGAAGAGGCGAAAAAAGCCCGTGGCAGCAGTGCGATTGTAAGACGGGATGTAGTGCGGCTTTACACGCCCGGCACGCTGACGGAAGAAGCCTATTTAGGTACCAACGCGGCGCAGTATCTGGTGACTGTGGCGTGCGAGAAAGGTAGCCGCGAAGGCGCCGTCAGCTGGTTGGACATGAGCACCGGCGACGTGGGTGTGCGCGTGGTGACCGAGGCGACAATCGGCAGCGTGCTGGCAGCCCTACCGATTGGCGAAGCGGTTACCGGTGAGCATGTACCGGAGAGCTGGATGACCGGTGTGCCACGGCGTTTGGTGAGTGTGGAAAAAGGTTTGTTTGCACCTAACACAACTGAGGCGGCGATCAAGCGGGCCTATGGTGTGAGTGATGTAAGCGGGTTGGGTTTACCGAATAACGCGGCGATGCTGGCAGTGGGGGCGCTGATTGGCTATGCCGAACTGACGCAAGTGGGCAAGCTGCCAAGCTTGCGGATGCCGAATGTGGTGAGTGGGCGCAGCCGGATGCAGATAGACCCTTCGACCCGCAAAAACCTGGAGCTGACCGAAAGTTTGGGTGGACGTCGGGCGGATAGTTTGCTCGGTGTGCTCGACCGCTGCATCACCGGTGCCGGTGCCCGTTTGATGGCGCGGTGGGTGGCGGAGCCGTTGATGGATGTGAGTGAAATAACACGGCGGCAGGATGCGGTGGCGACGTTGCAGAACGGGAACCAGCGTGCACAGGTACGCGAGTTGCTGAAGCAGACAGGTGACGTGGCGCGGTGTGTGAGCCGCCTGCTGCTGGGCCGTGGCGGCCCGCGCGACTTGGGCGTGCTGCGCGCAACGGGGGCGGTGCTGCCGGAAATTCAGAAGGCGTTACAAGGCAGCGAAGGCTTACTGAAAGCGCAGAGCGAAGGCTTGCGCGGGTTGGAAGACTTAACCGCGTTGCTGACGCGGGGACTGGCCGAAGAGCCCCTGCCCGCCTTGGTGCGTGATGGTGGGTTTATCGCGACGGGATACGACCGCGATTTGGATAGCTACCGTGTGCTGGTGACCGACGGCAACCGTTTGCTACAGGAGCTGGAGGAGCGCGAAAGTGCCTCCGGCGTGCCGCTGAAACTGCGCTACAACCAAGTGTGGGGCTACTATTTAGAAATTACCAAGCAGCACGAAAGCAAGGTGCCGGGGCACTGGCTGCACCGCCAGACGACGACGAGCACGCACCGGTACTCCACACCCGAGCTGATGAGTTTGGAGCGCGAGTTGGGCAGTGCCGGTGCTAAGGCCCAAAAGCGCGAGGAAGAGCTGCTGACCGAGCTGATTGAGGCCGTGAAGAAGGCGAGTTATGCGTTGCTTTCGGCCAGTGAGGCGTTGGCGACGCTGGATGTGCTGGCCAGTTTGGCTGAAGTGGCGGCACGGCATATGTGGACGCGGCCGGTGGTGGATGACAGCCGCGCGTTTACGATTGAGGCGGGGATGCACCCCGTAGTGGCTACCAAAGTGGCGGAGTTTGTGCCCAACAGCTGCGAGCTGACGGATGGTCAGCTGTGGCTGCTGACCGGCCCGAACATGGCGGGTAAGAGTACGTTTTTGCGCCAGAATGCGCTGCTGTGCATTTTGAGCCAGATGGGCAGTTTTGTACCTGCAAGGTCTGCGCACATCGGTGTCGCGGATGCGGTGTTCTCGCGCATCGGTGCGGCGGATGATCTGGCGGCGGGGCAGAGTACCTTCATGGTGGAAATGGTGGAAACGGCGCAGATTTTGAACCGTGCGACGACCCGCAGCGTGGTGATTCTGGACGAGTTGGGCCGTGGTACGGCGACCTACGACGGCCTTGCGATTGCGTGGGCGTGTGTGGAGGATGTGGTGAGCCGGATTGGCTGCCGTACGTTGTTTGCCACGCACTACCACGAGCTGACGGCGCTGGAGGCACAACTGGACAACGTGAGCTGCTGGCAGGTGGCGGTGCGCGAATGGAAGGGCGAGATTGTGTTTCTGCATGAGGTAAAGCGCGGCGCGGCTGCGGGTAGTTATGGCGTGCAGGTGGCCAAGCTGGCGGGTGTGCCTTCGCAAGTCGTCAGCCGTGCGGATAGCTTGTTGGATGGCTTTTTGAAAGTGGCACGCAACAAGGGTGTAGTGCGGGTGGATGAGCTGAGCCTGTTTAGCGCCCCCGTAGCCGCGCCGGTGGCGGTGGTGCGGGGTGAAGTGGAGGAGCGGCTGAAGGGGCTGGATGTGGACGGCTTGAGTGCGCGCGAGGCTTTGGAGGAGCTTTATAAGCTAAGAGGGATGGTGCATTAAACGTCAACAGCCGCCCCGAGGGGCGGCTGCTGTTTTTTGTCATTCTTAACAAAATGATGGTGGTTCAGGAACGACGCGAGCTACGTACTCCGGAACAGGAATCATAATCAACGTGTATGCCGCAACCTCGTAAGGATCGGGGTACGATCTTGAATTGTGGCAGTATTTCTTTCTCATTTCTCGGAGATATTCTCGATTTTGAGGAAGAAACAACGGATTTCCAACATAATCGGTGAGATAATCTCCCGTGTAGTTCCTTTGTGAGTGGGTAGAGGACATCATACCGACAAACGTGATCAATACGATGGCCGTCAAAACGCACGCTTGCCATGAAAAATCTCTCATTTTTACCTCATAGGTAAGGCTCCGGTACGGAGCCATGTTGTATGGGCTCCGCCCCCTATAAAAAGGTTGCGAATTAGTGGAGTTATAGGACTGGCAGCTGATTTTGCAAGGTGCTAGGGTGCGGGACAGAAGATAAAGGCTCCCCTATGGCGATTTTGAAGAATTCAGTGATTGTGGCGTTTTGGACGATGGCCAGCCGAGGGCTTGGCTTTGCGCGGGATTTGCTGATTGCCAACAAGCTGGGGGCGGGTGTGGCTTCGGATGCGTTCTTCATTGCGCTGATGCTGCCGAACCTGCTGCGGCGGTTGTTTGGTGAGGGGGCGTTTAACGTGGCGTTCGTGCCAATTCTGGCGCGGCACAAGGCGCGCAGTAATGAAGAAGCGATTGTATTTGCCAGTGCGACGCTGAGTTGGTTGCTGCCAATTGTGAGCGTAGTGACGGTGCTGGGGATCATCTTCATGCCGGTACTGGTGAGTATTCTGGCCAGCGGCTGGGTGGGGCAGCCGGAAAAGTTTGATCTGGCGGTGGAGCTGGGGCGGATTACGTTCCCGTACTTGGGGCTGATTACCTTCGCGGCATTTTTGGGCGCAGTGTGCAATACGTTTGGCCAGTTTGCCGCTTATGCGATGGTGCCCGCGTTTTTGAACCTGAGCATTTTGCTGTGCCTGTTCGCGCTGCCGGAAGGCCTTGGGTTTCCGCCGGAGGACGCGGCGGCGCTGGCGATTCCGCTGGGAGGCTTGGCGCAGTGTGCCTACATGTGGTGGGCGGTGAAAAAGCTGGGGCTGAAATTGCAGTTTATGTGGCTGCCGAAGCATGTCGATTTGAAAAAAGTGCTGCAACGCATGGGCCCTGCGGCAGTGGGTGTGGGCGTGCTGCAGCTGAGTTTGATTGTCGATAACACTGCGGCCAGTTACTTGGGCGAAGGGATTATTTCGTACCTCCAGTACGCCAACCGCTTTTACCAGCTGCCGCTGGCGTTGATCGGGATTGCGGTGGCGACGGTGCTGCTGCCGCACCTTTCGGTATTGCTAGGCGAAGGCAACAAGGCAGGTGCGACCAAGAGCTTTACCGATGCGCTGGCTGGCTGTTTGGCGCTGGCGTTGGGCAGTTGCGTGGGCTTGTTGCTGCTGGCGCCGGAGATGATGCTGACGCTGCTCAAGCACGGCGAAATGAGCGATTTTGCCGCGCAGGCGGTGGCGTGGACGATGATGGGCTATGTGATTGGCCTGCCCGCGTACATCCTCACCAAAGTGACCGCGCCAGCGTTTTTTGCGGCGGAGGATCCACTGAGTCCGGTCAAGGCCGGTGCCTATGCGTTGCTGCTAAATGGCGCGCTGAATGCACTGATCGTGCTGTACGCCGCAAAGCTGGGCTATGGTGACGTTGCGTTTGTGGGGATTGCCATTGCGACCGCGGCGGGTGGCTACCTTAACGCTTACCTCCAATGGCGCTGGCTCAACCAAAAAGGCGTGTTGGCGATTGATACGCCCCGCTTGGGCCGCGATGTACTGAAGATGTTGGCGGTAGCGCTGGCGATGGGCGGTGCGATTGTGACGCTGAAGTATGTGCTTCCGTATCAGGTAGAATGGAACCTGTTGGTACGCGTGCTGTGGCTGGGTGGCGTGATGGCGGTAGGTGGCGCAGTGTTTGTGGCGGGGATTGAACTTTCCGGCTTACTCAACCTGCGCCAAGTGGTGCGCGACATGCGCCACCGCAAGAAGATGCGCGTTACCGCGAAGAAGACGAGCGAGACCGTTGACCTGCGCGGCGATTTTTAAGGTCAAGCTATTCCCCCACATAAGTAGCCATTCTGCCTACCTACGGGCGGGCTAAAAAGGCGTCTGGATTACGTTGTCAAAAACGCCAAATAGGGCCGCTATTAGGCGTTTTTGCCCCCCTAACCATACACCTTTTTATCTCCGCCATAATGTCCACTTATGTGGGGGAATAGCTTTTAAGAGGCATAATAACGGGAACGCCAAGGCCATGCCGAGCCATTGTAGGCTGTAGGACAAGTGCTTGGTGGGAGCCGGGAGCGGTGGCGGCACGGCGGTGATAGCGTCTGATGATGGCGAGCGGCTGAGGAAGTAGCTGGGTTGGGTGTCGCTGACGATGAGCTGCGGATTGAGGAACGCGAGCAGACGCGGGTGGGTGGTGGTATCTGGCCCCTGTAGCCAGCCCTTGCGCTGCGGGAAGGTTTGCCAGACACCGGCGAGTGTGGCGCTGGCTGTGGTGGGTTGCAGGTGGCTGAAATCCGGCGAATGGTCGGACAGATAGCGTGGGGATGCGTAGCCGCGGTCTACCACTATTGTGCCGGACGCGGTACGCAGCGGGGTGAGGATGCGCCAGCCGAGTTCGGCCTCGGGATTACGCGGATTCGGTTGGTTGGTGAGGGCGAAGGTGGCCTCTGGCAGCCATGTGCCACTCAGGGTTTGCGAGGGGCGCGCTGCGAATTCGGCTTGCTCGGTCAGCCGTTGGTGGTAACGGTTGCGTTGCCAGTTAGCGAGGGTGAGGAGACCGGATTCAATTCCCACTGCCAGGACAAGAAGGGGAACGATTCTTACAAATCGGTGTTTTTTCATGAGTGCACATTGCGCGTTGGTGCGTGCGATGGCAAGCTGTGTTCCAGCGAAGCGCGCCCCATCTTGTAACAACGAAACAACCTCTACTCCATGGCCTTTACCCGACAACACCTGCTGGCGATTTGCCTCACCTTACTGCTGGTGGGCGGCGCCTTTGTGTTTTTGGATGCGGTTAGCGGGATTTTGTTGCCGTTCTTTGTGGGTGTGGTGCTGGCCTACCTGATTGACCCGCTGGTGAGCCGTTTGCACGGCTATGGGATTCCGCGCAGTTTGGCCAGTGCCATGCTGGTGGCCACCGCGATCAGTTTGCTGGGCATTGGTTTGGTGTTGGGTGTGCCGATGCTGATTGAACAGCTCTCCAGCTTTTTGCAGCGCTTGCCGGTGTACCTGATGACGCTGCAGCATTATGTGCTGCCGAGCAAACTGGGCAATTTAAGTGGGCTGCTGGATGTGAAGCCGACGGTGGAAACGCTGTTGCGCCCGCTGGGCTTGATTGGTGCCAAGGGTGCCGAATGGACGGTGCAAGCGATGCAGCAGGCGATGAACGGCATTGCGTGGCTGGTGAACATCACTCTGCTGATTGTGATGACCCCGGTGGTGGCGTTCTACTTTCTGATTGATTGGCCCGGCATTAGCGAGCGGGTGTTTTTAACCCTGCCAAAAACATGGCGCGGCCAAGCGAAAAAGCTGGCGCAGGAAATTGACGTCAAGCTGGCGGCCTACCTGCGCGGTACGTTTGCGGTGTGTGTGCTGCTCGGCCTGTTTTATGCCGCCGCACTGACCGGTATGGGCTGGTTTGCCACCCTGCTGGCGGGCCAGCCGGTGGATACGCTGGAAATGGGTTGGGCGATTGGTTTGCTGACCGGCCTGCTGGCGTTTTTGCCGGTGATTGGCGGCACGATTGGAATTTTGCTGATGTTCGGGGTGGCGCTGATCCAGTACCAGTTACAGATTTGGGAGCCCTATGCGCTGCTGGGTGTGATTTATATGATCGGACAAATTTTAGAAGGCTATGTGCTGACCCCGCTGTTGGTGGGTAACCGTGTGGGCCTGCACCCGTTGTGGGTGATGTTCGCGCTCATGGCCGGCGCAACCCTTGGTGGCATTGGCGGAATGATGTTGGCGGTGCCCGTCTCGGTGATTTTAAGCGTGGTGCTGCCGCGGGTGCTGGCGCTTTGGCGGGCATCTATCGACTAACCACGAATTGCCGCCCCCACCCGCGTGGTGGTATGCTCAAGCTTAATAAGAGTGAGTAAAAGGATAGCTGCGATGACCACCACCTTTTTAGGATTTTACCTGAACCGCCGCACCAGCGAGGAATTTGTGGCGCCTGTGAAAGCCGAGGATGTAGCGCAAGCCCGTGTGCAACTGGGCCAAGCCTACCCCGACAGCCGTTACCAATTGTTGACCGTGTATTCCCGTAAGGAACTGGAGCACGTGTTGAGCGGGATTGAGCGCTGGCCCGGCCTGCCGAACAAGATACAAGAGCCGGTGCGTGCCGATCTGTCCAAAGTCACCGCCCGCACCCAAGGGTTGCCGCCCCTGCCCGGTCAGGTTCAGGCCAAGGTGGAAACCGTGGATGCCGCCACAGACACCCAGCCGATGCCAGCCTGGATGAAGAGCTTTGTGCAACAACAGCAGGCCAAGGCCGCTGCGGCCCCTAAAGTGGCTGCGCCTTCGGCACTGGAACAAAGCATGTCTGCCACCAAAACCAGCCTGCAACAAGCCAGCCTGATTGAGCGCCTGAAGGCCGCGCGTGGCGAAACCATGGCTGCCCCGAAAGCCGAAGCGACGCTGGTGCAGCAGGGTAAGGCCGGTAGTGTGATTGATATTTTGAAGGGTATGCGCAAGTAAGACCCTTGTAGAAAAGACCACCTGCTGCGGCGGGTGGTCTTTTTTTTGTAAGGAGTTGGTGACTCCTTACTTTTCGGCCACTTACCCAGCTAATCCGCCATGTTCCATCGGTACCACATGCAGGCCGGGGAGTGTGGTGGGTGGGGTTTCGGTGTCGGTGAGCCAAATTTGACAGCCGGAATTCAGCAGGGTTTCGATCAGCAATTGGCGACGGGCAGTGTCGAGGTGGGCGGAGAATTCGTCGATTAGAACCAGAGGTGGGCGGTTTTGGGTTTGGGCCAGCAATTGCACGTGGCCCACCAGCCAGTGGATGAGCCCGCGCTTGTGCTGGCCAGACGACGCGGTGGACAGCGGAATGGTACGCAGCGATTCCGGCCCGTCGGTGAGAATCAGCTGACCGGCGAGGTCGAGCGTGTTGGGGCCGGCGTGAGTGCGGCCGATGCGGGCGTCGATCTCGCGCGAGCGCTCGAACTTACCCTTCAGTGCGGCGATGGGGTTGTCGTCTTTCAGAACTTCCAGCGCGTTGCCACTCAGTGAGAGGGTGACGCCGTGAAGGTGCGGCGCGAGGCGGGTCAGGTATTCGGTGCGGTACTTCAGTACCTGAATACCCCACTCGGCGGCGAGGCGCTCTTCGGCGTCGAGCCAATCGCCGCCTTCCCCGTTTTGTAACAAGCGCAGACGCGACTGGCGGTGGAGGTTGAAGCGGCTAACCGCCTCGGCATGAGCGGGAATAAGTGCCGTAGTCAGGTCGTCCAGCCAGCGGCGGCGGTTGGCAGGCGGGCCGGAAAACAGGAAGTCGGTATTGGGAGTCAGCCAGACGACACTGCCGTGGCGCGCCATGGCTTCCAATGGCTGGCGGTGGGTGTCGATGGTGAGGAGGCGTTCGGATTTCCGATACACTTGGCCGAACTCGGCACCGGAATTTAGTTGTGCCCAGATGCCCCACTCCTTGGCGCCGGTTTGGATTTGCGCTTTGCCTTCGGCGGTGAGCAGGCCGCGGGTAGGCGTGAGCAGCGACAACGCTTCCAGCACCGAGGTTTTGCCGCTGCCGTTTTGGCCGATGAGCGCGATGACCTGTGCGTCCTCGGCGATCGGCAGATTGAGGCTGCCGAGGTTGCGGAAGTGGCTGAGTTTGAGGTGGCTGACGCGCATAGCCTGTATTTACCACATTGTGGCACACATTTGTATTTTGCGTTTACTGGTAAAATGATTCATCGTTTCGGCATGGATATGATGGGACTGATTCGATTTTGCGAGCACCAGCGCTTAGCGGAGAAGTTGAAGTTGAGCGAACCACTTGTGCTCAAGACCGCTTTAGATGAAGCTCATATGCTTTTGGAAAGCGGAATGTCTCCGCAGTATATCGCCAACAGTGTTCTCACTGTTTTAGAGATTGTAGCTCAGAACACGCATGGTGAGGATACTCCCTTTGAATCGGTCATGTCGCTGGAGGGCACTCTCGCGGATGTCATCCAGTTCATGCAGGTGAACGAGGCACCGCCGGTCTTCTTGGAAAACACGCAGCCTATTCTTGATTTCATTAAACAGTTTCAACTTCCCGAAAAAATGAAGCTTCGCCAAGAGGTTGTCGAAGACATCCTGATTGAGGTTATTTCTTCTCAGGTTCTGCTTGGTTTTAGTTATGAACGTGCCGCAGATACTGCACTTTTTGAATTGGATGGCGAAGCCTTAAGCCAGCATCTTGCCAGTGGCGAAGAAGACTTTGACCTATCCTATGGTTACGGCGAACCCTTGGAAAAGGCGATTGAGGAAGCCTATAAAGACACCCCTGCCGCAGCGAAGATTAGCGGATAACGGTGCCTTTGCCGTCTGGGCGGATGCCCATGCGGCTGCCGCCTTGGGTGTCGTAGGGTGCCAGTACGCAGCGGCGATAGGTGAAGTTATCGCTGACGCCATTTTGCGTGGTGACGCGGTTGCCGCTGTTTGTGTGCAGGCATATCTGCTGTTCGGCCAACTGCTCCTTACGTTGCGCGCTGGGGAATGCTTCATTAAAGCCGGTGACATCGCCGCCGATACCCAGCCAGTCGGTTGACTTCAACTGCTGCCATTCCTGTCTCATATAGTATTCGCGTTCTTCCCCCACAATGCTACAGCCCGTGAGGCTCAGCAGACCTGTCGTGACAAGAAGAGCGGAGGCGAGACGCATGGTGTCTCTCCGCACTTTAGAAGCTACCGAACTGAAGCTCGGCAGCACTTTGGTAAACCTTGCCGATCTCGCGCTCCCACACGCCGGTGGTCACCGTGTGCATGTACCAATCGTTACCGAAGCACAGCTGCGGCAGCACGGCCGGACGCATGCCGGCGTTAAATAGCGAGAAACCTGCGGCCAGCAAGTTGGCATCGGTATGGCAACCGGCCACCAGCACTTCATCCGGCTGTTGCTTCTTCAACCATTCCAGCGCCTGTTGGGGAATGCCAAAGCCGGGCTTGGGGAACGTGGCCATGGCGGAAATCATCGTGGCATTGTCTTGCGGCGGAGTGCGGCCGAACTTTACCAGCGGCACCTGCTCTTCATCGTGGATGAACAACGTGGCACAGGTGGGCATGGTGGCAGCCAGCTGGTTGATTTGCGCCACCATCCCGGGTCCGGGACGGAAGTAATTCTGCATATCCACCACGATCATACAACGGTTCATGTTCGGTCCTATATTATAAAGCTTGCGGCGGTGTGCCGGTCGGCCCGCCCCGCTAGGCTGCAGCCTTCTTCTTGTTGTTGGTACGGGTGGATGATGTATCCAGACCCAGTACCTTGCGGTAAGCCTGCATTTCGGCAGCGCAGCAACGCTCTACCGTAAAGATACCCAGCACGTGCGTGCGGGCGGCCTTAGCCATGGTTGCTAATTGCTTGGGGTTTTGCAAGGCCCCGCGGAGTTTCTCGGCGAATGCCTGTGGCGTAAACGCCCCAAATGTCGCGGGTTCTGGCACCTGTTCCGGCTTCACCAGCCAGCCGGTTTCGCCGTCACGCACCGTTTCTAAGCTGCCGCCATGACCGGTGGCCACCACCGGCACACCCATGGCCATTGCTTCTATCGCCACACGGCCGAACGCTTCTGGCTGCGTGGAGCCGCTCAGGGCGAGCTGGCTGGCGGCGAGCAGGCGCGGCAAATCGCTGCGGCTGCCAAGCCAGCGCACGCGGTCGGCGATGCCCAGCTGTTCGGCGCGAGCCTTAAGGCGGAGGGTGTAGGCACCGTTCTTATCCGGCGCACCGACCACCGCCAGCTCCCAGGGCAAGTCTTTTATCAGACCCAGTGCTTCGATTACCAGATCGTGCCCTTTCCATTTGGTGATGCGACCGGCCATCAAAATCAGAGGGACCCCCTCGGCAACACCGATTTCCGAACGGGCGGCCGCTATGGCATTTTCCGGATATAAATCGGGATTCCAGACGTCGGGGTCGATACCACGGGTGGCTACATCGATATTTTCAGAAGTAATTCCATAATTTTCAATGATATGCTCGCGAATAAACTGGCTATTCGCAATAACCCGTGGCCCGCGCACCATCACACTGTTGTAATAATGTTTAACCCAGCCCCCGCTGAGGCCGTAGGTACCATGGAACGTGGTGATAAAAGGCACACCCGTCCAACGACTGGCAAGCCAGGCACTCCAGGCCGGTGCACGGCTACGGGCATGCACCAAACTGACGTTGTTGGCACGCAGGTAACGGGCGAGACGGAGAGCGTTCCCCAGAATTATCCACGGCGACTTGGAGGCCAGCGGCAAGGTGACGTGCGGAACCGCCGCCGCTGCCAATAAGCCGGCCTTTGGGCCGCCTGCGCTGGCCACGACAGGCTGCCAGCCTTGCTCTTTTATATAGTTAGCCATTTCGATGGCGCTGGTTTCCACACCGCCATCCTTAAGTGCCGGGAGTACTTGTAGGATGACAGGCGAATCAGGGGAGGGAGTTGAGAGAGGGGGAGTGATGTTGTGAGCCATGCAGTAGCTTAACTGAAGAAGCGACACGCGCCAACACGCCTGTGGGCGCAGATTTGAAAAAGTAAGTAAATATGCATTAACATTATCTCCGTTCCACGGATTTTATGCCTACGGAAGAGGCAGAACACCCAACTTCGTGCGTCTCCCTCACTTTCCGAGGGTGGTTGCTGACCGGTTTGGGTCCGTTTGTGCTTTTTCCTTTGCCCACAAGGTTATCCACATATCCACCCCCCTCTTTTAGCCCCTTCCGAGCCTGTCGTTTCGGGGCCTGATTCCATACACTTTCGCTTTGGTATGACCAATCAAGACAGCCCCATGTTTCACGCCACGAGGCCTTTGCACCTGTCGCGCCGTTTCCACAACCGATGTCTGTTGACGGGATGAGCCTCGGGCTGCCCGCTTGCCATGAAAGGCCTGCGCTGGCATCATAGTAACTGCAACATAATAATTATAACTTTTTACAAAAATACAAAAACTTACACAGAAACATCATAGGGTTTAACCGGCCGTCTCCCGGCCCTAAACAAGGGTGTAAACCCACCGCAACCCCCTTCTGCCAGCTGGCAGACCTATTATCGGCAATAAGAATTTATTATCAGAAGAGGCCCTGTAGCGGCGCAGACACACATTTGAACTGGCTTATGCCAACGTATTGCAACATCTTTATGCGCCCCCATAGGTAGCGGTAGCGTTGGCTAAATGCATGTTATTTTTATTGATTTTATTGTGATTTTTTGACGTTTTAAGGCATTTTGGGTTGTGAGATGACACTAACTTCCAACTCAATTCAAAAAAAGCTTCTAAACCCTTCTGGCAGAAGGGGCATTTTCCGTTGCCATTAAAAAACGCCTAAGCATACATAATTACTGACGTTTTTGGCTGGACAAGGTCCGGCGGAGCCGTCACACTCGCGGCATGACATCTCGTACCTACAGCTTTGCCGTACTTGGAAACGCCGTTGTTGACGGTATCTCCCACGTTGATGACTCCGTGCTGGAGCGCTTCAATCTGCGTAAAGGGGATAGCAATACCCTGAGCCACGCCCAAATGATGGAGCTGAGCAATACCATTACGGTCGAGCACTTCCGTGCCGGCGGCGCCGGTGCCAATACGGCCTACACTCTTGCCAAGCTCGGTAGCCGTGTGGCGTTTCTGGGCCAGATCGGTAATGACCCGACGGGGCGCTTCTTTATTGAGGACATGCTGGCTGCAGGGGTGACGCTGACCCCGGCCTCCAACACGGTGCGGACCACCGACATCTTCACCCTGCTGACCTCGGACGGCATGCGCACCATGGTGCAATGCCTGCCCCCCGCCCCCAGCAGCGATGACAGCTGGGTGGACGACCGCTTGATTGAACAGTCGGAGCACTTGATTATCGAAGCTTACATCGCAGGGTCGCATCCGGCCGCGGCCGATTATGCCGCTAAGCTGTGCAGTAGCAGTGGCACCCGCCTCATCATCAGCCTGGCCTCGCCGCGCGCGGTACAGGCCTCGCTGCCTGTCCTCACGGATATCCTTATCACGCACACCCCACTGGTTATCGGCAACGAAAAGGAATGGAATATCCTGATTTCCGGTAACGACGCCCGCACGGCCAGCAAACTGGAAATGCTGGAACGCGTTATCACCCGTAGCGGCAATGGTGCCGCCTACCATGCTGCCAACAAGGGCGCAGTGATTGACAGCCCGACCCAGCCGATACCCAGCCCCACCGATTTGACCGGTGCCGGTAATGCCTTTGCGGCCGGTTTTTTACACGTGTTTACGGGTGGCGGCAGCCCGCAGCTCGCGCTCAAGCAAGGACACCAGTTAGGTCGGGCGGTTGTGTTGCAGCTGGGGCCACGCTTGAGCAGCTTCCCCGAAGTTGACCTGCCCCACAGCGACTAAGCTTTACGGCTACCAAACAAACGTCGCCAACCGGCGACTTTTTTGGTAAACCCTTTGCTTATGAAGCGTATCTACCTACCCCAGCCCCTTGCGCCCGGTGCGCATCTTGAGCTCCCGGAATCGGTTCAGCACCGCTTGCACCGCGTGTTGCGCATGGGGGTGGGCGAGACGTTTCAGGTGTTTGACGGCACGGGTACGTCTGCCATAGCAGAGCTAACCGACGCTAAAGCGCGACGCGCGCAAGTTACAGCCTTGTTGCCCGACAAGCCCGCCTTGCCCAGCCGCGTGTTGGCGGTGGCGATGTTGAAGCGCGAGGCGTGGGAAACCGTGTTGCGTCAGGCCACCGAAATGGGCGTGACCACGATTGTGCCCTTAAAAACCCGTTTTGCCCAAGTGGGCAAGTTGAAGACCGAGCGTGCACACCTGATTATGGTAGAAGCGGCCGAACAGTGCGAGCGCGTGACCCTACCGAGTCTGTTGCCGGTAACAACCTTGGAGGACTACGTAAGCGGCCTAACCAGTCCGTGCCTGTGGGCATATGAACGGCTGGCTGTGGATGATGAGGCCATGGGGTCGAAAGACGCCGCGACGGGTATTTTAATTGGCCCCGAAGGCGGATTTGCACCCGACGAAGTGGAACGGCTGAACCGCAGCGAGAAGATGCGGCCGATCAGCCTTGGGCCGACTATTTTACGGGCGGATACGGCGGTGGTGGCGGGGTTGGCAACCCTTCATAGCCTTACAGGTGCGTCTCACCTTTAGAGCTATTCTATAAAAAGGCGGCCCTGCGGCCGCCTTTTTTGCCCAACCCTTTTTGTGTTGCGGGCGTCTTCCCCCTGCTCCCCCTGATTTTTGGCTCTTGCGGCCTCTTTATGGGTGCTGGCAGTTTTTCTTATTTTTAGCTTAGACGCGCATCGGCATGACCACGAAGGTGGTGCTGCTGTCGGCGGGGTCTTTCACCAGCACGGGTGAGGAAGCGTCCTTCAGATAGAAATGGATATCGTCGCCGGTGATCTGGGTGCCGATGTCGGACAGGTACTTGGCGTTGAAACCAATTTCCAGCGGGTTGCCAGCGTATTCGGCCTTCACTTCTTCGTTGGCGTTTTCCTGATCCGGGTTGTTGGCGGACAGGGCCAGCGCGTTTTCAATGGCGTTGAAGCGAACCGAGCGGGTTTTCTCGTGGCTGAGGATGCTGACGCGGTCGACAGCTTGCAGCAGGCTGCGGCGAGCGACGGTCAGTTGGGTCGGGTTGCCCTTCGGAATAACGCGGTCGTAGTCCGGATAGGTCGCGTCGATCACCTTGCTGGTGAGGGTAATGTCAGAGGCTTCGGCCTGAATCTTCTTGTCGGAGACGGTCAGGGTGATGTCCTTGGCGTCGTCGGAGAGCTTCTTCAGCTCGGTGACGCATTTACGCGGCAGAATGACGGCGGGCATCGTCTCGGCGCCCGCAGGGCAGGCCATGTCGGCCTTGGCCAAGCGGTGACCGTCGGTGGCGACGGTGCGCAGCAGCTTTTGGCCATCTTCTTCAATCACGTGGAAGTAGACACCGTTGAGGTAGGCGCGGGTTTCGTCGGTGGAGGCGGCGAATTGCACGCGTTCCAGTGCCTTCTTCAGTTCGACGGCGGTCATTTGGAAACTGACGCCGCCCTCGACCTTGGTCATGTCCGGGAAAGCTTCGGCGCCCAGAGTGGCGAGGCTGAATTTGGCTTTACCGGCGACGACGGCGAGGCGCGAACCGCCATCTGTCAGCTCGAGGCTGACCATCACGCCTTCGGGAATCTTGCTGATAATTTCGAACAGCTTGAGCGCGCCGACGGTGGTGGTACCGGGTTGGTCAACAAAGGCTTCCGCCACACCCTGCACCGAGAGGTCGTTGTCGGTAGCGGTAGTTTCCAGACGGTTGTTGGCGGCATGCAGACGCACGTTGCCAAGAATGGCTATGCTGCTGCGTTTCTCGACCACGGCGGACATGTGGCGGAGGGCTTTGAAGAGGGTTTCGCGCGAGATACTGAGTTTCATGCGGGGAGAATAGGCGCCTTACCGCCGCGCGCCAAGCACTTTGCTACATATGTGTGCAGAATGTCACACCCCGGGACCACCCGCAGCGCAACGCAACTGCTAGCGCACCCACATAAAAAAGGCCGCGGCAACGATGACGCAGGCTACGGGAATAACAAAGACCAAGGCTACCTTGAGCATGAGGGTATCGTTGTCGGGATCATCCGGAGAGTAGAAGAACATATCGGTATTACTCCATTCCCATAAGGAAGACTGCGAGAAGAACGAGGATGCAGATGACGGGTATGACAATGAATCCGGCAATCTGGGTGATGGCGGTGCGGCGGGCGCGGGGTTCTTGCGGCAAAAGCGGCATGGGGAGATTCTTTCCTTGGGCTTTTTAGAAAGAAAGGGGGCTTGGGCCCCCTCTCGTCTCCCGCTCTAGTGCGGGTAGGCTTCCTTGTGCTTCCAGACGGGCAGCTTCTCGAAGTTGTGCTCGTGCGGCGGGCTGGAGGTGTGGGTCCATTCCAGTGTGACGGCACCCCAGGGGTTGTCGGAGGCCTTTTTACCCCATTTGTTGCTGTAGATGACGTTCCAGATGATCAGCAGTTGCGACATACCAAAGATGAAGGCACCGATGCTGCAGAGCATGTTGAGGTCGGCATAGATCGGGTTGTAGTCGGCGATACGGCGCGGCATACCCATCATCCCGAGGAAGTGCATCGGGAAGAAGGTCACGTTGACCGAGATAAAGGTTAGCCAGAAGTGCCAGCTACCGATTTTTTCGGACAGCATCTTGCCGGTCATTTTGGGGTACCAGTGGTAGAGCGCGGCCATTAAGCCAAAGAAGCTACCGGTGACGAACACGTAGTGGATGTGGGCGACCACGTAGTAGGTGTCGTGCATCATGTAGTCGACCGGCGCGCTGGAGAGTACCACACCGGACAGACCGCCGATGGTGAACAGCACGAGGAAGCCGACGGCGAACTTCATGGCAGTGGTAAAGGCAATAGAACCGCCCCACATGGTGGAGAGCCAGTTAAACACCTTGATACCGGTGGGCACCGAAATCAGCATGGTCATCATCATGAAGGTCAGCTGGGCGGTGATATCCATACCGACCGAGTACATGTGGTGGGCCCAGACCAACTGGCCGAGCACGGCGATACCGACGGTGGCCCAGACCATGCTGTGGTAGCCGAACAGCGGCTTGCGGCTGTGGGTGGCCAAGACTTCCGAGATCATACCGAACACCGGCAGGATCATGATGTACACGGCGGGGTGGGAATAGAACCAGAAGATGTGTTGGAACATCACGGGGTCGCCACCGCCGGCGGGGTTGAAGAAGGCAGTACCGAAGTTACGGTCGGTCAGCAGCATGGTGATGGCACCGGCCAGCACGGGGGTGGCCACCAGCTGCAGCCACGCGGTGATTAGCATAGCCCACGCGAACATCGGCATTTTGAACATGGTCATGCCCGGGGCGCGCATGTTGAGGATGGTGACGATGAAGTTGATGGCGCCCAGAATGGAGCTGGCACCGGCCAAGTGCACGCCAAGAATCCACATATCCATACCGGCACCTTGGCTAAAGGCGGCGTCGGTCAGCGGCGGGTAGGCAGTCCAGCCCGCGGCGTTAGAACCGCCGGGCACAAACAGGCTGCCGAGCATCAGCAGACCGGCGAAGGGCATGATCCAGAACGACCAGTTGTTGAGGCGCGGGAAAGCCATGTCCGGCGAGCCGATCATGATCGGTACAAAATAGTTACCGAAGCCGATCAGGCCGGGGATGATGGCGAAGAAAATCATGAAGGTCGCGTGCATCGCGGTCATCTGGTTGAACAGCGAGCCATCGACAAACTGGTAGCCCGGAACGGCGAGTTCGGCACGGATAACCCATGCCATCAGGCCGCCGATGAAGAAAAACAGCAGCGCGGACATCAGGTACATTTTGCCGATATCCTTGTGGTTCACGGTCGTAAACGCGTGCATGAGAGCCGCAAAGAAGCCTTTGCGGGGTGCGGGGTGGGCGGGAGCGGCAGTTGCCATGGGGTCGATTCCTTCTAAGGGGCCTCTTGTGAACAATGTTTGGCAGGGTTATAGCACCCGTAGGGCCTCATGAGAAGAGGCCGAGAGAAGGAGTTTACCCCAATGTCGACTACGAAGGCACATGATATCGTTCAGCTGTTGCCAAAACGCGATGGCCGCGCGCGTGCAGGCCACCCGTGGGTGTTCAGCAATGAGATCCAAATGACCAACACCCTAAAGGGCTTAACCCCCGGCAGCCTTGTGACCGTGGTGGACAGCCGCGGTGAGGCGGTGGGGACCTATACGTTCAACCCCAACACGTTGATCGCGTGTCGTAAAATGGCCAGCAAACCGAATGCCCAGATTGACGTGGCGTGGCTGGAAGAGCGTATCCGCCACGCCCTGAAGCGCCGCCCCACCCTGCCCTACTACCGTTTGATCCATAGCGAAGGCGATGACATGCCCGGGCTGATTGTCGACCGTTTTGGCGAGGTATTGGTCGGACAAATTTCCACCGCCGGTATGGAATTGCTGAAAGACCAGCTTGAGGCCGCATTGATTGCCGTCACCGGCTGCCGTGGCATGATTTGGCGCCGCGACACCCCTGCCCGCGCCCATGAAGGGTTGAATGTGAGCGACGAGCTGGACATTGCCGGTGACGTGCCGGAGGCCCCCGTGGAAGTGACGGAAAACGGCCTGACGTTTTTTGCCGACCTGACCGGCGGCCAGAAAACCGGCTGGTTTTACGACCAGCGTGCCAACCACGCCTTTGCCGCCAGCCAAATGGCGTTGGTGCCCGACCATGCCGACGTGCTCGACGTGTACGCGCACATCGGTGGTTTTGGTTTGGCGATGGTGGACGGTGCCAAGCAATACGGTAAGACCGTGAAGGCCACGCTGGTGGATGCCAGTGCCCACGCGATAAACTTGGCAAAGGATAGCGCAACCCGTCAGGGTGTGGCCGATGCCTGTGATTTTGTGGTCGGCAACGCGTTTGAGATTATGGAAGAAATGGGGGCTGCCAACCGCCGCTTCCATGCCGTGGTGTGTGACCCGCCCGCGTTCATCAAAAGCGCCAAGGTCATGGCCGAAGGCTTGAAGGGCTATGAAAAAGTGGCCCGCCTGAGTGCGACCCTGGTGCGCGGCGACGGTTACCTGACGCTGTGCAGTTGCAGCCACCACGCGAGCTTGGAGGACTTTAAGGAAGCCTGTGTGCGCGGTATTCGTCGTGCGGGCCGGAGTGGACGCCTCATTCGTGTGGGTGGGGCTGACGTTGACCACCCGCAGCACCTGATGCTGGCCGAGAATGCGTACCTCAAGACGTTGTCGTTCCAGTTGGACTAAGCCTTGGTGTTAAAACAACCCCGCTGCGGCGGGGTGTTTTTTTAGCGGCTGAGGCCCAATGCCTGTTGCAGCAGTTCCGGCAGGCGGGGCGAAAGCGCCAAGGAGACGTGGTTGGTGTTTTCCACCGGCACGAGCGGAATGGACGGGTTTTGCGCGTGGAGCACCTGCGTGACGTGGGCTTCCGGCACCAAACCGTCGGTGGGGGAGTAAATGAGTGTGGTCGGGGTTTCGATACCGGCAAAAATGTCTTCCGTTGCAAACGGATGTTTGAGCAAGAGGCCGACCGGTAGCCAGCGGTAACGCTCCTGTGCAATACGCCGTACGCTGGCGATGGGGGCGGCGAGCGCCATGGCATCGAGTTGACGCACGGTAGCCAGATGCGCCGCTACCGCCGTGCCGATGCTGTAGCCGACGGCTTTGACTTGCTGCGGCTTAAAGCGCGCGGTGAGCTGGTCGTAAACAAACTCGGCGTCGGCAAACATGGCGGCTTGCGAGGGCGTGCCGGTACTGGGCGGCGTATGGCCGTTGGGGTAGCCGCGGTAGGAGAAGGCGGCGATGGCGACGTCGGAGCGGCCGTTATAAACCTCGGTTTTCAGGAACTGCGCAAAACCGATGGGGTTATGCGTGTTGCCGGGAAAGGCGAGGACGAGTTCGGTGACCGGCGCGGTGTTTTCCTGTTCCGGTAGGAAAATAATGCCGTGCAGGGTTTCGCCCTGCGGTGTGGTCAGCGCGGTGTAGGCAAAATTGAGGCTGACATCCGGTGCCGGAACGGAGTTGACGCGGCCGGGCAGAATGAAGCGCTGCTGGTTATACACTAAAAAGCCCACAAAACCGCCCACGAGAAGGACTGCAGCAAGAACAAGGATGATCATCAGACGCCTCATTTTTTTGTAGTGACCGGAACGTTTTGCGATTCAAACAGCGTATAGGCAAAGGTAATAGTGTGGATGCCCTTGGGCAGGTTGGGCGAGACGGTGAAGGCTAACGGCAGCGTGAGGTCGGTTTGCGCGGGGTAGTGTTCTTCTTCAAAGCAGAAGCACTGGCGGAGGTCGATGTAGGGGGTGACGTCGCCGGCTTCACCGCCCATGGCGTAGAGCATGTGGACTGCCACACCATCGAACGCTTTGTTAGAGGTGTTACGTGCTTCATAGGCGGTGAGCACCGGCTGGCCGACCTTGACGCGCATGGTATAGGTGCGCGGGTGGAAGGTGGCGGGCAGCCCGCCTTGGGTGTTGGCGGTAAAGCGGATGGTGACAGTGCGGTTAAGGTTGGCTTCTGAGGTATCCTTCACAGCCTCTACTTTGGAGGGGCCGGAGATGATTTGCGGCACCGGAATACCGAAGTGCTGGCAGAAAACACGGTACAGCGGCACGGCGGCGATGGTGAGACCGATACCCCACACAAGCCCCAGCAGGCACAGCAGCAGGGTACGGGTGTTGGACTTACGGGGCGGCACGTTACGGGACATAGGGCCCCCACTCTACCGCAAGATACGCAAGGAGCAAGCCCAACACGACAGTAATCACCATTTCTACCGGCCCGCCGGTACGGAAGGCGAGATAAGGCAAGGCGTAGTCGCCCGACGGGCGGCGATAGGGCCAGAACAGCGGGATGCCGCGTATAGTGAGATAGTCGGCCAGCAGATGGCTGAGATACCCCATACTGACCGCCGCCGCCGTGGCGGCTGGCAGCGAGGCGGCATGAAACCGCGCGGTGTAGGCCAGCACCGCGACAAGCGCGGCAATCGCCAGCAGCGAATGGGTGAAGCCACGGTGGCCAAACACCCTTGCCAGCGGCTTGCTGATATGAGGGAACATGCGGCCGACGCGCGAGGACGGGTGGTCGATATCCGGCAGCAGTGCGCCGAAGGCGGCGGCGGAGAAGAGCTCGGGTGTCGGTTGGTAGCCCGCCAGCTGGCAGGCCGCCCAGTAGGTGGTAAGACCGACGGCGATGTGTCCGGGCGCTAGCATCGCGATGCTTTCATGATTTTATTTAGAGGAAGCTATCGATCACCATGGCGAGGAAGAGGAACGCCAGATAGGACAGGCTGCGGGTGAAGACGGTTTGCGCAGGCGTGCGATTTTCCGGTGTAGATTGCGGCGCGTGCAGCAATTGCCACGCGGCCCAGGCCCACCATACACCCAAGCCGATGGCGGCAGCGCTATACAGCCAGCCAAGCGGTGCGAGAAGGCCGCCGAGCAAGGTGGCGGGAATCAGGATGGTGAGGTAGCGGACAATGGCGAGGCGTGTAGCGGCCTCACCGTGCACTACCGGATACATTGGGATGTGCGCGCGGGTGTAGTCGGCATTGGCCATTAGCGCCAGCGCCCAGAAGTGCGGCGGGGTCCAGAAAAAGATGATGGCGAACATCAGCCACGGCAGCGGTGTGGCGATGTCGTTTTGGACCGCCGCCCAGCCCACCAGCGGCGGGAAGGCACCCGCCGCGCCACCGATGACGATGTTCTGCACCGTATGGCGCTTGAGCAGCATGGTGTAGATAAAGACGTAAAACAGTGCGCCAGAAAGCGCCATAGCGGCGGCCAGACCATTGGCCATGGCGGCACAGGCGGTGCCGAGGAGAATCAGGCTGATCCCGTAGATAAGTACCGTGCGCGGTTGCAAGCGACCGGCGGGGATCGGGCGGTTCTGGGTACGTTTCATCAGGGGGTCGATGTCGCGGTCGTACCACATGTTGACGCTGTTGGCGCCGGAAGCGGAGAGGATGAGACCCAGCGTGCCCCAGCCGATGGCGGGTAGGCTAACAAGCAGCAGGTCGGTATTGCCCTTGACGGCAACCAGAGCGCCGCAGACGCAGGTGATGGTGAGCAGCAGGATGATGCGCGGCTTAGCCAGCGCGAAAACATCGCGCAGCAGCGCCGTAAGCTTATGCGCCATGGTAGCGGCCGTGCTTACCGTAACGCAGCGTGAGAACACCCCCTACCGCGGCCAGCCAGAGCAAGGTGCCCCATGCAAGGTGGGCAATGCTGAGCGGGTAGTAATACTCGGGGTAGCTGGCAAAGCTGTAGAGCGTGGCAATACCGAGGGCGGCCTGGCCCCAGACCATAAGATGGATATGCACCGCAACTTTACGCAGGTGCGGTGCGGTGCGCTTGGCGAGCACGACCAAGACGATGCTGAACACAACGGTCAGGAGGGCATACAGCCGGTGCTGCATGTGGATATGCTGGCCGAGGTCAACCTTCGGCGACGGCATCCAGTTACCCGCACAGCTGAACAACCCGCCGCACACGCCACCGACGTGGCTGGAGCTGACGAAGGCGCCAATCAGCATGGTCACCCATACGAGCACCGCCATCGCAGGCACGCTGATGCGTAGCGCGAGGGGTGTCGATTCGGTGGCGGTTTGGCCATTGCTGGCAACCACGCGACGCAGCCAGGCCAGCGCACCAAAGAAGAGCATAGCGTTGCCGAGGTGGATGACGACGCTCCAGTGAATATTCGAATGGAGCACGGTGAGGCCACCCAGACCGATTTGGATAATGAGCAGGCCGACTGCGGCGGTGAGGGCCAGAGCTTCGTTTTTGACCATATGGCCACCACGCAGGCGTTGCACGCCCAGACACAAAACCGCTAACAAACCGAAGCCGACCAAGGACGCCAGCGCGCGGTGGCCCCATTCTAACGCCACCTGCACCCACGTGTAGTGCTGGCCGGCGACGATGTAACCGCCGGGGATTTTGCTCTCGGGGAACGGAATGTAAAAGCCGTAGCAGTGCGGCCAGTCCGGACAGGCCATGCCAGCGTCGTAGACGCGGGTAGCCCCGCCGACAATGATGAGGATGTAGGTGAGCAGTAGGGTGAAACCGATGAGGCGCGCATAGATGTTCATGGCGCCTACCCTAGGCGAAAAAGGCGGCAGTGACCAGTAGACAGTGAAGAGGTTTTTGCCTGTTTTAAAGCTAGATTACGCGCGGGGCACCAGTACCGTGGCGGTGAGGTTGGCGGCGGTTTGCTTAAGCGGTTGCACCAGCGGCTTCAACAGGTTCGGGAGTTCGGTTTCCAGTTTGTAGGGTAGATTGAGGATGACCTGACCGGTGCCGAACATGCCTGCGGCGTCCGGCGTGTTCCAGCTGTAGTGCACGAGGTAGGTGGCCGGGATGTTGAGAGCCTTCAGCACGTCAATCATATCCTGACTGCGGGCCTTGGGGTTGAGCAGCGGATACCAGAC
Source organism: Alphaproteobacteria bacterium (assembly GCA_027485835.1). GTDB lineage: Bacteria > Pseudomonadota > Alphaproteobacteria > UBA2136 > UBA6156 > UBA6156. The sequence continues at coordinate 428,920 of JAIXQG010000002.1, forward strand.
CATGATGGTGGTTTTGGGGGCTTTAGCGAGAATGGCTTTTACCGTTTCGGTTACTTGCACGTACTCGGCTTTGACCTCGTAGGAGGGATCGATCAGTACCGCATTGCGCTGACCGGCCTTGATGAGGGTGGGAATCAGGTGGTGGCCATCGCCTTCATGAATGTGAATATTTTCCGCACGGCGACGGGCATGGGGGAAGGCCAGTTTCAGTTGCTCCAGTTCTCCCGGGTGAGCTTCGGCGAGGTGGAGATGGTCGCCATCCTCGCCATGCCGCAACACACCGAGGGCGACGGCAGGAGAACCGGGAATGGTGGAAAGCTTGCCGCTGGGGTTGAGGCCGTTGACGAGCTCCATGTAGGCGTTGCTCGGCTGGTTGACCATGAGGCGCAGCAGGCCGGTTTTGTACTCCGGCGTTTTTTGGGTTTCCGGCGCATTGACGTCGTACAGGCCCCGACCGGAATGCGTTTCGTAGACATGCAACGCGCCTTCCTTTTGCGCCATATGGCGCAAAATGTGGGCCCAGAGGGCGTGTTTGATGACGTCGGCGGGGCCGCCCGCATGATAAGCGTGTTGGTACGAGAGCATTTCGGCGTTTCCTTTGGAACCTCTTATGGTAGCATCCGGTTCAAACTACAACCCTTCATTCAAAAGAAAGCTCGATCATGGAAACTCTGTACAGCGCGCAAGCCAGTGCCACCGCCGGCCGTAACGGCAAGGCCGCCACCAGCGACGGCCGCCTGAGCGTGACCCTTAGCCACCCCGTGCAACCCAACCGCCCGGCTGAAGGTACCGACCCCGAGCAGCTGTTTGCCTGCGGTTACGCCGCCTGCTTTGGTGGAGCCGTGGAATACGCCGCCAAAACGCTGGGTGCCAGCCTGACCGCGCCGGTGCAGGTAGATAGCCGCGTGAGCCTTGGTAAAATGGCCGAGAGCGGCGACTTTATGCGCTTTACCATTGAAGTGGAACTGGTGGTGCATCTGCACGGAGTGGATGACGCCCAAGGCAACCAGATTGTGGAGCGCGCGCACCAGATTTGCCCGTACAGCAATGCCACCCGTGGTAATGTGAGCGTGAGCACCAGTGTGGTGGCCACTCCGGCGGCAGCGTAACGTAGCCCGCCACCCCTTAAGCCCCTGCGGGGGCTTTTGTGTTGTCGCGGCGGTTAAAACCCTTTATCTTCGCATCAGTTTCATAGTTTGCGTTTCGACAGCCTGCGCGTTCGAACCCCTCCCCACCCCCCTAATCTATGAGGTTTGTGATGAACCAGCCTAGCCCGAGTGCCGGCGATGTTTCCGCGTCGCCTTTTCTGCGCATGGCCTACGACGATCCGCTCACCTTCGGGTGGCGGCTGCGCGCCTTGCTGGAACTCAAGCACCAGAGTGCCTCCCCCAAGACCGCCGAGGACGACAAGATATGCCTTGTTAATCTGGGCCTGTACCTACGCGACAAGCACGGCGCCCAAACCTGCCATGCCGTGTGCATGTATCTGGACGGTACGTTGGACTGGCCCGCCTCCCTGCTTGAGGCGGTACCGACTTACCTGAAGCAGAGCCACGCCGCTCTGCTGGACAGCCTTCTGACACCGGAGGTGAGTGAGCGGATGCTGGCTTACAAGGCGAAGCATCAGGACGCGGAAGCCCAACGGCCAAGATTGGATCCGCCTAAGAGTGCCACGCCTACGCCTGCCATGAGTCTGTCTCCTCGTGCGCGGAAAATTCTGGAAGAGATGCAGACCCGTGACAGGGCCGTATCTGTGCCGCGTCCTCCTCGGCCTTTGCCGGTTAAGGAGCCACCACCGGTAACGACACCCGCCTACATCCGGCCCGTGGTCCGCCGCCCCCCTGTGCGTAAGTTACGCGCCGAGGGGACACCCGCACCGGAGCCACCGACAGTCGACACTCCTGTTATGGCGTGTGAGGCTCCGGTTGCATTGGTAGCTATGCCAGAAGCTCTGGTAGCCGTTGTTGAGACCACCCCTCTCCCGATGGGAGAGATGGCGTTGAAAACCCCGTTAGCTGAAGACTTGCTGCAGCCCTTGACTGTACCGGACACCCCGACAACGGCGGTCAGAACACCTTCCATCCCGCCGCTTGACCCGCGGCTGGTGGAGATTATCCGGCGGGCCAAGCTTAACAACGGCGTGCCTCTCAATCGGGATATCCGGCAGTTACGTGCCAAGTTAAACATCCCTCAAGCCGAGGTGGTCGAGAGACTGAAACGGCATGGGTTTTATCCCGATAAAACGCCGGAACAGGTGTCGAACCTTCTCAACAATACGCTGAGTGGATTGACAAAATGGTCGGAGTACCTGATGCGCGGACTTCTGGTCGCGTTTCATCTGACTGAAGACGAGATGGTGCGTGCACTTGCTTAAGCACGGCCAACTGCCTGAATCATGAGGGCCGGAGATGTTTCTCCGGCCCTCTTTTTAGGATGGATGGAGCTTATCTAACGAAGCGTAATGGCTAATTGATTGACATAGCTTCTTTTTGCGAATATGTATGCAGTGTCAAAGATTCCACAACTTTTTGTTGTGAACTTGATATATCGAAATGTCCGTTCTCTCATACGAGGTATTCTCATGAAACCCCGCTTTACACTTAGCATGCTGTTCGCAGCATTGCTGCTGATGGCCGCACCGGTCACCGGCTTTGAAAAGGCAAGCGTCGCGTTCGCACAGGACGACGACGCTTCCAGAGGTGGCTCTGAAAAGGGCGGCCACGACAAGGACGATGACTCCGACAAGGGTGGTAACAAGCCCGGCAAGGACAATGACTCCGACAAGGGTGGCAACAAGCCCGGCAAGGACAATGACTCCGACAAGGGTGGTAACAAGCCCGACAAGGACAATGACTCCGACAAGGGTGGCAACAAGCCCGACAAGGACAATGACTCCGACAAGGGTGGTAACAAGCCCGACAAGGACGGCCCCGGCAAAGACCACGGTCCGGGACCGAAAGACCCCAAGCCCGGCCATGACGACGATGACGATCATCACGGCCCTGGCCCCAAGGATCCGAAACCTGGTCACGACGACGATGATCATCACGGCCCAGGACCCAAGGATCCGAAGCCCGGCCATGACGACGATGACGATCATCATGGCCCCGGTCCCAAGGATCCGAAGCCTGGTCATGACGACGATGATCATCACGGCCCAGGACCCAAGGATCCGAAGCCTGGTCATGGTCATGGTCATGGTCACGGTCCGAAGGATCCCAAACCGGTGGATCCGAAGCCGGTTGATCCCAAACCGGTAGATCCGACTCCGACGCCTTCGACTCCGGCGCCTGACAACGCCAAGGTCACCCGCAGTGGTGGTGGTGGCAGCTCGGCTTCTACGGTCTGCTCGTGGGAGTATCGCAAGAAGCACGGCATTGGCTTCTTCGAACGCTGCTACTGGCCGCCGAAGAAGTGATCGTCATCACCCCTGACACACGATACCCCCGGCAGCTAGTCTGCCGGGTTCTTTTTTTTATTCTGCAAAAAAACCGGCGAGGAACGCCGGTTTTTTTTGGTTGTGCGAGGCTTACTCGCCGCTGCGGCGCATGCGCTTGCGGGCGTTGGCGTCGAGACCCTTTTTGCGCAGGCGGATGTTCTGGGGGGTCACTTCCACCAGTTCGTCTTCCTCGATGTAGGTCAGCGCGTATTCCAGCGTGATCTGGCGCGGCGGGGTGAGGCGCACGGCGTCGTCCTTACCGGCAGCGCGCACGTTGGTGAGCTTCTTGGCGTGGGTCGGGTTGACTTCGAGGTCGTCGGTACGGCTGTTTTCACCAATGATCATGCCGTCGTAAGCCTCGACACCGCCACCGATGAACAGGACGCCACGGGCTTCCAGTTCGTTCAGGATGTACGGGGTAGTGGTACCTTGGGCCATGCTGACCAGCACGCCGTTGCGGCGGCCAGCCGGGTTAGACTTGACCGGACCGTACTCTTTAAACTGGCGGGTGAGGATACCGGTACCGCGGGTGTCGGTGAGGAACTCAGAGCGGTAACCGATCATGCCGCGCGACGGGCCGACGAAGATCAGGCGCTGCTTGCCGTGGTGGTCGGAAATCATGTTGACCATTTCGGCACGGCGGAGACCCATTTTCTCCATAACGACACCGGAAAATTCTTCATCCACGTCGACGATGATGTCTTCATACGGTTCCAACTTCACGCCGTTCTCTTCGCGGAAGATGATTTCCGGACGGGAAATGCTGAGCTCGAAGCCTTCGCGGCGCATGTTTTCGATCAGCACACCGAGGTGCAATTCGCCGCGGCCCATCACACGGAAGGACTCGGCGGTGCTGCCTTGGGTTACGATCAGACCCACGTTGGTTTCGGCTTCGCTGAACAGGCGGTTTCCGATTTCGCGCGAGGTCAGGCGCTTGCCTTCGCGGCCGCAGAGGGGAGAGTCGTTCACCGAGAAGGTCATCATCATCGTCGGCGGGTCGATTTCGACAGCTGGCAGAGCCTTGGTGACGGACGGATCGCAAATGGTGTGGGAGACATAGGCATTGGCCAGACCGGCGATGGCGACGATATCACCTGCGGTGGCTTCTTCGCCGGGGATCTTCTTCAGGCCCTGGAAGTTGAAGACCTGTACGACCTTGCCCTTGTCGATTTCGTTGCCGTGGGAGTCGATGGCCTTGATCTGTTGGTTTTTACGCACCACACCGCTGTAAACGCGGCCGGTGGCAATACGACCGACGAATTCGTTACGCTCCACCATGCTGACCAGCATCTGGAACGGGGCGGTGGTGTCGGCGACCGGGCCGGGCACGTGCTCCTTCACGAGGTCGAGCAGCGCGAAGCAGTCGGTGGTAGGCTTTTTGTAGTCATCCGACACCCAGCCATCGCGGCCAACGGCGTAGAGAATCGGGAAGTCGAGCTGTTCGGAAGTCGCGCCGAGGCTGTCGAAGAGGTCGAAGGTTTCGTTCACCACTTCTTCCGGACGGGCGTCGGAACGGTCAATCTTGTTGATCACCAGAATCGGACGCAGGCCAAGTTGCAGAGCCTTGCCCAGCACGAACTTGGTTTGCGGCATCGGGCCTTCGGAGGAGTCGACCAGCAGCACGCAGCCATCCACCATACCCAGAATACGCTCCACTTCGCCACCGAAGTCGGCGTGTCCGGGGGTGTCTACCACGTTAATACGGGTGCCCTTGTAGTTAATGGCGGTGGTTTTGGCCAGAATGGTGATACCGCGCTCACGCTCGATATCGTTGCTGTCCATGGCGCGTTCCGCCACTTTTTCATTCTCGGCAAAGGTACCGGTTTGTTTGAGGAGAGCGTCAACGAGGGTGGTCTTCCCGTGGTCCACGTGAGCGATAATGGCGATATTACGGATATCAGTGCGGCGTGTTTGAGTCATGGCCTCCTTGTAGTTGCAAAGTTGGGAAATTACCACCCCTTAGATGCGCTTTTTCGAAAAAAACGAAACTCATGGGTTGTAAGTTGTAAGGAATTGCTCCATATGACCCCTAGCACTTCAAGAACCTTTACGGAATTGGTTCAGGCGCCTTAACGCAGCCAGATACGGCCTAGGAGCCCCGAAAGGGACCCCTTACAAGACCGTACGAGCGCCGCACCAACGATGAAAAGGATCTTTCATGACACAGGTCATGTTCTCTGACTTTATGCTTAAACCCGCCCTGCAGAAGGCAATTACCGATGCAGGCTATACCACCCCTACCCCGATTCAGGCCCAGAGCATTCCCGGCATTTTGGAAGGCCGCGATGCGATGGCCTGCGCCCCAACCGGTACCGGTAAGACCGCAGCCTTTGTTTTGCCTGCCCTGAACCTGATTACCAGCGCCCCCAGCCAAGCCCGTGGCCATGGCCCGCGCGTTTTGGTGTTGACCCCTACCCGCGAACTGGCCGAACAGATTGTGACCGCGGTCAAGCTGTTCTCCAAGCACAGCCGTATTGCCAGTGGTGTTATCATGGGTGGTGTCAGCTACGGCCCGCAGTACAAGCTGCTGAGCAACCCGCTGGACATGCTGGTGGCAACGCCGGGCCGTCTGATCGACCACCTGAACGAGCGCAAGGTTGACCTGAGCCGTGTGGAAATGTTGGTGCTGGACGAAGCCGACCGCATGCTGGACATGGGCTTCCTCAAGCCCGTGGAAAAGGTGATTGCCGCGCTTTCTAAGAAGCCGCAAACCCTGCTATTTAGCGCCACGTTTGAAGCGGAAATTGAAAAGGTGGCGCAACGCGTGTTGACCAACCCCGTGCGTGTGCAACTGGCCGCCCCCAAGCAGAGCCATACCTCGATTACCCACCACGCTTACATGGTGGACAACACCGGCCACAAGCAAGCTTTGCTGAACAAGTTGCTGCGTGAGAAAGATGTGGCACAGGCCATCGTCTTCACCGCCACCAAGCGTATTGCCGACCAGTTGGCCGAACACCTGCACGGCCGCGGCTTTAGCGCCAGCGCCCTGCACGGCGACATGAAGCAAAACCAGCGTAAGCGCACACTGGAAGGCCTGCACAAGGGCACCCTGCAAGTGCTGGTGGCTACCGATGTAGCCGCGCGCGGGATTGACGTGAAGAACCTGAGCCACGTGTTTAACTACGACCTGCCGAACGTCGCCGACGACTTTACCCACCGCATTGGCCGTACTGGCCGTGGGGGTTCGGAAGGTATCGCTATCAGCTTGGTGGCCCCGCCGGACCTGCCGCTGCTGAAGGCGATTGAGAAGCGTCAGGGTAAGAACTTCAACTTTGTTAACTTTGAAGGCTTGGAGCCGGTCTTGAGCGAGCAAGACTTCCGCGCGCTGGTACCGACCGAACCGCCGCCCGGACGCCCGAAGCCGAAGAACCAGCGCGGCGGCGGACGCCCGCAGGGTGGCTTTGGCGGCCGTAGCTTTGGTGGCCGCAGCGCAGACGGCAACCGTTCCGAAGGTGCCCGCTCGGACAAGCCGCGTGGCTTTAGTGGCGGTAACCGTTCGGAAGGCCGCAGCGAGCGCTCCGAACCGAATGGCAACCGCTTTGAGGGCCGCAGCGAGCGCGCCCCCCGTGCGGAAGGCCGTTTTGAAGGCCGCAGTGAAGGCCGTTCCGACAAGCCGCGCGGATTCTCCGGTGGCAAACCGGTGCGTCGCGATGGTGCAGGCCACGCCGAGCGCAGCGGTGCCTCGCGTCCGGCACGTCGCCCAAGCCGCTAAGGGTTAGCGCCATATAACAGACCGGCTTTAAGGCCGGTCTGTTGCGTTTGAGAGGTGGTTGTTAGTTCTGGCAGCTGCAGTAAATGGTCTTCATCGGTACATCGACACAGGTACCGGCTGAGCCGTCAACCGGTTTGAACAACCGGCCTTGCTCGTTGCACGATACGGCCATTTCCACAACCGCGCTGAGTTCCTTCAACTTAGCTTCCGCGGCTTTGGAGCGTTCGATCACATCCTTATAGCTCTCGCCGTAAGGTTGTTCGATGGTGGACGTGGACTCTTGCGCCTGAAGCGTAAGCGGACAGACAAGTAGGGCCAGAGAGAGAATTATTCGCTGCATGTACAGTTCTTCTTTTGAGGTGGCAGGGCAACACAACCGCTCGGCGTGTACATCTTGCTTTGGGCGTAACAGACTTTCATGGCATCGACCTTGGATTGCAAGTCCTTCACCTTGGCTTCGGTCAGTTTCAGGTTAGCTTCCAAGGTGCGGCGGATGGAATCGTGTCGTACGTTTTGGCCAACCGACTCCATACCCTGCGACCATGCCGGCAGAACCCCTGCCAGACAGACGGTAAGCAAGACGATGCCACGTAGACACTGGTCTTGTGTGCGCAAACTCATGGGTGTGTGTGTCCTTTTGTTATTTTTTGCTACCGGAAGACGATTTGCCCGACGAGCTGGACGACTTACTGGAAGAACTGGAGGATTTGCTCGATGACGAGCTGGCCGATGAACCGCCCCAGCTACTGCCGCTGGACCAACCGGATTTACTGGTACTGCTGCGGGTTGAGGAACTGCTCGTCTCTTTGTATCCGCTGCCATAACTGGAACCTTTGGAGGAAATGCTGCCACCGACGGATTTAGCGGCTGATTCCGCCGCGGCTTTGTTGCCGTGATAACTCGAGACACGACCATTGGCGTCGCGTACCTGATAACTGGCCTCTTTGGGCTCGTTGCCACCACGGCCACCGCCACTGCCGCGACCGTTGCCACCACCGGAGGCTTGGCATCCGCAGACCTGTTCCGGTTGCGGGAACGGGGCACAGCCGCCATTGCCGTTGGCACGGGCGGGTGCGTACATCATCCCCTTGGCAGAACATTCGCCGAGCTTTTTAAGACGCAGATCCACCATGCCCACACCCATGGTGCTGGCTTGCATCTTGCTGCTGAGGGCCGATTGGCGTTGGGAATCCTCCAAATGCCCCGTTGAGGTTGTCTCCAAGGCATTGACAGCGACTAACGGTGACAGGGCTACCGATAGCAAAAGACATACCCCATGGGGCTTCATGACATTTCGTTTTTTTATTCGCATGGCGATAGGCCTCTCTTGTAGCTCTTTATGGGCTACGTTACCGAGATTGCTGACAGTTTACCGACAGTGGCGCTACACGGTGGCAACGGTGCGGAGTTTGGCGCGGGGGGATATTTCGCCCTGCGAGAGGACTGCGACGGTGGGCAGGCTGCGCTCCAGCAGCAAACGCGCGAAGGGGCGCGCGCTGGGCGAGGTGAGCAGAATAGGTGAGACGCCGCTGTTAAATTGTTTGGTGAACGTTTCCGACGCGCTGCGCAGGAAGGTTTGGATTTTATCCGGTGCCATCGCCAATTGACGCTCTTCGCCGTTGGTGAGAATGGCGTCGGTGAACTCGCGCTCCCATGCCGGTGACAGCGCGACGATCGCCATAATGCCGTCGCCGCCGACGTGCTGGGCGGTGATCTGACGGGAAATGCGGCTGCGCACGTGCTCGGTCAGCAAGGTGAGATTGCGCTGGCCGGGCATGACTTCGGCCAAGGCTTCCAAGATACCCGGCAGGTCGCGGATGCTGACCCTCTCCCGCAGCAGGTTTTGCAGAACCTTTTGCAGCACCGGTTTGGAGATTTTATCCGGAACCAATTCGTCGATCAGTTTGCCGTGGGTGCCACGGATTTCGTCGAGCAGTTTATCGAGCTCGGAGCGCGTCAGCAGGTCGGCCAGATTGTCCTTCACGATTTCGGTGAGGTGCGTGACGACCACGTTGGCGTTGTCCACCACCGTATAACCATTGAACTGCGCGTTTTCGCGCTGGGTGTCGGCAATCCATTTCGCGGGCAAACCGAAGGTCGGTTCAATCGTGTCCTTACCTTCAATCCGCGCGGCGGCGCCACCGGTCGGGTCCATCGCCAGCAGCATGCCGGGCTCCAATGCGCCGCCACCGGCTTTGGTTTCCTTGATATAAATCTGGTACTCGCCGGGCTTCAGCTGGAGGTTATCCTGAATGCGCACCGACGGAATGACGAAGCCCATATCCCGTGCCAGCTGGCGGCGGGTGGCCTTGATTTGCTCGGTCAGGCGGCCGCCCTTCGATTCGTCGATAAGGTTAAGCAGGCCATAGCCCAATTCCAGACGCAGGGTATCGACGTGGAGCAGGCTGGCCAGCGGTTGCTCCACCGGTGCGGCGGCGGCTTGTTTTTCGGTGATTTTTTCGGCCACGCGGGCGGCGGCTTGCTGTTGCGCGGCCTTGCGTTCTTTCTGCAATACATACCAGCCCCCTGCCCCGATGGAACCGGCCAGCAGCCAGAACGGCAGAACCGGCATATCCGGCAGCAGGGAAATCAGGAAAATAAGGCCCGCTGCCACAAACAGGGCGCGCGGGCTGGAGGCCATCTGGCCAAACAGCACGGTACCGGCACCCTGCGTGGTACCGGACTTAGCGACCAGCATACCGGCGGCGATGGAGATGGTGAGCGCGGGGATGTAGGCGACCAGACCATCGCCCACGGTGAGCAGCACGTAGCGGTTGGCGGCGTCGGCAATCGTCATGTCGTGTTGCATGGTGCCGACCACAATCCCCATAATCACGTTGATGACGGTGATGATGAGACCGGCGATGGCATCTCCGCGGACGAACTTGCTGGCACCGTCCATCGCCCCGAAGAAGCTGGTTTCTTGCTCGAGCTCGGAGCGGCGGGTGCGGGCCTGCTCTTCATTGATGAGGCCGGCATTCAGGTCGGCGTCGATCGCCATCTGTTTACCGGGCAGGCTATCCAGCGTGAAACGGGCGGCCACTTCGGCAATACGGCCAGAACCTTTGGTGATGACGATGAAGTTGACCAGAATCAGCACCGAGAAGATGACCAGACCGATAACGAAGTTACCGCCCATGATGACTTTACCGAAGGCCTCGATGATATGACCGGCGGCGGCCTCGCTCTGGTGACCTTCTTCCAGAATCAGGCGGGTGGAGGCGACGTTGAGTGCCAGGCGGAACGTGGTAGTGACCAGCAACAGCATGGGGAACGAGGTGAACTCTAACGCCCGTTTGACGAACATGACGGTGAGCAGGATGAGGATACCCAGCGTGATGTTGGCAGCGATGAAAATATCCATCATGAAGGCCGGCAGCGGCACGAAGAACATCACGATGAGCCCGATAACGCCCAGCGCCAACAGAACGTCTTTCTGCTGGGCGTTGGCGATTAAGGCGCGATAGTCCATGAATTCCAGAGGGTTGATGATTATTCTCGTTTCTGGCGGCATTGTGCCTGAAAACATGCGCACAGCCAAGCGTCTGGGCGTTTAAAAGCGCCGGATTGATGCGGGAACGCTACGCTGAAAGAGGACTAGGCGGTGAGGCCGGAGGCGGCGAGTTTTTCAGCGAGAATCGTGAGGGAAATACCGAGCAGGTCGGCGGCGTATTGCTTGTTGCCCTGCGTGTAGCTGAGGGTGGCAATCAGCGTTTCCTTCTCAATCTCGGCCAGACGCTTGGGCACGAAGCCGGAGGTGGCGCCCCCGCTGGCGTAGGCGGCGGCGGCGAGCGACGAGGCGGCAGGGGTAATGCTGGCGCGGGCGTTCTCGTTGCTGGCGGCGGGGTTCATGTGTTGCAGGCTCATGGGGGAGAGAATGACGTGGTCCGGTGAGATTTCGGTGCTGGTGGCGCCGCACAGCAAAATGGCGCGGTGGACGGTGTTTTCCAGCTCGCGGACGTTGCCTTTCCAATAGCAATTCGTGAGTTTTTCGGCGGCGGCGGGCGCGAGGTGCGGCACCGTTTTGAAGCCATTGGCTTGGGCGTATTTGGTAATGAAATGCTGGGCCAGCGGCACGATGTCGGCGGTACGCTCCCGCAAGGGGGGAAGGTCGAGGCTGACCACGCTGAGGCGGAAGTAGAGGTCTTCGCGGAACTTGCCTTCGGCGACGTAGCTTTCCAGCTGCCGGTTGGTGGTGGCGATGAGGCGGATATCGACTTCTATCGGTTTGTCGGCGCCGATGGGGTCGACGACTTTTTCCTGAATCGCGCGCAGCAGCTTGGCTTGCAGGGAGAGGTCCATTTCGGAGATTTCATCCAGCAGCAGCGTGCCGCCATGGGCTTGCTGGAACTTGCCCTTGCGGTCGGCCAACGCGCCGCTGAAGGCGCCTTTGGTATGGCCGAACAGTTCGGATTCCAGCAGGTTTTCCGGTATTGCCGCACAGTTGACGGCGATGAAGGGTTTGCTGGCGCGGGGGCTGTTGTGGTGAATAAAGTTAGCCATCACCTCCTTACCCGAGCCGCTTTCGCCCCGCAGTAGCACGGTGGCGGTGGAGTTGGCGAATTGGGCGGCCTGAGTGTACAGCTGCTGGCTGACGGGGTCCGCCGCAATAGGGCCGCCAGACTTGGGTTGGGGGGCGAATTTTTCGAGTAACGCCACCAGCAGGCGTGGCTCGGGTGGCGCGGTGAGGTATTCCACGGCGCCTAACCGAATGGCCTTGGCACCGGTGGCGGGTTGCGCGGGGCCGACGGCGACGACCGGAATGGTGAGGCGGTTTTCTTTTAGGAAAGCCATCAGCTCCGGCAGCAGATCCGGTGTGGTAAACGCCAGCGGCACGGATTCGGTGGTCAGCGCCCCCTCGGCATCGGCCAGACGGGCAAAGGCCTGCGCCTTGACGCTGGGCAGGGTGAGACCGAGGGAGATAATCATGCCCTTACCTTACGGGAGGGCGACGGGTTCGACAAGTAGCGACACGCGCCGCCGCGATGCTATTTGAAGACTGCTATGCGCTGTGTAGGCGGCAGCAGGGCGTTGAGGTGCAGCTCCAGCTGGCGGGGGTTTTCTTGGCGGACAATACTGACAATCGCGGTAGTGATGAGCTTGCGGGTCAGCAGGTCGTCGGCACCATTACGCTCCAGCCGCGTGGCCAGCGGGGTGAGGATGAGGTAGGCCAGTACCGCGCCATAGAAGGTGGTAAGAATGGCAACGGCCATGGCGGGGCCGATGGAGGCCGGGTCGGTCAGCGCCCCCAGCATTTGTACTAGACCGATGAGCGTCCCGATAAGCCCCATGGAGGGGGCCACTTCCGCCGAGCGGCGCAGCACGGCTAGCGCGCGTTCATGGCGCTCCACCATGGTGGTGGTGTCGTTGTAGAGCAATTTTTCAATCGCTTCGACGGGGGCGCCATCCACCGCGAGGCTGAGGGCTTGCTTGAGGAAGGGTTGCGATTCCTTGCGGGCGTCCTCTTGCAAGGCCAGTAACTGGCTGGCGCGGGCTTTTTGCGAGAGGGCCAGCAGACGACGGGAAAGCTGAGGAAATTCCGGCACTTCACTGACCAGTGTGGAGCCGATGGTCACCACGGCGCGGAGCACTTCGTTGAGTGGGAAGGACGTGAGGGTGACGGTCATGGTACCGCCGATGACGATCATGATGGCGGGGAGGTCGACGAACGCCGCAAAGTCTCCGCCAACCGCAATCGCGCCCCCGACCAGACCCAACGAGAGAAGCAGTCCGAAGAGGGTCATACTGTCCATCGAGAAGCTCCTACGTGCTCGACTTGACGATTTCGGTCATGGTCACGCCGAGCTTGTCGTCGACGATCACCACTTCGCCACGGGCGACCAGACGGTCGTTGACGTAGACGTCGATGGCGTCGCCGACCTTACGGTCGAGCTCCACCACCGCGCCGCGGCCGAGTTTGAGCAATTGCGAGATGTTCATGGCAGTGGTGCCGAGCACGGCCTTGACCGTTACAGGAACGTCGTAGACCGCTTCGAGCCCTGCTTCACTGCCCTTGGCACCGCTGTTGGCGTCGCCGAGTTCTTCCAGATTGAGGTTTTGTTTGTCGTTCATGGCCTATCCGTAACTGTTTGGCGCTTATTTTGCACCGATTCTAGCGATCTTTATACGTTGCGGCAAGGTCCCTGCCCTCTTGCTAAGCCGTTAAGGCCTGTATTGTCGCATTCCTGCCATAGTCCGCCACCAACAGACGCCACAGGTTGGTGTTAGCGATTGCCGCCTTAGAAGGGATTCTTTAGATTATCTTTCATAGTAATCAAGGAGATTCCCCCCATGTCCCGCCCCAGTTTGGTCACCATCGCCCTTGCAGGCGCAGCCGGTATCTTGGTTTTAGGCGCCATCAGCAGCGCCGTGCGCTTTAATAACGCCATGGTTTCTCTCGACGAAATGAAGAAAGCTGAACTGGAAGCGACCAAAACCGAATACGGCCAGTGCCTCATCAAGATTTTGGAAACCAACCAAGTGGCGGTAGCCTATAAAAACGACGTGATGGAATTGGCCACACAGGCAGGTAGCAATTTGAATCAGGTCAGCGACTCTCTGATGGCCTTGTGGGGCACCCAGATTATTCCGCAACTGGCGCCGGACCTGCGCACCAATGTTCAGCAGGAAATCGTCACATGCCGCAACGCCTATATCGGCCGCGTGGATATGGCATTGAAACCGATGTACATCAACTTCAACCGTCTGCAACGCACCTTCCCCAACAGTTTTTACAATTTAGCCTTCGGGTGGAAGCAGGATGAACTGGTATTGCCGACCACAGAAGACACTCGCAAAAGCTTTGAAAGCGGTAAAGCCACTCCGCTTCAGCTTAACTAACTTTTAAAAGCCTGTTTCGATGGTCTGGATGGTTGCCGCTGCCAGTTTTATGGCCTGCGTGGCTATCTGGCATTATCGGCAGGGCATTACCCTCATAGAAACGTGCGGGATTTTTTTGGCATGCGTGACGTCGTTCCTTGTTTCGCATGCCTATTTGATTGAGAAGAACACCAGCGACCATTACATTGCCAGCGGCACTGTGACATCTCTTGTGTACCGGCCCTCCTACACCTATCGCAGCAATAAAAGCACCCATATCGAGCCGGACCATTGGATTATTGAGCAATCTAACCTACCATTTGACCCTCGCACGACCCAGCGCATCGTTCGGCCTTATCAAGGCAAGCGCAGTGGCTTGCAGGAGCAATGCTTTGGCCGCTGCCAGTTCGTTTATCCAGATGGAGAAATCAATAACCGGCATTGGTTTATTGGCAACTACAAAGGCAAGCCCGTGTTCTTGCATGATGTTCCGCAAAGCACTTGGTTACGCAGCAATCTCGGTGACCCTGCGGCAGGTGAACTTCCATTTCGGAACCCTTTACGGGCGAATGCCGACGTCATTTATTCTGGGAAACACGAGCCTATTCACTACTACGACACAGTTTCGAGCTACGAAACCACACGCTTTAACCGTCTCCGTACAGAAGAGACAACCCCCTTCACCCGCGCGCTGGCCGATCGGCTAGAACGATTAAATACCAGGCTCAATGAAACGACATCGATCTCTGTCGGTCTAATTGTGACCACCGACCCTCTGTATTTTGAAAAACTGCGCCGGGCTTGGCATGGCGGTAAGCCGAATGATTTTGCGGTCGTGGTACAGAAAACTCCTTTTGATAACACCATCGCTCAGGTCAATGTCGTGACGTGGCAGAATTTCGGGCTGGTGCAACATGTGATACGTGCGTTGCGCATGGCACCGAGCAGCGATCTTCAGGAGTTGTTGCCGCGTTTGGAACAGGCCTTTGCGACAGGCCCCCAGTTTGTTCCACTCGACATAAACAAACTCAGTTACCTTGCCATTCAGTTACCCGACTCAGACATGGCTTTTATCGTCTCCTACCAAGTGCTTTTATGCCTTTACCTGTTGCTCGTGCTCAGTTTAGACCCCAGCACCAAAAACCAGCGTGCCAACTGGGGTGATATTATGGCGACATGGGAAAAAGATGGTAAGCCCAGTTCGTGGCGCTACTACCTGCACCCTCTTTCAGCTACCGGGGTTTGCTTTTTTTACAGCGTCATCCCGCTTATCATGTTTGGGGTATGGGAAGCCTTTTTCGAACCGTTCCGGACGTTACCGGGGTTGTACTAAGGCTTATTTCAGTGCGTCGACCAAATCGTCGTCATCGTCGCCGAGCAGTTGGCGCGCGCGGTCGCGGGCGGCTTGGGCTGCGGCTGATTCGATATCGGCATCCGGTTGGGGCGATGAGGTCGCTGCATCGCTTGGCTGCTCCGGTGCGGTTTGTCCGGCGGTTGAAGATGATGCAGCCTCCGGTGTTTTGGGTGGGACATTGAGCGGTTGCGGGCTCAGGTCGGCCCGTGGCTCGACCGGCAGGAGCGCAGCACCCGCGCCGGAGAGTAGGTCATCCACCGCCTTGAGGTGGAGTTCCAGTTTGTTTTCCACGCCGCCGTTGGACCACTCCACCACCGCGTCGGTCGGGCCAAGGCCGGGGTCGGATTTCACATTCATCGCCATGCCCATGATGGAGGCCTGTGGGAGCGCGAGTTTCTCGTGGTAGCCACGGGCGGAGGGGTGCACACGTAAGGTGAGCGATTCGCCGCCACTCAGCAGAGGCAACAGCGTGCGCAAATGGTGCTCGAACAGCTCGGCCGGATAATGACGTACGGCATGGCCGAGCAGATGATGCAGCGTTTGGCGCAGCAGGGTGAGCATCTGTTTGAGCAGTTCTTCCTCGCGCTCGTTCACCGCCTTTTGCAGGGCGATGAGGGTATTTTGTAGGTGCTGCTGGATTTGCGCGAGGTCGGCCTGCGCCTGTTGCTGGCCCTCGGCCAAGCCTGCCGCATAACCCTCGTCGTAACCGGCACGGCGCGCGTCTTCCAGTTGCGCCTTGTGCTGCGGATTGGAGGAGGCTGCCGGTACCGGTGCACCACCGCTTTGGCTTTGCACCAGCTCGAAGAATTCGGTATCGAACCCGAATTTGGTGTAGCTGGCATTCGGTGGCGGTTGCGACATGGGGAATGAGGTCTCGGGTTGTGGTAGATGGGGCGGTTACGGGCGGGCGAGTTACGTAATGAACTCTTCCTGCCCCTCGCCACCGGCGGCAATGACGATAACGCCCTTGTCGGCCAGACTTTTGGCGACGGCGACGATTTTGAGCTGAGCCTCGTCGACATCCTTGACCTTGACCGGGCCCATGGCGTCCATGTCTTCGCGCATGATTTTGGCGGCACGCTCCGACATATTGCGCATGAACTTCTCGCGCATTTCCGGCTTGGCACCCTTGAGAGCGAGGGCTAGCACATCCTTGTCGATATCGCGCAGAATGGTCTGGATGCCCTTGTCGTCGGTTTTCATGATGTCGTCGAAGGTGAACATCAGGGCGCGGATACGCTCGGCATCGGACGGGTGGCCCTGCTCGAGCAGACCCATGAACTTCTGTTCATTCGAACGGTCAAAGTTGTTGAAGATATCGGCCATCAGCTCGTGGCTGTCGCGGGTGTTCTTTTGGGCGAGGTTGCGCATGAACTCGGACTTGAGCGACTCTTCCACGGCGGTGAGAACCTCACGCGGCACGTTGTCCATCACCAGCACGCGTTCCATTACTTCCAGCGCCAGCTCTTGCGGTAGCACGGCCAACACCTTGGCGGCGTGGCTGGCCTTGATGCGGCTGATGATCACGGCGACGGTTTGCGGGTATTCGTTCACCAAAAAGCCGGCCAGGGTTTCTTCGTTCACGTTGGCCAGTTTCTCCCACATGGTGCGGCCGGCCGGTCCGCGCATTTCTTCCATGAGTTCCTTTACGCGGTCTTCCTTCATGAAGCTGCGCAGGTAACGCTCGGTGGTACCCCAACCGCCGACCACACCACCTGCCCCGCCGCCGCCGACGGTTTCGGTAAAGGTGGAGAGCGTAGTCTCCATTTCTTCCGACGTAATATGCCCGAGGGTCGCCATTTCACGCGAGATGTCGCGGATTTCGTAGTCGTCCATATACGAAAACAACTGCGCGGCACGCTGCTCGCCCATGGCCAGCATCAGAATGGCTGCCTTACGAGGGCCGGTGAGAGGAGGACTTTTCGACATACTTCCTTATCCTTTTCCGCATTAACCGTTGTTGTTCGTGTCAGCCGAGCTGCTGCCGGCCATCCAGGTACGGACGACGCCGAGGCTTTCTTCCGGATACTGGTCGATGATCTCATTCACCTTTTTGACCGCAGACTCGCGCACGCGGCCCTGTACCGAACGGATATCGATCATGGAATTGTCGGACGCAGCAGCTTCATCACCTTCACCTCCGCCCATGGGCATCATCCCGCCCATGGGCATCATCCCCCCCGGGCCACCTGCGGCCATGCCACCGTTAAGAAGACCGCCCCCGCCGGCCAGCGCCGTATTCAGCGTGCTCAAGGCCGGTTTTACCACCAGCAGTGCCACGACGATAAGTGCGACGACTATCAGTGCGTATTGGGCCAGGTTGATGATCTGGGCTTTCGTCATAAAGGGCTCGGCCACAGCTTCAGGCTCGGCCACCGGCGTGAACGGCATATCGACGATCTCGACCTTGTCGCCACGTTCGGCATTGTAGCCAATCGCGGTCTGCACCAAGGTTTGGATACGCGCGCGCTCTTCGTCGGTGAGCGGGGTATAGGTCGGTGCCGCAGGTGCTTCGCCTTCGGCGGCGGCTGCCGGAGCGGTCGCCTTGCCCGCTACAAGTACGGCCACGGAGAGCTTACGGACATCGCCACCCTTTTTAGTAGTGCTGCGCACGGTTTTGGAAATTTCATAATTTGTGGTCGTTTCCGTGCGGTTTTCTGAGCTGCCCGCGCCAGCTGCGGCACCACCTTGTGCGCCGCCCGGAATATTACCCGCCACACCGGCGACACCGCCGTTACCGTCGGTACTGGAATTGGCACTTTCAATGGTTTGCTCTGAGCGCACCACTTGTTGGGTGGGGTCATAGAGTTCGGACTGCTCGGTGGTCTGGTCGAGGTTCATTTCAGCTGTGACGCGTACCACGGCATTACCGCTGCCGACCACGCGCTCCAGCATGGCGCCGATGGATTCCTCGTAACGCTTCTCGATATCGCGGCGTTGGGTGCCGGCACTGGTGAGGGTGTCGTTTTGGGCCTTACCGTCGTAGAGCAGCGTGCCGCGTTGGTCGATCACCGTAATATTCGCGGTGGACAGATTGGGCACGGCGGCGGCGACCAGTTGGGCAATACTTTGGGTTTGTTCCTGCGCCAGGGTGCGGCTGCCGAGGTTAAGGGCGATGGCGGCAGAGGGGGTAACTTGCTCGCGGCTGAACAGGTTTTGCTTGGGTAGTACAATATGAACACGTGCGCCGCTTACGGCCGGAATGGTGCCGATGGTTCGGGCCAGCTCGCCTTCCAAGGCACGTTTGGCATTCAGGTTGCTGACAAAATTGGTGGTACCGAAGCTGGATTGATTATCGAACAGCTCGTAGCCGGTAGTAGACCCCCCTACCAGCCCCTGCCCCGCCAGTTGCAGGCGCAGTTCACCGACACGGTCTTCCGGCACGTAGACCGAGCCTTCGCCGCGGATCTCGTTCGGGATGTTCTGGCTGGCGAGATAATCGTTGATGCGCGAGGCTTCCTGAGCATTGAGACCGCCATACAGCAACACCAACCCCGGGGTTTGGGCGCGGTTGACGACCAGACTGGAAATCGCGATGACCGCCGCAATACCAATGAACAACGCCAAAATGCGGCCGGGGCCGAGACTGCGAAAGGCATTTAACAGGGATTCCATGGGGGATGTGGGCTCCTCTTATCCTTTAACCCGTTAAAAACACTGTTCTAACCGGCAGGTATTTTTGTTTTTGCGGGCGATACTTACGCCAAGGAGCGGCTACATGCCATAGGTCGTTTTGACCTCTGGCCTATTGGTGCCGCAAACCGCGCCGCACTGCAAGAGGGAATGTGTTATTTTGTGTGGCAGAGGTGCCGCAGGGGGAGGCAGAGAAATCTTGTGCCTGCCCCGCCGGATACCCCTAGAGGTTGCCCCCACGGTTTGCCACCTGCCGCATTTAAGGCGCTGAGATTATAGGGTGTCAGGAACCGGGCATGACTCTAAACAGCTTGGTTTTGCTGCCTTTTTAGGCATAAAGGGGTCTTGTCAGTTCCGATTTGTTCCGTGCAGGATAAAGACCTGTCGGACCGCGGGCGAACAACCGAACGGGGTCAGGCGGCGGCTGGACGCCTGCTGAAAAGTTGGGCACAGTCACACCTACCGGCATGTAGCCGGTGAATTAACTCAAGTACGAGGAGCATATTATTATGCCAATTACCTTCAATACCAACCTGGCCGCCCTGGGTGCCCAGCGTAACATCGGTATCTCCAGCAACATGGCCTCCAGCTCGTTGGCCAAGCTGTCGTCCGGTAGCCGCATCCCGACCGCCAAAGACGACGCCGCCGGTCTGGCCATTGGTTCTAAGCTGAAAAGCGAAGTTGCCGGTTTGACCCAAGCTTCTAATAACGCCGCGCAAGCTATCTCGATGCTGCAGATCGCCGATGGTGCTCTGTCCTCTATCGGTGACGTTCTGCAACGTATGAAGACCCTGGCCGTGCAGTCCAGCTCCGGTCAGCTCGATGACGCTTCCCGCAGCCTGCTCAACCAGGAATTTAGCAACCTGCAAAGCGAAATCGACCGTGTGGCCAACGTTACCAACTTTAACGGTACCGAACTGCTGAACGGTGGTGAAGTTGTTGCAACATCGACTGAAGTACAATCCGGTTACCTGAACGGTAAGGGTGTTACCATCGCCTTTGATACCGACGAAGCTGCCGCTGGCGTGTACCGCGTTGACTATGACTACACCAACGCCGCTACCGACACCGGTAACCTGACTGTCACCAACATGACCACTGGTGAATCGCAAACCATCAACATTGCTGCGCTGATCCAGGCCGAAACCAGCGAAGCCGCGACCGACCTGACCACCAACCTCACGGCTGGTGACACGGTTGACGTGAACTTCGCATCTCTTGGTGTGAAGCTGACCCTGAACAGCACATTCGACGTCAATACCGACTTCGGTGTGGCTGCTGGCGTATCCACTGCCCTGTCGACTGTTCAATCTTCGGTTGAAACCAACACGACCGTTGCACGCCTTGATGGTGGCGACCTGACGGCTGCCCAACTGGCTGCGATTACCGGCTTTGATGCCCAAACCGGCAACCTGTCGCTGAGCGTAGATGACGATGCAGACAACGCCCTGATCATCAACGCCGCCGCTGGTCTTGAATTCTCGACCGACGGTGTAACCTTCGCAACGACCCAGACTCTGGTTGTTGACGGTGCCACTGCCAACAGCGTCTTCGTACGTGCCACTGGTGCAAGCCAAGCCTTTGCTCGAGTTGACATTGCTGCTGCAGCCGACGTTACCGGTGCCAGCGGTTCTGCCACCAGCACCTTGGTTGTGACCGGTTTGGCTGATGGTCTCACCACCATGGCTACCTCGACCAGCACCGCCGCCACCTTCGACTTTAAGGTAGGTACCGGTACGACCACCAACGACGAGATCAGCTTTACCCTGGACAGCGCTACCACGACCGCTCTGGGTGTTAACGCCGCAAGCATTAACATCAGCACGGCTACCGCCTCTGATACCGCCATCACTGCGATTAACACCGCGATTACCGCTGTGGCTAGCCGCCGTGCTGACGTGGGTGCTGCCCAGTCCCGTCTGGACTTCGCCGCTAACAGCATCAGCGTGTCTATCGAAAACACGACTGCCGCTACCAGCGCGATCATGGACGTAGACGTGAGTGCCGAAATCACCAACTTCACCAACAAGAACGTGTTGATGCAAGCTGGTATCTCGCTGCTCGGTCAGGCTAACCAGCAACCGGCCCTGCTGCTCCGTCTGCTGCAGTAGTTGTCGCAAAAAGAAAAGCTCCTTAGGGAGCTTTTCTTTTTGCTTTCTCCGTAGCACCGCACGGGCCAAAAACGCCCCTGTTCTCGTCTTCTGCGCCTCGCGTACAGTTTGTACGCATCGTTGTCGGCGCCACAAACAGGAACACTTTATGGCCACCTGCCGGAGCCGAAACAGCAACGGCCCTGCGGGCCGTTGGACTATTTAGCTTTGGTGGCCTAGTGGTGGCCGTGGTGCTCGGCTTCTTCTTCGGCCTTCGGGCTTTGCGCACCGAGGGCATCCACCTTGAAGCTCACCGGAACGGTGCCGGCGTTCTTGAATGTCAGTGTGCCGCTGATGCTTTGACCGGCTTTGTAACCGTCCTTTAACTGCATGGCCATAATGTGGTAGCTGCCGGGTTCAAGCTTCACGGTGCCGCCGGCGGGAATCGTAATGCCGTTTTCCAGATGGTTCATCTTGGCAACTCCGCCCTCGATTTGGGTTTGGTGCAGCATGGTGTGGCCCGCGCCGTCCATGGTGGCAGCGGTCAGTACGTCATCGGTTTTGCCGGTATTGGTGACACTGAGGTAGCCTGCGGCCGAGCTAGCCTTGGGAGCGGTGGCACGCGTCCATGGGTGGTTAATGGTCAGGTCGCCGATTTTATAATCGTGGGCCAAAACCAGATTAGGGATGAGGGTGAGTGCGACAAGCGCGGTTTTTGAGACGATGTTTTTCATGACCACATGCTACGCTGGGGCTTGCCCTTCGGCAAGCGCTGCGGGTATCGTGCACGTATGTTGAAATATGTTTTTCTGGCGCTCGCCACTCTCACCGCCCTGATGGCCGGGGTAGCTTTTTATCTGTCGCGTCAGGCTCTGCCGCCTGCGGGCAGCGTTGTCTCAACGGGGGCTGACATTGCGTTCACCCAGCCGTTCCAGCTGACCGATATGCATGGTAAGGCGGTAACTGAGACGACGTTTTTGGGCAAGCCGACGTTGTACTTCTTCGGGTTCACACATTGTCCGGACATCTGCCCGACAACCTTAGGCGCCTTGGCCGGTTGGTTGAAGAAATTAGGAGATACGGAGGCCGCAAAATTGAACGTGGTGTTTGTGTCGGTGGACCCTGCCCGCGACACGCCGGAGACGCTGCGTGAGTATGTGACGGCGTTCCATCCGCAAATGATCGGTGTGACCGGTACCGACGACCAGCTGAAGGCAGTGGCCAAGCAATTCATGGTCTATTACGCCAAGGTGCCGCAGGACGGTGCCGACTACACGATGAACCATTCGTCAATGATTTTGATGGCCGATGCCAAAGGCACCTTTAAAGGAACACTGGATGCCCACGATCCGCAGACCGACGCACTGGAGAAGCTGAAAGCGTTGCTGCGTTAAAGCAGGTGTACAAGGCCGGTGGCAGCCATGATGCCCCCTAAAACCAACATCAATGTTGCACTGGCCAAGGGCAGATAGCGCGAGAGTTTGGCGGCGCGGTCTTCGCCGTAAAGACGCTCGACATGACCACGACCCCATGCAGCGGCGATGCCGACGGACATAAGCGTGAGAGCCAGACCGAACGAGAAGGCGGCGACCATGGAGGCACCAAGCGTGAACTCGCGCAGCTGAATGCAGATGAGCAGTACGGCAATGCTGGCCGGACAAGGCATGAGGCCACCGGTGATACCGAACAGCATAATCTGCCACGTGGAGACACGGCCTTCCTTCAGCAAGTGCTGGCCCGCTTCGGCGCCATCGTGGCTGTGGCCGCAGCCGCAGCTGGAGTGGGTGTGTTCGTGAGGATGATCATGGTCATGGTGATCATGCGCATGATCGTGGTGATGCGCATGGTTATGACCGGCGCGCAGAATGCGTAGCGCCATCCAGACCGCCATGCCGATGACAATCGCGCCACCGATAAGATGCAGCCACGGTTGGGCGGTGGTGCCGATGGCGGCATCGCCCAGCCACAGGCCTAGCATGGCGAGTATAGCCACTACCAGACTATGAGAGAGTGCGGCAGACAAACCGAGCAAACCGGCCTGCACTTTGGTGCCGCGTACGGCCACGATGAAGGCCGCCATCATGCTTTTGGCGTGGCCCGGTTCCAGCCCATGCAGGGCCCCCAAAAGAACGGCGGCGGGGAGGAACAACCACGGGTTGGCGGTTCCGGAGGCGATGAGGGAGGCGATATCGGGCATAAGAAAACTCTGTGTTGTCGTATTTGTGATGGTGTGACACGAAATGCGGCGGTTCTCAAGCCCAACTGTTTTCTTTACCTTTCCGGCAAATCGCGGCATAAGCGCGGTTATGTTAACGATTGCAAACCTTACCTACCGCATTGGCGGTCGCCTGATTCTGGAAAACGCCGCCGCCACCGTGCAGGACGGCTGGAAAGTCGGCGTTGTCGGTGCCAACGGCGCCGGAAAGTCCACGTTGTTCAAGCTGATCACCGGTGAATTGCATGCCGATGGCGGCACCATCAACCTGTCGGAACGCCGTACACTGGGTGAAGTGAAGCAGGATATTCCGGACGATGATACTTCGCTGATTGACATCGTGCTGGCGGCGGACAAGGAACGCGCGGCGCTGTTCAAGCAGGCCGAAACCGAGGAAGACCCCTACGCGATTGCCGATATTTACACGCGCTTGGAAGAAATTGACGCCTATGCCGCTCCGGCCCGCGCGAGCACCATTCTGGCCGGTTTGGGCTTTAGGGAAGAACAAATGCAGATGCCGATTTCGGCGTTCTCCGGTGGTTGGCGGATGCGTGTGGCACTGGCGGCAGCGTTGTTCCAGCAGCCCGACTTTTTGCTGCTGGACGAGCCGACCAACCACTTGGACTTGGAAGCCATCATGTGGCTGGAGAGTTATCTGGTGAGCTACCCGAAGACGGTGATGATTATCAGCCACGACCGCGAGTTGCTGAATGTGTGCGTGGACCACGTACTGCACGTCGATAACAAGAAAATCACTGCTTACACCGGTAACTACAACACCTTTGAGCGCGAGCGCGCCGAGAAAATGGCCGGCCAGCAAAAGCTGCATGAAAAGCAGATGGCGCAAAAGGCCCACATGCAGGCGTTTGTCGACCGCTTTAAGGCCAAGGCCAGCAAAGCACGCCAAGCCCAAAGCCGTTTAAAGGCGCTGGAAAAAATGGATATTGTGGATGCCGTGATGGCCGACCGTGCGGTGAAGTTCAGCTTCCCGCAGCCGGAAGAGCTACCGCCGCCGATTGTGACGATAAACCACGCCGACATTGGTTACGCCAAGGACAAACCGGTGCTGAAGAATATCCATGAACGCATCGATATGGACGACCGGATTGCGCTACTAGGTGCGAACGGGAACGGGAAATCGACACTGATCAAGCTGATTGCCGGCAAGCTGGACCCGTTGAGCGGTGAGATGCTGAGCTCCAACAAATTGCGTATCGGGTACTTCTCGCAGCAACAGACCGAAGAGCTGGATATGAACGACACGCCTGTAACGGCCATGGCCCGCGTGCTGCGCGGTAAGGCGGAAAGCGATGTGCGTGGCGTGCTAGGGCGCTTCGGGTTCTCCAAACCGTTGTCGGATAATACGATCAAGACCCTTTCGGGTGGGGAAAAAGCACGTTTGCTGTTCGCGATGATCAGCTACAACGCGCCGCACATGCTGCTGCTGGACGAACCGACCAACCACTTGGACATGGATACCCGCGAAGCCTTGGTGCAAGCCCTGAATGCCTATGAGGGTGCCGTTGTGATTGTGAGCCACGACCCCAGCATGATTGAACGCGTGGCCGACCGCCTGTGGCTGGTGGCCGATGGCGCGGTGCATCCGTTTGATGGCGACTTGGAAGCTTACCGTCAGCATATCATTATGCAGCGCCGCAACGAGCGCCGTGGCAGCAAGGCGGAAAAGGGCGGCGGCCAGAGCGGCCCTAGCAAAAAAGAGCTAAAAGCGGCTTTAGCTGAGAAGAAAAAGCAACACCCCCAGCTATGGAATGCGGTGGAAGAGGCGGAAAAGCGTGTGACCAAACTGACGGCTCAGAAGAATCAGTTGGAAGACGACATGACGCGTGAAGGTGCTGATATTCAAGGACTTCAGCTCAGCTACGGCAAGTTGTTACGGGAATTGGAAGTGGCCGAGACGGAATGGTTGGAAGCCCAGACTTCCTTCGAAAACGCCTAAACCTCTGGTTGCACCCCTCGCCAAACAGTAGTTGTTTCTGTTAGAGTTTTTGCGTGGCACGCAGGACGTGCCGTATGCCTAACCTAATAATAAGCACTGACCGAGGCCCTATGATCCGTCGCACTTTCTTGTTTGCCCTCCTCTTCTGGCTTGGCGCAGCTTCGGGCGTGCAGGCTCAGGAATGGGGCCAGATTGCGAATATCAGCACGACTATGGGCGTCAGCGACAGCCGTATTTGTATCGGCGAAGGGAGTCGTGGCGATATCGGTTGCCCGAGTTATGCGCCTACCGTGAGTGCGACGGGGCGTTTGAACGTGTCTTCCGGTTTAACCGCCGACACGGTCAGCCTGACCACCGCGGGCACGACGTGGGGCTATTTGGGTTCGACGGCCAGCTACCTGCCAAACATCTCCAGTAATGCGGTATCAGCGACGAATATCAGTGCCACCACCATCAATGGGATTGCTGTCAGCTCGCTGGGAGCTTCGGCCACAGTTATTTCCGGCACCACCACCATGGTGAGCGGCTGGCCGGATGCCCTGATCTGCTCCAATACTACCGCCAGCTGGGGAACCCGCATTCTTTACCTGACAGGTGCTCCGGCTGCGACCGGCATCTACTTCTATGCCGATACCGGCTATGGTGTGGCCGATTTGTACGTTGGCTTTAATGCCGATGGCTCTTACAGCACCGCAAACCAAGGTGGCGCCATGAGCAACACCGGCGGTTGCTACAACAAGTCCATTTCCACTCTCTACAGCGAAGGTAAGGCCTTCAACTTCATCGGCAACAGCGGCTCTGGCGGCAGTGCGTTAGGCGATCGCCTCACCTCGGGTACGCTTGCCGTCACTGCCAACAGCGCGACCTCGGTTGTGAGTTTGACCACCGGTGCCACCACATGGGGTTACATGGGCTCTACCGCCAGTTACCTACCGAACTTCTCGAGCAATGCCATTTCGGCCACCAATATCTCGGCAACTACTATTAATGGCGTTTCGGTGTCCGCACTTGGTGGCGCTTCGCCGACCAATGTTCCCGCCTTTCGTGTGCACCTAAGTGCCAACCAAAGCATTGCGACCTCCACCGCAACAAAACTTAATTTTAACAATGAGTTATACGACACTTATAATAATTTCAATCCCTCAACGTACCGGTTTACTCCTACTGTTGCCGGATATTATTGGGTTACTCTCACCGTGGCTTGTCCTGCGGTAACAAGCGGGCAAGCCTGTCAGGCAATCATTCAAAAAAATGGCAGCGGCTTTGGTGCAGGTATCGCGCGAAGCACCAATACTCTCATCACTGCCACGGCTTCTGCCTTGATTTATATGAATGGCTCAACCGATTATTTGGAGGGTGTCGGATATTCCGAAGCTACAACGGCCGTTATCAATGCCTCCGATACTCACTTCTCAGGCGCATTGATCGCCTCCGGTAACGGACTTGTTTCCGGCACAGGTGCGACAGCCCTTTCCGGCCTCACCGACGTGACCCTCTCTTCTCCCGCCACAGGCCAAGTGCTGACCTACAACGGCACCCGTTGGGTGAATGCGACGCCGAGTGCGACGACGGTGATTTCCGGTACGACCAGTATGGTAGAAGGTTGGCCGGACGCGATCCGTTGTTATGGAGCTACAGGGTCTACTCTGCTTTACCGTAAGTATGGTAACGTCGCGAATACAAATGGTGTGTATTCTATCGGGTGGTCTGCCCTCTCTGGTGGTGATGCTGACTTACTTATTAATTTCAATACATCGCAGACAATAGCCACGGTAAGCGATCGGGGTGGCAGTGCATGGGCCGGCTATTACGGTACAAACTGTACGGTTGGCGCCACTTTAAGCTCTTTCTATGCCGCAGGTAATGCATTTAACTTCATTGGTAACAGCGGTTCTGGCGGCACGGCCTCTGGTTTTGCGATTACCTCGGGTACGCTTGCCGTCACTGCCAACAGCGCGACCTCGGTTGTGAGTTTGACCACCGGTGCCACCACGTGGGGCTATATGGGCTCGACCGCCAGCTACCTGCCGAACTTCTCAAGCAATGCGATCTCCACCTCCTCCATCAACCTTGGTGGGTTAAACCTCACGTCGTCCTCGCTGGTTTCGTCCACTGGTCAGGTCGCCTTCAGCGTACATAAAAACGGTACCGCCCAAACGGTGACGACCAACACATGGACGAAGTTAACGTGGTCGACCGAAGCCTTTGATACCAATAATAATTTTGCATCAGATAGATTTACGCCCACGGTTGCTGGTTACTATTTGTTTACGGCAAGCGTTGTGTGTAGTGATGGCAGCAGTTTCTGTTACTCGGGAATTTATAAGAATGGGACTCAGATAAGGTCTCTATTTGTACGGACGCCGACAACGAGCAGTGCTGCCACGGTCAATGATATTCTGTACATGAACGGTACAACTGATTACGTCGAAGCTTTCGGGCGTAATAACGGCGGTACTTCAATCTCGGGGGCCACAACAGAAACATGGTTTTCGGGTGCGCTACTGAATGGTGGCAGTGGTTCGGGTGGCGGCAGCGGAGTCTCGGCGATTGCCAGCCTGACGGATGTGACGCTGACGTCGCCGGTTTCAAATAGCCTTCTGGTTTACGATGGTAGCAAGTGGGTGAACCGGTTGTTCCAAGATACGGTGAGTACGACGACGATGAAGCTCGGTGCACCGGATGCGCTTATCTGCAGTAATAGCACCTCTAAATTTGTTCTTTATTACGCAGCTGAATTGTCGGGAGGTAATTTCTTCTATCGACTGGTTCAAGATCCTACGTCTTCGAACGATTACAATATGACATTTACTCCAGCAGGCGCCTATAGCTCTCATACCAACATGGCGGGGTCTGACTGTTTGAGTAAGTCGTTCACTCAGCTTTATACCGAAGGTAAAGCTTTTAACTTTATCGGTGGGAATGGTTCCGGCAGCACAGCCTCGGGGTTTGCGATCACGTCTGGTACGCTGGCAGTAACCGCTAATAGCGCGACCTCGGTTGTGAGTTTGACCACCGGTGCCACTACGTGGGGCTATTTGGGTGCGAATGCGAGCTACTTACCGAACCTAAGTACCAATGCACTAACCGTTGGTGGGTTGACACTTACGTCGTCATCGCTGGTATCCTCGAGTGCACAGGTGGCGTTTAGCGTCCATAAGAACGGGACCAACCAGACTGTAACCGCAAACACTTCTACCAAACTGACGTGGAGCACGAAAGAGTACGATACTAATAATAATTTCAATACAGCTACCGGTCGCTTTATTCCAACCGTTCCAGGTTACTACTATGCAAACTTAACCGCACACTGCTTGGATTCTACCGCATACTGTCAAGTGCTGATTTATAAGAATACGAACATCATTATGAATGATTTTACTCGTTCAAGTAGCAACAACATCGCAAATGCAACTGGTGTAGTCTATTTGAACGGTAGCACTGATTATTTAGAGGGATTCGTTTTCAACTCTGCTGGGGTTTCTATTGATGGTGGACCTGCGCTTACACGCTTCCAAGGTTTTCTGATCGGTGGTGGTAGCGGTTCAGGTGGTGGCAGCGGTGTTTCTGCCATTGCCAGCCTGACCGATGTAACGCTGACTTCTCCGGTGTCTAACAGCTTGCTTGTTTACAATGGTACACGTTGGGTCAACCGGTTATTCCAGGATACGGTGAGTACGACGACGATGCTTGCGGGTGTTCCGGATGCTATACGCTGTTTTGGTACCGACGGAGATATGTTGCTGCACCTTGAAAACCGTAACGCCGCCCAAGGTTATGTCTATTATCGTTCGTTGCAATCACCGACCGGCATTTACATTTCCTTCAATGCCACAACCGGCGCTCAGGTAACTCTCGCCAACGGCGGCTCTACCTACCTTACAAGCTGTACGAGCAAGTCCCTTTCGCAGCTTTACACCGATGGAAACGCGTTCAACTTCATCGGTGGTAGTGGTTCCGGCAGCACGGCCTCCGGCTTTGCGATTACGTCTGGCACGCTGAGTGTGACGGCTAACAGCGCCACTTCGGTTGTGAGCTTAACCACCGGAGCCACCACGTGGGGTTACATGGGCTCTACCGCCAGCTACCTGCCGAACTTCTCGAGCAATGCAATATCCACCTCCTCCATTAACCTTGGTGGGTTAAACGTCACGTCTTCTTCGTTGGTTTCCTCCACCGGTCAGGTCGCCTTCAGCGTGCATAAGAATGGCACCAACCAGACGGTTACGGCCAGCACCTGGACCAAGGTCACCTGGAGTACCGAGGTTTTTGATACCAACAACAACTTCGCATCTGACCGCTTTACGCCCACAGTAGCCGGCAAGTACTATCTCACGGCCAGCGTTTACTGCGCCGATGCCACCACGATCTGTAATGTGGGGATATATAAAAATGGAACCCTGTCGATTTATAGCTTTGGCCGAGGAGCCAACACCATGGGTATTGCCAGCGCTGTTGTAGACATGAACGGCACAACCGATTACGTGGAAGTTTTTGCCAACAATGGTGCTGGAACATCTCTCAGCGGCGCTGCGATAAACACCTTCTTCAGTGGGTTCCTGATTAACGGTAGCGGTGGCAGCTCCGGCAGTAGCGGTGTCTCGGCCATTGCCAGCCTGACCGATGTGACGCTGACGTCGCCGGTTTCGAATAGCCTTCTCGTTTACGATGGCAGCAAGTGGGTCAACCGGTTGTTCCAGGATACGGTGAGTACGAGTACTATGATCAGCGGGTGGCCGGATGCGATTGTCTGTACAGACACTGGTGGAACCCCTGGACCTACCGGCCGACAAAACATCTTCTGGCAGATGTATCGCGAGGCCTCTAACAACAACATGATTTATGCATGGACAACCGATACCGTCATGTACAACATGATTTTTACAAGTAGCGGTGCGTACTCAAGTAAATATGTGACTGGATCTCAGACTGATACATTTGACTGTGAGAGTCAGTCTATTAGCCAACTTTATGCCGCAGGGAAAGCATTTAACTTCCTTGGCAGTAATAGCAGCGGCAGTACAGCCATGGGAGACCGCTTGACTAGCGGGACACTAGCGGTCACGGCCAACAGCGCCACTTCGGTCGTGAGCTTGACGACCGGTGCGACCACATGGGGTTACATGGGCTCTACCGCCAGCTACCTGCCGAACCTGAGCACGAATGCCTTAACGGTAGGTGGGGTGGCGATTACGTCGACATCTCTCACCTCTACCACGGCTCAAGTAGCCTTCAGCGTCGATAAAAATGGAACGGCCCAAACCGTTACGGCCGGGGCCGATACGAAGTTGACCTGGAGCCGTGAACTGATTGACACAAATAACAACTTCGATACCGCAACAGGCCGCTTTACCCCGACGGTTGCCGGTTATTACTACTTCCAAGTGCAAGTCACCTGTAACAACACGGCGAGCGGTTACTGTGCTGCCTTTGTTTATAAAAATGGCTCGATGATCAATCGTGGTTATTCGCGTGATGCCTCGGGTAACAGTCAGGTTTCGCAAGTGCTGTATATGAATGGAACAACCGACTATGTGGAAGCTTACGCCGTTAATTTGGATGCCACGACTATTGCTGGAGACGTCATTAATACCAACTTCCGTGGAATGCTGATAAGTGGTGGTAGCGGTTCGGGTGGTAGCGGTGTCTCGGCGATGGCCAGCCTTACCGATGTGACGCTGACGTCGCCGGTTTCGAATAGTCTGCTCGTTTACAACGGCACACGTTGGGTCAATCGGTTGTTCCAGGATACGGTGAGTACGACCACAATGGAAATTGGTTTTCCAGATGCTATAGTATGTACCGAATCTGCTGTTGGAGATCGTGTTTTCTATTTGTCCAGCAACTCAAGCAGTGGTGCTTCCTATCGCTTTTTAGCAGACCCTACTGGACCTGATTACTATATTATTTTCACGGCAGCAGGCGCCTACAGCACAACCAATAATACCACCATTGCCGGTAACTGCGTGAGTAAGTCGATTACGCAGCTATATGCTTCGGGTCAATCATTCAACTTTATTGGTACGAGTGGTTCTGGAAATAGTGACCGCATTCTCAGCGGTACAACTAGCGTTGCCGCTACGGGCACGGGTCTCATTAACTTCACGACCAGCGGCACCACCACAGGTTACTTCGATACCTCTGGCCGCCTCGTTGCACCGGGTATTAGCCTGACGACGTTGAATGGTATTTCCAGTACCAATGGGTATTTCTCAGGGAGGGTAGGCATTGGCGTTACCACACCAACTACAGCGTTACATATTTCGGGTAGTTCTATGCTTCTCTCAGGAAATAATTCCATTATGATTATTCAAGATAGAGCTAATATTTCGTCTAGTTTAAACTTAGCTGGCTGGATAAGCTTTCAGGATGGAAATGGCTCTGAATATGGATGGGTTGGTGATGGAAGCACCTCTACCAATAAGTTTTTTGTAATGAGTCGATTAGCAGAGGGTCTTGCTTTAGGTACTGCCGGAACTGAAAGACTGACAATAGATAACAGCGGTAACGTAGGGATAGGCATCTCGACGCCGGGAGCCAGACTCCATAGCAACGGGAATATCATGGCCAGTGATAATAGCAACGCAGCTTCGGGTTCTTATTCGAATAGCTGGAACCGCGTATTTATGTCTCCCACCGGCTACATCTGGTCAACCATGGATTCGGCTCAGGTAAGTGCTAACCTGTATTTACACCGCCATAACACGTCCTACCCGTTCATCAGCTTTGGGTATTCGACGAGCCAAATTGGTAGCATCTCCACCAATGGATCCAGCGTGGCGTACAACACGACCTCCGACTACCGCCTGAAAGAGGATGTGAGACTTATGGACCATTCGTTAGACCGTATCGGCTTGTTAAAGCCGTCCACCTTCCGCTTCCGCAAGGACCCGAGCCATACGCTGGTGGACGGTTTCATCGCTCATGAAGTGCAGAAGGTCGTTCCCTCTGCCGTAACCGGCAAAAAGGATGAGCTGGATAAAGATGGCAAGCCCGTTTATCAACAGGTCGATTACTCGAAGCTCGTACCGTTGCTCACCGCTGGGGTGCAAGAGCTGCATTCCCTTGTACGTAGCGTTCTGGTGGAGCTGTCGGGCCTTAAGCAAGAAAACACGGCACTAAAAGAGGATCTGAAGCTTCTGCAGGAGCAGATGATGCACCTGCAAAACGATATGCAGGAGTTGAAGCGCGCGCGTTAGGATACCTTCATAACGTTGTGCAAAAAGGGTGCCCAGCGCACCCTTTTCTCTTACTTAACGGAGGACGTGTCCTTTGACGTTGGTTCGTCACCTTCCTGCCGCGTCGCATGCGAGCTCCGCCCGCCTTTGCGACCGGCTTCTGCGGCGCGTTTGGGGTCGTTGGCGAAGTTGCCTCCTGAGGCCTTACCGCCCTTACGGCCGGCTTCAGCAGCACGTTGCGGATTGTTCGCGAAATTCCCGCCCGAGACTCGCCCGCCCTTTCGCCCTGCCGCGGCGGCGCGTTGCGGATTGTTGGCAAAGTTGCCAGGATTCTTTGTCTGATGTTCATCGTGTTCCATAGTGTCCCCTCCAACTATCATTGTTCTCTATGGCTAACGCGCGAAAAAGAGATCGGTTCCCTTGGCTTTATCAAGGTCTTCGCCCTGTTTAGAAGTTACCAAACGACTGCGTTTACATGAGGATATTAAGGCACACCACCCCGAGCAATGGCAGAGCCCCCTCTTGTACAACACACACGTGCAGATACAGTGAGTCTCACCAAGAATAACCAAGTCCCCCTAAGGTAAACCCATGCGTAAAATCGCTCTCTTCTCCACCACCCTGCTGGCAGGGTTCGTGTCCATCGCTCCGGCCCACGCTGTTGACGTGAAGCTGTACGGCCAAGTTAACAAAGCCCTGATGGGTTACGACGATGGTGCCAACACCGACTTCGCCGTTGTCGACAACGACCTGTCCTCCACCCGTATGGGCGTGAAGGGCGAACAGAAGCTGGACAACGGCCTGACCGCCACCGTTCTGTTGGAAATGGAATCCCAATCCAACGCCTCTGACGTCATTACCCAAAGCACCACTACTGGCCAAAGCGCCACTCCGGCCAACGACGGCACGACCAACCTGGTCGAGCGTCACGCGGCTGTAGGCCTGACCGGTGAATATGGCGGTGTTGTACTCGGTAAAACCTCGACCGCGACCGATGGTGTGTTCCTGAAAGACAAGGCCGGTGTCGCCGATATCATGGGTGCCGACATCTTCAAGTTCGGTGGTAGCCTGTTCTACACCAACGATGCGAATAGCACTCTGTCCAGTGTCAGCACCAAGGGCCGCACCTTCCAAGGTGGTACCGACCGTAGCCAAGTGGTTCGCTTCGACACCGCAAAGGTGAACGGCTTCTCCGGTAAGGCCAGCATTGCTCAGGGTGGCGATATTGATGCATCGGCCCAGTATGAGAACAAGTTCGGTGGCTTTGATGTTCTGACCACCGCGGGTGTTAAGTTCAACAACGACTCGGCTGCCGGTACCAACACCGTTGATACCCGTTACATTGCGACCGCAACCGCCAAGCATGAAAGCGGCTTTGCCGGTACCATTGCTTACGCCAAGGAAACCCTTGACCGTAAAACCGCCACTGCCGAAGAGCCCGATCAATGGTACGCCAAGCTGGGCTACTCTTGGGGTAACTACGAAGTGGCTGCCGACTACGGTGTTGCCAACAACTTCGGTGCGGTTACCACTGCTACCAGCGAAATCACCAGCTACGGTCTGGGTGGTCAGTACAATATGGGTAACGGTGTGAGCCTTGCCGGTATGTACCGCAACTTCGACGCCGATGTGACTGGCAGCAACCTGTCCGACATCGATATGTTCGTGGCCAACATGCGCGTTAAGTTCTAACTTATAACCGCATAAGAAAAACTCCCTGCGGGGAGTTTTTCTTATGCTCTCTCCGAAGATGTGCAGGGCCAAAAAGCGCCCCTGTTCACGTCTTCTCCGCCTCGCGTACACGTGTACGCGTCGTTGTCGGCGCCGCAAACAGGAACGCTTTTTGGCCGCCTGCCGGAGCCGCATCAACGCTCGCCTTCGGCGTGCGGAATCTTTACCCCTGTCGTATCGCATTTTGGTGGACAAGACTTTGGGCTCACGGCATCTTCGCGCTCATGGATTATCTCATTATGCTCGCACAAGACCCTACCGTCTGGGTCGCTCTTATCACCCTAATCGTCATGGAAGTGGTGCTTGGCATCGACAACCTGATTTTCATTTCCATCCTCACCAATAAGCTACCCAAAGAGATGCGTGCGCGTGCGCGGCGTTATGGGATTGGCGGCGCCCTTATCATGCGTTTGCTGCTGCTGTGCACCGTGGCGGTAATTGTCGGCCTGACCGCGCCAGTCTTTGAAGTGTTGGGCAAGGCGTTTTCGTGGCGCGATTTGATTCTGATTGCCGGTGGCCTCTTCCTCGTCTGGAAAGCTACAAAGGAAATCCACCACAAGGTCGACCCCGACCAACACAGCGACACGGGTGGCCTTGCCGCAAAAGCGGCCGGTATTGGCTTTACCGCCGTGGTCGGGCAAATCCTGTTGCTGGACCTCGTGTTCTCCATCGACAGCATCATTACCGCCGTGGGCATGACCCAGCATATTCCGGTGATGGTGATTGCGGTCTTGGTCGCGGTGGGCAGCATGGCGCTGGCCGCAGGGCCGCTGGCGGCGTTTGTCGAGCGTAACCCGACGATTGTTATGTTGGCGCTGGCCTTCCTGATGCTGATCGGGACTACGCTGATTGCCGAAGGCTTTGGGGCCCATGTGCCGAAGGGGTACATCTATGCCGCGATGGCGTTCTCCGGCTTGGTAGAGGGCCTTAACATGCTCAGCCGCCGTAACACCAAGAAGGCCTAACCCAACCCGTTTAAACAAGCCCCTGTTGCGCACCAACGGGGGCTTTAGTTTAGCGGCTAGCCATACCGCAAAAAAAACCGCCCGCAGTGCGGACGGTTCCCCCTTAGCTGTCGAACGGGCAAGGCCAATAAAGTCTACCTTCAGCTTGCCGTGTGCTATATGTAAGGGAGATTACGGCCTTACACGCCCGACTGGTGCGCAAGCCACTCCTGCAGCGGCCCGCGACTAAATGTGTTGATCATCGTGTCCGCCGCTTCCGGCTTAAGCCCCATGAGACGTGCCTGCTCGGCGGCGTGCGCGCGCGCCGTGGCATCATTCTCGAGCAGCGTTTTCCAGTACGCATGCGTTATGCTGCGGACGACGTCTTCGTATTCGATGGTCATGATAGTACCCCCCTGTTGTTTCGCCCCGACCGCCCGTTTAAGAACGCGTCGCGGGCTTCACTTAAGACCTTCCCTGCCCACTCCTGAGCACGAGCCTTACCCCAGTTAACCAACGCCGAACCAAGGGGGAGGTTCCGTGGCTAACCACCAGCTCTGTGAAGGCCGGATGACGCCCCCTGCCTCATCCTGTACCAAGGGTCTCAAAGCGACGCGCAGCTGTCAACAGCATTTTATGTCATTGATTATGATACGTTATCGTATGTTTTTGTCGGAACTGTGACACCACTGCGCCACAGGGCATTCGGCACACTTCGGACCACGCGCCAAGCAGGTATAGCGACCGTGCAGAATCAGCCAGTGGTGGGCATGAAAGAGGAATTCTGACGGAATCACCTTCAGCAGATCCGCCTCCACCGCGTCCGGAGTGGTACCACGCGAGAGGCCCAAACGGCGGGCCACGCGATAGACGTGGGTGTCGACGGCAATGGTCGGATGTCCGAACAATTGGCTTAACACCACGTTGGCAGTTTTACGGCCCACGCCCGGCAAGGCGGTCAGTTGCTCCATGCTGTCCGGAACCTCGCCACCGTGGTGCTCGACCAGCATGTGTGAGAGGGCAATGACGTTTTTGGCTTTGGTGCGGTAAAGGCCGATGGACTTGATGTAGGCGACCAACCCCTCCTCGCCCAGCTCCAACATGGCGGCGGGTGTCATAACGCGTTCAAACAGCGGTGCGGTGGCTTTATTGACGCCTTTATCCGTCGCCTGCGCCGACAACACTACGGCGACCAGTAGCTGATAACCGTTGTTATAGAGAAGTTCCGTTCGCGGAGCTTCCGCCAGACTACGGAAGACCGTAAAAAGCGCGCGAATCGCTTCCGGTTTCGCCTTAGGCGGTAGTTTGGAGGATGGGGCGGCCGGCATCGCGCCTACTCCGCCAAAAGGGTGTGCCCCGTGCTGCGGTACCACTCAGCCAGACGTTGCAAACCTTGCGCCAACGGGGTGGACGGCGCCCAACCAACGGTGGCATGCAGGCGGGAGGTGTCGGCGTGGGTTTTATATACCTCGGTCGCTGGCCATTCGCGTTGTTCCACCTTGGCTTCCGTTGCCAAAACACCGGCCAGCGTTTGTACAAACGTGCTGACCTGCACCGGTTGCTGGTTGCCCAAGTTGTAGATGGTATGGGGCACATCGCCGGTCGGTGTCACCGGTACCAGTCGTACCACCGCTTCGACGATATCGTCGATGTAGGTGAAATCACGCCAGAGGTCCCCGCCGTTAAACAGCGGAATGGTGTCGCCCCGCACGATCGCCTGCGTGAACATTAACGGCGCCATATCCGGGCGGCCCCAAGGGCCATAGACGGTGAAAAAGCGCATGCCGGTAGCGGGCAAACCAAACTGGTTGCTCCATGCATGCGTCACCAGCTCATCGGCCACCTTGGTGGCGGCGTAAAGGCTGAGCGGCTGGTTGACGTTATCGGTTTCGCGGAAGGCCACGGCATCCTTCGCGTTGGAATTGGCGCCATAGACACTGCTGCTGCTGGCATAGAGGAAGTGCTGCAGCGGATGGCCGGCGTCGGCCAGCGCCTTGCACGCCATCAGCATATGAAAGTGCCCCATCAGGTTGGCTTCCAGATACGGCAACTGGTGGGTGAGGCCATAGCGCACGCTGGCTTGGGCCGCAAGGTGGATGATGACCTGCGGTTTGGTTTTGCCAATCAGGTTCAGCAGAGCGTCGCGGTCGACAAGGTCGAGCGTGTGGAAGCTAAATTGCGCGGCGTTCGGGTGCTGGGCCAAGTTGTCGAGGCGCGCCTGCTTGAGCACCGGCGTGTAATAGTCGTTGAGATTATCGATGCCGACGACATGCCAGCCATCCGTCAGCATACGGCCTGCCAGCGCCGCCCCGACAAACCCTGCCACACCGGTGATGAAGACAGTTTGAGAGGCGTTAGCCATTATTGGGTTTTCCGGTTGGTATCGACCAATGACGGGAACATGTGTTCGCCCGTGCTTTCCTGAATACGCGAAACGCTGGCGGTATTCAGCTTGGCCGGGTCGTAACGCTTTTTCAGTTTTTCCAGTTTGGCCCACGCCGCCGCTTCGGGGTCAATCTCGCACCAGCGGGCGAATTGCAGAAGGTTGATAAGAACATCCCCTACCTCTTTTTCAAGGTATTCCTTCACCTCGGGGTTCTTCACAAGCTCGCATGACTCGGCGCTTTCGCACCATTGCAAAGGATCCATCAACTCGCCCGCCTCCACCATGAGGGCCATGGCAAAGTTTTTGGGAGAGTGCACCGGCGCGCCCCAGTTGCGTTCTTCGGCGAACGCAGCCAGGGCGGCGGTGAGATCCTTCAGCGTCATTACATCTTGCAGACTTTAGCGGCTTCGGTGGCCATTTCGTTCAGGAACGGCTGGAGGCGCTCGGCGATGTAGGGGTCCTTCATCGCAAAATACAGGTTGGCCATTTGGAAGCCGACCTTGTCGCCGCAGTCGAAGCGGCGGTTGGTGGAGATATAGCCGCTGTAACCTTCGGTCGCGGCGATTTCCGCCATCGCATCGGTTAATTGAATTTCGCCACCCTTGCCTGGTTTGACGGTTTCCAGCACCTTCATGTGCGCGGGGCTCAGTACGTAGCGGCCGACCACACCGTAGTTGCTGGGGGCTTCTTCGGCCTTCGGCTTTTCAACAAAACCGTTCACCGACAAGCGCGAGCCTTTCGCGCCCTGTTCGGCCAGCTTCAGGATACCGTAGTTGCTGACGCGGTCTTGCGGCACTTCTTCGCACATCACCACGCTCTTGCCGGTTTCTTCGTACATCTTGATCATTTCGGCGAGACCGTTGTTCTTGCCGCGGCAAACCACGTCATCCGGCAGCAGTACGGCAAAGGGATCATCGCCGGTGATGGTGTGGCCGCACCATACCGCGTGGCCCAGGCCCAGCGGTTCGCCTTGGCGGGTGTAGTACATGCGGGCGTCGGACGGCAGGGTGTTCTTGACCATCTCCAGTTCGGCCAGCTTGTTCTTCTTCAACAGCGTGTCGGCCAGTTCGTAGGGGTAGTCGAAGTGGTTTTCCATCGATACCTTGCCGCGGCCGGTGATGATGATGAATTCACGGATACCGGCTTCGTACGCCTCTTCAATGGCATATTGGATAATCGGCTTGTTGACGACGGTCAGCATTTCCTTCGGCATCGCCTTGGTGGCGGGCAGGAAGCGGGTACCAAGGCCGGCGGCGGGAATAATGGCTTTGGTGACTTTACGGGGGGTCGACATGGGTGGGGGTTCCTTCACTCAATCACTTGGGGGTTGAACCCGCTGGGGTGCGGGTCCGTTCTCGGTGGCGGATATACCATGCAATTGCACATATTTCTAGCACCCCGATGAGAAAACCCCATTGAGACGAACCGATTGTATGAAAAACAAGTCCCAGTCCGATCAGGCTGCCATTGACCCATGCCAAGGCACAGACCAGCTGTTTATGGCTGTGGCCAAGGGCTAGATAACGGTGGAACCAGAAGGTTTTGTGCGGTTCCCACGGTTTGTGACCGGTCAGAATACGGCGGAAAAGGGTCAGGGTAGCGTCGGCGGCAAAGACCAGCGGCAGCGTCGCCAAGGGCCAGATGATGTTGATGGTGTCATCCACCGCCGCCAGCAGGAACAAGCCGGCAATGGTGTAGCCCAGCCATGTGGCACCAACATCGCCCATAAACACCTTCGCCTTGGGGGCATTGACCCGCATAAAGCCCAAGGTTACGGCGGCCAACAGTAAACCTAAAGGCGCGAATACCGGTACTAACAGCGAGACACCCAAGCCAAGGGCGACCGCTTCCGACGACGCCAGCCCGTCGGCACCATCCATAAAGTTGTAAAGGTTCACAAACCAGGCCCAACCGAACATCAGGATGGTTTTTTCTAGCCAGAGGGGCATGAAGTCGAACAGGCGGGGCAGCAAGGCCAAGGTGATAGCCACCGCCAGCAGATGAACCACCAGACGGAAGCGCGGCGACAGTTCGTGACGGTCATCCAGCCAGCCGACATAGGCGACCAGCGCACCCGCCAGCATCAGCATGGTGAGAAAGCCCTTGAACGGCAGCGGCCACAGCCACGTGAGCGCCAAGCCCACCGGAATAAACAGCACGGGCATGACAAACCCGCCGCCATGCGGGGTGGGCACACTGTGGCTGGAACGCTCGACCACCGCCGCCATCATGCCCAGTTTGCGGCAGATTTTAACGGTATAAGGCGAGAGATACCAACTGAGCACCATCACGGCCAACAAGAGCACCGGTAGGGTCAGCGGAGCAACCAGCGACAAGTATGGCACGTGACGAAACTTCCCTTAAAGCCCTACGCTGCGCGGCCCGCCAGCTGGTTCATCAGCGCCAGATAGCTGGCGGCGAGACGGCTGTGTAGGAAGGTTTTAGCCACATAGTCGCGTCCGGCGCGGCCCATTTCGGCGCAGCGCTCGGGGTCGTCCAGCAGGGTGGTGATGGCTTCGGCCATTTTTTCCGGTTCTTCCGAGCCTACCACCATGGCGCAGCCGGATTCGGTCATGATTTCCGCCCCCTCGCCCCGCAAGCCGGCCACGGCACAGCTGCCAGCGGCCATGATTTCGAACATCTTGCTCGGGATAAACATCTCAAAGTCCGGAATGTTTTTGAGGCAGACCAGATTAATATCGGCCATGCAGTAGTAATTCCAGACCTCTGACGGGCCCACCGCCGGCAGGAACTGCACGTTGGGCACGCCACGGGCGTAATCTTGCAATTTGGCCTTGTCCGCCCCCTGCCCCACAAACAGGAAGGTGGTGTCGGTGCGTTTCACCATCAGGCGCGCGGCATCGATGATCTGCGTCAGTGCCTGAGCCTCGCCATGGTTACCGATGTACAGCACAACCTTGGTGAGCGGGCTAATGCCTAATTGCGCGCGCAACTGCGCGGTCGCGCCAGTGGAACGGGGGCGCACGGCGTTTACGTAATCGGCATCCGATACACCATTGAACACCACGTAGAGTTTGTCCGACTTAATGCCGCGGGCGACGATTTGACGGATGAAACTGCGCGTCACCGTCACAATCGCATCGGCACGGCGGTAGAGGAACATCTCCATTTTTTCGAGCGTGTCATAAATAAAGCCCGGGCGCAGGATGCCCATTTGCAGGAAAATAGCGGGCCAGAGGTCACGAACCTCGAAGATGAATTTGGCCTTATGGCGGCGGGCCAGCAACCACGCCGAAAACACACAGAAGAAGCTCGGCGAGCTGGCCATAATCACATCGGGCTTAGGCAAGCCACGCGGACTGGTTATGTTCCAGTTAGCCTTGAGCACCGACCACGCGAAGGTGCACATGTTGAGGACGCGCGGCAGCTTCCCCTTGTTGGGGGCCACATACAGCCAGTGACGGGCGACCTTGATGCCGTCAATCGTTTCCACCATATACGGGTCTTTGCCGACATATTCCGGTTTAAGCACACCATCCGGGTGATTCGGAATGCCGGTCAGAATGACCGGATTGGCCCCCATCTCCTGCCAGCTTTTGGCAAGCCCAGAGAGGCGTGTGGAGGGTGCGCCCGGTTCCGGACGGTAATACTGGCAGATAACCCAGATATTGAGCGGGGATGTGTGCGGCGTAGCGTCAGTCATACGCCCTGTTTAGCACAGATTTTTGGCTTGGGCGCGCCCGAAGTTTAGGCACTCCGAGGAGATTTACAAGATGACTTGCTCGCGATCCGGTGCGATTTTTTGGAGCATGCTCTGGAAGGTACGGAGTTTGCGGGCGTCCGGGGCTTCCAGCGGCAGGTGGAGCACAATTT
Organism: Alphaproteobacteria bacterium; assembly: GCA_027485835.1. GTDB lineage: Bacteria > Pseudomonadota > Alphaproteobacteria > UBA2136 > UBA6156 > UBA6156. Next base: position 470,215 of record JAIXQG010000002.1, read on the forward strand.
TCTTCTCGTCCAGCTGCGCGATTTTGCAGGCCTTCCAGGCATTGTTGATAAAGTGCTTGAGCTCGTTGTCGCGCTTTTCCTGCTCAGTTTCGCCCTTGCCGTCGGGGATCAGGGTAATCCGGCGCAGGCCCAGCACCTGTTGCAGGTGTTTGACGTTAATACCGTCTTTTTCCAGCCAGGCCGACATATGCTCCGGCTTCATGCGGATCACCGCCCAACTGTTGCTGGCGCCCATCCAGATACCGGAAATACAATCTGGGTAATATTCTTCGGTCACGGCGGCGACAAACTCCTTACCGCGGCGGGTGGCGACCCGCATCTTCGAGACGGGGTCGACACTGGCGCACATGGTGATGACCTGCTTGCTACCCACCGTTGGTTTTTCGTGGAAATCCATCACGGAAATAAGGTTTTCGGGGATATAGACAAACTTATCGTCCGGCACGCGGTAAATAATGCCGCCGTCGCGGTAGCCGGCCACTTCGGCTTCCAAAATACGGCCGGGGGCGCCATCGCCCCACTGCATCAGCTCCATGGTGCCGATCAGCTGCTTGGTGCTCGGCAGAATCGGGTTGTTGATGTCGATCCAGACGCCGTGCTCGCCAAAGCCGCTGCGGCGGCGCACGGTAATGGCGGCTAGTTCGAGGTTCACATCCACTTCCACCAGCATGCCGCGGTCGACATACGACAAGCGGATGGCATTGGCCAATGCCAATTCCAGCTGGCGCTCGGTCCAGCCAAATTCTTCGCCTATTTTACGGATGGTTTGGATATCAACAATATTCATGGCTCTGCCTTTCGGTGTTTCGGGAAACGTAGAATGAGTTTAGGACGGGATTTTCAGCGATGCAAGCGTTTCAGCGGCCTCGCTGCGTCGGCTTCATCCGCTTTAGTTTTGCGATGTAACCTGATAGCTCTTTTGACCGGCCTTGAACTCGGCGGTGTCGGCATTCACGGCTACCAGCTCCCAGCCGTTGATGCTTTCACCAATCAGCAGCACGCCCTCGCGGCCATCGGCAAAGGCGACCACACCTTGGTTGGGCACGTAGCTTAGTACTTCCAGTGCAGGGAAGTCGGTCGCCGCCAGCTTCGGCTTCAGGTTGGCGGGAATTTCGACTTTCTCACGCTCCGGCATGTAGGCTTCCACTTCGGGGAAGTCGGCCAGTGTGCGCACGCGCTCTGGCGCATTGGTGACAGGCTCGGCCACGACCGGCAGGCCCTTGGGGTTGTTGGTGTACAGCTCGGCCGGCGGTAAAGCGGCGGGGGGCGGCAGCAGCGAGCCGGAGCCCATTTCGGCATCGGTTTTGCTACCGGCTTGCGAAGCTTCGAAATTGCCGGGTTTCAGTTCGGCCGGATTGGCACTGGACGCCAAGGCGGTGCGGTAGGCTTCGAGTTCCTTCTTCAAATCATCCTGCGTATAGCCTGTGCCAGCCGGTGGCGTGGTGGCCGAGGTAAGGCTGCCGACTTCTTCGGCCGGAGCGACACCGCTTTCTTTCAGGGTCCGCGCTTTTTCCACTTCGCTTTGGAACTGCGCGATAAAGCCTTTGGGCATCTCTTCGTTGCCGTCGGCCACGATCGGTTGATTGGCGACTTCGGCGGGTACGTCGGCAAAGGCAACCATGGCGCTGCTACTGGGGTCGGTCGCCGGAGATGGCGACGGCAGCGGTTGGGCGGCCATAAAGCTGCTGGAACCGGTGCCGCTACCATCGGGTGGCGGCAGCAAGGGCTGCTGCTCGTTGCCGGTGGCGGTACGGTTGGTGAGGTTTGCCAATTGAGCCCCTGCCCCTTGCTTGCCGCTGGTGAGCAAGTAGGCGCCTGCGGCCACCACAACAACCGCCCCTACGGCCACCAATGCCCATGGCGTACCCTGAGCCCGACGGCGCTGACCCGGTAACTCCGGCGTCATATGGCCCGAGGCGGACGGTGACGGAATGCCGCCCGGAAGTTGCGGCGGCACCGACGAACTGCGGCCGGGCATGGATTTGTAAAGGTCGGCCTGCGGCGGCATGTGCATGGCCGGTTCGGAGGCGGTTTCCGGCTGGCTTTGCGCCCAATCGTGACTGCCGGTGGTGCCGATATCCCATTCGGCCGCGGTTTGGCTTTGTACCCAAGGGAGGTCTGACTGCGGCGCGGGCAACGGCGCTTCCGCCTGCGGCAGTGGCGCATTGGAAAGGTTGAACGACGGTACGCGGATGTCGGCCTCTGGCAGCGTTGGCATGGGCAAGGGTTGCGCGGCTGCGGCTGGTTGAGGAAGAGGTTCCGGCAGCGGTTGGGGCGCAGGTTGTGCCACGGGCTCCGGTATGCTTACGGGTTCTGGAACAGATGCCTGCACTGGGGCCGCCCTTTCGGCGGGCAAAGGTGCCGGTGCGGCCGGAGTTTCCGGTAGCACGGGTGCTACGGGCAGCGGCTCCGGCTCAAAGCGCATCGTGCTTTCGGCTACGCCCCCGGGCAGGTTGCTGGTCAGGCTATCGCCCGCACGTGGCGCCATCACGCCGGAAGCAATCAGCGCATCGTCGACCTGATCGATCGGGCGAGTGTCGACCGGCACGTTGGGCGCAAAGGCGTCGGTGACAGCTTGCGGACGGGAAGCTTTCGCGTCATCCGAGGCACCCATAGCGGAAAAGTCGCGAGCGCGCTTTTCACGGACACGGCGCTTGATGCGTGAGCCATCGGGACGCGAGGGTTCGAAGGTGAAATTGGTGGGGCCTTGGGGCGCCTCAGCATCTTGCGCAGGGTCTTGTTCGGCCACAGGCTCGGGCTGAGCCACGCTGACGGCTTGCGGCATATCGAAGGCAACTTCCGGAGCGGCCACAAACACCTCTGGCGCGGTAAATGCTTCCTCACGTGGCTGAACATCGGCAACAGGCGCCTCGCTTACCGCAGGAGCAACAACCTCGGGTGTCGCTTGTGTTTCGGTGGAATCTTCCCAGCCCGGTGCGACGTAAAACGGTGCAGCGACAGGCTCTGTAACAACCGGTTCGGAACCCATCGACTCAGTTACCACCGGTTCCGCCACAAACGGCTGCGATGCTACGGGAGCCTCCCATGCCGGAGCCGAGAATACGGCCTCGGGTTGGGCAACGGGTGAGGATGGTTCGGTAGGCGCGTCCCACGCCGGAGCGCTAAAAGCCTCTGCCGGTTGTTGCCATGCGGGAGCGACGAACTCTTGCGCCGCAGGTTCGGCGACAGGAGCTGCAGGAACCGCTTCTGCGGCAGGTGCGCTGAAGCTTTCTTCCAGCACACGCGGCTTGGGTGCGGCTTCAATGGTACCAAAGGCTTCGGCGGCGGCGGCGGCAAAGGGGTCGATCTGCACATTAGGTACTGGGGCAGGTGCGGCTGCCGCCGGTGCTTCAACAGGCGTCGATTTGGGAGCGGCAGAGGGTTTTTCCTTAGGCGCAGCAACGCTATCCGGCGACGTGCCGGTGTTCATACGCGAAGGAAGTTGTCTGCGTGGTAATGCCATGTTGTTATCTTGCTCAACGCTAATCTAGCGGGGCTTTTCCGCAGAGGCTAGTGCAAGTGGTGCGAATGGTGGCAGGGATGTGGACTTTTGGCCGATTCCGGTACGTTTCGGTTAGATCCCTCTCCTCTTTTTTTATCCGACACCACGTGCCTTGTTGGCGGAGCGTGCCGCGCGTACACCGTGCGGGAAGCGTTCGGCAAAGGTCACGGTAGCTTGCCACCAGTCGCAGCCGGTTTCTTCCTTGATGCGGCGCATCTCGGCGACGTCATCCGGCGTGGTAGTGGCCAACGCGTAAGTGAGTTTGTCGGGAATCAGGCGGCAGACGACTTCGCCGTGTGGTGACATCAGGTAAAACTCCGAATAGAATCCGGGGCGCGTCTCCAAACTGGCGATATTGCTTTGGTGGCGCTCAGCGCGGAGGCCCAGCGATTCCATCAGCATAGGGATCATTTCCCGCCGCGGCTTTAGGATGAGACGCTTGGTGATGTTCCCGATAATCGCCTGCCCGACTTCAGTGGTCAGGTCTTCCTCGTTTTGAGACGAAATGCCGCACATGCAGTTGAGCGAACGGTAGGTACGGAATGCGCGCTTAAGCTGGTTGGCGACGGCGGCCCCGCCCTTGGAGGAAATCATGCTCACCATCTCGTCGCACAGAAGGTGCTTTTTCTCGCCGCGGTTACCGAGGTACATGACGTTGTCGATCATCGTGAACAGCGCGTTGATGATGACGTCGGAAATCTTTTCGTTCAGCACGTTTTGCAAGTTGAAGACCACCAGCTTGTCCTCTTCGGTGAAGCTGGGGCGGGCATCGAATAGGTGGCCATAAATACCGTTTTCACAGTACGAGCCGATTTCACGCGCCATGTTCATACCGGCCTGGCGGCTTTCTTCGTCGGAATACGGGAACTTCAGGTAGGCCTGCTGGATCCAGGTCGGGCGCAGCACGTCATCCGGCGGCACAATATCGTACGCGTATTGCACCACCTGCTCAATCAGGCGTTGCTCGACGCGGGAAATCTGGTAGTCGCCCTTGGCTATCATCAGCTCCACCGTGGTGGTCCACTGTTGCAGGCGGTGTTTGGAAATTTCGCCGGTGAAGGGATTGATGCAGACGTCCTTGCGGTCAAGGTCGATGATGATCAGTTTACCCATCGTCTCGGCAAAGCGGTCGTAGTCGTCCTTAATCGTCATCAGGTACTGTTTTTCGATCCCTGCGCTGAAGAGCTGGAGCACGAGGTCGGTCACCGCAAAACTCTTACCCGAACCGGAGGTCCCGGTAATCGCGTAGTGCCAGTTCATGAAGTCGCCACTGGTGTGGTCGAAGAAGGAAATTTCGCCATCGCGGTTGACGTACAGCGCCTGTGGCACCTGCTTTTCGTAGCGCGTGTAAGGGCGCCCGTGGCCGCCCCAGTGGCCGTGGAAGGGCATCAGGTCGGTGATGTCGTCGCTCATCACGCGGCGGGTGCGGGCGAACGGGGCCGAGAACTTGTTGCGCCACGTTAACGGCCAGCTGTAAGCAAAGGCTTGCAAGGCCATAGTGCGCTCGATATCCGGCACCACCGACAGTTTTTTGAACTGCGAGGCGATACGCAGAAGGTTGTCTTCCACTTCGTCCTTCGCTTTACCGTGAATGATGACGCCAACCATGGCGCGCATGATTTTGCGGCCGCTGTAGAGGCGGGTTTTGACTTCGGAAGCCTCTTGGGCGTAAAGCTCGGCTTCCTCCTTGTTAAAAGCGCTGGCGACGCGTTTGCGCATGGCGGCGCCGAGCGTGAGCTTGACCTTTTCGGCGGTCTGGTTGACCGAGGTGAAGTTACAGAAAAACGTGGTTTGCGAGTTCAGTGTGCGGCGGATGATACCGAGATAGTCGGAGATCACGCTGTCGGGCATCATCGCCAGCATAATGGTGCCGTGGTAGTCGTCGCCGATTTTGATGATATCGAAGTTGTTTTCCAGCGGCAGTGGGAAGACCTGATGGTCGAACGGCATCAGGGGGTCGACCACCACGCGCTGGGCGGGGTCTTTGTAGCTGGGGGCGTAGGCCTGCCAGTAGTGCTCTTTCAGCTCCTCTAGCGACATACGGTGCAGCTCGAACATGCCATTCAGGGTGCTTTCAGCGGCAAGCACAGCTTCGCGGAATTCCACCATAGAGGTTTTGACCAGATCGTTGACGAAACGTCCTGCAAGCTTAGAGAGGTCCATGCCCAGCGCTACGATAATCAGGGCGAGGGCCTGATAGGTCATCTCGATGGCGCCCTTGAGCAGGCCGTAGCGCTCGACCGTCTCGGGTGAGCGCAGCGTAATGACCATGTAGGATTCGCGCAGGCGGGTAAAGCCACGCTCGGAGGTAGCGTAGCCGCGTTGGCCGGAATCGCGGATTTTTTCGGCGCGGGATTGGCGCAGCAGCTTGGCGCGCTCGAGATTCGGCGTGGCCTCCAAGTAGTTTTGCAACGGTTTGACTAGGTTGTTGTGCGAGGTAATCGTCACCTGCACTTCGTAATCGGTGGGAACGCTCTCTAAAAACGTACGGAACTCGTTGGTGGTCGAACCATACCCGTCGTCGTAGGAGTAACTGGCGGGTACCGGCGCCTTCCAGCAAATGCCCAAGCCGCCGTCCTTCAGCAGGTGGAAGCGGTAGAATTGGGAGCTTTCATCGTCGTTAAATTCAAAGTACGGCAATTGATCGCCCAGTTGGTCTGGGCGGGGCGGAGTAAAGGTATTCTTGTGGTCCATACCAATCGTTCCGTTGTTCTTGCCGATAGTCTTTTTATTATTGTGCTACGCGCCGGCACACCTTACGGCGTGGGGGTAGCGGCTCCGTCTTGCGGGGCCATGCCTAACGAGGGACGACCTGCGCTGGTACCGGCGTCATCTTCGTTCGACGGCAGCTCGTTGCTCGGGCGGGCCCACTCGTAACGGTCGGTAAGGAAGATGGTGCTCCAGTTACCGAACACGCGGGTGTTATCTTCGGTGACGTGCGGGTAGGTCCAGACCAGCAAGGTTTTGGGCGGGCTGACCAGAGCCAGTTCCTTTTCCGGCAGGTAGCTCGGGCGCTCCACCTTGGGGCGGGTGGGGTTGCGCACCACCGGCCGCTGGCTACCACCTGCGGTGGCGCGTTGGTCGTTGGCGGCGGCCAGCGAATCTTCCATGCTCATCGGGTACTCCGGCGGCAAGGCGCTGCCGTAGTATTTGCAGCCGCCCAGCAGGGCTATGCCGCCCAGAAGCATCATAGGTAGACGGTAGGTTTTCATGATCTGTCTTCCCTTATTCCGTTATTCTGCGCCGCCCGACGTGGTCGCGGGCAAATTGGATTGTGGCAGGCCGCTGTCGCTGTTGCCATCGAACAGGGCGCTCCAGACCTCGCCGGACTTACGCAGTTCGGTGCCGTTCAAGATCACCAGATTGATTTCGCGCGTGGCGTCGAGACGGATAAACGATTGAACGCGGTCGGCGCGTTTTTGCAGGTAGTCGCGCAGCGAACCCATGACTTTACCGGAACCACCGATAATCTGCTCGGCCCAGTCGGCACTGCTGGGCAGTTGTACGGTGGAGGTCGTACCCTCGTTGTTCACCGTGGTGACGCTCGAGCCGGTGTTATCTTCCACAATACCGGCTACGCCTGCGGCAAACTCGGCCAGCATGGCGGCAGCAATACGGCTGGGGTCACCTTCGTACAGCACGCCGGGGATGCCGATGATGCCGTCTTCCGCGTCTACCGCATAACCCGACAATTGATAGGTAGCGGCACCACCATCCGGGTAGACGCAGGTCATACGCGCAGGTTTGCCGGTGGCGCGCTCGGTGGAGATATTGCCACTAAACTCGACCATGGCGATGCAGCCATCCAGAGAAATCGTGCTGTTCATGGCGGTTTTATAGGTGCCTGAGAGACGCGCCAAAGCGGGGGTGGTTGAACCACCGACCAGCGCATCAACACCGTTTAACAGCGTGGCACGCACAAAGCCCAATGGCGGGATAAACGGCAGGCGCTCTTCGGCAGCTTTTTCCGCGGGGTCACGCACGGCTTGGCCACCACTGGCCTGCTGGTTACCGCTCGTCCCCGCCTGCGCGAAAGGGCCGCGGACAGCCCCCATCACACCGCCGCCACCGCCGAGCACAACCTGCTGGATGGCACGACGTTGCGGAGCGATGCCACCGGCGACAGCCCCCACACCATTAACCGGCGCGTTAAGTTCCAGCTGGCGCTGCTGGTCGGCCAGTTGTGCCAAACGCTCGTTATCGCGGGCACGTTCCACCTGAATGCTCTTCAGCTCGGTAGTGAAGTCGCCCATCATTTGCTGCATTTGGCGCTGCAGCTCCTGGTTTTGGGTAATGGCGTCTTGCAGGGCCTTATCGCGGATGCTGAAATCGTTTTCGATTTTGGAGCGCAGCTCGGCCATATCACGGCGGTTTTGCTCGAACACCGCCTGCATCACGGCCGGACGGTCGGTTTCGATACCGGTAAAGGTCGCACTCACCTGACCGGTACGGTTCGTGGTTTGCCCCATGTTGACGACACTGCGTTGGGTAGTCCCCCCTCCCCGCAACGAAGACACGACGTAAAACACCAGAATAAGACCGGCGATAAGGATAGCGCCCTGCATTTTGGGTGGCAGTTCACGGAATTTCTGCAGGGCGTTAGACGCCTGCGACGCGCCGCCCTCCGGCTTGCCACCGGCACCCGGGCGGGCGATGTAATCGGGAGAGTTGTCGGACGCCATCTTCGGTTATTCCATGCCGTTGTTGTCGGTTTGTGCGGCCCCCTTACGCGCTGGGTGGGGAGGCTTGCCTAACGCCTTGCTAGGCTTAGGCCGCTCAGCTTGCGTAAGCTTACCCTGTGACGGGGCGGAAGGCAAACCGTCCGCCCTTTGGAGAGGCAGCGATGCCACCAACCCAAGCCCTGCGGCACGCGCATTTTGCACCCGCGCATGCTGTTGTGGGTCGGATTCCGGCACCAGAATCTCGGCAGCCTGAAGGTCCAACCCCTCGGCACAGGCCTGCTGCCACACGGCGGCATACTTGCCAAACAGGCGGTAACGCAGGCGACGCCACGCAAGGGCCGCCTCGCGGAATTGGTAGAAAGCCGCCGGAAAACCTGGCTGTTGCCAAAGTGTAGCCTGCTCTTGCACTGCCTGACGGTAGCGCCGTGCGGCGAAAATACGTTTGATATTGACGGCCAGATGGCTGGCCGCAATCTCCGGCAGCCATGTTGGAATGGCCCGCGTTTGCTCGCCTTTAGGAGGTTGCAATTCCTGAGGAAGGAGTGTGGCATGAATGTCGCAAACCGCCTCGCTGTATGGCGCCGCATAGGCTTGCGCCAATATTTCGCGCATGGCTTCCGTCACAACAGCGTCGTGACTGCGATACGAATCCGGTTCCGGCCACGTTGCTATGGGCATCCGGCGCTCCGCCAATGCCTGCGGGTACACCGCCGCGCGGTGTTTGGGATGAAGCGCAGGCATATGGGCCGGATCAAGTTCATATTCCAACGCCCACGGCAGACGGTGATAGCCAGCGGGTGCCACTTCACGCATCAGGGGCACGCGATCAATCGCGCTCCCATACAACGGGTGCGCAGGGTCTTGCATGCGCTGCTGGGCAGTGCGCTCGTTATAGGCGTCATACCACGTCAGTGACGCCAACGGGTGAAAGCGTAGCTTGAGAGACTCTGGCAGCACGTAAGCGCCCGCCACCTCGGGGTGAGGTTTACGCAGCGCGCTCAGCAACGGCGCCGTGCTGGTGTAGACGTAGTGAAGAGGGTCCCACAGCGGCCCGGCGATTTGCACGAAGTGGCCGGTCTCGTTCCAATCGTACAGCGCCGGTTCGGCAAAGTGCTCGGGGTGAGTGGGCAGCCAGACATGGCCAACCTTGCCGCCGACGCGCGGGTGCGGCAGCGCCAGGTCCGGCACAAATGGCAGCGGCGCTTCAGGCTGGACGAATCCGCTCCCATCACTCACAACCACCTGCGCCGGATGGACCGTAGTTGCCGTAACCCAGCCGGGTGCTTTAACTTCCAGAATCGTGCCTACAGCAAATTCCGACGGAGCTCGGCCGATAACTTCGTGCAGACCCACTACCGCGCGGCCAGGGTCTACCGCCGTTGCTACATAATCAGCGTCAATGTGGTAGCGACCGTTATAGGCCTCCACAGTCGGGATCACCGTACAGCCCCGGTTAAACAGCTCTTCAAACCACGCTTCGCCATTGTTGGCATCGTAGAAGGCTTCGTAGTCCTGCCCTTCCGGTCGCTGCTGCCAGCGGGAGGACAACTCCTCGGCGGCTGCCTGCGCCTGCACCGGCGCTACGGGCGTGGCAAACACACGGGGCACCACCGGCAGGCGCCAACCGTCGGCATAGAACGTATCCGGACGTAGCTTGAAGGCATACTCTTGCGGGCGGGCAATAGCGGCACGGAGCTGCAGGTCGGTATGACCGGCTAATGCTAGGCCGTCTTCCCGCGCGGGAGCACACTCCACCCGCCGCAGGCTCTGCCAAATGAGATTCTCGACATAGGCATAGGCAGGGTGGTCGGTCGGCACATGGCGACAACCGGTCGGGAAAAGCGGAATGGACGGGGCTGCGGGCAACGGTACCAATCCCGTGTGAATGGGGCGGCCGCAGAGATCCCGCACAAACACCGGCGCCAAGGGGTAGCTGTCTACCGCTTCCGCCATACCGCCCTGCGGCATGGCGGCCGCTAAAAGGCCGGCATCCTTGATGATATGGTGACCTGTTGCAGCTAAAGCAAAGGGAAGCTCCAATTCGGCAAGTTGAGCGGCGTCGACGGGTTCCAGCACCGGAAGTTCGGCCAGCATAGGCAATTGCTGCTTAAGGGACGGGTGATAGCCCAGGCGCATATCCCAGCAACCGGCCAAAACCGGTAGGGGGTGCGGGCCATCTCCCGCCATCCTCTGCTGCATATCGGACACGGCTTCTTGTTTCTCTGTTACGCGTTGGCACGATATTGCCCGCGTTTTTACAGCGTGTCAGCAGTTATCCGGTGTTGCAGGGAAACAAGTTGGTGAAAGAACGGGCGGTGAGAGTCTTAAGGACGGAACGATGCCGCTCTGCCATTAGGAAGTACAAATCCGCCTGATTGCGAAATACAACCTTCTTTTGCGTTGTAAATTTCCCTTACCCGCTGACCAAACGCACCGCGGGTTTTATTTAATTCTTCCAAACGATCTACCTGAGCCTCCATATATGGAATCATAACTTCTTTTACGACCGTCGCAAATTTGGCATTCAGTTCAGGACTTAGGGTAGGGCTTACCGAGGTATTCGTCGTATCGGATACAGGCACCATCGCTTCAGTTAGTAAGCGTGCATAAACCTGCTTTAACTTAAGTCCTGTGTAACGATACACGTCACGAGTTGCTGCCAATGCTACATCATAACCTGCCATTGCATAAAAGGATGAACGGTCTTGCGCACTACACTCGTTTTGAAGTGAAACTGTAATGTTTGGATCAAAAATGGGAATGGATTGATTAGCCGTACACCCTATTGACGTTTTCAGGAGCGCTGCAATAGCATTGACATCCTTTTCATTATTTATTTCAGTTCCTTTCCCAGTTATATCGGGCAATTTCATACTTTCAACAACCTTGGCGTAGGCGGGCTCCAAAAGCTCTTCGATGGTACCAATCTCAACATTCGTATCACGTTCTTTTACAAAATTTTGAAATTGCTTGAGAGGAATAAGAATATCGTTTTCCTTACAGCTCAAATAGCCTAGCTGATAGTCTTGTACAGTATTTAATGGCATAGACGTCACGTCAGATCCTGCAAAAGTTGATCCACTTACACCTCTTAATGAAGTCGCCGTGCTCATAGCTAGTGAAGCTTCGATTGCAGCTAATTTTCGAGCATCTTTGCCTACTTTTCTCATCTCGGTAGTAAAGCTAACTACACGACGAGCAATTACCTCATCCTCCATAATGAAACGCATTGTGTCAAACAGGCGCTGCATGGTGATAACCGGCTCCTTAACGCCGTAATCGCCACCTGTACAGCCTCCTTCTAGGTTATCGCCTAGACATATACGCACTTGGGGAATCAGATATTGCGCCCAGCAACCCGCAACATCATCCGACGCTCTTTGCGAATTGGTAAGCTGACATAACAAAGGTACAACAGCATCATTCACTCGCTCCATTTCTCGTGTCTTTGTGTAGAACTCAGTAAGCTTTTCGTTACGAACTGTAGCAGCCGTCGTATCACTCACCGAATAATTGGCACACACCTCCCAGGCTTGCGCATATGCCATCGGGCCAATCTGGTTTTCCGGAATTCTGGCATTGGCGTCTGTGCGTCTATTATTATCCTGTTCAATCAGTCTTTTACGTTCCGGACTAAGTTTCTCCACGCAGGCCTGCATATAGGTCTGTTTGGCATCCTGCTGTAGCTTGGTCACATTACAGCCTTGCTGGAACTGCTGGTAACGCTGGTTGCCAATGTTGTTGAGCTGATCGAACAATGCCGATGTTTGCGGCATGACGAAGTTCATGGAAAGAATACTCTTCGAAAGGGTCGAGTTAATGTCTTGTTGGAATTTGTTAAAGGTTTCCGGCATGTTGTAAACACCGCTGGTATATTCACTCTGACCAATCCCCGTACAACCAAGGGTATTGCTCACAGATCCTACATCCGCAGGTGTCCCAGTCGCTACAGGCTTATTGAGAGAATCCTCAGGGTTTATTGCCGGAGTAATATTAATTGCTCCACTAGGAGGGACGCGCAAACCTGTCTCGGGTAAGGGTGACAAATACAAATCAGCTGCAGGAACGCCACCTGTTCCATCCATTTGAGCATAAGGTTCCATGACCAGGCCAAACTGCATAGCAACAACTACCGTAGTTACGGCCCAACGTGTTTGCCAAGTCATATACTTTTTTTCCATATACACAAGGATGGTGCGGGCGTGAGCATTTGGCAAGGGCTAGCGCGTGGTTTCCGGTGCGGGGGCGGGCGATTTTACCAATTGCACGCGCAGAGCGGTTTGAAGCGAGGCCACTTTCTCCAAAAGCTGTTCCAATTCCACGGTTTGGCGGTGGGTTAGGTTGAGGCTGCGCACAGCGGTTTGGGTTTTTTCCAACTGGTAGATGGCGCTGGCGAGACGCTCTTGTACGGCATAAAAGGCTTTGAGTTCCTTCATGTAATTGGCCATGGTGGCGGCGTCGCCGTGTTGTAGCAGAGCCTGGGCTTCCAGCTCACGCTTGTAGCTTTCCACTTGTTGGCGCAGGTCGTGAATATGGCTGGTTTGGCTGGCGATCGTTGCCTCGCGCTGGCGGGCCCAGATTTCGCTGTCGCGTAGCGCGGTTTCCAGTGCTTCCTGCCGTTTTTTAAGGGCGGTAGCCAGTGTGGGAGAAAGAGAACCCGGAGGCGCCACCAGTTGCGCGCCTTGGGCCGGAGTAACGGCCATCGCGGGGGCGGGAATGGTCGGCATCGGTAAAATAGCAGCATGAGCCGGTTGCGGGCCGCCGCTCATCTGCGGGGGTACCAGTGCGGCAATCTGACCCTCGGCAGCGGCGGCGTATAGCTCGTTAAACTGAGGGCCACGGCCCCAGCCTGCGCCATATTGACGGATAAAGTCGGCCATTTCGTCTTGCGATTGAACTGGTAGATCGACCGCGCTGGATGCGTTGGTGATCTGGATTAGGCCGTCTTCAAACAATTGCCGTAGGCGCAGCGAGGCTTTTTCGCGGACTTTGGCGTACACAATCACGTTGGGACGGCTGGTGCCAAGGGCTTGGGCGATGACGCCTTGAGTGAGGCCTAACTCGGACAACGCGCCGATGGCGAAGTACAGTTCGAGTTTATCCAGTGGGCGGACCCGGCTGTTGAGACACACGCGCAACTGCTTGGCCAACGCAGCGCTAGGGGTGGCACGCACCTGACACATCAGACGGGTAATCCCCTTCGCGCGGGCGGCGGCAATGCGGCGTTCGCCGTCAATCACCCCACCTTCTGGCGTAATAATCAGCGGTGACCAGGTTTCGGCCGGGTGGGCGGCAATCTGGCGGATATGGGCCATATCTTCTGGCGCTTGGAGCGGGTTGGGGCGGAACTGCACACCGAGGGCAGTGAGCGTGGAAATTTCGCGCAGTTCTAGCGCTTGCAGCGGGAATTGGTCTTCTTCAGCCGGAGTCAGTTGGGCGGGAAGCGCGCTGCCGCTGACAACCGAGGTGGATTCGGGAGAGTCGGTGTCGGTTTTCTCGGCTATCTGGCCCGGTTTAGGCAGGCTGCTTAATACATCGCGCAGTTCCGGATATTCGCCGGTAAACTGGTTGGCGATTTCGGCGGCGCGAGGTGTGGGAGCGTTCCGCATGGCATCTTCCAGTAGGCGTTGCGCGCGCTTGGGCTGCAGACTGAGCTTGCGGAAGTCATACATCACGCTTTTCAGGTCGCCATCAATCAGGCGTTGCACGTAAAAGGCGTCCATCAGCTCGTTCAGAATCTGGCTGGCGCGGCTGTCGGTGACACCAAAGTGGTAGGCAATTTCTTCAAAACTGCTGACCCCGCCCACTTTGACGTGCATCAGCGCGGCGCGACGCTTGTCGTCGCGTTCGGCGGCAATCAGGTCATTCAGCTTGCGTTCAATAAAGGTATCCTGCACCACCTTCAGCGCCATATTGGTCTGGCGGGAGCGTTGGGCGGCGGCGACTTCGCCGCGCAGGGTTTCCTGCATGGTGGTTTCTTGGTCGAGGTGCTGCACCAGCAGCGGCGGGTTTTTACGGAATTCGCTGCGTTCCTCGTCGCTCATATCCTGCAGGTGGGCCTGGCGGGCCTGGTATTCCGGGTCACGGTTGCGTTGTTCCAGCGCTTTGCCTTCCAGACGGTTACCGAAGAAGGTGTTGAACTGGACGTTGACGGTACTGCCGTCGGCCTTGGTGTAGAGGGGATTGAAGTCGCGCAGGCAGGTGAGCAGCACTTCGTAGGCTTCCTGCTGCAAATCGTCAGCATCTAAGTGGAAATGGCGGGCAAGCGCGAAAATGGCCTGACGGCGGCTATGCAGATACTTTACGGCATTTTCGCGGGCGAGTTTGTAGCCTTCGTCGGCGGCCTTGAGCGCGGCGACATCGGCCTCATTCCGCGCTACCTGACGCTGTTGGCCCTTGGTGGGAGCCTTGGCCGCGAGAGCCACCGGCTGGGCTACCGCGCGGGGTGCGGCGGCGGCCTGCGCCTTAACGGCGGGAGTAGCGGATTTACGGGCAACGGCCTTAACGGCGGGTTTGGTAGCTTTGCTCATACGTGACAGGGCCTTTTGGCTTGTTATTAGCTGCAGAATGGCATGCTTTTGGGTAGGTGTCAGTTTTTAAGCGGAGCTGGGCACCGAAAAACTGACAGTGTGTGACTTTAGGGAGAACCCTGCTTTTGGCGCGTTGAGGCGGTAACCTTAAGCGGCCTTACGGGACTGCTGCTTCAGGCTTTGTTGAAGTTCCAGCACGAACGGCGACGCTTCGGGCTGGTGGCGCGTGAATATCAGCGAACCGGCGCTACGGGTGATGGCCAGATAGAGCAGACGGCGTTCGTGGTCGGCATCCGTTCCCAACAGTTGGGAGGGCGGTTTAGGCCAATGCTGAGCCGAAGCGTAAGGGATGATGACGGTGCCGAATTGCTGGTTGCGCGTTTCGCGTACCGGCGCCACGACGATGGGCGAGGCCATGTCCGGCAGCGTTTCGGTGCGTACGCGCGGCAGAACATCAGTCAGTTTGCCGGAGAGATTGAGCAGCATGTCGGTGGCCAGCAGGGCGTAAGGGTGCTCGTCTTGCGGCAGGTGCGGCAGCAGCTCGGCCACCAATGCCTTGAAGATCATCCGCGGTGTAAGTGCGGCTTCGGGTGCCCCTGACGGAACGGGAGGCGCTTGCAGGAGCTGCAAGGAGGTGCGCATGGCACGGCGCACTTGCTGAAGGATAGCCAAGGTGGTCGGCGATTCGTCGGGCAGCGCTGGCAGCGCAAAGCCGCTGGCGGGCCAGACTTCCGCCCGCAGACCGGCACGGAACAGCGCCGCGACTGTTGTGGCGGGCACGCCAAAGCCCAACAGCACCATGTGCAGGTGGCCGTTGTTACCCTGGCCGAGCATCAGGTAGAGCAGCGACAGAATGATTTGCGGGGTGCGCTCTTCCCAGATCAGCCGTGCGTAGCTGGCGGGATTAAGGCCATGGCGGCGCAAGGCGTGGGTGATGCGTGCCGCCTCGAAGTGGGTGCGCGTGAGAATGCCGATTTGATGACCGGCACCGGCGGTGCGCTTGCCTTGGGGCAGTTTGGCGAGCAACTCGTGGCAGGTTTCGGCTAAAAACACGTGTTCGGCCGGCGCATTGGGGAAGACTTCGACCCGCAGCACGGCGTGGGCGCGGGGAGACTCTTTCGCGGCGGGCGCGATATCCAGCGTTTTGGCGACGCGGGTACGGAGCTGGCGCGCGACTTTCTCGATCGCCGGAACTAGGGACGGCGCCAGACGGTGAGTTTCGGTCAGGTTGAAACGGGTGATGTCGCCCCAGCTTTCAATCGTTTCAATCGCTTTAGGCCCCTGCGCGCCATCTTGCCCAAAGGCGGTCACATCGTCGTCGCCGGTCAGTTTGAGGGTGACACCGTGAGCTAGGTGCATTTGCAGCCAGATGAGCTGGAGTTCGGTAGCGTCCTGTACATTATCCAGCAGCAGGTGGGTAATCGGTAGCGGTGGCACCGAGCCGTCGCGCATGCCAATCACGTGGCGGCGAATAATGTCGTGGCGGTCGGCGAGGCCAAGTTCTTCCAGCCGCGCCTTATAGGCTTCCACAAACGGATAGTATCGATCGCTTTCCGGCAGCTTTTTGGCGCGGGCCTTGGCGGTGCGCAGAATGTGCTCGGCGTCTTCCAAGGTGCCCGGAAAGGCTTGGGCGGGAATCAGGCTGCGGAGGATCTCCCGCACCTGATTGTTACTGGCAAAGCTGAAGCTTTGGCCGGCAATATGCAGTTGCTGGATGGCGAGGTCGCGCAGCGTACCGGTGCTCAGGCGGTTCCAGATAGCCGCCTGCGACGGTGTGGCCATGGCCTTGAGATACTGGTGACTGCGGAACGAGAAGGTGGCAAGGCCGACCTTATGGCCGTGGTTGGCCAGATATTCGGCCTGCGCCAGCAACAAGGCGGTTTTACCGCTGCCCGGTGTGCCTACTACCAGATTGCTGCCCGTAAAGGTGAGCACCTGCTGTTGCGAGGGTGTCCAGACGTGGCCGGAGGACGAGGGTATGACGGGCTTGCTCATGCTTAGGTGTTCACCCGGTGGATGCGCAGGTACATGTTGTACACGTTGCGGATGTATTTGTTAGCATAGGTGCTGGTGCCGCTGTGGTAACGGCCGACCGAGCCCCACCAGTCGCGCGTTTGACGATGCTCCAGCAGATAACGTACGGCGTAGGCGAGGTTGGTGTCCGGATTCAGCGCTTCCTCGATACTGCGGAAATGCTGGCTGTGGACGCGCCAGTTGATTTGCATCATGCCGACATCGACATTGCGGTAGCCTGCACCAAACATGCTACGCAGAAAGCTGGCAGCCTCGCGCTCGCTGTTAAAACGACGCGCGAAGTTAATACCCTCCAACGTGACCGGCGAGCCTGCCGGAATGCTGCCGAGAGCCGCGGCGGCTTCGACCGGTTTGGCCTTATTCAGACGCACGCCGAGAGCGCTGACGTTGAAGCGCACAAAGCCTAAATTGCGGTAACGGGTAAAGGCAGCCATGGCTTGCTCGCGCGTAGCGAACTTTTGCGCACCGGTGCCATTTACTCCGACTGTATAAGGCCATGGCAGCACCCAGCCACGAATGCCTTTACCGGTTTCGACCAGGCTCATGGCGTGAAGTAAACCCGCTGGAATACCGTTGGCGCGTTCAGCTTGGGCAATCAGCATCCAGGCATCGCGGGCGATCAGGGGATCGAAGGGGTCGTTTTCATAGTCGGCATGCACCGGCCGCGCCAGCATGGCGGACAGCATATAGAGGCATACCCAAAACACCCGAGAAAGGTTCATACTTTAACTATAGGCGTGGAGATGGCGGATTGCCAAGGGGGAAAGGGCTGACAGCCCCTTGCGGCGCGGGGTTTTTGTCACGGTTTATGATCATTTGCGACAGAACCATTTAGGGGGACATGAAAAAGCGCCCATGGCGGGCGCTTCACAGGAACTTGATTTAGCGCAGGAAGATAAGGAGCAGAACGCCCTTGTCATTCGGCTGGCCTGCCGGTGCAAGGCGCAGGTTTTCCATGCTGGCAAAGCGGAGGTTGCCCCACTCGGTGGTTTTCGGGATGACGATGGCGGGTAGGTTCACCTCGTTCGGCACACTGTTCTCATTCCGCACGTGCACCACCAGACCGGTCATGGTCGGCGATTGCCAGATTTCGGAGAGGTCAAAGGTCATGCCGCTGCCACGGAACCAGTTGGGCACCACGTAGGTTTCGCGGGTGATACCGGGCACGTCGATATCCTGAGCCATGGCACGGATGAGGTCGTGTGGCCCCATTTTTGAAGCGACGGATTCCTTAAGCTGCTTCATGGCAACGCCGTCGACGATTTCGATATAGGTACGGTAAGGCACGTCGGTGGTCAGAACCAGAATGTAGGTGTTACCGCTTTGGCCGACAAAGAAGCCGCGGGTGGCCATCTTCGGCAACAGCGACTGGAACATGATGGCTTGGCCGTTATAGCCATCGAGTGGCTTACCGTCGATGTAGCTCGGGTTTTCGAGTGTCACCGCCTTGATTGGCTCCGGGAACATCACCTGCGTGTAGTCTCCTGTGGAAAGCCCGATGGTGAGTGGCTTGGTGGGGCTGCGCCAAACGAGGGTGTCGGCATGGATGCCGCTGAGCGCCAGCAAGGCCATGGCGAGGGTCAGTAGAGTGAGGCGCATACGCATGAGTTATCTCCTTTTACAGATTACCGGCCGCAGCAGGCGGAAGTTTAGGGGCTTGCAGAGGGTTCACCAGCAGTTTTTCATAATATTTGGTCAGCAGAAAACCGTAGGGGTTGACCGGGCTGGCAAAGACTTTTTGGAACGTCATCTGGATTTCCATCGGAGACCCTTCAGCAAGGGTACCCCCGACTATGGTGCTGATTTGGCCGCGCACATTTACGTCGCGAAATTCCACACCATTTTCGCGGCGCTTCTTCACTTCCGGCAAAACGGTACGGTCGGGCACGAAGAATGAGGAGCGACGGTCAGAGACGGAGTCGCGCACTTTACGTTCAAAATACGGTTGTGAGTCGGTTTGCAGAGCTGGTCCCATATACGGGTAAAGACCTTTGTACAACTGAGCAATGTTAGCTGGCGTGTAAGAATTCAGAGACTGTGTGACAAAGTCGGCAAAGAGGTAAATCAGGCGATCTTCTTCTGTCGGGCTGTACACGCCGGTAGTGGCATCCGGCACCACTATCACGGGATAGCGAATGCGTTGGGCATTCATTTCGGCTTGCAGATTCTGATTTTCCACCAACTGACACATGCTGACCAAGCACAGAACCAATACGCACAGCAGCAAAATACCGGCTACCCGGTGGGCACGGTCGATAATGGCACCTGCGCGCGCGACAAAATCCATTCTGGTTCTTCTCCTTGCGCGTCAGACTAACTGCTTTTGCAGCGGTTGGGGAGTGGGCTGTTGCGAAAACAGGCAGGAACGCGGGAGGGAGCTGGGTTTTTAGGTCACTAAAACCGAGCTGTTTTTAAACTTCAAACCGTGGAGAATGTTTTGGGCCAGGGCGCATTTTGCCAAATCTGACGTGACGGTAAGCAAGACGCATCGCCAAACCTTCCGGTTTATCCAACGTAATTTTGTACATCACATAGGTGGCAATGGCCCCTACCAACAATGCCACCAGTGCCTTGCTGAACAGAAAGAGCGTCATGTAATAGAAAAACAGAAACGTGACGGCATATTCCGGCGTACGGTTCGGTTTATCGATATTACGGGGCACCTGACGCATTTGCATGGGGCACGGCTACTTTCCGCACTGTCCGCCAAGAGCTTCGGCGATCGGGCACGCTATGAAGCGCAGGCCATTATAAACACCCGGCGCCATGGTGATGAGGACCCCGAGAATAACCGTAAAGACAGCACCGCCGGTATCACCCTTCACAAAAATGATTATCCCCATAATTGTAACAGCAAGGCCTAAAAATAAACCAATATTTCCTGTCAGGATAGTCACCAGAAGATCCAGCTCAACCGCCCCAACATCACTAGAACCAGTTGATTGGGCATAAGCAGTAGCGGCACTCATAAGGAGTGCCGCTACAACCGTAAGCAAGAGTTTGTTCACGCAATTGATCCTAAACGGATTAGTTAGCACCAGTCGATTGTGCTTCGTTGACTTCGTAAGCATCGCCACCGAAACCTTCGACAACACCAACTGCCATATCGCGTGCACCCTTGAAAATACCCGGTGCCATGGTCAGCAATACACCACCGACAACCATAGTAAGGCCCGCCGCGGTTTTTTGACCGATAATCCAGGTCCACAAGCCGAGAACGGTAATACCGAGGCCAATCAGAAGACCAATGTTACCGGTAATGACACTTACCAGTGTTTGGGATGCGGCAGCACCTGCATCGCCTACATCGCCAGTACCTTGGGCAAAAGCGGGATTTGCTACCACGAGAGCCATAAAGGCCATAGCAGCTACACTGAAGAGAAGAGTGCGTTGATTCATAAGTTTGAGTCTCCTTTATGTCTTTGATTATGGAATGCTGAGGTGAGTTTGCAAGTGTTTTACCAAAAAAAGTGCGTACAGGCCGGTGCTTAACGCGTTGGGGGTGTGGCTTCGGTAACAACAAGCAGCTGCGACTGGCCGAACTGTGTGAAGAGAAGCGGGAAGCCGTAAGACGCCTTAACCTGTTGGTTCAGTTGCGCTAAAACCTGTTCGACAGGCGCTTCGGCAGTCAGCGACCATTTGTCGGTGAGGAGTTTCTTGTTGGCGCCAGCCAGTTGCCAGTCGGCCTTCCACGGGCCGGCTTGCGGCGCGGCCTGTTTGAGAACGTCGGTGAGGATTTCCGGTAGGGTTTTGCCATTCGCGACGATCGTCACCGGCGTGTCCATCAGTTGCAGCGGCACGGCGGGAGGTGCGCCCACGCCATTCACCACGACGTTTTGGCCGGCGTTCATGGCAAGCGCACGATCCATCATGGTTTCGGCCTCCGACTTCAGGCGGGCGGCTTCGCGCAGCTTGATTTGTTGCTCCTGCATTTTGGCGGCGGAGGCGAGCTGTTCGGCTTCGGCAATTTTGGCGGCGGCTTGCAGAATCAGCTCGCGGCGTGAGACATCGGCTTGTTGTTCGGCCACTTTCAGGTCGGAGCTGAGGGTGCTGATCTGGGCCTGATAAACTTTTTCCTTCTGCGCCTTTTCGGCGTTCAGGCGCTGGGCAAGCTCTTCAATCTGGGCCAGACGCTGCTGGGTGGCCTTCAACTGGCCTTCCAGCTCGGCTTCCTTTTGCCGCCATTCGGTGCGGGCGGCGACGGTGACATCGCGGTTGCGTTGGGCGCGTTCCAAGGTTTCGGCGTGGCGGCGCTGTTCTTCCTGTACCTGACGTTCGCGTTCGCGTAGCTGGGCGGTCAGCTTAGCCATGTTGTCTTGCTCGGCTTGGGCGCGGTTGCTTTTGACGATGTTGTTCAGGTTACGTTCGGCGGCGGCCGCGGCTTCGTCGCTGCGCGCGGCGTAGACATCATCCTGATTTTGCCATGAGGCTAATGTCGCCAGTACGGGATCGGGCTTGCTGACTGCCGCAACCTGCACCGGAGCTGCGGGGACTGTGGCTTTTGCCGGGCCTGCGGCGGGCTCGATGCGCGAGAGGTCGGTTTGCACCAACTGGGTGCCTTCCGGCAGCAGTTCCGACTTCAGGCGAATGGTGGGGATCGGCTCGAGATCCGGCAAATCGCCTGCTGTTTTATTCGCTTTACCGTCAAAGAACTTCAGCGAAATGGAGGGGTCGCTTTGGCGCTGGTTGGATTGGGCACGGCCATCGAAGAGCATTTCGGCGGAGTCGCACGGCTCGCCATTTTTATCGAAGAGGAAACGGTCGTCGCCACGGGTGGTGCCGACCGTAACACCGAGGCCTGGGCCGGAGCAGTCATCGGTAGCGCCGGTAATGCTGTTACCTTTAGAGACACCGGTGACGAGCGCGGACTCGGCAATCACTACCCCTTCGTCGCTCAGGCGCGGTGCCTCAAATGCTGTGGGGCGCGAGACCGGCACAGCCGCACAGCCTGCCAGCAGGGTGGATGCGGTGAGAGTGAGAAGAATAGGACTGCGCATGAGGTTCATCAATCGGAAATGACAATAACACGTTCGGCATCGAACAGGCTGACGCTGAGTTTTACGCCCCGGTCATTCACAATGTACTGGGCGAGATAGCTGACAAACTCTTCAAACGGCGCTTCGGCGTCGAGACTGAATTTTTCGGTCAGCAGGTCCTTGTTCGGTTCGGAGATTTTCCAGCGGATTTGCCACGGGCCGGTAAATGGCTCGGCGTGCTTCAGAATACCCGCAAGCATTTCTTCTAGCGTCTGGTCATCCTGGTGGACCACGACCTTGTACTGACGGATATCCATCCAGTCGGCGCGGTTGCGGGCGCGCATCAGGCTGGTGCCTTGTGCCGACCATGACTGTTGGCCACCCAGTACGGCATTGCCGGCGGCGGGGCTGATGGCGGCAAGTTGTGCGTCGCTCGGCACGGCGGCGTCGGGCGCGCGGCCGCCTTCCGGTGCCAGCAGTTGGGCGATGCGCAGGCGGTTGGGGTCGAGTTGTTCGGTTTCTGACAGTTCGTGGTCCGGGCCAAGGGTTGTGCGGGCGCTTTCGGTCGGCGTGGTGGTGGTGCCGGTCGCTATGCCTTGCAATTCGTCGGCCACGGCTTTGCGGATGGCGAAGACGACTTTGTCGTCGCGGGTAATCACATCGCGGGCGGCGTCGGCCAGAGCACTGGTCATGCCTGGATCTTTGTCCTGAACCGCACTGCGGGCGACGCTGCGGATGTAGTCTTGCCCATCCTTAAGCGTTTGCAGCGCCAGAGCGCGGAATTCCGGCGTGGATTCGGCCATGGTTTGCTCGGCAATCGCGCGGATTTGCGCGGGTTCGATTTTCTGGGCGGCCGTTTGCTGCTGAAGCGCGGCAACACTGGCGGCGACGGCATTGGCTTTTTCTTCCGCCAGTTTTTCCGCTTGGGCGCTTGCGGCGGTCCACATCACGCCCATGCGCTTGTTGGTGCGTTCATCCAACGCGGCAAGGCTTTGGTTGGTGGCGGAGGCCAACGATGCCATGGTGGCAGAGGTTGCGGCTTGTGCTTCGGCCAGCTGGCGGTCGGCATAAATACGCAGCGCGGCGGCGACGCTGGCGGTTTCGGAGCTGGCCAGCGCGCGGTTTTCGGCCGAAACCTTACGTAGTTCGGCAATCTGGTTTTGGGTCAGGTTATCGCGCGTTTGCGCTTGGGCCATGGCCAGTTGCAAACGGTCTTCCATTTGCGCCAGCTGCTGGTTACTGCTTTGCCAGTTCTGCGAGTTGCTCTCGGCCACCTGACGCATCGAACGCACGCTTTCTTCCGCCAAACGGGCCACGCTGGAGGCCGTTGTAGTTTGTTGGCGTAGTTCCTTCTCTTGCTGCGCGACCTGGTTCTGCATGCGTTCCACCGTTTCGCGGAGACGTTTGAGTTCATCGGTCGGTTGAGGAACGGCGGCCGTGGTGGCTACGGGTACATCGTCTCCGACACGGCGCCATAAAACGGTGCCTTTGCGAACCACCGGCTCGGCGGTGGCATCCGTCATGACTTCGGTGGTTTCCAAGCTGGCGTAGCGGGTACCGTCGGTTCCACTCCGGCTGATACTGGCGGCGGCACTGTGATTTTCGTTCGAGACGCTGGCGGTTGGGCTTACGGCACAGCCCGCGAGGGTCAGGCCAAGGGCCGTTCCCACCAGAGCGGTACGCGAAAGGGTGTGCAACACTGTCATGCTGGCTGGATTGTGCCGCGCACAGGCCGCTTAGCCAAGTGTTGCGCATGGTTTCGGCGCTTTTGAGACGGCGGGCTGTGGGAAATTGGCACCGCCACAAAACGGGCTTAGCAAGGCGCTAGCGCAGACCCGCCTGAGCAACCGCAACGAGCGCCGCACCGAGCATGGCACATGCCACCTCTAACCACAGGCTGGCGGTGCCGATGGTGACACCACAATGGCGGCAGCGGCCACGTAGGGCGAGGAAACTCAGAATCGGGACGAGGTCTGGCACACCCAACACCGTTTGGCAGGACGGACAATGACTAGGCGGGTGCCGCAGGGAGAGCCCGCGTGGCACACGGTAGCGTGCACAGTTGAGGAACGAGCCCAACACCGCCCCGAACATACCGCCTACCAGCGGCCAGAACCACGGCCAAGCGGCGGCTATGGCCGCCGCTCCGCTGGTGTAGAGCATCACTAACTGATGGAGTAGCTCCATGGCCTGCGGTTCCGATTAACCGCAGGTACGATCCGAACTGGTATCCACGTTGTAGATGGTGGTGATACGTGCCGGAAGTTTAGCTTCATCGGCCCCCGGACGCGCACCACAGGCCGTAGCACCACGTGGACGCGGGTTGCTGAAGTAGTAGAACGGCGCCGGTTTGTCGTCGCTCGAGTTGTTCAGCGCCGAGCAGCAGTATTCCAGCGGTAAGCCAAGCAATGTCATCAGATCTTCCATGTCCTCACGGCGGTCGTCTTCTGTGGTCGCGGCGTTATTCACAACAACCGTATTATCGATGGCGCCATTCTTCACATAACGGGCGTTGTCGGTGGTTACCTGACGTGCCGTACTGCGCGGGTAGTAAATCGCCATACGCGGAGTACCGTCGCTGTTACAGGTCGCCGTTGTTGTGGTGGAGGAGGCGCAGGCCGCAACGTGGTTGGCGTATTGGCTACGGGCATAGGTTTCAATCGCCTCGCTGAGTTTGTCCATACGCTCCCGCGTGGCATTGTAGCGGCGCAGAACGTCTTCGTAGTTGGTGTAGCGCATCATCTGGTCGTCGCCTACCGCACGGATTTGCGCAAACGAGGCGGCACGGTCGGTCATGTTCTTCCACCAGCCGGTGGCACCAGATGACGTGCTCCCGCTGTAAGCGTCGTTTGCTACCGCGATACCTGATACAGTGACGGTGTTGCCGTTCACCGTTTCGGTTTTCTGGGCCTTACCGTTCTCTCCCATGCTGTGCAGGCTCACGTAAGTGACGCTGACCGTGGTGCCGTAGATATTTCGCGAGGTATCGAGATAGGCAATATAGGTGCGCGGGCGGCCCCAAACATCGTTGGCAATCTCATTCGACGACAAGCTGGTATATCCGGCCAGCTTCTCGTACCACGGCGTGGTGATGTCGTTATCGCTGGGCGGTACGCCCTTGTCGGCAATATAGGCCTCCAGTGCCTTGCGCACCTGCAATTGGGCCACTTCTTCGTTCTGTTTGTCGCGCTGACGAATGAACTCATAGATCTGCGGCGTGGTGGTTGCCACCAGAATCGCCATGATCGCCACGGTGAGAATCATTTCAAACAGCGTAAAGCCTTTGGCGCTTTTCAGGTTCATACGGGCATCCTTTTGTTGGGAAGTGGACGTTAATTTCAAGAGACGGGCTAATTGCATGTAGTTGGCTTCCGTTAAATCTTATCCGGGTAGACGCGCACGATGTAGCGGAACGGTGCGGAGGACGAACCCCACGGTGTCGGCCTGGTCGTGCTGTTGGTGAGGGTAAGAATAAGGGGTGCGTTAGCGCTTGTCGGTGCCGCCGCGTTCAGAACCATGTTACGCCCGCTTGCCAGCTGGCGTTGGAGAACGGCTATGTCTTCATCGACACCGAGGGCGTAGCGGTTGGCATCCGTTTCTAAAGATAGCATTTTAGGGGGGTTGGCATAGCCAGACAGGTCCATATCCGGTGCGGCGACCGCCTTACCTGCAGCGACGTCAGCTTCGTACTGCTTGATCAGGTTCGCACGGAAGTCGGTGACACGGTACTGGTATTCTTTGAGAGACGCCGTACCAATACGTTCCATATGGCTATGAATGGTTTGGAGCAGGCGCAACTGGTCTTCGCGATTATCGAAGGTATAGATAATATCATCACTGGTCGGGTTGCCCGAGGGATCGGTCGGCAGGACGATGTTACGCACGGCGTTAATAGTCGTGGGATTGGTCGGGATCACCGTCTGTAATTCACCATCCGGCCCGCTGGAAACAAATGCGATTGCGGTTACGGGCACGCTCACCGTGCTGTTGGCATCGGCCGAGGCGGTAATAAGCTGATACTCGGTGGCGATAGCCCCGCGCAGCGGCTTACCCCAAGCGTCGACCCCCACATCGCTATAAAGACCGGCTGACATGGCCGCCACTTCCGGCAAGCCGGTAATGTAATTGGGAATGGTGGAATGGTTGTTGGGATTGGCGGTGAGATACTTTTGCGTGACGTCGTTCTTAATCACCTCGGCCATGGCGGAAAAGAAGCGGCTAGTTTCCTTAACGCGCTCTTCGGTCAGGATCTCTGAGCTCTTGCTACCGGACGTGATGATGGAGCCCATCAACGCGAGGACGAAGGTAAACAGAGAAAAGATGAACATCGCCTGCATGTGAGCTGATTAGGTCCTTACGCCTTACGTTATGGTTATACGTCCTTGTGGTCTCTTCTTATAAGAGGCCCCGCCAACCGTGTTGACTGACACAGCCTATTGCATGACAAACTTCATGACCTGCTGGCCGTAATCCCCGACCAATACCAGTGAATCGGAACGGATTTCCTTGAGTTTCATCTTGGTCACCGGCGTTTGGCGCAGCTTTTGAGAGAGCTTTTCTTTCAGCGACTTAGCGGTATCCTGGTTAAAGTCCGAAACCTTGTTAATCGCTTCGCGCACGGCGTCGGAAGCCATCAGGCGGACGTTCATGCTCATGCCCGGGCCAATCCACTCGTTTCCGACCAGAATTTTACGGCCGGTGGAACCTTGTACCATCCCACCGACCACGGCCCCCTCCATGTAGGGTACCAGAGCCTGCGAGGATTCTATCAGTTGTGTGGCATAGTCGACGGCTTCCTGCTGGACGCGTTCCACTTCCAAATCCTCTAACGTCGGGCCATCGGAGCCGCTGACGGTTTCGGTGGGGACCGCCACGCTTGGAAACGGGCTACCCTGGCCGGTATAAGCGGGTACTACGCTCGCCTGATAGCGGCTGGTGGTTTTCCAGAGCAAGCCATCGGCCTGTACGCCGGAGACCCCCGTAAAAGCAAACGCCAGTGCAGTTAAGCTGTATGTGAGTGCGCGTGTGATCATCTTACCCAGCCTCCCTACTGTTGCGGTTCCGGTTGTGGAGCAGCGTCTTCGACCGGTGCCTCATTTTCGGCCGATTCCGGCATCGGTTCGGCTGGAATGATTTCGACCGGCGGAATGACCTTATCCAGACCGTAAATGTTACCGCGCAGTGTCAACCCTATCAGATTGTCGTTGGTATTCGGTGGGGGCGCATCCAACGTGATTTCATTAATCACGATCTTCTTGGTGTTCTGGAGGCGGTCGCACAGGGCCAGCGCTTCGGCATACGGCAGTTTGGCCGAAACCTGCACGGTATGAATATACAACGAGGTACCGCCGATGTTCTGCACATCGCGAGCTTCCAATTGGAAGTCATAATCGCTCTTATCCAGCCCAAGGTGGCGCAAGATATCAAGCTGAGTGGCGGTTTGCTCAGTAATCGTCAGGTTGTCCAGCTCGGTCAGTGCGACGTTCAGGTTCTGCATATTTTCCAGCTCCTGATTCAGGCGAATGCGGTCGTTGTTCAGCCGCTGGATTTCCAGTTGGAAATCTTGCGAGGTGGTAAACAGATAGTAGGCCAGCGCAAAGCAGGCCAACAGGATACCGATCATCAGGTTACGGTAGGTACTGCGGATCATTGGACGGCCTCCTTCGTGGCAACAGGTGCCTGTGGTGCCTCAACTGCCGTTGCGGAGACCGGGCTGGTGACAGAGACCGGTTGTGTTGCGGAAATCGCCGGAGCCTGTGGCATAGCTTGAACCGCGGGCTGGAAGGAACCGCCCTCTGCCTGTTCAGGTGCGGGCTGCGGTACGTCCGGTTGTGGAGCTACGGGTTCGGAAGAAGTTGGCGCCAGTTCCTGTGGCGGGTTTTCCGGCAGCGGTGCGGTTGCGGCGGCCACCATGTCGGCGGTTTGGTCGACTTGCAGCATCACGGCCACCACACCGGCTTCTCCGGTGGGGCCACCACGCATGATGGTACGCACCCACGGGTGGGTGGCGACCACTTGGGTGGCATCCAGTTCCTGATCCAACAAGAGTTCCTTGTTCATTTCGGTCAGACGGATCAGCGCCACCTGTTGGCCTTCGCCCACGCCATCGACCGGCATACCTTCGTAATCGCCGCCTTCAAGCATCAGGCGCACTTTTTCCAACGTACCGAGCTGAGCGCCGACGTCGCCAGCCGCGTGCAGGATCGCCGACATCTGTTGGTTGATACCACGGCTCATGGTTTGCAGAACCGATTGCGGGTCGGCAACCTGCCCCACGCTCTGGTTGAGCTTGATCGATTCGATACGCCGCTGAATGTCTTTTACTTCTTCTTGCAGCTTATCGCGTTCCAAGCGTGTAAAGAACACATACGAACCACTGGCCAGCACGGTGATAAGCCCCAGTAACGCGAAGGTGAGGTAAAGAATGGTGTAATCGCGGTGGCGGTAAAGCGGTTTGATGCCCGGCTGCGGCTTGAGCTTGGAGAACGGCATCGGGCTGATGTTGTAGGTGGCCAGCCCGACTTGCAGTTTTTCATAAAGGTCGAGTTTGTTCAGCACCGCCACCGTTAAGGTTTCGGTTGAGTTGGCCAGCGCGTAATCGCTAATCGCGTCGATGATGTTCTTGACCGGATCGCCATCGCCGAGCAGCAATTGGGCGGTGCGCCAGCTTTGCTGGCCTTCGTCGTCTTGTTCGCGCACGCCGTGGATGACCACGGTACTGCTGAAAATGTAGAAGAACGCCTGGCTTTGCGGGGGGGCGTAGTCTTCGGCCAGCCATACTTTGACCGGCTGGCGCAGGTCGGAAATCTCATTCGGCAGGTTACCGTAAATATAACGGCGCCCCACATGCACGCGGCTGAGCTGCGCTTGCTTGCGGACCTGTACCTGCTTACCGTTGGCAGCTGTTTCGCGCACGGGGATATCGGCCTTACCGAGACCGGCGAGGTCTTTCACAATCTGAATCTGGTCGCGGCCCGGTACCAGCAACACGGTCATTTCGCCGGTACCAGCCTCGCGGTAGACGACAGAACGGCGGGAGATGAGGGTTAGTGGCATGGTGTTCGAGGTCCTTCGTAGTCCTGCATCATCTTAACGTCCGTATTCCATCAGTGCGAAAATCGGCCCTACCAGGGAGGTATAGGTGCAGATAATGAACAGCGGCAGCAACACCGCCATCACGATGAATTTGAGAGTGGCGGAAACCTGACGGATATAGCGCTCCAGCTCCAGCTTGTAGGCCATTTGCAGGTCTTCCACCCGTGCGGCAATGGCACCGGTGCTCTCGCCCGCCACAATCGCGTTGAAGAAGGACGCACGGAAGGGCATGCCTTCCAGCGCTTGGCTCATGCGTAGGCCGTTACGGTGGTCTTCCGCAGCTGTCAGGTACTGGCTGCGAATGAGAGGGTTGTTAACGCAGTAGGCCATTTGCTCCAGCACCTGATAGGTGGGCATACCGGAGCGTACCAGCGCCGGAATGAAGAATACCGAGACCATCGCGTTAAAGCCGATGATGAGCTTGCGGGTAACGCCCCACCACATGGTGAAGCGCAGCCAATGGGGTTGCAGGATGGGCGTATTGCGGAGCACCAGCACGGTGATCAAGGTGCCGACCATCGCTGATGGAATCATGGGGTTCTCGCGCAGCCAGACTGAGGTGTACCAGAACAGCCGGAGAATGAGGGGAAATTTCATCAGCGCGTCGGGGTTGCGGTCGAGCACCGGCTGGATGACCATCGGCAACATGAAAATCAGCACCCCGAGCGACAAGGTAATCAGCATCACGCCGATAATCGCGGGGCCGACCATTTTAGCAATCAGGTCGCGGCGGCCGGCGCTTTCCACTTCCAGCGCCTCCACCAAGGCGGGCAATGTCTGGCGGAGCTGGTTGCCTTTTTCCGCGGCCTCGACAATCGCCAGCTCTTGCGGTTTGAAGCCGACATTCGCCATGGCAAGCGCCTGATAGAGCGGCGTTTGGCCACCGGCAACATCGCGTTCAATCATGTTCATTTGCGGGGCCAGCGTGGCGTATTCTTCCTGACTGAAGCCCTGCGTGGTGTTGGCCACGGCTTCGCCAAGCGACATCTGACCGGCGCCCGAGTTCATCCAGCCCGAAAGGGTCTTGAAAAAGTCGATACGGTCGGCCGTATTAAACCCTGTTTTACCGAACTGAATGCCCATCTGCCGTTATCCTGTCAGCGACTCGGCCGCGAGCTCGAGGATTTTGGTGGAAAGCTCGGCGGCATCGGTAATACCGTTCTTGACGTGCTGCACGCCCATACGGCCCATGGGCTGCCAACCGGCACGGCGGGCCATGTCTTCCAAGTCGGCATAGTTTTTCTCGGCACTGGCCTCGACGATTTCCTTGGTCGGTTTCAGCCATTCGGCGGCAGCAATACGGCCATAATAACCGGTATAGTTACAGTTGGCGCAGCCTTCGGTGTTGGCGGTAAACAGGTTGGCACCACTTAACGGCACGCCGTAACGGTCGAAGACATAGCGGGTGTAGTCGTCGGGCTCGGGCATCGGTACTTTGCAGTGGCCGCATAGTCGGCGCACCAGACGCTGGGCGGCAATACCGCGCACGTAGGAGAGCAGGAACCCGTTAATACCCAGTTCGTCGAGACGCGCAATCGCATCGATCGCCGTGTTTGTGTGGAGGGTGGTGAACACCAAGTGACCGGTGTTGGCGGCTTCAAACACCAGCTTAGCCATTTCGCCGTCGCGCACCTCACCAAAAATCACCACGTCGGGGTCGGCCCGCAGCGAGGACTTCATCAGTTGCAGACCGGTCCGGTTGGGGTCATCGCTGGCAATTTCCATTTGCACGGCATAACCGGGCACGCGTTTTTCGGGCGGGTCTTCAATGGTGTGCACCGACAGGCCCTTGGCCATCGGGTTGGCACTGACCACGGCCGAGTGAATGGCTTCGGTTTTCCCACTTCCGGTTGGGCCGGTCCAGAAAATGACACCGTTGGGCGAGCCGGCGGCAGCTTTGATTTTTTCAATAAAATCAGGAGGGTAACCCAATACTTCGAGCGGCATCACATCCGGCTGCAAGCGGCGCAGCACCAAGCGCGGTACCGGCCCCAAACGGCCTGCGTGAGGCTGGATTTGGACACGCCAGTCGTACCCCGAGCGGGTGAACGCCCCTTTGTTGGCGTAGTTCAGGTTGACCTTGGCCATACGGGCTAGGTTTTCAATCCGCACACGCAAGCGTTCCAATTGCTCGGTGGTAATCACTTCTTTCGGATGCACAAAGCCATCGATACGGTATTTGATGATGGCGCGCGGTTCGCCCTTGATCGACGGGTCGATGTGAATATCCGACGAGCGGGCGTCGATAGCATTCGTGATGATCCGGTCGAGCAGCGCTTCGGCTTCCATGTCGGAGTCGATGTTTTCCGACTCACCGGCCATCCAGAACGCACCGGCGACTTCGCGCAGGCAGAAGTGCCAGTGGACTTTGGCGGTGGCGGGGAAAAATTCGCGTAAATTGGCTTCCAGAACAAGGTCCCGCAGCGGGCTGTCGTGGGCCAAGTGTACATCGGTCACCGTGCCGTTTTCTTCCTTACGGATCGACATCGGGATAATACGTTCGCGCCGCAGGATAGTCCGTAAACGGGGCGGAAGGTCGGCGCGCAGGGCTTGGGCTTCGTTAGGGATGTCGAGAATCGACAGAAGCTCCCGTGCGCGATTGTAGCGCGCCATGGCACGGGCCAGTTGTACGCGGTTGATAATTTTTTGGTTGATGAGATCACGTACCACCAGCTGTTTGCTGCTGGGACTGGTCAGTGCCTTGTCGAGATGGCTGTGGGCCATGCGGTCGATACCGAGGTCATTCGAGGCGTGCAGAATCTTCAGAATGTTCTGGTACATTTCCTCGCGCGGAGAAAGTTCTTCTCCGGCCGCCATCTGAGCGTTCGGGGTGGGGCTCAGGCTGATAGGCATAGGCGTCGCCTGCGCAAAGCCGGTTTGCGGCGCAGCATCTGGTGCCGGAGCAGCCTCCGGTGACAGCGCGTTCTGCAGGGGCAGGGACGTGTTAATGATTCTTCCTCCTGTTGATCTGGCTTAGCGTACCGCGGAGAAGCGATGACGCATCGCCCCACACCGGCCGACAGACCTTGGATGCTATGTTGCCCTGATTTGCCCTGTTTCGGCTAGAGGCCGCAGGCGATTGGACCTAATAGAGACGACGCACCTGTAGCAAAATTACAAACTCGACGTTCTCGTACTGGATCGCTTCTTCGTTTGCCAGTTTGCCCAAGGCCGGAATATCGCGGATCAACGGCACGCCGGATTCGGTGTCAATGGCGATGGTCTTGGTCAAGCCACCAATCACCTTGATCTCGCCATCACGGATCCGCACCTTCTGGTCGATGAGGCGGGTGTTGGCCACCGGTGCCACACCGGCAGTGGTACCATCGCCATTCGGAATATCGATGCTTTTCGCCAACGATGTGATCGGGATTTGCAAGCTAATGGTGTGCGGCTCTTCCGGGCTGTCGCTGACCTGCGCGGTGGCAGAGAACTGCAGGCCGAGGAACTGGCTGCGCTCTTCCACTTCGCTGGTGCTGGTGGTGGTGCCGGAGTCCGTCGTGGTATCGGTTGTCACCACGTAGTACTTCTCGTTACGGCCATCAATCAGGGTGGCGCGCTGGCGGTCCATCAGCTCCATCATCGGGTGCATCAGCTCATAGGTGGTGCCGTATTGTTCCAGCAACGCTATCACGGCATCGAGAGAGCCGCTCTTGACGGCGACCCCGCCCACCGTGGTCATGTCGGTGGCGGTAAAGGTTGGCAGCAGGTTATTCAGTGTGGCTGTCACACTGCCGGTAAAGCCAGCGCCCGAATCGATCTTGCTGTTACCGACCTTGAGGTTCGCCTGCTGGTTGAAGTTACGGTTGCGGCTGACGGCCAGAACACGGGCTTCCAGCAACAGGCGGCGGCTGGCGACGTCTTGCACACGGTTGATGATTTCGTCGGCTTCGTCGAGCACCGCACGCGGGGCACGCATTTGAATAAGGCCTACCGAACTGTTGATACGGACATATCCGCACTGTGGCGTCGCGTTGGCGTCTTCCGTCTGACTAGAGGAGGTATTGGCGGAAGTATCGGTTTGCACACCATCCTGTCCGGCTACCAGAGACGGATCGGGCGTACTGCCATCCGGTGGCGGCAGCAGGCTGGTGCTGGGCGGTTGGACCGTGCTGCTATCGAGCGGGGTGATGCAATTGCTCTTCACCAGTTCCTCAAGGTCTTCCTGTAAATCTTTCCAGAGGTTACGGTCGTATTTGACGCTGACCTTGGTGCTGCCACCGGCGCTTTGGGCACCGCTGGAGGAATCGGACGAGCCGCCGCTACTGCCGCTGCTGCCGCCAGACGACGCCGAGAAGTCGGACGAGTAATTCACTTCTACCGTTTCGGTACGTTCCGGTTCATACAGGTTCAAGGTCCACTGGCGTTGCGGCAGGCCGCCCACGGTCATGTAATCGCCAGCATTGACGATGCTGAGACCATGCGGATTCAGCAACGCTTCAAACGCATCGTAGCAGGTCACGTTTTTTAAGTTCGCGGTGACACGAATGCGGTTGAGCTGCTCGCGGTTTTCGTTAATCACGAG
The DNA here is from genome assembly GCA_027485835.1 of Alphaproteobacteria bacterium. Classification (GTDB taxonomy): domain Bacteria; phylum Pseudomonadota; class Alphaproteobacteria; order UBA2136; family UBA6156; genus UBA6156. Next base: position 503,559 of record JAIXQG010000002.1, read on the forward strand.
GTTGTAGTTACATTGTTCGGCCAAGCCGCGCAGCGCTTGAGAAAGGCTGACGTTATTGCCGGGGCTGAATTCGGTCAGTCGCGGTTCCGACGCCGACGGCAGAATCAGCAGACGGCGTTCGCCTTCCTTAATAATCTGAATGTCAAAAACGTCTTCAATGTAATTCCGCGCTTCATCGAAGGTCAGCTTGTTGATGACCAGTGATTCACGCTTTTCGCGGCGGGTGCCGTTGCCCCAACGGATGGCGGTATTATAGGTACCGGCAACACGCTGCATGACTTCGGCCAGCGTGTATTGACCATTGAGCGACAGGGTGGCGTTGGCGGTCATCTGGCGCGACGAAATCGGCTCGCCCATACCAAGCACCGAGGCGTTGGCTTTGTTATTCTCTTTAAAATCCTTGTACGGATTGGCCGGAGACTGGCGCTGGGTGTACGAAATACCGTTGCACGATGCGAGGGCTGCAGCCACAAGGACAAAGGCCGAAGCGCGGCAGAACAGCTTGGCGGATTGCGAGCTGGTAGGCATCTTGGTGTAACGGTTCATCGTGTTATCCACTCCTCTATTCTACGCCCCGGAAACCGAAGCTGCTGCCACTGGTCACAACGATCAGTTTACCGCCGGGGAAGATCTCGTAACGCAGGTTAAACACCTTCAGGATACGCTCCAGCGCAACACCAAACGGTTCTTCAACGTGGGCCGGTTTCAGCACTTGGTCGGTGCCCGCGTACATACGCAGGCGCCATTGGCCCTTACCGGCTTGGTTGACAATATTTTCCAGAGCGTCGACCAGCGGCACTTCGTCGTAGTGCAGGCTGATGGTGGTTTCCTTCAGCACCGTTTCGGTAATCGCGACGTTGCCACCCGGGGCACCACCAGCGCCAATGCTGGCACTGCGCGCGTCGCCACCGGTACGGTCGGTGACGACCAGACGCTGGGTTTTATCGTATTTGATCACGCGGATTGGCTGACCGCTGCGAGTTTGCAGTCGGGCGAGCAGCGCGTTCATTACCTTAATAAATGGCTCTTCGGCGTAAATGCTGATTTCCATATCCGGCAGACCGGCGTTCACCTCGTCGAGATCCCAGACCACGGTCCAGCCGGCGCCGCCGACTTGGTCGAGCATACGCTGCATAGCGCGGCGGACAGAAATACGTTCTTCCTTCAGGCGGACGATGCCGTTCTGCAGGTCGAGGTCGGAGCGGGTGGCCGGACCACCAACGGAGACTTCCACACCGCCGTCGTTCATGGCGGCGCCCGGTGCCTGCATGGCCGGTACGGCGGCGGAGGGTGCTGCGCCAATATCAACACCCGCTTGGGTACGGGGACGGCCACCGGTGGCCAGCGAGGGATAATCTTCCAAGCCGCGCGGCTCACTGGCGCGGGTGTTCTGGGCCAGCTGGCGGCCATTCATCGATTGGGTTTCGGTGTTATCGGCATATTCATCCTGCGCATACAGGTCGGCATCGGCCTTGGCGGCACCGCCTTGCAGCAGGCCGGGGTCGCCAGCGATGCGATCGAGCTCGCTACGGGTATCGGCCACGCCCGAGGCCACCGTGTTCAAGGCACGCTCATACTGGCGTCCGGTGGGGTTTTGCTGGGCGTAGAGCGGGCGATTGGTTTCTACCACCGTGTTCCAGTCGGCCAGCTCGGAGTCGGTCTTCTGGCGCAGTTGCTGGTGGGGCGGAATGTAAACGCCGCGGGTGTCATCGACATACGGCGCGACATCGGTACCGACAACCGGTGCGACATACCCGGGTACGGGGGCCGAAACCGATGAGATGGGAGCAGCAGACGCCGTGCTGAGGACCGTGGAGGCAAGAGCCACGGCCCAGAATGCGTGGCGCATCCCGCTCAGGTTGATGCGGGTTTGCTGCGGTAGGGTCTGAAAAAGTTTCATGGACATGGCCGACGTGCTTGACTGTTATTGGTTGGATGTGACGCTATCATAGTTGTATGGCGGTCTGGGAGTGGCCCAGCCGCATCTGATGACCGGAGTGTGACCAAAAGACCATGCCGCAACCGCGGCGGACCCCTTGAAAGCCACGCTCACACAAAGGAAAATGCCGTATGGGACCCAGAGGTCGCGCCGTTCTGGTGATGAGTCTTTTGATGATGTTTTTGTGGGCAGTCCATGTGGTGTGGAGCATTCTGCTCGGCACCGGACTTGACCCCCAGCACTATCTCAGGGGCGTAGCCCTGCTTGCCGGCGGTGCGGTGGCGGGATTCGTCATCGTATGGGTGGCCACCTTGCTAGGCGATATCCGCCGTAACCTGCAAACCGGCTTTGAAGCGGGCGCTAGCGATGAGTTCGGTACCGAATTCCAGATGGCCCAAGCGGACGGCCGTAGCCTGCCGTTTAAAATGGCGCTGACCAAGTTTCTGCCACAGCTGGTAGCCCCACCGGACTGGCCCGGCTTGCACCCCCTGGAAGCTGAACTGATTGGCTTTTTGCAAGGCTACCGCCACTGGCCGGTCAACCTGAACGCCCAGAACAAACGCCAGGAAGCGAGCCCCGGCCGCGAATTCGCCAGTTTGTATGAGCTGGCGGTAGCCCGCTGGCAGGTGATGCGCCAGATACCCGGCAGCACCCACTGGCACCGTATTGCCGCATTAGCCAAGGATTTGGCTCTGGTGCACGCCTATGTGGAAAAACGTAGTAGCGCCCCGCTGTGGCATATCTGGAAACGCGATACCGTCAAGTTTAGCCAGCGTTGCCAAGCCCATGGTGGGATTACCGCGTTCCTTATTTCGACCTTTCCAGCTTTCCGCGCCCTGAAAGGCCTGCCCGAGGGCGAGACCTTGCAGCGTACGTTGCTGGTAGCGTTGCGCTATCACCAAACCCCCCACCTGCTGCCGATTAACAGCACGCCGTTGGCGCGCGAGATTGTGGACTACCTGTGGCGGGCGGATGCCCAGCTGCAGCAATTGGATGTGCGCGAGGTGGACCAGATGGACACCGAACAACTGGAAGAACTGCACACCAACCTCTACGCCCAGTGGCCCGCGCTGTTAAGCGAATTGGAACCGGCCGCAACGCTCGACAGCAGCACGACCTGCCTGAAGCTGGCCGATGGCAGCGTGTGGCTGAAGCAGGATGCGTTACTCAACCTGCTCGCCCCCCTGCTCAAGCCCACCCTGCGCCAAACACTCGGCCTATGGGATACCAGCGGCGGCCTGCACCACCCGGCATGGCCGCACTTGGCCAACCAGTTGCAGGAATCCGGCCTGGTGGCGCGCGAACACGACAACCAGAACGCAAGCAACGGCTGCTTTACCCTGCTGATTGGTACCCAGACCTGGGGGCCGACGCTCAAGCTTACTCCGGACGTGAGCCGTCATGCCTCACTCATCAAGCGTTGGCACGAGTTACCGGGCCTGCCGGACCAACCGGAAGTGGTGATGGACTTGCAGCAATTGACCGTATTTGCCCACGTACAGGCTGGACATGTCGACGCCAAGCTTTCCGAACTTTTATAATCGCTTAGATAAGACAAAAGCCGCCCGAGGGCGGATTTTTCAGGAGACTGCTTGTTAGCGGATACCGCCGACATCCTCACTTTCCAATGTCGCCGGAACGCCGCTGAGGGGGTTTTGCTCCAAGGTTTCCGCAAAGACGATGCTAAAGCCGTAGTAGCAGCCGGTCATTAGGTAGCGCTGGACGTAAAGACTCCATGTGGGCGGGCGGCCGGTCAGCGTAGTGGCCAGCTCATGCACAAACTGGGTGGCGTATTCCACCGGCTTGCAGGCCTGCTCCAAACGACGTTCGCCTTGTGCCGAGACAATCATCAGACCCCAAATACATACGCCAATTAACACACCAAACACGATGATCGTGCTGACTGTCGACATTCCGTCCTTACCTGCCATGGAGACTCCTTTTCTCGTTCTGGCCCAACCTTAAGCGAGTTTTTGAATTCTGACCAGCCCTCCCCCGCCTCTGCCATGTTTCATGTGGCACGGCTAGAGTACTACAGAAAACCCCCGCATTTGCGGGGGTTAGTGGGTCGGTAAGCGACTACTCCTAGAGGTCGTCGACATCCGGCATGGCGGTAGCCGCCTTGGGCTTGGCCGGCGCACGGGCGGGGCGCGCCGCTTCTTCCACCTGCGGGGCGGCCGCTACGGGTGCGGGCGCGAAGGCTTCGGGCGATTCGAACGATTCCTCCGGTTTGGACGTGCCTTGGCTCGGTCCCTTGCGAACCTTGTCGGCCACGCCATAACGCTGGGCGACGCGGGAGATGAAGTTGGTACCAGAGAGATCGAGTTTATGGCGTTGGCCAGCGCTACGCAGCTTGCTGACCATGAAGTCGACACAGTCTTCAAAATCCTTGCGGGTTTGCTCGAACTCATTACGGCTGGTTTTGGCAACATAACCGCGAGTTTGGCGGTCGGCTTGTACCAGTACGTATTCCCACATGCGGGCAAAGTTCACCATATCGGTGCCTTCCGGTGTGGTACGGATAAAGGTTTCGGCGAAGTTGCCGTGGCGGGCCAGCTGAACCATCTGGTTGAGCAGGCGGGCGCGGAACTGGGCGTTACCCTTGGCGAGGTGCTTATTCAGCACGGCGCCGAGAGCGGCTTCGAGGCTCGCGGTATCGGCATTGGAGCCTTGGGACCCATTGGACATAGGGGACGTGGGGACGTCGGACATGAGCAGGTGCCTTTCTTTTGTTTTAGGCGAGAAAGGGGAGTCTTCCTCGGCACGGTTGCAGCCGGAACTGCAGAGATATCATCCACCTCACGGGTAGGTGAACGTTCGCTCATCCTAGGAGCTTTCGGTGCAAACCTCAAGCATAGCGAGGCTGCGCCGATGCCTCCTTTTGCACCTAGTGTGTTACAACAATCTCAATCGTCTCGTCATCAAGGTGCGGGGCGGCCATGGCGGCGATCGGCACGGTCTCCAAGCTACTGACCTTTGACAAATAACGGCTTAAGGCTTTGACGCGGTCGCGGAACTCCACCGCGCTGGCGTTTTTACCGCGGGCGTAAATATTGGCCTTGCCGTTTTCCCGCAGCACGTCCACCACATCGCGACTGGAGGGCAATTGGGTGCGGTCGGGCCAGACCTTGCCGGACTCATAACGTACGGTCCAGATTGCGACATCCTGCTGGCCGGCTTTCAGGTCGCGCCCTGCGGGACGCACCGGATCGGCCAACGAGGGCAGTCCGCCACGACTGGCCATACGGACAGGCTCGGCACGTGGAACCGAAACATCGGTGGATGCCAAACTCGGGGCTGCTTGCAGGGCGGAGGTAATCGTTTCGTTACGACTGGCGACGGGACGGTAGGCTGAGGATTCGTTCAAACCCAGCGCCTGCATGGCTTCATCGACATCGGACGAACTTGGGTTAGCGCTCACAGCCACTGCATTGGGGCCTGCGGCAGGCTCGATAGCCGAGGTACGGCCATTCATGCGGGTCAGCTCGTTACGCTCTACCAGCTGCATGCGGCGGTCGAGACGCAGCATCGCCTTTTCTACGCGGTCGAGACGCTCTTTCAGCTCCATCGCCGAGGCTTCTATCGCTTGATAAGCTGGAGACTGATACGGAACCTCGGCCACCGGAGCCTGCGGTTGAGCAGCCGGACGAGGTGCAGCTGCACTGTAATCGTACGCCGGATAGGCCGGGTACCCACCATAAGCCCCGGGAGCGGACTGACACCCGCCACCGACCAACGCCACTGCCGCCACACTCAGGTGCCAACCGTAACGACGACCGATGCGAACCGCCTTTACCTTTGCCATAACCGGAGCTCCTTCTTGTTATCCCCGCAACAGGTGCAAACCTCTTGCTGTTCTGCTCCGATTAAATAGACACCTTATATTAGAGGCAAGTGCATCGCCTACTTATGCGGCACTTAAATCGCCTCTTATGTGATAAGTTGAACACTGGTGATTTTTTGCATTATTTAAATCACCATACCTCTAAACAATGTCTTCAGTATATTGAATTTCCTACAAATCGCGCGATGTAAAAAAGTCGCGAATTACAGAAAACACCAACATGGTGCGCTTGATAAGCCCGCGCAGGAGCTTGACCACAAGCACTCCGAACAGACACACCGCTTTGTAAATGACCTTGAAGAAACCGTTCACCATTTTGGTAATGGCATCGTCCTTACCGCCGCGCAGCAGATTGAAAACATAGAGAACCGCCATTACCAGCGCCACCACCGCAAAGATACGCAAGCCCGGCTCCAGAACGTTGACATAAAGCTGTGCCAGATAGCTGATCATGAGGTTTCCTTCCCTTTGACGGGCCCTTAGGCCCCTGTGGCGCTGAACATATGGTATTTTTCGGCAACCGCCAAGCCGGGAACCGGTGTCATGCGGAAACGCGGAAACACAATGTCTTCGCCATTCTTGGCCAATTTAACCAAAGGCACCTTGATCTTCATCACGCCGCTGGGCCCCATGTAGATACCTTCCCCCACCTTCAGGTTACTAAAATCCTCGGGACGCGCCACGGCGTCGTACTCCACACGGGTAGAGGTACTGACACTGCGGCCGCGGTTGGCAGTATAAAGCATAGAGGCGTCCTGATCGCCCGAGGCAAAGCCAATGTTTTCGCCCACACTTTTACTCACAAACTCTTTCAGCGCCTGACCGGCGATCTTGCTCATCTGCTCGCACGATTCCGGGTCCTTCAGCACAAAACTGATCTTATTCCAGGTGTTACCGATAATCTTCTGGGCAAAGTCGGGGCTCAGGCCACGCTCCCTATCAGAGAGCGACGACACCGTCTGAATAAAGGGGAACAGACAGATGTTGGCGGAACGGGCCTGCTCAAACAACGGCGCCAGCGTGGGCATGGCGTAGCTACTGAACTCGTCCATCAGGCAGAGGAAAGTCGGATTCGGGCGCTGCTCCGGCGGCACGTTCTGCAATTGCCCGACGGCGGTACGCAGGTCGGAGAGGAAGATTTTGGCGAAGTCGGTCGCCACTTCCGCCTTACTCAGCATCGGCAACGCCACGTAAACTAACAGATTTTCCTTAATCGCCTGAAGGAGGTCGACTTCTGGGTTATAGCTGTTTACAACATCCCGCGCCTGGCCACGGGTATAGGCGGCCAGCTTACCCAGCATGTCACCAAAGGTATGTTGGAGCTTCTTTTCACTGACAATCATCGCGCCGGTGCGGCGGTCGGCTTCCAGCAACTGGTCGAAGAACATCTTATAGTCGGTATATTCGCGGGTATCCTTGGGGGCTTCTCGCAGCAGATAGCGTAGCGCACCCTCACTCCCCATCAACACCGACAGGTCGGCAAAGCTAAACGGCACACCCATGCGCTTCACAAGACCGGAAATGGCACCTAGCCCCTTACTGGCCTGTGAGCGGAAGAACGAATCGCCACCACTGCCAATCAGCAGCATGATGCGGGTGGTCAGCTCTTCCGCGTCTCCACGCAGCAAGGGGTTATAGGTATTACTCAAAGTCGATTCGTCGATGTTGATGATCCGGACGTCTTGCCAGCGGTTATGCTGCTCGGCCAGCGTCAGGAACTCACGAATGGCGTCCTTGTTGTTTTTCCCGTCGATATGGATGACGCCACCGCCGCGCATCATCTGCTGCTTTAAAATCAGGTTAAGGAAGTTCGACTTCCCGCCCCCGGTTGCGGCAATGCCCAGACAGTGACGGGAGAGAAGATCGGATGGCAGAAAGAGGTCTTGGCTCATGGGGTACGGTAGCTTCTTGTTGGCGCGTTAGCTGTTGTCGTACATAACCTGGGCGATATTACCCCAGTAATACTCGGCCGGCACACGGTTAGGGGTTTGGGTCAGGCTATCGGCCTTTACAGTTGCATAGGAACGCAGTTTACGCCCATAGAGAACCAAACCATAAGCGGTACCCGCCAAAAAGCCCATGACAACAAGGTGCACGCTGTCGGAACCGCTCCCTGTCGCAGGGTGCAGAATCCAGAGCAATAGAATTAGCAAGCCCAAGGGGCGGCTGGCCCAGATAAGGCGCTCTTTGACAAAACTCGCCTCGACGCCAACCTTGACGGTGACCGGTGGGGTTTTGATTTCACTCATGGACATGTCCTTTCTTACCTGCAGGAAGCAGGGTCTTTATTCTGCTGTCTTATGAACTGAAAGAAAAGCCCCACCTGACAGGCGGGGCATATAAGAGTGGAAGCTCTCACCTAACGCTCGATCAGGATTTTTCCCTTACCGCGTAAAATAGGGTTGGAGTTGCTCCTGCGACATGTAGCCGGAAAGTTTCACTTGAGGTTTTCCACCCGGTTGAACCAAAAGCGTTGGCGTTTGCGTCACCCCTTCGCGCTGCAACTCATCCCCTTCCGGCAATCGCCACTGGCATGCCAATTTGTCACGCAGGTAGGCTGGGTTGGGCGCAGCAGCACCGGAAAACGGGGTCACATCGACGCAAGTAAATTCTAACTTACCTGAATATTTGCTTGTTAATATTGACAATTCCGGTGTCATGCGGGCGCAGAAGGGGCACGTCTGACTAAAATAATAGGTGAGCTTCAAGCCTCGGTCTTGCGGCAAAACGCCATTCGCAGGCACGACAGGAGCCACTCCGTTAAACGCTCCAAAATTGCCTTGTTGGGAAAGTTGGGCCGATGGCAGTGCAGGTTGAGACGATGTGGATGCACCCGGTTGAGATGTCGTCGCAGGTACTGTTACCGTCGGTCGACGTAACGCCGGTGCGGCACCCTGCTGACCGTAGAGCCGCTCTGCATCTTCCCACATCTGGGAGAGGCTCTGACTTTTCTGAAGAGCACCTTGATAGGCTTTCACCCATTTCTTTGCATTCTCAGGCGTTGGATTCATATAGAATTCCACAAATTCCCGCGGGGGTTTGCCATAGTTCTCGAGATATTCATCAACTTTTTGCTGCTCGGTCTTTTCCGCCGCTGGCACAATCAGCTGCGGCGCGCCTGATGCCTCAGGTTGAGCCTTCGGCGCGGGGTCGCATTTGCTCTCACCCACCGCATAAAAGTCGATGCACTCCTTTTCTTGGGCATAACTATTCGCGGTAAAGAGAGGCAAAACCCCCAAAACACTACTTAATAGCAGCAAACACGACGCTTGAGCTCGCTTGTTGCTCAAAAACCTTAGGGTTTGAACCTTGTTACTCGGAACATATTGACTCTTCATACTACTCATCACCCGTTGCACGTGAAACACACTGGCCATACTAGCAGTTTGCACTGCCCACCTATTAACCACATATATGTCACAACTCATTTTTTATAGAACCTCTAAGTCTTTAGCACTCATGACAGCTACTAAGCCTGCAAAGGATACACCCAACCCCCTTAGGAGATGCGCGCATTGCAGTCTTCGGTGTAACGCCATGAGAGGAGGTTCCCTTTCTTTTCCTTCAGGATATGCTATCTATACTGAGAAAAAAAGGAGACAACCATGTACGCCCTCGCTTACCCCCTACTCGCTGCGGTCAATATTCTCGACTCGCTTTTGCTTATTTATATGTGTATTATCATTGCGGTAGCTATCTTCAGCTGGGTCAATCCAGACCCCCTCAACCCCCTTGTTCGCATCCTGCGGAATGTGACGGAGCCTGTGTTAGAAAAGCTTCGCCCCTACGTTCCTTTGATCGGTGGACTCGACCTAACCCCCGTTGTACTGATTGTGGCGATCGTGTTTGTACGTAACGGCATTCTGAAAGTTATCAGCACTTTTGCTGCCAGCCTCATTCATTAAGAAATCCTCATATTATCAACAAGAAGCCCCGTTTGGGGCTTTTCTTGTCACGTTTGCTCATTATTAGAGAATTGATTTCATGAATCTAAAGATTCTTTACATGCTTTTATTATCACAAATTGTGTTTTATATGCATCTTACTGATAACAGGCTTTGTGGGCTGTATGATAAAAAAAGCGACCTATCTTAGGCCGCATTTTCAAGCGATTCTGGCAAGGGCGGTGTGTGACCCGCCATCTGTAACAGGGCCTGCAGGGCATCCCGAAGAGACGGATACATACCTTTAATAAGTACAGGTTCCTCGCTATGCGACGAAAGCTCGGCAATGTAACTGGCTTCTGCCAACGCTAATACGCTACCACCCGCATGAATAAGCGCACGGCCGCGCAGCTCGGCAAAGGTCTTGCCTTCCTCCTCACGGCGACGCATGGCTACGGAAAACTCTACTTCACGCTCGCCAGGCTTAGGTTGATAACCAAATGAAGCCAGAGACGTCTCCAATGAGGCATCCTGAATCCATCCTGCTACATCTATTTGTTTAGAAATTGAGACACTTTTAACAGACTGCCCCTTCTCATCAGACTTATCAGCAACAGTCTTTTTTGTGCTTAGGCTCGCTTTAGTGGACACCCCTGCATTCTTACCCTTTGTCGATTGTTTCACAACCATCATTCATTCCTTTTTTGTGTGGCAACGCCCTCAAAGCATCCCTTTACAACCCTTTATACGCCAGCCAAACGCTTTTGGGATTGCCAGCGCCCATAACAATGCCTAGCATCTGCCCACTGACAACAAAATGAAAGGCGCTACCATGGAGAACGCTCCCCAACGATTGCCTACTGTCGAACTTCTCAATCAGGATGGCGCACCCATCCAGATCTCAGAAACGTTAGGTCAGTTTGTAGTTATTTACTTCTACCCAAAGGCCATGACCTCTGGCTGCACTGTGCAAGCATGTGCGATTCGGGATCAGTCAGACATTCTTAAGAAACTCAACGTCCGAACCTATGGCGTCAGCCCGGATGCCCCCAAGCAGCTTGCTAAGTTCAAGGAAAAAGAAGGGCTTAACTTCGACCTCCTGAGTGATAGTGAGCAAATTCTCGCAAATCAGTTCCATTCGTGGGTTCAGAAGAGCATGTACGGGCGCTCTTATATGGGACTTTCGCGTGATATTTTCATTTACACCCCCCAGGGGGAGCTCATAGCAGCTAAGAGAAAAATATCACCCAATGAGCATATAAATTTTGTCATAGACACCATAAACAATTATAAATCCTAATATTTTAGATGTACTTTAATACATCACTTTGTTTCGATGTTTCACATCTATCATGTCACACCTAATCGCTAGACTTGCCACATATGACATCCTCCCCTAAAGGGTCTCCACAACACTCAGGCCGCTAAAAGGATATTTCCCATGACTACACCCGCACCTCTTATCCGAGCCGATGGACGCAAGGCCAATGAACTCCGCGAAGTCCGGATCACAACCGGTTGCAACCCCTATGCGGAAGGCAGTTGCTTGATTCAATTTGGGCGTACGGAAGTGATTTGCACCGCCAGCATCCAGACCAAGGTCCCGCAATGGCTTAAAGGTAAAGGCCAGGGCTGGCTCACAGCCGAATACGGCATGCTGCCGCGCGCCACGGGAGAGCGCAAAGACCGCGAAGCGACACGTGGCAAACAGGACGGCCGAACCGTGGAAATCCAGCGCCTTATTGGGCGCTCCATGCGCAGTATTTGCAGACTTGCGGAGATGGACGGCCTTACCGTTTGGCTTGATTGCGATGTACTTATTGCCGACGGTGGAACGCGCACAGCCGCCATTACAGGCAGTTATATAGCAACTGCGCTGGCCTTACGTGAATGTGGTGCGAAAAAGCTTCTGAAAGGCACCGTATTAAGAGAACCCGTCGCCGCGATCTCCTGTGGCCTTACTGAAGGCGGTGTCATTCTGGACATGGATTATGCCGAAGACAGCCAGACACTGGCAGATGCCAACTTTGTCATGTCCTCTAGCGGCGATTGGATTGAGGTGCAGGTTTCGGCTGAACAACGCCCTGTGAAGAACAGCGAAATGGACGTGATGAAAGATTATGCTGCCCATGGCATACGTCAGCTCATCGAATTGCAACAGCAAGCCTTGTCGCTCACGGCGTAATTGACTGATTTTTAACTGGCTTAATTTCAGTAAATACCCACTCATTGCATAAAGCCCACACCACTCCAAAGAAGCGCTTTTACCCTCCGCTTCGCTCTTGACCTGAAAGATCGATTTTATGAACCTTAATGCCCCGTATTTACATGAAAATCGCCCTCAGCGCGGCGCTACTTTGCTGATTGCGACTCACAATACCGGCAAAGCACGCGAAATCATTAATCTGCTATCGCCTCATGGATTTGTAATACGCACCCTTGCCGAGGAAGGACTACCGGCACCTGAGGAGACCGGCAGAACCTTTGAAGCCAATGCAGAACTGAAAGCACAGCACGGCCGCAGTGCGACTGGCTACTGGACTCTCGCTGACGACTCGGGTCTGGAAGTGCTTACGCTAAATGGCGCACCGGGAGTTGATACGGCCCACTATGGTGGATGGGAAAAACTGCTGGAAGAGTTGCGTAATACGCCAGAAGAGCAGCGCCAGGCACGTTTTGTATGTGCGCTGGCACTGCAATCGCCGGAGGAAAAAACATACTTCTTCCGAGGCCTGTGCAAGGGCTCTATCACACTCCAAAACCACGGAGATAAAGGCTTTGGTTACGACCCCGTTTTCCGCCCTGAAGGCCATGCGCTTACGTTTGCGGAAATGAGTGGTGAAGAAAAACAGAAGTACTCGCACCGCGGGGCAGCGCTCCGTGCGTTAGCCCAGTGGCTGGAGTTGGCTGAGTGAGCGACTTTGCTGTAACGGCACACACGCCACCTTCACCCCTTGCGGTCTATATTCACTGGCCATGGTGCAAGGCCAAGTGTCCTTATTGCGACTTCAACAGCCATGCCAGCCAGCCACGCGAGCAGGACTACCTAAACGCGGTTTTAAATGAGTTTTCCCATTTTTGTGAATATGGGATCGCATCACCCCTCAAAACCACTCATTATCGCCCCACGCACAACGTCATTAGTAGTGTGTTTTTCGGTGGAGGCACGCCCAGCCTGATGGCTCCCAAAACCTTGGAAAAACTAATCAATGGCGTGCGCGATATCGCCCCCTTTACGCCGGAAACTGAAGTTACTGTCGAATGTAACCCCACAAGCTTTGCTTCTCCACACGAGGCACGTTCGTTTTTTCAAGACCTTAAGCAGAGCGGCGTTACCCGTATCAGCATTGGACTTCAGGGCCTCAAGCCGGAGTGGCTGACATTTTTAGGGCGCGAGCACAGCGTAGAGGATGCTCTAGCAACGCTGGATGCGGCCCAGAGCGTATTCACTAACGTTAATGCGGACGTGATTTACGGTTTGCCGGGGCAAAACCTTGATGATTGGCGTAAACTATTGATCTATCTCGCAGAGCGCGATTTAAGTCACCTTTCCGCCTATCAGCTGACAATTGAACCGAATACAGCCTTTTACACACAGGTAAAACGCGGCGCGTGGGAGCCTTTAAATAGCGATCAAGAGTATGATTTCTTTCAGGAAACCCGCAGCGTGCTAGCAATTCACTCTTATACTAATTATGAGATCAGCAATTTTTGCAAACCCGGCATGGAATGTCGCCACAATCTGCACATCTGGCGCTATGGCGATTATGCCGGATTTGGACCGGGTGCACATGGTCGTCTCCACACATCCCCCTGCGATGTTTTGGCCACACGTGTTTTGAAGCATCCCGACAGTTATTTCCGTGCGGCCGACGATATTTCACAGGTTTCCCACATCACTCGCCTCACCCCCACTGAAACGCTTCAGGAAGCTTTTTTTGCAGGTTTACGCCTTGCAGAGGGTGTGCATATGGAACAACTCCTAAAACAGACTCCAGCTTCGATTTATGAAGCGGCAATTAACACCGATGAAGTTGCCTTTTTGGTCGACAAGGGCTTGCTAAAACGTACACGCAGCCATCTTCAGCTTACCGAGACCGGATGGCCCCTCCTCAACAGCATTTTACAGCGGATTTTACGTCCGTTAGTCATCGCGTAAGTCGTCGACAGGCCTTCTCCCTCACCCCCAACAGTGTATGCAAAATCGCCCAATGTGGTGCATATACGCCACACATGATGTATTGAAATGATGGAATTTTTCGGTTTTCCACAGGCGACGCCCCCTTCCTAACGATTTATGGTGCAGTGCACAACAACGTGAAGCTATCCCCTTTGAATTCTAAGGAATAACTTTTATGTAAATGCTTATTCACAAATTGGACACGTGTGTGAGCGTACTTTTTCAAAAATCCGCCGTTTTGTGAAACGCCGTTTTTTACACTTTTTAATGCGATTTCGCCTGTTGCAAATGCTGCCGATAGGCCTTTTTCGATTCTGGTTGAATTTTAGGCACCCTTGACACGTTCCGCAACCTCTATTCCCTGCTTTGCTTATTTTCTATGCAACGCCCTGTGGAGTTGTGAAACTCGTTTTCCAGAGCCATCATCTCCTTATGGTCATCTCCCACCCACAACATGTGGAATGAGGGTATGTTTCACAGAAACATGCAACATGATTCACAATGTTCCACAAACACATTGCTTAGCAACACTCAAAACACAAGAGATCATTGATTTTATTGAATATCGATCCAATAGAATCCAAACGTGCGAGGCATAGAGACGTTCCGACAGAGAGCCTAAAAAAAACGCCCTGAGGCGATTTTTAGGTACTTATAGTAAGAACGTTACGCTCGCTTAATCTTAGGAGCGCGGCATAACATTTGCGCGGTCGTCATTACGATTCACGCCCTTAACCACAAGATAATCATGCACTTGCTGGACGCCGCGCGTGGTGCGCAAAATGTGCAGTACGTGATCCTTTTCACCTTGGGTCAGGGCGTCGCCGAGAATGTAAACGTGGTTATTCACGACCGTAATGAGGTAGTTGAGAGGGTAGGCATCCTTTGCGCCTAGCAAGCGCGGCTGAATTTGCGCCGAGATCCAAGCATCCTTGGCTTTTTGACCTGCGGTGTAGGCACTCCCCACAAATAACTCGTTGTAAACCTTCTGAACGCCCACGGTGCGACGCGCCAAGTCCAGTACCTGGTCACCCTCGGCTTGGGTGGGCACAACACCGGTCAGCAGGACGTTGCCATAGAAAACATCGATGCCTACATCCAAAAAGTAATTACCACGCGCCTGCGCCAAGGCATCTTTCACACGGAGCTTCACTTCGGTATCGGCCGCTACCTGCTGGGTCGTGCGGTTTTGCAGGCCTACGTAGCCTGCGGTCGCGGCGCCACCTATCAGTAACGGTGCCGCACAGCCTGCCAAAAGGGTAGATACCACCAACGTGGTGGCAAGCGCGGTAGAGCGGGGAAGAGACTTGAGCATCGTGCAGACTTTCTTGTTGGCAGATGGTAGGAAAAGCGGAGGCTATCTGTCAACCACGGGCGCATACAAACGCGCGATTTTGTCTCCTTTCCGCAGCTTAGCCCTCTTGCAACGGTATACGCTGCAAAAAAGGATAATGAGGGAAGAGCAGACAGACCTCCAGCCTTACGGTACAACTCTGGTAGCGCGCGGCGACGGATCTCGCCTGCCGGTGAAGACGCTGATACTGCACCGGTGTTAACGCCAGATGGGCCCGCTGCTGCGAACTCCGATATTTGACTTCCACCAACAGAATCAATGACCCGCGACGCAGGGTGAGATCGGTTTGGGCCAGATGTTGCGAGACCGAGAGCACGCTGTAGCCACGTATCAGATAGCTTACCAACGCTGCTTTTTCGGCCATCGCACCCCGTAGATGCGGGGGCAAGTGCTTGGCAAGGCGAGAGAGCAGGGGTAGGCTTGGGGTCATGAACCGTAGCATAGCTCTTTCCTCTACCCTCATGGCAACTACCTTTTTGGTAAGTTTGGGATTCACACCCCTTTCTGTGCACGCCCAAGCACCGATTGCGGGCCCCAGTCAACCCGTTATGGCCAGCGGTACGGGCAGTTTGGATGCCGCCGCACAGGCTTTGAGCGAGCGGCGCTGGCTCACCGCGGTGGAGCAGTATAAGGCTTTGGTAAATACCAATGATAACGTGGTGCGCGGTCAGGCCCGCTACGGCCTAGCGCTTGCCCTTAGCCAAATGGGCGAAGATGAGGAAGCATATAAGGTTTTGGATGGCACCCTGCGCGATGAAACGCCGTTGGGGCGTGCGGTAGGCGACCTGCGTGGCCGCTTGGCCTTGCAGCTGGCGGAACGGTTTTTGGCAGAAAAAGGCTATGGCGTGCCAAACCCATGGCTTAACAGTTACGAGCGCCTGACCGACCAGCCGGACCGCGCACGCTACGAGCGACTGCGGGCGGCGAGCGATAGCTATCAGGGCCAGACCGCCAGCAGTGTGTTGCGCGTAGGGGTGATTTTGCCGCTGAGCGGAGAGCTTGGTACGGTGGGAAACAGTATTCTGCACGGGCTACAGGTTGGCTTACAGGAATTTGACGGGCGCCGCGGCACACGCCTGGAGCTGATTGTTCAGGATGCCAGCGACAACGCCACGACTGCCACGGCAGCCAAAGCCCTGCGAGACCAGAATGTGGACATTGTGGTGGGGCCGTTGCTGGCAAATGGGGTAGGGGAGGCGGCCGCAGCGTTTGATGGCGCGAACGTACCGATTTTAGCCCTCAGTAACGACAAAAGCGTGATGGGCAATGGTGTGTATGCACTGAATTATCTGCCAAGCGCCCAAGCCCGCTTGGCGGCCCGTGCGGCGGTACGTCAAGGGTATCGTCAGTTGGCTGTGCTGGCCCCTAGCAACGATTATGGCACCGAGGCGCTGGAAGCGTTTGCCGATGAAGCCCGTCGCGAGGGCGCCACCGTGACCGGAACCGCTTTTTTTGACCCGAACGCAACCGACATTGGTGCGAGCATCCGCCAGCTAACCGGGGCGAATGCGACGTCGTCGACCTTGCCTTTCAATGCGTTGTTAGTTCCGGCGCCGGCGTCGAAGATGCCGTTGATCAAGGCCCAGCTGAGTTATTACGGCATCCAGAATGACAACGTGATGCTGCTCGGCACCGGTATTTGGCAAAACAATGACTTGCTGCGCTCGAATAGCGGTATGCGTGGCGCTGTGTTTGCCGCCGCACCGAAGGTCGCGCGTTTTGAGCAGAGCTATAAGGCGACGTTTGGCGAAGATGCGGCGCCTTTGGCGCTGACTGGCTATGATACCGCACGGATTTTGGCCGACATTGCCGCCGAGAAGCAGCGCACGGGCAAGCCGGTGAAAGAGTTACTAACCCGCCCCGAAGGTTACTATGGCAGCGGTGGCTATTTCCGCTTTACTGACAAAGGCTTGACCGAGCGCGGGCTGGATGTGGTAAAAATTAGTACACAGTTTGAGGTAATGAAACCTGCCCTGACTTTAGCGCCCCTGACTGTGCCGACCGAGCTCCGGCCGGATGGTGCGGCGGGCTGGCGCTGGCAGCGTTAGGGGTTATCTCGAACACATCAAACCGGCTTATGGCCGGTTTTTTATTGCGCTTAGGCGCTCAGGCCGAGAAGGGCGCGGGAAAAGACCAGCGTTGGGTCTATCAGCCCCGAGCGGGCTTGGGAGAGGGTTTCGGTCGCGTAGGCCGAGAGACCGGCGAGACGGGTGGCGGGATAAGCCTGCGCCTGCTTGAGAAACTCGTTCTGGACATTGCGCGGGGCGCGGAATTTGCCGGTG
The DNA here is from genome assembly GCA_027485835.1 of Alphaproteobacteria bacterium. Classification (GTDB taxonomy): domain Bacteria; phylum Pseudomonadota; class Alphaproteobacteria; order UBA2136; family UBA6156; genus UBA6156. The sequence continues at coordinate 521,042 of JAIXQG010000002.1, forward strand.
ACCTTGAGGATTTCGCCTTCCGGCTCGTTACGGGCCTTCATGGCCTGTGCGGTCTTCAGGCTTTGCAGGTGCTTGAGGGTGAGGCTGAAGGCCGAGGTCAGATCTTCGCCCTGATGGATCAGGTGCTGCAGCAGGCGGTCGGTTTCGGCGCGGTTACGCGTACCGACGGCCTCGGCGAGACGGAAGGCATCGGCCGGAATGGCGCCGGAAAGACTGGACTGGACGTGGGCCACGGTTACCGGCTGCTCGTCGCCCGCGTAAATGATCAGCTTTTCCACCTCGCGGCGGGCCAGTTCGCGGTCGGCCCCTAAACCGCTGGCCATCAGCTGGAGTGCATCGGGTTCTATCGCCACTCCGGCGGCGTTAAATTCGTTTTTCAGGAATCCACCGATATCCGCAGCGCTATCGACAAAAAAACGCACCGCAAGAGCTTTGGAATGCCCTTCAACCGCTTTGACGAGGGGAGAGGTCTTCTCCAAAGCGTGCGGTACCGCCAGCACGATGGTGACCGCCTCGAGCGGAAACTCCAGCGCGGTTTTGACCGATTGGGTAAGGGCGCTGAGCGTGGCGGCCGATTCGTCGCCGGAAATACCCTGCACCCAGATCAGGCGGTGGGGGCTGGTAAAGCTCATGGTCTGGGCGCTGTCCGCCAAGCGCGACGGCGAGGCCAACAAGTCGGTAATTGTGATTTTCTCGGCCGCAAAGGGGTCGTTGAGGTCCACGCCAGTGGCGGCCATCACCTGCTGGGCGGCTTGACGCAGCGCACCGGCATCCTCACCCCACAGCAGCACCAAGGGCGGTAAGGGCTTGAGGTTTTGCGCCAGCTGGTTGGGGTAGATACCGGGCATAATTACTTGGTGGGCGTCGCACCGCCGATATCCGGACGGATGCTGTAGTAGAGATAGACACGACGGGAGATTTCGGCCGCCAGATTACGCGCGGCGGTGAGGCGGGCGTAGGTTTTGCCGGATTCCGTGCTGAACGGGGTATCTTCCACGTTGTAAGGCGCGCTGGCGCTGAGTTCGGCCTTCAGCAGGCTTTTGCCATCGGCGTCGACCAGCTCCATCTTACCGCTCAGGGAAATTTCGGCACGCGAGATGGCGGCGGAGCGCTGAACCGCCAAGGTATTGGTTTCCTCTGCCATGTTGACGGTCAGGGTGTCCATGGCGGCGCCGGTGTTGGGGAAGTTCAACTTCAGCTCTTGCGCCACGGTTTGGGCGGTGCGGCGCATACCGACGGTTTTGGTCTTGTTGGCCATGCGGGAATCCGGGTTGCGCTCGCCTTGCGCGACAGAGACATCGCCCACCTGCACGCGGCCGGCGGCGGCCGAAGCACCTTCGCCCGGCGCATACAACGGTGTGTAACCGCAACTGGCCAAGGTGACAGTCGCAAACAGGGCGCCGGTGCGCAGGAGGGGAATGAGGTTCATGTCCGCGAGGATAGCGGGGTTGAGGAAACCCCGCAAGCCTTGCAAACGTATACTTTGAGCCTTACGGGCTGGCGGTGGCGATGTTGACCAGACGGCCAGGCACATAGACCTGTTTGGCGATGGTTTTACCTTCCAGCCACGGCTTGGCGTCGGCCGAGGCGTGGGCCGCGGCGAGGGCGTCGGCCTCCGACACATCGGCGGGAAGGACCACGCGGGCACGGAGCTTGCCGTCGACTTGCACAATGAGGGTAATTTCGTCATCACGGGCGGCGTCTTCGCTGTAGGCGGGCCAGCTGGCTGCGTGCAGCGGTTGGGTGTGGCCTAGGAGTTGCCAGAGTTCTTCTGTGATGTGCGGTACGGCCGGGTTAAGCAGGCGCACCAGCGCCTCCACCCCTTGGCGGAACAGGGCGGGGGAGGCCTTGCCTTCGGCGGCGTACAGGCCATTCGCCAGTTCCATACAGGCGGCAACCATCGTGTTGTACTGGAAGCGTTCGATGTCGGACGTCACCTTGCGGATGGTCTGGTGGATTTTGCGGTTGAGCGCCTTGTCGGTGGCGTCGTCGCCGCTGCCGTTGGCGGCAACCGCCTTTTCTGTGAGGGTCCAAACACGGTTGAGGAAGCGCCATGCACCTTCGATCGCGGTTTCCGACCATTCCAGATCGCGCTCCGGCGGGGCGGTGAAGAGCATGTAGAGGCGGAGGGTATCGGCGCCGTACTTTTCGATCAGGGCGTCGGGGCTGTCGCCGTTGTTCTTGCTCTTACTGATTTTCTCGGCCGGTTTGACGGTAATGGCTTCGCCGGTGGCTTTCTCGACCCATGTGCCATCGCGTTGCTCCACCTGCGACGGGTAGAGGTAGGTGCCGTCGGCCTTCTGGTAGCTGTTGCCGATGACCATGCCTTGGCAGAGCAGGGCCGAGAACGGCTCGGTGCAGCTGACGTAGCCGGTATCACGCAATGCCTTAGTGAAGAAGCGGGCGTAGAGGAGGTGGAGCACCGCGTGCTCGATACCGCCGATGTACTGGTCAACGCCGCCGCCCGTGGGCATCCAGTAGTCAAGCGCGGCTTTGTCGAGCGGTTGGTTCGCTTGCGGGCAGAGGTAACGCATGAAGTACCAGCTGCTGTCGGCGAAGGTGTCCATGGTGTCGGTCTCGCGTACCGCCATGCCGTTACAGCTCGGGCAGGTGGTGTGCTTCCAGCTGGGATGTGTATCCAACGGGTTGCCGGAGCCGGTGATATCGACATCCTCCGGTAACTGCACGGGAAGTGATTCACGGGGAACAGGCACCACGCCGCAGGCTTCGCAGTGGATGAAGGGGATCGGGCAGCCCCAGTAACGTTGGCGGGAAATACCCCAGTCGCGCAGGCGCCATTGGGTCACGCCTTTGCCCCAGCCTTCGGATTCCGCCTTGGAAATGATGATAGCCTTTGCTTCGTCGACCTTCTGGCCGTTGATGAGCGGGCTGTTGATGTGGGCGCCGTCGCCGGTATACGGAAGATCCTGAGTGCTTTCAATGACCGGCACGATCGGGAGATTGTATTTCGTGGCAAACGCGAAGTCGCGCTCGTCGTGAGCCGGTACGGCCATCAGTGCACCCGTGCCGTAGGTGCTCAGCACGAAGTTGGCGATGAAGATGGGGAGTTCTTCGCCGGTGAGGGGGTGGACGGCGGTGAAGGGGGTCTTGTAACCCTTCTTTTCGGCTTTATCGATGGTTTCTTGCGCCGTGCCGAGGGCAGCGGCTTCGGCGATGAATTCTTGCGCTTTAACGTCGTTTAAGGCCGTCTGGGCGGCAAGGGCGTGCTCCGGCGCAACGGCACAGAAGGTGGCGCCGTAGAGGGTGTCGGGACGGGTGGTGAAGACATCAAGGGTGTCGGGCAGGGTTGCGGCGCCGTGCTTGACGACGAAACTGAATTGCAGGCCCTGCGATTTACCAATCCAGTTTTCCTGCATGGTGCGCACGCGCTCCGGCCAGTTGGGCAGCTGATTCAGGTCGGCGAGGAGTTCGTCGGCGTACTGGGTGATTTTCAGCATCCATTGCGGCATGGAGCGGCGCTCGACCGGTGCGCCGGAGCGCCAGCCCTTGCCGTCGACCACTTGCTCGTTGGCAAGCACGGTCTGGTCGATGGGGTCCCAGTTGACGAAGGTTTCCTTGCGGTAGACAAGGCCTTTCTCGTACAGGCTAAGGAAGAGGCCTTGCTGGTGGCCGTAATACTCCGGCAGGCAGGTTGCCACCTCTTTGCTCCAGTCGTAGCTCCAGCCAAACTGCTGCATGGTGCGCTTCATTTCGGCGATGTTGTTCAGCGTCCACGCCTTGGGATGGGTTTTGCGTTTGATGGCGGCGTTCTCGGCGGGCAGACCGAAGGCATCCCAGCCCATGGGGTGCATCACGTTAAAGCCAGTAGCGCGCTTGTAGCGGGCCAGTACGTCGCCCAGTGTGTAATTACGCACGTGACCCATGTGCAGCTGGCCGGAGGGATAGGGGAGCATTTCCAGCACGTAGTATTTGGGCTTGGAGGTATCGACCTCGGCGCGGAAAACGTTGGATTCGAACCAGTTTTTCTGCCATTTCGGTTCCAATTGAGAGGGTGTATACTTGCCGGTGGCGGCGGGAGCTGCTGTATTCATGGGCACATTTGTAGCAGGCCTTAAAGCCGTTTGCAAATTCTACTAGTCAGGGCTGCAAAGGGGCTTTATCTGCGCTTCCGCTCCTCATGTACGTCTTTGTACACTGCGGTGCGGTTCTCGCTCAAACCCCTTTTCGCACCTGCCTAGCGAATTTGCCAAAACGGCTTTGGCGATAACAAAAGAGGCCCAAAGGCCTCTTTTAGGAATTCGCGACTATTTCGCGCGGGATTGGACCTTGATGGCACGGGCCTTAGTGAGAATCGTGTCTTCCAGCGCTGTAACGGTGGCAGCAGCTACAGGCGCGTCGGCCCAGACGCCACCGGTACGCAGCTGCTTGAACAGCGAGACTTTCAGCGCGTCGGCACGCAGGGTTTTGCCGAGAATCAGCACGTTGGCACGCACGCGCTCGTCCGGCTGGGCGGGGTTGCTGTACCAGTCGGTGGTAATCACGCCGCCGTTGCTGTCGGCCTGGGTGATGGGCATGAAGGCGACGCTTTCCAGTGCCGCACGCCACAGATAGATATTCACGCCAATGTTACCGCCGGTTTCGGGGTTGTTCTTGTCGCGCTTGAAGCCTTCCAGAATGTTACCGGATTCTCCTGAAAACAGACCCGGACCTTCCGGCATATCGGTCGGGTTCACTTCCGGCGCTTCTATCTTGGCGCCTGCACAGGCGGCAAGCACGCTGGCACACACGGCGACTGCCATAAGACGTGACGAGACGGTGAGGATTCGGGACATTCGTATTCCTTTCTTGTTGGCGCGAGGGAGGCGCGTATAGGGCGGATGGTGGCGGGGCGCTAAACGTTTGTCAAGCCAGCGAGCATCGTTGCGCGGCATGCGCATGAAAACCCCACAAAAAAGGCCCCGAAGGGCCTTTTACGCAGGTTTTAACCGTTCGGTTAGAACTTGACGCGCATGTTAACACCGTACAGGTCGATGTCGGACGCGGAGGTGCTGGAAGCATCGGCTTCGAACTTGCGGTACAGACCGGCAACGCTTACGCCGTTACCCATGTTGTACTGGGCGCCGAGGCCGTAGGCATCGAGCTCGCTGTCGGTAAGCACACCGAAGTCCTTGCTCTTGCCGTAGTCGGCAGCCACTTCGTAGGAACCGAAGCTGTAACCAACCTTGGCGTACCATGCGTCAGCATCAGAGCCGGTTTTCTTTTCTTCCAGGGTGTAACCGAGGGTAGCAGCCAGACCGGAGTCGTGGGCGGCGCTTGCGCTGGCAACGTAGGCCATGTCGCCGGCGGTGCTGGTGGTGGTTTCATCGTTGTTGAAACGTACACCGGCGGCACCCTTGACCTTCAGGCTGGCAACGGAACCATCGTAGAAGACGGCGCCTTCGCTGTCGCCGCCCTGAGCTACGCTTGCGCGAGCTTGGAAGCCGTTAAAGATCGGGCTGTCGTAGCGAACGCTGTCGGCACGGCTTTGGGCGATGCCGCTGGTCAGAGTGGAGAGGGTGTCGGTCGAGCTACCAATGAAGGTGTCGTTGGTGCGACGCAGACGCAGGCCACCGCCGATTTGGGCGTAGTCGGCCGACATGACGTCTTGGGCACCGGCGAGGTCTTGGGTCAGTACGCCGTCGATCGCGGTGCTTTGCTGGCCAAGGTAGACACCACCGAAGTTGCCGGACAGACCGACACGAGCCTGACGTTCACCAAAGCTGGTGCTGGTGGAGTTGGCCGGGGTAGTGGCGGTTGTGGTACCGTTAACGCTCGCTTGGGTGAAGCTGTTGGACGCGTTGGAAGCCATTTCGCCTTCGAACAGAACGCTGGCAGTCAGGCCGTTGTCAAGGGTTTGGGCACCCTTAACACCGAAGCGGGTGCTGCTCAGGCCGTTGTCGGTCACAACAACATCTGTGCCGCGGCCGTCGTTGTAGCCGAACAGGCCCTTGTTCACCTGGCCATACATTTCTACGTCTACCGCAGACGCGTGTGCGGCTACGAAGGCGAGAGCCGTCGTTGCCAGAAGGGTCTTTTTCATTGCTATATCCCTATCTCTTTATTGCTATCGTTCCGTTCAAGCCGTTGGCCCGGCGGGTTGATAGATAGCCTGTACCTGACCCACCGAGGCGTCAACGCTCCACGGCTCAACTGCTTTGAGGGGTGTGACTTTTGAGACAAAGTGTATGCGCGTTATTTAGGCATATGCCACAAGACCTGCCCCCCGGCAGCCTCGCTTCGCATGCTAATGCTTGGGTACATAGTGTCAATGAGGCGATCCTTCGTAAGTGCCTGTCTTTCAAGCGCTTTGACCCATTATGTGCATACACTCATTCGCCGCCTTTTTGAAGGCTGTGGGAAAGGCCTTGTAAGTGGGCGTTTATGGATTTTGGGATTATTGTGTTTTTCGATTTTGCGCATGCAATATCGCATACAAGGCGCATACAAAGGCGGTTTAAAGGTGCCTTATTCGAGAGCATTCCTCACGTAAACGCCCTTATCTGTCCGACAAGGGCGTTATGTCAGTTGGCGCTTACTGAAGAGAGTAAGCACTTGAGATCATGGACTAGATATCAATCCGGCCTTCGGTATTCGCCTCGGCCATACGTGCCAACTGCTGCTGGGTACCGATGCGCTTGAGTAGGGAGGAGAGCTCTTCGACATTATCGAAGAAAATCCGCACCGAACCGCCACCTTTAGAATCCTTTTGACGGATGGCGACCTTGAGACCGACACGCTCCTGCATCAGGGTTTCCAAGGCGGAGATCTTGGGATCAGCAGGGCGACGGCCACGGGCCGGTTGGTTGGGACGCACAAGATTGCGCACCAGATCTTCGGTTTCACGGACGCTGAGTTGGTTCTTGATCACGCGGTTAGCGGCGCGGAGCTGCAGCTCAGGGTCTTCCGCCAGTCCCAACAGGGCACGGGCGTGGCCCATGCTGAGCAGGCCGTTGTTGACGCATTCCTTGATTTTATCCGGCAGAGCCAGCAGGCGCAGCAGGTTGGTGATGTGGCTGCGGGATTTACCAGTCACGCGGGCCATATCTTCGTGGGTGTAGTTGAACTCCGCCACCAAACGCTGGTAACCGGCGGCTTCTTCCAGCGGATTGAGGTCGGCACGCTGGATGTTCTCCACCAACGCGACTTCCAGTGCGCGGCCGTCGTCGAGGTCGCGGATAATGACCGGAACGGTGGTAAGGCCCGCCGCCTTGGCAGCGCGCCAACGGCGTTCACCACCGATAATCTCGTACTGGCCCTGCATTTTGGCCGGACGTACCAACAGCGGTTGGAGAATGCCCTGCGCCTTAATAGAGGAGGTAAGAGCTTCCAGCATAGTGTCGTCGAACTGGCGGCGCGGCTGTACACTTGAGGGAATAAGCGCCGTAAGGGGCAGGGTGGTTTCGCCTTTCACCGGCTGGGCAGCGGCGGCACTGGCCGGTTGCGGAGCGATTGCGGCGGCAGCGGTGTCGTCCAACAGCGCGCCCAGACCACGGCCCAAACCCTTCATAGGTTGGGGTGCAGCGGGTTTGGGAGCCTGTTGCGCCATGTTGGCCTGTGCTGCGGCTTGCGCGGCGGCAATAGCGGCCATAGCGCCAGCCTGTGCCTGCGGGTTAGCTACCACACCGGGCAGCGCCACCGATTGCAACGGGGAAGGGGTAGAGGACGCTTCGGTGGCGGTCGGAGCGGTGGTCGGTTTCATGTCAGTCATAGCGAATATCCTTCTTGTTGTTGCACGGGGTTACGCGGCTTGGGCCGGAGTAGGAGAGGCGGCTGTTTCCGGTGAAACAGGCACGGTGAGACGTTGCATCAGTTCGGCCGCCAGACGGATGTAGGCTTGTGAGCCGGGTGATTTTACATCGTAGATAAGACCAGGGGCGCCATGGGAAGGAGCCTCGGAGAGACGGACGTTACGGGGAATGATGGTGTCGAAGACTTTGTCGCCAAGGTGTTCACGCACGTCATTCACAACCTGTTGGGCGAGATTATTGCGTTTGTCGAACATCGTCAGCAGCACGCCCATCAGTTCCAGTTGTGGATTGAGGTTGCGCTTGACCAGATCGATAGTCTTGAACAATTGGCTCAGACCTTCCATCGCAAAGAACTCGCACTGGAGGGGAATCATCACATCGGTACTGGAGACCAGCGCGTTGATGGTGAGCAGGCCGAGAGAGGGAGGGCTATCGATAAAGACATAATCGTACACATCATGCGCAGGCAGCAGGGCGTCTTTTAAACGGTTTTCGCGCGCCATGACGGGTACGAGTTCAACTTCGGCACCACTAAGGTGAATAGTGCTTGGAACCAGCCAGAGACCCGGGACACTAGTGGAAATGGTAGATTGCGCGAGATCGGTTTCGCCCATCACCAAGCTATAGCTGCTGGCGGAGAGATTGCGCTTATCGATACCAAAGCCGGTGGTGGTGTTACCCTGCGGATCAAAGTCGACCACCAGAACGCGGTTGCCGCAGGCGGCGAGGGCGGTGGCCAAGTTAATGGCGGTTGTGGTTTTACCCACGCCACCTTTCTGGTTACTTAAGGTAATTATGCGCGCTGCCATGGTTGTTTCCCCCCTGATTTTCCGTCATCGCCCGAGTTTGATACCCGGTCGCAGCGCTACCTGCACTACTTATTATGGATAGAGGAGGAGAAGGGCCCGGGGTTTCCCGTGGAACTCGGTTCGAGTTTCACTCAGACCCGTGTCAGTCGGACCACCCAACCTCGTCCACCATCTATGTCGGATACTCTACTCGGAAAACGCTCCTCTGTCAGGTGAAACAAAGTTTCACAAGTCTTTAATTCTGCGTCGAGTGCCTTCCCTTTAAGCAGCAACCATGAGCCTTGAGGTTTGAGGAGGGGGGAGGTGAGTGTGAAGATCGCCTGCATGTCGGCCCAGGCCCGACATGTGACGATATCATATTGATTTTGCAGCTTAGTTACGTCCGCCGCGTGGACTTTTACGTTGGTTAAACCGAGGGTATAGGCGGCCATATGGAGGAAGGCGCACTTGCGCTGGTCTCGTTCGGCCAGCGTGAAACGATGGTGCGGTGCCAAAATGGCCAGTATAAGGCCCGGAAGGCCAGCACCAGAGCCAACATCCAGCACTTCGAGAGCGCCTTCGGCGGGTAGGTGGGGGACCAGTTGGGCGCTATCGACAATGTGACGTTTTTCGAGATCCGGCAGGGTCGAGGGAGCGACTAGATTGATCTTGGGATTCCACTGGCGCAGCAACTGGGCATAGCCTTGTAATTGCTGGATTTCTGCCGTTTTCAAACTGCGTCCAAGCGCTTGTTCCACATGTTCCATAGTCTAAACCTCTGACTGTGCTGCTTTTTTACGCAGATGCAGCCAGATGGCCTGCACCGCTGCCGGAGTGACCCCCGAAATACGACCTGCGGCGGCAAGAGTAGGGGGTTGATGCAACCGGAGCTTCTGCTTGACCTCGGTGGATAGTCCACCGATGCCATCGTAGTCGAGGGATGTGGGTATCTCGAGCATTTCTTCCTCAGCGAGACGCTGCGCATCGGAAAGTTGGCGCTGAAGGTAGCCGTCGTACTGTGCCTCAATTTCAAGCTGCTCGATAGAACTGGCGGAAAACTGCGCCAGTTGTGGTATGTAAGTTTTTACACACGCAACGTCGATTTGCGGACGTTTCAGCACTTCGAATACACTACATGTTGCGGTGTAGTTGCCTGCTTGTTGGGCAACGTACCCACCTAAGGGGGATGACGGCTTCACTTTCTCCGATTTGGCGAAGGCGAAGACCGCGGCGACCTCGTTTTGGTGACGCTCGAACACATCTTTACGTTGTGCCGAGACACAGCCGATAGCGAGACCGCGTGGCGTGAGTCGGAGGTCGGCGTTGTCGGCGCGGAGGAGCAAACGGTACTCGGCGCGGGAGGTGAACATGCGGTAGGGCTCACTTGTTCCACGGGTGACCAGATCGTCGATCAGCACCCCGATGTAGGCTTCCGAGCGGTTGAGGACGAAGGCGGGCTTGCCTGCTGCCTTCAACGCAGCGTTCAAACCGGCCATCAGGCCTTGCGCGGCGGCTTCCTCGTACCCCGTCGTGCCGTTGATTTGGCCTGCGAGGAAGAGGCCGGGGATCTTCTTGGTCTCCAGCGTATGGCGCAGCTCGGTGGGCTCGATGTAATCATATTCAATGGCATAGCCGGGGCGGAGGATCTCGGCGTTCTCTAAACCTGGAATGGTGCGGAGGATGGCATGCTGCACATCGATCGGCAGGGAGGTGCTGATACCGTTGGGATAAACCTCAAGAGAATCATAGCCTTCTGGCTCCAGAAAGATCTGGTGGCCGGTCTTTTCGGCGAAGCGCACGACCTTGTCCTCGATGCTCGGGCAATAGCGTGGACCGGTGCCCTCGATCTGGCCGCTGTACATGGGGCTGCGGTGTAGGTTCTGGCGAATGACCTCGTGCGTCGCCTCGTTGGTATAGGCGACATGGCAGGGAAGCTGCGGCTGTGAAATTGTGGAACTCAGGAAACTGAATGGCAGGGGCGGGTTATCACCGGGCTGTTCTTCTAAGTTACGGTAATCGATGGTTTTGGTGTTTAGGCGTGGCGGGGTACCGGTTTTAAGGCGGCCGGTACGGAAGCCGAGCTGCTTGATGCGATCGGCGAGGCGGATGCTGGCGGATTCTCCGGCACGGCCGCCCACTTGCTGTTGCTGGCCGATGTGAATGAGACCACGCAGGAACGTGCCGGTAGTGATGACAATCGCCTCCGCTGCAAAGCGCCAGCCGCTGGAACAAACGACCACGCGGGCGCGACCAGTGTCGTCGAGTTCCACATCGGTGACCTCTGACTGGCGGATGGTGAGGTTGAGGGTAGCGAAGAGCTCGCGTTGCACGGCTTCACGGTAGAGCTTGCGGTCAGCTTGGGCGCGCGGGCCGCGTACGGCGGGGCCTTTGCTGGAATTGAGCATGCGGAACTGCAGGCCGGCGATGTCGGTCATGCGGCCCATGATACCGTCCAGTGCGTCGATCTCCCGCACCAAGTGCCCCTTGGCGAGGCCGCCGATGGCGGGGTTGCAAGACATTTGGCCGATGGTATCGAGATTCCCCGTGAGCAACAGGGTGTTGGCGCCCATGCGGGCGGCGGCGGCGGCGGCTTCGGATCCGGCATGGCCACCGCCGACGACGATGACGTCGTAGGTGGCAGTGAGGGGATTGCTGGCGTTGGTAAGTGCTGACATGCCTCTGGCATAGGCATGTTGGGCCGATTCGTCAAGTTCCACCTGAAACGTATATTTGAATTTATAGGTGTTTTACGAATTGTGTATGCCGTGCGAAAGGCCCGCGCGAGGCGGGCCTTCCTTCATCACTAGGGATTATATCAGTATCCCATATTCTCAATCGTATCTTCGATTTCCTTGCAATAATTGGCGATACGATCAGGGTCTTCTGCCGCAGTTCCGAAATAGAGCGTACCAATCCAGGCCCGCTTCAGTCTGTTTACCTTGTAATAATTCTGCTCCAGACGCTGGGCAGAACGTTCGTCGACAGAGGGGCAGTGGTGGCTGATGACATTCGCTGTGAGTGATTCCTGAGCCGAAGCGGCATAGGAGACACTCGGAATGCCTGCCAGCAAAAGTATTCCAAGCATCGCCGTTTTCATGGCGAACTCCTTTTTATCTGAAACGATGACGGGGATGTTGCTCACCGAAAGAGTTTAAAAACAATCGGCTAGCTACCTTAAGGGTAGGGCGGGAAAAGGGTTACCGCAAGCGCAGCGGCGGATTAGAGCGTCCAGCGGGCTTCGTAGCGGTCGGGGAGGTCGTTGGCGAGAAGGATGACGTCGGTGGGTTGGCCGTTGGTTTGCAGCCAAAGCTTAGCTTCGGCAAGGGTGGCGAAGGTGTGGAGCTCGGTGGTTTTGGCGGCTTGCACAAAGGTGGGGATACGCTGCGGCTGAATAACGAGGATGATGTCGGCGTGAGTAGCCGCCAGTTGACCCAGTTTGGCATGAGCCTCGGCGTGGGCGGTGCCGAGCTCTACCAGCCCCGGGGTGACCAGTATACGACGGCGCGGAGAGGTGGGGTCGGCATGGGCCAGCAGGGTCAGGGTTTCTAGTGCCGTGCTAACGCCTTGAGGGTTCGCGTTATAGGCATCATCAATAAGCGTTTGCGTGCCTATTTGCTGGACAGACAAGCGGTGAGGGGCAGCTTGCGCGGTGGTAAGGGCGGCGGCAATCGCTTTGGGTTTGAGGCCGAGTTCGGCCGCCAGCGCGAAGGCCACAGCGATGTTACCGGCTTGGACGCTGCCGAAGAGAGGTGTTTGAATGCGGGTGGACTCGCCGTTACGCGTAAGGGTAAGGGCCAAGCCCTTGGGGGTTTGGGAGATTTCGGAAAGGCGTGTATCGCCATCGCGGAGGAAGTCCGGCCGCGTGGAGACAAGGCGGTAGGCTGTAGGGTTTTGGGAGACGCGCGGTTGCCAAAGGGGGTCGGGGATGCCGTCGACATTCAGGATACACTTGCCGCCGCGGGCGAGAGTGGCTTCGGCCAACTCGAATTTGGCTTGGGCAACGGTCTCCAGCGACTTAAAGCGTTCATAGTGAGCTTCGCCGACGGCGGTGATGCACGAGATATCCGGTGGGGCCAGTTTGCACAGGCCAGCGATGCTGCCGGGGCCGTAGGCGCCCATTTCTGCCAAAAAATACTGATGGTTGGGCTGGAGTTGCTCGCGCACGATGCGCGCGATGCCGAGAGGTGTATTCACGCTGCCGGGGGTGGCAAGGGTGGGGGCGCTAGCTGAGAGAATGTGATTGAGGAGATATTTGGTGCTGGTTTTACCGAAGGAGCCCGTGAGGCCGATGGTGGTGGGCTTCAGGCGGGCGAGGAGGGTATGGGCTTCGGTGGTATACGTTTTGTTCTGCCAGGTTTGGATGGGGCGGAGCAGCGTGTTAGCGGCCATCAGGTACAGCGGCAGGGTTTGGATATGGGCGGCGAGCAGCAGAACTTGTAGCCACGCGGGTAGGGGGGCAGTGGCAAGGGCGATGAAAACCGGCAGATTCAGTACGGCGGCGGCGAACCAGATATGACGGGCCCGTTGGGTGAGAACCAGCGCTTTTTTGGCGGTGGTAGTGGGGTCGGGCTCGTTACGGGCTTTGTGAATCAGCCAGAGAATGGCGGTGAGTGTCGGCGCCGCCGCTTGCAAAAACCCAAACGGCGAGGCGATGAGGAGGCCGAGAGTTGTGTACCGATCGTAGGCGCGTTTGTCTTTCCACCATTGCACCAAACGGGGGTTGTCGTATTCCTCCTGCTGAAACGGGTGGAGGTAAGTGCGCAAGCGCAGGGTGGTGAAGTAAGAGGTGCTGGCGGCGAAGGCGAGGGAGAGAAACATGGTTTACTTGCCCAAGGTTGAGATGAAATCGCGGATGAGCGGTGCCACCACGTGGCGGCCGCCCGCGAGCAGCGAGTAGTGAGTTTGGTGCGGCAGCAGCTTGAGCTGGGCTTGCGGGAGCAGGCTGAGGAACTTGTGGCCTACCGACGGTGGGGTTTCGGTGTCGGATTCTCCATAGATAAGAAGAGTGGGTAGCATGACAGAGGTGGCGAGGGCGGTGACGTTATCGTTCACCACCGCCACGAAGGTGGGGCGGAGAGCTTCCGAGACATTTTTATAATCGGTGCTGCCGAACTTCTGGCGGAGGGTGGTGAGCAGGCCTTCTCCCAGCACGGGCTTGAGGGCTTTGGCCAGTTTGATGGCAGTGCGGATGAAGCGGCGGCGGCTTCTTTCCTTAGCGGATAAAGCGCGCGGTACACCGGCACCGGCGAGGGAGACGAGGCCCATCAGGCTTGGTGTGCGCTGGTGCGCCATATGGATGGCGACGCGGAAGCCCAGGCTGTGGCCTAAGATGACGGTGGGGCAGGCAGGTTGGGTGGCAAGCCACGCGGCGACCAGTTTGGCGTATTTGGCGGGGTCGTAGGGTTCTGGCGGGTTGGGCGCTTCGCCATGGCCGGGGAGGTCGAGAATCCAGCTTTCGCCCAGCACCGACAGGCTTTCCGCCAGCGGGCGCAATGCTTCCCGCGATTGACCCCAGCCGTGCAACCAGACGAGGCGAAGCGGCCCTGCGGCTTCGGTCAAGGGCTCGGCACGGAGTGTGGCGGCGTTATGCTCGAAGCGGGTGGACTGGGGCATGTGTGTGGGTTTTCGTATCGCGATTCCTTTTCTTGGTACGGGATTGGGCGGAATTTGGCAAAGGCTGTTGTGGCGTGGGCGGATTTGGGTAGGATGGGGGTGACGCAGGGAGGATACATATTGATGAGTGAAAAAATCAAAGTTGCCGTGGTTTTTGGCGGTTTGAGCAGCGAACACGATGTGAGCGTGCTGACAGGACTGGAAGTGCTGGAAGCGCTAAACCCCGCAAAGTATGAAGGTTTTCCGGTGTATGTGGGCCTTGATGGCCAGTGGTGGGTGGGTGACGCTTTGCGCAACCGCGCGAATTATATTCCCGATGCCGCCACCAAGCGCAGCCTAACGCGCGTGAGCCTGAACGTGGGGGCGGCTTATGAGGGTGGACGCTGGCTGCTGCGCGAAGTGGGGGGCGGCGGTTTACTAAGTAAGCCCAAGACCTTTGCCTTTGACATGCTGATACCCGCGCTGCACGGCACGTGGGGCGAAGACGGTACGCTGCAAGGCGTGCTGGCGGCGGAGAAAATACCCTTTGCGGGTGGCGGCGTGGATGCGATGGCGCTGACGATTCATAAAATGTGGACTTTGGGCGCGGCAAACCAAGCTGGCCTGCCAACACCGCCAACGATGTTTGTGAGTAAGCAGGATGACCTGGACGACAAGCTGGACAGCTGGCGCGGCGATTACCCCGTGTTTGTGAAGCCGAATTACCTTGGCAGCAGCATTGGCGCACGCGTGGCGAAGACGCCGGATGACGCGCGTGCGGCGCTGACCGAGGTGTTCCGGCTGGACCACGCCGCGCTGGTGCAGCGGTGCATCCCTAACCTGATTGAATATAACGTGGCGGTGCGGCGCCGCGCCGATGGCACGGTGGTGACCAGTGCGATTGAGCGGCCGCTTAGAAAAGACGAAAGCTATACGTTTAAGGACAAGTACCTGAGCGGGGATATGGCGAGCAAGCTTTCCGGCGGCAGCAATCCGGGCTTAGTAAACGCCACCCGCGTGATTAACCCGCCGGAGCTGGAAGACGGCCGTGCGGCGCAGGTGCGGGCGTGGGCGGTGGCGTTGTTTGAAGCGCTGGATTTGGCCGGTGCGCCGCGCTTGGACTTTTTGTGTAATGAGCAGACCGGCGAGATCTGGTTCAACGAAGTGAACCCGCTGCCCGGCAGCTTCGGTTACTTTTTGTGGGAAGCGGCGACGCCAAGTGTGGGCTACAGCGAGTTGCTGGACGACATGCTGGTGGAAGCCCGCGCCCGCGTGCGCAACCGCGTGCGGGTGATTGACCCGGTGGCGAATGGGGGCGCGATCTTCCCCAAGCGCGGGGTGTAAGCGCTTACCCTACGGATGCGCAAACGCCTCCGGATTGCTCCGGCGGCGTTTGTTTTTCGATCAATGTGAGGCGATGCAGCGTTGTTCGCCCTGCTTGAGGCGAAGCTCGATCCGATGGGCTAGGTCCTTCCATCTGTCGGAATCCAAGCGAAGAACCCGTATTAGGTAGGATACGTCTGCGGACTCGAAGCCGCGGGGAGAATAACCCTCGCGGTAGAGTTCGACGATTATGTCCAAGCGGAGGCGTTCGTGCAGCCGAGTAGAACAGAGCAAGTTTGGCTTGGGACCCAGTGCTTGGTCTGCGATGGTAGCTGACTGGTAGGCGGAGGAGGGGCTGGTGGCCAGAGACAGGCAACCGGCGAAGAATAAGAGTGGAATCAGGCGCATCTCGGTCTTCCCCGTAAATTGAGAGTGCACGCGTTACAAATGCTTAAGAACACTTACAGTCTGCGCTTGGGGGTGGGGGTTGTAAAGCGCTAAAAAACCGATGGCCGCCACGAGGGCGGCCATCGGCAGACGATCAGTAGGTGGCTTCGGCCATCATGCAGGAGGGCAGTATGCCGAGATAGTGGTTGACGACCTCGCGCAGGGGCAGACGGCTCAATGGCCGAGGCCCGCGCGGTGCTTCGGATGCTTCCATCTTGAAGCTTTTCGACGGGGATCGCTCTGGCTTTACCAAGGGAGGTGGAAAGGCCATCGAGGCGATACCGGCTTCGACGTCGTACGCAGGGGTGGGGGCAGGTTGGTCGGCCATGAGAGTTACTCCTTTTCTCGGTGGCGCGGTAGAAACTTGTATGTTGATGGGGAGGCTACGGGGTTTTGGGAAGAGATACAAGTATTAATGAACGGTTGCGCTTGCTTTTTCAGGCGATTACGTGCATAGGTTGCGTACGGGGATGTGTACAACACAGGACTGCATGAAGCAGTTCTCTCAGGAGTATCTCGTAGTGAATCGCTTTTTTGACCCTTTCTGGGCGGGTTCGCCTGACCAGACGATAAACCCTTCACCGCAGCCGGAGACGGCTGTCCGTCCACCCCTTACCCCGCCGCGGATGCGGCTGCCTGACCTGAAAACGCCCGATGACGACGGCCTGACCGAACCGGTACGGCTGGCGCGTGATGCGGAGCGCCGGATGATCGCGCTGGGCTTGCTCGATGACGAGCCTGCCGAGCGCAGGCAACGCGTGTACCGGCCTGCCAATGACCGTTATGCGGCGCGGCGGCGGTGTGCGTAAACGAATGGGCTTTGCCCGAACTCCTCCCGTTAGGGGGGAGTTTTTTTGTTAAGTATTTATTCTAAAGAGCCTTATTGCATCTATTTTATAATTTTGTAATTATATTAAAAATGAAAGTTGAGTAAATGACAGAGCCTAACAATTCTAAAACTTCAGAAACTAAAGCTGCAAAAACAGTTAAGGCTACTGAGAAAGTTTATGACTTATCAAATGTGGGAGATATGTTTGAAGTTATTCAACTTGATAGCGATAAAATTAAAGAAGAAATATTTGCTACTCACTTACGAAAATTGGCTGATCAATATCAGGTGAGTGACTATGAAATAGTATTCCTATTTGATGATTTTTATTCAATCTCGTCTAATCATTCGAATAGAATTTATAATGCAATATCTAATTTGAAAAAAGATAAGAATATTTTACTCATTTTAGTTAGTGATGGAGGTAAAATTGAGCCTGCCTATCTCATTAGCAAGACTTGTACTCGTCTTAAAAAAGATAAGTTCGCTGTATCAATACCACGTAGGGCAAAATCTGCGGCCACGCTTATTGCTTTAGGTGCTGATGAAATTCATATGGGGATGCTAAGTGAGTTAGGGCCTATTGATCCGCAACTAAAGGGTTTGCCTGCTTTGGGGGTTAGTAATGCACTAGAAAGACTGGCAGGTTTAACATCCCAATATCCTGCTGCAGGAGAAATGTTTTCGAAATATTTAACCGCCAATCTTAATCTTCACGAATTAGGATATTTCGAGCGTATAAATGAATCTGCAGCTCAATATGCCGAACGTTTACTTAAAGGAAAAGCTTTACCTTCCAGTTATAACCCTCATACTTTGGCAAATCATTTTACAAACCATTATAAAGATCATTCATTTGTAATTGACTCAGAAGAAGCGCTGAGCCTACTTGGAGAAGCAGTCGTACGAGAAAATGAAAATGAGTATCTTTTCGGGGATGCTGTCTATAAATTTTTAGATTTCGCTAATTTTGCGAGTGATATTCTGACTAATAAAACAATAACCTATGTAGGTAGTATTAGTGATGGTTTGAGTTTTCACTCAAAAAAGAAATAAAAAGGGCTTTTCAGCCCTTTTTAAATTAGTCGCCGAGTTTGAGGGCGGCGAGGAAGGCTTCTTGTGGGATGTCGACGTTGCCCATCGACTTCATGCGCTTTTTACCTTCTTTCTGCTTATCCAGCAGCTTGCGCTTGCGGGTGATGTCGCCACCGTAGCACTTGGCGGTGACGTCCTTGCGGACGGCCTTCACCGTTTCGCGCGCGATGATCTTGCCGCCGATGGCCGCCTGGAGGGCGACGTCGAAGAGCTGCCTCGGGATCAGTTCCTTCATCTTGGCGATGAGGGCGCGGCCGCGGTGCTCGGCCATGCTGCGGTGGACGACCATGGTGAAGGCGTCGACGGGGTCGCCGTTGATGAGGATGTTGACCTTGACCAGATCGCCCTCGTCGAAGCCGTCCGGCTGGTAGTCGAAGCTGGCGTAGCCGCGGGTCATGCTTTTCAGGCGGTCGTTGAAGTCGAGCACGACCTCGTTCAGCGGCAGGCGGTAGGTGAGCATGGCGCGGTTGCCGTGCCACGCGAGGTTGAGCTGGATGCCGCGTTTTTCTTGGCAGAGGGTCATCACCGGGCCCAAGTATTCCTCTGGCACCATGATGGTGGCCTTGATGAAGGGCTCGAGCATTTCGTCGATCTGGGCGTTGTCCGGCAGGTCGGACGGTTTTTCGACGTCCACCAGCGTGCCGTCGGTTTTGCGGACCTGATAAACCACGTTGGGGGCGGTGGTGACGAGGTCGAGGTTGTATTCGCGCTCGAGGCGGGTCTGGATGATGTCCATATGCAGAAGGCCCAAGAACCCGCAGCGGAAGCCGTGGCCGAGGGCGGGCGAGTGCTCGTTGATGTAGGTGAACGAGGTATCGTTGAGGCGGAGTTTGGCGAGGGCGTCCTTCAGCTTTTCGTAGTCGTCGCCTTCGGTGGGGTAGAGGCCGCAGAAGACCATCGGCATGACGGTTTTAAAGCCGGGCAGCGGGGTGATGAGGCCCTGGTTGGCGGCGGTGAAGTCGGCAATCGTGTCGCCCACTTGCGCGTCGGCGACTTCCTTCATGGCGGCGGTGAAGACGCCGACTTCTCCGGCGTGGAGGGTTTCGATCGCGCGGAAGCGCTGGGCTTCCTGCGGGTGGAGGATGCCGACGCGGTCGATGACGTAGGTGCGGTCGGCGTTCATCAGCTTGATTTTGCTACCCCGGGTGAGCTTGCCGTCGAGCAGGCGCACCAGCACCACCACGCCGAGGTAGTTGTCGTACCAGGCATCCACCAGCATGCCCTTGGTGGGGCCGTCCGGGTCGCCCTTCGGCGGGGGGACTTTATCGACAATGGCTTGCAGAATGGCTTCCACGCCCATGCCGGTTTTGGCCGAGCAGGGCAGGGCGTCGTCGGCCGGAATGCCGATCATGTCCTCGATTTGGGCTTTGACCTTCTCCGGCTCGGCCGAGGGGAGGTCGATCTTGTTCAGCACGGGGAGGATTTCGAGGTCGTTCTCAATCGCCGTGTAGACGTTGGCGAGGGTTTGGGCTTCCACGCCTTGGGCGGCGTCGACGACCAGCAGCGCGCCTTCGCAGGCGGTGAGGCTACGCGAGACTTCGTAGGCGAAGTCGACGTGGCCGGGGGTGTCGATGAAGTTCATCTGGTAGGTTTGGCCATCGGCCGCCTTGAAGTGCAGGCGGGTGGCGTTGGCCTTGATGGTGATGCCGCGCTCACGCTCGATCTCCATGGTGTCCATCATCTGGTCCTTCATCACCCGCTTGTCGATGGTGCCGGTGACTTCCAGCAGGCGGTCGGCCAGCGTGGACTTACCGTGGTCGATGTGCGCGATGATGCTGAAATTGCGGATGTGGGAGAGGGACTTTTGGCTCATAAGCTGCTGTTTAGCAGAGTTTTGGACAAAAATGAAGCGCCATCCGCAGGGGATGGCGCCGGTATTGCTGCGTAAGGGGATTTCAGTCGCGTGTTCCGCCACGGATGTATTCTTCGCTGGCGTCAGGAAGCTCTCTGTCTTCCGTGGCGGGCGTACGAAAATGGCGCGGTACGGCGACAGGCGATACGCGTTGGCCTCCCGTCATACGTTGAACCACAGTGGCTGCAGTTCCCGTATGGGATGTTTGGGCAAGCGCCTTAACTTGATCGTTCATGGAATTCTTCCTCGTATTTTTTTAAAAAGGGTGGGCCGGGGTGAACCGGTGATAGGGTGGTCCTCGTGAAGCCCAGTTGGAGCGGGCTTTGTCTGGGCCAGACATGAGCCGGAGCGGGCGTTCTGGCAAGAGGGAAGCGGTTTGCCTGTAAGGAAGGGGCAAGTTTTGGCGGCTATGCTTGGGTGTGGGAATATGGCCTTAGAAATGGGCGGGTGTGTGGCGTAGCGGAGCCGCTTTTGGTATGACTTTCCTATGGTTGCTCATGTTCAAACCCTCGCGCTGCAAGGCCTGCATGGTCTGCCTGTTCAAGTCGAAGTTCAGGTAAGCGGCGGTTTGCAGGGCATTTATATCATCGGGCTGCCGAGCAATGCGGTGAAGGAAAGCCGTGACCGCGTGCGCGGGGCCTTCCACGCCCTTGGCATTGCGATACCGGATAAACGTGTGACGGTGAATTTAAGCCCCGCCGATGTGACCAAGGATGGCAGCCACTATGACCTGCCGATTGCCTTAGGCTTGCTGGTGGCGTTTGGCGTAGTGCCAGATGATGCCGCCCATGGTGTGGTGGCGATGGGGGAATTGGGACTGGATGGCAGCCTGAAGCCGGTGGCAGGATGTTTACCGGCCGCGCTGCATGCCGCCAGCCATGGCGCGCGGGTGATGCTGGTGCCTGCGATGAACGGGCCCGAGGCGGCATGGGCGGGGCAGACCTCCAGCCTAAGCGGTGGCATGGCGGTGTATGGGGTGGAGAGCCTGTATGCGCTGATACGCCATTTGCGCGGCGAAGAGCTGATGGCGCCGGTGGTCGCGGGCACCCGCACCAACAAGGCTTTGGCGGTGGGCGATTTGGCGGATATACGCGGGCAGGAAGGCGCCAAGCGTGCGGCCGAGATTGCGGCAGCGGGTGGCCACCACCTGCTGATGAGCGGGCCGCCCGGTAGCGGCAAAAGCATGCTGGCGGCGCGGATGCCGGGGCTGATGCCGCCGCTGACGCCGCAGGAGGCGCTGGAAGTGAGTATGATCCATAGCGTGGCCGGTACATTAGGGGCCGAGACCGAGGGTGGCTTAGTAACCCAACGGCCTTTTAGAGACCCGCACCACAGTGCCAGCAGCGTGGCGCTGACCGGTGGGGGATTGAAGGCCAAGCCGGGTGAGATGAGTCTGTCGCATCGGGGCGTGTTGTTTTTGGACGAGTTGCCGGAGTTCCCGCGTACGGTGTTGGAAACCCTGCGTCAGCCGTTGGAAACCGGCTCGATTACGATTAGCCGTGCCAGTGCGCATGTGACGTATCCGGCCCGCTTCCAGTTGATTGCGGCGATGAACCCATGCGCGTGTGGGTATTTGGGGGACCCACAGAAGGGTTGCAAGAAGCAACCGAGTTGTGGGGCGGATTATACCAGTCGTCTCAGCGGACCGTTGCTCGACCGTTTTGATTTGCGGGTGAGTGTGCCGGCCGTGAAGGTCAGTGATTTGAGTTTGCCGCCCGCGAAAGAAACCACGGCGGATGTGGCGGCGCGCGTGGCGCGGGCGCGGGAGATACAGACGCGCCGCTTTGCGACACTGGAGGGTAAAATCCTCACCTGCAATGCCGAAATGAGCGGGAGCTTGCTGGACCAGTTTTGTCCGTTGACCGACGAAGGTAAGCGGCTGATGACGACGGCGGCCGAGAAAATGGGACTTTCCGCCCGTGGCTACCACCGCGTGCTGCGTGTGGCGCGCACCTTGGCCGACCTTGCCGGTGAGGAACAGATAGGCAAACCCCATCTGGCCGAGGCGTTGGCGTATCGGGTTTTGTGAGGTAGGGTGGCGACATGATGATGCGAGTGATGGCTTCTGTTTGTGTGGTGTTTTCGGCCAGCGTGGCCTTCGGGCAAGAGCCTGTGGCGGCCGCCACTTCGCCGTTCCCGTGGTATGGCAGCCTGAAAAAAAACGAAGTGAACGTACGCAGCGGACCGGGCAACCAGTATCCGATTTTATGGGTGTATCAGCGTGCTGGTTACCCGGTGGAAGTGATGGCCCGTTACGACAATTATTACAAACTGCGCGATGTGGAAGGCGAGGAAGGCTGGGTGTATCTGGGGATGGTCAGCCGCAAGCCAACCGCGCTGGTAGGTGGTAAAACACCTGCCAACTTAAGCCGTAGCAGCAGCCTTGGCAGCCCGCTGGTGGCGCGTTTAGCCCCGGGTGTGGTAGTGGAACTGGAAAGCTGTGAAGACGTAGCCGAGGTTGGCACTTTGTGCAAGGTGGAAGCGCCCGGTGCCTCTGGTTGGATTAACAAGCGCAACCTTGAAATGGTGAAATAAGATTTACATAACCACAGGACTTAAAAACCCCCTTGAATGGGGGTTTGGTGTTTTTAGAACTGGGGCAGGCCGTTATCGAACCGGTTAAGGCCTTGTTCGCTCTCCGGCGGTTGGCAGGCGGCCGAACAGAACGGACAGGTACAACTGAAACGGTTGGCGAGGTCGGGGCTGATTTTGGCGACCGTTTCGGCAAACGGGGCCGAGGTTTGCATCAGGTGCAAAAACAGCAGGAAGCTGCCCGCTGTGCCTACCAAGGCGCTCAGCATCAACCACGGGCCCCGGTGGCGGCGAAAGGTGGATGCGGCGGCCCAGTTGCTCATGAGGATCAGGCTACCGAACCTTGTGGGTTTTGCCAAGCCTTCACTGTTTCGACAATACGTTGGACGTTCTCGGGGCGGGTTTGCGGTGTCAGGCCGTGGCCCAAGTTCACAACATAGCCCGGGTGAATGGCTGCGGTGTTCAGCATGGTAGTGAGCGCCTGTTGCAGCGGGATGCCCGGGCCTTCGGTGAGAAGGGGATCGAGATTACCCTGAATGGCTACTTGCGGTTGGAGATGTTGGACGGCCCAAGCCAGATTGGCATCGGTACCCAAGGACAGGCCGTTAAAGGTGTTGGCGGATTTCTCGGTGAGCGCCTTAAGCTGGTTTTGATTGGCGCCGCGCGGGAAGAGGATCACCGGTGTGGCGGGATGAGTGGCGTGCACGTTACGGCCGATGGTGAGTAACGGGCCTTCCACGGCGATTTCCCACAGGTAGCTGGGGCAGGCGAGGGCCCAGCTTTCGAACACCTGTACCGCATTGGCGCCGGCGTTGATTTGCTGGCGCAGATAGGTGGTGCAGGCCTCGGTGAGCAGATTGAGTAGCGCTTTGAAGGTTTGGGGGTCTTCTTCCGCCATTTTAAGCGTGTTCGGGATCCCTTCCGAGGGTTTTTTGTCCATCATGTAGCAGGCGAGGGTAAAGGGGCCGCCGCTGAAGCCAATGACGGCTTTGTCGTCGGGCAGGGCGGCACGCACTTGACGCACGGTTTGGCTGACGGGGTCGAGCACGGTCGGGATGGCGGCCAGATGCAGCTGCATATCGGCAAGCTGGCTGGCGCTGTGGAAGGTTTCGACACGCGGGCCGTGGCCTTTGGTAAAGGCAACCTCTAACCCCAAGGCGTGGGGAATCGTCAGAATATCGGCAAAGATGATGGCGGCATCGAGATCGAAGCGCGCGACCGGTTGAATGGTCACTTCGGTGGCGGCGTCTGGGGTTAAGCAGAACTCGATAAAGTCGGTAAAGTGGGCACGGATGGCTTGGTATTCCGGCAAATAACGGCCGGCCTGACGCATCAGCCACACAGGAGGGCGGTTGACCGGTTGGCGTTGAAGGGCCTGTACAAGAAGAGGAGTCGTCATAGGCCGCACCCTAATCTTAAACGGTCCAAAAACCAAGTGTCGTCTCGGACATCGGACCGGTTTGTGTAAGGGACAAGAAAAAAGAAAAAGAGAGTTTTAAAAAAAGAGAAAGAAAGGGGTCATGTTCTTGTGCTGTGGGATATGGGGGTAAGTTGGGAAAGGACTTATTCTACGCATTGTTAGGGCAATAGGATTGATGTGGGAAAGGGGGAGGGAGAGGGGAGGGAATAGGGGTGTTTTATCCCGAGGGTAAGGCGAAGGAAGAGGGGTTGTTGGTAACGGAGTGAAATGGGGGGAGGTTATACCGGAGTTGGGGAGGGTTATCCGCAGGGGGTTGGGGACAAGGGTGTCAGGTGATTGAAAGAACGTAGAATGTGACTTAACGCTGCGGACGTTTGAGATAGACGTAGAGCGCACCGCTGCCACCTTCTTGCGGAAGAGCGGTATGAAAGGCCAGTACTTTGGGGTGTGACGCAAGCCATGTGCCGATTTGGAACTTGATAACGCCCATATTACGTGCTGGCCCGTAACCCGTGCCTTTGCCATGGATGACCATGACGGTACGGTGGTCGTTCTCCACGCAGGCGTGGAGAAAATCGACCAGTTCCAACCATGCATCACCTTCACCATGGCCGTGGAGGTCGAGGATGGCGGTGGGGCGCAGTTTACCGGCGGCGAGTTGTTTAAACAGGCCTGGTTCCATATGCGGGGCGTGGCCGGAGATCAGGTCTACTGTATTACTCAAGACCGGAAAGGCGGGAGCGTCGTTCCAGCCCATGATGATTTTGGGTTTGTAGGGAAGTTCGGGGATATCGGGATTGGTGGGTTTTGGCATTTTGGGCAAAGCCGGTGTGGCGGGGCCTTTGGCACCGAGGGGTTTGATATCCGCAATTTCATTCAGCCAGTCGAGGTCGGTACCGGCGGGAGGCTTGCGTTGGGTCATTGGGGCAGATCTTCTGAAGGTGTTGCAAGCCAGGCTTCGAAGTCTTTCACCCAGCGGCTCTCGAGAATCGGGCGGGCGGTCAGCGCATCGGGCCCTTGCAGGATCTGGCCGACCAGTTTGGTATTAGCGGCGCCGAGGTCGTCTTTGAGGAGTGGCAGCAAAGTGCTGGCTTGAGGGTCTCCGGTATTGGTGAGGGCTTTGAATTGCAGGACGCGAAGGGGTTGGTGGTGGGGTGCATAGCGACGGCCGAGGGCGCTGATACGGGCGACTTCCGACCAGTCGGCCTGATGGGCAGCGGCGCGGGCACCCGCCCATGCGGCGAGGACGGCGGTGGAGGGGTTGGCGAGATGTGTTTCGAGCTTGTCGGGCATCGTTGCGGTATCGAGGTTGGTGCGCAGGCGCAGGAGGTCGGCCAGCAGGGCGTGGATTTCAGTATCCGGTGTGAAGCTGCTGAGGCGTTTGATGGCTTCGGCAGAGTCTTCCAGCAGGTAGGTACTGTACGCCTCTATGAGATGTTGCCCGGCCTTGCGGTTGCGGATGTGCAGAAGTTTGCTAGGTAGGCGCAAGAACCAACCGGTGAGGCGACCCAGATAGAAGGTGAGCACGAGCACCGCCAGCACCAGCATGATGGCGACCGGTACCGAAGTGTTAAGCACGGTGCCGCCGAGTGTGAGCGTGACCGGTAAAGGTGCCGTGCCCCACAGCGCCAGCAGCCATGCGGTGGTGAGCAAGAGTGCGAGGACGATGAGGGCGGTGAGGGCGGACTTCATGTAGCGATTAATCATCCTGCTTCAGCAGATAGGTGTTGGTGTAGGTGGTGATGAGATTGGTGAGCTTGCCGCTTTGGTTGAGGTAGTTGCGGGTGAGGATGCGCAGGCCCTCGAGGCGTGGGTCGGCTTCTAATGGCGAGCTTTCCAGATTTGCCATAGCGTCGGTCACGGCACCGCGCACCAGTTGTTGCTGGACCGTGTTGATGGCGGTCACCCAGCGGTTTTGAGTGGCGGGGGTTTCGGAGATCGTGACGATTTTTTCCAGTTGTTTGCGGAACCAGGATTTTTGCTCTTCGGCTTGAACGTCGGTTTGCGGGAGGTTTTCCGGCGGGGCAAGTGTGACGAGATGGGAGGTTTCTAGTAGAAGCACTTGCAACGTAACCGGCCCTTCGCGTGGGGTGGAGCTACGCAAGGCGTTGGCGGCAGAGGCGAGGGCGGGTTGGCCGGTTTCGTTCGCCAACTGTGCGGCGGCGGTAGCCAATTGACGTGGCAGCGGGCCGCCGTTGGGCCACGCGTTGAGTAGCAGGCTTAAGGTGGTGCCGAGGCGGGCGGCGGTGGGGTCGAACACTGCGTTTTTGGCGGGCGCTATCTGGGTTTCCGGCGCTTGCGGCAGGGTAATGCTGGTGGTGCTTGGCAGAGGGGTGTCGGATGAGGTGACGGGGGTGCCTAAGCCATCCTGATTGGGTAGAACGTTGATTTTGCTGCTGGAGGTGGGCGGCAGGGGCAGGCCTGCCGCGACGTTGACCGGTGTGCCGGTGGTGCTTTGTTGCTGGTACAGGTAATACACCAAGCCTCCGCCGCTGACCGTGAGGAGGGCGAGTGTGGGGACAAGCAGGCGGGAGGGGAGTTTCATGGTGGACCTAGCTGGGCGTTTCTTGTTGTTGGGTTTCTTCCAGAAGGGTGATGACACCTTCCAGGGAGGGGCGCGTGGCGATACGGACATGGGGCCAGTGTTGGATGGCTTCGGTCGCAACCGCTTCGCTGAGGCACAGGGCCGTGCCACTGAGAGGTATGTTGGCCTGTTTCAGCAGGTTTGCCAAGTGGCGTGCACTGCCTGCGGAAAACAGCAGTGTGAAGGCGGGGAAACCTTTTTCGGCAAGGGTTTGGGTGACATCCGCGGGGAGAGTTTCGATATGATGGGTATGATAGGCGGGCAGCGGGAACACGGTGTGACCGGCTTCGGTCAGAAGGCTGTGCCATTCCATGCCAGCGTGGTCTCCGTGCAGGTGGGCGAAGGTGTGGAGCAGGGTTTCCTGTTGGAGAATATCCTGCGCCATGGTGTGGCCGTTGTCGGAGCCTATCAGTACCACGTTGGCACCCAGAGCGCGGGCTGCATCGGCCGTGGTGGGGCCGACGGCAAAGACCGGGAGGGTGGTGATTTCGGGCTTGCCTTCTAAACTAGGGCAGCCGAGGGGGCTGGTGAGAATAAGGGCGGTGGTTGCGGGTGGAATGCTGACGGGGAGCGTTTCCGGCTCGGCGAGGGTGAAGCTGAGGATGGTTTCGGGTGAGATTCCGGCGTCGTGGAGGGCCTGCAGGCTGCGTTGCATGTGCGGGCGCGGGCGAGCGAGAAGGATTGTGGGCCGAATCATGGGCTTCACCCTAGCGGATTTTGCGGATTTGGGACAGTATGCGCGCATGAATACCGCGCACGCCTTCAGCTTCGATTACGTTTTGGGAGATACCATTGTGGCTTTGGCCACCGCGCCGGTGGCGGCGGGGGTGGCGGTGATACGTATTTCCGGCCCGCGGGCGTGGGAAGTAGGTGCCAGTGTGTGTGCGGCATTAGAGGGAGCTGCGCCGCGCAAGGTGGTGTTTGGCAAGTTTATTTTGGGGCGTGAAGAGCTGGATGAAGGTTTGGCGGTGGGGTTTCGGGCGCCTGCCAGCTTTACCGGTGAGGATGTGGTGGAATTGCAGGGCCATGGTGGCCGTGCGGTGGTGCAAGCCGTGCTGGACGCAATTTTGGCGCATGGCGTGCGCATGGCGTTGCCGGGTGAGTTTTCGCGTCGGGCCGTATTGAACGGCAAGATGGATTTGACGGCGGCGGAAGGGCTGGCCGACCTGATTGCGGCGCAGACCGAGGTGCAGCGCAAGCAGGCTTTGCGTCAGTTGGATGGGGCTTTAGGTGAGCGGTTTGAAGGCTGGCGCAAGGGTGTGATGAACTTGCTGGCGCAGGTGGAGGCGGCGATTGATTTTCCGGATGAAGAGCTGGATGTGCTGGCGGCACCAGCGCTGACCAAGAATATGCACAGCCTGATGGCCGATTTGACGGCGGCGCTGGGTGAGCAAGCTGGGGCGCGTGTGCGTGATGGGATTGCGTTGGCGATTGTGGGGCGGCCGAATGCGGGAAAGAGCACGTTGCTTAATTTGCTTTCTGGCCGCGATGTGGCGATTGTTTCCGACATTGCCGGGACGACGCGCGATGTGGTGACCAGTGTGCTGGATATTGGCGGTTTTCCGGTAACTTTGGCCGATACGGCGGGGATGCGTGAGACGCGGGATGTGATTGAGGCGGAAGGGGTGCGCAGGGCCCGCAAGCAGGCCGAGCGGGCTGATTTGTTGCTGGTGGTGGTGGATAGCACGCTGGGTGAGGAAATCGCGGCGGATATGGCGGAGTTGATGGTTCCGGAACGGACGCTGGTGGTGATGAGCAAGGCTGATAAGGTGGACGGGGATTTTCCGGCCAAGGTGAAGGTGGGCGAGGAGTGGTATCCGGTTATCGCGGCGAATTTGACAGAGCAGGAAGCCTTGAAGCGCGTGATGCCGGTGTTGACGCGGATGGTGGCTGAGGTGGGGGGTGAAGCGACCGAGAGTGCGCTACTCACGCGGCAGCGGCATAAGGCGGCGGTGGAGTTAGCGTTGCAGGCGTTGGGGCATGCGCTAGCAGTAATGGCGCGTGCGGGTGAAGGTGATGGCAGTGTCGCCGAGCTGGCGGCGCAGGATTTGCGCGATGCGGCGAGTGCGATTGGGTCGGTGACGGGACGGACCTCCAGCGAGGATGTGCTGGATGTGGTGTTTAGTACGTTTTGTATTGGGAAATAGGGGTTTTTGAGTATGGGCAAGCATTTGGTGATTATTGATGGCATGGGCTTCGTGTTCCGGGCCTACCATGCCGTGCGCGGGAATTTGAGCCGCAGCAGTGACGGCATGCCCACGAATGCGTTGTTTGGCGTGGCGCAGATGTTGGTGAAGGTGGTGGAAGACTTGAAGCCGGACATGTGTGTGGTGGCGCTGGATGCCAAGGGGGGCAACTGGCGCCACCAGCTCTACCCGACCTATAAAGCCAACCGGAAAGCGCCGGATGAGGCCCTGGCGGTGCAGTTGCCGCATGTACGACCACTGGTGGAGGCGTTTGGCCTGCCGGTGGTGTGTGAGGTGGGGTTTGAGGCGGATGATATCATCGCGACGATGGTGAAGCACCGCAAGGACCGTTACGGCGCCGACAAAGTAACGATTGTGACTAGCGACAAGGACTTGCTGCAGTTGGTGGGTGATGGGGTGGTGTTGCTGGATACCTTGCGCGACAAGACCAGTGGGCCAGAAGAGGCGGTGGAGAAATTTGGGGTAGGGCCCGAGCTGATTGCCGATGTGCAGGGGTTGATGGGCGATAGCGTGGATAATATCCCCGGTGTGCCCGGTGTGGGGCCGAAGACGGCGGGGGAGTTGGTATCTCAGTTAGGGAGTTTAGAGGCTATTTATGGCGATTTGAGCAAGGTGGCGCGCGAGACCCTGCGCGCTAAGTTGGCGGAGAACCGTGACAATGCGTTTTTGAGCCGGGATTTGGCGCGTTTGAAGGACGATGTGACGTGGGCGGAGACGGATTTGACGTTTCATCCTGCTTTGCATAAGGCGGCGGATTATCTGCGCGATGAGCTGGAGTTTAGGACATTAGCGAACCGTTTGGAGAAACGCGAAGGTAAGGCGACTGGTAAGCCGGATGACCGGCAGACGGTGTGGCGCCCTGTGGAAAAAGCCGCGTCCGTTGAAGGTGCTGCGGCGTGGGGCGATTACGAATGTGTGGCCACACGGGAACGTTGGGAGTGGTGGCTGGCGGAGGCGCGTCGCGTGGGTACGCTGGCGCTGGATACCGAGACCACCGGCCTTGACCCCTACACGGCGGAATTGGTGGGGCTGTGTTTAAGCGTGGGTGCGGGCAAGGCGTGCTACGTGCCGGTGAAGATGCAGGCCAAGGCGTTGGACATGCTCGATATGTTTGCAGCGCAGGAAGCAAGCGGACCGCATGGGGTGGAAGGCTTGGATGTGCTGGCCGATATGAAGGCGTTACTGGCCGACCCTGCCGTGCGCAAAGTAGGGCATAACCTGAAGTATGATTGGTTAGTATTGGCGCGGGCGCTGGGCGTGACGCCGGAGAATACCGATGAGACGTTGCAGAAACTGATTGTGAATTATGATGATACGATGCTGATGTCGGCCTGTGTGGATGGTGGGCGTTGGGGCCATGGCATGGATGATCTGGTGACACGGCATTTGGGGCATACGATGATTGCGTTTAAGGACGTGGCGGGGACTGGCAAGGCCATGGTGACCTTTGACAAGGTTCCGTTGGAGCAGGCGGTGGCGTATGCGGCGGAGGATGCTGATGCGACGTGGCGGTTGTGGGAGTTATTTGCGGCGCGGTTGGAGGCGGAAAACGCTGATGCCGAACGTGGCGTGAAAGTGGTGTATGAGCAGGTGGAGCGTCCGTTACTGCCCGTGCTGGTGGCGATGGAGGCGCGCGGTGTGTGCGTAGACAAGGCTGAGTTAGAGCGCCTGAGTGCCGATTTTGGCGGGCGGATGGGCCTGTTTGAAGCCAAGATTTGGGAGTTGGCGGGGCACGAGTTTAACGTGCAGAGCACGCAGCAATTGGCGGTGGTGCTGTTTGACGAGTTGGGTGCGGGCTCGGAGAAGTTGAGAAAGAAGCGCAGTACGGCGGTGGATGTGCTGGAAGAGATTGCGGCGGAAGAGGGCACCAAGGGCGCTTTGGTGGCGCAGATTGTGGGGGAATACCGCCAACTGGCCAAGCTCAAGAGCACCTATGCCGATGCGCTGGTGCGGCAGGTGTTGCCGCTGACCGGCCGTGTGCACACCAGTTACCAGCAGATGGGTGCGGCGACGGGGCGGTTTTCCAGCAGCGACCCGAATTTGCAGAATATTCCGATACGGACCGAGGAGGGGCGCAAAATACGCCATGCGTTTGTGCCGCGCGAGGGCTGGGTGATGGTGAGTGCCGACTACAGCCAGATTGAGCTAAGGTTGCTGGCGCATTTTAGTGGCTCCGAGCCGTTGCGGCAGGCGTTTAGGGAGGGTTTTGACATTCACGCCTATACCGCCGGTTTGGTGCGGGGGATACCGGTGGAGCAGGTGACCAAGGAACAGCGGCGCGCGGCGAAGTTCATTAACTTTGGCTTGGTATATGGCATGGGCGCGCGCAGCCTTGCAGGCCAGATTGGGTGCTCAACCTCTGAGGCGCAGGAATGGATTGAGGCGTATTTCAAGCGCTACGATGGTGTGCGCGATTATATGGAGCATAACAAACAGTTTGCGCGTGAGCGCGGTTATGTGGAAACCCTGTATGGGCGGCGCGTGTGGTTGCCGGAGATACAGTCGGTGAACGGTGGTTTGCGGGCTGGTGCCGAACGGGCAGCGATTAACGCGCCTTTGCAGGGCAGTAATGCCGATGTGATTAAGCTGGCGATGCCGCAGGTGGAAGCCGCGTTGCAGGGCAAGCAGGCCTCGCTTCTGATGCAGGTGCATGACGAATTGGTGTTGGAATGCGCGCCGGAGGCGGTGGAGGAAGTGAAGGCGATGCTGCCGGTGGTGATGGGTGGGGTTGTGGAGTTGGCGGTGCCGCTGGCAGTGGAGGCGGGGGTGGGGGCTAATTGGGAGGCGGCGCATTAAATAACGAAGCCCGGTATCGTGCCGGGCTTCGTTAGTTCGATTAACATGATTACCAGCTCAGAGTGATTCCTGGACGGGATTCTATGCGAGTCGTCGTATATTCCTTTTCATTGTACCCACTTGAAGAGAACGATGTGTAGCTTTCGGGGAATTCATGTGGCTCGGGGCTGACATGGATGTGCAATTTACTCAAGATGGGCTTGAGAGTTTCGATCGTTCTCTCTATCGCCTGCTCCCGTTCGTATTCATTGCTCAAAAAACCGTTTCGGTCTCTCCTGTCCTTGCGGATGTACCCCAACTTTAGAAAGCGATCCTCGAAGAATTCCGTCGCATCCCATTTGGTGAGCGAGGTGTTCTGAATAACAGCCTTTTTGAGAACAGTTTTCAGCTCCTCGATAAAGTCAGGTTGAGAGACATACCTCTCAATTTCCATCAAAAGATGGACGCGCTGAATGAGGCGTGTCTTCTCAGCTGCATGACGTTGTCGATTCTGCTGCTGTTCGGCCTCTAGTTCAGTGCGTTGTTGTGCGACATTAGCGTCGACGGCCGTTCTGTGAAGTTCGGCGGCGAAAGAGGATTCTGGCGGCAAGGGCCGCTGTTGCAGCGTAGGTGCCACGGGAATAGGAGCGGTTTGAGATGTAGGAGTTGTGGGAGTTACGGTTGCAGAAGGTTTTTTACCAAAAAGCCAACGAAGCATGTGCGTATTCCTTTCTAAATGGACCTGAAGGTGGTTTTATGTATACTTTATTAGCGGGTCTCGCAAGGGTTTTGCGAAATAAGGAAGCCCGGCGTGATGCCGGGCTTTTTTAGTCGAATGCTATCCTGTGGATCGGGGGTTTTGTTGGCGGTAATCGCGCCAACGGGTCCAGTCTCGGTGCAGCAGCATGCCGATGACGATGATCGGCATCAGGATAGAACCGGCTGATGCATAGTTTTTTTTCATCAGGGCACCAAAGATGCCGATGCCGAGCATAAGGAGGACGCAGATGTAAAGACGGATGCTGCTGCTGAAGGGTTCGGCAGGGCCGGTGTGCGCTGCAGGTAAGGGCGGATTTAGCGGAAAGGACCTGCGCGGCATGCGTGGGAGTTTACGGACGGAACGGGGCATGGGTGGCTCCTTTTGAGCGAGGGCAATGAGGTATGTATAAGATGTTTTTACACAATAAGGAAGCCCGGCATCATGCCGGGCTTTTCTTCTTCGACATCATGTCGAAGGTTTCGTTATCAGTCTTTGCAGATCCATTTGGCGAACAGCAGAACGACGCCAAATAATCCGCCAAGCATAGCACCGGCATAGCTCCAGAATTGCAGGTTCGTCAGATTTACCTCTTTTTCGAGTCCGCCCATTCCGTGAAGAAAGGCGAAAAGCGATATAAAGGCGTAAACCCAAACTATCAGGTTTCTGGGGCGGGTGTTGTGCTTGTTGTAGGCACGAGCAAGTACGCGAGACATGAACATTACTCCAAGGGTTACAAAAATAAAAAGGACATGCCCGACGGGCCATGCCCGTTGGGCAGATCGTTCGCATGTTGATCTGCGGATTTGTATGGGGTTCCATAAGAAAATCGCTGACAGGGCGTGGGAACGTCTTGACGGCGTTAGTGGGATTGGTTAGAGGTTGGGTGTGAAGCAGTTTTGCTGAGCATCTCCCCACCTAAACCAAGTCTTCATACTTTGTTTTCCGTAGTAGCATAAGTCAGGTCATTATTCCTCATGGACGATGTAAAGAGCCAAGGCCGTCGCGTGTATCGCCCGACCGGCGGTAGTTTGAGTGTAAAGCCAAGCGGTGAAGCCACCGGCACCTTGGGCGTGCGCGCCAAGGCCGATGAGGTATTAGATACCGTAGCTGCGGTAGTGGAAGGTATGGAGGCACCTGCCGCTGAGAGCCGCGAGCCCCGCGAAAACCGTGAGTTTAAAGACCGTGGCGAGCGCAATGACCGGAATGGTCGCGGCCGTCCGCGTCGGGATGACCGCACCGGTGGTGGCCAGATGGGTGATGAGCTGCGTGAGCCGCGTGCGCCGCGTGAAGGGGGTGCCAGCATGGAAATTACCCACCTGCAGCAGATCCGTGACCTTTCCAATGAAGACGTGTTCCAGTTGGCGGAAGAAGCGGGTGTGAAGGACCCGGCGAATTTGCGCCGTCATGAGCTGATGTTCCGCATTGTGGAACGCCAAGACCGCAGCATTGTGGTGCGCGGTGAGGGTTGTTTGGACATTGTGCCGGATGGCTTTGGCTTTTTGCGTGCAAAAGAAAATAACTATACCGGTACGCCCGAAGACATTTACGTCAGCCCGAGCTTGATCCGCCGGATGGGCCTGCGCAACGGCGATATGATTACCGGTACGGTGCGTCACCCCAACCCCGGTGAGCGTTACTTTGCACTGGTGGCGATTGAAACCCTGCAGGGCATGAAGCCGGACCAAGTGCGTCACCGCCCGAACTTTGACAAGCTGACACCCCTGTACCCGACCGAAAAGTTTACCTTGGAAGATGCCAACAGCAAGGACCGCACCGGTCAGGTGATTGACTTGGTGGCGCCGATCGGGAAGGGCCAGCGCTGCATGCTGGTAGCGCCGCCCAAAGCCGGTAAGACCATGATGATGAAGGCGATTGCCCACGCAATTGAAGAAAAACACCCTGAAGTGACCCTGATGGTGCTGCTGGTGGACGAGCGCCCCGAGGAAGTGACGGATATGGAGCGCAGTGTGAAGGGTGAAGTGATTTCCTCGACCTTTGACGAGCCCGCCAGCCGCCACGTGCAGGTATCGGAAATGGTGATTGAAAAAGCCAAGCGTTTGGTGGAGTTGGGGCAGGATGTGGTGATTCTGCTCGACAGCTTGACCCGCTTGGCGCGTGCCTATAACACCGTTGTGCCCAGTTCTGGGAAGGTTTTGACCGGTGGTGTGGATGCGAATGCGTTGCAGAAGCCGAAGCGCTTCTTTGGTGCGGCCCGTAAGATCGAGCAGGGCGGCAGCCTGACGATTATTGCCACCGCGCTGATTGATACCGGTAGCCGTATGGACGAAGTGATTTTTGAAGAGTTCAAGGGCACCGGTAACTCGGAAATCACGCTCGACCGCAAGCTGGTGGAAAAGCGGACGTATCCGGCGATTGATATTTCGAAGAGCGGGACACGTCACGAAGAGATGTTGTTTAGCGAAGACCAGTTGCAGAAGGTTTGGATTCTGCGCCGTATTCTGCAGCCGATGGGCATTGTGGAGAGCATGGAATTCCTGCTCGACAAGATGAAGCGCGCGAAGACCAATGCCGACTTTTTCCGGTCGATGAACCAGTAGTCGGGCGCACCGGACGGGCGATCTGGCACTTTTTTCCCAAAAATCGGGCGGCTTATGTAGTCGTTTCTACACCGCGCCACCCGATTTTCGTGAAGAAAAGCACCAGCTCATCCCGCCGGATGCACCCGATATGCAGCCGCCTCGATTAGGGCGGTTTTTTTTAGATTAAGCGGTTGTAGGGACGGCGCTGGTTTCCGTCGTGCGCTGTTTGGCGAGATTGGTCCAGTGCTGGAAGCCCTTTAGGGACATGGCAATAAGAATGGCGTTAAAGGCAACCAAACCATATTGATGCGCCATGAGTGCGACTAATAGTCCCGCGCTGCAGGCGAAGATGCTCGTGACAAAGGCCATCCGGTTTTGATGGATGGTAAGGTATTTGGTGGCGAGGCCTAATGCGAGAAGCACCCAGTCGAGGCCGTAGTAGTCGAACATATCGTTATCCCTTTTGCTAAGAGTGTATGGAGGATTAGCAAAATCTGGCTGACAGGACTGTACGGAGATGGGGCAGAGAGGTGGCGGAGGACACGCGGGTAGGGTACGGTGGGGGTATGAGCAAAGTATCTCCGGAAAAACTGGTTTTTTGTATGAAATGGGGCACGCGCTATGGCCCTGAGTATGTGAACCGGCTGTGGCGCGGCGTGCGCAAGCACACACGTGGTGAGGTACGGTTGGTGTGCTTTACCGACGATGTGACGGGAATTGACCCCGCGGTGGATTGTCGGCCGTTGCCGCCGTTCCCCGGTGTGCCGGAGCACCTGAGTGTGAAGCCGTGGAAAAAGCTGAGCTTGTGGAAGCAGGACTTGGCGGCGGATTTAAATGGCCGCGACGCGCTGTTTTTGGATGTGGACTTGGTGCTGACCGGCAGCCTTGATGCGTTTTGGGAGTATGAGCCCGGTATGTACTGCGTGTGGGAGAATCCGACGAAAGAGGGCAAGACCACACCGAATGGCCAGCCGATTGGGAATACCAGCGTGTTCCGGTTTACCGTAGGGGCCTACCCCGAGATTTACGACCGGTTTGTGGCTGACCCTGAAGGTTTGTATAAGAATGAGTTCCGGATTGAGCAGGAGTTTATTTCCGCGACCCTAGGCGAAAAGGGTGTGCAGCGCTTTTGGCCGAAGGGCTGGTGTTGCAGCTTTAAGGAAGACTTGCTGCCGAGCTGGCCGCAGCGCTGGTGGAAGGATGTGCCGCTGCCACGCGAATGCCGTATTGCCGTGTTCCATGGCAAGCCTGACCCCGATGAGGCGATGGAGGGCAAGTGGCCGGCGAAGGGGTGGAAGAAGGTGTATAAGCACGTAAGGCCGGTGCAGTGGGTGCGGGAGAATTGGTAAGGGAGAAGGGCGCTATGGGCGCCTTTTTTGTGTATGCGGTTGTGTGGGGTTGGGATGTGGGGTAGGGTTTGGTCATCTTAACTGGTGCCTGTTTATGTCCCTGTCTTCAGAAGGAGAGCTATCATGGGGAATACATATGAAATCATGCCCACGGACGGAAATTTCCGTACCACGTGGGAGTTTACAGCTCTCCGCTTGAATTCCTCGCATGGATTCACTTGCGAAGAGGATTCGTTAGAGAGTTTTCTGATGGCGGTCGCTCTGCATAACGGGGTGTGGCGCCTGAAGGATGGTCGTTTCGGTATCTGTGTGACCGTGATGTGTCAGGAAAAACCGAACGTCTTGCTCGACCGGTTGTTTGTGGTAGACGACCTGTTTTTACCCCGACAGGCGCGTTTTTTGCCGATGGTGTTTTCCAAAACCCGGAAACTGGCAGATGGCGTGCCCTTACCGCGGATTGCCCGAAGCTATCTCTCGGCGGCGTCGTTTGTTCATGCCTATGGGACAAAGGTGTTTTCCGAGAAAAGGGGCGAGTGGGAGGCTCAAGCCTATAGGCCTGAGGAAATCGTGAGGGCCCTGCGCGTACGACTGATGGATTACGAAACCCCGTGGAAAGGTTATTTGCACGTGCGGAGCTTGTCGATTGTCGATGAGGCGACTTCCGGACTTTCTGATGAGATCTTTCTCGGGGAAATGTGGAAGTTTATGGATGACAGCGCGGTGTATATCACCCCAACGGGTATGAAAACGGAGGACGAGTTTCGGACTTACGTTGTTCATGATCTGAAGACTCCGCAATATGATACCGACTTTCAGGAGCATATGCTGGTTTCGACTACGATCAATTAACCTTCTGCAAACGGCGCCCTAGGGCGCCGTTTTTGCGTTTTGGTGATGGGGTTTAAAACCCGGGGAGGCTTGCGGGGCCAGAGAGGATGTGCAGGTGGAGGTGGGGGACTTCTTGCCCCGCGCCTTTGCCGGCGTTGGTGATGAGGCGGTAGCCTTGCTCCTTCAGGCCGAGCTGGGTGGCGATTACGTTGGCGGTGACCATCAGTTGGCCGAGGAGGGCTTGGTCGCCGTCTTGGGCGTCTTGCAGGCCCTCGAGGTGCGTTTTCGGGATGACTAGTACGTGGACGGGAGCTTTGGGGGCGATGTCGTGGAAGGCGAGGAATTGATCGTCTTCGTACACCTTGTTGCAGGGGATTTCGCCGCGGAGAATTTTGCCGAAGATGGTGGGGTTGGAGTCGAAGGAGTGTCTCATGCTGTGATTGTAATCGGGGTAGGCGTAAAAAGAAAGGCCTCGGGAGAGGCCTTTTGCTTAGTTGGCTTTGCCAGCGGCGGGTTCGATTTCGGCCAGTTCGTTGGCGGCGGCTTTTTGGCCGACGTTTTCTTTTGGCACCATCACCCACAGTTGGCCGGGGGCGTTTTGGTCGCCGGCGCGGTCTCCGGCCAGCGGGCCGTGGCCGAAGTAGATATCGCCGCGGT
Organism: Alphaproteobacteria bacterium; assembly: GCA_027485835.1. GTDB lineage: Bacteria > Pseudomonadota > Alphaproteobacteria > UBA2136 > UBA6156 > UBA6156. Next base: position 558,368 of record JAIXQG010000002.1, read on the forward strand.
TGGCGCCTTTGATGGCCGAGCCAACGTCTTGGGCGAACATGATGCGGTCCCATGGGGCGGCGTCGAAGGTGTTCTTGGACTTGATGAACAGCGGCACACCTAATGGCATATGGGCGCGGTCTACCGCCATGCTACGACCAGCGGTGAGGGCGACACCGTAGGCGCCGGGGGCTTCTTCCTTTGTTTCTTGGAAGAAGATAAAGCTGGGGTTGCTGTTGAGAACCTCTTGGGCTTGGTCCGGGTTGGCCGCCAGCCAGGCTTTGATTTTAGGAGCGGTGATATCACCCTTGAGTGCGCCCATGTCTTTCAGCGTTTTGCCGATGGCGACATAGGGGTGGCCGTTTTTGCCAGCGAAACCGACGTGGACGACATCGCCGTTTTCCAGCTCCACCGTGCCGGAACCCTGAATGTGCAGGAAGAAGGCGTCGACCGGGTCTTTCAGCCAGACGATGACCTTATAGTCCTTCAGGTTGGCCATGATGTCGGCGCGGGTACGGTAAGGGTTGCGGCAGGATCCGTCCGGCAGTTTGCGGCCGGTGGCGCCGTTGCAGAGGGTGAGGTCGGACGGGCGTGCCAGCAGCGGGGTTTGGTAGGCGCCGTGACGTTTGCGCGAGCCTTCTAATACCGGCTTGTAGTAACCGGTGAATTTACCTTCGCCACCGCCGAGTTTAACCTTGGTGAGGCGGGTTTCGAGGTAGTCCTCTAAGAGATTCGGTTTTTTGGCGAGGCCTTCGCGGCAGATTGACTGCCACTGGCTGGCCTTACCGAAGACGGGATTGGCGTGGAGTTGCTTGGAGGGAGTGAGACGGTTGAGCTTGGAGCAGCTGGCCTCGAACGCCTTGTAGAGCGCGATATCATCGGCGCCGAAGGGCGGGTAATCCCATGTTTTGTGGACTTCATCGGCATTGGTAGGGCCGAACAAACCGAAGAATACGGCGACAAGAATGAGGCAGAGCCTGAGCTGTGGGGATGTGTGCATGAGTGTGAGCTGAGTTTTGACGAGTGTCTGGATGGGTGGTGATATAAACCAGCCCACCTGAGATGGGAAGTGTTAATACGGTCAAAGAGTGTGGTTTTTGGGTTAATTTTAAGTTAAAATATTGAATTTTATGTTATAACTTAAGTCTAAAATTTAAGCTAACCGTAAGATTTAACGGTTCATTGGACAGATTTGGCCATGTCTTCCAGCGGCCAGCGCGGAAGCACGCGGGTGGAGAGCGAGCCGGTTTCTAAGCCGTGTTGGGCGCGGAGGCCCGCGGCGTAGGCGATCATCGCGGCGTTGTCGGTACAGAGAATGAGCGGTGGTGCGGTGAAGGTGGTACAAGCCTGCTCGCAGACCTGCACAAGAGCGGCGCGGATGGCTTTGTTGGCCGCTACACCGCCAGCTACCACCACATGGCGGCTGCCGGTGGTTTGAATGGCGGCGGCGGTTTTACGGGCGAGCAGGGTGGCGACGGTGTGTTGGAAACTGGCGGCGAGGTCGGCGGGGTTTACGTCTGGGTGTTTGGTGAGATACTCGCGCACCGCGGTTTTGAGTCCGGAGAAGGAGAAGCCGAGAGGGTTTTCGGTTTTGGGGTGCGGGAGTTGGATGGCGGAGGCGTTACCGGTCGCGGCGAGTTTCTCGATCGCGGGGCCTGCCGGGTGCGGCAGGTTGAGGAGTTTGCCGACTTTGTCGAAGGCTTCGCCGACGGCGTCATCCTGCGTGCTGCCGAGCGTGGTGTAATGGCCGGGTTTTGCGACTTGGATCAGCTGGGTATGGCCGCCGGTAACGAGGAGGAGGAGGTAGGGCTCTTGGTTATCAAGGAACGATTGTGCCAGAGGCGCGCTGTTTTCGGCGAGCAAGGGTGAGAGGGCGTGGCCCTCGATATGGTTGGTGGCAAGGAAGGGTTTACCTAAGCCCACGGCCAACGTTTTGGCAAAGGTAGCACCAACCACCAGTGCGGTAGTGAGGCCCGGGCCGACGGTCGCGGCGATGGCATCGACGTTGTTCCATGTGACACCAGCTTGGTGAAGGGTGTGTTCCGACAGATAGGGTAGGCGCTCTAAGTGTGCGCGGGAGGCGAGCTCGGGCACCACGCCGCCGTAGGGGGCGTGCTCGGCGTACTGGGAATAAATGCTTTGGGCGAGGATGCGGCGCGTGGAAACGTCGACGAGGGCGGTGGCGGTTTCGTCGCAGGAGGTTTCGATCGCAAAGACGAGGCGGGGCTGGCTCATAGCGTTGGTATACGGTGTTTGGGGGTGTTTGGCCAGTGGGGAGCGGGTGGCGAGTGTTGGTTTTTGGGCGCAGCACGTCAGGGCGAATTGCAAAAAGGCTTGTCATGGCCCGCTATAAGGGCATCATCATGGGTATGAAATTACGAATTGGGCCGGTTGGCTGTATGCGAAGCCTCTTGTTGGGCGTGATAGTGGCGTGTGGCCTTGTTGTGAGCGGATATGCCGGCACAGGTGATGATGTGATGCTGGATAGTGGTGGCAAGAATTCTACGGTGAGTTTGCCGGGGGTGACGATGACGCCGTTTAAGACGACCGAGTCGATGGGCAAGGGTCCGGAATGTATGAAATACGATATTAAATCAGGTGGTATTTGTTGTGCCTGGTGTATTTGTAAAGGCCGACCGTGTTGTTGCCCAGGATATGAAGGCTCTGTGCACCGTATTAGTTATTGGGAGCCAACTGAAATTATTGAAGTAAGCTGCCGCACCGGTTACAGCATGGTGGCGCCGGGGGGGGTTCCTTCTCGTTTGGCCAAATATACCGAAGGTGGTGGTGATGCGGTACGGATGCCCCAGTCGTGTGTCGGTTTTTCTAAGCCGGGCAACCAAAAATGGTTTTTTGAAGCGCGGACGTGGACGATTAATGGCTACAAAGACAAATTACGCCATAAAGCTATGGGAGCTAATAACGGTGAGCGGGCGCGGCAATGCAGTTTGAACCGTGGCGATGATTTGCCGTGGGGAGGCTTGCCCGGCAACATTTATTGGGGATATGGCGTAAAGTGGTTGCAGTTTGAGCGTGGGCCGGCGACCGGACCGGATGGCTCGTGGGAAGGGTATATTTCCGATAGTGACCCGAATTGGGCGAATGAGAAAAGCGGACAGGCGGGTAGCACGACCCTGAGCAATTGCACGCCTGGCACGAATGATATGCAAAACTGCTGGGGACCGGTGACCGAGAACGGTTGGGTGACCCATAGTAACCCCAAAGTGGCGGCGGCTTTGGTAGCATGGCGTGCGCATAGCAAGGCTTTAAAGAATAAAAGAGTAGCTCCGCCAGCCAAGAAGGCGGGATCTCTCAACGGATATTTCATGATGATGGAGTACCCATATGTAGGCTATGCGGGTGCACATGCTGCCAGTATGGGAATGGACAATGCGAGCAAGACCAGTTCCGCCTGTTTTAACCCAGGTGATGCCGGACCGACCTGGTATGGTGGTTTGACGCCTACCGTTACCCAGCAGACCGTGACAGGATTGACACCGGGTTCGACGGCCACAGTGGCGGAAATGAACCCCGGCGTGTATGTGTTTACCATTTGGGCGCATACGAGCTGCACGCGGTATAGGTTCCCCGCGGCGGACCCCACGCCGATTTGCCACTACCGGACCAGTGACCCGCGCTAATCGAGAAGGGTAACCCTGCCTAGCTACATTGGCAGCTGGGGCACCAGAAGGTGTTGCGCTGGTTGACGACTTGGGCGGTTATAGGGGTTTGGCAGACCAAGCAGGGTTGGCCTTTGCGGCCGTAGACGGCGAAGTTATGTTGGAAGTAGCCGAGCTGGCCCTCGGAGTGCGAAAAATCGCGGAGCGAGGAGCCGCCTGCGGCGATGGCATCGGTCAGGGTTTGCTGGATGCAGGACACCAGTATGCTGCACTGTTTTTTGGTGAGCGAGTTGGCGGATTTTAAGGGATGGAGTTTGGCGCGGAAGAGGCTTTCCGACGCGTAGATGTTACCGACACCGGCGACGAGTTTGCCGTCCATGATCGCCGTTTTGATGGGAATGGATTTGCCGTGCAGGGCGGTGTGCAGATAGGTGGCGTTGAAAGCCTCGGTGAGGGGTTCGGGGCCGATGTCCTTTAGCAGCGGGTGGTCAGGAAGATCGTTTGTGGGGGTAAGGAGGACGAGACCGAAGCGGCGGGGGTCGTGAAAGCGGACTTGCTGACCTTTTGCGGTGGTGAGCAAGATGTGGTCGTGCTTGAGGATGGGACTGGCGGCGGTGGTGAGGGTAAGGCGGCCGGACATGCCAAGGTGGAGGATGAGGGACTGGCCGGTGTCGTTGTCGGCGAGAATGTATTTGTTGCGGCGGCGGAAGTTGATGAAAGTGCGGCCTTCGAATTCCGACGCCTTGGGGGTGGGGAGGCGCAGAGTGGGCACGCGGACTTCGGCTGACGTGATGCGTTGGCCTTCCAGTACCGGTTGGACGCCGTGGAGAGTGGTTTCGACTTCAGGGAGTTCGGGCATGGTAAGAGGCTATTATTTGGTGCAGTACAGGTAGGTGGGGCCAAGCTGATTGGTGCGGCGAAGGATTTGGCGGGTGCGGGCCGAAACGTAGGGCCCCGGCTTTTTGGCCGACCACTTGAGGGGAAGCGGCAGGATGGCGGCGAGGCGGGCGGATTGTTCGCGCGTCAGGCGTTTGGCGGAGGTGTTGAAGTGGTATTGGGCGGCGGCTTGGGCACCGTAGATGCCGGGGCCCCATTCGGCGATGTTGAGATAGACCTCGAGGATACGTTGTTTGGGCCACATGCTTTCCAGCAATGCTGTGAGGGGGATTTCCAATGCCTTGCGCCACGCGGCGCGGACGGGAAGCAGGTACAGGTTTTTGGCGACCTGCATGCTGATGGTGCTGCCGCCTTTGCTGGCGTTACCTTCCTGCCATTGTTCGATTGCCTTATTCAGGTAGCGCCAGTCGAAGCCCTTGTGGGAGCAGAAGATGTTGTCTTCTGCCGCGACCACCGCGTGGCGGAGGTGGGGGGAGATTTGGTTAAGGGGTACCCAGTCCTTTTGGTAGCCGTAGCCTTGCACGAGGCGCTGGAGCATCAGCGGTGTGAGTGGGACGGGTGCAAAGCGGAACACCACCGCCATGGCGATGGGGGTGATGAGAAGTAGGAGAGTGATGATGCCGAGGCGGGTGAGGATGCGGCGGCCACGGCTGCGTTTCTCCCGTGCGGGAGAATGACGGCGGCGGGGGCTGCGTTGGATGAAGCGCATAGCTTAGAATGGTTTTACCACGGCCAAAATCACGATGGCGAGAAGGAGCAGGGTAGGAGCCTCGTTGTACATCCGGAAAAAGCGGCCGGATTTGGTGTTATGGCCGTGTTTCAGCTGCAGGCGGAAGTGCTCCAGTGACGCGTGGTAGCCGATGAGTAAAAGTACGAGGGTGAGTTTGGCGTGGAGCCAGCCCATCTGCAGAAGCTCGGGGACCATCAGGATCAGGATAAGCCCGAAAATAGCGGTGCTGATGGCGGCGGGGAGCATGATGTAGCGGGCGAGTTTGTATTCCATGATGGTGAGGACGGGGGCGGCCTCGGGATGCTCGACATGGTAGACAAACAGGCGCGGCAGGTAGAAGAGCCCCGCAAACCACGCCACCATGCTGATGATGTGGAGGGCTTTGAACAGCAGGTAGAGATCCATGAGCCGCACGATACGATGGGAATGGCGGATGGGAAAGAGGCAGAATTGTCGGAAGTCAAAAACCTGACGGAAATGAATGGATGTCTGGATGATTTTTGGGCTGTGAGACATGAAAAGGTTGTGGCGTGGCGCGTTTGGGGTTATGAAGCCGAAAGTTTTACAGAAAGGCTCCCGCAGATGGCCCGTACGTTCCGCATCGCGACCCGCAAAAGCAAGATGGCCATGGCCCAGACCAACCGGATTATCGGTTTGCTGAAGGCTGTGGCGCCTGAACATGACTTCGTGGCCCACGAGGTGGTGAGCGATGGCTGCTATGAGCGTTTCAAGGGCGATTTGCAGACCATTGGTGGCAAAGGCGCGTTTGTGAAGGCCTTGGAACACGCGATGTTGACCGGTGAGGCCGATATGGCCATGCACAGCCTGAAGGACGTGCCCGGTGACGTGCCGCTGCCGGAAGGTTTGTGCCTGCCGTGTGTACTCCAACGCGATGATTTGCGCGATGCTGCGGTGTGCCGCACGGGCGAGAGCCTTGTGTCGCTTAAGCCGGGCTCGAAAGTCGGTACCAGCAGCGTGCGCCGTGCCGCCCAGCTGAAGATGAACTTCCCGCATCTTGAGATTGTGCCGTTGCGTGGTAACGCCGATACCCGTGTAGCGAAAGTCGACAGTGGGGAAGTGGATGCGGCGATTCTGGCGTTGGCGGGACTCCGCCGTATTGGTTTGGAAGGCCGCGTGTGCGACGTGTTTGAACCCGATGTGATGCTGCCGGCGATCGGGCAGGGTGTGGTGTGTGTGGAAGCCCGCGATGACGACCCCGAGCTGCTGGCGTTGCTGGCGAAGATTAATCACCCCGACACTATGGCCTGTATTACCGCCGAACGTGCCATGTTGATGAAATTGCAGGGTAACTGCCATACGCCGATTGCGGGCTACTGTGAGATTACCGGTAACCGTAACTTGCGCCTGATTGCAATGGTTTCCAGTGTAGATGGCACCGAAGCGCTGCGTGCCCGCCATAAGATGACGTATGACGAAGCGGTGCAGTTGGGTGAGACCGTGGCCGATGAGTTGCTGGCACAGGGTGCGGCGCGTCTGTTAGGCAACGCCTAGCCGTTAAAAACAGCGTTTACGAAGCGAGATAAAGCTACCGATACCGCTTGAGCGGTGGCGGGGGCTTGTGGACTGTGGTTTAATGGCCCACATTAGACGTAACCGAGGGTGGCATGGCCCCCTGAAACGAACGGAATTCCGCATGATCGACCTGATTGTCATTGCCCTTGTAGCCGCAATTGTGGTGAGCCGCTTCACCAAATTTAAGTTACCCAAAGACCCCCGCGATGCCGCGCAGCGCCGCAACGATTTGGAGCGCCTGCGCCGTAAGCCGCTGATGCGCGATGATGCACCTAGCAATGTGGTGGATATTACTGCGCAAACCGAAGCCCGTAAGGCCGAGACTGCCAAGGCGGCAGCCCAGCCGAGCCGTGAGGCGGTGAAGCACCTGAGCGGGTTGGCCAAGATCAAGGCGCTGGACCCGAGTTTCCGTGACGAGGACTTTTTGGAAGGTGCCAAAGCGGCCTATAGCTTTTACTACCAAAGCTGGAATGCCAAGGATGAGGAGGCGCTGGCCAACCTGTGTGCGCCGGGGATGTATGATCGTGTGGTGGTGGACCTCAACAGTGATGACTGGCAAGAGGTGCATGTCGATGATGTGCGTGATGCCGAAATCGTGAGTGCGCGGGTACATGGAAAAACCGCGGTGATTGAAGTGCAGTTTGACAGTGTGGAGCGTGAGGGCGAGGGCACGCCGCGGACGATGCGTCGGCGGTGGGTGTTGGCGCGACCGCTGGGCAGTGAAGACCCGAACTGGGAATTGGAAAGAATGACGACGGGAGCCGATGCCTAATGGACGACTTTGTACCAAGCCGCAGTAGCGTGAAGTCGTCGAAGTGGGCGGTGTTGGGGGCTGGTGCGTGGGGCACCGCGCTGGCCAACTGCCTGAGCCTGAGTGGCCAGAACGTACTGATTTGGGACCGCGACCCGGGTGTGGTGGACGATATCAACAAATTCCAACAAAACCGCAAGCGTTACCCCGACCTTGCCGTGCACCGCGGGTTGCGGGCGACGGGTAGTTTGGAAGAAGCCGCCAAGCACGCCGAGCTGATTCTGGTGGCGTTGCCGAGCGAGGCGAATATGGTGATTGCGACCCAGCTTTCGGATTTGCTCACCGAGAACCACGGTTTGGTGATGACGTCGAAGGGATTCCGCGAAAGCGATGGCGCGTTACTGAGTGACGTATGGCGCGAAATGGCACCGCAGCTGGGCCCTGTGGCGGTATTGACCGGCCCGACCTTTGCGCGCGAGCTGATGGAGCAGAAAATGACCGCGATGCTGGTGGCGTGCCATAACGAGGCCTTCCGTGCCACCGTGGCCGATGGCTTTGACCTGCCGTTCATGCGCATTTACGAGAACAACGATATTATCGGTGCCCAAGTGGGTGGTGCGATTAAGAACGTTTTAGCGGTGGCGGCGGGGATTCTGGATGGCCTGCAACTGGGCCACAACGCCCGTGCGGCGGTAATGACTCGCGGCCTTGGCGAAATGGCGCGCTACGCCAAGGCGATGGGTGGCAAGGAACAGACGATTTGGGGGCTGGCCGGTATGGGTGACCTGTTGCTGACCGCCACCAGCGCCTTAAGCCGCAACTACCGGTTTGGCCAGCTGGTGGGTAAAGGGGTGTCGATCCATGAAGCGCGCCTGCGTGTGGGGACCGTGGAAGGGATTCTGGCGGCCCGTATTGTGACCGTGCAGGCACAGGCCCACGGGTTGGATTTGGCGATTGTGAGTGCGGTGGATGGCATCCTTCATGGGGATGTAACCCCCATACAGGCCGCGGAATATCTGATGCATCGGCCGCGTGCGCCGGAATTTGACGAGTAGCCCTAGCTTGCAACCTGCGTGAGGGTGGCTTGCTGCCACCCTTTTGCTGTGGTTTTGTAGCGCTATGACGCGCTGGCGCCCTCTTTTGCTGACTTTTGCTGTTGCTACCTGTGCGGCGGCATCTTCAGGCTGGGCGCAGATGAGCATGCCGACGCCCGGGTTGCCGTTTAAGGCCCAAATGCCGGTGATGCCGCAGGATGATGTTCTGCCCGCCACCTTGGATACCCTATACCAGTACCGCGAAGACATTGACCAAGTGTTGGTGGTGGTGGAAATGGGGCAGGGTGCGGATAACCCGCAATGGCTGATGAGCACGACCCAGCGCGATGTGTTGCTGGACAGCCTGTTACAGTTTATGCCCGAAAAGCCGCAGCCGGAAGACTTGCTGTGGCCCAAGCTCAAGAAGATGGACCCGAAGTACAAGGGTTTCCGGATTGTGATGCGCACGGTTTGGGGGCGGAACATTGCGCCGATGACGATTTTTGAAGGCAAGGTGAGTGCCGAGAACGGCGCGACGCTGGCGGCCGATTACGGGCGGCGGATGGAATACTGGATGTTCGGTACTAGCCGTGTGCGTCGTGACCAGATGGTGGGCGCCAGTGTGCTGCCGGTGATTACCTTTGAGCAATGCCGTTTGCTGGGCCAGCCGATTGTTTACACCCGCCCGCGCCAGTGCCTGCTACCGGATAACAACCTGTTGCTGGAGACGAGCGAGATGCCGACGTTGCAGTCGGCGCGCATCACGACCTTTGACGAGTGTTTGGTGAATGGTAAGGCGTTGATCTATACTTTCCCGCGCCGGTGTGTGGCCGCGGGTGGACGCGTATTTACCGAGCCGCCACGTGTGTATGAAATGGGGGGAGCACCGGTTGCCGACGTACCGGTGGGCTTGCAGATGGGGATGGGGACTTCGGCCACCGACCCGACCCGCCAGATGCAGCTACAAGCCAAGTTGCGCGGTGACCTTGTGCCGAGCCTGCCGAGCAGCAGTTTGGCGGTGAGCGGGACCGGCACGCCGGTGTCTCAGTAAGAGGTATTCCATGGCCTATTGGTTGTTAAAGAGCGAGCCGTTCAAGTACAGCTGGCAGCAGTTGGTGAAGGATAAAACTACCAAGTGGGACGGTGTGCGTAACTACCTAGCCCGCAATAACCTGCAGGCGATGCAGGTGGGCGATGAGGCGCTGTTTTACCATTCCAATGAGGGATTGGCCTGCGTTGGCATTGCGACGATTGTGAAGACCGCTGAGCCGGATGTGACGGTAGGGCCTGACAAGCTGAACAAGGATGGCAGCAACCCGTGGGTGGTGGTGACGGTGGCACCGGTGCGGGCGTTTCAGAAACCCGTGACGCTGGAAGCGGTGAAGGCCAACCCCAAGCTGAAGGATATGGCGCTGGTGACGAGCATGCGGTTGAGTGTGCAGCCTGTGACCAAGGCGGAGTGGGATGAGATTTTAGGGATGGCGGGGGAGAGGTAAGGCCTTTTGCCAAGCTATGCTTGGCGGGTCTCCGTTCCTCCCTTCGGAACTGCTCCCTGCTGCGCAGTGAGCTTATGTTCCTCTCGGGTGCTCTGGGATTGCTTTTAGTACGAAGGGAGGGGCGAACCCCTCCCTTCAAAACCCACCCCCGCACTCCGTGGAGAATGCGGGGGTGCTTTTCATGCACGTTCTTTAGAACTAGCGGCGGTCGCCCATGAGGTGCAGCAGGCTCGTGAACATGTTGATGAAGTTGATGTACAAGCTGGTGGCCTGCAGGATGGACAGACGCGAGCGGGTCAGCTCGTCGCTGCCGTAGGCGGCGAAGTTCTCGCGGATGGAGTTCACTTCCCACGCGGTGAGACCGGCAAACAGCGGGATGGCGATGATGTTGAGCACCATAGCCATCGGGCCCATGTTGATGCCGAACAGGCTGAGGACCAGACCGATCAGGCTGGCACCGACCAGACCCCAGACACCCATGATGAGGAAGGTACCCCAGCTGGAGAGGCTCTTTTTGGTGAAGTAGCCGTAGGCGGCGGTACCGGCGAACATCACGCTGGCAGTGAAGAACGCGGTGGCGATGGAGCTACCGGTGTAAACCAGTGCCAGCGGCGCGAGGCTGAAACCCATCAAGGCCGAAAAACCGGCGAAGACGGCGAGACCACCGGCCGGTTGCAGGCGGAAGATGATGCTTTGCAGCATGAAGGCGGCGCCTAAGATGGCGATCAGCCAGACGATTTGGCCTTTCACGGCAATTTGCATGATTGCCGGGTTGGTGGTGGCGAGGTAGGCGACGAGGCCGGAGACGCCAACGCCCCCTGCCATATAGTTAAATACTTGCGACATGTGCGCGGATAGGGCGCTATCGCGGCCTGTAGTGCGGCTTAAAATGGGACTGGCCATTGTTTGGTCTTTCTCCTTGGTTTTACCGGTTCCTGTCACTCTTATGGTTGTTGTGACAAATGGAACTGTTGGGCTCATCATAAAAGGTTGAGTTGGGGGGTCAAGTAAAACACGACATCGCGTATTATCTTATTCACCGAATTCTACTGGCAGCGGCGCTTTTTCCGCTTTGCTTGATGCTGCGCTCCGCATGTACTGGTTTGTACACTTACGGTGCTCGCATCTGCACAAATCGCAAAAATCTCTCGCTACCAGCGAATTCCGAGGCCGAAACAAACGCCCGCCTTGCGGCGGGCGGACGACCAGTTGAACAACTTTAACGGGGTTTTGCCTAGTGGCCGCCGGCGATGTGGGCGCCGTTGGACTCGATGAGGTGAGTGAGGGAGTCGAGTTGGGCTTGCAGGGCGCTGGCGCTGCGGGCTTCCACGTTGAGGCGCAGCAGCGGCTCGGTGTTGCTGGCACGGATGTTGGCACGCCAGTCGGGCATCGCGACGCTGACGCCGTCGACATTCGTTACTTCGCCGTCGGTGGGCAGGGCGGCCTTGATCATCTCGAGGAAGTCCTTGGCCGGAACCGGAGTTTGGAAGTTGATTTCTTCCGAGGCCGGGGTGGTCAGCGCGCGGTCGGTGATGGCTTGGGCCAGCGTTTGGTTCTTTTGGCCGAGGTATTGCAGCGTGAGCAGCCACGGCAGCATGCCGGTGTCGCAGAAGAAGAAGTCGCGGAAGTAGAAGTGACCGGAGACCTCACCTGCAAACGGTGCGTTGTGCTGGCGCATGGCGGGCTTGATGTTGCTGTGGCCGACCTTGGCGATGACGGGGGTACCGCCTGCGGCGCGTACGCTGGTTTCGGTATCCCAGTACAGGCGGGGGTCGTGGACAATCGTGCTGCCGGGGTATTTGGCCAGCATGCTCTGGGCCAGAAGGCCGGAGAGGTAGTAGTTGCTGACGAAGGCGCCGGTGTTGTCGTAGAGGAAGCAGCGGTCGAAGTCTCCATCCCACGCGATGCCCAATGCGGCGCCGTGTTCCTTTACGGCTTCGATCGTGCTGACACGGTTTTCCGGCAGCAGCGGGTTGGGGATGCCGTTAGGGAAGGTGCCATCCGGCGCATGGTGCAGGCGGATGACGTTGAGTTGCGGCAGGTGCTTGAGAATCGCGTCGGCGGTGGGGCCAGCGGCGCCGTTACCGGCGTTGACGACGATGGTTTGGGCCGGAATGCTGTCGATATCGATGAATTGCAGCAAGTGCTTCACGTAGTCGTCGCGGAAGGAGACGGTGGGGACTTCCGGGAAGGTGTCCGGTGCGCCACTGCTCATATTGGCGCGGGTGAACTCTTCGACCGGGCCGAGGTCGTCGGTGGGGCTGAAGGGCAGGCCGCCGCGTTTGACGAACTTCATGCCGTTGTATTCCATCGGGTTGTGGCTGGCGGTCACCATGATGCCGATATCGGCGTTACCGGCGCCAGCGGCGTGGTAGACTTCTTCGGTACCGCAGAGGCCCAAGGAGCGGCATTGCACACCTTCGGCCGCAAGGCCGGCGGCGACGGCACGGAGGAGGTCCGGCGAGCTCAGGCGGCTGTCCATACCCAGAATCGCGGTTTTGGCACCAGTGGTGCCAGCGAGGCCGCGGCCGATGTGGTAGGCCATGGTCGGGTTGAGTTCGGTCGGCATTTTGCCGCGGATGTCGTAGGCCTTAAAGGCAGAGAGTTTGGTTTCCATGACCCCTGTATTAAGGGGGCTTGTGGGAATTTGCAAGGGCTGCGCCTTACAATTTGAATACAATATTTACATAAGACCGGTTTTGAAGGGAAAAACGCCTCTGGAGAGGCCCTTTTTCAGGATAAGGCCGAGAGGCTTTAGGCGCCGAGGCTGTCGTAGAGGATCATATCGCTGAGCTCGGGGCTTGAGGTGGCATCGAGCGATGCGGTGACCGTGCTGGTGGTGTCGTTCGGTGCCAGCATGAAGGCTAATACGACCGTAGCGGCCATAGCGGCCAGGCCGCCGCTGTAGGCCATGTTTTGGAACGCGTTACGGCGCGGGAAGGCGATGACCTTGCCGGTTGGGGCGGTGGGTTGCTCTTGCGTATGGCTGATGGCGATATCGATCATCGCCTCGAGTTTGGCGGAGCTGAGCGCTTGGAAGGTGGCTTCGGGCAGGAGAGGGGCTTGCGGTTTCATGATTCGGTCTCCGTGGTTAATGAACAGTGGGGCTTAAGTGGGCGGGAAGAAGCTCGGCCAGCGATTTACGGGCGCGGACGAGCAGACTTTCCACCGCTTTCTCGGTGGTGCCGAGCGCCGTGGCGATGTCTTGCGCGCGGTACTCGTGGAAGTAGGCGAGTGTGACGGCCTGTTGTTGGCGCTCCGGCAACTGGGCCATGGCGCCGAGCAGCAGGGTGCGCGTCTGCTTTTGCACAATGCCATCGGTGACCGTTTCCGGTTCTGGTATCTCCATCGCGGTGTCATCCAGCGACGTGGTGGCGTGGCTGCGGCGGTGGTGATCCATAGCGATGGTATAAACCAAACGGCTGGCAAAGGCCGAAACCGAGCCGCCGGATTGCCACTTGGGCGCTTGTTGCCAGAGCTTGATCAGGGCTTCCTGCGTAATATCCTCGGCCTGTGCGGCGTTACCGCCGACCAGCCGTGCCGCCAGCCCGTGCATGCGGGGGCCCAAGCTTCTGGCCAGCTGGCGGAAGGCGCTTTGGCTTCCGCCTGCGGTTTGCTCCATCAGCGCCGTGAGTTCGGCGTTCTTATCGTGGGTGTTCATGGGAGCTATGGATTTTGCTTATTTGGCAGCGTCCGGTGCGGCATTGGCGGCAGCGCGTTCGGCTTCAAAGCGGGCCTTCATCTTCTCCTTCATCAGTTTGCGGCCCTGCTCCATTTCGTCGCGGGTCAGCTTGCCGTCCTTGTCGGTGTCGGCGGTGGTGAAGAATTCGTCCATGCGGGCGGTTTGCTTGGCGATCATTTCGTCTTTGGTAACGAAACCGTCCTTGTTAGCGTCGCCCATGGCGAAGAAGTCGGGGCGTTTGCGGTCTTTGTCGCCGTGCGGTCCGTGCCCGTCGAAGCCGCGCTCATACCCGGGGCGGTCGTGGTGACGCGGACCCTTGTGCAGCACGCCTTGCAGGGCGAGGCCGAGGGTGGTGGAGGCAAAGAGGATGCTGGTGGCCAGCAGGAACATTTCGCGGTTGGTCATGGTAGGGGTTACTCCGTTTCGTTTCATCATGAGGCGGTTTTTGGTGCCTTGTCACTGTCTTAAACGGGGTGGGGGAGGTTTTCCCTGCGGTGTTAGTGATTTTTTGTGGGGAGATAAGAGAATGGTGCTGGAGAAGTGACTCGAACACTCGACCTACGCATTACGAATGCGCCGCTCTACCAACTGAGCTACACCAGCACTGGCTGCGGTTTTAGGGGAGGGGGCGGGCAACGTCAAGACATGTGTGCCGTTTTTGGCAGTTGGAGGAAGTCTGTGCCTTTCAAATTAGCAGATATGAGTAAGTGCTTACTTAAATGTGGCTTGTGTGCGACAGGGGGTGCTGAAAGCTTGGGCAGGACAGGCTTTGCGAGGCCCGTACCCATGGCCTTGGCACCCCTTTTGCGGCCATACTGGTAGGTGAGAACGAGCCCGCTGGTGACAGGGGCTTTGTGGAAACCCCTTTGCTATCTGGCAGGTTGGTATCGCTGCAGGATACACGCCGTACAGATGTGGGAAATGCAGGAGATTTTGATTTATGGCCGCACCGTCCAACCGTTCGTCTAGCCGCCCCAGCAATGCGTTGGGGCGTGGTTCGGTCCGTGCACCGCAGGGCGCGCGCCAAGCCGTGCGCCGCAGCCTGATTGCCGAGCGTTTTGCCGAAGGTGTGGGTGTGTTGCTGGTGGTGGGGGCGGCGTACCTGCTGCTGTCGCTGGTGACCTTTGCACCGACGGACCCGAGTTTCAGTTACTCCGGCCCCGGTGGCGCGGTACTGAACTGGGGTGGCAAGGTGGGGGCTTACCTTTCTGACGTGTTACTGACGACGTTTGGCCTTGGCGCGTTTGTGTGGGTAGGCTGGTTGTGCTTCCATGCCTACAATTTACTGACCCACCGCGAGGACAGCCCGAGCTTTAGCCTGCAGATTGTGACCTTGCCAATGATGCTGCTGAGCCTTGGCGTGTTGCTATACGTGTTTGACCCCCTGCCGGGCTGGCCGAACATGCAGCGCGGTATTGCCGATGTGGCGGAAGTGGGTGCGGCGGGCATTGGTGGTGGCGGGTTATTGGGGAAATTGATGTCGAGCCTTGTGCTGCCGTTGCTGGGGACCGTGGGCGGTACCATGCTTATGGGGGCCGTGTTAGCGCTGAGTATTTTGTGGTTCACCGGTTGGACTTTGGCCGATGTGCGCGCGACCTGTGTGTGGCTGTACAAGGTGGGCTGTATTCTGGGCACTCAATTGATGCGCTGGGCGGCCCGCCTGCGTGCGGCCGTGCCGGAGCAGTTTGATTTGCCGCTAAGCCACCCCGTGCCGAAGCGTCCGCGCCCTGTGGTGGTGCGCGATGAGGACGCGCCGCGCCCCGCCCGCCGCGAGCATGCGGTGGTACAGGCCAGCTTGCCGCTGGCTGAAGATGGCGACTTTAGCCTGCCGCCCCTCGACCTATTGAACCCGCCGAAACCCCGCAAAGGTGGTGAGAGCGAGCAGGCGCTGGAGCAAAATGCGCGCCGGATTGAAGCGGAACTGCGCAACTTTAACGTGGAAGGCACCGTGACGAACATCCGCCCCGGGCCGGTGATTACCATTTACGAGCTGGAGCCTGCCGCCGGTGTGAAGACCAGCCAGATTTTGAACCTGCAGGATGACCTTGCGCGGGCGATGAGCGCGCTGAGTATCCGCATCACCACCATTCCGGGCAAGAACGTGCTGGGGATTGAAGTGCCGAACCGCGAACGTCAGTTCCTTGGCCTGAAAGAGTTGCTGGATACTGATGAATTTGAACACGATGCCGGTGGCCTTGTGGTGGCACTGGGTGTGGATACGACCGGCCAGCCGGTGTATGCCGACATCGCCAAGATGCCGCACAGCCTGATTGCGGGGACGACGGGTTCGGGGAAATCGGTGGCGATCAATGCGTTTATCTTGAGCCTGCTGTACCGCCTGACGCCGGACCAGCTGCGCTTTGTGATGATCGACCCGAAGATGCTGGAGTTGAGCATTTACAATGATATTCCGCACTTGCTGACCCCTGTGATTACTGACCCGAACAAGGCTGCGGCGGCGTTGAACTGGGTGGTGAAGGAAATGGAAAACCGCTACCGGTTGATGAGCGAGATTGGTGTGAAGAACATCATTGGTTTTAATGAAAAGTTTGCGACCATGCAGGCCGAAGGCAAGGTGCCGACTAAGCTGGTGCAGGTGGGTTTTGACCTGAACACCGGCCAGCCGCGCCATGAAGAGCAGCCGCTGGCGACCAAGCCGATGCCCTACATTGTAGTGGTGATTGACGAGCTGGCCGACCTGATGATGGTTGCCGGTAAGGCCGTGGAATTTAGCATTGCACGTTTGACCCAGATGGCGCGGGCGAGTGGGATTCACCTACTGGTGGCCACCCAGCGCCCGAGCGTGGACGTTGTGACCGGGCTTATTAAAGCCAATATCCCGACGCGTATTTCGTTCAGTGTGGCCAGTAAGATTGACAGCCGCACGGTGCTGGACAGCATGGGTGCCGAAGCCTTGCTGGGCAAGGGGGACATGCTGCACTTGGCAAATGGTTCCAATAACCTGCAACGCTGCCATGGCGCCTTTGTGAGTGAGGATGAGTGTACTAAGGTGGCGCAATACCTGAAGAGCCAGGCCGAGCCGAGCTACGTGGAAGACGTGTTCAAGGCCGGTGCCGCACTGGTGCCCGGTAGCAAGGAAGCCAAGGCTGCGGCCGCTGCGGGCGACGAGGGTGAGGATGGCGAAGAAGGCGATCTGTATGGTCAGGCCGTGGATATTATCTCCCGCGAGAACAAGGCCAGCACCAGCTTTTTGCAGCGCAGCCTGAAGATTGGTTATAACCGTGCCGCGGACCTGATTGACCGGATGGAGAGTGAGGGGTTGATTTCGGCGCCGAATCATGTTGGTAAACGAGAAGTCTTGGCACGTCGTTGATGTGAACATCTCTCATACAACAAAACCCTGCTGATGAGGCAGGGTTTGTCATTTTATTGAGTGGGCCAAGGGCTTAGGTGGTGGAGGCCTTTTGACCCTTGAAAGCCGCGTAATCGATACGGGGATTCCAGTCGAGCGCGGCGTCTGGGCCGGTACGTTGCAGGGAGACGTGCATGTCTTCGCCCTTGTTACGGATGTTGTCGAAGAACAGCCATGTGCCACGGTTGGGCGTGAGAAACAGGAAATCGGTTGTCTTCAGGCTTGGCTTGCGACTGGCGGTTTCCTCGCTGCGCAGGAACTTGTAGAGTTCGCAGGCTACGCTCACATCGTCGTTGATTTCCTCGTCGGCGATAATCAGTGCATAGTTGAACTGCAGGACCAGATCTTGGGCCTGACTAAGGCTTTGACAGAAGGTAGTGATACCGCCTGTTTGCGGATAGGATTCCTTGAGGCGTTCCGGATACGTCGGCTCGTGGTGACGGTTTTGCGTGAAGATCAGAATCATGATCTTGATACCTTATGGAAGAGGGACGGGAGGGGTGGCGCGGGCAATTGCCCTAGTTTGGTGTGTCGCACGTTGGCACAAAACGGGGGGCGGATCAATTCTTGCTTTTGTATTTTGTATGCATTAGTAAGGTGGGTGGAAGAGCCTGATGGTCAGGCTTGGATTTTGGGGGATACCCATGGCACGTTTTAATACGAAGGATGTTACCCGTTTAGGGTGGCTGATTTTGCAAAAGTCGAGCCGTTCTAATCAGCACGGTTGGCCCGAGGAAGACCGTTGCGAACTGGCGATTGCCGCCGGCAGCTGGCAACATTATGATAAGCGTGGCCTACCTCTTATGAGGCCGTTGGCGAGAAGTCGCATCCTGAGTCCCACCCGGGTGCTTCCGACGGACTCTGGCGAGAGAGCCTTTGATGCGCTTAGCTTACTGGAAGGAATGGCCAACGGTACGCAGGAGTTTGAAACTCAGTTGTGGAAGGTCCTCTGGCAAGAGTTTCATCTTGTCACGTTGCCGTGGCTGACCGAAGAGCTCTTGACTAAGCCTCCTGAGGTCGGTTCGCAGGAAGCGAACCGGCGCATCGTTATACGTCTTGATGTGCCGGGGATTACCTTTCAGGAGACCGAGCAGGACGACGAGCTGAGCTTGGCGCTCACTTTGCAGAGCCGTCGCATGAAGGAGGCCCGAGTGCGGGCACTGGAAGCTTCCCGTCCGACATGAATCTGATTTACGACTCCAAGACCCCGGCTTTGACCGGGGTCGTTTTTTTTAGGATGTGTGCCAGAGGTTTTGGAGGAAGACGCTGATATGGGCCAAGGTGGCGGCATCGATGCCGTGGCCGAGGTTCGGCAGGAGTTCGAGCGTGACCGGATAGCCGTGGGCACGGTAGGTGGCGGCGGCCTCGACGCTGGCGTCGGCGGGGAGGACGTCGTCGTCTTCGCCATGCAGGATAAGCAGCGGTGGTTTGGTAGTGGGTTCGGGTGTGAAGTTGGGGGCGACGGAGATGGCGCCGCAGCAGGTGATGACCGCGCCCGGTTGCTGGCTGAGTTGAGGCAGGCAGTGAAGGAGTGTCATACCGCCTTGCGAGAAGCCGAGCAAGGCGATGTGTGTGGAGGGAATGGCGTGGGTGGTGGCGACTTGGGCGATGAAACTATCGAGCTGGGGGATGAGGGTTTGCAGGCCGGTGGCGTCGCGGAAGGTCCAGCCTATGTCGCGGAACCATTGGCGGCCGAGGCCATCGGGCGTTGGGGCGGGGGCGTGCGGGCTGTAGACGGCCAAAGTTTCGGCCAGATTACCGAGTGTGGTTTTGAGGGGGGTGGCGAGCTGGATGAGATCATCGCCAGAGGAACCAAAACCGTGTAAACAGATTACAGCATGGGTGACCGCAGGGGGAACCATTGTGGGACCGTTAATAGGGCCTGAGAAGGACGAGAAGGAGATTGTCATGCGCGGATACTACGGAATTATGACGGGGTTGGCTATGAGTGTTGCGCTGGCCCATGGCGCATGGGCGCAAACACCCACACCTGCCAAGGGCAGTATTCTGGCGGGTGTGAAAACCGCGCATGTGGTGACCGCTACCAGTATTTTCATGCCGGGCCTGAGTGCCAGCACCAAGCGTGTGGAAGATTATTTTAATGATATTGGTAGCTTGCAGGCCGATTTTACCCAGACCGTGACCGGTGATACGCAGCCCAGTACGGGGACGTTTTACTGGCGCAAACCCGGTAAGTTCCTGTGGTTGTACAAAACACCCGCTGCCCAAAAGATTGTAAGCACCGGAAGTGCGGTTTACTTTATTGACGACCGCCAGCAGGCCACCCAGTTGCCGATGGATGCCGGTGTGGCGCGGTTGTTCAATGCCAAAAAGCTGAACCTGAGCCAGCAGGGCTTGCGGGCGACCGATACCAAAGAGAATGGTCGGATGTTTAGCGTGACGTTTGCGGTGGAGAAGAAGATTGCAGCAGGTGAAAACAGCGGACTCGCCAAGCTGACCCTGACCTTTACCAAGCTGGCCGGTGGCCGCATGTACCTGAGCCAGATGGATGCTGTGGATACGTTGAGCACCACCACACGTGTGGAGTTTAAGAACGTCAGCGAGAACGTGACACTGGTGAACAAGCTGTTTGAGTATACGCCGGGGGTTTACGATCAACGCAACTAAGGTTTCGTTGTTTAGAAACGCACGGCCTGAAAAGGCCCCCAGACTCTTTTTGTCGCGGCTGATGTACCCTCTTCCTGTACACGGCGCCCCGCCAAAAAAACTCTGGATGACCTTTTCATGCTCGTGTGAGGTTCCTCACCTTTGCGGTTTTTAAAGCGCGTAAAGGTCACAGGGGGTCGCGCAAAGCGGCCCCTTTGTGTTGGGAGGGCATTGGTGCTGTGCCGCGGGGCTGTTAGGTTAGCCTTATGTTATTCCTGATTGGTCTTGTTGTTTGTTTGGGCTCGGTGGTGGGCGGTTACTTGATGCACCATGGCCAGTTGGCCGTGTTGTGGCAGCCGAGTGAGTTCATCATCATTGGTGGCGCCGCGATCGGGGCGTTTTTGATTTCTAACCCCGGCCACGTGCTGAAGGGTTTTGGTGGCGGTATGAAAGTACTGCTGACCGGTTTGCCCTACTGGAAAAAAGAGCCCTACATGCAATTGATGGGCTTTTTCTTCGAGCTTTCCAAACTGATGCGCACCCAAGGCATTAAAGAAGTGGAACAGCACATTGACCATCCGCATGACAGCAGCCTGTTTCAGAAGTTTCCGCTGCTGATGAAGGACCACCATGTGGAGGCCTTTATTTGCGATAACGTGCGTTTGATTGTGATGGGCAGCGGTATGCCCAACCAGTTGGAAGAATTGATGGATGAGGAAATTCATATTCACCACACTGAACGCAGCGCGATTGTGAACGCCCTTGCGAATATGGGTGATGGGATGCCGGCGCTCGGGATTGTAGCTGCGGTGCTTGGGGTGATTGTGACCATGGGGAGCATTACCGAACCACCCGAAATTTTGGGGAAACTGATTGGTGCGGCGCTGGTAGGGACCTTCTTTGGGGTGCTGATGGCCTATGGTGTGGTGGGGCCAATGGGTAAGAACATTGAAGCCCAGTATAATGGTGAGCACGCGTTTTACATTTGCATTAAGATTGCGATTCTTAACTTTGCGCGCCAATTGAGCCCGCAGATTATTGCCGAGTTTACACGGAAACACATGCCCTCGCCGGTACGGCCAAGCTTCCAGGAAGCTGAAGAATACCTGAACGGCCTGAGCGGCGGCGGTAAGTAAGATGGCCGAAGGTAATAACGCACCGGAAAGTGGCGGCGGCGGCGGCGGGGGCGGTAGCAGCCCAGCCGTAATAGTTGTTAAGAAAAAAGCCCGTGGCCATGGCCATGGCCACCATGGTGGCGCTTGGAAAGTGGCGTATGCCGACTTTGTGACCGCGATGATGGCGTTCTTTTTGCTGTTATGGCTGCTGGCCAGCACGACAGAAGAACAGAAGGCCGGAATTGCCTACTACTTCAACCCCCCCAGCAATGCGAGCGAGTACGGTGGTGGACAGGGCATTATGAAGGGCAGCAGCGCGATTGCTGCAGATGAAACGGCCCCTGAAGAAGCCCCCATGATGCCGCCCGCCCAAGCCGACAAAGATGATGATATGGCAGTGCAGGCCAAGGAAGATGCGATGTTCCGCCAAGTAGCCGAACAGATTAAGCGCGCGGTGATGAACGTACCCGAGCTGAAGGCGCTGATGGACAATATGATTATCGATATGACGCCGGAGGGTTTGCGGATTACGATTACCGACAGTGCCGATCGGCCGTTGTTTGAAAACGGCAGTGCGGCAATGTTCCCCTACACCCGCGACATGATGGGTGTAGTGACCAACGTGCTGCTGCCGTTGCCGAACAGCTTGGCGATTGGGGGCCATACCGACGTAGTGCCGTACCGTGGCGCCGACCCCGTTTATACGAATTGGGAGCTTTCGTCGGATCGGGCGCAGATGACCCGCCGCGTGATGCAGCAGGAAGGCATGCCGGAGCGCCGTATGGGCCGTGTGGCCGGTTATGCCAGCCAACAGCCGCTGCTGGTAGACCAGCCGGAGGCGATTAAGAACCGCCGGATCACGATTATCATTTTACGTAGCAAGAAGGGCACGATTGCCGAGTTTACCGACCAAGGCCTGATTGCACCGGAAATGGGGCCGGAGATTCGCTAAACCCTCTGAGAGATAAATGAAAAAGCCTCCCGTTGGGGAGGCTTTTGCGTGAGGCGGGTTAAGCCTTGTTGTAGGCTGGAGTGAAGGTGTTGGTGCGGGAGCCTTCTCCGGCCAGCAGGTTGAGAATCCGCTGGGTGGCGAGGCCGTCGCCGTAGGGGTTCACGGCATGGGCCATTTTGGTATAAGTGGCGGGGTTGTCGAGGAGGTCGCTGACATTATCGAAAATACCTTTTTCCGATGTACCGATCAGGCGGCAGGTGCCGGCCATGATGCCTTCCGGCCGTTCGGTCACTTCACGCATCACCAGCACCGGTTTGCCAAGGGCGGGGCCTTCTTCCTGCAGGCCGCCGCTGTCGGTAAGGATGATGTGCGCGCGGCGCATGACCTGCACGAAGGCTGGGTAGTCGAGCGGTTGGGTCAGAATCACGTTGGGTAGGTTGCCGAGCATGGCGCGGACCGGTTCTTGCACGTGTTGGTTGAGGTGGACGGGGTAGATGAAGATTTGCTGCGGGTAGCGCTTGGAAAGCTTGGCGATGGCCTTGCAGATGTGTTCGAAGCCTTCGCCGTAGCTTTCCCGCCGGTGGCCGGTGATGAGGATGTAGGGCTTGGAGAGGACGTCCTCGGTCAGTTCGGCTGGCAGGTTGGGGGTGGCGCCGTCGCCAATGCGCTCTACCGTAAGGTGCAGGGCGTCGATGACCGGATTGCCGGTGATGAAGACGTTTTGGGTGATGCCTTCCTTAAACAAGGCTTCTGCCGCCGTAGCGGTGGGGGCGAAGTGCCAGTTGGCGATGTGGCCGATGAGGCGGCGGTTCACTTCTTCCGGGAACGGGGCGTAGTTGTCGTAGGTGCGCAGGCCCGCTTCGATGTGGGCGATCTGGATATGGTGGCGTTTGCCGGACTCGTTACGCACGTAGTAGTCGTAGCCATAATAGGCGGTGAGGGCGGCCATGAAGGCGGTGGTGGTATCGCCTTGGACCATGACCACGTCCGGTTGCTCTGCCTCCATCAGTGTGTGCAAGCCTGCCAGCAGTTTACCGGAGAGGAAGGCCAGCGGCTGCTTGGGTGCCATGACGTCGAGCGTGTGGTCGGGCTTGATGTCGAACCAGTCGAGAATCGGCCAGAGCATTTCGCGGTGCTGGCCGGTAGAGACCGTGCAGAGTTGGAAGCGGGGATCGTTCTTCAGGGCGAGAATCAGGGGGGCGACTTTGATGGCTTCCGGACGGGTGCCGAACACAACCATGACTTTTTGGGGTGCTTTGCTCATAAGGTGTTGCATACGCCTATGGCGCCGTTTGGGCAAGCCGAATGCCTCTTGTAACAGCCCTGATTTGTGGCGGGGCGGCCATAGCGGGTGGGGTTGTTTGGCTTAGAGACGAGGGGAAACGTTGTGAAAGGATGGTGGTTTTGCGAGAGTAGGTGTCAGAAATATTGGTGCAAACCCCCAAAAAGTTATGAGAGTGAGCAAGAATATCGCCCGTCTGTTGCGTATGCGCCTTTGGCTGGTGCTGGCAGTGCCTGTGGTAATGGCTCTTGCTTTGCCTGTGCAGGTTTTTGCGCAGGAGCAGTTTTATACCCAAAGTGGTGGCCGTGGCCTCCAAAATGCCAAGACCAACGCGCGCCTTTCTAAGGTAGAGGGCGATGTAGATGTGTTGAACGTCGAAATGGCTAAGGTGCAGCCTCACGCCAAAGCCCAATTGGGCAGCTGCCCCGATGCCGGTGACAAACTGCGTTATACCGGCACCAACTGGGTGTGTGACCGCGAAACCGACCCGACCGTACAAGGATTTGCGAAAAAGGCCCTGCCGACCTGTACCGGCAATAGCATTCTAGGTGTGTCTGGTGGTGAATTTTCGTGTGTGCAGAGCGGATTTGTGAGCAATGAAACCGACCCGACGGTGCAGGGATTTGCGAAGTCTCCGCTGCCGAGCTGTGGCAGCGAGCAGGTATTGAGTGCGAGCGGTGATTCGTTAACGTGTATCTCGGACCAAAAGGGGATTACGCGTGAGCAAGACCCGTTGGTGCACAGCTTTGCACGGTCTGACACCAACCCCGCCTTGCCGAACTGTGCCACGAACGAGATGCTTACCATGGTGGGTGGTAACCTGTTTTGCCGGGTGGACAGTGTGGGGATCACGCAGGAACTCGACCCGTTTACTGCGGCGTTTGCACGTACGGATATCCCCGGTTACAGCCTGGCTGCCTGTGGCACTGGTGAACTTTTACGTGCGGTGACCGAAGGCACGAATGTTGTTTTGAAGTGTGAGGCTGCCGGCGACGCCCTTGACGGTGCCTTGGCTTTGGATGACCTGAGTGATGTGAATACCAGCGCGCAGGCCAGTGGTACCATTCTGATTTATAACGGTACCGAATGGGTTGCCGGCAATGAACTTGACCCGACCGTGCCGGATTGGGCTAAAACGGCTCTTTCCAGCTGTGCCGCCGGACAAGTGCTGACTTATGACGGGACCAGCCTGACGTGTGTGAATGATGCCGGTGGTGCCGCCGACCCCCTGACGTTTGCCGCGCTGGCTGACGTGAATGTGGTCGGCGTAAGTGATGGTCAGTTTGTGAAATACGACCTTACCAGCCAGAAGTGGGTAGCCGGGACCGTGCAGCAGTTTGCGCAGGACACCCTACCGACCTGTGGTACCGGACAAGTGCTGACCGGCGACGGTACGAACCTGACCTGTACGGATGATGCCGGTGGTGCGGCCGACCCTATTGATTTGGTGGAGCTGGGTGATGTACGGACTGGCCCGAGCACGAATTTGAGCCCGAACAACAATGATTTTCTGCGTTATGACAGCGCGAGCAGCAAATGGGTAGCCGTACAGGACAAACTGGCGGGCCTGGGTGCCGGTAACGATGGGAAATGGTGTTATTACGACCATGCCACCGCGAGTGTGGTGTGTGACCGGGGTGCGCCGTCGCAGTGTCCGGTGGGTGAAGTTCTGAGCTGGGATACGGCGACCAATGGCTTTGCCTGTGTGGCGGCTAACACGGCGCTTGGTTTGGGAGATATGTCGCTGCAGAACAGTAATACGGTTGTTATTTCGGGCGGTAATATCAACGGTACGGTGATCGGGGGCTCTACCCCTGCGGCGGGTACGTTTACCAACTTGCGCGTGACCGGCAACCTGTACGTGAGTGGTAGCCAGAGTATCGACGGTGTGAGTTTCGCCAATGGCGGTTTGCAGGCGACGGGTACGGTCAGTGCTACCTCCTTCTCGGGTGATGGTAGCCAGTTGACGGGGATTAATGCCAGCAGCCTGCAGGCTTCGGGTGTGGTGGGCAGTGTGCAGTTTAAGGGAGCGGCGGGCGAAATTTCCGGCTCTAGCAATATTGTATGGAATGAAACGAACAAGAACCTTGCAGTCGCCGGTACCATGCAGGTAGCCGGTACGGGCGCAGAAGGATGTGCTGCCGGTCAGCGTGGGCAGATGCGCTACGTGGATGTGGGTGGAGGGGATTTCCGCTTACAGGTGTGTAAACATTAAGTTCATGAAGTTTATGTCCGCGCTCAGGCGCGGCTTTTTTTCTTACCAAGGGCTAACTTAGCGCAGGAGAGGGAACCAATGCCGCGTTGATTGGTTGATTGACAGAGCGAAACGGTTGGTGTGGAGTACACCTACGTTCCTGAACAACCCAAACAAAAGGATTTTTTAAGATGAAGAGCAAGAACATACTGATGGCAGCCCTGCTTTCCAGCGTGGCCCTGACCGCCTGCAGCGAAGGTGCTGGCCTGTCGGGTACCGACATCGGTACCGGTATCGGTGCCGTAAGCGGTGCGGTGATCGGTAGCCAGTTTGGCGGCGGTAGCGGCCAGACTGTGGCAGCGGTTGTCGGTGCTTTGGCCGGTGCGTGGGTTGGTAACAAGGTGGCCCAAGGCATGACCGCCCAAGACCGCGGTTACTATGAAGGTGCGGCGACCAAGGCGGCAGCGGCTCCGGTAGGTCAGCAAATTACCTGGTACAACCCGCAGAGTGGTAACCAAGGGACGATCGTGCCGGTGCGTGAAGGCCGTGACAACACCGGCAGCGCCTGCCGTGAGTACCAGCAGACTGTTACCATCGGTGGCAAGACCGAACGTGCCTACGGTACCGCCTGCAAGCAAGCGGATGGTAGCTGGAAGGTTATCAACTAACTGTGATTGGTTGATGAGGAAGCGCCCTGAGGGGCGCTTCGTCGTGTGAGGGCTGCAGCTAAACTGACACAGTTAGTCTGATGTTTAGTTGCCGTTTCCATAAAGGTGTGATGACACACGCAGCTGAATTTCTTAGGGTGAACGGACACGTACAAGAAAAAAAAGACAATGTCCCTCTCCTTTAAACAGCGTATTACGCTCGCGGTCGTCATGTCCGCCATTGTGCCTATCCTGCTGGTAGGCGGTACCACCATTTACATGGGATTTGAAGAAGCCCGCCGTATTAGCGAAGCGGGGATTTCCAGCGTGGAAGAAGCCACACGGTTGCGTGTGACGAATTATCTCGAGTTGTTTTTGAAACAAACCAAGGAAAAAGCGCAGAGCACCTTGGTACGTAATGCGTTGCGCGACTTTTCGTTGGCCGTGGCGGAGTTTGATCCGAGTTCCGTTGCGGTGGATATGGCCAAATTGCGCGAACGTTATGAGTACCAACAGCAAAAAACGCCCGGTACCGCTGCATCTGATGTGGATGGCTGGTTGCCGCAAGACCCGACGATGGTGGCGTTGCAATATCTGCTGATTTCCCAGAACCCGAATGCCATTGGTGAAAAGCAGAAGCTGGTTGAGATTGAGCACTCTGGCAGCTATGCCCAGCACCACCGTGTGTACCACCCAGAACTGCGCCGGTTTGTGGAAAACCTAGGGCTTTATGATGTGTTTTTGGCGAATACGGATGGTCGCATCGTCTATACCGACTTTAAAGAGATCGACTTTATGAGCAGCACCAAGGACGGTGCTTTGGCAAACACGGAATTGAGCAAGGTGATTAATCTGGCGCTGGCTAGCCAGAACCCGGATGACGTCTTCATGAGCGATTTGAAGCCGTACATGCCGAGTTACAATGATGGTGCCATTTTTATGGCGGCGCCGATTATGGAGAATGGCAAAACGGTCGGTGCGTTTGCGGTTCAGCTGGCGACACAAGAGATTTACGGCATGTTTACACCGTTGAAGGAACTGGGTGAGACGGTTGACGGCTTTATTGTGGGTAAGGATGGCCGTTTGCGGACCCCGCAGACGGCGGAAGAAGGGAAAGTCGGTGATCTTGTCAACCCTCAATTGGCTCAAGAAATCAATCAGGTGTTCAGTACTAAGAAAACGGGGATTCACCATTATGTGGGTACCGATGGCTTGCCGATGACCGGTTTGTTTGAGCTGTTGGATGTGTCCGGTGTGGAATGGGTGATGGTTGTGGGGCAGGACGATGAAGAGCTGCTGGCGCCGACGTTTAAGCAATTGTATTGGAACCTTGCCATTATGTTTGGAGCCATGGTGGTAACAACCCTGGTGGGATTGTGGCTGGGTAAGCGGTTGTCGCTGCCGATCGTGCGGATGAGCCAAGGTTTTGGGCGTGGCACAGAACGTGTGGGACGCAGTACTGGTCAGGTGGGCGACGCCGTTGCCAGTATGATCGCCGCCAGTGAAGAAACCAGCGCCCAGAGCACGGTGGTGCGCCGGAACTCGACCGAGGCGGCGCAGTATGTGGGTTCAGTCAGTGTGGCAGTGGAAG
This sequence comes from Alphaproteobacteria bacterium, assembly GCA_027485835.1. Lineage (GTDB taxonomy): Bacteria > Pseudomonadota > Alphaproteobacteria > UBA2136 > UBA6156 > UBA6156. Next base: position 585,851 of record JAIXQG010000002.1, read on the forward strand.
AGCTGAACACGTCGATTCATGATATTTCGCAGAGTATCCATGAAACCAACCAGCTTGTGGATGACGCCGTGAGCAAGGCGCGCCATACCGATGAGGTGGTGCGGAAGCTGGGTGAAGCGAGTGGGCGCATCAGTGAAGTGGTGGGGCTGATTAACGACCTTGCGGCCCAGACCAACCTGCTGGCCCTGAACGCGGCGATTGAAGCGGCGCGTGCCGGTGATGCCGGACGTGGCTTTGCGGTGGTGGCGGATGAGGTGAAAAAGCTCGCCAGCCATACGACGCAGGCGACGATTGATATCGGTGAGCAGATCACCGAAATTCAGGAAGTAACCAAGGAAAGTGTGGCGGCTTTGCAGACCGTGGTGAATGCGATTCATCGTATCCGTGACAATGCCACCGCCGTGAGTGCCGCGGTGGAAGAGCAAAGCGGTGTGGCTAAGCATATTGCCACCAGCGTGCAGGATGCCAGCAACCGCGTGAAGGACGTGGATGAGAACATGGTTGGGATTGAGCAGGCGGCCAATGATACCGGTGTGGCGGCGGATCAGGTGAATCTGTCTGTCAATGAAGTGCAGGATGCCTTTAACGATATGAAAACGCAGATGGCGCAGGTGTTAAAGGATATGGGCGTGAAAGTTTAGCGTCCAAAGCCCCCGCTGCGGCAGTAGCCGTGGCGGGGGAAATGCGTTAGCCTGTAGCTATGTCTGGCCCGATGAATGTGGTTTCTAAGGCGCTCCGTTTGGGGCGTACGTTGCGTTATGTGCCGCTGGAAGCGATACGCTGGCGGCTGATGGCGCGGGCCAAGCGTGTGTATTACCGCTCTCCGCTGTACGGCCTGCAGGCGTTGATGCCGGATGACGTGCGCGAACCGCAATGGGTGGGGGTAGAGCTGTTTGCCGGGGACCCGGTGGCCGGTGCGGCGATTGCTAAGGGACAGTTCACGTTTATTGGCACCACCCTGCCGTTGCCGACAGCGACGGATGGCAGCTTGCGGACCTGGTTGCCGACACAGGCCAGTGCGTTGTGGATTTTCAACCTGCATTACCACGAGTGGCTGGCCGATTTGCGTGTGGCAGGCCAGCGTGCCGTGGCGCGCCAATTGGTGGCGGACTGGTTGCTGACGTTTGGAACGTATCACCCCGTGGTATGGCACCCCTACCCGACCAGCCTGCGTTTGGTGGCGTGGCTGACCCATGGCCAATGGCTGATGGACGGGGCGGATGAGGATTTGCGTCAGGCGTTTTATGCGTGTTTGCAGCGTCAGGCCGTGTATGTGGCCGCCAACCCCGAGTTGGATTTGGGCGGGAACCATTTGCTCAAGAACCTGAAGGCGATGATTTACGGCGGGTTGGCGCTGGAGAATGCCGATATGTACGGTCAGGGTATGGCGGGGTTGTTGCGGCAATTGCCGTTGCAGATTTTGCCGGACGGCATGCATTACGAACTGACGCCGATGTATGCGGCACAGGTGTTGCGGGATTTGTTGGAAATCCGTGCCGTATTGCGCAATGCCGGCGGGGCACCAAAGCCGGTGGAAGAGGCGGTGCGCAAGCTCGGCACCGCGCTCGGCTTTTTTGTGCATGGTGACGGTGGCCTTGCGTTGTTTAATGACGGCGCCGAGCTGGATGCGCCTTATGTGGCCCAATTATTGCGCCAGAGTGGTGCCGATGATGCGCCCGAGATATTGCCTGATGCCGGTTACGCGCGCCTGAGCCGGGGTGGTATGAGCGCGTGGTTTGATGCCGGAAAAGTGGGGCCCGATGAAAACCCCGGCCATGCCCATGCCGATACCCTAAGTTTTGAACTGGATGTTGGCCGTGAGCGGATTGTGGTCAACAGCGGGACTTATGCCTACCAGCATGCGTTGCGCAATACCTTCCGTGCCACGGCGGCGCACAGCACCGTGAGCCTGGAAGGTGCGGAGAGTGCCGAGGTGTGGGGTGGTTTCCGTGTCGGGCGGCGCCCGCAGGAGGTGGAGATGATTCTGCAAGGAGGGGCCCAGCCGTTGCCCGGTGGCGATATCTGGGTGGAAGGGCGGCATGATGGCTTCGCCTATGTGGGAGCGATGCATCGGCGTAAGTTGGTGATGGCGGCCGATGGTAGCCGTTTGCGGGGCGAGGATGAGATTACCTTCCGTAAGGCGGCGCGGCGGGTACGTGCGCATTTCCCGATTCATCCTGACGTGAACGTGCGGTTGGTGAGTGATATGGAAGCGGAATTGGAAACGGCCAGCGGTGTGCGGCTCCGCATGAAGATTGACGGGGGGCGGCTGGACGTGCGCGACAGCCGTTATGCGCCGCAGTTTGGTGTGATGAAGCCAAGCCGCCAGTTGTTGGTACATGGGCGGGCGCAGGGCGGCTTGTGCCGGTTAAGTTGGACGTTTGAGCGGTTGGGGTAGGGGCACGCCTCCAAGGAGGGGCGAAGTGTATGCTTGCTGCTTGTATGTTGTACACATGTCTTGAAGTTGCATCTGGTATGCAGTATGGTGCCGCCGATGGCGGGGTACGGACGTGACCCTGCAACAAGGAGAGAATTTTCATGTCGGCCAAACGTACGCCCAAGCCTGTGAGTAAACCGACATCCGGCCGTGAGACCGTCGCCGATGTGCTGGCGCAGGTGACCAAACCCAGTGCCAAAGCTTCCGACGCCGCCGCTATGAAGACCAGTGCGGCGGTGATCCAGCGTGGGACCGGTGGCCGCTTTGTGGCGACCGCTGCGTCCAAGTTCCGTCCGGCGGAGGAACTGAAGGTGGAGTCTCAGACGGTGGAAGTGCGCATGCTGGAGCAGCGTGCGGTGGAAGAACCGGCGGTTGTGGTCACCGACGATGTGGCGGCCAAGGCGGCGATAGCCGACCTTTTGCCGGCGCCGCGCCAGTTAACCCCCGTGCAGCGCTTGTGGAGCTGGCTGCGCGGTGACAGCAAGGTGCAAAAAGCCGAAATGGCGGCGCATATGGCGGCGGTGAAGGCCGGTGTGATGCAGGAGCTGGAAACCATCGGTGCCAAAAAGGGCATTGCGATTAAGGGCAGCCCGTTTGCGAGTGTGATTTTGCCGGTGCGTCCGCGCCGGAACTACCGTCGGTGGATGTGGGCTGCGGCCGCTGTGGTGCTGATGGTCGGTGTGATGGTGTGGGTGGGGAGCCGTCAGGATTCTCCGGCTGCGACCCTGAGTGAGCTTAACCGCGCCGTGGCAAGCGGTGATGCCGACCGCGTGGTGCAGATGGTCGATTTGCCAGCGGTGGCGACCAATATAGTCAACCAGATGTTCAGCCTGCCGCCGCGCGATGCGCTGGCGGTGCATGCCGCCCTGCTGGTGAAGCCCGGCATGGTGCTGGAATTGCAGCGTGATATTTTGAATGCCGTACGCGGCGATAACGCCGGTGCCGAAACCCTGCCGTTGCGGTTGTATGGCTTGCTGGGCGGCAGAAACTTGGAAGTGGGCCGTGCCAACGTGCGCATGCAGGACGCCGGTGAAGCCGTGGCCGAAGTGCCGTTGATGCGTAAGGATTTGGGCCTGACCTTGCCGCTGCAAGTGGTGATGGAGCGCCGTGGTGATGCGTGGGTGGTGGTGCAGATTCCGAACTTTGTGCATGTGTTGAGCGGTGTTGTGCAGGCGGAAAGCTCTGCCTCCGCCACCCGTGCCGCCAATGCAGGTTCCACCGCGCCGGTAGCGGCTGCTGAGGCCGGCCGTGCCGTGCTGGAGCCCGGCAGCGTGCAGGTGGAAAGCCTTGCCAAGCCGGAAAGCCGTGGCGCCAACATGCTGCTGCGTGCCCGTGTGGCCAACCACAGCGCTGCCAACGTGACCGATGCCCGTTTGGTAGTGCAGTTTGGCGATGCCGCGCAGCGTCCGCTCCTGACCCTGCACCTGCCGCTGGAAGGCACAATGTTGCCGGATGAGGTGCGTGAGCAGGTATGGAGCGTGCCGGTGGATGTCACCGAACCCCACGCCGCGACGGTGGCCCGTTTGCCGCTGGGTGCGATGAACGTGACCGCGACGGTGGCGTTTTAAGCTATCTTACCCTAACCATGGAATAAGGGGCCTTACGGGGCCCTTTGTGTTGGGAGGGCTCTTGACGGGGGAGATGGTCAGGGTAGGCTGGTGCCCAACAACAAGGGGAGAGCGGGTATGCGTCTGGGTAAGCTGATGAGTGGTGTGGCACTGGCGGTGTTGCTGGCCGGATGTGCCGAGCAACTGGCGGGTTTGGACCAGAGCTTGTACGGGGTGGCGAACCAGATTTCCAGCAAGGACCGCGTGACCGGTAGCCGTGTTTTGGCGAGTGGTGACCGTGCCGCACAGATTGCCGAGAGTAATGCGGCGATGGATCAGGAAATTGCCAAATTGACCACCAGTGGTGGCAAGCTGAATGCGCAGGTGGATGCGGCAGGATATGCCCGTTTGGTGGCGATTACGCAGCGGATTATTGCGGTGAGCCATTTTGCCGAGGAGGCCAGCCAGTGGAAGGTGGTATTGCTGCCGGATGACGACTTTAACGCGTTTGTGAACGGTGGCTCGTACGTGATGGTGAACAAAGGGCTGTTGGACGCGGTGAAGAGTGATGACGAGATTGCTGCTGTGATTGGGCACGAAGTGGGCCACGTGGCCGCCAACCATGTGGGCCGCCAGCAGGCCTACCAGATTGTGAGCCTGCTCGACCGCAAGAACGGTGGTGAGGCGTTTGACCAAAGCTTTACGCTGGCGCAGGAGCAGCAGGCGGACCAGATCGGGATTTTGTACGCCGCGCTGGCGGGATACGACCCGATGGCCGCAAGTAACTTATGGAGCCGTTTATATGCCCAGCAGGGCCAGTATGCGGGCCGGATTAGTAGCCACCCGTTGAATGGTGACCGTGCTGCGAGCACGAAACAACTGGGCCAACAGGTGGCGCAGTACCGTGTGGCGGGGCGGGTGAACCCGCAGGCGCAGGACATTTTGGTGAACAACGTGCTGTGGCAGCGCAATGCCTTGCCGGAGCTGGCGGCGGGGCAGGGGGGTGGTCTGATGGCGGTGGCGCAGACGGCGTGGACGACGTATCAGGAACGCGAGACGGCGAAAGGATTGGCTGAGGCGCAAACCGCGCGGGCGGCGCAGGTAAAGGCCGTGCAAAGCGCCCTGACGGTAAACAGCATTGACGCGGTGGATGCCGATACGGCGGTGGTGCGGATGACGTACACAGGCACCGTGCCGCTGGCCGAGTTACGGCTGGCGTTGCAGACACCCAAAGCCCGTGTGATTGCCAGTGCGGGAGCGGTGAGCCCCGGACAGACGTTTGATGTGACGTTTGCCAAGGCGGGGAGTGGGATTGGCGAGGGTGGCAAGGTGGCGCTGAGTGTGGATGAGGTACGATAGTTTTATCAACATAAGCGCGGGCTAAAACGGCCCCCTGATTCGTTTTGGCACATCTTATGTACTCCACTCCTGTACACTGCGATGCACCAAAACAAACCAGGATGACCGTTTATAGCCTCGCGCGCTGGGGCGACGTCGCTGCGCGACGGAATGAACGACTCGACATGCTTTTGGCGAGTTTGGCGATGCCTGTTTGTTGGGCAGGTGAGGGATTGAGGAAGGTGCGCAGAGAGGCTGGTTTGCTTGCTTTTTTGCGGGTTTTGGGGTAGTTTGCGGTATTCAAGAAAAGGATATATCCCCGATGAGCGACGCCGCCCCGACGACTGCCGTACGTACCGCCAGTGACCCGATGGTTCAGGATGACAAGATTACCGCTGCGCAGGCGGCTTATGGCGCTGACAGCATTAAGATTTTACGCGGTTTGGATGCGGTGCGGAAGCGTCCCGGCATGTACATCGGTGATACCGATGACGGTACCGGTCTGCACCACATGGTGTACGAAGTACTGGACAACGCGATTGACGAAAGCCTGGCCGGTTACTGCGACCGTGTGACCGTGACGTTGCACGCCGATGGCTCGGCCAGTGTGCGCGACAACGGCCGTGGGATTCCGACCGATATTCACCCGGAAGAAGGTGTGAGTGCCGCCGAAGTGATTATGACCAAGCTGCACGCCGGTGGTAAGTTCGACCAGAACAGCTATAAGGTTTCTGGCGGTTTGCACGGGGTGGGTGTGTCGGTGGTAAACGCGCTCTCCAGCTTGCTGATTTTGAACATCTGGCGCGGTGGCAAGGCCTTTACCATGCAGTTTGCCGACGGTGAGCCGAAGTTCCCGTTGAAAGAAGTGGGTGAAACCGAAGCCCGCGGTACCGAAGTGCGTTTCTATCCGAGCCCCAAGACCTTCACCCAGACCGAATTCAGTTTTGACACCTTGCAAAACCGTTTGCGCGAGCTGGCATTCTTGAACAGCGGCGTGCACATCACCCTGCGTGACGAGCGCCAGCTGGACGAGAACAATAAAGCCAAGGAAGTGGTGCTGTTTTACGAAGGTGGTGTGAAGGCGTTTGTGAAGCACCTGGACCGCAACCGCACGCCGGTGATGTCGCAGACCGTGTCGTTCAGCGGCACCAAGGACAACATCAGTGTGGAAGTGGCGCTGCAGTGGAACGATGGGTATACCGAGAACGTTTACCCGTTCACCAACAACATTCCGCAGCGTGATGGCGGGACGCACGTGATGGGCTTCCGTGCCGCGCTAACGCGTATTATTAACGGCTACGCCGGTGAGAGCGGTTTGCTGAAAAAGAGCAAGATGGACGCCGGTTTGACCGGTGACGACGCGCGTGAAGGCCTGACCTGCGTGTTGAGCGTGAAGGTGCCGGATCCGAAGTTCAGCTCCCAGACCAAGGACAAGCTGGTGTCGTCGGAAGTGCGCCCCGTGGTGGAAAGCATTGTTGCTGAGAAGCTGGGCGCCTTCTTTGAAGAAAACCCCGCCGATGCCAAGGCGATTGTGCAAAAAGTGATTGAATCGGCTGCCGCCCGTGACGCTGCCCGTAAGGCACGTGAACTGGCGCGCCGCAAGAGCCCGCTGGATATTGCGAGTCTGCCCGGCAAGCTGGCCGATTGCTCGGAAAAAGACCCCAGCAAGTGCGAACTGTTTATCGTTGAGGGAGACTCGGCCGGTGGTTCCGCCAAGCAGGGTCGTGATCGTAAGACGCAGGCGATTCTGCCGCTCAAGGGTAAGATTTTGAACGTGGAGCGCGTGCGCTTTGACCGCATGCTGGCCAGCCAAGAAGTGGGGACACTGATTAAGGCGCTGGGCACCGGTATTGGCCGTGATGACTTTAACCTTGAAAAGCTGCGTTACCACAAGATTGTGCTGATGACCGACGCCGACGTGGATGGTAGCCACATCCGTACCCTGCTGCTGACGTTCTTCTACCGTAATATGCCGGAGCTGATTGCCGCCGGGCACCTGTACATTGCCCAGCCGCCGCTGTACCGCGTGGCTAAGGGGCGCTCTGAAATGTATCTGAAGGACGATGCGGCGCTGGAAGAGTATCTGTCGTCCACCGCGCTGGATGGTGCCTTCATTGAAATGCCGAACGGCGAAAAGCGCACCGGCGCCGATGCCTCGGCCACCTTCAAGCTGGGCACCCGTGCCAAGGGCTTGGTGGATGCCTTGGGCAAGCAGCAGTACCTGCCGGAGTTTATGGCGTGGACACTGGTGAAAGTGGGTGCGGGTGTAGATGCGCTGGACAGCGTGGAGAACGCTACCGCGCTGAAGGCCAGCCTGACCGCTGAGCTAAATAAGACCGTAAGCGACACCAGCACCCCGTGGACGGTGGACTTGGTGGAAGGTTTGGAAGGCCAGCCGCGTTTGATTCTGCAACGCAAGCTGGACGGGATACCTGAGCGTCGGACGCTGGACAAGGCGATGCTGCACGCGATTTCGTACCGTCAATTGCTGAACCTGCGCGACGAGCTAATGCCGATTCTGGAAGGTGGTGCTTACACCGCCAAAGAAGGCAAGGATCCGACCCGCTGGACCAACCCCGCAACGATGGTCAATGCCATTCTGGCCGAAGGCCGCCGTGGCTTGAGCATCCAGCGCTATAAGGGTTTGGGTGAGATGAACGCCGAACAGCTGTGGGACACCACCCTGAACAGCGACAACCGCGTGCTGCTACAGGTGAACGTGAATGATGCGGCGATTGCCGATGACATCTTCTCGACCCTGATGGGGGATGTGGTGGAGCCGCGGAAGGACTTTATCGTCTCCAATGCGCTGACGGTGCAGAACTTGGATGTGTAAATCCTGTCTCAGAAAAAGCCGCGTTCTGGGCGGTTTTTTCGGATGAGGAATGAAATGTGAGGGCCCCCGATGGAGGCCCTCACGTGTGTAAATCGTTCAGAGAGTGTCGCATGTCCATGCCGTTTCGGTGGGTTGGAAACGGTAGGGTTCGGCGTGGCCGGCGCTGCTGTACGTGGTGTCTGGGCAGAGTTTGGCGCGGATTGCGCCAAAACAGCCGCCGTGGCTGACGAAACCGATCGGTTGGTTGCGGTAGCTAAGCAACCAGAAGGCGATAGCTTCGATGACCCGTTGCCGGACTGTCTCGATCTGCTCTGCGTCAGGTGGCAGGATGTGCTCGTGAGGTTGACCGTCGGGTATCGAGTGGCGGCGGCGGACCTCTTCCCAGTTCTGTCCTTCGAACGCACCGTAGTTGCGTTCCATCAGGCGTTGATCGATATCCATTGGGATTGCGAGTTCCTGAGCGATGATTTCGGCCGTGCGGTGGGCGCGGACGAGGGGACTGGTGACAAGCCTTTGGATGCCACTGCCACGAAGCTTGTGTGCGGCATTGCGGGCTTGTTGGAGGCCGACCTCATTCAGAGGAATGTTGATACGGCCTTGCCAGCGTTTGGCGGCGTTCCAGTCGGTTTGACCGTGGCGGATGAAGATGAAGGGTATTTGCGGAAGCATGGTTAGCTCCTGTTTCGAGAAAACATCGGGGTGATGATGTCTCTTAGCAGGATTTTACATGTTCGCAAAGGTTTAGAGCGTGGTGAGCTGCCAGCCGGAGGCGGTGGGCTGGAAGTGGTAGGGGGTGGCGTTGCCTGCAAAGATACGTTCACCGCTAAGGGACTCGTACAGCGCCCGGAAGAAGGCGCCGTGGCCGACGAAGAGGATGTGTTCGGTGGGGTAAGCGTGCAGCCATTTGGCAATGGCTTGCTGGCTGCGTAATTGAGTTTGCGGCCATTGTTCGGCATCGGGGGGTAGGATGCTGTTGAAGTCTTGATCTTCGCCTAAAAAGTACTGTTTACGAATGTCCTCGTGAACATGGCCTTCGAAGCTGCCGAAGGTGCGTTCTTTGAGAAGGTCGTCGAGTTCCAGCGGCAGGTTGTGGGCTGCGGCGATGATGTCCGCCGTGGTGCGGGCGCGGGAGAGGGGGCTGGCGATGATGCGGGTGAAGCTACCTTGAGGGAGCACTTTGGCGGCGGCGTGGGCTTGTTCTATTCCCGTAGTATTGAGTGGGATATCGGTATGGCCCTGCATGCGGCCTTCGACGTTCCAGTCGGTTTGGCCGTGGCGGAGGAAGAGGAAGGGGCGGGGGGGTAGCATGCTCTATTTAAGTGGAGCACACTTGATATTAATCGATTGGATAATCGGGCCATCGGGGTCGCATTCTCGACTGCATGTACCCGAGGTGCGAATGATCACACCGACCATGACCGTATCGGCCGGGCAGGTAAGATTCTGGGCAATAGGAGTCCATGAGCTTAAAGCGGGGCCATGTCGAAAACCAGGGCCATGGCTGGTGGTATTGGAAAGATCGACTCCCGTAATACCGGCTGGCATGGGGATGCAGCCGCCGGCGTCGGCAGTTGCAGCACCGGGGGCATACAATTTACCGCTTTGACTGCAGGCAGTGATGGCGGTTTGCAGGATGGTGATCCGGCCGTTGGCGTTATCGACCATAGACTTGAGCGCCGACCATGAGGCTTCGGTCTGTAAGTTACCGCTGGACGTGGTTTCGAGTGCCAGTGTGGCTGACAAGGTCATGCAACTCAGTGCGAGGCTCAAAAAGGAGGTACGGAGCATTTTCATGATACCAGTATCTGTGTATCTCATTGATTATTCAATTGACCTGCAAGCGGTTTGTACAACGAATATGAACCGACTTAGACCTTCTGGTTGCCGAAGCGGGATTCCCAGTCGGCGATTTGCTCGTCGGCGATTTTGGGGAAGAGTACACCTTCTGGCAGTTGGAATGTGGTGAGAGAGGGCAGGGTGGCGTGGAAGTCTTTTAACGAACGCGGCCAGGCCCATGGTGTGTTGATATGCGCGGGCGTGCCTTTGGCGGCGGGGACCATGGAGGTGGGGGCCGGAAGCTCGGGGAATAAAGCTATGATTTTGGCGGCCGAGAACGGGCAGATGGGCGCCATGGCGCGGGCGTAGAGCACGATCATGTGGATCGCCAGATTGAGGATGGTCGCGGCGCGTTCCTTGTCGGTTTTAATCACCTTCCATGGCTCTTGCTCGGCCAGATATTCGTTACCGGCGACCCAGAGCTCGCGGAGCGCCTCTTGCGAGCGGCGCATTTCGGCGTTTTCCATGTGCGCGGTGTAGCGCGTCAGGATGTCGTTGAGGCGGGTGGCGCAGGCTTGGTCGGCCTCGGTATAGTTACCCGAGCTGGCGGGCACACTGTTGCCGAAGTTTTTATGGGTGAACTGCAGCGTACGGTTGACGAAGTTGCCGAGGACGTCGGCGAGGTCCTTGTTCACCACGGCTTGGAAATCCGGCCACATGAAGGCCGAATCATCGGACTCTGGTGCGCGGGCGATGAGGTAGTAGCGCCAGTAGTCTGGGCCGTTGTCGATGTCGGCGAGGAGTTCCAGCGCGGTATCGGTGAAGATACCCACGCCCATGGAGGTACTGAACTTGCCGCCGTAGTAGGTGAGCCAGTTGAAGGATTTGAGGGTGTCGACCTTTTTCCAGGGTTCGCCGCTGCCGATGAGGGTGGCGGGGAAGCTGAGGGTGTGGAAGTAGACGTTATCCTTGCCCATGAACTCGGTGTACTGGACGTCCGGGTTACCGAACCACCATTCGTCTTTCCAGGCGGAGTCGTCGAGCCCCTGTTTGTCGGCCCACTCCTTGGTGGCGGCGATGTAGGCGATGGGAGCGTCGAACCAGACGTAGAAGACTTTGTCGGCAAAATCGTCGCCGAAGACTTCCGGCGGGACCGGTACGCCCCATTTGATGTCGCGGGTGATGCCGCGGTCTTCCAAGCCTTCATCCAGCCACTTGTAGGCGATGGATTTGCTGAGGTTCGGCCAGTTTTGGGCGTCGATCCATGTCCGCAGTTTATCGACCAGTTGCGACTGCTTTAGATACAGGTGTTTGCTGTCGCGGAGTTCGAGATCCTTGCTGCCGGAAATGCTGCTGTAGGGCTCGATCAGGTCGGTAGGATCGAGCACCGAGCCGCAGCCGTCGCATTGGTCGCCACGGGCTTTGCCGAAGCCGCATTTGGGGCAGGTGCCTTCCACATAACGGTCGGGCAGGAAGCGGCCATCCGCCTTGCTATACAGCATTGTTTGGGTACGGACGTCGATGAGGCCGGCGTCCTTTAATTTTTGCGCGAAATGCTGGGTGAGGATGCGGTTTTGCGGGCTGGAGGAGCTGCCGAAATGGTCGAAGCTGAGGCCGAAGCGGGTGTAGATATCGGCTTGGAAGTCGTGCCAGTGCTGCACGAACGCGGCTACCGGTGTGTTTTCCTTCTGCGCGGCGATTTCCACCGGCGTGCCGTGGTCGTCGGTGCCGCAGATGAACAGGGTTTCCGAGCCATCGAGCTGCCCCAGTTGGCGGCGGAAGCGGGCGTAGACGTCGGCGGGGAGCATGGAGCCGACCAAGTTACCGAGGTGTTTGACACCGTTGACGTAGGGGATTGCGGACGTAATCAGGTGTTTTTTCATTAGGTGGGTGCCTTATGGACTTATTTCCGAATTCTATTGCGCGGGGTGCTTTTTGATTTTTCCTTGCCCCTGCGCTCCGCATGTACTGGTTTGTACACTTACTGTGCTCGGGGACTGCGGAGAAAATCAAAAATCCCTCCCGCGCAGCGAATTCCGGTTCTCGCTATAAACGCCAACCTTGCGGTTGGCGGACTATTGTTGGGAATTTAGCAGGGGATTGAAGGAAAATCCAGCTTTGGACTTACTTTGGCTGGTGTTTTTTGCCTTTGGGGCGCCAGTCGGTGTGCGGGTTGGGGAGCTCGATACGGGTTGGTTCCGGTTCGTCTTCCACAAACGTTCCGTTTTGGAAGGCCTTGCGGTTGAATACGCGGCGACATTTTGTGCTGCAAAAGCGGATAGTGGCCCACTCGGCCTTGGTATTACGCGTTTGGACGATGGATTCGCCGCAATGTTCGCAGGGTTTACTAATGATTTCCGCCATGGGGGTTATATAGGGCGAAAGATTTGATTTGGCTAGAGGCATGAGAAAGGCGCCCCCGAAGGGGCGCCTTTCTCAGCATTCATCTATGTTTATAAAGATCGTCGAGAAGACTCCACTGCTTGTAATAGGCTTCGACGGCGGCCGTCAAATTAACTAAGTCTGCACTGGCATCTCTGAATTTTTCGAATACTTCCATTGTTTGCGGGAGTGTTTTGCCTCTTAAGCTCTCTGTCAAAATAGCGAGCTCAAAGGAACTGTTGTGAAGTTCAAGAAAAGTATTGGCAAGACGGTCAATTACTTGATTCATCTTTTGGTTGAGATCTGCATTGGTAGCCATAGGAATCTCCGGTGTCTCTTTTCGGTAATTCATAGCTAGGACTGATTTATCAAAAAACAAGTGCTGCGAAGAGAAAGGCGCCCCCGAAGGGGCGCCTCGCATCTCTGAGGCGGGACGAACCCACCTGAGGCGCGTCGGCTAGCCGAAACTAGGCGATCGGGCCTTTCACACTGGTTGTGGTCCGTCCCGAGATACCCTCATTTGTGATGCTAGACATTGGACCACCTCCTTTCATTGTGTGCTGGATCATTTGTTCGCCCTCCTTGCTTGTACCTCCGCGTTTTGGAAAAAACACTTTGGTGGTTGGCTTAGATGTATGGTGCCGCGTGCCATTCCGGCTGACAAGGATTTGTTGAACAGAGCTGTGTACCCCTGTGGCAGATGTGCTGTTTCACGGGTTTAGGGAGTTTTGTTGATGTCTTTTATCACTCTTGACACTCGAGTGCTAATGCGGTTTGCTATAAGCACCGATGAGGAGGTACGGATTATGAACGCTGACAAGTTTACCCAAAAGACCCTTGCGTTGCTGGGCGAGGCCCAGAGTTTGGCGTTGAAGATGAACCACGCGCGGCTGGACGTGGTGCACCTGCTGGTGGCGTGTGTGGAGGATGGCGAGGGCTATGGTGCGCGTTTGCTGGAGGCGGCCGGTGGCGATGTGGCCCGCATGACTGAGCAGGCGCGCACCGCGTTGGGGCGTTTGCCGCAGGTGCACGGCGACAGCGTGCAGATGAGTGTGACCCAGCCGCTGGCCAAGGTGTTGGCGCTGGCGGAAGATACTGCCAAAGAGCTGGGTGACCGCTTTGTGGCGGCGGACGGGCTGTTGCTGACGCTGGTGCGGGATGGTGCCGAGGCTGCGGAGATTTTGAAAAAGGGCGGTGTGAAGGCCGAGGCCCTGAAGACCGTGATTTTAGAACAGCGGGCCGGGGGTACGGCGGAGAGCCAAGGTGCTGAGGACGCGCAGGGGGCGTTGGCCAAGTACACCCGCGACCTGACCGATTTGGCGCGGCGCGGGAAACTGGACCCGGTGATCGGGCGGGAAGACGAAGTGCGCCGGACGATTCAGGTTTTGAGCCGCCGCACCAAGAACAACCCCGTGCTGATCGGGGAAGCCGGTGTGGGCAAAACCGCGATTGTGGAAGGCTTGGCGCAGCGCATTGTGAAGGAAGACGTGCCGGAGAGCCTGAAAGACAAGCGTGTGCTGACGCTGGACCTTGGCGCGTTGGTCGCGGGGACGAAGTTCCGGGGCGAGTTTGAAGAGCGCCTGAAGGGGATTTTGAAGGAGATTGAGAAGACCAACGGCAGCGTGATTTTGTTCATTGACGAGTTGCATACCTTGGTGGGCGCTGGGGGCACGGGTGACGGCAGCATGGATGCCAGCAACCTGCTGAAACCGGCGTTGGCGCGCGGGGAACTGCGCTGCGTGGGCGCGACGACGCTGGATGAGTACCGCCAGCATATCGAGAAGGATCCGGCGCTGGCGCGGCGTTTCCAGAGTGTGTTTGTGGCCGAGCCGACGGTGGGGGAAACGATTAGTATTCTGCGTGGGTTGAAGGAACGTTATGAGCTGCACCACGGTGTGCGCATTGCCGATGCGGCCTTGGTGAGTGCGGCGAACCTGAGCAAGCGCTACATTGCCGACCGCTTTTTGCCGGACAAGGCGATTGATTTGATGGATGAGGCGGCGGCGCATATCCGGATGGAAATTGACAGCAAGCCCAAGGAACTGGACGAGGTTGACCGCAAGCTGATGCAGCTGAAAATCGAGCGTGAGGCCTTGCAGAAGGAAAAGGATGCACCTTCTAAATTACGCTTGAAAGAGCTGGAAAAAGAGGTGGCTGAGCTTCAGGTGCAGAGCGACGCGATGACCAAGGACTGGCAGGAAGCCCAGCGTTTGGTGCAGGCCGCCAAGGCACTGAAGCAGGCACTGGATGACGCGCGGATTGAGAAGGACAAAGCGGCGCGCGAGGGTGATTTTGCCCGTGTGGCCGAGCTGACGTATGGGAAAATTCCGGAACTGGAAAAGCAGATTGAGGCCAGCCAAGGGCAGGACACTGGTGTGTTGAAGGAGGTTGTGACCGCCGACGACATCGCCCGCGTGGTGGCGGCGTGGACGGGGATACCGGTGGAGAAGATGCTTTCTACTGAGCGCGAGAAGTTGCTGCGCTTGCCGGAGATATTAGCTGAGCGCGTGATTGGTCAGCCTGTTGCCGTGAAAACCGTGGCGGAAGCGGTGCAGCGCGCGCGGGCGGGGTTGCAGGACCCGAACCGGCCGATTGGTTCGTTCCTGTTTTTGGGCCCTACGGGCGTGGGGAAGACCGAGTTGGCCAAGGCGCTGGCGAACTATCTGTTTGATGACGATAAGGCGCTGCTGCGGATTGATATGAGCGAGTATATGGAAAAGCATGCGGTGAGCCGTTTGGTGGGCGCGCCTCCCGGTTATGTGGGCTATGAGCAGGGCGGTGTGCTGACCGAGGACGTGCGTCGCCGCCCGTATAGCGTGGTGCTGTTCGATGAAGTCGAGAAGGCCCACCCCGATGTGTTTAACATCCTGTTACAGGTGCTGGATGATGGCCGCCTGACTGACGGACAGGGCCGTACGGTGGATTTTACCAATACGGTGATTATCCTGACCAGTAACCTCGGCTCGGACGCCTTGGCGGCGCTGAAGGACGGCGAGGCAGCGGAGAAGGCGCGGCCGGCGGTGATGGACATTGTACGGCGGGCGTTCCGGCCGGAGTTCCTCAACCGTCTGGACGACATCGTGTTGTTCAACCGGCTGGATAAGGGCGTGATGCGCGGTATCGTGCGCAACCAGCTGGCCGGTTTGCAAAAGCTGGTGGCGGCGCAGCAGATTGGGTTGGATGTGGACGACAAGGCGGCCGATTACCTTGGCATGCGCGGCTACGACCCCGTGTATGGCGCGCGGCCGCTGAAGCGGGTGATCCAGACCGAAGTGCAAAACAAGCTGGCGCAGATGTTGTTGGCGGGTGATGTAGCCCAAGGCGACATGGTGCAGGTACGGGCCGTGAAGGACGGGGTGAGTGTGGAGAAGGTGGTGCGCAATTAAGGCGTGCCACCGAGGTAACGAACCGGCCTGCGGGCCGGTTTTTAGTGGAGAATGACCGGAGATTCCAAGGGGGTCGGCAGGCCAAGATTTTGAGCGTCTTCCCATATTTTACGAAGGTGGGGGACGGTCAGACTCAGGGCAAGGGCGTGGTAGATCGCCTGTTCGGTGGAGCACACCGCAAAAAGGGTGTGCATCATGTTGATGACTCCACACTGAACGCTGGCTAGTTGGGACGCGTGATGAGGATCGTTAACGGCTGTCGCATTCAATATGGGAAAGACGTAAATGGAATTTAATTCCGTGAGGGAGACATGCATGGGAGACATTTTGTTGTTTTTGGGGTGATTTGAGTGTCCTACGCATTCTTGCGGTCCGTCAAGTTTTTATTTATTTAAGTTATTGTAATTAATAAACTAATAAGTAGATGTTAGGAGTTTTCTACAATAAAAAAAATCTACAAAACCGATTTACGAACATTATAATATACGAAACATCATAGCTAAATCGTAGGAAGGTGTTACAATTGCTTATGCACACCCTATTTGAGCCTGGAGAACGTGGATTTTTGTTAACCGACATTGGACGGTTGATCCATAAAGCGTTTGAACAACGGGCGGAGGCGCTGGGGTACACGCGCGCGCACTGGCGCATTTTAGCGTATTTGCAGCAAGAGCCTGGTATGATGCAGGCGGTGTTGGCGGAGCGGTTGGAAGTGGAACCGATCACGCTGTCGCGTCACCTTGACCGTATGGAAGCCGACCGCTTGGTTGAGCGGCGTGGAGACCCGCGTGACCGCCGCGTGAAGCGCGTTTATTTGTTGCCAGAGGCGGAGATGCAATTGGCGGAATTGCGCAAGGTGCGCAATGAGATTGTGGAGGCGATTTTTACTGAAGTGTCGGAAGACGACGTGGCGCATATTAAAAAAGTACTGACAACGGTGCGCCGGAATTTGATGGATAAGGTGAAGTAGGAAGATGACCTACACTGAACCGGCTTTGGCCGGTTTTTTTAGGGCGATAGTTACAGTTCGATATCTTGCCCGAGAAGGCTGCGGCGGAGGGGCTTTATGCCCATAAGCAGGCGGATAGCGACATAGAAGCACCAGTGCCCAAACCAGAGCAGCCAGAAGCCGCCCTGAACCTGCAAAAGGACGAAGGGGACAACCCCCACGAAAAGGGTGGCGCCGATGAGGTGCAGTACCGACACCTTGCGTTGCAGCCACACTAAAGGCAGGTGCGCCACGACAAAGGTGAGGAATGTGAGAATGGCCACGGTGGAGACCTGAGGAACGTAGCCGAAGAGAATGAGGCTAAATGCCAGCAGAAAGGTTTGCTGGAAGGTGATATCGGCGATTTTGACAAGCACGAAGGCGAGGTTGAAATCGAGAAAGTAGGATTGAGGGTGGCGGGTGCGGTAGCTACTCGGGATGGGGACGGTACGGTTGAAGGAGAGTGTGGCGAGAGTGAGGCCCAGCCAGATAAGGGCGAGAGGCGTGCTCCACTGCAAAGCCGGATGGTGGAGGACTTGGGGGGCGGTTTGCAAGGCGGCCAGCGTGCCTAACCCATAGAGGATGCCGTGCATGTGGGGATGACTATGATACGATTTCTTGCGGGCTTGGAGCCACACGGATAGGCCCTGCGTGCAGGCGGCGCAGAGCAGCAGAGCGAGCAGGCCTGCCATGGTGTTAGAGCAGGATTTTGGCGGCTTTGTGCAGGGCTTCGGCGAGTTGGGCGATATCCCGGCTTGAAGAATAGAGGGCGAGGCTGGCGCGTAAGCAGCCTTCGGTACCTAATGCTTTAATGTAGGGCATGGCACAGTGGTGGCCGCTGCGCACGGCGACACCCTGTTGGTCGAGCAGGGTGGCGACGTCCGACGCGTGGGCGCCTTCGAGATTAAATGCGGCGATACCGGTATTGGCGGGGCTGTATAGCTTGATAAAGGGGAGTTCGGATAGCGTTTGCGTCAGTTCTTCGGCGAGGGCATGCTCATGCGCGGTGATGGCCTCCCAGCCGAGGCCAGAGAGGAAATCGGCGGCGGCGGCGAGGGCGATGGCTTCGGCGATGGCGGGGGTGCCGGCTTCAAAGCGAGCGTTACCTGAGGCGAAGGTGGTGCCGAGCGGCAGGCTGACAGTGTCGATCATATCGCCGCCGCCTTGGTAGGGCGGCATGGCGTTGAGGGTTTCGGTTTTGGCCCACAGCAGGCCGATGCCGTTGGGACCGTAGAGCTTGTGGCCGGTGCAGACGACGAAGTCGGCTCCCAGGAGCGGGAACATCACCGGACCGTGGACCACGGATTGTGAGGCATCGACCAGTGTGGTGAGGCCTTCGGTGCGGGCGGCATGCAGCAACACCGGCAGATTGGGGCGCAGGCCGGTGACATTGGACATCGCGGTGATGGCCAGCAGTTTGGCACCTTCGAAGTACGGGTAGAGGTCGATCGGCGACGGGTTTTCCAGCAAGGCGAGGGGCAGCACCTTGATGGTGAAGCCGAGTTCCTTCTGCAGCAGTTGCCACGGCACGATGTTGGCGTGGTGCTCGGCTTCGGTGAGCACAATCGTATCCGCCGCGGTCAGGTTGGCGCGGCCCCAGCTTTGGGCCACCAGATTGATGCTTTCGGTACTGTTACGCGTGAAGACCAGTTCTTCCGCCTTGGCGCCGAAGAAGGTGGCGAGGGTTGTGCGGGCGGATTCGAACGCGGCGGTGGTTTCCGCACTGTTAAAATACAAGCCGCGGTGGATGTTGGCGTAGGGGCCGCTGAGGGCCTCTGTCAGTGCGTTTATCACTGCGGTGGGCTTGTGGGCGCTGGCGGCGCTGTCGAGGAATGCCAGACGCTTTCCGTAGGGCTGGAGGGCTAAAGCGGGAAAGTGGCTGGTGGCGTCGAACATGGTTACGATTCTATGACGATTTCCGGCACCAAGGGAAGGTTGGTTTCGCGGCGGATGGGCTCCATGCCGAAATCCGGCGTGGGGTCGGAGGTATCCACCACATTGGCTTGCCATTGCTGAAGGGCGGCGGTCATGTTCTTGCGGAGGACTTCGGGGAATTCTTCAATGAATTCATTTACAAAGCCTTCGGTCAGCAGGGCGGTGGCTTGGGCGGGGGTGAAGCCGCGGGCCTCGAGATAGAACAGCTGGTTGGCGTTGAGGCCGCCGGTTGCCGCACCGTGCGAGCACTTGACGTCGTCGGCGTAAATTTCCAGCTCCGGTTTGTGGCTGGCGCGGGCGGCATCGTTCAGCAGCAGGTTATGGCAGTGCATGTAGGCGTCGGTTTTCTGGGCGGCCTGGTCGACATGGAATTTGCCTTGGAAGACGGCGTGGGCCTTGTCGTCTATCAGATTACGCTGGCGGATGTGGGTGTTGTTGGCGGTGCCCTTATGGCGTACGCTCAAGGTGCAATCGTGGTGTTGCTCGCGTCGCGCCAAGCTCAGGCCGATGTGGCGGAAGGTGGTGTTGGAGGCGAGCTCGGCGTGGGTTTCGATCCGGCTAAAGGTGGCGCCGGATTGGAAAGTGGTGGCGGTGTAGGTGGCGGTGTCGGCCAATTGTACGAACGTGCGGCGCGAGAGCACGCAGGTGGGTGGCAGGGTTTGCTGGACGCTGTGGGTCAGCTTGGCGCCTGCGGCGAGGGTGATCTCGACACTCAGGTTTTGCCACGTGGTGAAGTGGGGAGCGGCGACTTGGTGCTCGATTAGGGTCAGTTCGGCGTCGGCGTCGACCTCGATCCGGAAGCGGCTGGTGGAGGGTTCGCCACTGGCAACGTGGATGATGTGGAGCGGTAGTTTGCCCTTGCCGGTGACCTTGAGCGTGTGGGTGACGCCGGCGGTGAGGGGCAGGGTGTCGAGGTTGTCCAGCGTGCGGGTCAGGGCCGTGTCGTTTTCGGTGGTGTGCAGCGTGACGCCGTGGGCGAGGACGGCGGAGCCGGAGAGATTCTCGGCCAGCGCGCCGTTATGGAACACGAATTGCGGGCCGGAGACTACGGGCAGTGCGGCCTCGAGGCAGCCGATGGTGGTGCACAACTCGGTGCAGGCCAAGGCGTCGGTGACCCGTTGCAGGTTGGTGAATTTCCACGGCTCGCGCGGCAGGTTCAGCTGCGGGCGGGGGGGGAGGATATCCATGGTGCGGGCAGTGGCGGTGGCCATTAGGCAGCGGCTCCGTTGAGCAGGTTTTCGTAGCCTTCGGCTTCCAGTTGCAGGGCGAGTTCCGGCCCGCCGGATTTGACGATTTTGCCGGCCGAGAGGATGTGGACGACATCCGGTTTGATGTACTCCAGCAGGCGTTGGTAGTGGGTGATGACCAAGAAGGCGCGGTTTTGGGCGCGGAGGCGGTTGACGCCTTCGGCAACGATTTTGAGGGCGTCTATGTCCAGCCCCGAGTCGGTTTCATCCAGCACCGCGACCTTTGGCTGGAGCAGGGCCATTTGCAAGATTTCGAAGCGTTTTTTCTCGCCGCCCGAGAAGCCGGTGTTGACCGAACGGGTGAGGAAGTCTTCGCTCATGCTCAGGTTCTTCATTTCGGTGCGGGCGAGTTTGAGGAACTCGAGGGCCGAAAGCTCAGACTCACCGCGCTCGGCACGGTGGGCGTTGACGGCGGTGCGCAGGAAGGCGGCGGTGTTGACGCCCGGCAGCTCGACCGGATATTGGAACGCCAGAAACAGACCCTTACGGGCGCGTTCGTCGGCTTCGGCTTCGAGGATGGATTCGCCGTCGAGGAGGATGTCGCCGCCCGTTACGGTGTAGCCTTCGCGCCCCGCCAGCGTGTAGCCCAGCGTAGACTTACCGGCGCCGTTGGGGCCCATGATAGCGTGAACTTGGCCTGCGGGGACCTCGAGATTCAGGCCGTGGAGGATGGCTTTGCCCGCGTCTTCGACCGTGGCGTGCAGGTTTTGGATGGTGAGTAAGGACATGGTAGAGGCTCCGCTTGTCATTTGAATGAGAAAGGTTTATGTAAGGTTTACTTGTTTGTGAAGTTTGAACATTTTTTTCCTGCGAGGAGGATGGAATGAATTCTAAGTTGGAAGTTACGGGTGCGAATGAAGACGTTATTGAGCGTTTGGAGCAAGCTCTGGATTTTTCCTTCAATGGCGTTTTTGCCGAAAGCCATGCCGAGACCGTTTTTGTCGCTTACGGCGAAGATGCTGTTGACGCTTTGCGGCAGAGCTACGCTGTCCGCCAGTCGGGGAGCCGCGCGACTCCGCAGTTCGGAGACGTGCTTCTCGGACAGCGGGAAAGCACGCTGCGCAGCAACCGGTTTCCGATTGGGCCGGTTGTTTCCGGCAAGTCGGATAGTTTCGGTTTTCTGACCCACTGACACGGCATGACGTGTTTTAGCGACTGCAAAAGACCCTGCCGGTAACGGTGGGGTTTTTTGTGTGAGAATGCGGTTGAGGGCGGGCATTAGCCGACGCTTCCTTCGAGGGAAATACCCAGCAGTTTTTGGGCTTCGACGGCGAATTCCATCGGGAGGTGCTGGAGCACTTCCTTGGCGAAGCCGTTGACGATCATGCTGACGGCGTCTTGCTCGGATAATCCGCGCTGGGCGCAGTAGAAGAGCTGGTCGTCGGAGATTTTGCTGGTGGTGGCCTCGTGCTCCACCGTGCTGGTGCTGTTTTTAACCTCGATGTAGGGCACGGTGTGGGCGCCGCACTGGTCGCCGATCAGGAGGCTGTCGCACTGGGTAAAGTTACGGCTGCCGTGGGCCTTGGGGCCGATGGTGACGAGGCCGCGGTACATGTTGTCGCCTTGGTCGGCGCTGATGCCCTTGGAGATGATGACGCTGCGGGTGTTTTTGCCGATATGGAACATTTTGGTGCCGGTGTCGGCCTGTTGTTTACGGCGGGTGAGGGCGACGCTGTAGAACTCGCCGACCGAGTTATCGCCCTCGAGGATGCAGCTCGGGTACTTCCAGGTGATGGACGAGCCGGTTTCGACTTGTGTCCAGCTAATTTTGCTGTGGGCACCACGGCAGGCGCCGCGCTTGGTGACGAAGTTGTAGATGCCGCCTTTGCCTTCGGCGTCTCCCGGGTACCAGTTTTGCACGGTGCTGTACTTGATTTCGGCGCCTTCCATGGCGACAAGCTCGACCACCGCGGCGTGGAGCTGGTTTTCGTCGCGTTGGGGGGCGGTGCAGCCTTCTAGGTAGCTGACATAGCTGCCTTTTTCGGCGATGATGAGGGTGCGTTCGAATTGCCCCGTATTACGTTCGTTGATGCGGAAATAGGTGGAGAGTTCCATCGGGCAGTTGACGCCTTCCGGAATGTAGACGAACGAGCCGTCGGTAAAGACTGCGGAATTGAGCGCGGCGTAGAAGTTGTCGCCTTGCGGGACCACGCTACCGAGGTATTTTTGGACCAGTTCTGGATATTCGCGCACCGCTTCGGAGATCGGGCAGAAAATCACGCCGGCTTTTTTCAGTTCCTCGCGGAAGGTGGTGGCGACGGAGACGCTGTCGAAGACGGCGTCGACCGCCATCGGCTTACTGCCTGCAGGGCGTTCGACACCGGCGAGAATTTCTTGTTCGGCCAAGGGGATGCCGAGTTTTTCATACGTGCGGCGGAGTTCGGGGTCGATGTCGTCGATACTCTTGGGCTTGTCGGACATGGACTTGGGAGCGGAGTAGTAGCTGATCGATTGGTAGTCGATGGGCGTGATATCCGGCTTTTGCCAGGTGGGTTCGGTCATGTTCTGCCAGCGTTTGAGCGCTTTGAGGCGCCAGTCGAGCAGCCAAACCGGTTCGTTCTTTTTAGCCGAGATAAAGCGGACGGTGTCTTCGGTCAGCCCTGCGGGGATGGTGTCGCTCTCGATGTCCGTCACGAAGCCGTAACGGTAGGTATCGCCCAGATCTTCGAGGGTTTGCAGGGTGGAAGCTTCGGCTGGCATGGTGTGTGTAATTCCGCTTTGTAATAACCTAGTGGCGCAGGGGGTTATATACCGCTATTGGCGGTGGCTGACAAGGTTGGAGTGTGGAATGTGAGGCCTTGGTAAGGAAAGGGTTGGCGCTTTGGTAGGCGCATTATAGAATGCCGCCGATAACGAAAGGCCCAACCCATGTTTACCCTGCACCCCCAACTGGCCCAAGACTGCGCCGTGGTTGGCGATTACCCGATTTGCCGCGTGTTGCTGAACAAGCAGTTTTCGCAATTCCCGTGGCTGATTTTGGTGCCCAAGCGCACGGGGCTGCGCGACCTGACCGATATGGCGGAACAGGACTACCTGCCGGTGATGGAGGAAGTGCGGGCCGCCCACGACACCCTGCGCGACCTGAGCGGCGCTGATAAGATGAACATGGCCGCGATTGGCAATATGGTGCCGCAACTGCATATTCACCTGATTGCCCGCTTTAAAGACGACGCCTGCTGGCCGAAGCCGGTATGGGGCAATGCCGACCCTTCGCCTTATGATGCCGATGCCCTTGTAAAAATGGTGGAAACCGTGCGCGAAACGCTTGACCTGAGCCCTGTCTCTGAGTAAAAGGCAGGCAGCCTTAATGTTTCTGGGCAACGGGTGATACGGCATAGGGTCGTATCGGCCGGAAAAGAAACACTAATATATGAAAGGTGCTTCTCATGAACGCAACCTCCGCACACGTCGTTATCAACGCCGTTAGCAAGCCGAAGTCTGGTAAGGGTGCCGCCCGCGAACTGCGTCGCAACGGCTTTGTACCGGCTGTTATCTACAACAAGGGTTCCGACAGCCAGTCGATCGCCATCAAGGCCAGCGACCTTGCTGCCAGCCTGCGTAAGGGCCACTTCTTCACCCACAACCACGAGCTGAGCCTGGATGGTAAGGCCGTTAAGGTTCTGGCCCGCGACATCCAGCGTGACCCGGTGACCGATACCCCGCTGCACGTCGACTTCATCCCCTACAACCCGAAGAGCATCGTTCACGTCAACGTGACCGTCCGTTTGGAAGGCGAAGAGCTGAGCCCGGGTATCAAGATTGGTGGCGTACTGCAGCTGATCGAGTCTGAGATCGAAGTGATCTGCCGTGCCGACAGCATTCCGGAAGAAATCGTTGTGTCCGTGGCCGCTCTGGAAATCGGTGACAGCGTGCACTTGTCCAACGTCAAGCTGCCGGAAGGCGTGAAGCCGGCTGTGACCGACCGCGACCTGACCATTGTGTCGGTGGTTTCCACCCGCAGCAGCAACATGGCCGATGAAGCTGCCGATGCGGCTGCGAGCGCTGCGGCTACCCCGGCTGCCGAAGCCCCGAAGGCTGAGTAGTCCAGTCTCTTGGATTCATGCAGGGGCCAAAACGGCCCCTGTTTTTGTTTCTTCCTTCTTGCGTACTTTCTTGTACGCGGCGTCGTCCTCACCCAAAACAGGAACCGTTTATGGCCACCTGCGCAGGGGCAACGGCCCTAACGGGCCGGAATAACATGTGTTTAGAACACGAAAAGGTAGAGCAAGATAATGACGGTCAGTGGGACGCCCATCAGCCACATTACGATACCTGCCATGGTGAGTTCTCCTTGATTCATTGAGGTTGGGAGGCTAACGCGGCGGAGTAGGGAAAGTTCACTGCCTGTATATGCCAAATGCCGCCCTAAGAGGACGGCATGGCGTTTGCGAATTTGGTTTTGGCGTTCTCCCAGCTTTGCGGCGTGTGGGCAAAGATATGGCTGTCATTCAGCTCGCCGCAGATGTCGCGGCGTTCGTTACAGTGTGTGCCCTCGTGTCTGAAATGTAGGCGTTTAGCGACTGCGGCGCTAGCAAGATTGCGTGTGTCGCAGCCAATAACGACACGCTGTGCGCCGTTATTGGAGAACA
Source organism: Alphaproteobacteria bacterium (assembly GCA_027485835.1). GTDB lineage: Bacteria > Pseudomonadota > Alphaproteobacteria > UBA2136 > UBA6156 > UBA6156. Next base: position 610,312 of record JAIXQG010000002.1, read on the forward strand.
AGGCTTCGATGACCGCATGTACTGCCTCGGTCATGTAGCCGTTGTTGAGATGATCCGTGTGCATCCAGTAAGCGAGCTCGAAGCTGGGAGCGTCCTCACGGATTATCCACCAGCCGATGCCACCGATCAATGTGCCGTCGTGTAGAAACAGGCCGTGGGGCCATTTACGGCCCTCGGCCTCTTGGGTGTGAAAGTTTTGAATGGTGACGAGTTCGGTCTCCAGCGTGGCTGTCTCGTGAGCCCATTTGAACCATGGTTTGAGATGTTCGTGTGTGGCCTGTTTAGCGGTAACGAGGGCGTTGGCGTCGGAGAGTTCGTAACGGCGGATCACGAGTCTCTTGGTAAGCAGCATGGTGTTTCCTTTTCTCTTCAGGGATATTTATTAGTGTATGCAATATATTGGAGGTCGTCCAGTGGAATAAGAACCCATTTAAAAAGAGCCCAGAAGGGCTCTTTTTGTTTTGAGAATGTAAATCTATTTAGATGATGTTTTAGCAGACATCTTTGCCCAACTTTCGGGGGTGTGGGCGAAGATGAAGCTGTCGGCGAGGGTGCCGTCGACATGGCGGCGCTCGTTACGCAGCAGAGCTTCTTGTTCAAAGCCGAGTTCTCGTGCGACCTTGGCGCTGGCCGCATTGCCTGTGTGGCATTGAATAAAGACGCGGTTTGCGCCCTTTTGCGTGAAGAGATACTCGGTTTGGGCGCGGACTGCTTCCTGCATATAGCCTTGTTTGATATGACGGATGTCCAGCCAGTAGCCTATTTCGAAGCTGGGGACGTCGGCCTCTTCCAGCCGGTAGCCGCTGCTGCCGACGAACGTGCCGTCATGTAGGAACAGTCCGCGAGTCCACTCTTTGCCGTCGGCTTCTTTCTGGTTGAAATAGGCAATGGTGCCCTCTTCTTTTTCCAGTGTTGGCCTTTCCTGAGCCCACGGCATCCATGGCTTCAGGTGTTCGTGACTGATGTCTTTAGCTTCGCAGAGAGCTGCGGCGTCGGCGGATTCATAGGCTCGGAGTACAAGTCGTTTCGTGCGAAGTTGCATGGTGTTTCCCTATGTATAAGGTATGCTTCTGATTAAGTGTATTCATTGTGCTGTGGGTCGTCTAGTGAAATGCGCAAAGGATACAAAAAGAGCCCCTGAGGGCTCTTTTTGGCAGGCGGCTGAGGTTAGGCAGCGCGCTTGGCTTGGATTTCGGCGGCCACGTTGGCGGGTACTGGATCGTAGTGGTCGAACTCCATGCTGGGGCTACCACGACCTTGGGTCATGGAGCGCAAGCTGGTGACGTAGCCGAACAGGTTGGCCAGCGGCACGAAAGCCTTGACCACGGTCTGGCCGAAGCGGTCTTCGGTACCGGTGATCTGGCCACGGCGGGAGGACAGGTCGCCGATGACGTCGCCCATGTAGTCGGACGGCACGGTGACTTCCATCTTCATGATCGGCTCCAGCAGTTGCGGGGCGCACTTCTTGGCGGCTTCCTTCACGGAGAGGATACCAGCCATTTTGAAGGCCATTTCGGACGAGTCGACGTCGTGGTAGCTACCGTCGAACAGGGTGGCCTTAACGTCTACTACCGGGTAGCCGGCGTACATACCGTTCTTGAGGGATTCCTCGATACCATCCTGAATGGCGGGGATGTATTCCTTCGGTACCACACCACCGACGATGGCGTTGACGAACTCGAAGCCTTTACCAGTTTCGTTCGGTTCGAACTTAACCCAGCAGTGACCGTACTGACCACGACCACCGGACTGCTTCTTGTGCGAGCCTTCGCACTCGGCGGTCTTGGTGATGGTTTCGCGGTACGATACTTGCGGGGCACCGGTGTTGACTTCGACCTTGTGCTCGCGCTTGAGGCGGTCGACCATGATGTCGAGGTGGAGTTCACCCACACCTGCCAGAATGGTCTGGCCGGTTTCTTCATCGGTATAAACACGGAAGCTGGGGTCTTCGGCCATCAGCTTGCCGAGGCCGATACCCATCTTTTCCTGGTCGCCCTTGGACTTCGGCTCGACCGCCATCGCGATGACGGGTTCCATTGCCTTAATGGTTTCCAGCACGTAGTCCTTGCCTTCGGCGCAGAGGGTGTCGCCGGTGCGGGTGTCCTTCAGGCCGATAAGGGCGCCGATATCACCTGCGCGCAGCTCGGTCACTTCTTCGCGCTTGTTGGCGTGCATCTTCACGATACGGCCGATACGTTCAGAGCGCTCGCGGCTAGAGTTGTAAACGGCGGTACCGGAGGTGATGACACCGGTGTAAACGCGCACGAAGGTGAGGGTACCAACGTAGGGGTCGGTGGCGATTTTGAACGCCAGCGCGCCGAGCGGCTGGTCGTCGCCGATCTTCAGGGTGATGGTGGAGTCATCCGGCAGGGTGGCCTTGACGTTTTCGTCGTCGATTTCGTCCGGCGATGGCAGGTAGTCGATCACGGCGTCGAGCAGCGGCTGCACACCCTTGTTCTTGAACGAGGAACCGCACAGAACCGGGAACATTTGCATGGTGACGGTACCCTGACGGATGCACTTTTTGAGGGTGGCAACGTCGGGTTCGGTCCCTTCGAGGTAGGCGTTCATGGCGGCGTCATCGTATTCCACAGCGGTTTCGATGAGGTTGTTGCGCCATTTTTCGGCTTCGGCCTTCAGTTCGGCCGGGATGTCGAGAACGTCCCAAGTGGCGCCCAGCTCTTCACCGTTGTAGACCAAGGCCTTCATTTCGACGAGGTCGATCATGCCCTTGAAGTTGTCTTCGGAGCCGATCGGCAGCTGGATCGGAACGGCGTTGGCACGCAGGCGTTCCTTCATCATTTCCACGCAGCGCAGGAAGTTGGAACCGACGCGGTCCATCTTGTTGACGTAGCACAGGCGCGGCACACCGTAGTTGGAGGCGTGGCCCCAGTTGGTTTCCGATTGCGGCTCTACACCCGATACGGCGTCGAAGGCGGCGATAACGCCGTCGAGTACGCGGACCGAACGCTTCACTTCGATGTTGAAGTCGATGTGTCCTGGTGTGTCGATCAGGTTAAACGTGTAACCCTTCCATTCGGCGGTGGTAGCGGCCGAGGTAATGGTAATACCGCGTTCTTGCTCCTGGGCCATCCAGTCCATGGTGGCGGCGCCTTCGTGCACTTCACCGATTTTGTGGGTTTTGCCGGTGTAGTACAGAATGCGCTCGGACGTGGTGGTTTTACCAGCGTCGACGTGCGCCATAATGCCGATGTTACGGACTTTGCTCATTGGGGTGGTGCGGGCCATGTAAGGTACTTTCCTGCTTTTACTAAACTTCCTGCGGGATATAACGGATGCTGCGGGAATAGGCAAGGGTTTGGGATTGGGTAATGTTATTCAAATGTCGATTTGCTTGAAAAAGAGTGGGTAGTTGGGCATGGTGGCGCAATGTTGCGGCACATTTGGTACACGGCTATAGGGTATGGGGGACAGATAGTTCTCTCATTAATGACGGGCGTGATTGCGGCTCGTCTGCTAGGGCCGGATGCCCGTGGCGAGCTTGCCGCATTGCTGTTGCTGCCGCTGACCCTGCAGTTTTTGGCGATGGCCGGATTTCCGCAGGCGCAGGTGGTGTTTGTGGCGCGGCATCCGAAACAGGCGGTTGTGATTACTAGTTCTCTGTTTTTAATGACATTGCTCACCAGCTTCATTGCGGTCGTGGTCGGCCTGATTTTGTTGCCGTGGCTGCTGGTGGACATGTCGGTGGCTCATAAATGGCATGCCGCGTTGTTGTTAGCGATATTGTTACCGGTGTTAACGGTGTATGGCATTCCTTCCAATACGTTTATAGGTTTGAAAAAATACGGAGTCTTTCACTCCTACCGCCTGCTCGCGTTAATACTGTACATGTTAGCCGTGTTGTCGGCGTTTTGGATACCGGATGCCGTGGTTATCGGTTGGGTTTACGCAGGTTTGGTAGTGGCTATCGGTTTGCCGTTCTCGTACATTCTGTTCCGGCGGGCGTTTCCCGGTGAGTTGGGGTGGAAGAGCTCTCTGGTCAAGCCGATGTTACGGTTTGCGCGCGTAACCTTGCTCAGCCAGTTTCCTCAGATTATGGGACAGCGGATTGACCAGTTCATTGTGCTTGCCGCTTTGAACACCACGGCATTGGGCTATTACACCATTGCGTTGTCGATCGGGCAGATGTTTCAGAGTTTGCAGCAGAGCGCAGGTACGTTCTTGATTCCTTATCTGGCGAGTAGTGACGTAGACGGACGTCATCAGGCTTATACTTTTGGGTGGATGTTGCGTTTAACAATTCTCACGTCTTTATGTGGCGCTTTAGTGTTATTGGCGCTGATCCCGTGGTTGGTACCCCTATTGTTCGGTGAGTCCTTCCTGCCTTCAGTGGGGGCTGCGCAATTGCTGATGGTGATGTGTGGTCTTGTCGGCATCCACCTGGCGTTTATGGATGGTTTCCGGGGATGCGATTTACCGAAGCTGACGGTACGCTCGGAGTATGTGTCGTTTGCGATTCGTTGTGTGTTTCTGTTAGTCGGTGTGTGGGGGATTGAGAATCCAGAGCCGTCACATATCGCGTTGATTATGCTCGTGGCGACTCTTCCCACGTTAGCTTATGACGCTTATTTGTATCATCATCATGTTGAGCCTTTAAATGTAGCTTGGCTAAAACGTACTACGGTGGATATGTATTTGGTATGGCAAAAGTTGCAACCTTTTGTTTTACGTATAAAGATGAAGTGTTTAAATAAGGCCTAACCGTGCATTAGGTTTAAATATATCTTTTCGAATAAGGATATAAAGGGTCTTGCTGCGCTTGTGAGCATGCACATAGCGTTTTTGGTAATCATCGCGTATCGTGTTCACATGTCGATCTTCCACCAATCTTTGAAAAAGCTTCAGAACAATCTCTTGAAGCGGGGTTTTGAATTTAAACGGTTTTATCCGGCCAATTACGCCAATCGTCGCCGTGCGGTAGTTTTGCAGCGTTTGGGTGTGACTCATGTGGTGGATGTGGGAGCAAATGTTGGTCAATACGGTTTGGAATTACGTGAACTGGGTTATGAAGGGGTTATTTACTCATTGGAGCCAATGCCGCGTGAATTTGCTAAAATGGCATCTAAGGCCAAACAGGATCGTCTTTGGGAACCCTTGCAGACAGGGGCTGGCGATGAGGATAAAGAGATGCTGTTCCATATCACGGATAATAGTGTCTCAAGTTCGTTATTAGAACCGTTAGAAAGCGATAGTTTAACTACTATGAAATTGCAGGTACAGGAGACTCTCACAGTGCCCGTACGGAGGCTTGACAGCCTGATTTTACCTAAATTGCCTAAAGACGCTAAAGTCTTTTTGAAAATTGATGCGCAAGGTTTTGAAGATCGGGTACTCAAGGGTGCTAGCCAGTTATTGGAGCGGTGTGTGGCCTTAGAAATGGAAATTAGTTTTGTTTCATTTTATAAAGGGCAGAAGGACGGTATGTATTTGTTAAATCGGATGGTGGAGGATGGTTGGACGCCTGTATCGTTTAATGCCGAATGTGTTCATCCGGAAACTATGGCAGTATTACAGAATGATGTTTTGTTTGTGCGAGATGAAGCGCAAATAGGACAAGCTTAGCTTGAAATATGAGGCCCTTATAGAGGGCCTTTTTTACAATAGGCGTCCGGTGAAGCGTTTGTGGGCCATGTTGAAGGCGAAGGCGGCGCCGAAGGTGGGGATGAGGGCCATGAGTGCGGGGGAAATGGCTCCCCATTCGATGCAGGTGAAGATGTAGGCGAGTTCGAGAAAGACAAAGCCCTCGGCAATGGCGGCATAGGCGGCGAGGGTGTTGCGGCGGTGAGGTAGGGCCTCGGCCACGCCAAACAGCGCCAGTGTGAGGGCCGTTGTGGCCAGAAAAAGCAGGGTTATGCCGTTGGTAACCATAGGTCTATGGTAGGGGATAGGGGGAAGATGACAAGCCCCGCCTATGCGGCGGGGACTTGTTTATGCTGTGCGTCGAGGTTTACCCCTTTTTATTCTGTTTGTAGACCAGAGCGTGAAGGCCTCCCATTACGAATGGTGTCAGAACAACGAAGACGAGGACGGAGATTTGCATGTTGTGAGCGATGGCTGCGTCCATAGTCCAGTTCCACATAGTGTCGGGTGCCATGAGAAAGGCTATCAGCTTCATGCCTGCTAGCAGTGTGACGCCGACAGGAAGGACTGGTGCGTTACCGCGCAGCATGCCGAACTTATTTATGACTATCACCAACGCTGTGATCGCAAAACCAATCGGTGCGATCATGGCGATGCTCAGGACCGATTGATAAGGCTCGGCATAAAGGGTGGCGATGCCCAGGCTCAGCATGAGGCCCGTGAGGAACGCAAAGAAGTGGACGAGGATGATTTTCATGGCGATTCTCTCCAGATGGCTCCGTTCCGGAGCCGTGTTGACGGCGCCGGATGGCGATGAGGGAAATATGGGGCGGTTGGGGTTAAAAACAAGCCCCGGAGACCGGGGCTTTGTTTTGGGTAACGCACTACCAGCGGAAGTGGGCGAAGGCGCGGTTGGCTTCGGCCATTTTGTGCACGTCTTCCTTCTTCTTGAAGGAACCGCCGCGACCGGCGACTGCGTCCAACAATTCGTTGGTCAGGCGGTCGGTCATGGTCTTTTCGTTCCGCTTGCGGGCCATGTCCACGATCCAACGGATACCGAGGGATTGGGCACGGTCGGGGCGAACTTCCATCGGCACCTGGTAGGTGGCACCACCTACACGGCGGGAACGGACTTCCATTTCCGGCTTAACGTTGTTGAGCGCAGCGTGGAAGGTTTCCAGCGCGGGCTTCTTGGTCTTTTCTTCGATTGCGGTGAGGGCACCGTAAACAATAGCTTCGGCAGTTCCCTTCTTACCATCCAGCATGACCTTGTTCATGAACTTGGTCAGCACGATGTCTCCGTATTTCGGATCCGGCAGGGTTACTCGTTTTTCAGCACGACGACGACGCATGGGTTAAATCTCCTATCTACCGTCAATTACTTCTTACCGCCAGCAGCGGCTTGGCCCGGCTTCGGACGCTTGGCGCCGTACAGCGAGCGACCTTGCATACGGCCCTTAACGCCTTGGGTATCGAGAGCACCACGAACGATGTGGTAGCGCACACCCGGCAAGTCTTTTACACGGCCGCCGCGGATGAGCACGACGCTGTGTTCTTGCAGGTTGTGGCCTTCACCCGGAATATAGGCGATGACTTCGAAACCGTTGGTCAGACGAACCTTGGCTACCTTACGCAGCGCCGAGTTCGGCTTTTTCGGGGTGGTGGTGTAAACACGGGTGCAAACACCGCGCTTTTGCGGGCTGCCTTCCATGGCGGGGGACTTGGTACGAGCCTTTTGGATAACGCGCGGCTTGCGTACAAGTTGGTTGACGGTTGGCATGGGCCAATCCTCCAATTCGTTGATATTCCCACGCTTTCTTGTGAAAGGGGGACGCTTCTCCGTGCTGCCTATGGAGGGGCAGGGGATACTCCGTGCTCGCTACATAGGCAGGATGAGGGGGGATGTCAAGGGTTTTTAGGGAGTTGGAGGGTTTGGAAAGTCATCCTCGGTTGCGGCGCGAGGCGTTTTGAGCTTGCGTTTGGTGAGGTGCGTAGTGCCGACTTTCAGTCCGTCGGCATCTTTACCGTGCATGTAAAACCTTTGCCAGCCCTGCTTGCGGGTACTTTCATCGTTGTCTTCCAATTTTTGCAGGAAGCTCGCACGGCTGGTACCCCACGCCTGATACTGCTGATAGAGTTCGGGATTATTGCCAACGGCTGTGGTGAGGGGTTGGATATCGTTATACAGCCCGTGAGGCAGGGGCAGAATATAGCAGAGTGGTTCGCCGACTTCGAAGCTGACGGTGCCGGGTCGAGTGAATTTCCAGTTCATGGTGAACGGGAAGGGCAGCCAGTCGGTCTCGACTAGGCCATCTAAAGCTTGAATCCCGTCCTTGATCCAGTTGGGAGCGCCACGCGCTTGCATGGCCCAGCCAGGTGGCGTGTGAAATAGCCAGCCGGTGTGAAAGGTCAGCACGCCCGAGCCAAAGTGTGACAGGGCTAAACGTTGCAGTTTGTCGGTCTCTGCAGGGTTATGGCTTTGCAGGGTAATACCATCCTGCCGGATAGACCCGTTCCATGTGGCGCTAAACCCGATGGGGTTGAGAAGCTCCCATCCCGTGCTGTTGGCCATGGAAAGGGGGAGGCAGCGGTAGGCAAAACGATCGGGCGTGTCATCCATCCATGTACGGTCGCCGCGGGCGGGTACCAGTTCAAGTGGCTCGGGATCGGTTGTATAGCAGACAAAGCGTTTCATGCTTCTTTGTAACATCTGCGCTTTTCTTGTGGCTAGGACTCTTTTACAGTGACAGCATGATTCCCCTTTCCGACAGCAACCCCACCCATGTGACCCCGGTGTTGACCTATGTGCTGATTGGCCTGAACCTTGTGATGTTTGCCGGGCAGATGCTGGGGCCCTATGGTTTTGAGTGGAGTGTGGCGGCGATGGGGTTTATTCCCGCGCGTTTGCTGGGAGAGGCCGGAGGCGTACCCGGAGCTTATGAGCCGTGGGTGACGATGTTCACCAGCATGTTTTTGCACGGCAGTATGATGCACATTGCCGGGAACATGCTGTACCTGTGGGTGTTTGGGGATAACGTGGAGAATGACCTTGGCCGTGGCCGGTTTGTCGTTTTGTATGTGCTGGCCGGTTTGGTAGCGGCGTTTGCGCAGATGGCGGTGGATCCGGTGTCGACCATTCCGATGGTGGGTGCGAGTGGGGCGATATCCGGTGTGTTGGGTGCTTATTTGATATTGCACCCCAAGCAGCCGATTACCGTGTTGGTGCCGAATTTGGGTATTACCCGTATGCCGGCTTTGATGGTGCTGGGGATGTGGTTTGGCTACCAGTTGCTGTACGGTTTGCTGACGGATGCCAGTGGCGGCGGGATTGCGTTTTGGGCGCACATTGGCGGGTTTGTGGCCGGTGTGGCTTTAGTGAAGGTTTTACAGATAGGAAAGAGTGACTAATGCGATGGGTATGGGTGGCGGCCTTATTGGCCGGATGTGGTGGTGCCGCGCCGCAAGGTGAGGTGGTGTGCAAGGCCTCGTGCACCCGGGAGGATGGGCGTTTTGCCAATCCGCCGGGGTCTCCGCAGCGGACGGCGGGGCGCTGGGAGTTTCAGAAGTTCTTTTGGGGTGGGTTGTTGCGGGAAAAGAACCCGACGCCGCCTGCGGGACACGTGATGCCGTTGGCCGAGGCGGCGCAGGGGTGGCTGGAACAGCCGGGCAACAAGATGCAATGGCTGGGGCATAGCGCCTTCCGGATGCAGATTGGCGGCACTACGCTGCTGACCGACCCGTTGCTGACGAAAATGGCCAGCCCGTTCCAGTGGGCGGGGCCGTACCGCTATGTGCCGAGCCCGCTTGCGCCGGAAGAGGCGCGGGCCGACCTGATTTTGATTACCCATAACCACTATGACCACTTGGATGTGGAAACGTTGAAGCGCCTGCCGAATAAAGACACGGTGACGGTGGTGGTACCGTTGGGCGTGGGTCCGGTTGTCCGTGAGACCGGGATTGCCAATGTGGTGGAGCTGGATTGGCACCAGAGCCTGACGTTCCGGAATGTGGAGATTACGCTGGTGCCGGCGATTCACTTTTCCGCTCGCTGGACCGATGACCGAAACATGACCTTGTGGGGTGGGTATGCGGTGAAGGAGACGGGCGTGGCGAAGCCTGTCAATGTCTGGCTTTCCGGTGACACGACGGTGCACCCGCAGGTGTTTAAGGATATCGGCCAAAAATATGGGCCCTTTACGCATGGTTTGGTGGGGATTGGGGCGTATGAGCCGCGCAGCATTATGATGGGTAGCCATACCACGCCGGAAGAGGCTGCCGAGCAGGGTGTGCAGACCCAAAGTAAACGGGTTGTAGCCCACCATTGGGGGACTGTGGTGCTGACCCCCGAACCGGCGTTTGAGGCGCCGGGGCGGTTTAAGGCTGCCGCCGCCGTGCAGGGGTATAAGCCCGAGGATGTGTGGGTGATGGCGGTGGGTGAGACGCGGGGGCTTAGCGAGTAGGGCTGCGTCGCTCCCCAAGCGAGTTGCGGCAGTTGGATTGGTCCAAACAGAAAACCTCCCGTGCGGGAGGTTTTCTGTTTTCAAACTTGGTGGACCCAAGCGGGTTCGAACCGCTGACCTCTTGCATGCCATGCAAGCGCTCTACCAGCTGAGCTATGGGCCCTAAGGCTGCGGAAGCTTTGGAAGCCTCGGCTGGTGTGCTGATTACGGTTTGCCGGAATGTTTGTCAATACTCTTTTTAACAACATGGCGGTGAGCCGGTAGGTGCGGCGGTTACGACACAGGGGGTTTGGCGGAAACCGGCGCTTTGATGCTTTGGAGGGCAGTTGACTGCCGCAGGCTGATGAGGAGGCGGGCAGACCCCCTTGGTGAAGGTAGGATGGGTGGCGTAGGGTTGCCGCCATGAGTTCCCGTAGTGCCGCCCTGCCTGTTGCCGATGACCTTGCCCCCCTTGCTGGCCTGAGCATGGGTGACATGGTGACCTTGCGTGTGCGCCTGAACGTGGTGGGGCAGGAGCTGGCGTTAGGCTTACCGCGTAACGAATGGCTGAAGCTGGTAAGCGACTTTGTGCGCATGCCGGCGGATGAGCGTCAGCGCATGGGCGTGAGTATTCGGGAAGCGACGGCGGAGAGTCCGTTCCCCACCGAGGGTGAGCTAATGACCCCCCGCCTGCAGCGCCGTTGCGACGTGTTTGTGAATGACTGCATTTTACTGGCCGCGCTAGCGGAAGCGACCACCCCGCGGATTTTACTGGATACTGCGGTGGAAGAGGTTAAACTGGTCCCCGGATTGCCGGACATCGGCAGCCCGAAGGGAGCTTTAAATTAGGTATGCCTGAGTTTTTACAGGAGTTTTTTGATTGGTATTTGGCGCCGTGGCGCCGGATAGACCGCAAGGGGTTTGGTTTGGCGTTGCTGATTGTAAGCGTACCGAGCTTGTTCGCGGTGTTTACCATGGCCGAGGGTGCGGGTGGATTTATCGGCCCGATGCTGGATGTGGTAGGTGCGGTGAAGGGCGTGAGTAGCGGTGGCGATGCTATGGGGGCCTTGGAGAGCGCACAGGGCGCGATGAACAGCCTGAATGGCGGCAGTGCCGATGCGGGTGGGATTGCGTGGATGGCGGTGTTGAACAATGTGCTGTTGTTGGCGCTGTTCCCGTTGTGCCGGATGCGGTTGCGCGACATGGGTTACACGGGCCGTGCCGAACTGGGCTGGGCGATTGTGTTTAATATTTCGGTGATAGATGCGCTGATTGCGGCGTTTGTGGGGGAGGGTGTTTTACCGCTCGGGTGGCTGTGGACGTTGCTCAATTTTGGCGGGTACATCTGGTTGAGCTCGGCCAAGGGCAAGGGTAGCCTTGCGGTCAGCGAGCGGATGGATTACAGCACACCTATGCCCAAGGACGAGAGACCGGACCCGCCACGAAAGGATGACCATGGTTACTAACGAGACTTACCCAGCCGATAAAACCCGTAACCCGTTGGCGGGTTATGCCATTACGGTGGATGGGCCGACCAGCAGTGGTAAAGGCACCGTGGCCAAGGCCTTGGCACGGAAGTACCGTTTGAAATTTTTGGATACGGGGGCGGTGTACCGTGCGGTAGCGCTCTCGATATTAAAAAAAGGTCAAGATCCGGCCGACCCCGTGATTGCCGAAGCGGCGGCTAAAGCGCTGAACTTTGACTTCCGCCACAAGGGCGACAACGTGTTTGGCGTGTGGTTGGATGGCGAAGAGGTGACAGAGGAAATCCGGACGCTGGAAATGGGGTTGGCGGCGAATGTGGTCGCGGTACAGTTGCCGGTACGGGCGGCGTTGAAGGAGTTTCAGGTAAACTACGCCAACCACTGGAAGCCGCTGGTAGGGGTGATTTTGGATGGCCGTGACTGTGGGGCGCGGATTGCCCCACAGGCCGAAGTGAAGCTGTTTTTGACGGCCGATGTGGAAGAGCGTGGGCGTCGGCGGTGGTTGGAAGCGACCGCCAAGGGCGATACGACGCCGCTGGAGCAGGTGATTCAGCAAGTGGCGGCGCGGGATGCGCGGGACAGTGCCAATACGATTATCTGTGACGATGCGGTGGTGATTGATGGGACGCAGTTGAATCAGGCGGAGGTGTTGGCTGAGGCGGTGCGGGTGATTGAAGCACGTATTAAAACGGCCCCCTAATCCTTTTTCGTGTGGCTTATGTACTCTTTCCCTTTACACCACGCCCCACGAAAAAGAATCAGGATGACCGTTTGTAATCTCGTGCGCAGGGGCGACGCCGCCTAAAGGCGTCGGATGAAGAGGCTGCCAAGCCTTCTTTGTTTTTTGGGTTGCATTTTTTACGAATGGGTTTATATGCATACTGTATTCAATTAAACGTCAGGTGACGGTAAGGTGCTTGGCTGGAATCGGGGAGGCTGGAGATGGCTGGAGTACAAAGTTTGCAAAGCTGGAAAAGCTGGCTGGTAATGCTGGTATTGGGCGTATTGGCGCTGTTGCTGGGCGGTTGCGCGCAGCCGGTAAAGTATATTGCCGTGCCGACGGTGCAGGATGCGCCTGCGACCCCCGTGATGCAAGCCTGCGCCGAGCATGCGGCGCGTGGCCAGCGTGAGGCGTTTGGCGAGAGTTTCCGTGCCCTACAATTTAATCGTGCCGGTTTGGTGCTGGCCAGCCCGCTGAACAAGGTGGGCAGCCAAGACGTAGGCGCCGTGTACGACGGTGACGGCGTATGGTACGGCCGCCCGTATGGCACCATGGGGGAATGGCGCAGCGTGCGTTTCCACTGCATGGTGAGCCCGATGGGGAATGTTGTGTATAGTTTTGTGCGGGCGAATTAAGCCCTAATAAAAACCGCCTTGGAGCGGTTTTTTATTGGGTACAGAAGTAGGAGGTCAGAGCAAGATGGTTTTTGATTTTATTGCGGCATGTAAATGTAAACGTCACCAACAATTCCGAACGTTCCGGGTGTACCAACTAAGGCTGTATCGTTATTGATAGCTACTGAGTAGCCGAAACCAGTTGTTCCCGATTCAGCTAATTTTCTTTTTTCCGTCCAGATTGTGCCGTTTCGTTCGTAGATGTAGGCCTCGCCTCCATCAGTTCCAATAATCAAAACGTTATTATAAATTGCAGCTTCTATTCCGAATGAATAGGCGCTGGCTGGAATGATGTTTGTCTGTTGGCTCCAACTCGAACCAGCTCCTGTAAATACATATGCCGAGCCATTGTTGCTATTATCACCTGGTGCCCCAATGACGAGTGTGCCAGATGATAGGAGGACGGAGCTACCAAACTTGTCATTCGCAGCGCCGTTGCTTGCGGTAAGTTTTGCTTGCTGTGTCCAAATACTTCCTGAGCGAGTGTAAACATAAGCAGATCCAGATGTGGACCCTGTGTCATCATCATAAGGTGAGCCAACAACTACGGTGTTGTCATCGATGGCTACCCAACTTCCAAAAAAATCGCTATCAGCTCCATCGGATGCCGTTAATTTGGCTTGCTGTGACCAGACACTTCCTGAGCGAGTATAAACATAAGCTGAGCCTGAATTGTTTCCTCTATCATCGTCGAAATACGCGCCGATAACAGCAGTATTATTGGAAATGGCAACGGATATGCCAAAGATATCCATTGACGATCCATCGGATGGTACAAGTTTAGCTTGTTGCGACCAGGTTGAGCCTGATCCAACAAATATATATGCTGCGCCTGACGATGTTCCCCGATCGTCATCATAAATGGCTCCGATGATTATCGTATTACCGGAAATATCGACTTTATTACCGAAGTAATCGCCTGACTCGCCATCGGAAGCCGTTAGCTTGGCTTGTTGCGTCCAAACATTTCCACTTCTGGTAAAAACGTAGACGGCTTCTGAAAAATAGGAACCAATAACAGCAGTATCACCGGTCATGGCCACGCTATATCCGAACTGGTTATAAGCAGTACCATCGGACGCGGTTATTTTTTGGATTTGGGTGGCGAGGGACCAGTCGATCAGGCCGGTTTGACTTGCGGCGGAGCCGGCGCAGCCCCAGCCCATGGCGACCCAGTTGGTGCTGTCGCAGTATTGGAGTTCGTTATGGGTGCTGTTGTACTGGATGGTGCCTGCCGGGCGGCCGGTGCAACCGGGACCGCCAAGAGTGCGGTCGGAGGCGCAGGCGGTGTTCATCCAGTTCTCGCCGTTACAGAACTGCACGACGCCGGTGGTGCTGTTGTAATGCACCGTGCCGGCTACCGCAGCGGGGCTGGTGCAGCCGGTTTGCGTGGCGGCGGGTTCGGATTTGCCGGTGTTCACCCAATTGGTGCCATTGCAGTATTGCATGGTTTTGGTGGTGGTGTTGAAGATGACTTCTCCGGCCTGTGCGGCGGGGCTGGTACAGGCGGCCCACGACTGGCTGGCCAACAGGGTGAGGAAGGTGAGGGCGAGAATGTTTTTCATGTTAGGGGGTTCCGAAGAAATAGGCTGAGCCGGAGCTACTTCCCAGGTCATCATCAAAGTAAGATCCTATCAGCGCGGTAGTGCTCGTTAAAGATACGGAAATGCCGAAATTATCACTCGCTGCGATATCGGTAGCAATGAGCTTTTTCTGTTGGGCCCATGTTGTGCCGCTGCGGGTGAAAATGTAAGCCGCACCGGATGAGAAGCCGCTCCCACTATCAAAATACGCCCCTATCAGCGCGACCTCGCCTTTTAATGATATGGAATTACCAAAATTTTGACTTGCGGCTGCATCAGTGGGAGTTAATTTAGCTTGTTGAGTCCAAGTACTGCCGCTGCGGGTGAAAACGTAAGCCGCACCTGAGTTAGTACCGAAATCGTCATCGAAAGAAGATCCAACTATTGCCGTATCGCCAGAGATGGAGACGGAATTGCCAAAATTGTCGTTGGCGGCCCCATCGGCAGCGGTTAGTTTAGCTTGTTGAGTCCATGTAGTGCCGCTACGTGTGAATACATAGGTTGAACCTGAATCTGCACCCATATCGTCATCAAACTTCGATCCAATCAGAGCTGTATCTCCGGAAAGTTCGACGGACATGCCGAATAAATCTGATGCAGCACCATCGGAGGCATTTAGTTTGGCCTGTTGAGTCCAAGTGCTGCCGCTCCGGGTGAAAACGTAGGCTGAACCGGAGTTAGTTCCTCGGTCGTCATCATTGTGAGCCCCGATTAATGCGGTGTCTCCTGAGAGGGATAAAGATAAACCAAAGTTATCACTTGCGGCACCGTCGGAGGCATTCAGCTTGGCCTGTTGAGTCCAAGTGCCACCACTGCGTGTGAAAACATAGACTGAGCCCGAGTTACTGCCCCAGTCGTCATCATTGTGTGATCCAATTAATGCGGTATCTCCTGACAGAGATACTGAATAGCCTAAATTATCGCTGGCGGCCCCGTCGGCTGCCGTGATTTTGGCTTGTTGGGTCCATGTGCCACCGCTTCGTGTAAACACGTAGACAGAGCCGGAATTACTACCCCTATCGTCATCTAAATATGAACCTACCAGCGCGGTGTCACCGGATATGGAGACAGAATATCCAAAATTGTCATTTGCCGCGCCGTCTGATGCCGTAATTTTTTGGAGTTGGGTAGCGAGGGACCAGTCGATCAGGCCGGTTTGGCTGGCGGCGGAGCCGGTACAGCCCCAGCCCATGGCGACCCAGTTGGTGCTGTCGCAGAACTGGAGCTCGTTAGCCGTACTGCTGTATTGGAGGGAGCCTGCCGGTTTACCGCTGCAGCCGGAGCCGCCAAGAGTGCGGTTGGCGGCACAGGCGGTGTCGATCCAGCTGCTACCGTTACAAAACTGTACGACGCCGAGATTGCCAGCGTAAATGACGTCTCCTGCCTTACCTGTGGGGCCGGTGCAGCCGGTTTGCGCGGCAGATGGGAACGACGGGCCGGTGTTTATCCAGTTGGTGCCATTGCAGTACTGGAGAGTTTTGGCGGCATCGCTAAAGATGATATTGCCGGCTTGGCCCACGGGGTTACTGCAGGCCCATGTGGTGTTGGCCAGCAGAGTGAAGACAGTAAGGGCGAGGCGGGTTTTCATTATGGGCAGGTACTTGTGTAAATGTTACCACCTACGACCACCGTGGCAAGGCGGCTGCCGTCTCCGCTACTGGTAAAGGCGCGCCAGTTACGGCTGCCGGGAGTGGTACGTTCGGTCCAGTTGGTGCCGCCGTCGGTGCTGACATAGATGGTACCGCCGTATTTGGCGGTGACGATGCGGTTACCGTCGGCGCTTATGGCAATGCCGCGCCAGTCGCCCGTACCATTTCCGAAGAATGCCGACCATGTGACGCCGCCGTCGGTGCTGAAAAACAAAGTTGTGCTGCCATTAGCTCCGGCCCAAAT
The DNA here is from genome assembly GCA_027485835.1 of Alphaproteobacteria bacterium. Taxonomy (GTDB): domain Bacteria; phylum Pseudomonadota; class Alphaproteobacteria; order UBA2136; family UBA6156; genus UBA6156. The sequence continues at coordinate 626,707 of JAIXQG010000002.1, forward strand.
TTTCATGCCGTCGGCGCTGCTGGCCACGGCATACCAGTTGCGGCTGCCGGCGGCGGTGCGTTGGGTCCATGTCGCTCCGCCATCGGTGCTAGTGTAAAGGTAGCCCCCGTTGGCACCGGCGACGAGTTTGGTGCCGTCGGCGCTGCTGGCCATGCCGAACCATGTGCCGGTACCGGCACCGGTGCGCTCGGTCCATGTGACGCCGCCGTCGGTGCTGGTATAGATGTAGCCGCCACCTGCGCCGGCGACGAGCTTCATGCCATCGGCACTGCTGGCGGTCACGCCCCAGTTGCGGACCCCTGCCGAGGTGCGCTGGGTCCAAGTGGCGCCGCCGTCGGAACTGGTAAACAGGTAGCCGGAGGTGTAGTCGCCAATCAGCATGTTCAGGCCGTCGGCGCTTGCTGAGGCGCCGGTCCATGACGCCGTGCCGGGGCCTGTCCGTTGGGTCCAGGTGACGCCGCCGTCGGCGCTGGTGTAGATGTATTCGTCGTATTTGGCGGTGACGAGGCGGAGGCCGTCGGCTCCGCCTGCAATGGAATAGAAGTTACCGGTACCCGGGCCGGTGCGGGGTGTCCAGGTGGTGCCATAAGTGGCGGCTGAGCATACCGAGGAACAGCCCCAGCCCATGGCGACCCAGTTGGTGCTGTCGCAGAATTGGAGCTCGTTCGCCGTTGTGCTGTACTGGATTGTACCGGCGGGTTTGCCGCTGCAGCCGGGGCCGCCAAGGGTGCGGGTGGCGGCGCAGGCGGTGTCGATCCAGCTACTGCCGTTACAGAACTGCACCACGCCCTTGCTGTTGGAATAGATAACCGTGCCCGCGGTGCCGGTGGGATTGCTGCAGCCGGTTTGCGCGGCGGCGGGGTAGGCGGGGCCCGCATTCACCCAGTTGGTGCCGTTGCAGTATTGCAGGGTTTTATCGGTGGTGCTGAAAATGGTGGCGCCACCCACGCCGGACGGGTTGCTGCAGACCGCCCACGCCTGCGGGACGAGGAGGGTGAGGGCGAGGGCGAGGCGGGTTTTCATGTTATGGTGCTCCGAAGAAATAAGCTGCGCCAGCCCAGTCTCCACGATCGACATCTCCGTAAGCGCCGATGATTGCTGTGTCGTTGTATATAGATACTGAAGTACCGAAATAATCGTTAGCTCCAGGACTTGTTGGAGTTATTTTAGCTTGTTGGGACCATGTATTACCACTGCGGGTAAAAATAAATGCGCTGTTATCAAAGTTTGCCCCTACCACTACTGAATTACCATAAATAGATACTGAAGTACCAAACTGTGAAGAATATTGTGTATTAACTGTTAATTTAGATTGCTGAGTCCATGCGTTACCACTACGAGTGAAAATATAGGCTGAATCTGATCCATATGATCCTATAATAGCAGTCTCATCGACTAGTGAGACTGCAGATCCAAAATAATTGTCTGATGCACCATCTGCGGCTGTAATTTTAGCTTCTTGAGCCCATGCGTTGCCACTACGGATAAAAATATAGGCTGATCCCGACCAGTTACCGAGATCATCATCTTGCATGGCTCCAATTAAGGCTCTGTCAGCGAATAGCGCTACTGATGTACCGAATCTTGCATTTTCACCAAGGTCTGCTGGAGCGAGTTTAGCTTGTTGAGTCCATGTAGTACCGCTGCGAGTAAAGACATAAGCAGAGCCAAAATCTATTCCTCCATTTTTATCGAGTAGAGCTCCAATAAGTACGGTATCCCCATAAACAGAAACCGAGTAACCAAATTGGTCTCCTGTAGCACCATCGGATGCGGTGAGTTTAGCTTGTTGAGTCCAAGTGGTACCGCTGCGTGTAAATATGTATGCTGAACCTCTGGAGGAATTATCTCCGTACGCTCCGATAATTACAGTATCGCCAGAGAGCGCGACGGAATACCCGAACGAATCATATGTCGCACCGTCGGAGGCAGTGAGTTTTGCTTGTTGGTTCCAGCTGTTGCCGCTACGAATAAAGACATATGCGCTGCCTTTAGTGTCATCATCATAAGCTCCAACGATTGCAGTATTATCGGAGATGGCTACGGAGGTTCCGAAATAGTCGTTTTCCGCACCGTCGGAGGCGGTGATTTTTTGGATCTGGGTGGCGAGCGACCAGTCGATCAGGCCGGTTTGGCTGGCTGCAGAGCCGCTACAGCCCCAGCCCATGGCGACCCAATTGGTACTGTCGCAGAACTGGAGCTCGTTGGCGGAGGTGGCGTAGCGGAGTTGGCCGGCTTTGCCGCCGGTGCAGCCCGAACCGCCGGGGGTGCGGTCGGCGGCGCAGGAGGTATCGACCCAGCTACTGCCGTTACAGAACTGCACAACGCCAAGCGCGCTGTTGTAAATGACCTTGCCCGCGGTGCCGGTAGGGTTGCTGCAGCCGGTTTGGGGGGCGGAGGGGATGGACGCGCCGGTGTTGACCCAGTTGGTGCCATTGCAGTACTGCATGGTTTTGGCGGTTTGGCTGAATATCACGGCGCCTGCCTCGCCTGCCGGAGAGGTACAGGCGGCCCAGACGGCGGCGGGGCTGGCCAGAAGCGCCAGCCCCGCGAGAAGTAGAAGATGGCGCATTACGGACGGCACATGAACATCTTACTGGTTGCAGGGTTGAAGCGCATCTTACCGTAGTCGGCTCCGCTGGAACAGGAGGTATCGGCATTACCCGGCTGGATGCTACCACTGGCTGAGACATTCCCGACACCGGTGATGTTGAAGCCACCCATGGCCAAGGCTTGCGTGGCGGTGTGGTTACCGAGGTTGTCGGTGCCGCCGCCGCTGGTCATGCTGACCCCGGCGCTACCGCTGACGCCTACCAGTTGCAGAATGGGGGTAGCGACTGTTGTACCGGAGATTGTACCCGTTGTGCTGACGCCCGGGCTAATTAGACCCAAGGTGGGGTGCAGGTAGCCGACGGTAACGCCGCCGAGGGTGAAGCTCACCGTGCTGGTAGCGCTGTTGACCACGATGTTGCTGGTACCGGAGATAAGGCGGTCGGAACTCAGGTTACCGGCGTTAATGATATTGAAGCCAGCCATGTTCAGGTTTTGGGTGGCGGTATGGTTACCGAGGTTGTCGGCCGTTGTGGTGAGGCTGATGCCGCCTGTGCTGGAGACGCCTTGCAGTTGCAGCAGCGGCGTGCTGAGTTGAGTTGAGGACACCACATTGCTTGTTAAGCTGGGGATGTAGCTGGCGGTACTGCCGAGGTAACCCCATGTGGTACCGCTGGTGGTGAGGCTGACGGTGTTGCCACTGGTGTTGGCGGTGACGGTGAGGGTGCCGCTGGTGATGCGGTCGCCACTGACGCTGAGGTTGGTGAGGAGAGAACCGTCACCGATAAACTTGTTGGCGGAGATGTTGCCGGTGGCACTGATGTTGCCCACACCCGTAATATTGAAGGTGGCCATGTTCAGCGCTTGCGTGGCGGTGTGGTTGCCAAGGTTGTCGCCCGACATGGAGAGGCTGACACCGGCCGAGGCGCTGACTGGTTTTAGGCTAAGGAGGCCAGTATAGGCGGTGGTGGCGGAAACGGTGCCGGAGACTTCCAGTGCCGTAGTGGGCACAGCCACGTTGATACCGATACGGTTGGCGTAGCCGAGGCCGCTGGAAATATCGCCAAAGATGGCATTACCGATGCTGAGGTAGTTGCTGGTGGTGGCTGCCGGTGTGGTGAGGCCTGCGCCGAGGAGAATGTTGTTGGCACCGGTGGTGAGGGTCATACCGCTGTTGGCACCTACGATGGTGTTGGAGGAGCCGGTGGTGAGGGCGGTACCGGTGTACGCACCGAGGAGGGTGTTGGCGGAGAAGGAGTTGTCGCTTACCCCTTGGCCTGCCGAGAAACCGATGGCCGTGTTGTAGGAGCCAGTTTCGGTATTTAACAGGGTTTGGTAACCAACACTTGTATTAGCAAGACCGCTGGTATTGTTGTAAAGCCCCAATCGACCTACAGCGGTTGAACCTATTGCATTATTGGACATTAAAGCGCCTGCACCCACTGCTACAACTCTACTTCCGGTATTATATTGCGCAGCAGCTTGTCCAACAGCGACTAAGCTTATACCTGTGTTTGATCTTGCAGAGTCTGATCCTATAGCGGTAACGTTATTAGCTGTGTTATTTGCAGCGCTATAACGTCCGATAGCTGTGAGGGCTAGTCCAGTATTATTTTGACCCGCATTCCCACCTAATACTGTTGTCATCGACGTTTGGTTGTTTCCAGTTCCCAAGCCAATGTACAATGAGTCGGGTTCGCCAGAATTGTCATAATTACCTAATTGAAGTGACGTTGCACTGATGGTTACTGCACCGTTTTGGCGGGCGATGACGGAGGTGGTGCCGCTGGTGATACGGTCGGTGTCGGCTGTGCCGGTGGCGCCTGCGACCATGGTTTCCCACGACGTGCCGTTGCGGCAGACCTGGAACTGGCCGCCGGTGAAGCGGATGGCACCGGTGCGGTCGGCGTCGCAAGACTCGCCGCCGTCGGCAATGCGCAGAGTTCCGCCGACGTGCAAGCTGGTGGACGGGTTTATCGCAACTTCATAGCTGCCCATACCCACCAGACCGGAGCCGGTGATGCGCATGCGGGTATCGGCGTAGTCGTCGCCCGGGCCGCGAGTTGTGAAATCTATGAAGGTGGGAGCACGGTTGCTGCTGAAGTTGCTTTCTGCCGTCATGTAGATGGCTGCGCCCTGCTGGTCGATGCTGCCGTCGCTACCGAAGGCTTGCAAGCTTGCGAGAGGTTGGCCTGCTTCGATAATGCTCATGCTGTTATTGCGGCGGAAGACACGGATGGCGGCGTGTTCGGTGCCGTCGAGGCGGGTACCGATCAGGTTCAGGACGTTGTCGTTACCTTCGAAGGTGACGGTGTTGCCATCGAAGCCGCTGGCGACGACGTGGAGGTCGCTGTCGGGTACGTTCTTATTGATACCTACCTTACCATTCGTGCCGACGATGACACGGGCTGTGCCGTCGGTGGCGATGGTGACGGACGTGTTTTGGCTGGCGAAGACCTGCGAGGTGCCGCTGGTGATACGGTCGGAACTAAGCGCACTGGCGAGCGGTTGGCCGTTGAGCAGGATGTTGGTGGCGCTGATGGTGCCGGAGACTTCCAGCTCGGTGCTGGGTGTGAGCGTACCGATACCGACGTAGCTGTTGCTAGTGATGATCATGGCGTCTGTGTTGGTGGTGCCGAATCTCAGCTCCTTACTAATACCGTTACCGACGACGTAGACGTCGTTGCTCCAGTGGATATAGCCGTCGTTGTCGAGCCATACTTCCGACCCGAAGTAGCGGTAGCCGTAGACGTCGCCAGTGGCGCGGAGCTCGCCATTAAAGTAGCCGTTGGTACCGGAGATGGGGCCGGTAGAGCTGACGCCCGGGGTGACGAGACCCATGGTGGCGTGGAAGTACGAGGTGGTGGTACCGGCGGTGGTAATGCTGACGGTGTTGCCATTGGTGTTGGCGGTGACGCGAGTGGTGCCGGACACGATACTGTCGGTGGTGAGGCCGGTGATGTTGCTGGCGTTGATGTTGGTCAGCTGGGAGCCGTCGCCGATAAACTGGTTAGCAGAGATATTGCCGGTGGTGCTGATGTTGCCGACGTTGGTGATATTGAAGCCGCCCATATCGAGGTTTTGGGTGGCGGTGTGGTTGCCCAAGTTGTCGCCGGGGTTGGAGAGGCTGACACCGGCGCTGCCTGCAACACCACGGAGGATAACGCGGCCGGTGTTGACGTCGGCCGACGACACCGTACCGGTGGCGGAGACGCCCGGAGTGACGAGGCCCAGCGTGCCGTGGAAGTAGGAGGTGGTGGTGCCGCCGGTAGTGACGCTGACGGTGTTGCCATTGGTGTTGGCGACCACGGCGGTGGTACCGCTGGTGATGCGGTCGGTGTCGACACTGCCGGACGCGCCTGCGACCAGAGTTTCCCAGCTGGTGCCGTTGCGGCAGACCTGGAACTGGCCGGCGGTGAAGCGGATGGCACCAGTGCGGTTGCTATCGCAGGCCTCGGCGCCATTGGCGATGCGCAGCGTGCCGGACACGTGCAGGGCGGTAGTGGGGGCGGCCACATTAATACCGATGCGGTTGGCGTAGCCGAGGCCGCTGGAAATATCGCCAAAGATGGCATTACCGATGCTGAGGTAGTTGCTGGTGGTAGCGGCCGGAGTGGTGAGACCTGCGCCGAGGAGGATGTTGCCGCCGCCGGTGGTGAGTGTCATGCCGCTGTTGGCACCGACGATGGTGTTGTTGCTACCCGTGGTGAGGGCGGTACCGGTGTAGGCGCCGATGAGGGTGTTGGCACTATGGCTGTTGCTGACTATACCCACGGCGGCTGCATAACCCAGCACGGTGTTGTAGGAACCCGTCTCATTACGCATCAGCGCCTGATAACCGATGCCGATATTTGCTAAACCTTCTTTATTATCGTACATCGCCTCTCGGCCAATTGCGATGGTGCCAGAGGCTTGGTTGTGAATAGCGGCAGCATGACCGACCGCGATTAGAGACGAAGCGGTATTGTACTGTCCGGCATAGCTACCGGCTAAAACCACTTGGTTTCCTCTGTTGAAGGCACCCGCATTTGCCCCTAACATAAAGGCCTCTGAACCGGTATTTGCCACACCGGTATAGCTACCAATTGCAATGAGATTGTTACCACTGTTGTCGTAGCCGGCGTAGTATCCTACAGCAATTGTTTCATTACCTTGGTTGGAAGCGGCTGACTGATCACCAAACGCTGTGAGTTGGTTACCCGAGTTGTCGTAGGCCGAACGATATCCGACCGCAACAACACCATTACCGGTATTGTTGATGGCAGCGTCACCACCTATCAGAATACGTCCGGAGGAAGAGCTATCAGGAATAGTGAGGTCGAGGCGGCCACGGATTTGTGTAGTGCCTGAAATCGAGAGTGCGTTCGAGAAAATGGGTTGCTGGCCAATACCAATATAACCATTTGCATCAATATTCATACGCTCTGTACCAGCGGTTGTGAAGCTGATAGCGCCGTTGGTATTTACGACAACGTTACTTGTACCGCTGGTGATGCGGTCCATGTTCAGGCCACTGATGTTGCCGGCGTTGATGTTGGTGAGCAGGGAGCCATCGCCGATAAACTGGTTGGCCGACACGTTGCCGGTGACACTGATGTTGCCGGTGGTGGAGACGTTGCCGGTAGCGACCGTGGTGAGGCTGGCAGTGGTGGCGGTGAGCTGGTTACCGTAGAGCGAGGTGCCGCTGATGGCGCCGGTAGTGGAAATGCTGCCTGCGACCAGTTGGCCGTTGTTGATGTAAGCGGTGGTTACCCCGTTTTGAGTGAAGCTGACGGTGTTGGTGGCGTCGTTGACCACCACGGCGTCGGTGCCCGAGGTGATGCGGTCGGTTTCTATCGTACCCGTGCCGCCGGCGACGAGGTTTTCCCATGTAGTACCGTTGCGGCAGACCTGGAACTGGCCTGCGGCGTAGCGGATGGCACCGGTGCGGTTGGCGTCGCAGGATTCTCCGCCGTTGGCGATGCGGAGGGTGCCGGAGACGTGGAGGGTGGTGGAGGCGATAGCTTGACCCATACCTATACCTACGGCGATACCCGAAGCACCCATGGCGATGCGGCCCGTGCTATTCGGATTCATAAATATGGGATTGTTGGATGTATGAACTTGGAAACCGTTGGAGTTCGCGCTGATGATAAAGCCTTGGGGTGCGTTAAAGTCTATCGCAGAACCGTTATTACGGAACGTCGCATAATTGGTTGAGTTCCCTAACCGTAATAGGCTGGCGCTTGTGGCGCTAATTTCGAGATTGCTGGAGGCCGTGGTGGTACCGATACCGACGTTCCCTGCAAAGTAGCCGGTGGTACCGCTGATGCCGCCGGTGGAGCTGACACCGAGGGTTACCAGACCGCGGGAGGGGTCGAACCAGCCGGTGTTAACACCTGCCTGAGTGAGGCTGATGTAGCCGGTGGTGCTGACCACTTGCAGGGTGGTGGTGCCGGAGACGATGCGGTCGGGGGCGGAGCTATCGGCAACGGCGGCCAAGCTTTCCCATGACGTACCATTGCGGCAGAACTGGAAGTCTGCGCCACTGTAGCGGATGGCACCGGTGCGGCTGGCATCGCAGGCTTCGCCACCGTTGGCGATGCGGAGGGTGCCGGAGACGTCAAGAGCTGTTGCCAATATCGTTCCATTGGCGGCTTGAATACCTACCTTACCGTCATTTGCGACACGGAATGAACCTGGAGCGCCGTTGCTTTTTGCTTGAAGAACACTGTAACGACCATCGGTCCCACCGCTTTCAAAGAATGCCGTGGGTCGGAATGTACCGAAGCTTATGCCACTTGAACCACTGTAAACATGCAGTTTTGCGAGGGGCGAAGAAGTACCTATACCAATATTTGTAGAAGAGACGATACGCATCGCTTCTGTACCTAACTCGCTGTTGAAGCGGCCAGCATAAAGTTGAGTAGCGGAGATAGGGCCGGTGGTGGAGACGCCGGGCCCAACGAAGCCGAGAGTGGGGTGGAAGTAGGCGGCATCAGCCACTCCGCCAAGGGTGAGGCCTACAGTACCGGCTTGCTGGGCGATGACGGCGGCGGTGCCGGAAACGATACGGTCGACCGGGTTGGCAGAGAAGTCGATACCGGTGAGGCCCGAGCCGTCGCCCGAGAAACCGCTGGCGGAAATGGTGCCTGAGCTGGAAACGCCGCCGTTGGCGAAGGTGACGCCGTCGATGGTCTGGCTACCGGAAACATTCAGGTTGCCGGTGACGGTGAGGTCGCCGTTCACGCGGCCGGAATTGGCGGTGAGGTCTCCTACACTGGCGGTGGTAACGGAAATACTGGAGGCGTTGATAGCGCCTGTGCCGAGGCTACCCACAGTGGCGGCGCCGCCAACGGTGAGGTTGGTGGTGACGCTGACATTGGTGGCGGAAATGCCGGCCATACTGATGACCGTACCATTGCTAACGGCTTGGACTTGCGTAGGAATATTGTTGATATTGGCCCAGTTGACCGACGAGGCGGTAACGCCAGTAAGGGCCGAGCCATCACCCGCAAAGCTGGTGGCGGTAACCGTGCCGCTGGCGGAGACGCCGCCGTTGGCAAAGCTGACACCGTCGATGGTTTGCGTGCCGCTGACATACAAGTTACCGCTGAGGCGCAGGTTGGTGGCGGAAATGGTGCCGTTGACTTCGAGGCGGGCGGTGGGGTTGGTGGTGCCGATACCGACAAAGCCATCGGTACCCCGCAACAGCATGCTGGTGGTGGTGGACGTGGCGTTTTGGTGGAAGAAGACGATATCTTCCTGCGCGACGGAGTTGGAGCGGTAGGTACCTAAGTAGAGGTCGTTCGCCATGGCGGCGACGTTGGTGATGTTGCCGTCGTTCTTAATACCGAGGCCGTTGGCGCTAATGGCGGGGTTGGTGAATATCTGGCCGTAGCTGCCGATACCGGTGGGTTGAATGTAGATACCGCTGGTACTGACAATACCGGTGGTGCTGACACCCGGGCCGACGAAACCGAGGGTGGGGTGGAAGTAGGCCGCGTTGGCGGTGCCACCGAGGGTGAGGCCTACGGTACCGCCTTGCTGGGCGATGACGGCGGCGGTGCCACTAATAATACGGTCGACCGGGTTGGCGGAGAAGTCGATGCCGGTGATGCCCGAGCCATCGCCCGCAAAGCCGGTGGCGGAAATGGTGCCGGTGGCGGAGACACCGCCGTTGGCGAAAGTAACGCCGTCGAACGACTGGCTGCCGCTAACAAGCAGGTTGCCGACCACGCGGAGGTCGCCGGGGACGGTGAGGCGGTTGCCGGGGATATCTAAGAGCGGGGCGCCGACCGGACAGCCGAGGTCGGACCCGCCGCCGCCGACACAGACGCGGTAGGCGTTATTACCTAGTGTGCTGGAAATGGTGGCGACGTCTTGCCATGCGGCGTGACCCGGAACTGCCCATGCGGCCGCGATACCCACAAGGGCGACGAGGCGGAGCGTGAGCGAAGGGGCGCGCATGTCTAGCAATCTACCCAGATTTGCGCCACTTGGAAGGCATGCGGCCGCCACCGAAGGGTATTCAAACCACAGGGTGTGGCCGCCTTGTTGTACACCATGTCCCCTTATAGGTGTATGCACGAGGCTTTGTGACAGTATACTGTCAGATGAAATCCGGGGGCGTCCGCAGATTTGTTAGAGATATAATGAATACGGAATTTGCCCGCGACGCATTAGAGAAGACCGAGGGCGAGCTTGGCTTCGAGCGGGAGGTTCTCTTTTTTCCACGGAGGGTCGAACGTGAGGGTGAGCGACGTGGCATACCCTGTTGCATTTGCGACAGCATTTTGGGCCTGGCGGGGCAGTTCTTCCGCCACCGGACAGTTCGGGGCGGTCAGTGTCATAGTGATATGGGCTGTTTTAGCGGTGTCGTTCAGGTCGACTTTATAGATAAGCCCGAGGTCGTAAATATTAATAGGGAGCTCGGGGTCGTAGACATTCCGCAGGGCGTGGATCGCTTTTTCGCTTACCGAGGCGTCGGCCGACAGGGTGCCGGTATCGGTCTGGAGGTCGTCGTCGGTGAGGATTTCGATCGGCATGGGTTAGTTTTCGGTCGGGATGACGTCTTGCAGGTGGGCCAGTTCGTCGGCGCTAAAGCTGACGGATTGGCCGGTGGTGTTGTCGGTCAGGGTAATCGTGCCGAGCGCGATCAGTTCGGCCAGTTCCTCCTGCGGCAGGCCGGCGAGCGCGGCGAGCATGCGCGCGCGGGGGTTATCGGCGGCGAAGGTGGGCGCTTCCGGCGGATAGGTGCTGAGGTCGTCTTCGGCGAAGAGGCGCATTAAGAGGGTTTCTGGCGCGAGCGAGGGGTCGAGGGCTTCCAGCGGGGTGAGCGTTTGCAGCAGAAGCTTCATCCGCGTCCAGTCGTCGTCGGTCAGTGGCTCTTCGTTCTGGCCGGTGGGCAGAGCTTGGAGCATGAGGGCGGTAGCTTGCTCGGTATTCGTGAACACCACGAAAAGGGTGGGGGTTTGCACCGAGTGCTCAAAGTAATAGGCGAGACTCTCGGCGGCCGAAGTACCCGTGAGGGGGACTAATGACTGGTAGCGGTTGGAGAGGTCGGCCGGTTCCATCGTAATGGCGAAGATGCCGCCCTCGGTGCTGGCCAGCGTGCTGAACGGTGTGCCTTGGGCTGCCGGGTTGGCGTAGGCCTTAAGGGTGGCGGGGGAATCCGGGGTGGTACCACAGTGGGCGAAGATCAGTGCGCCGAGTTCGGCGTGTTGCAGTTGCAGGCTGACGGAGAGCGAGTGTTTGGTGTCGTGAGCCAAAAGCGCGGCGGCGGCGAGGAGCTCGGCCAGCGTTTGGGTGCAGGGAGTGGCTTCCTTCAGGCTGGGAATGTGATCGGACAGTTCCTTCAGTTGGAGCAAACGCCCGCGGATGGGCAGGTTGTGAAACTGGAAGGGCAGCAGGATGTTGGCAGAAGACGTTGTCATGGCGGCGTTGTACCTGTTTATGGGCTTCGGGGCAACCGCTGCCGACGTGAGAATGCCATGCCGTAATGATATGGTTATAAAAAATGGCCCGTAGGGGGACGGGCCGTTATTCAAGACCGCGCCGAGGGGTGGGGGGGGAGGAGGCGCGGGTGAGAGAACCCTAACAGAATGGTTGGGATTGGGAAGGGGTAGTTGTGACATGTGTCACAGTGGTGTGACATTTTAGTTTAAATGCGCGGACTCAAGCGGCCCCCGACCACGTTTTGACGTGGCTGATGTACCCTTTTACCGTATATGGCGCCCCGTCAAAACGCGCCCGGATGACCGTTTGCGGCTCGCGCGCAGGGGCGACAGTGCTTCGCACGGGAGGATTGTTGGGGAGGAGAGGTTTTGGGGTTGTGCTGGGCTGGCGGCTGTGGGAGGTTTGCGACTATCTTATAAGGAGTATTTACCGCATGGCCCCTGATAACAGCCCTTCCGTTCTTGGTACCGAGAACATCCGGTGGGATTTGACCCAACTTTATACGAGTTTGGAGGATCCGCAGATTGAAGCCGATGTTACGGCACAGATTGAGGAAATGGCTGCATTTGAGCGCGCCTTCAAGGGCAAACTTGATCATAAGCTAGGCGATGCGTTTGCCGCGATGGAGCCGCTCAATCGTCGCGGCTCCAAACTTGGGATTTACTTTTTCCTCGCACTGGCGCGGAATTCGGCCGACAAGGCGGCGGAGAAGGTTTCCAGTCGCGTAAATGAAAAGCTGGCGCAGGCCGGCGCCCAGCACCTGACCTTCTTTGATTTGGAAATGGGGAATTTATGTGATGCGGCGGTAGAGGCTCAGATGAGCCATCCGCAGGTGGTGAAGCATCTCTCTTATATCCGGCATAACCAGAAGGTGCAGAAGCACAACCTGAGCGAACAGGCTGAGGCCGTGCTGACCATGCAAGGGCCGTTTGGATCCAGCGCATGGTCGAGCCTGATGGATGAATTGGAAGGGGATTTGCGTTTTGAGTTTGATGGCAAATCACACAATCTGCCAGAAATTCTGCATGTGGTGGCGGAAGACCGTGACCGTACACGGCGGGCGGCGGCCTTGAAGGTGTTGAATACCCAGCTTAAGGCCTCCAAACATGATTTTTATGCAGCGCGTACGTTGAATGTGCATGTGGGCTCGCATTTAGCGAATGACAAGGCTCGCGGGTTTAGTCACCCGATGCAAAAAGCGAATCTTGGCAACAAGGTGGATGACGACACCGTGCGCGCCTTGCATGAAGCCGTAGAAGACAAAGCCGGTAAACTGGCGCAGCGGTTTTACCGTTTGAAGGCACGTTTGTTGGGACTAGATAAATTGGCATGGAGTGACCGCAATGCGCCGATGCCGTTTGCCGCTGAGACGGTGTATGACTGGAAGATAAGTTGTGAGGTGGTGAAGCAGGCGTATCGGGAGTTCTCACCTACCCTCGGTGATTTGGTAGATACCGTACTTGACCCGAAAAAGGGCTGGGTGGATGCCCCGCCTGTGCCGAACAAGAGCGGTGGTGCGTTTGATTATACCGTGCCGCTGCCGGGGGAAGACCGCAGCTATATGATGCTGAACCACTTGGGCAGTGCCGGTGACGTGATGACATTGGCCCACGAACTGGGCCACGCCGTACATGGATTGTTAGCGTTGCAAGCCCAAAGCAGCCTGACGTGGCATGCGCCGATGCCCTATGCTGAAACCGCCAGTGTGTTTGGTGAAATGCTGACGTTTGAAAGCTTGATGGCGCAATTGAGCGACCCGACCGAGAAGTTGGCGCTGTATATGGATAAGATTAATGACTTCATGAACACCGTGGTGCGGCAGATTTGTTTTTCTCAGTTTGAGCAGGCGTTTTTTGCCGAACGTGCCAACGGTAAGTTGATGGAAGAGGATTACTCCCGTTTATGGATGGAGATGACGACGCGGTTTTACGGGCCGGAGGGCGAGACGTTTACCTATGCCGACATCGATAACATGTGGTGTTACGTCAGCCACTTCTATAGTTATGCCTCGTTTTACGTGTATGCCTATGCCTTTGGCGAGCTGTTTACCCAGAGCCTGATGGCGCAGCGGGCGCGGTTGGGGGAGCGGTTTGAGCCGTTGTACCTGGATTTGTTGCGGGCTGGGGGGACCAAGAGTGCGGTGGAATTGATGGAGCCGTTCGGGCTTAACCCCAACAGCCGCGCGTTCTGGGAGGCCGGAATTGCCTGTAGCGCGGGTGTGTGGCTGGCGGAGGCGGAAAAGCTGGCGGATGAACTGGGGCTTTAGAAGCTGTTTACACAGTTTTGCACGGGGCCTCTTGTCAGGGGCTCCGTTTTCTGGCATTTCGATACCCGGTGCCGGTGTGGTGAAATGGTAGACGCGTCGGATTCAAAATCCGATTCCGAGAGGAGTGTCAGTTCGAGTCTGACCACCGGCACCAGAATTTTCTCTTCTCTTTCAATGACAAGTTAAGCGTATGGTGTGGCGAGTTCATTTTCCGCAAAGCGTGCCCTGTGAGGGTGGCTGTGTGGTGGCGATTGGCAATTTTGACGGCGTGCATGAAGGGCACCGGCACCTGCTGGCGCTGGCGCGGGCGGAAGCCCAATGGCGGCACCTGCCGCTGGTGGTGCTAACGTTTGAGCCGCATCCGCGCAGTATTTTACGCCCCGATGTGCCGCTGAAGCGGTTGACCACGCTCGAGGAAAAGGTGCAGCGGCTGGCGTTTGCCGAGGTGGATGGTGTGGCGGTGATTGATTTTAGCCTTGAGGTGGCGGGATGGAGCCCGCAGCGGTTTATGGAGGATATTCTGGCGGGGTGGCTGGGGGCTAAAGGTGTGTGTGTGGGCGAAAATTTCCGGTTCGGGCATAAGGCCAGTGGTGATGTGACGGCCTTGAAGGCGCGCACAGAATTCACCACCCTGGCTGTACCGTTGTTAACGGATGAAGCCGGGGTGGTGAGTAGTAGTCGCTTGCGGGGCCTTGAGTAGGCTCTTCTGAGTTATTTGTGCCCGAGGATTCGGGAGATGATGCGCGCCGCATGTTCATTGCCTTCACTCTTCAATCGTTCTTGTTCTTGTTCTAGGTAACGCTGCGCGGAGGGGTCTCCGTTCAGGGCTTCTAGCACGAGATCGGGATAATCCAGAACTTCGGCAAGAATTCGTTCGGTGTCGGTCGGGATGCTGGTATGCATGTTCATGACGTCCTCCGTGATGAAAAGATAGATGATGGTACGCTCTGCTATTAGGGTTTCTATTTTGCCACAGGGGGTTGCGAAACGCCAGCTTTTTCGGTAGGTTTGCGGCCTACCCCGCGTATACCCCAGATGATGTAGATGAAAGAATTTTGTGTGTCCGACGCCCCAAATGCTGTGAGTAAAAAGTCTGACAAACCCGAGCAGAATGCCTGGAGCGATACGCTGCGGCTGCCGAAGACGGACTTCCCGATGCGGGCGGGCTTGGCCCAGCGTGAACCGGCTTGGGTGCAGCGCTGGCTGGACAACGATGTGTATGGCGAACTGTGCCGTATGCGTTTGGCGGAGAAGGCGCCTGCGTATATTGTTCACTTAGGCCCCCCGTATGCCAACGGCCGCATGCACATGGGCCACGCGCTGACCTACACGCTGAAGGACTTTGTGGTGCGCAGCAAGTTTATGGCCGGATTTTACAGCCCGTATGCGCCCGGTTGGGATTGCCACGGCCTGCCGATTGAGTGGAAGGTGGAGCAAGACCTGCGCGCCGAGGGCAAGAGCAAGCATGACATTAGCAAGACCGAGCTGCGGGCGCGCTGCCGTGCCTACGCCCAAAAATGGGTGGATGTGCAGAAGGCCGACTGGCAGCGCTTTGGGGCTTTAGGGGATTGGGACCACCCGTACCTGACGATGGCGCCGAAGAACGAGGCGGGTATTGTGCGCGAGCTGGGCAAGCTGGTGCAGCGTGGCTTAGTGGAGAAGAATCTGCGTTCCACCCAGTGGAGCTGGGCCGAAGAAACCGCGATGGCGGAAGCCGAAGTTGAGTATAAAGATGTGACGAGTACGGCGGTTTATGTCGCTTTGCCAATCGTGGGCCGTGAGAACGAGCATTTGGTGATTTGGACTACTACGCCTTGGACTCTGCCGGCGAACCGTGCTGTGGCGGTGAAGGTGGATGAAGATTATTGTTCGATTGAGGTTGCTGCTGCAGCCCGTAATGGCTCAGAACTATCTCCTCAACTTGGAAAAAAGCTTTGGATTGCTGAATCTCTGTTAGAGGCTTTTACCAATGCTGTGGGTATCGGCGGACATGTCGTTACTAAACAAAAGGGTGAACAGCTTGTTGGCTGGCAGTACCAACACCCGCTGTACAACACCGTGCAGCCGGTGGTGGAGGGCTTCCATGTGACCACCGATGCCGGTACGGGCTTGGTGCATATTGCTCCGGCGCATGGCGCGGAGGACTTTGTGATTGGCAAGCAGTTTGGCTTGCCGCTGGAATGCCCTGTGGATGGCGCTGGGAAGTATGTGGCGGGGACGCCAAGCCTGCCGCTTACTGGTGAGGTGATTGAAGGCAAGTTGATCTGGCCGATGCAGAAGCTGATTTTGGCCGAGTTGGAGCAGAGCGGGCGGTTGCTTTCTGCTAAAGACTTCCAGCACAGCTACCCCGTGAGTTGGCGCTCGAAGGAGAAGCTGATTTTCCGGACGACTGAGCAGTGGTTTGTGAGCCTTGATAAGCCGATCAAGGGATTGATTGCCGAGCAGCCGGAGCTTGAGATTTCTCTGCGTGATGCCAGCTTGGCACGTATTTACGGTAAGGATGCCAAGGGCCACGCCGCGCGCAAGGTCAACTGGGTGCCGGAGTACGGCATGAATCGGATTGGCAGCATGATTGAGAACCGTCCGGATTGGTGTATTTCCCGCCAGCGCGCGTGGGGTGTGCCGATTACGATTTTCATGGTGAAAAAGACCGGTGTGGACGGCGTGGAGAACGGTTTGGTGACCGACCCTGCGGTGTTTGAACACGTGGCCAAGCTGATTGAAGCCGAGACGATTGATGCGTGGGATAGTCGGATTGAGGCGGGTCGGGTAGCGGAATTGTTCCCTCCCAACTGGCTGGAGAGCCGTGGCTTGACGGTGGCCGATGTGGAGCCGGTGACGGATATTCTCGACGTGTGGTTTGACAGCGGCACGACGCACGCCCACGTGCTGCGCGCCGAGGGTGGTGAGGGGCAGCGCTTCCACCGTACCGACGGCAAGCGTCCGGCCGATTTGTACCAAGAGGGTAGCGACCAGCACCGTGGGTGGTTCCACTCGTCGTTGCTCACCAGCGTGGCGAACTATGGCGATGCGCCGTATGAGAACGTTGTGACGTCGGGCTTCGTGGTGGATGGTGAAGGCCGCAAATTTAGCAAGAGCCTTGGCAATGGTGTGGAGCCGCACCAGCTGATGGACAAGTACGGGATGGATATCATCCGGTTGTGGGTGGCGAGTTCGGATTATTCCGAGGACATCCGTTACAGCCCGCAGATTATGGATTCCATGGCCGATGCGTACCGGCGTTTCCGTAATACCTTCCGCTGGTTATTGGGCAACCTGAACGGCGTGGCCGATGTGGACGTAGATGTGGCGAGCCTGCCGGAGTTGGAGCGTTACATGCTGCACCGCTTGGGCACTGTGCTGGCTGAGGTGCGCGGGCATTACGATGCGTATCAATTCCATAAGGGCTACCGCGCGCTGTATGAGTTCTGTGGCACGGAGCTCTCGAACTTCTACTTTGATGTGCGCAAAGACGTGCTGTACTGCGATGCGGCGAGCAGTGCGACGCGCAAGGCAACTGTGGCCGTGCTGGTGCAGGTGTTCCGTGGTTTGGTGACGCACTTGGCACCGCTGATGCCGTTTACGACGGATGAGGCGTGGCGCGAGCGCTATGGTGAGGATGCGTGTGTGCATAAGGAGCGCTTCCAGACCGTGCCGGAGGTGGGTGTGGAGGAGAGCCGTTGGACCGGTCTGTTTGAAACACGCGATGCCGTAAACGTGGAGCTGGAAAAGCTGCGTACGGCCGGTGGTGTGGGGGCTAACAGCGAGGCATCGATTACCTTGGCTGATGCCGGTGTGCCTGCCGAACTGCTGCGCGAAGTGTTGGGCGTGAGCAAAGTGAGTTTTGCCTCTGGCCTGAGTGTGGCGAAGCACGACGGACATAAGTGCCCACGTTGCTGGCGTTACTATGACACGGTGGAGGAATCCGGCTTATGCTTGCGCTGTGACGAGGCTGTTACCGAGAGCAACATGACGCAAGGAGCCGCCTAACTTTGGCGCCGGAGATTGAAACCAAGGAGGTCTTTCTGCCTTCCCGCATTTTAGAAATGTGCGTGAAGGGCTGGGAAGAAGCGGATGACGCGGCGCTGGCGCGTGCGGTGGGCGAGGCCATGGAGCACGCCTACTGGCACTGGCGCTGGCTGATGGCGGTACGTGCGAAAAAATGCCGCTTGGTGGTGGTACAGGTGCGCGATGCGCGCGGCGTGGAAATGATGCCGCATTACCAGATTGGGGAACTTTCGACGCTGAGCGGTTGGCACCCCGAGCGCGCGATTGCGGAGGCCCAGACCGAGCTGGCCGAAAGCGGTGACGGCCTGACCTTTGACCTGCCGGTGGACAGCGAGATGATGAGCGAGTGGGTGAGTATCGCCCGCAGCTTTGATGTGGACGCCGACAGTGCCTTGGAATTGCTGGGCAGTGCCATGGTGTTGCTGGACAACGCCCATGACGCCTATGTGGACGAGCTGGGTGAGAATTTTTACGTGGCGACGCGCGGGCTTGAGCGCGACCTTGATGCCTTGATTGGCGACGAATACGGCCGTTGGAGCGCCGAAACCATGCAAGTGGTGGACAAGCACAGCACCGTGGGCATGGCGCAGATTTTTCCGGAAGTGCCGGACGGTATGACGACGGCGGTGCCGATTGTGTATCTGCCCGAAATTATTGAAGAAGCTGAGGATGATGAGGACGAGGCCGATGATGCACGTAGCTAAGGTTTTGGCGTACTTTAATGTACGTACCGCCGGTTTGGCAATCGGGTTTGTGAGCCTGCTGGCGGACTATTTTAGCAAGGCGTGGGCCTTGGCGATGGAAGCCAGTGGCAACCTTCCGTTGTGGTGGGTGCCGGGGGAAATCGGTTTCCGGTTTGCATGGAACCGCGGGATGAGTTTTTCGCTCCTCAACGACGTGGCGTGGGGGCCGTGGGTGCTGGGGACTGTGGCGGTGGCGGCATGTATCTGGTTTATCCATTGGCTGGGCGAAAGCACACGCTTTTTACACCAATGGGGCTTGGGACTGCTAATTGGCGGCGCCGCCGGTAACGTGATTGACCGCGTGCAGCACGGTGCGGTTGTAGACTTTTTACTGTTTAACCCGCAGGGGCTGTTCCCGTTCACGTTTAATGTGGCCGATGCCGCGATTACGGTAGGTGTGGTGATGCTGCTGCTGGACAGCTGGCGTCAACGTGCTTAGTATCTCGGCTAACAAAATCAGTTTTTAAGAAAAGGGGAAACCGACTCATGCGTAACGTGCAAATGGCAATGGTGGCAACAGCCCTGCTGCTGGCGGCCTGTGGCGGTAGCGCCGGTAAGCTGATGGGCAAGAGCATGCCGGATGAAACGCAGGTGATTGATGGCCCGACGCTGGCGTTGCCGCCGCAGTATGAGCTGCGTCCGCCCCGTGAGGCTGCCGATTACGAAAGCGTGCTGCGTGCCCAAAAGACCGTGGAAGCCCAAGAACTGATTACCGGTGTGAGCGGTACGGCGGTGGCTCCGGCCATGGGGGCCGTGCCGGCCGGTGACGACTGGTTGGTGAAGCAAACCAGTCAGCAAGTAGGTGTGGTGGCCGACCCCGGCGTGCGTGAAGACCTGCGCGTGGTGACACCGGAGGAATTGAAGGAACGCGAAGAGGCCAAGGCTAAGAAGGGCTTATTGGGCCGTTGGTTTGGCCGGACCTCGGACGACGAGTAAGCTTGATGAAGATTCGCTGGACGAAGGGCATGCGGGGCGCTTGGAGCGCCCTGTTGCTGCTGGCAGGTATAACAGGGGTTAGTAAGGGATACGCAGAGATGGATATTCAGGATTTTACACTACAGAACGGTATGAAGGTGCTGGTGGTGCATGACGGCCGTGCGCCGGTGGTGACCCACAGCGTGTGGTACAACGTGGGCAGCATGGACGAAAAGCCCGGCAAGACCGGCCTTGCCCACATGACCGAGCACCTGATGTTCAAGGGCACCAAAACCTACCCTGCGGGTGTGATGGATAAGATGGTCCAGCGCAAGGGCGGTGTGCTGAATGCCTTTACCAGCTACGATTTTACCGCCTATTACGAAAAGGTGCCGGTGACCGAGCTTGAGCCGATGATGGACATTGAAAGTGACCGGATGAGCAACTTGCAGCTTTCCGATGCGGTGTTCCAGCCCGAGCGCAATGTGGTGGCGGAAGAGCGTAAGCTCCGCACCGACAGCGACCCGACGGACCGCTTTTTTGAGCAGGTGATGCGGCGCCATTTCCCGCACCATACTTATGGTCACCCCGTGATTGGCTGGGGCGCGGATATTCAGGGTTACACCTTTGAGGACGCGATGGACTGGTACAAGACCCATTACGCGCCGAACAACGCCACGCTGATTTTGGTTGGTAACGTGACGGCCGATCAAGTGAAACCGCTGGCTGAAAAGTACTACGGGAAATTGCCCGCGGAAGACGTGCCGGAGCGTGTGATTCCGGTGGAACCGCTGCGTACGGCGCCGCTGGAGTACATCAAGATTGACCCGCAGGTGCAGGTGGTGGGCTGGACCGTGATGTACCGCACGCCGAGCCAGTTCCAAGGTGTGGCCGGGGCACCGGTGGTGGCCGGTGAGGCGACGGGGTTGTGGGTGCTTTCCGAAATTCTGGGCGGTGGCAGCACGTCGCGGTTGTATCAGGAACTGGTGGTGAAGCAGCAGTTGGCCGATGGCGCGAGCGCGCAGTACGATGTGGTACGTGCGGGGGAAAGCACATTTGATATTTCGGTTCAGCCCAAGGAGACCGTGACCGCCGACACCGTGACCGATGCGGTGCAGACATTGATCGACGACCTATTGGCGAACGGTGTGACCGAAGAGGAATTGCAACGCGCCAAGGTGAGCATTAAGGCCGATGAGATTTACGCCCGTGATGACCCGTTCACCAGCCTGTACCGTTTGGGGATGTGGGTGACGGTGGCCGGTGCGGTTGCCGATTTCAATACCTGGCAGAAGGAGCTGGACGCTTTGACCGTTGCCGATGTGAATGCGCTGGCACGCAAGTACTTCAAGCCGGAAGGACGGACGCTCTCCGTGCTGGCGGGCAACACCCAGCAACTGGGAAAACTGAAGGTTACCAAAGATCAGTAGGTAACACGGCGTTTCGCTGATAGAAAGAAAGGGTAAGGCTGACAAGCTTTACCCTTTTTTGTGACTGGAAAGACCTTACCCGTGCCCGAGACCTTGAACCTGCCGCTGTTAACCTGGCCTTGGCTGTGGCTTGTGCTGGCGCTTGCCAGCAGCCTGCTGGCGGCCCAGAACGTGGAAGTGAACCGCCGTGCGCGGCAGGAAGGCTTCCGGCTGAATTTCTGGCGCTCGGCCATGACGGCGGCGTTTTGGTTGCCGTTGACGTTGCTCAACCCGTGGCCGACGGAGTGGAGCTTTTATGCGGTAGCGTTTTTTGGCGGGGTGTCGATGATTGTCGGCTTCACCATTCAGAACGACCTTGCCAACAAGCACAACGGCCGCGTGGCGATTTTGTATGTGCCGCTGAAAGCGGTGCTGGTGTTTGTGCTGTGGGCGATGATTGACCCTGTGGCGCGCCACCATGTGATGGACAAACCGTTGGTGACCACCGGCGTATTGCTGTGTTTGGGAACGATGGTGTTCGCGTTGGCGGAATTCCGGAAAAATGACGTGAGCTGGAGCAGCTTCCGTGCGGTGATGCCGATTGTGGTGCTGTATGGTGTGGGCGATATTCTGGCGCGCTTGAGCATTACGCCGGAGGTGTTGCACCAGCGGTTGATTATCTTCCTGTTTGTACTTACGGCGACCAGCTCGGTGGTCAGCCTGATGATTTACCCGTTCCGCCCCAAGCCGGAGCTACCGTTTTATACGCCGAAACTGGTGACCAGTGCTTTCCGGGCGGCGCTGGGGCAGATGGGGAACCAAGTGTGCTTCTTCATGGCGTTGGTATTAGCGCCCAGCCCTGCTTATGCTAGTATGGTGATTATGCTTACCCCTGTATGGCTGCTGGTGTACCACCGCTATGCCGGTATTAAAGACGACGCAAACCCCATGGCCGGTACCGTGGTGGTGATTGCCGCGGTTATCCTGATGTATTTGGTGTCGTAACATGGCTCTTCCGTTTGACCTCCCCCTTTGGCCGCTACTGGCGCTGGTGTTCAGTTTTTGTGGCGCGGTGATTGTCGGCTTCAACCACTATGCCAAGGTGGACGGCGGCAAGTTGGTGGTGTTGCGTTGGTTGGGGGTGGCGCCGCTGGCAGTGGTTTCGTACATACTGTTGCCTTGGCCGGAAAAGCCTTCGTTTTACGTAATTGCGTTGGCGATGGGGGTGTTGCTAGCGCTTTCTGACAAGCTGTTGTTCGACGCGGCAGCCAAGCATGGTGGGCGTTTGACGGCGCTGTACATACCGATGAAAATGCTGTTGGGGTTTGCTTTGTGGGGGTTAATTGAGCCTTCCAGCGTGACCGTGTTGGCGGCGGTGCCGTGGCGCGGGTTGCTGGTGGTGGCCGGATTTGCGGCGTGTATTTATGCGTTTACCCATTTGCGGCGGAATGATGCCAGCAAGGCGGCGATACTTGCGGTGGTACCGGTGGCGGTGTTGCTGGCGATTGGTGACGTTGTGGCCAAGTATGCGCTGGAGGCGCCGAGTGGCGACGTGTGGCGTGTGGTGGGCAGTGCCACCGCGTTTTTGGCAATGACCAATAGCATTGGTTGTGTGGTTGGCTTGATGATGACCAAGCGGTTTGTGCCGACCCCGCGCGATATGGTGTTGAGCGCGCTGTTCGGTGTGATTTTGATGGTGGGGCTTAGTATTTTCTTGCTCAGTTTGGCGTTGGCGCCCAACCCGGGGTATGTGGGGGCGATAACGATGCTTTCGGCGTTGTGGTTGGCGATCCATGGCTATTATGCCCATGGCGAGCGGACCAATTGGTGGGGTGGGGTGTTGCTTTTGGCAGGCGCGATTTTGGTGGCGGTTGGCGCTGCTTAGGCCCGTTTCTGAAAAGCGAATTCTACTGGCAGCGGTGCTTTTTGCGCTTTGCTTGATGCTGCGCTCCGCATGTACTGCTTTGTACACTTACGGTGCTCGCATCTGCGCAAATCGCAAAAATCCCTCGCTGCCAGCGAATTCCGGGGCCCCATTCTCTGTGTTAATCTGCTTTGACGAAAAGGCGTTTCAGGCTAGGATGCGCCGGTAAACGGGGGTTGCCTATGAGAAAACAAAAATGCAGTAAACGGCGCGGCTGGACCAGCGGCGTACTGATGGCCACCGCAGGTTTGATGATGAGTGCCTGCGCCCTGAATTCCCCCCTTAACGTAAGTGAGAATGGTATGACCCAAGAACAGACACGCGCACCGGTTTCCGGCGGTTTTGACAGCAGCAAGATTGAGATTTTGACCACCCCGAAAGGCCTGGAAGTGTGGCTGATTCAGGCCCCTGAGCTGCCGATGATTACGGTGGAGCTGAACTTTAGGGCTGGCACGATGCTGGAGCCGCAAGCCAAACAGGGTGTGGCCCAGTTTACCGCTGCGCTGACCGATGAGGGTGCGGGCGAGTACGATGCCAAGGCCTTCCGGGAAGAGCTGGATGCGATTGGTGCACGGTTTGGTGCGAATACTGACATGCAAGATTTCGGGATTAACCTGACCACCTTGAGCGAACATAAGGACCGTGCGTTTGAGCTGCTGGGGTTGGCGGTGAAGCAACCGCGTTATGATGAGGATGCCGTGGCGCGGATGCGTGATGCGCTGCTCGCGGATATTCGTCAGGGCGATGAAGACCCGAGCACCGTGGCGTGGCGGTTGTTCCGCCCCGCGGTGTATGGCAGCCATGCGTATGCCAATGGCGGTGAGGGCACGCTGACCAGCGTGGCGAGCCTGAGTGCTGCGGATGCACGTGCGTGGCATGACCGTTACTTTACCAAGGCCAACCTGCGCGTAGCGGTGGTGGGAGATATTTCGGCCAAGGATGTAAGCCGTTTGCTGGACAAGGCGTTGGGTGATTTGCCGGAGGGCGATAAGCGTTTTGGCATGGAGGCTGCGCCGAGCGCGACGACACCGCAACTGGTGAAGAAGCAGATGGAGGTGCCGCAGGCGACCGTGTTGATGGGTCACCTAGGCTTGCCGCGTACGGATAAGGATTTTTACGCGATGCTGGTGATGAACGAAATGTTGGGCGGCAATGTGCTGACCAGCCGTTTGGGACTTGATGTGCGTGAGAAACATGGTCTGGTGTATGGCATTAACAGCGTGAACGCGCCGCTGCCGCATAACGGCATGTTTTATATTAGCTTTGCCACCGGTAATGCCAATGTGACTAAGGCGTTGGGGCTGGTGCGCAAGCACCTGAAGCAGATCCGCGATGAGCCGGTGGGGGATGAGGAGTTGGCAGATGCGAAGTCGTATCTGATTGGCAGCTTCCCGCTGCGGCTGGACAGCAATGCCAAGCTGCTGAACATGATTGCGATGATGCAGAGCGAGGATTTGCCGAAAGAGTACCTGACCGATTGGCCGAAGAAGATTGCGGCGGTGACCAAGGAGGATGTGCAGCGCGTGGCCCAGCGGTTGATTCTGCCGGACGCGGCGGCACTGGTGATTGTGGGTGACAAAGAGGCGTTGGACGCCAAGTAATGCGGGACCTGTTTGACGTACCCCCTGAGCTGGAGCGGGAGGTAGCCCCTGCCGCCTTGCCGGTGTGGAGCGTGACCGAGCTGGCGGCTAAAGTGAAAGCCCGCGTGGAAGCGGGCTTTGGCAGCGTGGTGGTGCAGGGTGAGGTGAGCGGCGGCAAGCTGCATTCGAGTGGGCACTTTTACTTCGACATCAAGGACGAGGGTGCCGTGATTAACTGTGTGGCGTGGCGGAGCACGGTCTCCCGTTGGGCGAAAGTACCGGCAAATGGCACGTTGGTGGTGGTGAAGGGGAAATTGACCACCTACGCCCAGCGCAGCAGTTACCAGATTTTGGCTGACAGCATGGAGCCTGCGGGCTTGGGCGCGTTGATGCAGCAGTTGGAAGAACTGAAGCAGCGTTTGCTGGCCGAAGGCTTGTTTGACCCGAGTGAAAAGCGGGCGATACCGGTATTGCCGAAGCGGATCGGGATTATCACCAGTCCGACTGGCGCCGTGATTGCGGATATGCTCCACCGCATTGCCGACCGGTGCCCGCGCGAGGTGTTGCTGTCGCCGGTGGCGGTGCAGGGCGCGGGTGCGGCCGAGCAGGTGGCGGCGGCGATTGAGGGATTCAATGCTTTGCCGGAGGCCAAACGCCCCGATGTGCTGATTGTGGCGCGGGGTGGCGGGAGCTTTGAGGACCTGATGCCGTTCAATGCCGAAGTGGTGGTGCGCGCCGTGGCGGGTAGTGCCATACCGGTGGTGAGCGGGGTTGGGCACGAGCCGGATGTGACGTTGTGTGATTTTGCGGCGGACGTGCGTGCGCCGACCCCCAGTGCGGCGGCGGAAATGGTGGTGCCGGTGCGGGAGGATTTGCTGTACGGCCTGACACTGACCCAGCGGCGGTTGCGCCAGAACGTGGTGGGGCAGATTGGGGAGTTGCGTCAGCGTTTGGCTTACATGCAGCGCTTGCTACCTGACCCACGCCGGCAGGTGGTGCAGGCAGGCCAGCGGTTGGGTGAGCTGGATGAGCGTTTGCGCAAGCTGGTGCCGCAGCGCGTGAACTTGGCGCGCGAGCGTTTGGAGGCGATGGCGCGGGTGTTGGCGGCCCATGGGCCTGATGTGCCGCTGGCGCGGGGCTATGTGTACCTGACCCGTGAGGGCCAGCCGCTGCGCAGCGCGACGGCCGAGGCGGGGGCGATGACGATTCATTTTAAAGACGGGCAACGGGAAGGGACCTTGGTATGATGCGGATGATGGCGGTTGCGACGTTTGTGCTGGCCTCTGGCAGTGTTTTTGCGGCGCCGCAGGTGGTGAAGCAGGACTTGCAGCCCGGTGGGTTTTATGTGGCGCGTGTGGCGCCGGAGAGCACGGTGACACTGGGTGGTGATGCGGTGGTGGTGGGGCCGAAAGGTGAAGTGGTTATCGCTTTTGACCGTAATGCACCGCGTAAGCAGGTGCTGAAGGTGTGTAGCGGCAGTAGTTGTGACGAGACCGTGCTGACGCTGAAGCCGCGTACCTACAAAACCCAGAATGTGACGAAGGTTCCGCAAGGTACCGTGACGCCGGACCCCGCGCAGGAGAAACGGGTGGCCGAGGATAATGCCGCGACCCAAGCGGCGCGGGATAAAGCGGCAGCCGGTGCGCGCTGGCGCGATGGTTTTGTGCAGGAGTGGCGTTTGCCGATTACGGCGCCGACGAGTGGCGTGTTTGGCAGCCGTCGGACGTATAATGGCCAGGAGCGGAGCTGGCACAAGGGCCACGATTTGGCCGCCAAGACCGGCACGACGATTAAGGCCCCCGCCGATGGGATTGTACGTTTGGCGCGCGATACGTTTATGAGCGGGAATTTGGTGATGCTGGACCATGGCGGGGCGGTGACGAGCGTGTACGCCCATATGGACCGGATGGACGTGAAGGTGGGCGATGAGGTGAAGGCCGGGGATGTGATTGGCACCGTGGGCACCACTGGGCGGAGCAGCGGGCCGCACCTGCATTGGGGAATGTACTGGAAAAATGTGGCGATTGATCCTATCTTGTGGGTGCACAAGTAAATGTGTGCTGAGAGAAGCTTAAGGAGACTCCCCCCATGTTCCGTTGGATGATGAATATTCTGGTCATGTTGCTGGTGACGGTGGTGGCCGCGAATTACTTCCATGACAACGGCAACGGCTATGGGTTTGAAGTACACCCCTATGTTTACTATGGCGTGGGCGGGATTGTGGCGTTTTTACCGGTATTTTGGGCCGTAGCCCACGTGTGCGGCGGCGTGTTGCTGGGCTTGGCCAGTGGCGGGATTTTGGAAGGCATGCGTTTAGGCCTGCTGTTGGGATTGGGCATGGCGCTGGCGAAACTGTGGCCCGCGGCGATAGGTGTTGCGGCAGGCGCTTACCTTGGCGACCAGAACCTGACGTACACCGTGCTGGGGCTGATTGCCGGCGTGCTGCTGTTTTGTCTGGATTGGATTCTGGGATATTTCTGGAAGGCGACCGCAGAGGGACACGGCGGTTAGGGTGTTTGCCTCTGCTGCTTTAAACAGCGTTAGATAGCCGTGAGGCGTTGATTGATTTCGATCAGGATATCGGCCTGTTGCGGGCCGGTGAGGGTTTGCTCCACCACATGGGCAAAGCCTTCGGGGAGTTTGGCAGCGTCCTTGGTGGTGGTGACCAGTAGGGCGCGAGCTTCGGTGGCGCGTTGCTTGAGGTAGGCGAGGTTTTTGGGCGTGTAGGCGTGGTGGTCGGGGAAGGCGATGGCCGCGGTAAGTTTGAGGCCGTGCGCGGCGAGGCTCTTCATGAACTTTTCCGGGTGTGCCAGACCGGCGAAGGCGACCAACGGTTTGCCGTGGAGCGGGGCGAGGCTGGCTTCGGTCAGATGCGTTTGCAGGCGGTAGGCGGGGAGGCCGTAATAAGGCAATTGGCTGGTCTCCGGCTCGTTCAGCACGATGGCGAAGTGGGCGCGGCTGCGGTGGTGCAATGGCTCGCGCAGCGGGCCTGCGGGCAGGGTGAGACCGTTGCCCCATGGCGCTTCGGTTTGGCCGTTGATGACGAGGATATCGCAGCTGCGGGCGACATCGCGCCGTTGGAAGCCGTCGTCGAGAATCAGCAGGGTGGCGCCGGCTTCTTCTGCCCGGCGGGCGACGGCGGGACGGTTGCGGCCGACCCAGACGCTCACGGCTTGGGTGGCGAAGTGGCGGGCGAGGGCGAGGGGTTCGTCGCCGACTTCTTGCGCGGTATGAAAGCGTTCTGACACGCGCATGGGCTGCGTGGCCTGACCGCCATAACCACGGCTTAAAATGGCGACCTGATAACCCTGAGAGGCATAGTGCGCGGCCAGCCATTGCACCACCGGCGTTTTACCGGCACCGCCCACCACCAGATTGCCGACGCTGATGACCGGAACCCCCGCAAAGTAGGGCGCTTTGGCGCGCAGGCGGCCTTGCAGATTGGCGCCTGCGGCATACAGCGCCGCCAGCGGCCACAGGGCATAGGCGGTGAGGGACGGCGTTTTTTTGTACCAGAAGGCGGGTGCGAACATGAGGCGAGTGTGCGGTGTGTTCGCGGGAGTTGTCTAGTGGATTGTGTGCGGATGTAAGCTAAGACGTGGCTGTGGCTAGGCCAGAGGCAGCATGTGCAGCAGTTTGTCGGCGGTGGTTTGGGTGGGGCCGGCGAAGCTGGGCATGACAGTCATAATATGATTCTGGGCCTTGTCCAACTCGGCCGGTGTGGTGAGTAGCTTGCGCACGGTGGCGGTGAGGGTGGCGAGGTCGGGCTCGATGGTGACCAATTTGGCTTCCACTAGGGCGTGCAGCATGTCCTTAAAGTTAAACATGTGCGGGCCGGTGAGGGTGGGGACGCCGAGCTTGAGGGGTTCCAGCGGGTTATGGCCGCCGTGTTTAACCAAGCTGCCGCCGATGATGGCGACCGAGGCGAGGCGGTACCAGAGGCCGAGTTCGCCAAGACTGTCGGCGATGTAGATATCCGTGTGGCGGTTGCCACCCAAGACCGGCATTTCGCCAAGGCCGCGGCGCTTGATGGCTTTGGTGTAGCGGGCGACGTCGTTGGCGGCTTGCGTCCCGCGGTGCGGGTGGCGCGGTACAATGATGGTCAGCAGGTTGGGAATGGCAGGTTTGAGATTCATGTGCATTTGCGCCAGCAGGGCTTCTTCGCCCGGGTGGGTGGAGCCTGCGACGAGAACGGGACGCTCTTGCAGTGCGGCGATGAATTTTTCCAAGTGCCCCGCATCGACCGGCAGGGGGTCGGCGTCGAACTTCAAATTACCGGCGACAATGACCTGTTTGGCGCCGAGGGCAGCGATGCGTTCGGCATCCGCCGCGCGTTGCGCCAGCACCAGCACGAAACGGCTGATAAGCGGGCGGAAGAACCAGCTGTAGCGTTTGTATTTGGGCCAGGAACGGTCGGAAATACGGCCGTTGAGGAGTACCGGATTGGGGGCTTTGGAGAGGAGTTCCGGCCAGAAGTCGCTTTCGGTAAACACGCTGACGGAGGGTTTCCAGTGGTTGAGGAAGCGGGTGGTGGCGGATTGGGTATCGAGCGGGACGTACTGCACGCAGGTGGTGCCGGTGCCCGGCAGGCCTGCGGCGATTTTGGTAAGCATACGGCGGCCGGTGGTGGTGCCGGAGGTGAGCAGCAGGTTCAGGTTGGGTTGGCGGTGACGCAGGGTGCGCAGAACCGGCTGGGTGCTGACGACCTCGCCTACACTGGCGCCGTGGATCCAGAGCAGGGGGCCGGTAGGGCGGGGTTGCGAGGCGTAGCCGCGGCGCTCGGCGAAGTTATCGCGGTCTTCGCGTCCGCGGAAGCCACGCCACATGAGGATGGCGAAGATAACCGGAAACAGCAGAACCTTGAGCAGACGATACATAAAAAGAGCCATGGGAAAAACCTAGTTGGTTGCGCCGTTGTCGGCAATATGTCCGGCGGCTGCCTGTGCCTGCGCGGTGAGCGTATTCAACGCTTGTTGGAGGGAGTGTTGCGTGGCGTCCTCTAATGGCGCGCCGAGGACGAGTGTGATGCGGCTGAAAGGGAAGGGAATGCGGCAGGCATCCCAGCTGTTGACGCAGATGCCGCGCGTGCTCCAGGCGCCGCAGGGCACCAGTGGTAGGCCAGTGAGGCGCGAGATTTCCGACGCGCCCTGTTTGGGGACACGGGCGGGACCGCGCGGGCCGTCGGGCGTCATCAGGATGTTTTTGCCGTTCTGGGCGGCGCGAAGCAAGCCGCGCGTGCCGGCGAGGGCGCCGCGGTGGCTAGAACCGACCGAGGCTTCGATGCCGAACATCGCAGCTATTTGGCTGATGGCGCGGCCATCGCGGCTGCCAGACATGAGGGCCAGCAGCGGGCGTTGGGTTTTGCGCATGAGCACCGGCGCAAACACGATTTGCTGGTGCCAGAGGGCGAAGACGATGGGGGTGTTGGCCAGTTCTGCCGGAAGAGACTGGACGACAGTCACGCGTGAGGTGGCGAACACCAGCCGCGCGTAAACCGCAGCGAGGCCGATGAGGACTTTCTGGGACAACGGGTGGCGGGAGAGTTTCTTCATACGCGTTGTGCGTTTAGCGCGTTCTGCCTGCCGGCGCAAGCGTTAGGGCTTGCTGCAACCACAGCCTTCACCACACCCGCAGCCGTGGGTTTCTGGCGCGCGGGAGGCCTTGAGGGCGCCACAGATGGCCAAGCCGACCAACGCCCCTTGGGCTACGGCGGTGGCGGCCCAGGCGGCGGGGATGTCGGTTTCGGCGAAGGGCATCATGGCATAGGTATTCACCGAAACCATGGCGACAGGGATGGAGGCCATCATGCCGCTGACGGTTGCGCCCCACCAGCGGGCGGCATGGCCCATGCCCAGCACGATGGCCGCGTAAGCGAGAGCCGTGACGGCTTGGGTGATGACGAGGAGGCCGGTGCGGATGTCGCCTTCCGCCCGCCAGAAGGCGGAGGTGGCGATATAGTCGGCCATCAGCATATGGTTGTTGACTAGCCAGTCGGTGGCAAAAATCATGATAAAGGCGACCACCGCAGAGGCCCAGAAACTGCGGGTGACGAGGTGTTTGCCAAGCGGGCAACTGTGCAGGAAGGCGCAGAAGCTTTTGGAGGGTGTGCTGCAGCAGCAGGATTCGGAACCGGCTGTGGCATGGGTAGTAACGGGCGCGGTGCTTGCCACCGGCGCTGCTTTACGGGCAGCGGGTTTGGCGGTGGGTGTGGCTTTAGCCTTCGGTTTGCTGACAACCGGTTTGCGCGGAGCCATGGGAGAACCTTTCGTTGGTAAGAGTAGTTTAGCGGAGTGGGGGTGGATGGAAAGGTTCGCCCCGCCGGTTAGGCGGGGCGGTGTGGCATTTAGGTTGGTTGTGAGGGCTAGCCGGCGAGGTCTTCGGCGGTAGCCTGCATGCTCCAGAGCTTGTGATAGAGGCCGCGCTTTTTCAGCAGCTGGGCGTGGCTGCCTTGCTCGACGATCTGGCCGCCATCCAGCACCACGATGGTATTGGCGTGGGCGATGGTGGAGAGGCGGTGGGCGACGATAAGGGTGGTGCGGTTTTCTGACAGCTTTTGCAAAGCCTTTTGGACGTCCTTCTCCGAGGCCGTATCGAGCGCGGCGGTCGCTTCGTCGAGCAATAAAATCGGCGCGTTTTTGAGAATGGCGCGGGCGATGGCGATACGTTGCTTTTGGCCGCCGGAGAGTTTCAGGCCACCTTCGCCGAGTACGGTTTGGTAGCCTTCCGGCAGGTTGGTGATGAACTGGTGTGCCGAGGCGGCTTTAGCGGCGGCCTCGATCGCTGCCTGACTGGCCTTGGGGTTGCCGTAGGCGATGTTGGCGGCGACGGATTCGTCGAACACCGCGACCTCTTGCGTGACCATAGCGATATGGCTGCGCAGCGATTTAAGGGTGGCTTTGGAGGTGTCGTGTCCGTCGATGCTGATATGGCCGTGCGAGAGGTTGTAGAAGCGCGGCAGCAGGTTGAGTAGCGAGGTTTTACCGGCGCCAGACGGGCCGACAAAGGCGACGGTATGGCCTGCGGGTACTTTCAGGTTGATGTCGGTGAGGGCGTGGGTGCCGTCGGTATAGGTCAGGTTGACTTGGCTGAATTGGATTTCGCCTTTTTTGACCGTGAGAGCGGTGGCTTCGGGGATGTCGGTCAGATTCAACGGCGCGTCGATGACCTCGAAGGCGCGTTGGGCGGCGGCGAGGCCTTCCTGCATGTTGTTGTTGAGGTTGGTGATACCTTTGAGCGGGCGGCTGAGCATGACCAGCGAGGCCATGAAGCTGGCGAAGGAACCGGTGGTGAGGGTACCGTCGGCAATGCGTTGACCGGCATAGAGCATGATGGCGGCGATGACGGCGGTGCCGATGAACTCGACCGACGGTGACGACATGGCGCGGATGCGTACGGCGCGGAGCGTGCTGTCGAGGACATCGGTAATGCGGGTGTGCATGCGTTTGATTTCGGCTTTTTCCTGTGTGTAGCTTTGCACTTGGCGGATGTTGACCAATGTTTGCGAGAGGTGGTGGGCCATGCGCGCGGTGCTCTCTTGGTTGACACGGCTGTATTTGCGCGTCAGGCGGCCGAAGCGGCGGATGGGAAGGATGGTCAGCGGGATGATGAGCATGGTTAGTAGCGTGAGTTTGACGTCTTGCAGCAGCATGTTGGCGAAGAGGCCGATGATGGTGCCGCCGTCGCGCAGGCCCGAACTGAAGATTTGGGTAACGGCGTATTTGAGGCGCTGGAGGTCGGAAATAAAGCGGCTGGTGATGCTGGCGCTGGGGTTTTCGGCAAAAAACGACAGGCTTTGGCCGAGAGTGCGGGCGTACATTTGCTCTTGTAGCGTGGCGACGATGCGCTGGCCGACGCTTTCCATAAAGTACGACTGGTAATACGTGGCGATGCCGCGGATGACTGTGAGCCCGACGATAGTGAAGATCACCGTGTTGATAACCCCGATGCGGCCGGAGATAAGGCCGTTGTCGAACAGTGGCTGGATGAGGTGGGCCTGCATGGCGAGGGCGCCGGCGATGATGATCATCGATAAACCGGCCCAGAAGAGGTCTTGCTTATGGCGCCAGAGGTAGTGGCGGGCCAGGCGTGCGAGCATGGTACCGGAGGAATACTGCGTGAAGTTCGCGTGGTGTTTTTTGGACATGGGCGTGCTTATAGCATGGAATGGGAAGGCTGTTGAATGGATTTCTTGCCATATGGACAACTGCCTGTTGCATGGGCGTTTATACGGTGCGGTTTGAGCGTTGTGGGTGGTTGATTGTGAGGCAATCAGGTATAAAACCGGTAATGATGCACGCTGACCCTCTGTTGAAACAGGCCTTGATGGCACCGCTGGCTTTGGTGGTATGGGGGATGGCACTTGGTGTGTTGATGTGGGGCACCGGCGTGGATGTGGCGATTCAGGTGTGGTTGAATGACAATTATGCCCAGAATTTTAACGGCGTGATGCGCCTGATTGGCGAGCTGGGCAAAGGCAGTTTGCAGGTAAGCGTATGTTTGCTGGCTGGGTTGGCATGGTGGCTGTATAACTGGCTGTATGGCAAAGTGGATTGCCGCCGGTTTGTGGATATTTTAGGGGCTGTGCCGGTGTTTGCGCTGGCGGGTATTCTTAACTGGTTATTGAAGTTGGGTGTGGGGCGCGGGCGCCCGAAAGAGTTTTTGTGGGAGGGTACGTCGCCCTACGCTGTCAACCCGTTTGAGCTGAGCGCGACGTGGTGGAGTTTCCCCAGTGGCCACAGTTGTAGCGCGTTTGCGATTGGCGTGTGGTTGGGGTTTGCGTTTCCGCGCTGGCGGTATCTGTTTTGGGGCTTGGCGGCGTTGGTGAGTTTCAGCCGCTTCCTTGCCTTGACGCCGCATTACTTCGGTGATGTGGTAGCGGGAGGATCGCTGGGCGCTGGCGTGGCGTGGGCCTCGTGGATTTTATGGCAGCATTACAAACGTGAGAAGATAACAGGATGATGTGGTGGCAGTCGCTGAGTGAGGCGCAGCGCCGTTTCTGGCAGGCGGGGCTGGTGCTGGCCCTGGCGTGTGTGTGGGTGTATGGCGTAGGCCATGCCCGTTATGGTTTGTTTGATGTGGATGAGGCGATTTTCACACGGGCGAGTGTGGAATTGCGGCAGTCGGGTGAATTTTCCATGCCCACCTATAACGGTGAGCCACGTTACCATAAGCCGCCGCTGATTTATTGGGTGCAGAGTGCGGCGATGGGTGTATTGGGTGAAGACAGCCTGTATGCCGCGCGGTTGCCGAGTGCGCTGGGGGCTTTAGGCACGATTCTGGTACTCGGGTTTGGCGTGGCGTATTTGAGCGGGAGCCGCCGCTGGGGCTTGATGGCGGCCGGTGTGATGGCACTGAACTTGAGTTTTGTGGTGGTGGGGCGTGCGGCTACGGCGGATGGTTTGTTGAACCTGACGAGCATCCTGCTAGCGTTATGGACGATTCATGTGATGTTCCCCGGTAACCGTGTGCTGGGGCGCGGTGAGGATGCGGTGGACGCGGCGTTGTTGACGGCGCGTATCCGTAAGGTGGCGGCGCGGGCTGCGGCGCGTAAACACCAGTGGTTGGTGACGGGTGGCTTGGCGGCGTTAGGCTTTTTGGCCAAGGGCCCGATTGCTTGGGTGCCTGCGGCGTTGATGGTGCTGTTCGTGCTGGCGTTCCGAAAAGAACGGGTGGCGACGTGGCAGCAGTTGGCGCCGTTTAAGGCAGGTGGTTTTACCTTGCTGCTGTTGCTGCCGTGGGTGGTGCTGTTGTTGTACCAGTTTGGGGCGGGGTTCTTTTATGATTTCTTCATTCAGCAAAACCTGCACCGTTATGCCGGAGGGTTGACCAATACCCAGAGCGATAGCGTGTTTTATTATCTCGTGCTGTTGTTGTTCGGGTTCTTCCCGTGGGTGTTTTTACTGCCGAAGGCGATAGGCTTGACGCTGAAGGGGGGCATCCGCCGCGTGCGCAGTGCCATGAACGGCGAAGACCCGGCACGGGCGTTGCCTTACTTGGCCTTGGTGTGGGCGGTTGGCTATATTACGTTCTTCAGTTTTAGCCAGACCAAACTGGCGCAGTATATTGTGCCGGCGTATCCGGCGTTGGCGATTCTGGTGGGAGCGGTATTGGCGCAGCGGCCGTTGGTGCGCGTCTCTACCTTCACGGCGCTGTTGGGGGCGATGTTTGGGTTGCTGTTGGCATTGTTGATGCTGGTGCTAAACCCGCTGCTGCTGGGTTTGCGGCATGAGAACCTGACCGGCTGGCTGGGTTGGTTGCAGGCGGTGTTCGGGTTTGAATGGCCGCCGCATGATGAGATGGCGGCGGCGGTATTGGCCTTGCCTGTGCAGTTGGATGCGGCGCCGGTGTTTATCGGGTTGGTGATGCTGGCGGCGGTGGTACCGGCCTGGCTGCTGGTGGCGCGGGGTGTGAGGGGTGGTGTGTTCAGCCTGATGATGGCATGGATGGTGTGTTTGAGCCTGATTATCTGGGGTGTTGTTCCGATGGTATGGCGCTACACGCAGGCGCCGTTAGCCGAGTTCGCGCAGATTATTAAGGAAGCGCCCGAGACCACCGCGATTATGCATGTGGGCATGCATAAGCCGAGTGTGCTGTACCTTTCTGGTCGTCGCTTTACCAAGTTGGATAAGCCTTTGCAGGTGCCGGATAACATTACAGCGACGGAAACGCTGTTGTTGGCGGAAGAGGACAAGGTAGTGCCGATACTGACTGAAATTGGCCTAAGCGGTAACGCCCATGTGCTGGGGCAGCGCTGTGGCGGTGGTTTTTGCTTGTTGATTATTGCGAAAACCGGTTTGCCCGGTACCACGTCTAACCCTTAATGAATTGGAATGAATCAAGGAGAGCTTAACATGGCTAAAACACAGGGTATCGAGGTGTCGATTGTGGTTCCGCTTTACAATGAGGAAGAGAGCCTGCCGCTGCTGGTGGAAAAAACCGCCGCCGCGATGCGCCCGACCGGTAAGGCGTGGGAGCTGGTGTGTGTGAATGACGGCAGCCGCGATGGAACGGCCGAGGTTTTGGAAAAACTGGAAGCGAAGTATCCGGAACTGGTGGGCGTGTACTTCCGCCGCAATTACGGCCAGACGGCAGCGATGCAGGCGGGGTTTGATGCCGCTCGAGGGTCGGTCATTGTGACCATGGACGGTGACCTGCAGAACGACCCCAAGGATATTCCGGCTTTGCTGGCACGGATGGAGGAGACGGGTGCGGATATCGTTTCTGGTTGGCGCAAGGAGCGTAAAGATGCCGAGCTGACCAGTAATTTCCCCAGCCGGATGGCCAACCGTCTGATATCGAAAATCACCGGTTTGAAGCTGCATGACAGCGGTTGCAGCCTGAAAGCCTACAAGGCGGATTTGTTGAACGAGCTGCATATTTATGGCGAATTGCACCGGTTTATCCCTGCAGTTGCCATGCAGTATGGTGCGAAAGTGGATGAAGTGGTGGTAACCCACCATGCCCGCCAGTTTGGCGAGAGCAAGTATGGTTTGGACAAGACCATCCGTGTCGCGCTGGATATCATCCAGCTGTACTTCTTCCAGAAGTTTTTACACCGGCCGATGCACTTCTTTGGCTATATGGGCCTTGTGCTGATGGTGCCGGGGGGTGTGATGATGACGTGGCTGTTGCTACTAAAGCTGTTTGGGCAGGACATTGGCGGCCGACCGATGCTGATTGCGGCGATGATGCTGATTTTGCTGGGGGTGCAGTTGTTGGGAATGGGCGTGCTTGGGGAAGTGCTGACGCGCATCTATCACGAACCGCAGGGACGTAAGCAATACGTATTGAGGAAACGCGCGGGTTAAAACGGCCCCCCAGCACTTTTTGGCGTGGCTTATGTACCTTTATTTTTGTACACCGCGCCCCGCCAAAAAGCACCGGGATGTCCGTTTGTAACCTCGCGACGGGGCCGAAACAGACGTCCGTCTTGCGGCGAACGTATTAAGAAAAGGCCTACTGGCCTTTTTTCTTTTTCTTGCCTTAACTGGCGGACTTTCACGGCCCTTCCTTTCAGGAGCCGGGGGCGTAGCCGTAGTTTTGCAGCGTTTCGTTACGCTTCGCTTCGAGGCGTTTGGCAAAAGTTGTGACGTTGTCCAGCGTCAGCTGGCTGGGGTCGGAAATGCTGGCGGCGATGGGTTGGGTCACTTCGTTTTCACCCGCCATATCGGTCAGGCGGGCGATACCCCATTGGGCGGCACCGACCCAGGCCATGGGGTCGGAGGCTGAGGCCTCGAGGCGCGGGAGGGTGGGGAAATACTTGCCACGCTCGAGCAGGCCCGTGTTCTCGGCGACATAAAACGCGGCGATGCCGAGAATGGTGTAATTGACAAGCTTGAATAGCATACGGGCTTCCTTCCGTAGCTTTATAGTATAGGGCGCGCATGAGGCTGACGGTTTTTCCTGACACAAGGGCAGCCAAGCGCCTTTTTGCGCGATGGGGATGGGCAGTAATACCACATTTACAGGACTGGTAGCGCGGTTTGGGTATACGATTGGGTGCGTTTTGACATAAAAGAGGGGTTGACAGAGACCGCGCAGATGCGTAGAAGGCGGCATTGCCCAAAGGTTGGGCGTTGCGTGAACGGGGCCAAATGCTCTGGAAATCACGCCAAACGATTGAAAAGATTGGAAACGGATATGTACGCGATTGTCATGTGCGGCGGTAAGCAGCTCAAGGTTGCCCAAGGCGAACAAGTAAGCGTTGAGCTTCTGGAAGGCGATGTTGGCAGCAAGATTGTGCTGGACAAGGTTCTGCTGGTTGCCGATGGCGACAAGATTTCCGTAGGTTCTCCGCTGCTGGCCAGCGCCAAGGTGAACGCCGAAGTGGTGAGCCACGGCAAGGGTAAGAAGGTTATCATCTTCAAGAAGCGCCGCCGCCAGAACAGCCGCCGCAAGAACGGCCACCGTCAGAGCAGCACCGTGATCAAGATCACCGGCATTTCGCTGTAATTCACTAAGTTTCATTACCAAGGAGTAATCATACCATGGCACACAAAAAAGCAGGTGGTTCGAGCCGTAACGGTCGCGACAGCGCCGGTAAGCGTTTGGGCGTTAAGCTGTTCGGTGGTCAGACCGCCATCGCCGGCAACATCATCATCCGTCAACGTGGCACCGCCACCCACCCGGGCCAGAACGTCGGTATCGGCCGCGACCACACCCTGTTCGCGCTGATCGATGGTCAGGTAACTTTCAGCACCGGCTACAAGAAGCGCCGCTTTGTGCACGTGATTCCGGCCTAAGGCCAGAAACGAGTTCCTCTGGGAGGAGGCGAAAAGTCAGGAGCCAGATGGCTCCTTCTTTTTCGCCTGGCCTCCTAGAAAAGGATCGAATTCTACTGGCAGCGGTGCGAAGAAACGTAAAAATCCCGCGCTGCCAGCGAATTCCGGTTCCTCATCAACGCCAACCTTCGGTTTGCGGACTCTTACGTAGCTGAAAATACTGCGTAAGGGTTGTGATGCTTTCGCTTTCGCCCTACCTAGGGGTGTGTTAGGAGAACAGTATGAAATTTCTTGATGAAGCCGTGATTGAATGCCGCAGCGGGGCGGGTGGTGCCGGTTGCGTGAGCTTCCGCCGTGAAAAGTACGTGGAATATGGCGGTCCTGACGGTGGCAACGGCGGTAAGGGCGGCGACGTGTGGATTGAGTGCGCCGAAAACCTGAACACCCTGATTGATTACCGCTACACCCAATTGTTCAAGGCCCCTACCGGTGGCCACGGTATGGGACGTAACCGCACCGGTGCCGCGGGCAAAGACCTTGTGTTGTATGTGCCGCCGGGTACTGAGGTGATTGATGAGGAATCCGAAGGCCTCGTTGTCGATATGGTCAAGCATGGCCAGCGCCACCTGCTGTTGCCGGGTGGCCGTGGTGGCCGTGGCAATGCCAGCTATAAGAGTAGCACGAATCAGGCTCCGCGCGAATTTACCCCCGGTGTGCCCGCGCGGGAGATGCGGGTGCGCTTGCGTTTGAAGATTTTGGCCGATGTGGGCCTGTTGGGCCTGCCGAATGCCGGTAAGAGCACGTTTGTGGGCAAGGTGAGTCGTGCCAAGCCGAAAGTGGCCGATTATGCGTTTACCACGCTGCACCCTGCGCTGGGATTTGTGCGCCGCGATAGTACCGAGTTTCTGGTGGCCGACTTGCCGGGTTTGATTGAGGGGGCTGCTGACGGCCATGGCCTTGGCCACCGCTTTTTGAAGCACGTGAGCCGCTGTGCCGCGGTGCTGCACCTGATTGACATTACCCAGCCCGAGCCGTGGAAGGCGTATAAGACCATTCGTAAAGAATTGAAGATTTACGATGAGGATTACGAGGGTGACCTGAGCGACTTGCCGGAGATTGTGGCGTTGACCAAGGCTGACCTGATGTTGGATGAGGAAGCCGAGGTGATTCTGAAGGAGTTTGCCAAAAAGACCAAAACCAAGCCGGTATTGATGAGCGTTCATGACGGGCGCGGCGTGGACGATACCGTGGGTAAGCTAGCTGAGTTGGTGGCGGACCGGCGGACGGTGGCTTTGGATGAGGGTGAGGAAGCCGACGAAGTATAAGCTCTTCTGGTAAAAACAAAACCGCCCAATCTGGGCGGCTTTGTTTATTTGACGACGCGGTAATAGTTCTTGATCGGTTTACCGTCGGTGCCGATGGGAACCATGATTGGCCAGCGCGCCTTATTGCTCATCGGGGAGCAGTCGCCGTCGCCGGATTGGATAATCCAGTCGCCCTCTGTACCGATCAGAGTTCCGGAATAGGGTATGCCTTGGTAGTCGGTCTTGTTTTTATGCCCGACATAGGTGTTGGCCAGCGCGACGCGTTGGGTGCAGTTCATTTCTGTTGCTGTGTAGAGGATATCAAAATGGCTGAAGCTGCTGGAGGAGGGTTTGATACAGCCTTGTGTATCGGCGTCGGTTGTGCCGGGGGCGTGGAGCATACCCTTGCTGGAACAGGTTTTGATGGCGGTGACGTCGGCTTGAACAATCTTGAGATCGCCGTTGGTTTTCTCAATCAGGTTTTGCAAGGCGTTCCATTGCATTTGTGTTTGCAAGGAGCCGTTGGCCGTCCGTTCTTGGCTGTGGCTAGTGTTTATGCTGAGGGTCAGCAAGCACAGGGCTAGGATGTATTTCATAGGATTCTCTTATGTTCGTGTCTTTATAGACCGCTTCGCAAATGAAACAAACACGAATTTGAAATTACGGCTGGCTTACATGTCAGACGGCGGGAGTGGTTTGTCAGACGCGGATTTGTGCGGGGGGAGCATAGAGCTGGGAAGAGGGAGATAACCAATCATGTTCGGCGGGCTGACAGACTTTCTGACAGGTGCGTATCTGTTTATGGGCTTTGTGGCCTTGGCGGCGTATGCGCCGCAGTTATGGGCGTTTTATACGCGCCCCGAAGTGTGTGCCGCCACCCCGCTGGTAACATGGAGCCTGTGGGCCTGCCAGACGGTAGTGTTCTTTCTGTACGCCGTGGTGGTGAACGGGGATGCCAAGTTCATGACGACGACGTTCTTGTTTATGTGTGCCACCATGGCGTGTCTGGCGCTGATTGTACGCGGCCGCAAGCTGCATGGTATGACCATGAAGGCCAGCAATGTGGTGGTGCTTAAGGCGGCGTAAGACCGATTTGTGAGGAAGAACGGCTTGGGAAGCCGTTCTTTTTTGTGCGCTGCATGGCGAAGGGCTTGTGCCTTGGCGTTGGCTGTGGGAGGCTCTCGGCGTTTCCACACGAGTGAATAAGAAAGAATGAGTTTATGGCAAACAAGCAGGATGTAGTGATTGTGGCCGCCGTGCGTACGGCGATTGGCAGTTTTATGGGGTTGCTTAAGGATTTTAGCGGTGCGCAGCTGGGCGCGATTGTGATTAAGGAAGCGCTGGAGCGTGCCCAACTGAAGCCCACCGATGTGAGTGAGGTGATTATGGGGCAGGTGTTGACCGCAGGTGTGGGGCAAAACCCCGCGCGTCAGGCCGCGATTGGCGCTGGTTTGCCCGCGGAAAGCACCGCGATTACGATTAACCGCGTATGCGGCAGCGGCTTGCAGGCCGTAGCAATGGCGGCGACCGCGCTGCGCGCCGACGGTGAGGGGATTTACGTGGTGGGTGGCCAGGAAAACATGAGCCAGAGCCCGCACGTGATGCACCTGCGTGATGGTGTAAAGATGGGTGACAGCAAGATGCGCGACACCATGATTGTGGACGGCCTGTGGGATGCGTTTAACAACTACCACATGGGCATTACCGCCGAAAACGTGGCTAAACAGTGTGGCCTGAGCCGTGAAGACCAAGACGCCTTTGCCGCCGAAAGCCAGCGCCGTGCCGATGCCGCGATTAAGGCCGGTAAGTTTGTGGACGAGATTGTGCCGGTGGTGATTCCGCAGAAAAAGGGTGACCCGATTCTGTTTGCGCAGGATGAGTTTCCGCGTTTGAGCGATGAAGCTGCACTGGCCAAGCTGCGCCCCGCCTTTGACAAGGAAGGTACCGTGACCGCCGGTAACGCCAGCGGCATTAACGATGGTGCCGCCGCGCTGGTGGTGATGACCCGTGGGGAAGCCGAGAAGCGCAAGCTGCCGGTACTTGCTACCGTGGTGAGCCATGCCGTGGCCGGTGTAGACCCCGCCGTGATGGGCTTGGGCCCTGTGCCCGCGACCAAAAAGGCGCTGGAGAAGGCCGGTTGGAAGGCCTCGGACCTTGACCTGATTGAAGCCAATGAGGCGTTTGCGGCGCAGAGTTTGGGTGTGTGCAAGGAGCTGAAGTTCGATGCGGCGAAAACCAACGTAAATGGCGGTGCGATTGCGCTGGGCCACCCAATTGGGGCCAGTGGCGCGCGCGTATTGGTGACGTTACTGCATGAGATGCAGAAGCGCGATGCGAAGAAGGGCCTTGCGACGCTGTGTATTGGTGGCGGGCAGGGGATTGCCCTGTGCGTTGCTCGGGATTAAGGGCACACAAAGGCGACGCTGCTGCGCGCTAGATTACAAACCCGCCTGATGGCGGGTTTTTTGTTGGGGATTGAACTTTGTGATTCTGATTCCATACTCTCGCTAATCCTCCGGTGATCCGGAGAGATTGATCCTGCCGTGGGCGACGATTACCGAGCCCATGCAGGGTTCATCGTTTTGCGCCTGCGGCCCGGCCTTTGGAGGGGCCGTGTCATGGATAATTTGGACCTCGGCCGCCGTTTGGCGGTGGCCGTGACTGAGGGAGAGGTAGCGTTTGCTTTCTCTCCCTACGAAGGCCCTGACGGGTTGATTGCCTATGGCGAACTGACTGTCGGGATTCCCGGAATGTCCGACATGGGGCAAGCATTTGATCAGCTGGCCCTGTTGCCGGACGCCGCAGATGTTCAGCACCGGCTGCTTGGCCTGTTGTTGAACAGGGTACGGGATGTTGGAGATCGGTTTTTGGCTGTGGTGTCGATCAATATCGACATCGACGGCCTGACTGAAGCTGCGGTTGAGAGCATTCTCGGCCAACATCTTCAGCCGTTCGTTTTGCTCGAAATCACCGAGCGGGCGAAGGTGGACGACCAGCGTCTTCAGCTCCTCCAGCGTTTGGTGGAGGCCGGTTATCGGCTGGCGCTGGACGACCTGGGTGATGGTGCCCATGCCGATGCCGACTATGTCGGCTGGTTGCTGGGGACGGGTTTGTTTTCCGTAGTGAAGCTCGACTTCACGCGGACCAACAAGCTTGCTCAGCCCGAGACCTTCGCTGAAGTCGAGGCTCTGCTGGTCCCGTACGAAAAGACGGGACTGGACTTGATTCTCGAAGGTGCTCACGCGCCCCGTGAACATGGTGCGTGGCAGGGCGCTGTTTACCACCTGCGTAAGGTGTGGAAGGGTAACATCTTCACTCCGCGCGCCGAGGTAATGGATGTCTGACGACAAAAAGGGTGGCACAACAGATGTTGTGCCACCCTTTATTGTGTTTATTTGATGTTTTCGAGAAGCGGGCCGAGGAGTTGGCCGTGGGTGCCGCCGCCGTGGACGGTGGTGTCGGACGGCAGAATACCCAGTTTGGCGATGGCGAGGCGGTTGGCTTTGTG
Organism: Alphaproteobacteria bacterium; assembly: GCA_027485835.1. GTDB lineage: Bacteria > Pseudomonadota > Alphaproteobacteria > UBA2136 > UBA6156 > UBA6156. Next base: position 669,071 of record JAIXQG010000002.1, read on the forward strand.
GCTGGCGAGGCCTTCGGCGAACAGCGGGCCGGTGAAGAGGATGCCTTCGGAGCCCAGCGCGTAGCACATCACGTCGCCTTCCGGCACATAGACGGTTTGGGCGAGGGGGCCTAGGCCGACGATTTCGCCGTCGGTGAGATAACGCGCCACTGGCAGCTTGCCGCCGCTGAGAGTATTGCTCGCCAGAATGGGGCCGCCGGTACGGTGGTGGAGGATTTCGGCGGCCTCGGTAGTGAGTGCCGTGGCAGTGGTGAGCAGGATGAGGTCGAGCGGGTGGGAGCCCAGTGCGTCGAGTACGGCCATCGGGTGGATGGGGTCTACCACCGTGCGTTGCAGCGTATGGCCGCAGGTGAGCATGTAGGTGGGCGTGTGCTCATGGGGGGAGAGACGGGTGACATGCAGCATGATGCTGAACGCTACGGCCAAGAGATTGATATGGCAACCCTGCGGCCGTGCGATGCACAATTGGAAAAGTATGTTATGCTAAGCGCCATGGCAGATTGGCAACGCACTTTGTGGAAGGATATCGCGGCATTGGACGATGTGGTGCCGCACGCCGGTGCCTATGTACTGGTGGTGGGCAACGGTTTGCCGGTGGCGTTTGAGGGCGACGTGCGCGTGCGCGAACGCGATTTTGGCGAGGCTATGGGCGAGGATGCGGGGTTTCATCGGATAATCGTGCTGGCGCGAGGCGGTGTGACGATTGATTACCCATTACTGTTGAAACAGATGTGGCCGTTGCTGCGGCCCGATGGCTTTTTAGTGCTGGTAACCGCGCGCCCCAACCCATGGGGCTTGCGCGGCAGCGTGTGGTGGCATGGTTATGCACGCCGCCATTGGTTGCGCTGGCTGAAGGAGGCGCGTTGGCTGATTGCCGATGATGAAACCGTGGGGTTTGGTTCGCGCTGGGTGAGTTGGATGCCGTGTGGCGGGGCGGTGCGGGTGTTTCTGGCGCAGAAGCGAGTTGGTGGTGTGAAGGTACTGGCACGCGAGGGGGATGTGGTGAAGGCGAAGCCTGTGGGCGTGCCTGTATAGGGTAAAATGAAGGCGCGGACTAAAACCGCCCCCAAGCACGCTTTGGCGTGGCTTATGTACCCTTGCTTCCGTACACCGCGCCACGCCAAATCGCACTTGGATGACGGTTTGTAGCCTCGCGCGCAGGGGCTTCCGCGAGGGGGCGACTCCCTCGCGGTTGGCGCTAGGAGAGCTATGGCCTGCGGCCATGTCTCGCGCCAAAAGGAAGGCTTTGCCTGAGGTTATTGAATGAGTTGTGTCGGTTCGGTATGGGCGAGGAGGGCCGGTTTCTCGGCGGTTTCAAGAGTGTCGAGTTTAGCGAACTGGCGCTCCAGCTGGTTGGTACGGGTGGTGGTGAGCAGTTGGTACTGCTTTTGCGCGTCGTCCAGCTTCTCGCCCATTTTGGCCATGACGCCGACGTAATTGTCCCATTGCAGGCGGATGCCGTTGAGAATCTCGTGGATGCCCGCGGCCTGTTGTTGCAGGCGGAAGTGCTGGGCGGCCTGATTGACTACGGCGAGGACGGCGAGCAGCGTGGTGGGCGAGGTGAGGATGATTTTCTGGCCCAGAGCTTCATCGAGCAGGCTGGGAGCGTTTTCTAATAGGAACGCGTAGACTTGCTCGTTCGGGATGAAAATCAGCAGGTAATCGAGCGCCTGTTCGCCACCCTGATTGAGGCCGTTGCGGTAGTCGCGGGCGTTGGTCTCACGCAGGCGGGTTTTGACGTCGGTGATGAACTGGCGTGTCGCGGCGAGCTGCGCGGCCTCGGTTTCGGCATTGAGATACGCGAGGTAGTTATCCAGCGGGAATTTAACATCCATGTGGATGACACGGTTGCCGGGGAGGAGGAAAGTGTAGTCCGGGCGGCCGCGCGTGCCTTCCGTGCCCATGATGCTCGATTGCTTGCGGTAGTTGACCTCCGGTTGTAGGCCGGCGAGGCGCAGCACGTCTTCCGCCATGCGTTCTCCCCACTGGCCGCGGGTGCGGGAGTTGGTGAGCGCGGATTTGAGGTCGGCAGTAGTGGTTTGCAGGGACTTGAGTTGTTCTCCGGTATGGCCGAGTTGCTGTTGCAGCGTGGCGAAGGAGGCGTGGCGGTTTTTATCGATCTCGGTGACCAGTGTCGTGACCTTCTCCAGCTTAGCGGTGACCTCGGTTTGGATGGTGGCGAGGCGTTGGTCTATCAGCCCTTGTTTGGCGGTGAGGTCTTGTGAGGAGGCTTGCTGAGACTGGGCGAGTTTCTCTTGCGCCAGTTGCAGGAATTGCTGGTTGTTTTGGGCGAGGGCTTGCGACGCCAAGGTGTTGAAGGCGTTTTGCAGATTCTCGGTGGCGGCTTGCTGGCTTTTTTTGTTCAGCAGGAACAGGGTGGCGGCGCCGGTGGCGAGGCCGAGGAGGAAGGTGGCGAGAGAGACGAGAAGGGTGGTCATGGTGCGGAGTGTAACATGGTGCGATGAAAAAAGCCTCCCGCAGGGGAGGCTTTTTGTGATGTGGCGTTAGTACTTGACGCTGCAGCCGTAGGATTTGGTTTGGGCTGTGGCGACGGGTTTGCCAGCCTTGAGGTCGGCAAGGGCTTTGGTGACGTAATTCTCGGCCTTGGCGACATCGGCCTTGTCGAAGCTCGGGATGCTGTCGATGGCGCCCATGTAGACGAGCTTGCCGTCTTTATCCAGCACGTACATGTGGGGCGTGGTTTCGGCGCCAAAGGCTTTACCGAGTTTGCCCTCGGGGTCTGGCACCACGACGCTGGACTTGTAGCCGAGCTTTTGGGCTTCGGTGGCGGCGGTTTTGGGGTCGAGGTAGCCTTGTTTGCCTGCGGCACCGCTGTTGATGGTAATCCAGCTCGCGCCGTCGGCCGTGGCTTCGGTTTGCAGTTTTTGCATGTTGCCGCCGTCGTAGTGCTTCTTGACGAACGGGCAGCCGGGGTTGGTCCATTCCAGTACCACGGGGCTGCCGCGGAATTCTCCGAAGGTGCGGACTTTGCCGGCGGCGTCGGAGAAGGTGAGGCTGGCGGGGATGGTGCTGCCGAGCTTGAAGGCGTCGTCGGCCGCGTTGGCCATGGCGGCGCCGAGCATGGCGGCGGTAAAGGCCATGCCGCCTACGGCGATGCGCCAGCCCAAGTGGGCCGGACGGGATGCAGACAGTGTCTGAGCGTGTGCGTTCATTCGGATGACTCCCCTTTGTTGTTGTGACGAGTAAACCACAGGGGGGTGCGGGGGGTAAAGCGGAAATTTAAGTTGTATGGCAGGTTGTTAGATAGGTGTCAGGGAACCAATGACGGGTGGTGTGGTTAGCTTCCATAAACGCATCTCACGACCCTAAGGAGAAACTACATGCCGGACCGCCCTTATTTGCTGTTGGTGAATAGCAAAGCCCGCTCGGGCAGCCGCGTAGTACGCCAGATTGAAGAGTATGTGACGGCGGCGGGTAAACAGGTAGTGACCGTGCGTTTGAGCGGAAACACCGATGCCAGCGCGGTGGTGGACGCCCAAGGTAAAGGAAAACGCGCCATTTTGATTGCCGGAGGGGACGGAACCCTGAACCGTGCCGCGCGGGGATTAATGGCGTGTGGCTTGCCGCTGGGGGTGATTCCTTTAGGCACCGCCAACGACTTTGCACGGACGATGGGGCTGCCGACCAAGCTGGAAGAGGCACTGGATGTGATTTTGGCCGGTGAGACGCGGACGGTGGATTTGGGTGAAGTGAATGGGCACCCGTACTTTAATGTGGCCAGCGTGGGGTTTAGCGCGATGCTGGCTAAAGAACTGACGTATGAAGCCAAACAGCGCTGGGGCGTATTGGGCTATGCGCTGGCGGCGGCGCGGGTATTGATGAAGGCGCGGCCGTTCAGTGTCACGCTGATGATACCCGGGCAGGTGCACCACGTGCGGACCTTGCAGGTGGCGGTGGGGAACGGTGCCTATTACGGCGGGGGCATGAAGGTGGCGGCAGATGCCGCGCCGGACGACGGCGCGCTGGACACGTACAGCCTTGAGCTGGCGCATATGAGCGAAATGCTGGCGCTGGGGCCGATGCTGAAGACCGGCACCCATGATTATTGGCCGAATGTGAGGTCTCTGCGAAGTAGCACGGTAGAGCTGTACACCCGCGTGCCGATGCCGGTGAACGCCGATGGCGAGCTGGTGACCCAGACGCCGGCGGTGTTTAAAGTGCGGGAGAAGGCGTTGAAGGTGTTTGCGCCCCCCGTTGCCAAGCCATCGCTGCGTAAGTAGGGCGTTCACTTCCCTCTTGACGGCGCGGGCGTCATCGGCGATAAGCCGTGGCATCGGATGATTAGCTCAGCGGTAGAGCACTACATTGACATTGTAGGGGTCACAAGTTCGAACCTTGTATCGTCCACCAGAATTTGAAACGCCTCCCAACGGGAGGCGTTTTTGTTAGAGGGATTTGAGGAGGGGGATGAAGTCGTCCCAGTGGTGGAGGATGTGGTGGGCGCCGGCTTGTTTGAGGGATTCGGCGACGTCGTTTTTATCGCCGTGGCCGAGGCCCGTGTAGCCGACACAGATGAAGCCTGCGCCGACGGCGGAGGCGACGCCGACGGGGGAGTCTTCTACCGCGACACAGCGGGTGGGGTCGGCTTTATAGCGCACGGCGGTGTTCATGTAGACATCCGGTGCCGGTTTGGCCTTGCCGGAGCCGTCGGCGCCGGAGGCGGAGTACATATGGCCTTCGAACAGGTGGGGGAGGTTCATGCCCGCGCTGTGCTGGCCGGTGATTTTTTCTAATGTAAACGCAATACGGGCGGGGGTGCTATTAGAGCAGATACAGACCTGCTGGCCGCCGACCACCAGGTTGCGCAGGGCTTGCAGCATGCCGGGGGCGGGCTCGACGCCGTTTTCGAACATGATCGGCACCATTTCCGCACGGCGGCGGAGGAATTCTTTCAGATCCACCTCGATGCCGAACTGGTCGCGGATGGCGTCTATCAGCGATTGGCCGCTGCGGCCGTGGAGGTGTTCGTACCAGTAGTCGAGCGTCACCGGTACGCCGAGAGAGCGCATGGTTTCTACCGCCGAGGGCAGCGAGAGGGCTTCGGTGTTGGCGAGGGTGCCGTCGAGGTCGAAGGCGATGAGCGGAATATGGGGGAAGAGGGTCGTATCGTCAGATGTCATGGGGGCTAACTTAGCAAACGCGGCGGGGGATGTCAGGTTTTTCGTGACTGTGGCGCAGAGCTTGCCGTGCGGTGCAGCAAGTGAATGGCATCAGAGGGTTAATGTCTGACATTTCGATTTTATGGAAAAGATGTGTGTTTTCGGTGCGTTGCAGCATGGTGCAGGGGTGCATAAGAGATGTGAGGAGAAACCGAACGATGAAAAGTACCCTGAAAGGCACGACCCGCTGGCAACGCTGGCCGGACATTTTAAACCATAGTCTAGTGATTGTAGCCGGAGGTGCGCTGTTGGCAAGTTGCGCCACGGTGCTGCCGAGCACCGCCACCCAGAGCAAGAGCCGCTGGACGACTTATGAAGAAGCCCGCGCCTCGTTTGACGCGGTGAAGCCGGAGATTACCACCCGCACCGATTTGAAAGCGATTGGCTTTACGCCGGAAGGAAACTCGAACGTACGTATTCTCAACTACGTGGACGTGGGTAACCTGTTTGGCTCGGCCTTCCGTTACGAAGACCTGCCGCAAGGTGTGCGCACCTGCGTGAGTGCCCAAGACGATTGCGTGGCCTATGTGGTGCGCATGCAGACCGTGAACAACAAGCGCGGCGGGAACGTAGCTGCCGACCTGTTTGGATTCCGGAAGCATACCGACACCAGCGGCTGGGAGTTTCAGGCCACCCTTGTGCTGGTAGACGACCGCGTGGTGTATAAACTGTGGAACGGTACGCCGGAAATTGCTAGCAGCGAGAGCCAAAAAACACCGCTTGGGCCGATGCAGAACCTGAGTGGGGCGATACCGAAGCCTTGGTAATGCCACTTTAGAAGGGCACGGGCTAAAACCCTCCCCCAGCACTTTTTGGCGGGTCTGAAATACTCGGTATGTATTCGGTGCCCCGCCAAAAAGCACTGGGATGAGCGTTTGTAGCTCCGTGCGCAGGGGCAACGGCGCTGTGCGCCGGTTTTTTTGTCTGCGAGGAATTGAGAAATCTGGAGCGGGATACGGGAGCCGTAGCAACGCGGAGACCCCCGTGGCCCGCCCGTATAGCTGAAGTAGGTGGAACATTTTGGAGCGGGATACGGGAATCGGACCCGTGCCTGAAGCTTGGGAAGCTTCCGTTCTACCATTGAACTAATCCCGCACTGCCACGGTATGTAGCGCAGGCTGGGGGTTTGGGCAATAGGATTCGGGACGTGAGCGGGGGCGGGAACTTTTTGCAAGGGCGGTGCGTTAGGTTTGTGTCGGCCCTGTTGGGGGATGGGGCCGCCAAAGATTCACCCATAACTAAAGGATTATAACAATGATTGGTGTCGGACTTTTAGGGGCCATACTGGTAGGTATTCTGGCCGGTTTTATTGCCGAACAACTGATGGGCGGCAACCACGGTTTGCTGACCAATCTGGTGGTCGGTTTGATTGGGGCGTTGATCGGGCCTGCTGTGCTCGGGTCTCTCGGCATGATGCCCGCAGGCGGCGGCTTTTTGGCCAGCTTGGCGATTAGCACCGTGGGGGCAATTATCTTCCTGTTCCTGCTGCGCCTTGTTATGCGTAAGCCGGTGGCTTAAATCGGTGACTTAAGAACGGCAGGGGTCATAACGGCCCCTGTTTCCGCTTTGTTTTAATTGACAGTTTTTTGAAAACGTGATATATTTAATCTGTTAATTTTGCTTAGTTCTCTCGTTGGCAAAAGAGAAACCCTCTTTTGCCAACGAGAGAACTGCTTTAGTTCGACGTCTTAAAGAATTTTTCTGGGACTTACTGCGGCTTTTCATTCGAGAACTCCTTAAGGTGTTTGTTAAGTGCTTGTATGATAAAGCGTTATCTTGGTTTTCGCAAGTAAATATGAGTGATATTCTTCGTTTTTTCAGTGACTTGATTTGGTTTTGAGAGGTGGATGAAGATTTGAAAAAGGCCCCATAAAGGGCCTTTCGTTTAGTTGTCGTTACTGCCCGAGGGATTCGAGGTAGCGGTTGGCGTCGAGGGCTGCCATGCAGCCCATGCCGGCGGCGGTGACGGCTTGGCGGTAGACGCTGTCGGCGACGTCGCCCGCCACATAAATACCGGGAATCGGCTGGCCCATTTGCGTGGGCAGCACGGTGCCGGGCATGCGCTTGAGGTAGCCGGTTTCGTCCATGTCCAACTGGTTGGCGAAGAGGTCGGTGTTCGGTTTGTGGCCGATGGCGACGAACATGCCGTGGACCGGCAGTTCGGAGATGGTTCCGTCGACAAGATTTTTGAGCTTGAGGCCGGTGACGCCGCCGGTGATGGGATGGGGGTCGCCGAGGATCTCTTCCACCGCGCTGTTCCAGATGACGCTGATTTTCTCGTGGTTGAGGACGCGGTTTTGCAGGACCTTTTCGCCGCGGAAGCTGTCGCGTCGGTGGACCACGGTGACGTGCTTGGCGATGTTGGCGAGGTAGAGGGCTTCTTCCAGCGCGCTGTTACCACCGCCGATGACGGCGACGTCTCGATTACGGTAAAAGGCACCGTCGCAGGTGGCGCAGGCGGAGACGCCCTTACCGTTGTAGGTTTTTTCGCCCTCTAAACCCAGCCATTTGGCGCTGGCGCCGGTAGCGATGATGATTGCGTCGGCGGTGTACTGCGTGCCGTTCATGCCGGTGAGGGTTTTGGTGGTGAGGTCGGCCTTCATGATGTGGTCGGCGACGACTTCGACTCCGCAGTGTTTGGCTTGGGCTTCCATTTGCTCCATCAGCCACGGGCCTTGTACGGCTTCGGCAAAGCCCGGGAAGTTCTCGACATCGGTGGTGATGGTGAGCTGGCCGCCTGGCTGGTTGCCGCGGATAAGCGTGGTTTTGATACCGGCACGCGCGGCATAGATAGCGGCGGTGCAACCGGCAGCGCCGGAGCCAAGAACGATGAGGGAGTGTTGTGTCATGCCCTGTTTTTAGCGCGGTTGGGGGGAGGGGTCAAATAGAGAGCGACTGTTGCTTTGATAGTCGGTGATTATTTTGGCAGGCTTGGCATGTGAGGTTGCACTATGCGGCACCTTCGCCTACGGTGCGGCCGACTTTAATAATGGGGGATACCTACGATGATGATGGTTGGCGATACATTTCCGGTAACATCTCTGCCCGCCGTACTGGCTGATGGCAGCATGGACAATGACTACGCGTTTGTGAATACGGACGGTTATACCGTGGTGTTTTTTTACCCCGCCGACTTTACCTTTGTGTGTCCGACAGAACTGGTGGCGTTTGACAAGGCCAAGGCCGAGTTTGACGCCCGCAACACCAAGGTGGTGGGTGTGAGCGTGGACAGCGTGCACAGCCACGCCGCATGGCGCCGTACGCCGCTGAACCAAGGCGGGATTGGCGCGATTAACTACCCGTTGCTCTCCGACTTCTGCCGCGACCTAAGCGACCCGCTGGGGATTCTGAACGAAGAGGGTGTGACCTACCGCGCCAGCTACCTGCTGGATAAGGAGGGTAAGATCCGTCACTTTGTGGTGAACGATTTGCCGCTGGGGCGGAGTGTTTCCGAAATGTTGCGGATGGTGGATGCGCTGGCGTTTTATGAGCAGAATGGTCAGGTGTGCCCGGCCAACTGGCAGAAGGGTGAAGCGGGTATCGGGGCTGACTTGGAAAGCACTTCTACGTATCTTTCTAAGGCTGCGTAAGCTTGTATCGAAAAGCCCGCCGGTTGGCGGGCTTTTATTATTGGGGTGTGTTGTTGAGTTTTTTAACCACGTCCAGCATTTCCGGGCGGTGGAAGGGGAAGTCGCCGATTTCGGCGGGGCTGATCCAGACCGCGCGTTGGTGCTCCTTGGAGAGTTTTAACTGCGGCTTGGTGCCGGGCACCGTGGCGCGCCAGAAGATACCGAGCTTTTTGCTGTTGCGGCTGGCCCAGCGCGCGACACCAGCGGGGCCGACGAGTACACCGGTGAGGCCGGTTTCTTCCGAAATCTCACGCAGCAGGCCTTCGCCCGGTTCGTCGGTCGGTTCCAGCTTGCCGCCGGGGAGGGTCCACGTGTTGGCGGCGGTGGCGTCGTACTCCTTCGGCAATTGCAGGATGAGGAGGTTGCCAACGTCGTCGGTGAGCAGGGCGTATTGGCGGACATCGTAAAACCAGCGCGATTTGGCGGCCGGAGCACGGCCCCGCGCGGGCCGTTTGCCCGGTGGCTGAGCTTTTTTGGGGGCGGAAGGCGTTTTGCCTTCTGCCGGTTTGGGGCCTTTGTGGCCCGGACGCGACTTGCGGCGTCGGTGATGGGGATTCGACATGACACTACCTTACGGTGGTTTGTGGTTTTCGGCAAGGTACGGGCTAAAACCCTCCCACAGCACTTTTTAGCGTGGCTTATGTACCCAATTGCCGTACACGGCGCCCCGCCAAAAAGCACCGTGAAAGGGTTTGTAGCTCCGTACGCAGGGGCGACGGTGCTGCGTACCGGACTTTTAGGGGCTGGGGGTTGACGTAGGGGGCCGGTTGGGGCAGGAAGCTGATGGCTCCGACAGGACGCCTCAAAACCCCGCCAGGCCGGAAACGGAGCAACGGTATGAGGAGGAATGGGTGGAGCCACTTTCAGTTTTAAGAGGTGCGTGATGATTACCTTGGTGACCGGCAACGACGGCAAGTGGAATTTGGCGGTGGCGCAGCTGGCGCCGTTTGGAATTGAACTGCAGCGCGCGACGTTTGAGTTGCCGGAGATCCAGAGTTTTGATTCGGCCGAGATTGCGGCGGAGTCGGTCAAACTGGCCTGCGCTAAGGTGGGCGGGCCGGTGATGGTGACCGATGTGACCTATGATTTGAAGGCGTTGAAGGGGTTCCCCGGCCCATTTGCGCGTTACACCAACAGTTACCTGACCCCTGGGGATTTTTTGCGGATGATGGAGGGCAAGACGGACCGCAGTTTTGAGATTGTGGAAGTGCTCGCCTATTGCGAGCCGGGGAGCGAGCCGGTGGTGTTCCGTTCCTCGATGTACGGCACCATTGCCGAGGAGGCGCATGGGGAGCGGTTGATGGATAGTATTACGATTCTGGACGGGATGGAAAAACCGCTAGCGGCGCATCCGGTGGAGGAGGTGCGGGCGTATTGGGAAAGCCATTTGACGCATTTTACGCAGTTGGGCGAGTGGCTTGCCAAACGGTAGGTATTTGGTATACACGTCGTCTATCGGCCCCATTTCGGGGCAAGGGAGACATCTATGGTTACCGAAGATACGGTTACATTTCCGGTTATTTTTGAACGTGCGGGTGAGCAGATTCTCAGTTCCGTTATGAGCGTGAACCTGTTTGGTCGGTTGCGTTTTGAGGCTCCCGTCTTTCTGGCGGCGGCTACGGAGAAAGATCGGGATTTTTTGGCGCGTGAATGGCCTACTTCTTTAGCGCGGGGCGACGAATCCTTCGTTCCCGACTTTGATAAGAAAGCAACCCATTTGCCTGGTTCCGGATATCTGGTGTCGGGAATTGCCAGTGTACTAGCCATGTTTGCGATCCACTCGTACCGTCAGGCTGGTGACGTGTGGACTAACGTGGGATTGCGTTACCGCTTCAAGGGCATCGCCTTGCATCACCGCTTGGAGTTTGCATCTACGGGAAAGCATTTCTACCATTTTCTGCAGAATAAGCAGCGTGGCGTCGGGCTGGCGACCGACTTGATGAAGAATCAGGTTCTGCATTAAAATTTAAATATAAGGGCGGCGGAGTGAGAACTCCGCCGCCCTTTTTTGCTGTTTGGAGGGGCGGACGGGTGGCTTTGGGCGGTGGGATGGGGTACAAGTGTGCCCATGGTTGGGGATAATTTGAGTACACAGAGGCAGAACGATTATGTGGTGTTGGCGCGGAAGTACCGCAGCCGCACGTTTGCCGAACTGATCGGTCAGGAGGCGCTGGTGCGCACCCTGACTAATGCGATTGCGATGAACAAGATTCACCACGCCTACGTGCTGACGGGGATACGTGGGACCGGTAAGACCAGTACCGCGCGCCTGCTGGCGATGGCGCTGAACTGCGAGAACGGCCCGAGCGTGACGTGGGATGTGAACGATACGCAGGTGGAAGCCATCCGGACCGGCCGCCATGTCGACGTGTTTGAATATGACGCCGCCAGCAACCGTAGCGTGGAAGACGTACAGCGCCTGTTTGAAGGTGTGAACTACGCACCCGTGGCCGGGCGGTACAAGGTTTATATTATCGACGAAGTGCATATGCTGAGCACTACGGCGTTCAATGCGTTGCTCAAGACACTGGAAGAGCCGCCGCCGCAGGTGAAGTTCATTTTTGCGACCACCGATGTGCAGAAGATTCCGTTGACGGTGCTGAGCCGTTGCCAGCGCTTTGACTTGAAGCGGATTCCGAGTGATGTGCTGTGGCCGTATTTTCAGGAGATTTTGGGCAAGGAAGGCGTGGCGTTCGAGCCATCCGCCGTGCAGCTGATTGCGCGGGCGGCGGATGGTTCGGCTCGTGACGGCTTGAGTCTGCTGGATCAGTCGATTGCCCTCAGTGTGGCGGAAGGCGAGAGCACGCCACGTGTGACGCTGGCGACGGTGGAAGGCATGCTGGGTGTGGCCGACCGTAGCCGTGTGGTGGACCTGCTGGAAGCGTTGACCGGCGGGCGTACCGCGGAAGCTCTGGCGGTGGTGGATACCCTGTATGCCAGTGGCAGCGATGCGATGGGGGCGGTGCAGGGCATGATGGAACTGGTGCACCTGATGACGCGCATCCGCTTGGTTGCGGATTTGAAAACCAATGGCAGCCTGACCGAGCTGGAGCGGACGCGGATTGTTCCGCTGGCCGAAAAGCTGCCGCTGCCGAACATGGGCCGTTTGTACCAGTTGCTGGCGCAGGCGCTGGCCGAGCTGAAGGTGGCGGAACGCCCGTATGAGGCGCTGGCGATGGCGTGCGTGCGCATGGCGTATCTGAGCCCGTTGCCGTCACTCGACAAGCTGGTGAGTGAAGCCAGTGGCATGGTGCTGCAACAGATACCGCAAGGGCAGGTGCAGGCCAGTGGCAGTGTGAACGCGATGTCGGCACGGGTGGACGCCGTGCGTGACTTGCCGATTGTGCAGGCCGGTTTGGTGGAGGCTGAAAAGCAGATTCAGGAAGAGGTTGTGCACAGTCAATTTGCCGACTGGGTGGCGATTGTACGCGCCTTGCGCGCGGAGAACCCGATGCTGACGTCGTCGCTGGAGCGTCAGGTACGGTGTGTGAGCTTTGAGGGGACCAAGCTGGAGCTGGCAGTCGATAAGGGCTTGTTGAGCGCGGCTGACCTGCTGCGCGACCTGCGCACGGCCCTGAAGGTGCAGACCGGCGTGGCGTGGGATATCCGTGAAGTGCAAGCCGAGGCCGGCGAAGGCCTGACGATTGCGCAGATGGCGGCCGAAGCTGAAGCCCAGCGCAAAAGCGATGTGGCCAATGACCCGATGGTGTCTGGCGTGATGGGGATGTTCCCCGGAGCTGAGCTGGAGCATGTTGAGGGTATGGGCGACGATGATGTTTACCACTAGTCATTAAGTTTAAAGGAAAGGGAAAACCGATGAGCAACATGTTTGCGATGATGAAAAAGGCCCAGGAAATGCAGAAGGGCCTGAAGAACGTGCAGGACGAGCTGGCCAAGGCCGAGATTAGCGGCAGCGCTGCCAGTGGCGCCGTGCAGGTGACCATGAACGGTACCCATGAGATTGTGCGTGTGAGCATCAAGCCCGACGCTGTGGACATGGACGACCTGAGCATGCTGGAAGACCTTGTGAAGGTGGCGTGCAATGACGCGCTGGCCAAGGCGAATGAGCTGGCCAAGACCAAGATGGCGGCGGTGACGGGTGGTCTCAGTATCCCTGGTTTTTAAAGCGGACTTTCTGTAAAAATGGCGTTGATTCCGTTACCTCTGGAGCGTTTGCTGCGGCAGTTGGGTAAGCTGCCGGGGCTTGGGCCGCGTAGCGCCCAGCGCGTGGCGTTGAGCCTGTTGCAGAAGCCCGAGGCGTTGGCTGAATTGCAGCGTAATTTGGCCGATGTGGCCGCGCAGCTGGGGATTTGCGAGCATTGCGGGAACTTGGCGTTTAATGGTAGGGCCGCGCCGGTGTGCGAAGTGTGTGCCAACCCCGCGCGGAACACCGGCGTGTTGTGCGTGGTGGAAGGGGTGGCGGATATATGGGCGCTGGAGCGCAGCGGCGTGTTTACCGGCCGTTACCATGTGCTGGGGGGTGTGGTTTCGGCCCTGAATGGCGTGGGGCCTGAGGATGTGCGCATCCCGCAACTGGTGAAGCGCGTGCGGACGGATGAGGTGCAGGAAGTGATTCTGGCACTCGGTGCGAGTGTGGATGGCCAGACGACCTGTCAGATTATTACTGACCGCTTGATGCCGCAGGGCGTGGCGGTGAGCACGCTGGCCAAGGGGATGCCGGTGGGCGCGGCGGTGGATTATCTGGACGAGGGGACACTCAGTTTGGCGTTGGCCGGACGCCAGCGGGTGGCATAAAGCTCACAGACACGGGGGATGACCCTTTGTCTCCCGTTGCGTTTGGGTGGCAAAGTGTTCTAGAGTTTGTTTTATGTTGAATTTAACCGTACCTCTCCCTTATGAAGCTTTGGCAAGTGTCTCGGCGCATACCTTATTAGTGACTGTCAAACGATCGTGCTCCCATGGCAAACCGATGCACCCGGAGGCGTTAAAATCGGTTGTGTTTAAGCTAACGCGGTTTTCGCGCGATTTGTCGATTAAGCAGCATGAGCGTGATGAAGCGGCTGAAATGGCCAGTATGCTGGCGAATGCTGCGTTGAAAATGTATGGCAGCCGTAGCGAGTTTGCGCGTGAACTGGTGGCCGGTGTGCAGGCGATTGCAGGCTCTAGCGCGGCGTGATAGGACCTACTAGCACTGTGTCCTGACAGGCGCAGGGGGTTCTTTTCTTTGCAGATTTTGTATCACGAGGGGCTTGCGGCTTATGGTGGCTGCCATAAGATAACGGTACATGCGGAACGTTAAGTGCTTCTTGCGAATTTCTCCCCTTACTAAGGAAAGGTTACTGTCATAGCTGCTAGCACGGCCGCGGCGCGCGTACGCCGCACAGGAGGCGCCCCGGCGGGGCGTAAGGCAGGTACCCTGACGGGCGCCTCCAACCGCACACGCAGCGCAGCGCCTGTGACGGCGGAACCTCCCAGCGAGCTGGAGCGGGTGAAGGCCGCGTTGGAGGATATGAAAGCCGAAGGTTTGCTGGTGATACCTTTGGCCGGACAAGCTAGTTTTGCGGATTATCTGGTGATTGCCAGCGGTACCAGTACCCGCCATGTGAGCAGTATGGGCCGTGCTTTGGAAGATAAGCTCGGTAAAGCGATTTTAAGCATTGAAGGCATGGCGGAAGGCGAATGGGTGTGTGCCGACCTTGGCGATATTGTGGTGCACCTGTTCGTGCCGGAAAAGCGTGTGCTGTATAACCTTGAGAAGCTGTGGAGCCACGTGTTTGAGCCTGCCACGTAGGGCGTAGATAAAGCGCGCTGCGTTAAAGCGTTTGCGCAGATTTACGCGGTGTTTTATAAGATTTCATGCAGTTATTGATCCTCACCACCGGCAAATGCCGCGATTCGCACCTGAAGGCCCTGGAAAGCCAGTATCTTGGCCGGTTGCCGGAGAACCAGTGGCGTGTGGTGATACGTGAACTGCCGGATGGCGAAACCCCCGAAGACGAAGCGGCGGCGCAATTGGTGGCGCTGGCCGGTGTGCCGGTGCCCGGTGTGCGGATTTTACTGGATGAGGACGGTGAAAACGTGAGTAGCCGCGAGCTGGCGGGAAAATTCAAAGACTGGCAGATGGACGGCATTAAGGCCGTGGCGATTTTGATTGGTGGTGCCAACGGCATCAGTAAGACCGTGTTGCAGCGGGTGGATTGGGTGTGGAGCCTCGGGCGGTTGACGTATCCGCACCAGATGGTGCGGTTGGTGTTGGCGGAGCAGCTTTACCGGATGCATACCATTAACACTGGCCACCCTTATCATCGGGACTAGGGTTGCGGGAGAGGCGCGGCCTAAAACCGTCCCCAAGCACGCTTTGGCGTGGCTTATGTACCTTCGTTTTCGTACACCGCGCCATGCCAAATCGCACTTGGATGACGGTTTGTAGCCTCGCGTGCAGGGGCTTCCGCGCAGGGGCATTTCCTGCGCGTTTGGCGCTCCGAGAGGGATGCGCTGCGCGCATATCTCGCGCCAAAAGGAATGCTGCGCATTATTTTTAGGAGTGGGTAGCTGGCTTGCGGGGCGTTTCTGCTTTAGGCTGTGGGTTGTGAAAAAGGGTTTTTGGGTTGTTGTTTTACTGATGGGTGTGGTGGCTCCGGTGGGGGCTGCGACCAATGCGTATCAGGCGTTGGAGGAGTCGCTTGGTCAGGCAGAAACGAAATTGCAGGAGATTCGGGGCAAGATTGAGGCGCGGCGCGAGGCCCACAGCCGTGCCGACCGTGAGCTGCGGCGGAGTGTGGAGAACGTGGTCAAGCTTGGGCAGTATCCGCAGGGGTTTTGGTTGGCGCGGAGCCTGGTGATGGACGCCCCCGCACAAGCCGATGTGGTGCGCGTGATTGGCCGCCAGCAAGCCCAGCGCATGGCTGTGAGCCGTGCGGAAGTAGGTGCGCTGACGGCCTTGTATGGTCAGGCCAATATACAGTTGCAGGATTTGCGGCAGGTGCAAGCGGCTTATGCGGAGTCTCGTGGCGCGCTGCTGGCGGCGGAGCAGCAGGTGCTGCGTCAGGCTGGTTTGCAGGCTGACGCGTTGGAAGCGGGCATGGCCGAAGCAATGGAAGCGCCGCTGGGGCAGGTTAAGGCGGTGGCGCCGGTGGTGGCGCAGACGTCGTCCGGCGGGTTGCCGGTAGCAGGGCGGGTGCTGCGCGGCTTTGGTAGCGGTGAAGGCGCGACCAAAGCGGGTGTGGTATTGCGCGCGCCGGAGGGCGCTCCGGTTAAGGCGACTCATGCGGCGAAAGTGCTGTTTGCCGGTCCGTTTCGGCACTTTGGCGGTTTGGTGATTGTGAAAACCGTGCGCGGTGAGGACATGTTGTTGGGCGGTATGGGGACCTTGAATGTGAATGCCGGCGATGATGTGCAGGTGGGGCAGCAGCTGGGGAGTGTGGGAGAAGAAGGCCGGATATACTGGGAAGTGAGGCGGCGCGGGAAAGTGGTAAATCCGCTCTAAGGCTCTACATGTCGCTTCGCGGCGGAATTTCATGCAGTTCTGGTGGTTGTTTTTTGCTTTATCGGCCGACGGTGTGTTGCTAGGGCGCGGCTTTGCGGGTACTCTTGCCGGTATTGACGAATAACACAACAAGCGGGTGACCTTCCTGATGCGTACCAAACTTATGATGCTGGCTGTGGCCGCGACTTTTACCGCCCTGAGTGGCACCACTTTTGCGCAAAGCCGCAATGTTGACCCCGAAGTTTACGAAAAGCTGGACGTGTTTGCCCATGTGTTGGAAAAAATCCGTACCAGCTATGTGGAAGAAGTGACCGAAACCGGTGTGATTGAGAATGCCATCAACGGCATGCTGACCAGCCTTGACCCCCACAGCAGCTACCTGAAGAAGGACGAAATGCTGGAGCTCAAGCAGCAGACCCAAGGCAAGTTTGGTGGTTTGGGAATTGAGGTGACCATGGACAATGGTTTGGTCAAGGTTGTGAGCCCGATTGAGGACACGCCCGCCGCCAAGGCCGGTTTGGAAGCCAATGACTATATCATCCGTATTGATGACAAGGACGTGCAGGGCATGACCTTGAAAACCGCCGTGGACAACATGCGCGGCGACCCGGACACCAAGGTGAAGCTGGTGATTTTGCGTGAGAGTGAAAAACGGACCTTCCCGGTGACGTTGGTGCGCGCGGAAATTAAGGTCAAGCCGGTGAAGAGCAAGCTGTTGGAAAATGGTATCGGCTACGTGCGCATTACCAGCTTTAACGATTATGCCGACTTTGCCATGCGCGACCATTTGAAAGCGATGGAAACCGCTAACAAGGCGCCGTTGAAAGGTTTGATTCTGGACCTGCGCAACAACCCCGGCGGCTTGCTGACCCAAGCGATTGCCGTGGCCGACGACTTTTTGGAGGAGGGTGAGATTGTGAGCACCCGCGGCCGTATTAAGGGCCAGGATGCGCGTTACCCCGCACGCCGTGGCGACCTGATGGACAACAAGCCGATTGTAGTGCTGGTGAACAGCGGCAGCGCGAGTGCGGCGGAAATTGTGGCTGGTGCCTTGCAAGACAACCGCCGTGCCGTGGTGGTAGGAACCAAGAGCTTCGGTAAAGGTAGCGTGCAAACCATTTTTGACCTGCCCGGTAACACCGGTATGCGCCTGACCACCGCGCTGTATTACACGCCGAGCGGCAAGAGTATTCAGGCCCACGGGATTGTGCCGGATATTCTGCAAAAGCCGATTAAGAGCAAAGAGCAGGAAGCCTCTGAACTGGGTGATGACGACATGCCGAGTGAAGCCAGCCTGTTGGGCCACCTGACCGCCGCCAAGGCCAAGGACACGGTGAGCACCACCGAGCCGCGTGCCGACCTGCCGCAGAGCATTTATGCACCGGTAGCCGCCAAGAGCCCCAGCGACACGCTGGCTGGCATGGACGGTAAGCCGGATGCCCAATTAGACCGTGCCGTGAACGTGCTGCGCGCGCTGATTGTGTGGCCACAGACGAGTGGTAACAAGGCTTCTGCTGCACCGACCGCCCAACGCGCGACCTCTAGCCGCTAGCGGAGGCTCAGATGACCGAACAAGGTAAGGGGCCGATTCCCGCAACGGTATGGTGGGTATTGGCCGTGATGGTGGTGGGAGCGTGTGTGTCGTTCGCCATGGCATTAGGTGTCGGACGGCATTTGCGCGAGCAGGGGCCGGAGCGGCAGGGGCACCGTGAAGGTTATACCCAAGTTGTGAAGCCTGCGGCTGTGGATGGTGCTGCCGCCGCGGAGCTGGAAGCCTGGATGGATGCGCCTACCAATGAGCCGATGGTGAGCGGTACGGATGTGGTTTCGGCCACAGACGTGGTAAGTGCAAGTGCCAACGCTGTGCCGCTGGATATGCCGGTTGTAGCCAAGGATGAGGCTGCGCCAACCGAAATGCCGCCTGCGGTTCAACCCGTTAAGACGGCGCCTTACCCAACCCAAACCGTGACACCCTTGGCTGTGGTGCCACTGCCGGCTGAGACCGTTTGGCAGCGCAATGCCATGCGTGCGGATGTGGCGCCCGGTGCGCCCTTGTTGGCGGTGGTGATTGATGACATGGGGGGCCAGATGGAGGCCAGCCGCCGGGCGGTAACGGAGTTGCCTGCGGGGGTGACGCTGTCGTTCTTCCCGTGGAGCCGCCCGGGCATTGCTTTGGCCAAAGAGGCTAAGGCGGATGGCCACGAAATTATGATCCACATGCCGATGGAAGCGTTGCCGCACAAGGATGGCGTGCCTGACCCCGGCCCCGACACGCTGCGCGTGGGCATGACGCCGGAGGAGATTGATACGTTGCTGAGCCGCAATGTGGCACGCCTAAGCGATGTGGCGGTGGGTGTGAACAACCATATGGGCAGCCGTTTTACTGGCTGGGAGCCAGGCATGCGTGCGGTATTGACGGTATTGCAGCGCGAGGGGATGATGTTCCTCGATAGCAAGACTTCGGCGCCGACGGCGGTGGGTAAGGCCTCTAGGGGGTTAGACCTGCCGGTGTTGGAGCGCGATATTTTCTTGGATCATGTTTCCACCCCAGAAGCCGTGAGAGCCGAGTTGAACAAGGCGGTGGTACAGGCGCGCAAACGCGGCCACGCCATTGCGATTGGCCACCCGCTGCCGGTGACGCTGGACGTGTTGCGTGATGAATTGCCGCGGATTGTGAGCAGCGGCATTGTGCTGGTGCCTGCCACCATGCTGATACGCTAGTATGGGCGTGTTTAAACCATTTGAACTTACCGCCCCTGTGTGGGACAACTAACCTTATGACCGACAACGCACCGAACCCGACGACCAAACGCCCCGCGCAGCGGCGGCGGCATCGTAGAGGTGGGGCGGCGCGTACGCCCACTAACCCCGCACGGGGCCGCTTGCGCCGGAACGTGGGTTTGGTGATTGTGAATAGTGAAGGCAAACTGTTGTGCGGTTTGCGTGCCCATGCCAACGGCGACAAGGCGTGGCAGTTGCCGCAAGGTGGCATTGAAGCGCGTGAACGGCCGATTGTTGCCGTGTACCGCGAGCTGAAAGAAGAGACCGGCCTTGAACCGCACGAAGTGGAACTGCTGGCCGAACGTGAAAGCTGGATTGATTATTGGCTACCCAAAGAGTGGGTGAAGGGACGCCGTTTTGCGGGCCAGACGCAGAAATGGTTTTGCTTGAAGTATCTGGGTGAGGGCGTGCCCGACCTGAGCCGTGCCAAGGACCGTGAATTCGAGCAGCTCGACTGGTTGGATGCGACGTGGTTAGGTGAGCATGTGATTGACTTCCGAAAGAAGGTATACGCGAAGGTTTTCCGTGAATTTGCGGTGTTTTTAGAGGGTATTCAGAAATAAAGTATGCACTATTTAACGTGTATACGTGCGTAAAAATGCGTATGTAAGTAAATTTACACTTACATACGCATTTTTGTTCGCAAAAAGTATGCCAAACTCTTTATTTGATCGGTTGAGATGAGGCTTGGCACTTTTTTAGCGAAGGCTGTGTGGCGTAGAAGATACGTATTGCCATCGGTTCTGATAAATTGTATGCATAATTATCGGGCGCTTGCCCATCCGAAACCGGAGGTTCATCTGCATGGAAATGATTGTGATTGGGGTGTTTGCCTCATTGATTCTTGGTGGTGCTTTCGGCTATTGGCTGGGGCGGCGCAAGGCACCTGTGCCGGAACCTGATATGCTCTCGCTCACACGTGCGATCGCGGCCTACAGTGACCCGAAGTTTCGGGCGCTGCAGGAGGAGGTGCGGGCGTTACACACCGTACTGGACCGGATAACGCCGCAGAAGATTCTCGGCCATTGGACTGAGATGCTGCAGCGGAGTTCTCCGGAGGAAGCGCATATCGAGACGTTACGGGTTGCGACGGCGTATCTGCAGGAAGCTCATCGTGTACCCGCCTTGACCAGTGCGCTGGCGGACAAGGACTTTCCGGCGAAGCTTGCGGCTGTGGTGGAAAGCCTGCAGGTGATCAAGGGTATCGATGTTCCGGTGACGGACATCACCAAGGCCGCCGGTTTGGTGGTGTTGGCCAACCGGATTGAGGAGGTGGCGCAGACTGGGGTGAAGTACCTGACGTTTGAGGAGCGACTTGAGCTGCTTAAAACGACGCTTGAAGAGATTCATCAGAAGGGGCAGTTTAACCGCACGAAGAAGTTTTTTCTGACGGCAGTGGCAAGTGCTCTTGCCGAAAAGTCTCGCTCTCTCGGGTGGTCTAGGTATGAGGATATCGACTTAGTTCATCGTCGGACTGAGGCTGAAAGGGCCGTACAGCGGCTGCTGGAACGTCATTCACCTTTTCACACATGGAATAAGCGTGGCGAGCACGTGCAGCAGATGGTGGGTTGGATAACCGAGGCCCATACTGCGGGTGAGAGTTTCTCGTGAGAGACTAAGCGATACAAGAGAGCCGGGGGGAACCCCGGCTCTTTTTGCGTTCCGTGACGTTTAATTGGCGACGGGAATCCAGATTTCGTTACGGCGCCACCAGGGGAGTGTCCAGGGTGGGTTGTAGCCCTGAACCTCGGCGGGGCCGGTGGCTGTGAGGCCGTGTGAGGTCATCCACTGGTTGAGGAGGGATTGTTGTTCCGCGACCTTCGAGGTGCTTAGCCAGCCGTTGAAACGGATGGTGGCGACGGTACGGGTGGGGATTTCGACAATCGTGATACGTGTATCCTCCGGCTTGGGGAGGGTGGCTTGTGTGTAGCGCTCCGGTAGGAAGAAGCGCATGAAGCGTTCTCCTTTGGTGGTGGAGGTTGTGACCGGCGCGGTCATGCCGATGGTTTGGGTGCGCTGGGTGGTGACGGGAGCTGTCATGCCGATGGCGCCGGTGGGGTACTCTTTAAAAATGTAATCGGCGAGGATGCGGAAAGCGTCGGAGGTGGAGTACTTGTCGGCGGGTAGGGTGACATCCGCCGCTAGTTGAGGCACGTAGCGCCGGAGTTCGTAGTTACCCTCGGTTTTGAGGGCTTGGTAGGTGGGTTCGGGTGTATCGGCCATAGGGGCGCCTCCGGCTAAGCTGAAGAAAAGGGTGAAGGCAAGGGTGAGGTTATGGAATTTCATGTGGCTATGATGATCTAAACCCGCCAAAAGGGAATAGGTTTCATCGGTTTTTTAATGAAGAACCGGCGCAATGAGGAGTTTGTTGTACTCGCGCAGGAGTGGGCGCAGGCCAGGGTCGGCAGGTTGCACCGGCAGGTAGGTGAGGTTGAGGTGGCGGGCGTGGAGCGTGGCAAGCAGCCAGACGCGCGGGATGTGGTAGGTGCTGGTGATGACGCCGATGTCGGTGAGTTTGTAGTAGCCGGCCCAGGCGGCGAGGCTGGTGATGTTTTCCCGCGTGGTGGCGGCGGTATCATACACAATATGCGTTTGTTGGCTGGGCGAGAGCGGTGTGGCGGTATGTTCGAGAATGTCCGGTAGGGTGGTTTTCTCATTGCTGCCGCTGATCAGGATGGGGCCGGGGAAGCCTTGCTGGGCTTCTTTTAATGCGGCTTCGACACGACCGGAACCGCCGGTGAAGGTGGCGAGGCCGTCGAGGTCGTCTGGCAACGTGGTGAACGGCGTGGGCAGAAGCATCACGAAGAGGGCAAAGCCAAGCAGGTAAGCGCTGGCAAGCAGACTGAGCACCAGCACCGTACGGCCACGCCAGCCGAGACGCGGGGGGCGCGGCAGGTGGAGGTGGAGGTAGGTGTGCGGTTGGGTCACTTCTTTTCTATACCTTATTTGGGCGCGGGCCGAAACGGCGCCACAGCACTTTTTCGTTTGGCTTATGTACCTTCTTTTCCTGTACACGGCGCCAAACGAAAAAGCACCGTGCCACCGTTTCTGCCTCGCGCGCAGGGGCGACGGCGCTGCGCGCCGGATTCTTGAAGGAGGAGAAGGTTTAGGACTCGTCTTTCGCGAGGGGGTGGGATTGACTGTGGACGGTGAGAAGGCGTTGGACGTCGGTCGCTAAGTAACGCTGGGTGGTGGCGAGTTGGGAGTGGCCGAGGAGCTCTTGCACCGTGCGCAGGTCGGCGCCGCCTTCCAGCAGGTGGGTGGCGAAGCTGTGGCGCAGGGCGTGGGGGGTGAGGTGCGCGGGCAGGCCCAAAGCTTCGCGGGTATCCTGTAGCAGTTTTTGCGCGTAGCGGGGGGTGAGGGCTTTGCCTTGGGGGTTGGGGAAGAGTGGGGCGGTGGGAGGCAGCTCATGTGAGGCATTGAGCCAGCTGTTGAGCGCGGATTTGACCGGCAGGGGGAGCGGTAGGCTGCGTTGCTTGTTACCTTTACCGGTGACGGTGAGGATGTCGCCCACGGCATCCGCGCGGGTGAGGCTGAGGGCTTCCGAAATACGCAGGCCCAACCCGTAGAGAGTGAGGAGGAGGGCGAAATTGCGGCGGGCCTCTGGTGTTGCGGTATGGGTGGCGGGTGGCGGGGCGAGGTTTTCGAGCAGTTGCCAGGTTTGGGTGTGGTTGAGGGCTTTGGGGACGGAGGCGGGCGCTTTGAGGCCCTTGAGGCGGCTGATGGCGGGGTTGTTGATGCTGTGGTGCTCGGTCAGCCAGCCCATAAAGGTGCGTAGGGCGGACAGCTGGCGGTTGAGAGAGGTTTTGGCGTTGGTGCCGGCGCGGTTGAGGCGGCCCTTGGGGGTGAGGCGGTGGGCGAGGTAGGACTGGATATCGGCTTGGGTGAGGGTGGCGAAGGTTTGGGGGGTGACCTCGGCACCGGTGTGGGCTTGCAGGAAGGTGCAGATGGCGGTGAGGTCGCGCCCATAGGCCGCCACCGTGTGCGGGCTGGTGCGGCGCACGTGGGTGAGCCAGTGGAGGAAGTCGGTAACCGGGGCGGGTTGGGTCATGCCTCAGGGTAACAGAAAAGAGGCGTTAAAACCATGAGACGCATCGGGTTTGGTGATAGAGATGTAACAATCTTTCAGGTTTGATGGGAAGTTTATGAATTTTATGTCAGTTTTAGGAGTGAAGGAGTCTATAATATGTGTATGAAAACCTCTTTCTCTCTGATGGCGTGTGCGCTGGTATGTGTGGCTCCTCTGGTGGCGCAAGAACGTGTGGCGGCCGGTAGTTTACAACAGGAAGCGTCGTGGTCGGCTTTGAAAACGCTAGCGGATGTAGCGCGCGATAAGGCGGATATTGCCCAGATTACGGCGAATGATGCGCTGGACAGGGCTACTAAAATTGAAACCTGCGGTAAGCTTGGAAAGCTTTACGCTCCAGGAGTTGCGGGAGTGGACGCGAATGATTGTAAGGCGCTGGCTGCGACGCCAGTTCAGGTGCTGGTGACCGCTACCGGAAGCTCTTCGGCTGCCGCAACGTGCCCGACTGGTACGATTTTGACCGGATGTACGGGCGCGCGTCACCCTAACTTGGCGGATACCTGTGATGAGCGCGACTGCGGGATTATCGGGACCCGTATTGTGGGGAAGAATGTCTGCCAAGTTGCCATTGATACGGATAAGGGTACGACCGCCACGGCAACGGCGGTTTGTATGAGATATTAAGGGCTTTAATTAAGCTACTTGTTTAGGACGCATGCGCCAGTACGCTGGCGGTAGCGCGGCGTAGGAAGTTGGCCAGTGTGACGGCTTGGCCGGCGTGGAAGCGCGTGGCGTCGGTACTGCCCAATGCCAAGAGGCCGAGCAGGGTGTCGTCGTCGGTGGTCAGGGCCATCAGGCACACGGATTTGATGTTGCTGGTTTTGGGGCCGAAAAGAATGCGGTGCTTGGCGGCGTCCATTGGGCCTGTTGTGATGTCGTGTGGGCAGAGGCCGTTGATTTGCTCGGCGGTGAGGGTGGTGGCGGTTTCTTCGGTGCCGATTTTAAACAGGCGGATGGCTTCGACGCTGAGTTGTTCGGACAGGCTGTTCTGCAGGTATTTGCGGAGGTCGGCCAGCGTGCGGCAGGGAATCAGGCCGAGCACGGCGGTGAAAATGGTTTCGGCGATTTCGGCATTGCCGCGCGCGGTGCTGATAAGTTGTTGGTGGCGTACCTTGAGGTTTTCGGCATCGCGGCTGACACGCTCGGCCTTGGCGGCATGCAGCGAGATAATGCCTGCGCCCATGCGGCCTTTTTTGGGCACGGTGGCGCCTTGGGTGAATTGCTCTGTCAGTTGGTCGCGGTGGGTTTCGAAGAACTTCGGGTTGTTTTGCAGGAAGCTGAGCACTTGCGCCGGTTTAAGCTGAGATACCGTTTTTTTGGCGGTGGGCTTAGTGGAGCGAGGTGTTTTGGCGGGTGCGGTGGTCATGTGTCAGGTGAGGGGTCAGCGTTTGTTTCGGTTTGGTGCATACGGTTACGTGGGTTGGGTGATTTGCTTAACGAATCTCCCCCACCGCCGGCCCTGAGTGTTGTGATTTCATGACAGGGGCGCGGTTTCCCTCTTGCCGCACGGGGCCCCTTTCGGGGCCTTAATGCGTTAGATTGCACATTCAGGATGCGTTTAACCTACGCTTGGTTTAGGGTGCGGGCAATGGGTACAAATTTGTTCGGCAGCGCATTAGGGGGAGGGAGTGTGGTACGCGTGTTGGTGCCACTGGCGATGCCCGGCCTGCTGGACTATGCCTGCGACGGTACCTTGGCGGTGGGCGACTGGGTAGATATTCCGGTGGGTACCAAACGTGTGCATGGGGTTGTAGCCGAGGTGCTGGATAGTTCGCCGTATCAGAATTTGAAGCCAGCGTTGAAGCTGGAGGTGCCGCAGGTGGATAGGCGGTCGCTAGAGTTTTGGCGCTGGGCGACCCGTTATACGCTGAGTGCGCCGGGGGAAGGCTTGCGCGTGGCGCTACCGAAGGCGCTGACACCCGAGCCGCCGAAAGAAAAGAAGCCGCCCAAGGTGGTGAAGGTGAAGGGCAAGAAGGCCGAAGCGGCGGTAGCGTTACAGGCGCCGGAGCCGGTGGCGGCGGTGGGGCGGACCGTAGCGTTGAACGATGCGCAGCGCGAGGCGGCGCAGGCCGTGGAAGGGGCGTTGGGGACGTTTGAGACGTTTTTGCTGGATGGCGTGACCGGCAGCGGCAAGACCGAGGTGTACTTCCGGATTATTGAGCGCGTGTTGAACGAGGGCGGGCAGGCGTTAGTATTGGTGCCAGAAATTGCGCTGACACCGCAGTGGCTGAAGCGCTTTGAGGAGCGGTTTGGGAGTAAGCCGTTCGTATGGCATTCGGGCCTTGCAGATGGCGCGCGACGTGCGACGTGGTGGGCGATGGCGCGCGGCGAGGCTGGTGTGGTGGTGGGGGCGCGGAGCGCGTTGTTTTTACCGTTCTCGGACTTGAAGATTGTCGTTGTCGATGAAGAGCATGAGCCGAGCTACAAGCAGGAAGAGGCGTTCCGGTACCATGCCCGCGACCTTGCGGTGCAAGTGGCCAAGCTGTGGCAGGCGCCGATTTTGTTGGCGAGTGCCACCCCCAGTTTAGAGACATGGCAACGCGCGCTGGACGGGAAATATAAGCGGTTGCTGCTGCCGTCGCGTCATGGTGGGACGATGGCGCCGATACATTTGCTGGATTTGCGTGGCGAGAAGATGGCGAAGCAGACGTATGTCTCCCCTACATTGGCCAAAGCCGTACAGGCAACGCTGGACAAGGGTGAGCAGGCGCTGATGTTTTTGAACCGCCGTGGCAATGCGCCGGTGATGTTGTGCCACGATTGCGGTAACCGCCGCGACTGCCCGCGCTGTGATGCAACACTGGTGGTGCATGGCGACAAATTGCAGTGTCACCATTGCGGGTACACGGAGAACTTTCCTGACGAATGCCCGAGTTGTGGCAGTGCGGACTTGCGGGCGTATGGGCCGGGCACGCGGCGGGTGGTTAGCGAGGTTCAGGCCCTGTGGCCCACCGCGCGGGTGGCGGTGGCGGATAGCGATGCCGTGGCGACCCCGAAGCAGTTAGCGGCGCTGGTGCATGCGGTGGAAGAGCGCGAGGTGGATATTATCGTGGGCACACAGATGGTGACCAAGGGCCACCACTTTCCGCACCTGACCTGCGTGGGTGTGATTGATGCGGATATGGGGTTGGCGCATGGCGATGTGCGGGCGGCGGAACGAACGTTTCAATTATTGACGCAGGTGGCGGGGCGGGCCGGACGCGGTACGGCGGCGGGGGCGGTGTATGTGCAGACGCATGACCCGAGTCAGCCGTTGTTCAAGGCCCTGAAAAGCCATGACCGTGATGGTTTTTACACGTTGGAGTTGGCGGCGCGCAAGCAGTGGGGTGACCCGCCCTTTGGCCGGATGATAGCGGTGATTGTGGATGGCATGGAGGAAGCTGTGGTGGCCGAAGGGGCGAGTGTGCTGGCCAAGGCCTTCCCCAAAGACAGTGTAGCCCGTTTGCTGGGCCCCGCGCCCGCGCCGGTGGCGAAGATACGCGACCGTTATCGGTATCGCCTTTTGGTGAAGGGGCCGCAGGGGGTGTTGTTGCAGGGGATTGTGAAGGCGTGGATTGAAGCTGTTGCGGTGCCGCGCGGGGTGAGGGTTACGCTGGATGTTGATCCCGTTTCCTTTATGTAAACGGATGTTTACGTAAGGAATTGCTGACGGGTTTGGGGGCTGTAGGCGGGGATGGGGTTGTGCCGGTGGAGTTGGTGGGGACCGGTGTTTTCGAGCAGCGCGAGGAGGCGTTTGGGTGGTTTGTTGGCGGCGGTTTGCAGCGGAGTGAGGTGCAGGATTTTGGCGTGGGATTGGGCGAAGGCGGTGAGCTCCGCCTCGCAGGCCATGTGCAGAATGAGGTGGAGTGTACCGCTAGGGCTAAGGAGCTTTTGCAGGGCGGTTAACCAGCGGGTGAGGTCGCCCTCTGGCAGGCTGTGGGCCTGCTTTTTAAGGGGGTTGGGGGTGGTGTGGCCGCGGGATTCCTCGTGGTAGGGCGGATTGCATAAAATGGCGTCGTAGGGGCCTAGGGCGGGGTGTGAGAGGATGTCGGCGGTGTGGGTGGTGAGCGGTAAGTTGTTAAGCTGCGCGTTGCGCTGGGCGAGGGCGGTGAAGGTGGGGTCAATGTCGAGGGCCTCGGCGGTGATGTGTGGTTGGCGGATAAGGAGCGAGAGGGCGGCGATGCCGCTGCCGGTGCCGCAATCCAGCACGCGGGCGCCTTGCGGTAGAGGGGGTATGAAGGCGCTGAGCCAGAGGGGGTCTTCGGTGGGGCGCGGGGCGGTGTCTTCCAGCGTTAGCCGCCCGCCGAGCGTGGTAAAGGTGGTGGGACTCATTGCGCCGTGGGGCTTGTGGCGCTGACGGTTTTGCTGCGGCCGGTGAGGTCGATGAAGGCGCCGGGTTCGGCGTCTTGCTCCGGCCCCACCTGCGCGGTGGTGGCGGAGGTGAGTTTGGAGCCGCTGTTATTGATGAAAGCGGCGGGAGCCTCTGGTGCGGATGGCGTGGTGGGGGAGACGGGTTGCTCGTCGTCGAGCATGTCGTCTTCGGCCGCGTTAGCCGGTAAGGGTTGTGGCTGGGTGGGGGTGACACTTGATGTGGTGCTGACCTCTGTGGTGCTGGTAAGAGTGGTGCTGGCGAGAATGCTGAGGGAGACCGGTGTGGTGACGCTGATGGTGGGCATGATTTCCGGTTCTGGCTGCTTGGCGGCGGCGGTCATCAGGCGGTCGGCGCCTTCGGTGTTGGCGGCGTCGCGCATGGCGGCAGAGGAAGCCATGCTTTCACGCGTTTGCATGCCGGTGGCATAGGTAGCGTAGGCTTGACGCGCGCTGTTTTGATGGTGCATGCCGCAGGTGATGGGGCCTGCCAGCGTTTGGCAGCGCACGGTGGCGGCGGCCGGTTGACCGCTGGCGGGCAGCGGGTAGCTGAAGGTGAAGGTGGAGAGCAGTTGGTCGGGATCGAAATAGCCGGTGAACTGGATTTCTTGTGTGGCGGCGGGGTGGCGCAGGGTGCCTTCCAGCGGGTAGATATTTGTGGATTTGGTATCGGCGCCCGCCGGTGCGGTGGCGAGGGTCGGTTTGGTGCTGAGGGTGAGCAGACTGCCTTTAGGCAGGATGTAGGAAGTAGGCGCGTTGGCTTGGCTGAGGTTGGCTTGAATCAGGTAGGTGCCGTCGGGCCGCAGAGGGGTGGTGGTGTCGATTAACGCGCGTAGATAGGTGGTTTGGGTACCGCGGGCGTCGGCCACCGTGAGCAATGCCGTGCCGTTGCTGCCAGTTTGCAGTTTGAGCGTGCGCAGGTTGCCATAGGTGGCGGCAAAAGTGCCGCCTTGCTCGGTACGGGCGAGGATGGCGCTGTCGAGCGTGAGTGTGGCAGTATCGAAATTGTACGGTAGTGCGGCGGTAAAGCGGTGTACGGCCATGCCGTTGGTGCGCATGTTCTCCGGCTCGGACTCGGTGCCCTGACCACCACGGCTGACGAAGGTGGCGGAGACGTGGGTGAGTTTGCCGGTGCCGCTGAGGCCTTGGGGTTCGAGAATAATCGCGGCGGTTTTGCCGGTGGTGGCGCCGCTGACCGGGATGTAGATACCGGAGAGGTCGAGCAGGCGTTGGTGGAATTGCTCGAGGAACGGCTGGGCTTCGTCGCGCCATGCCGGTTGGGTGATGGTGCTGAAGGCGAGAGCGGCCTGGTTGAGGCGCTTTTCGCTCATGGCGTCGATACCCATCATCAGTTGGGTGAACTCGGGGCGGATGGCGCGGAGGACTTCCCGCACGCGGAGGGTGGCGTTTTGCCAGAGCATGCGTTGGTCTTCCAACGTTGCGGCGCGTTTGAGGGCGGTTTCCATCAGCGGCGCTAAATTCAGGCCGGGGTGGAGTTCGGCAAGGCGGGTGGCGGTGTCGGCCAGTTGCACCGCGGAGAGGGTTTTGTCGGCGAGCAGGGCTTGCTCCAGTGCGGCACCGAGCCATTGGACCTGTTGCTCTGGCGAGACCGTGGACGGCGGGAAGTAGCTGCCGAGGCGGTACATGGCGTTGGCTTGGCCGTAGGTGCCTTCCGCTTTGGAAATGAGGGTGGTGAGCTGGGCGCTGATGACATTGGGTTTGTCGGCAAAGTGCTCCTGCATGAAAGTAAACAGCGGTCCGAGGTCGACGGTCGCTTCTTCCGGCATTTTGAGCAGCATGTCTGGGGTGGCGGCGTTGAGTTCGTCGGCGATTTTGCGGCGCTTCATGTCTTCGGTGAATTCTTCCAGAATCAGCGGGTCGAATTCGACATCCATCCGCAGGCTTTGGGTGAGCAGGTTAGCGGTGTTGGTGGCGGCTTCGAAATGACCGTCGCGCAGGTTTTGGCGGATGTGATTAACTAATAAGGGCACCACTGAGTGGCGGTTGTTCTGGGCGGCATCCGGCAGGGCTTGGGCCAGCAGCAGGGTGGTGGAGACATCGCCCATGGCGGAGGCCTTGAGAATGAGGTCTTGGCTGAGCTTCTGGTATTCCACCTGCTGCGGGTTGGAGAGCGGCAATTTGCCGGTAAAGGTGAGCAGCGGGGCGGCGATGAAGGGATAATTACTGAGGCGGCGTACGGCGGGCATGATCTGGTTGGCCAGCTTGGGTGCTGTGGCGCTGGAGATGGCGGTGACGTTGAAATTAGGGCCATCCTTCAGGCTGGACGGCGAGGTTAGCAAGGTGTGCGAGACCAGGGTTGGCAGGTAGCTGGCCCAGAGATCCGGCTGGTTGGGGTCGAGCTCCAGCGCCGCTTGCTGGAGGCGCAGGCGGACCAGAGCTTCGTCGGCGTTGGAGCCTTTTTGCCATTGGAGGGTCGCGTCGGGCAGGCGGCTGGTGGCGACAAGCTCTTGCGTGATGGCGGAGGTGGCGCGGGAGTCTAGCAGGGCGGGCATGTTGAGGGCGCTTAAGTGGTTGCGCAGGTTGCCGAGGGTATCGAGCGGGGTGTTTTTATCGGTACCGTGTTTGGCCATAAGCGCCCATGGCAGGGTTGCTGCGGCGGCGTTGGGCAGGCGTGGCTCGGTACGGGTGCGTAAGGCGATGAGGTTGGGGTTGCTGGTGACGTCGTCGTGGTTCAGCAATGCGGCCAGCACGCTGGCCATGTAGCTATAGGTAGGCGGGATTTCGGCCTGTTTATGGCCGGCGAGGGCGGTGAGGACTTTGGTGGCGTCGTCCTTCTGGCCATAGTGGAGGCGGTTGAGGGCGGGGAGGAAGAGGGCTTCGGCCGACTGCGGTTGCAAGGCTTTGGGCGTGTTGGCATAAAGCGCGATGACCGCCGCCGGTTGACTGGTGTGGGCGGCGTAGCCGGTGACGGCCTGTTGTAGCACGCCTTGCAGGGTGAGGGGCGGGAGCTCGTCCTTCAGCATCACCGGGCCGGTGACATGGTTGGCCAAGCGAGGTAAGGGTTGTAGCAGTTCCGGCATCGGCCCTTCCGAGAAGCAGGCGCGTTGCAAGCAGATGGCAAGGCGGGCTTTGATGGCGAGCAGGTTGAAGGCGGGATCGTCCGGCGTGTCGGTGAGTTTTTCTTCCAATGTGGAGAGGGCCTCGACGGCGTCGCCAGCATCGATCTTCTTGTTGATGCGGAACGCGGCGCTGTCGAACAGGCAGCCTGACAGGGTGATGGCAACCGCCAAAGTGGCCCAGAGGGCCGGAGAATACGGGAAAAGGCGGCGGGTTTGGGCGCGCGACATGAGTTTCTTGTTCTTTTCTTGTAAGTCACTATGGCAGCAAGTGATGGCTTTTGATAGGATGCCGCGCATGAAACGCTGGGTTTGGATTATGGGGCTGTGGCTGGTTGGCATCGGCAGCGCACACGCTTTGGACTTAAAGGCGGCGGAAACGCTGCGTTACCGCCTGTATTGGGGGCCTGTAGCGGTGGGTGATGCGCAGTTGGAGTACGTGCCCCAAGGGGACCGTTACACGTTAAAGGCCGAGGTGGTCGATGATTCGTCTCTGATTGAGTTGCACGACGTGTGGCACACCACCGGCCGCCATACCGCCAAGCGCGCGTTTGTACCGGATGAATACAAGGTGGTGCAGGCTGAGAACAGCTACCGTGCGGATAAGTCGATGCTGTTTGACCGTAAGGCGGGCAAGGTAGTTTATACCAACCGGCTGGATGCTAGCGACAAGGGCGATGAGGTGCTGGTGAGTGAGGCGCGGGACGTGCTTTCGACGGTGTATGCCTGGCGGTTGGCGACCGATGCGGATGTGGGACAAGCGGCACGGATACCGATGGTTAGCATGAAGCGTGAAGTGGTGCTGGAGCGCAAAGCGGGTGTGAAAGACCGTGTGCAGCACGGCGGTAAGACTGTTGAGGCGTGGCGGGTCGAGATGCGCGTGATTAAAAACGGCAAGCCCTCGAAAGACACGTGGACCGTGTTTGTGAGTGACGATGTGCAGCGCAAGCCGCTGAAGATTGTGGCGAGCACCAAGTTTGGTACGTTTAACGCGCTGTTGAAGCCTTAACCCGTTGTTTTTTGAACGTGATAAAGTAGGAGTAATGAATATGCCTTCCGTAATGATTTTGATACCGAGCCGTATGGCGAGTACGCGCTTCCCCAACAAGCCGTTGGCCGATATTTTGGGAACGCCGATGGTAGTGCGCGTGTTGCAGCAAGCCAGCAAGGCCAATGTGGGCGAGGTATACGCTGCCGTGAGCGAGCAAGAAGTGTTTGATGTGGTGACCCAAGCCGGATTTAAAGCGGTGATGACCGACCCCGCGTTGCCGAGTGGGTCTGACCGTATTTGGCAGGGTGTGCAACGCCTGATGGCGCAAGGTGTGGCAAAGCCGGACCTGATTATTAATGCCCAAGGCGATGAGCCGCTGCTGCCGCCGGAGCTGATTGCCGACTGCGTGAAGGCCTTTGCCGACAAGCCCGACGCCGATGTGGTGACGTTTGCCCATGCGATTACCGATGAGTCGGACATCAACAACCCCACGAAAGTGAAGGTGGTAGTGGCGTTGGATGGCCGTGGGCTGTACTTTAGCCGCAGCCCCATACCTTATAACGCCAAGCAGATGTGGCGCCACGTGGGCATTTACGGTTACCGCTACGAGGCGCTTGAGCGTTATGTGGCCCAAGAGCCGACACCGCTGCAAAAGCAGGAAGACCTTGAGCAATTGCGTGGGTTAGAGATTGGGTTGACCTATTATGTGGTGCCGACGGTGCATGAGCCTATAGGAGTTGACACCCCCGCTGACCTTGAACGCGTCAAAGGCCTGTTGAGCTAGTGCTCAACACCCTTTGATTCACCGAACTCTACTGAGCGGGGTGCTGTTTCGTTTTTTCCGCGTCTTCCTCTCCGCATGTACTGGTTTGTACACTTATGGTGCTCAGCCACGGAAGAAAACGAAACATCCCTCCCGCTCAGCG
Source organism: Alphaproteobacteria bacterium (assembly GCA_027485835.1). Taxonomy (GTDB): domain Bacteria; phylum Pseudomonadota; class Alphaproteobacteria; order UBA2136; family UBA6156; genus UBA6156. The sequence continues at coordinate 701,536 of JAIXQG010000002.1, forward strand.
AATTCCGGCGCCGAGACGACGTCAGCCTTGCGGCTGGCGGATTTTTTTGGTTGCAGTTTTTTGGCCTCTGTTTTGAAAGATGGTGTTTTTCAGGTGGGGGATAAGTGAGGTAACCGGCTTAGGAAATATACGAATATTAGTTAAGTATTTGGGAGTATTGGTGCGGACATAGCACAGGGGGATGTCAGAAATCGTCAGAACGCCTTGTGCGACCTACCAAAAGGTATCAACCCGGTTTAGGCTCTGCAGAGGGTTAACCGCTAGTAATCGAAGGAATGCATCTATGACCTCCAAATTCAACCGCCTGTTCCAGCGTATGCTGTCGAACAAAGGTTATACCATTGACCAGACCATTCTGATCGTGGCCATCATCGCCATTCTGATCACGCTCATTATCGTGACTGTGGGTTGGCAACTTATTAACCGTACCAGTGGTACCAAGGCCGGTGCCCAGCTGAAGCAGGTGGAAGACGCCAATGGTCAGTTCTTCTCGGCCCACCGCGTATGGCCGAGCGCGTCTCAGCCCTCGAGCGTGACCCCGACCCCGACCCAGAACATGGCGGCTCTGGTGAACAATGACGTGGCTGCAAGTGCCTGGAACGCCTCGGTACGTCAGGGCGAACTGCGCAACCTGTTGCCTGGCTTCAAGATTACCGGCACTGGCTTGGGCACTGTGATTTACCACAACTTCGGTAGCTCGGCTAACGCCATCGTGAGCCAACAGGTTAACACGGTGAGCAGCCTCGGCTCCGACCGTCGCCTGGTCGTGCAGTTCCGCGATGTTCCGCTCTCTGACGCTGAAGAGGCCGACGAAGCCGTGGACGGCGCCAAGGATGCGACCCAAGGCCGTGTGTTCTATGGTACCAGTGCCTGTATGAACAGTACCTATGGCGGTGCCGCGACTGTGCCGAGTGCTCAGCCGACCGATTCCACAGTGTATCTGTGCTATGGGGCTAACACCGTCCAATAGCCTCTAGTGACTAAGGAAATGCAGGGGCCAAAACGGCCCCTGTTTACGTCTTCTCCTCCTCGTGTACGTGTCTGTACACGTCGTCGGTGGCGCCACAAACAGGAGTTGTTTATGGCCTCCTGCCTGTTCCTAAATAAACAGCGGCCTTTTGGCCGCTGGATGTTTTGGTTTTCGTTTAGTGGCGTCCGGCTTTAAGGCGTTCGATTTCGGCTTCGAGCGTGCGGATGCGTGCGTCCTTGTCGAAGTCGGCGGCGTGGTTGGCCTTGAGGAACGGGTTGAACAGCGACATGACCTGCTGCATTTGCTCGATTTGATTACGCTGGATTTGCTGCATGGCGGCGAATTGGGCGAAGGGGCTGAAGCCGCCGAGTGCCTTATTCGTTTCCTCGCGGATACGGTTTTGGTTCTGTTGGAAGACGTCCATCACCATATCGAGGTAATGCGGCAGGATGCTTTGCATGGAATTGTCGTAGAAGCCGATGAGCTGGCGCAGGAAGTTGACCGGTAGCATGGCGGCGCCCTTCGCTTCTTCTTCTAAAATAATCTGGGCGAGGGTTTGGCGGGTGAGGTCTTCACCGGTTTTGGCGTCGACGACTTCCACGTTACGGCCGGTGCGGATGATCGCGGCGAGGTCGGCCTGCGTGATGTAGGTGCTGGTCTCGGTATTGTACAGGCGCCGGTTGGCGTATTTTTTGACAATAATCGGTTCGCTCATTGGGGTGGCCCTTTTTGGGTGTTCTTGTTAGTATAGTGACATGAGTTGGCACACCGGACAACAGCAAGGCCACCCTTTTGGGCATACACGTCCGCTCGGGATGATGGGGATGGCGGCGTTTATGGCTGCCAATAAGCCTTTGATGGAACAGGCCGCGCAGCACTTGATGCGCGAAATGGAGAAGGTGCCGGCGGATATTGACCTGATGCAATTTCAGGCCGGGGTGGCGCGCTATGCGAGCCAAAATGTCCGACCTGAGCGCGAAGAGTACCCCGAGATCGCGCGCGTCGGGCGGATGTGCCTGCGCGATGCCGGAGGTACGGGGGCGCCGGTGGTGCTGGTACCGAGTATGGTCAACCGTGGCTATATTTTGGACCTGCATCCCGAGGTGAGTTTGGTGGCGCACCTGCGTGCGCAGGGCTTGCGCGTGCTGCTGGTGGATTGGGGCGTGCCGACGGCCGAGGAGGTGCTGACGCTGGAGCAGGTGATTGCGGATGGCTTGGAGCCGATGATTCAGGTGGCTGTGACGCAGTTGGGGCCTGTGGCGTTGTTTGGTTATTGTATGGGTGGTTTGCTCGCACTGGCAGCGGCGGTACGGCTGAATGCGAGTGAGGCGGATATGGGAGTAAACCGGCCGATTTCTAAACTGGCGGTGGCGGCGATGCCGTGGGATTTTAGCCAGACCGTGAGTGCGCAGCATATGCAGATGGCGAAGCCGTTTTTGGAACCATGGTTGCAGGCGAATACGCTGGTGCCGCCGGAAGTGATGGCCCATTATTTTTGGAGCCTTGACCCTTGGGGGCCGATCCGCCGCACCATGGCCTACGCGCGCGAGTTGCGGGACGACCGTTTGGCGCAGATGACGGCGTTGGAGGACTGGCTGGGCGATGGATTGGCGCTGGATGGGCCGGTGGCGCGTGAAATGTTGTTGGAGTGGTATGGCACCAATACCCCGCTGAATGGTCAATGGGTGCTGCGTGGCGTGCCGATTTTACCGGCGAAGATTGCTGCGCCGTTGTGGGTGTGCATTACGCAAAAGGATATCTTGGTGCCTGCGGCGAGCAGCTTGCCGTTTATTGGGCAGGCTAAGGGTGCGCAGGTGGTGATGGCGGAGACCGGGCATGTGGGGTTGGTGGCTGGGCGCCGTTCCAGAGAGATGCTCTACGAGCCTCTCTCTGCATGGCTCCTTCAGGGCGCGGGCTAAAACCCTCCCACAGCACTTTTTGGCGTGGCTTATGTACCCTTTTACCGTACACGGCGCCCCGCCAAAAAGCACCGTGAAAGCGTTTGTAGCTCCGCGTGTGGTTCCCCATCATTCCGCCTTTGGCGGTTGGCGCTAGGAGAGTTATGGCCTTCGGCCATGTCTCGCGCCAAAAGGAATGCCTTCGGCATGGGGTTTTTAAAAAGAGGCTGGAGCCTTTTTTTTAGTTAGGTGAGTTGGTGGAGGAGTTTGCGGGTGGTGAGGCTGGCGGTGAGGAGGGCCAGCAGTGGCAGCAGCAGGGGGCTGAGGAACAGTGTGGCGTAGACCATGAGGCTTAGGTGGCTGCCGAGGGTGGGCATCATCAGTGCGGCGGCCAGCAACACGCCGGTGGCGGCGGCTGTACCTAGTGTGTAGCCCGCCAAGGTGCGGCCCAGTACTTGGGTGCAGACGCTGCGGGTGAGGACGGAATCGGTCGCGCCCAGTTGGACTAATAAGTGAAGCGTGCTGCTTTGGGCTTGTAACCCTGTACGGGTGGTGAGGGTGATAAGCAGAGCCATTAAAGCCAGCATGGTGGCGCCCAAACCGAGCATGGCCAGTTGCAGACCGCGTACGGCGCCGGAGACCTGTTGTAACAGTGGTTTGTGATCGTCGATTTCGGCCATCGGGAAGGCTTCCTGAATATGTGCATTCAGGGGGGCGGTTTCGGTTTCCGGCTGGAGAGTGATTTCGATCACCGTGGGTAGGGGCAGGTTTTCGGCTTGCGGGACGTCGCTTAGCCAGCCTTGCACCACTTGCGGAGCGAGGGGGGTGGCGGACTCGACACCCTGCAAGGTCGTGAGGGACTGGGTGAGTTGGGTGACGGCGCTACTGTCGGCTTCCGGCGGCAGGTAGACAGTGAGGCTGTTCTGGCGGTCGAGCTGCCAGGTGCCGTAGAGGTCTTGCAGCATGGCGGCCGAGGCGGCACCGAGGGCGATGACGCCGCTGAGCAGCGCGGTGGTAACCACCAGCAGGCGGAAGATACCGGCCGATTTGAGGTTGAGGGCTTGGGAAATCGGATTCGTGCGGGAGTTGGTGAGCTTAGGCATGGTCGGTGTCCTCGGTTTCGTCTGACAGGGTGCTGGCGGCGGTGAGGTAACCGTCCTTCAGGTGGATGATGGGGGCCGGATGACGGCGGATGAGGCCGAGGTCGTGCGTGGCGAGAATGACGGTGGTGCCGTGTTTATGCAGCTCGGTAAACAGGTGCATGATGCGGCGGGCCATGGCGGCGTCGACGTTGCCGGTCGGTTCGTCGGCGACCAGAACCTCGGGCTGGCGGACCACCGCGCGGGCGATGGCGGTGCGTTGCTGTTCGCCGCCCGAAAGATGCTCGGCGCGGCTGTTGGCGACTTGCGTGAGGCCGACCCATTCCAGCATGTCGGTGACGGCGTGCTCTTGCTCCTGCGTTAATGTGCCGTTGCCGTGGATGCGCAGCGGGAGTTCGACGTTTTCGCGTACCGTGAGGTGCGGGAGAAGGCGGAAGTCTTGATACACCACGCCAATTTTGCGGCGAAGGGCGGCACGGGTGCTGCGGGAGGAGGTTTCGACCGCCGTCTCGTTAAATTGAAACGCGCCGTGGCTGGGGGTGAGGTCGAGCGTGAGGAGGCGGAAGAGGGTGGTTTTGCCGGCGCCGCTGGGGCCCGTGAGCCAGTGGAAGCTGCCTTGCGGCAGGGTGAGTGTGACGTTTTGCAACGCTGGTACACCTGCAGTGTACTCGTAACCGACATTTTCCAATTTCAACATGTCGCGGAGGATAGCCGGAGACGGGATTTTCGTCTAGGCTGCTGCGCATGATTACCGTGCGCTGCCCTGCTTGCGATGCTGCCTATAACCTAGATGACGCCAAACTGGCGGCCGGTGGCCGTAAACTGAAGTGTGCGCGGTGCAAGACCGTGTGGATTGCCGAAGCGCCACCTGCGCCTGCCGAGGCGGCCAGTGCTGTTGAGCCTGCGCCTGAGGTTGCCGCTCCGCCTGCGCCTGAGCCCGTAGAGGCGCCGGCTGTGGCGCCCGTGGCGGATGCGGGGAGCGAGGCTTTGCCAGAGCCCGAGCCGTTGCCGGAGGCGTTGGAGGACTATCCGCGCGAATATGCCGTGGATGAGGTGGTGCAAATTGGCGGCTGGCGCCAGTGGATACGCGGCGGCAATGCGTGGCGCAGCGGTGCGCTGGGCCTTGTGCTGCTAGGTTTATTGACCGGTGGCGGTGTTGTGGCGCTGAAGCTTATTCCGGAAAGTGCCGAAGAACCTGTGGCCGAAACCGTGGCTGTGGCTGAGCCCCTGACCAGTAAAATTGTGCAGCCGCCGGAAGGCCTTGTACTGCACAATGTGCGCGATGATGTGGCTCCGGTAGAAGGCGAACAGGGCGGTGTGGCGCTGACTGTGCGTGGCTTGCTGGCCAATACGACCAGTAAAACCCTGGTAGTGCCGCCGATGCACCTGGAATTGCTCGGGGACGATGGCCGTGTGGCCGATACCTGGGCGGTGAGTGGTGTAAGCGGTGACATGGAAGGGGGTGCTGAACAAGCATGGACCGTGAGCCTGAGTGCGCCGGACATGACGCGCATCCGTGGTTGGAGACTTGTGTTTGTAGAGGATGTTCCGGCGGATACGTCGGCTTCGACAAAGTTGCAGTGATTAATAATTAAGCATTGACGCGGGTGGGGGTTTTCTTGTACTTAGCGGCATGTCGACCGTCAAATTGCTCCTCAACACCGTAAAGCTCGCCGCTGATGGCGGGCGCGTGGAGTGCAGCGTTGCGGCCCCCGATGGCACCGTGGTGCAGGGTGTGATTGAAAAAGCTTTTTTCGAAGACTTCATGGGTATGCCCGACCCCAAGCTGAGCCTTGCCCAGCGCAGCCGCATTGTGCAGGACAATATTGATTACTTTGAGCGCGAAGCGGCACGCCAGTGGGCGATGGGTAAGCGCGATCTTATTATTAGTTAAAGCGCGGGCTCAGGCCTGCTTTTTTTGCGTGTTTGCGTCTTCGTTTTGTTTCGTCATTTTGTGAAATGTGTATGCCAAAAACGCTTTGTTTTGTGCGGTGTTTTTAGTTGGCAGGCGTGCGCATTCTGGTAGGGTTGCTGCATGTCGTTTTTTGTTCCTGTTTTGATAGTAGGTGCCCTCGCGGGTGTGGCGTTAGCTGGTGAAGTACGGAGCGTACAGGCGGCGGCCAACCCTGAAAGCCCCACCCCCGTTACGGCGGGACCTGCGGCGTTGGATGCGGCGTCGTCGGCCAATGCCATGGGGGTTGGTGCTTATTTGAAGGGTGCTGTGGCTGACCTCGATGGCAACCCCACCACGGCCTTCCAAGGCTACTTGGGGGCGTTGGGTGAGGATTCGGCGAACATTGAATTGCGTCGTCGCACGCTTGAGCTGGCGCTGATGGCGGGTGATGTGCCGAATGCCATCCGGTTAGCGCGGAGCCTGCCGGAAGCCGAGCAAACCACCATGAGCCGTTTGGTGCGTGTGGTGGATGCCGCCCATGAAGGTCGTATTAATGAAAGCCGCAAGCTGGTGCGCGAGGTGAGCAAGGTCTCGCCTGAGTTGCTGCAGTTCCGTTTGTTGCAGGTGTATCTGGATTACGGCCATGGCAAGGATGTGCCGAAACTGATTGCATGGTTGGATACCGATAAGGTGCCGGCCAGCATGAGTGGCCGCCGCCATTACCATGTGGCCCGCCTGTGGCTGAAGGCCGGTGAGCCTGCCAAGGCGCTGGACGCGCTGAAACTGGCGGCGTTAGCCGAGCCGGGGTCGGTCGCCACCACGTTATTGCTGGGGCAGACGCTGGCGCGTCAGGGTGAGCCCGGTGCCGGTGCGGCGGTGTATGATTCGTTCCGTGCTGCCAACCCCAGCCTTGCGGCATTGGTGCCTGCTGGCAAAACCTTGTTGACCGACATGCCGCGCCCGTTTGCCAGTACGCTGGATGAGGACCTGGCCAGTGTGATGACCGATTTTGGTTTGCTGGTGTGGGCGCAGGGGGCGTATGGTCCGGCGCGGCAGGTGCTGAATGTGGCCTTGTGGTTGAACCCACAGGATGTGCACACCCGCTATTACACCGGCATGTTGCTGGAAATGGGGGGCGACCTTGCCGTGGCGCAGGACCAGTATGCTCAGCTGTTAGGTGATGAGGTGCCGGAAGGGGTGCGTGTGGCAGCGCATATCCGGATGGCGGAAGTGCAGTTCCAGCAGGGCGATATGGAGACGCCGTGGAAGGTATTGCGCAAGCTGGCGAAGGAGTATCCGGACGAAGCCAACCTGATGCGCAGCCTGGCGCAGATGGCCTATGCCCGCGAAGATTACCGAGATGCGATTACGTATTACACCCGTTTGCTGGAGGTGATGCCTGCCAGCACGCCGCCCTCGGCACGCATGGAAGTGTTGTTTGCGCGCGGTGTAGCCCATGAGCGCCGCAAAGACATTGATGAGGCCAGCGAGGACATGCTGCAGGCGTTGCAGATTGACCCTGCCAATGCGCAGATTCTGAATTATCTGGGCTACATGTGGGTGGATGATGGCCGGAATATAAAGGAGGCGTTTGAGCTACTGCAGAAGGCGCATACCTTGCAGCCTGATGATGGGGCGATTACGGATAGCCTCGGTTGGGCCTACTATAAGCAGGGTGATTATATCAGTGCGCAGGCCTACCTTGAGCGTGCCACCGAACAGGACCCTGAAAGCCCTGAGATTTATGACCACCTTGGCGATGCCTATATGAAGTTGGGTGAGAAAGAGAAAGCCATGCGTGAGTGGCAGCGGGCGATCGATTTGCTGGATGATGGTAAAGAGGGGCCGGATGCAGGGTTCCGTAAGCGGGTGGAGCGGAAGTTGCGGTAAGCGATTGAGGCTTCGGGGAACGGTCTGGCAACAGGCCGTTTTTTGCGAGCTGGGGATAACACCACCGCATGTGGTGTGAGTTGGGGATAAATTCAAAATCTAGTAGGTATGATGTGCGTACACTATATATAGTGGTTGGGTGCACGCAAAAGACACAGTGGGTAGTGGGTAGTAGGTGCGGTGGAATGCTTAAAAAAGAGGCAGGATGATGCCTGTTTTCAGGGTGTTGGTGGAAACATCAATGACTTAGTGGGTATTGGCAGGGGCGGGGAATGGGGGAATGATGCCGGCATACCGGAGAGAGAGCTTATGTGCGCTGCCTCCCCGACCGTAAGATTGATGCCGGACGTTATGTGGCATTCACCGAAAAGGTTGGGGGGATGGCCTTTTGCCCCTCCGAGATACGCGGGACCCCCGTTTGGAAAGTTGACCGTAAGGTGAACGCTTCCAAAACCGCATGTGGCACACCCTAACAGGCACCATGTGTAACGAGGAATAACGCAGACGACGATAAGCCTTAGGGCACAGAATGAATGGAAGAAAGTAACGGACATGTACGACGTTCAGGTAGATTACGACCGCGAAAACCTGCTTACCGATTTTGGTAAGGCCACCTTGCGTGACCGTTACTTGTTGCCCGGTGAAAAACCGCAGGACGCCTTTGCCCGTGTGGCCAAAGCCTATGCCGATGACAGCGCCCACGCCCAGCGCCTGTACGATTACATGAGCAAGCTGTGGTTTGTGCCCGCCACCCCCGTGCTGGCCAATGGCGGTGCTACCCGTGCCTTGCCGATTTCCTGCTTCTTGAACGAAGTTTCCGACAGCATGACCGGCATTACCAGTACCTGGAATGAGAACGTTGCGATTTCGTCCAACGGCGGTGGCATCGGTACCAACTGGAGCCAGATCCGTTCGATCGGTGAAAAGGTTGGTATCAATGGCAAGACCACCGGTATTGTGCCGTTTATCGTGGTGCAGGACTCGATGACCCGTGCGATTGACCAAGGCAGTGCCCGCCGTGGTGCCGCCGCTGTTTACCTGAATGTGAACCACCCGGAGATTGAAGAGTTTATCGACATCCGTAAGCCGACCGGTGGCGACCCGATGCGCAAGGCCTTGTACCTGCACAACGCTGTGGTGATTGATGATGAATTTATGCGCGCGGTGGAAACCGACAGCCTGTATGACCTGAAGAGCCCGAAGACCGGTGCGACCATTAAGCAGGTCAAGGCGCGTTACATCTGGATCAAGCTGCTGACCAGCCGTATGGAGCAGGGCGAGCCGTACCTGCTGTTTATTGATAACGTTAACAAGTTCCTGCCCGATTACCAGAAGAAGGCCGGTCTCTCCGTCAAGATGAGCAACCTGTGCTGCGAGATCGTGCTGCCGACGGGTATCGACCAGTACAACAAGGAGCGTACCGCGGTGTGCTGCCTGAGCTCGGTCAACCTTGAATACTTTGAAGAGTGGAGCCAGGAGCCGCAATTTATTGAAGACCTGATGCGTTACCTCGATAACATTCTGCAGGACTTTATTGACCGCGCCCCGCAGGCGATGGAACGCGCCCGTTACAGCGCCATGCGTGAGCGTGCCGTGGGCTTGGGTGCCATGGGCTTCCATAGCTTTTTGCAGATGAAGAACATCCCGTTTGAAAGCGTGATGGCCAAGGTGTGGAACAAGAAGATGTTCAAGTACATCAAGGAACACGCCGACAAGGCCAGTGTGCTGCTGGCGGAAGAGCGCGGCCCGAACCCCGACGCCGCCGAGATGTTGGTGAAGGAGCGCTTCAGCCACAAGATTGCGATTGCGCCGAATGCGAGCTCGAGCATCTACTGCGGTAACGCTAGCCCGGGCATCGAGCCCTACCCTTCCAACAGCTATAACCACAAGACGCTGGAAGGCACCTTTAACGTGCGCAACAAGCACCTGAAGAAGGTACTGCAAAAGCACGGCATGGATGACGAGGACACCTGGACCAGCATTACCGTCAATGGTGGCAGCGTAATGCACCTCGACTTCCTGACCGATGCCGAGAAGGACGTGTTCAAGACCGCGTTTGAACTGGACCAGCGCTGGCTGATTGAGCACGCCGCCGACCGTACGCCGTTCATCTGCCAAAGCCAGAGTCTCAACGTCTTCCTGCCCGCCGACGTGCACAAGCGCGACCTGCACATGCTGCACTACATGGCGTGGAAGAAGGGCATTAAGAGCCTGTACTACTGCCGCAGCAAGAGCTTGCAGCGCGCCGAAGTGGTGAGCCTGCCGGGCAACCAGCCGAAGCAGCAGGTGCAGCTGAAGGCGACCGGTACCGATGGTGGCGCGCAGAAATACGAAGAGTGCTTGGCCTGCCAATAGGTTGTGTGTCGGCGAAACCGGACGGGCGATTCGGCACGTTTTCGGGAGGCTTATGTACCTTTTCTGCTGTACACGGCGCCTCCCGAAACCGCACCGACTCATCCCGCCGGATTCCGCCGAAGTGCGGCTGCCGAGGTGAGGAGTCCGTTCCTTCTTAGGGTACGGTTATAAGTGATGATAGGTAGCGTCTATCGAATTGATAAATATCAAATAACCCTTGCAAAATAAGGGTTGAAGCGAACCGCTGGAGGGAGGATAACCGAAGGCGGGACGGGGTAAAAAGTTTACGACGTTTGGGAGGGGATGCCCCGCAAGGGGACGGCCTTTTCCGCTGGGTGGCGCCGCACGCACCACCCCTAACCAAAGGAGAAACGGCAATGACGGCAAGTGTCATTAATTTTGAGCCTGCGGCCGCGAAAGTGACCCAGCAAGCCCATGCCAAACAACGAGAAAAGGAAGGACGTACCATGCCAAACCTGAAAGAAGAACGCGTCGGCTACAAACCATTCAGCTACCCGTGGGCCTATGAAGCCTGGCTGATGCAACAGCGCATTCACTGGCTGCCGGAAGAAGTGCCGATGGCCGATGACGTGAAGCAGTGGAGCACCGAGCTGAACCCGTCGGAAAAGAACTTGCTGACCCAGATCTTCCGCTTCTTTACCCAAAGCGACGTGGAAGTGAACGGGGCGTACATCAAGTACTTCACCCAAGTGTTCAAGAGCACCGAAGTGCTGATGATGATGAACAGCTTTGCTAACATGGAAACCGTGCACATTGCGGCCTACAGCCACCTGTTGGACACCATCGGTATGCCGGAAACCGAATACTCGGCCTTCATGGAATACTCGCAAATGAAGGACAAGTACGACTTTTTGCACAGTGTGAACATTGACGACGACCACAGCATTGCCGTGGCCATGGCGATTTTTGCCGCGTTTACCGAAGGTCTGTCCCTGTTTGCCAGCTTCGCGATGCTGATGAACTTCCCGCGCTTTAACAAGATGAAGGGCATGGGTCAGATCGTGACCTGGAGCGTGCGTGATGAAACCCTGCACGTGCAGAGCATGATCAAGCTGTTCAACACCTTCATTTCGGAAAACCCGAACATCTGGACCGAGCGCCTGAAGACCGAGATCACCGACGCCTGCAAGAAGATCGTGGAGATGGAAGACAAGTTCATCGATCTCGCCTTTGAAATGGGCCCGATTGAAGGTATGACGCCGAAGGACGTGCAGAACTACATCCGCTTTATTGCCGACCGTCGTCTGCGCAGCCTGAACCTTGATCCGGTTTACAACATCGAGAAAAACCCGCTGCCGTGGATGGACCTGATGCTGAACGCCGACGAGCACTCCAACTTCTTTGAGCAGCGCTCGACCGAGTACGCCAAGGCTTCGACCCGTGGTAGCTGGGACGAGGCGTTTGACGCGATGCTGGAAACCAGCAACGAGGATACCGCCCGCAGCCCCGTTAACATGGAAACATGGGACGAGAGCAAGCTTGCGAATACCTTTAAACCGCTGCAAGAGCAGTTTGGTTTGAAGAACTAAGCTGGTTGAAATGCCAAAGCCCCGAACCAGTGGTTCGGGGCCTTTTTTGTGCGCCGTATCAGGCGGCGCGGGTAAGGGGGAAGGGTAAGATATCGAGAATGCGGCGGATATCCCAGACCGAGTCGGCCGTGCCTTCGGCGAAGCGAAGTTGGACCATGTTGAAGTTGTGATGATGCGCCACTTTCTCCCAGAAGGATTCCACGAAGCTGCCGGCGATGATCGGTGTGGCGCGGTATCCCCGCATGGCGCGGATCCGCTGAGCAAGCTGGTGGCCGACTTCCGTGCAGCCGATCATACTGGCAAGGCAGATCGCACCGAAGGGAGCGCCGCGTTCGTAGGCTTCGTTTAGCTTCAGGATAGCTTCTTCCGGTGTTGCTGCGACATGAACGTCGTAGCTGTAAGTCTCCAGTTGCTTGGCAAGAAGCGTACGCGAGGACGAATCGTTATCGATAATGAGTAGAGGGGCCATGGGGGTCTCCGTTGGCGTAATGGAAAAGATATCGGGTCGTTAACTAGAATTAACTTGCGCGGTATAAGCGGGTGGGTGCAGCGAGGCAAGAGGGCTAGCCGGGCGCGTTGCTGCATGGTAAGGAGCTGGTATGGATATGAAACCACCCTTTACCGTGACGATCGTGACCTTGTTTCCGGAGGCGTTTCCGGGTTTGCTGGGCATGAGCGTGCTGGGGCGGGGTTTGAAGGCCGGTGCGTGGGAGCTAAAGGTGCTGAGCATCCGTGATTTTGCCCATGACAAGCACAAGACCGTGGATGACACCCCTTACGGCGGCGGGGCGGGCATGGTGATGAAGCCGGACATTGTGGCGGCGGCGTTGCGTGCGGCCAAGGCGGAGAACCCCGGTGCCACAACGATTTACATGGGGCCTGCGGGTAAACGGTTTGTGCAGCCGACGGCGCGGCTATTTGCCGAAGGGGCTGGTTTGATTGTGCTGTGCGGTCACTACGAAGGGATTGACGAGCGCGTGCTGGAAGCCGAGGTGGATGAAGTTGTTTCGGTGGGAGATTTCGTGCTTTCGGGCGGCGAAAACGCGGCCATGGTGGTGGTGGATGCGGTAGTGCGGTTGTTGCCCAACGTGTTGGGCGGGGATGCCAGTTTGCAAGAAGAGAGCTTTGATATTGTGGATGAAACCGGTGCGCCGCTGGTGGAGTATCCGCATTATACGCGGCCGGTGGAGTGGGAAGGGCGTGTGGTGCCGGAGGTATTGCGGGGCGGGAACCATGGCGAGGTGGCGAAGTGGCGTTTGGCACGGGCCAAGGAGCGCACGGCGAAAGTGAAGTAGGCGCTTTTTAGAAAAAGTGCTTGCGATTGGGGGGGATATGGGGTACTTCCCCCTTCAGACCGCATGCCTGAGGGCGTGCCGCATATGCCTCTGACGGTGGGAATTGTTAGGAAATTCCGTAAATTATCCGTGAATGCCTGTGTTGAAATGAGGAGAAACGCCATGGATATCATCGCGCAACTGAACAAAGAGAGCATGGAAGCTCGCAACGCCAGCATCCCGGACTTTGCCGCCGGCGACACCCTGCGCGTTCACGTTAAGGTTAAAGAAGGTGACAAGACCCGCGTACAGGTATTTGAAGGCCTGTGCATCGCCCGTCACAACAAGAGCATCGGTAGCAGCTTTACCGTACGCAAGATCTCCTTCGGTGAAGGTGTAGAGCGCGTATTCCCGCTGTACAGCCCGGTTCTGGAAAAGATTGAGCTGGTCCGTCGCGGTGAAGTGCGTCGTGCCAAGCTGTACTACCTGCGTGGCCTGACCGGTAAGGCTGCCCGTATTGCTGAAAAGGCCCGTAAGCTGGTTCCGGCTGTGGGTTCTGCTGAAACCGCCAAGACTGCCGCTCCGGTCGATGCCGACAAGGCTGAAGGCGCCAACGCGTAAGCGACTGAAAGCGTGAAAAGAGGTGGCCAAGGCCGCCTTTTTTTGCGGCTTTGCTAAAGACGTGGTCGCCTCTTTTTTACCTAGCCTGCTAACCTATGGACGAAGCGGAGAACGCGTTTGGATTGCGTTGTTAAAAACGTCAAATAGGGCCGCTATTAGCCATTTTTATCACCTCAACCAAACACGCTCCCGCTTCGTCATGCTAGGCAAAAAAGAGGCGACCACGTCTTTTAATTGCTGGGTTTTGAGAGCGAATGTGCTTATACTTGGCGTATGAGGGGAGATCAGTCCGTTATCGTCGGAGTTCCGCAGGCTATTGCCGTGATGGACTTGGTTTTGGCCGGTGTAAGCGCCGAGCTGGGTGATACCCCGTTTGACTGGTTGGGCAGCGCCAAAGCGGCTGCGAAAGAGCCTACCACCGCCCCTGCAAAAGCCGAAGCGCCCGCATTGAAGGGTGTGGAAGTGGACGATGCGCCCAAGCCCGTGTTTGCGCCGTTGTTGCCGGATAGTCCGCTTTCGGCTCAGGCCAAACCCGTACGTAAGGCACTGCCGGTTGTGGCCGAGGTTCCGGCCCGTGTGTGGCGTGAGGCCGAGGGCGCCGAGGTGGTGATGGTGGTGCAAGGCGAGATGCCGGATGAGCGGTGCCAGCAACTGGCGCGGGCGATGCTGGTTGCGGCGGGGTTGAAGGATAAGCCACTTGGGTTTGTGGGATATGAAGGCAAGGTGGCCGCGGATGAGCTGCGTGCCGAGATTGTGACCGCCGGTGGCGCCCACGTGCTGGTGATGGGGCAGGGGCCGTTGGGCGTGTTGTTGGGCCGGAATTTGGGTGTAGAAGGCTGGCATGCCGCCGGTGGCACCGACATGTTGGGTTTGGACCGTGCCGTGGGCGTGACCTACCCGTTGGAATTGCTATTGAAGCAACCGTTGTTTAAGCGTTTAGCGTGGCAGCATATGCTGGCGTGGGGCGAACCGTCATTTAAGAATAAGGGAGACTAAGGATATGGTCCGTTGGAGTTTATTGGCGGCGCTACTGGTGATACCGGTAGGCTATGCCGACATGCAGGATGGTGCGGTGAACGAGCAAAATCTGGCAGCGATTGAACCGGCGGCCGGTGAGGATGACACCCCCGACCTGTTGGGCGAGCGCGCCAAGCAGATTCAGGATGAGGTGCGCGACGAGCTTTCCGGTGAGGATGGCGGTAGCAAGGATGAGGCTGCGGTTGCGCCTATCGCCCCTGTGGAGAAGGGTGAGAAAGAGGATACCCGGGCGGTTTCGGCCAGCGGTATGAAGGTGCTGAGCAATAGCGACGCCAAGGCCTACCGCGAGGCGATGAAGCGCGCGCGGCGCGGGGAATTTCCGGCCCTGAAGGTGGAGGACGAGCTGCTGCTGGGCGAAGTGCGCGGGTTGTATTTGATGAACAAGCGCGGCGCGACGTTTAGCGAGCTGAATGGCTGGCTGAAGGACTATCGGGATTTGCCGATGGCGGCTTCGATCTATGACGAGGCCCTCAGTAAGCGCGAAACGCCCAAGCGTGTGTGCAAAACCAAACTGGTGACCAAGAAGGTTAAGAACAAGAAGACCGGTAAGATGGTCAGCAAGAAGGTGGATCAGAAGGTTTGTTCGTCGCAGGGTGGTTATGGCCCGATGCCGGTGAGAACCCTGCTGATGGAAAAAAAGGAAGCTACCCGTGCGGCACAGGATGCCGCCCGTGCCAGCGACCTTGCCAAATTGCCTGCGGCCGGGCGTTCGGCCCTTGGCCAAAGCTGGCGTTTGCGCGGACAGGGCAAGTATGCCGAAGCGGCCAGCGTGATGTTGCAACCCGGCGTGCGTAACGCCGCGGGTGATGACAAGTGGCAGGGCGAACTGGTGCGTATTGCCGATTTTTATCATGGCAAGCGTATGTGGAAAGAGATGGTGCGTGTGGCCGAGCCCGCCAGCACCGCCCGTGGCCCCAACCGCGACGATGCACGCTGGTTGGCGGGGTATGGTCATTACATGTTGGGTAACAAGGCCGCTGCGGCCGAGCAGTGGAGCCAGCTTGTGAAGGAAGAACCGGCAACGGGGACGCACAGTGCGCGTGCGGCCTTCTGGGGGGCACGCGCCTATAGCGAGCTGAACCAAGACAGCCGTGCCAAGAGCTTGCTGGAAGCGGGCGCGAAGGATCCAATCAGCTTTTATGGCCAGTTGAGTGCGGCCAAGCTGGGGAAGGCCCAACGTTTGGATTGGGATGTGCCGCATGTGGATGCCCGTGGTTTTGAACAGCTGACCCGTGTGAAGGCTGCCAAGCGCGGCTTGGCGCTGGCGCAGATTGGCGAAGTTGACATGGCGCAGCGCCAGTTGCGGGCGGCGTACGAGGACTTGCCCTACCAAGCCACCCGCACCCTTGCTGCGGCGTCTGTGCGGATGGGCCTGCCTGCTACCGCGCTGTATGCCGGTAAGCAGCTGAAGGAAGAAGGTACCGTGATGCCGGCGGCGTTGTTCCCGCTGGCGGAAGAGTGGTCTCCGAAAGAAGGCTGGACCTATGACCGTGCGTTGATGGTGGGGATCATGCGTCAGGAAAGTGCGTTTAACCCGCAGATTGGCAGCCGTGTAGGCGCGCAGGGGCTGATGCAGTTGATGCCTGCGACGTCGAAGTACATCGCCCGCCTGAGCGGCAAGAGCCTGCCGGACCGTACTGATCTGCACGACCCTGCCACCAATCTGGGTTTGGCGCAGGACTACCTGCATTATCTGAACAAGAAACTGGATGGTAACCAGTTGCTGGTGGTGGCCGCCTATAACGGCGGGATTGGCAACGTGCGCCGCTGGCTGGACCGTGGCGTGACCCCCGGCCATGACCCGATGCTGTGGCTGGAGAGTATTCCGTTTGATGAAACCCGTGATTATGTGGAGAAGGTGTTTGCCAATTACTGGTTGTATCAGCAGCGCATGAACCAGACGCCGTGGAGTTTGGCGGCGTTAGCAGACGGCTATTGGCCGCTCCAGTACAATGGCAACCGTAAGACGGCTTTGAAGTAAGCTGAGGAACGGCGCGGGCTAAAACACTCCCACAGCACTTTTTGGCTGGGCTGAAATACTCTTTTCTGTATTCGGCGCCCCGCCAAAAAACACTGTGGAAGCGTTTATAGCTCCGCGCGCGGGGGCTTCCGCACATGGGCATTTCATGCGCGGTTGGCGCTACGAGATGGATGGTCTCCGGCCTTGTCTCGCGCTAAGAGGGATGCTGCGCATGGATTATGAAGAAAGTAGAATGTATGGCTTTGGATGATGCGTTTGCGCGGCGGTTTGGGGAGGGGGTTCTCGTGGCCGGTGTGGATGAGGTGGGCCGTGGGCCTTTGGCGGGGCCGGTAGTTGCGGCGGCGGTGGTGGTGCCTGAGAGTGTGCGAGAGGCGTTGCTGAAAGTGGCGGGTGATAGCAAGGTTTTGACCGCGAAAAAGCGAGTGGCGGTGGAAGTGCTGGTGCGCGAGGGGTGTGCCTTTGGGATTGGTGAGGCCAGTGTGGCGGAAATTGATGAGCTGAATATCCGTAATGCGACGTTTCTGGCGATGACGCGGGCCTTGGCGCAGGTGCCCTATGGCGCGGTGGTGGTGGATGGCAATGCGAAGATTCCGGGTTTGAAAATGCCGCAGGAGTGCGTGGTGGGTGGCGATGGCAAGGAGCTGGCGGTGGCGTGTGCGAGTATTCTGGCCAAGGTGTACCGCGATGCGTTGATGGCCAAGCTGGGTGAGGCGTACCCCGCGTATGGTTGGGCTAAGAATGCTGGTTATGGCACGGCGGTGCATATGGATGCGCTGCGGCATCATGGGGTTACCGAACATCATCGGCGCAGTTTCGCTCCGGTACGGGATATGCTAGGTGTGGGACAACAAGATGAGAGCACCCCCGATGCCAAAGCGGCCTGAGACAGTTCTATTCAATGCCATGCACACCACCACCGGTGGCGGCATGACCTATTTGCGCGGTGTTCTGCCGGAATTAGTCAAAGACGACCGCTTTAAGTGGATTTTGCTGGCGCCTGCCAAAACGCTGGAAGGGACGTGGGTGCCGCCCAAAGTGGAGGTGCGTGTGGTACCGGAGCTGGGCTTTGCCAAAGGCCACCTGTGGGAGCAGTGCGTATTGCCGTGGAAGGCTTGGCGGTGGGGTGCTAAGACGATTCTGTGCAATGCCAATTACACGCCGCTACTGGCGTGGCGGAGCGTGCCGATTATCCATACCACCCCGCGTGCTGCCGGACAGGCGCAGACGACGGGGATGAAGCTGTACTGGCGTGTGCTGAAGCTGCTGACGCGGCTGAGTGTGTGGAATGCTCCGCGGGCGTACAGCGTGGCGCACCATGTGATTGCTGATTATGCCAACCCGCGGAGTGCCCGTAAGGTGCGTGTGGCGCCGCCGGCGATACCTTCGGTGAAGATGGAGCAGGAGGAGCGCGACCCCAACCTGGTGGTGGCGATTGGCGATTTTTACGCCCAGAAGGATTACCCGTTGCTGGTGGAGGCGTTTGCCAAGCTGTACGCGCAGCGCCCCGCGAGCCGTTTGATGATTATTGGTCGCCCTGTGGACGCGCGTGTGCGCGATGAGGTGTTGGCGATGGTGCGGGAATTGAAATTGAGCCAAGCGGTAACCCTGACCGGTGGCATGCCGCATGACAAGCTGATGCAGGTGCTGGACCGTGCCGCCGTGTTTGTGAATGCCAGCAAGGCCGAGTGCTTCAATATTCCGGTACTGGAAGCGCTGGCGCATGGTGTGCCGGTGGTGCTGCCGGATGTGGATTTTCAGTTTGAAGTAGCCGATAACGCCGGTGTGTATGTACCGGTGAACAAAGGTGGTGATGTGGCGGCGGCGTTTGCGGTGGCGATGTATGGTGTGTTGGAAAATACGGTTGTTGCCGATGCACTGCGCAAAAAGGGACGTGAGCGCGCCAAGCTGTTTACGTGGGCTGCCACGGCCAAAACCATTGCTGATGGCTTAGCGGGGAAATCCTCTGATAAGGAAGGATATGTGAAGTAAAATGGGGCGTGTATTGGTGACCGGAGGGGCGGGGTTTATTGGCCGCCATGTGGTGCGGGCGTTGTTGGCCAAGGGCTATGCGGTGCGTGTGCTGGATGATTTCTCTAACAGCGGGCGCGAGGGGATGCCAGAGGATGCCAAGCTGGACGTGCGGGAAGGTGATGTGGCCGATGCCGCTTGTGTGACGGCGGCGATGGACGGTGTGGACCATGTGGTGCATTTGGCGGCGTTGGTAAGTGTTCCGCTCAGTGTGCAGCAGCCCCAGAAAACCTTTACGAGCAATGTGGTAGGAACCCAGGTGGTAATGGATGCCGCCCGTGTGCAAGGGGTGAAGGGCTGCGTGATGTATGCCAGCAGTGCCGCCGTATATGGCGCGCGTGAGGCCGACGGTGGCACGCGTGAAGAGGAGGCTTTGCAGGCGCATCTGGTAAGCCCTTATGCGGTCAGCAAGGCGATGGATGAAACGCTGGGGCGGATGTACCGTGATGTATATGGGCTTAGGACCTTGGGGCTACGCTTTTTTAACGTGTACGGCGAGGGGCAAAACCCGAGCAGCCCCTACAGCGGGGTATTGAGCCGCGTGGTTCATACATTAAGCCGTGGCGAGACGTTTACCGTGTTTGGAGACGGTGAGCAGACCCGCGATTTTGTGGCGGTGCAGGATATAGCCGCGGTGATTGTGAACTTGTTGGAGCAAGGCGGGGACGTGCCGCCGGTGATGAATTTGGGCAGTGGCCAGCGCGTGCGGTTGCTGGATGTGATAGACGCGGTGGCGCAGGTGATGGGGGTGGAACCTCAGGTGGTGCATGGGCCGGCGCAAGCGGGGGACGTGCGCTCGAGCTGCGCTGACATTGGCTTGCTGCGCGCGACGTTGCCGCAATGGACACCGACGTTGTTGGCCGACGGGTTGCGGCAGTGGTTGAAGACGGAATAGGGCAGTCAGCATGGCGAAAATTCTGGTAACGGGTGGCGCGGGGTTTATCGGCAGCTACGTGGTGCGTGCGCTGATTGGCGGCGGCCATGACGTGATGGTGCTGGATGACTTGAGTACAGGCAAGCGTGATAATATCCCGCATGGCCGCCAGATGGATATGATCAAGGGCGATGTGGCGGACATGGCCACGGTGGAAAAGGCTATGCAGGGCTGTGAGCATGTGATCCATCTTGCCGCGCTCGTGGATATTCCGCAGACATTAGAAAACCCGGAGCGGGCCTACCGCGTGAATGTGCAGGGTACCCACAACGTGTTGGAATGTGCGCGCAAACTGGGTTTGAGCGGGCGCCTGATTTACGCTAGCAGCGCTGCCGTGTACGGCAATTTAAGTGACGGTGCGGTGAAGGAAGAGGACGCGGGGAATGTGAGCCTGAACAACCCTTATGCTGCTAGCAAGCGTACGGCTGAGATTCAGGCACGGATGTACAAGGACGTGTATGGCCTGAAGGTGACCACGCTGCGGATTTTTAACGCTTACGGGCCGGGTCAGGATGAAAACGGCGGTTACAGCGGGTTGCTGAGCAAGGTGGTGGACAGCGTGCAAAACGGCACCTTGCTGACGATTTTTGGTGATGGCAGCCAGACGCGGGATTTGGTGTCGGTGCATGATGTCGCGATGATTATACGGGCGCTAGTGCAGGCACCGGTGAGTGTGGAATTGCCGTGGGTGATGAATGTGGGGAGCGGGATTGCGATTACTTTGCTGGATACCATCCGGCAGGTGGTGTCGATCAAGCGCGTGAACCCACGGGTGGAATACCGCCCCGCACGCAAGGGGGATGTAAAGCTGAGCTGTGCCGATATTACGCTGTTGCGACAGGTCTTCCCTGGTTGGAAGCCGGTAGATCTGGCGACCGGTTTGCGGCAGTGGCTGGCTTAAACTCTTAACTTGAGGGGGGCGAACTATGTACATGGTGAATGGGGTTTTAACCGCCGATAAACCGACGGTGGCGCTGGGCGATTTTGGCTTTGCGCGCGGGATTACGGTGTTTGAATTGTTCCGTGTGTATGGGCGTGTCCCGTTTAGAATGGCGGCTCACCTTAACCGGTTGGAGCGCGGGTGTGCGCTGATGGGAATTACGTTGCCGGTGAGCCGTGCGGACTTAGAGCAGCAGATTGCTATGCTGATGGCTGAACACAGTTACCCGCACAGTGTGGTGAAGATCTATGTGACGGCGGGGGAGTGTGCGGCGGCATCAGGCCTTTCCTTTGCGGCGTGTGCCGACTTTGCGCCGCAGGTGTTTATTTTGGAAGATGCGGTGAAGATGCAGCATCCGCAAGCTGCTTATGGATTGGAAACTTACGTGCGCGGGCAAAACCTGAAAACGGTGGAGGCAATACGCGAATTGCCGGATGTGAAAACTGCCAATTACGGCATCGGGTTTGTGGCGGCGAAGCGGGCTGGTACGGCCTATGACGACGTGCTGTTTACCACACCACAGGGCCATGTGACCGAGGCGACGCGCAGCAATTTTTTTGCGGTGCTGGACGGTAAGTTGGTGACCGCCCGAAGTGGCATGCTGGACGGCATTACCCGCAGCGTGGTTTTGGAATTGGCGGCGGATGTGGGAATTGCGACCGAGGTGCGGGATATCACCGTGGCGGAACTGGCCGGCGCGACGGAGGCGTTTACCAGCGGCAGCATTACCGAGATGGTGCCGGTGCGGAGCGTTAATGACGTGGTATTGGCCGGTGGCGACGACCGCACCCAGACGCCGGTGTATAAGGCCCTGCGCGAGGCGTTTACGGCCTTGGTGGCCAGAGAGTGTGGCCAGTAGGCTTGACGAAACGCCTCCGGCTGCCTATTGTACACGTATGTTTACTTCGTATACCCCCTTGGATTTGACCGCTGTGGCGGCACGGGGCGTTTTGACGGGTTCTCCGGTTCTTCTGCGACGATAGCCTGACCGTACGGCGACATTTGCCGTATGCGTTGGGTTGGTTACCTCTCTTTCGGGGATGGTTGTTTTTCTCAGCGCATACGGGAAGTGTGGTCTACCTTGGCGACATCTCCTTCCCTTTTGATTTTTATAACTATGCCCCCGAGGAGGCCGAAATGAACCAACATGTGAATGGTGCAACCGAGCAGGTTGTACTGGGTGATGGCGTTGACCTGCGAGGGATCAAGCAGCCGGAGCTGAACCTGAAACTGCGGCGCTTGCGTGACCGCGACCTGCCTGCCATTTGCGCCTTGCAAAACAAGGTGAATGCCGAGCTGGTGGCCGACGGACACGGTGCCTATGTGGTGGTGCGGCGTGAGGAGAGCTTTGCGGCGCATCTGGAGGCCCTTGGCGTGATGCTGGGGGTGTTTGATGGCGAGAGGCTTGTAGCGCAGTCTTTGATGGGCCTGCCGCCGCGGGCGGACAGTGACCATGGCTGCGACTTGCAGCCGGAGGAGCCTGCCGACAAGCTGGTGGTGATGAAAGGCGTTTTGGTGGATGCGGCCTACCGTGGCAACCACCTGATGCAGCGCATGGGCGAAGTGGGCCTGGGGCTGGCCCGCCTGCGCGGACGCCACCAGCTGGTGGCCGAAGCGGCGGTGGGGAACATCGCCAGCTGGTGCAGCATGCTGGCGCTTGGTATGCGTATTGTTGCGTGTGACGAGGCGCCTTCCGACCACGAACCGCTGTATCTGGTTCGCCGCAAGGTGGCCGATAGGCCGGCGCAGACGGTTCAGCGCTACCTGAACCCAACGCAGCCGTGGCGCGTGCAACGGAAGACGTTTGGTACTGACGGATACCACGGCGTTTGGTATCGTGGCGGCCAGATAGGCCTTGCCGCTGCCGATTAAGCCCCACTGTGAGCGAGACATCAGGCCGCGGGAGATTATCTCTCGCGGCCTGTCATTATTGAGATAGGTAAACGAAGATGGAGAGACAGGACATGATTGCCAGTTATAGCTTTGCCGGTTTGAAGCCCGGCCCCCACCTGTTGGTGATGGGGGCTGTGCACGGTGACGAGCTGTGTGGGCCACGTGCGATTGAGCGGGTTAGGGCCGAGATACGTGATGGGCGGTTGCCGCTTGAGTGCGGGCGGGTAACGTTTGTACCCGTGGCCAACCCTGCCGCTTATGCCGTGCGGCGGCGTTATGTGGAGAAGAACCTCAACCGTATTTTTGCGCGACATGAGGCGCCAAGCTGTGAGGAAGAGCGCATTGCCACCGCGCTGTGCGATGTGGTGGACAGCTGTGATTACCTGCTGGATATCCATTCCTTCCATACGCCGGGGGTGCCGTTTGTGTTTCGGGATTACACGGATGCCACGACTGTGGCGTTTGCCGAGAATTTGGGTTTCCCCTATGTGTTGAGCGGGTGGCCGGAATTGTATGGCACCGAGGCGGCGAGTGGATTGAACATGGGGGATACGGTGCAGTATGCCCATAGTCAAGGTAAGACGGCGGTACTGGTGGAGTGCGGCCAACATGAGGAAGAGGCGGCGGTAGCGTTGGCCGAAGCGTGTATTGCTAACGCCTTGCGACATTTAGGCCTTGTAGGCGGTGGAGCGCAGGTGGAAGCACCGCGTGAGGTGCGGTTTAGCCATGTTTGGGTGATGCCTGAACAGGGTGGCAAGCTGCTGCGTGGCTGGCAGAACCTCGATAGCGTGGTGGCGGGTGAACCGTTGGCGCAGTTGGCGGACGGCACGCTGCTGGTGGCCCCGCGTGATGGCGCGATGATTATGCCCAAGCAGGATGCCGTGGCCGGTGAGGAGTGGTTTTATTTTGGCGAGACGGTTGTACGCGCTTAAACGCCCTTAAAGCTATTCCCCTTATTCTTTACACATTCTGTAAACCTGCGGGCGGGCTAAAAAGGCATCTGGATTATGTCAAAAAACCAGAAAAATAGGGCCGCTATTATCCTAGTTTTTCGCCCTAACCAGCTCCCTTTTTATCTCCGCCATAATATGTAAAGAATAACGGGAATAGCTTTAGATATGCGCGAGAGCGTGGGTGAGGGCCTTGCGCATGAGGGTGGAGAGTGCGGGCAGGTTGTCTGGCGCATAGCGGTTGGAGGCGGGGATTTCCGGTACCTCGGTGTGCAGCAGGTTTAGCGTTAATTTGAAGTGGCTGAAGGTGTGGCTGATGCTGCCGCATTCGGTTTGGGTATCGAGTGCGAGGGGAGCGTGTTGCGGTTCGGATTTCGGTTCCCAGCCGCTGTGGGGGAGTTCGTACAACGAGGCGAGCAGGCCGGTGGCGGGGCGTTGCTGGAGGTAGAGTTGGCCGGAGGGGTCGGTAATGAGCCACGCGGTGGCGGTGTGGTGGGGTATTTGTTTTTTGGGGGCTTTGCGCGGGTAGCTGGTTTGGTCGCCATGTTGGTTGGCCTGACACCATTGTGCTACTGGACAGATTAAGCACTGCGGGGAGGTGGGGGTGCAGACCTGGGAGCCTAGTTCCATGATGGCGTTGGCATAGAGGCGAGGCTCGGTGGGGGAGGCGAGGTGGCCTGCCAGTGTGCGGAGGGTGTTACGGGCGGCGGGGAGTTGTTGCTCTATGCGGTAGAGGCGGGAGATGACGCGCTCGACGTTGCCGTCGACCACATTGGCGGCGGTGTTGAAGGCGGTGGCGGCCAGCACGGCGGCGGTGTAGGGGCCGAGGCCGGGGAGGTTTAAAAGTTCGGATTCGGTGGTCGGGAAGTGGCCGTTATGGTCGCGCAAGATGGTTTGGGCGCACTTATGCAGCATATGGGCGCGGCGGTAGTAGCCGAGGCCTTGCCAGTGGTGCAGGACGTCGTCGATGGGGGCTTCGGCCAGAGATTGCAGCGTAGGAAAGCGGTGCAGGAAACGCTGGTAGTAGGGAATGACTGCGGTGACGGTGGTTTGCTGGAGCATCACTTCGGCCAGCCAGATGTGATAGGGGGTGGCGTTTTCGTCCCTCCACGGCATGGCACGGTGGCCGCGCGCGTACCAGCCGAGCAGGGCGGTTTGGAATTGTTGTGAAGGAATATGGTTGGGCTGGCTCATATCTGGTACGTTAGGTTTATGAGTGATGTTGCAGCCAAGGGCAAGGCCGGTAGTACAGGGGGCCTGAAAAAGACCTCCAGCGGGGCTGTGGTGGCAACGGGCGAGCGGATGAAGCGCGGGGTAGCGCTGGGCAATGTGCTGGCGCCGCTGGTACAGCCTGCGCTCGCCAAGCAAGGTGTGTTGCTGGCGCAGATTGTGCCGCACTGGCGGGCGATTTGCCCGTTACTGGCCGAGCATAGCTGCCCCGAGAGTGTGAAAGGGGACGTGTTGACCGTGGCGGTGGTGAGTGATGGTGTGAAGCAAGAGTTGCATTATGTGACGCCGCAAATTGTGGAGAGCATCGGGAAACTGTTGGGCTATACCGCGATTACCAAAGTGCGAGGGATTACGCGGCATGATTTGAAACGCTCGCAGGGGCAGGGGGGCGGCCTGCGCGCGGCGCCGGTGGTGCCGCCTACCTCTGCGATGGGTGACAAGGCCGCGAGCTTGTGCAAAAGTGTGCGGGATGACGATTTGCGCGCGGCGCTGGCCGGGTTGGGATCGCAGATTTTGAACGAAAAGAGCAAGAAATAGGGGATTGTTCATGATGAAAAAGCTAACGGTTTTGTCCGTGTTTGTAGGGATTGCCGTCGTAGGCGGTGCCGCGTGGGCCGCCGACGGTGGCTGGCTGGACGGCTGGATTAACAGCGCCAAGGCTGCCGTGACCACCCCTGCTGCCGCACCGGCCAAGCCGGTAGCTGCCCAGCCGGTGGCGAATGCGGGCAATGCGCTGGATATTCAGCCCGGTGACCGCGTGATGGGCAGCATGATGGCCCCTGTGACCATGATTGAGTATGCCAGCATGACCTGCAGCCACTGCGCCGATTTTACCCTGAAGACCATGCCGCAAGTGAAGAAAGACTGGATTGTCACAGGCAAGGTTAAGTACGTACTGCGTGACTTGGCGTGGGATGATATGGCGGTGGGGATTACCAAGGTGGCCCGTTGTGTACCAGCCCAGCAGTACTATGGAATTGTGGACGCCTTCTTTAAAAACCAGACCAATATCGTAACCAGCAATGATCCGCTGGCTGAAATTAAGAACGTGGCGGCCGGTTTTGGTTTGGATGGCGCCAAGGTGGAAGCCTGCGTGAAGGATGCTGACTTGCATGCCCGTGTGGCGGCTAGCAAGAAGACCGCGACGGAGACGCTGGGTATCCGTGGTACTCCGACCACTTACGTAAATGGTGTGAAGCTGGATGGCGCCGTGCCGTATGAAGAACTGAAACCTGTATTGGAAGCGGCCTATGCCAAAGCGACCGGTACCGCCGCCCCCGCCAAGTAAGGCGGTAGGGGATGAGACGCCGCCGCAGGGTGGCGTTTCTTCTATGGCCGGTGTGGAGGTTGGCTTGCGGCTGGTTGTTGCCGTGATGCTGATGGGCGGGATTGGGTTTGCGCTGGACCGCTACCTTGGCAGCTTGCCGTGGCTGATGATGCTGGGGGGAGTGCTGGGGTTTGTGAGTTGGATTGTGAGTGTGGCGCGGCGCCCGCGTGCTTAGAGAGATATAAAAAAGCCGGACGCGAGGTCCGGCTTTTTTATACGTGATCTTTTTATCTTTTTCAGATGAAAAGCATGGCAGCGATAAAGGCAAATGCGGCGCCTACCAGCAGCGCATTGAGTGAGCTGGAAAGGACGTCAGTTCCTTTTCTTAGGTTCATGGAAGCCTCCTGTGTGTGGGGGGCGGACAACTAAAACCAAGGCGAAGCTCAGGAATACGATCATTCCGAGGAGTGTGAAGGATGTGTCCAGGGAGAGGCCGATGGGGGTGCCTTTTTGGAAGGGAACGGCAACGTTGCTGATAAGAAACAGGATTGCCGCTGCGATAAGGGGCACAAGTACACATGTGCCAAGAATGCGTATGACAGTCATGGGAGTCCTCGTGGGAAGTCGTCATTCAGATATTTCAGGGACTTTGACGCTAGCACTTGTGAAGGTGTTTGTCATCGGGTTGTAATAATATGAATAGCTTGGGTTTTTATGGTAAGGTTGCTGAAAGTGTTGCGGGGGTGGCACGCTTTTTAGATGGTAGCGGTATGCACAGTGCAGTTGACGCGAGCGGGGAGGGTTGTTAGAAGGCTGACATGTCTCTGAATCCGCTCCACCAGTTTGAGGTAACCCCGCTGCATCCGCTGATGCTCGGTGGTTTAGATATTACCATTACCAACCAGACCCTGTGGACCGGCATCGGTACCGCTGCGGTAGTGCTGATTATGCTGCTGGGCACGATGCGTATGGCGATGGTGCCGGGTCGTTGGCAGGCGTTTGTGGAAATCACCTTCGAGTTTATCCAGAAGCTGACCGAAAAGACCGCGGGCCGCGAGGCGATGGCGTTCTTCCCGCTGATTATTACGACCTTCCTGTTCATTGCCGCGCTGAACCTGATCGGGATGATTCCACACAGCTTTACCGCTACCAGCCAGATTACCACCACCGCCTACATGGGCATCATGGTGTTTATTCTGATTGTGACGGTAGGTGTGTATAAGCAGGGCTTGCACTTCTTTGCGATGTTTGTGCCGCATGGCACGCCATGGTGGCTGCTGCCGCTGATGGTTCCGCTGGAAATCATTTCGTTCCTCGTGCGTCCGGCAACCCTCGCCGTCCGTTTGGCGGCCAACATGGTAGCTGGCCACGTGTTGCTGAAAGTGTTTGCGGCATTCTGCATCATGCTGCTGGGCCTGACGCTGGATGGCGGTGGTAGCTTGAACTATGCTTTGGCGCCGACGTCGGTCATCCCGCTGATGGTATTGGTGGCGATTACCGCGCTGGAAGTGTTTGTGGCGTTGCTGCAGGCTTACATTTTTACGGTATTAACCTGCGTGTATCTGAATCAGAGTATTCACGGTCACTAAAGTTGGTATTTGAAAGAGGCTTCGGCCTCTTTTTTTGGGCTTTTAGGCTTGCCTGCGGGCGGTGCTTTGGGTATAAGGGCCGCAGATTCAAGAGTTAATGAACAACGAATTTCAACTAGGAGAAACCACCCATGGAACCCGTAGCTACCGTAGCAACCGTTGCCGCCACCACTGACCTGACCATGCTGAAAGCCATCGGCGCCGGTATCGCCGCCCTAAGCATGGCCGGTTCCGGTATCGGTCTTGGCATCATGGCCAGCAAGTTCTTTGAAGCCGTTGGCCGTCAGCCCTCGGTGGAAGAGCGTCTGAGCAGCTACTTCTATATCGGCGCCGGTTTTATCGAAGCTGTGGCTCTGTTCGCCTTCGCTATCGCTGCCCTCATCCTGTTCGTACTCTAAGTACGAACGCCTAAAGGGGTAAAACGCCATGGAACTTTTCGTTCTCGACTACCTGCACAGCCAGTACTTCTGGACCACGGTGGCGTTTGTCATCCTGCTCGGCATTATGTGGCGTTTTGTAGTGCCAAGCGTGCTGGGTGTGCTGGATGCCCGTGCGGCCCAGATTGCCAGCGACCTTGATACGGCTGAACGCAGCCGCGTGCAGGCCGAAGGCACCTTGGCCGAGTATGCCGCCCAACTGGCGCAAGCCAAGAAGGAAGCCGGTGAGATTGTTTCCAAGGCCCGTGCCGAGAGTGAAGCGCTTGCCAACGAGCGTATTCGTCAGGTGGAAGCCGAACTGGCCCGCAAGGCTGAAGATGCCCGCAAGAGCATTGAGGCGGCACGTGACGAAGCGCTGCGCTCGGTGCAAAAAGACGTTGCCGAGATTGCTGTTTTGGTGGCTGAAAAGCTGCTGGAAGCCAGCGTGGATGGCAAGGTTGCCGCTACTCTGACCGATAAGGCTTTGGCCAAAGGGCTGAACTAAGCTCTGCTTTCAAAAGGGCCCTATAAGGGGCCTTTTTTAGGTTTGTGGATGATTTTACTTGACGTTAAGGGCGATTTTGGCGAAAAGGCCCCATTGAGCCTGGTCCGATCGTATTCGTGTGGCAGGCGTAACCAGATTGGAGAAACGACTATGAAAAAAGACATTCACCCGAACTACCACTTTGTTAAGGTAGTAATGACCGATGGTGTTGAGTACATGACCCGCACCACCTACGGTGAGGCTGATGGCCGTATCCAGCTGGTTATCGACAGCAAGAACCACCCGGCTTATACCGGCGAGCGCAAGGTTCTGGACAGCATGGGCCGTATGGAAAAGTTCATGAACAAGTACGGCAAGGCTGGCGGCGCTGCTGCTGCCAAGTAAGCTTGGTTGTTTCTTTAAGGGGCCTGCGGGCCCCTTTGTGTGGCCTTTATGAAATAACAACAACCTCGCCTAAAAGGGCGAGGCTGGTTGTTATTTGCGCGGTAGCGGCTTATGCCGCGGGTAGATATGCAGGCGGGCAAAGTTTAGCAGCGCTGTATAGAGAAACCCGCTAGCCAAGACTGTCGCCGCAAGTGGTAGCAGGATGCTGAAGCCGGTCCATGTCCACCAGTCGGTACGGCGGGCGGAGGCGATCAGCACCAGCAAGATGATGGCCGCTCCCATGAAGCCGGCGCGCACCGGCGTATCCGACGTTTCGTGGCGGGTGTAGAGGGCGACGCTGACCACGGTTGCGAGTAGATAGGCGGCCAGAGCGGTCCAGAACGGCCAGACATTGAGGTTTGGCCAGGTGTCGATGATCGTGCCGCCTAGAATCAGGCTGGTGGCCTGCACGGCGTTGTAGCTGCGGTAGTCGTGGGTGAGGAAGTCTTTCAGCTTCCTGTTCATGGAAGTGTCTCCTGTGAAAAGATGTAGATCGGCGAGGCGCCGGTTTCGATGGGTTAATCGATCTCTGTATACGTCTGTTCCATAAGGATGACAAAGAAAAACCGCCTCTGGAGGCGGTTTTTGACATTAAGACAGCGACGTTTAAGCAGCGCTTTCGAGGGCTGACATTTCGGTACTGTTGAAGACTTTACGCATGTCGATGTGCACGATCATCTTATCTTCGTGGTTGGAGATACCCTTGATGTATTCCGACCCGATGGAGCCAGCGACCAGCGAGGGTGGCGGCAGGATGCTGTCGGCCGGGATACGTTCCACTTCGCGCACGGCGTCGACGATCAGACCGATGACCATGCCGTTGCCGAGCTCTACCACGATAATGCGGGTTTCATCGGTGGCGTCTTGGGTATCGACACCGAAGCGCTTGCGCAGGTCGACGATCGGGATGATCTGGCCGCGCAGGTTGATGACGCCTTCTACAAACGAGGGGGCTTGCGGCACCGGCGTGATAGCGGTGAGGCGAATGATTTCGCGGACGTCGAGAATCGGGAGGGCGAACACTTCGCCGAAGAGTTCGAAGGTGACCAGCTGGTGCAGCATGGTGGTGGCTTTTTCGGCCTGGCGGCTTTGTGCGTTGAACATGAGTGAGAGCCTTCGGTTTTTATTATTATGGCTTTATTGGATATTAACTTACACGGGCGGTGCAGGGTTAGGCAAGAGTTTCGGTGACAGTGTGGTGTACGGTTGCGGATTATGGCAGCATAGGCTGTGGAATTAACGCAACTACCCGAACTGACGCAGCGGCTTGAAACGGTGCAACTGGTACACCCCTATGGCCGCGTGGTGGCCGTGGACGGGCTGGTGGTGCGGGTGGCCGGTTTGAGTGAAGCCGGAGCCGCCACCATGGGGGCGCGTTGTCGGATAACTGATATTTCCGGTGAGCCGGCGGGCCGACCGGCCGAAGTGGTGGGGACCGCCGAAGACGGGAATACGTTGCTGATGCCGTATGGCACCATGGAAGGCATCGGCCCCGGCCAGCGCGTGTATATGGACGGGCCGAGCGGTGGCAAACTGCGCATTAACCACAGCTGGATTGGCCGTGTGGTGAATGGGCTTGGCGACCCGCTGGATGGCAAAGGCCCGCTGGCCAGCATTGGAGGTGAGGAGCGCGTATTGCGTGCGGGGCCGCCGCCGGCGTTCCAGCGCAAAATGGTCGGCGCCAAAATGGACACCGGCGTGCGTGTGCTGAACACGTTATTGCCGTTGTGTGAAGGCCAGCGGATGGGGATTTTTGCCGGAAGTGGCGTGGGTAAAAGTGTGCTGATGGGGATGCTGACCAAGCACAGCAAGGCTGAAGTGACGGTGATCGGGCTGATTGGTGAGCGTGGTAAGGAGCTCAACGAGTTTATTCAGGAAGAATTAGGCCCTGCGGGCCTTGCCCGTAGCGTGGTGATTACCGCTACCAGTGACGAGCCGCCGCTGGTGCGGCGCCAGGCCGCGTATTTGACGTTGGCAGTGGCGGAGTATTTTAGAGACTGCGGTTTTAAGGTGCTGCTGCTGATGGACAGCGTAACGCGCCTTGCCCAAGCCCAGCGTGAAATTGGTTTGGCCAGCCGCGAGCCCCCGACGACACGGGGTTATACCCCCAGTGTGTTTGCCGAGTTGCCGCGCCTGTTGGAGCGAGCCGGGCCGGGGACGGGGACGGGGACGATTTCGGCGATTTTTACCGTGTTGGTGGAGGGCTCCGACATGGAAGAGCCGGTGGCCGATGCCGTGCGCGGGATTTTAGACGGGCACATTATTCTGACCCGCAGCTTGGCGGAACGCGGCCATTTTCCGGCGATTGAAGTGTTGAAGAGTGTCAGCCGTATGGTACCGAAATGTTTGAGTGCCGAGGAGTATGCGTTAGTGCGCCGGACACGCCAGATACTGGCGACGTATGATGATATGGCGGAGTTGATCCGGTTAGGTGCGTACACCAGCGGCAGCGACCCGCAGGTGGATGAGGCGATACGCCTGATGCCGCGCCTGGAAACTTTTTTGAAGCAGGCGCCGAATGAGAGTTGCAGCATGGCGGATAGCTTCCGCTTGCTGGAAGAAGCGATTGGCAAAGGCTAGGCCCTGAGCGATGGCCGAGACGCTAGAGGTTCTGATTAAAGTTGCCGAACGTAAGGTGGAAGCAGCGCAGCAGGCGCTGGCCAAAACCCGTGAGGCGATTGATGCGTGCCGTAACCGTACCAAAGAGCTGGAGCAGGAGGCTGCGGTAGCGTTTGTGACGGCGGTGGCGGAAGACGATGTGCTCTCGATTCAGGCCGCGGGGGCGTTTCAGGAGCGGGTGCGGCGCGAGATTGCGGAGATCCGGCAGATGGAAGCGACCTTGCTGGAGAATGAGAAAGTTCAGCAAGCCCAGCTGCAGCAGCTTTTTGCGGGGCAGAAGACGTATGAGCTGTTGTGGGAGAAAAAAAAGCTGGAGCGTAGGAAGGAGCGGCTTAAGAAGGCGCAGAATCAGTTGGATGAAGTAGCGGGCCGCGTTCGGAAATAAAACATAGGCGCGGGCGACTCCGCTTCGCGTCGGACTCTGAAAAACAAACGCCTCTTGGAGGCGTTTTTTGGGTTTGTATTAGACGTTGTATTTGGGTGTTCCCGGAGGGGCCTTGCTGTAGGCGATGGCGTTGGTGTGGGTTTTGTCCGGGCGCAAGATATGACGCTGGCTATAGATGTTTTCCGAGTGGCCGAGCAGCACGAAGCCGTCGTCGTTGAGAATGCTTGAGAGGTTGCGGACAACTTTTTCCTTGCTGGCTTCGTCGAAGTAAATCAGCACGTTGCGGCAGAAGATGATATCGAACTTGCCGAGTGCGCTGGTGCGGGTAGTGTCCATCAGGTTGCCTTCCTGGAAGCGGCACATGGACTTAATATCCGGCTTGATGGTCCAGGTTTCGGTACCGCCGCCGGTACCCATGGCGTGGTCGAAGTTCTGTTGCAGGATGGAGGCTGGCACGTTGCGGATGTTGTACTTGCGATAAACACCGGCGCGGGCTTTTTGCAGGGCGTCGTGGCAGATGTCGGTGCCGACCAGTTCAAAGGTCATATCTTTGCCGACGAGGCCCATGTCTTTCAGCATGAGGGCCACGGTATAAAGTTCGTCGCCGGTGGAGGCGGCGGCGGAGAGGATGCGGAAGCGCATTTGACGCTGGGCCTTACGCGCGAAAATCATCGGCATCAGCACTTCGTCGCGGAACGCTTGCAGCTGTGGCTCGTGGCGGTAGAAGAAGGTTTCGTTGATGGTGATCTCGTCGATCAGGAAGCCATATTCGCTGCGGCCGGAGGGGCTTTCTAGGTACGCCAGGTAGGCTTCGAAATTCTTGAGGCCGAGGGCTTGGACGCGGAGGTCCAGCTTGCTGGCGATGAAGTAGGATTTGTTGGCTTCGAAGCGCATGCCGGAGAGCTCGTAAATGAGAGAGGCAAACTTGACGAAGAGAGAATCTGACAACTGCGGCCGGTTGGCGGCATTCACCAAACCTAACGCGGAAGGAGCCGCCGGAGCGGATGTGGCAGACGACGCCGGTGTGGCGGATGCAAAGGGTGACGTGGAGGGCACGAGTGACATAGCCTGACCCTGCATGGCGGGCGCGTATACCGCAAGAGGCAATATATGACACGTTTCAGATTTGAAAGAGGGTGTGTGGCTATTAGGCTGTAGTGGGGAGGGGGTTGTCGGTTTCGGCCAGCATTTCGGCGCGGGGATTGACTGGGAAGCTTTGCGTGGTTTCTACCGCGATGCCGCCATTCAGGCCGTAGCTTTGCAGCATGCTGCCCACCAGTGCTTGCAGGTTTTCGGTAAAGCCGTCTTCCGGTTGCGTGGTGCGGCGGAGTTTGAGCCAGATGTCTGGGTAGGTTATCAGACCATCCAGCTGGAGGGCACCGATGTTCGACATATCGACCTCCACCACAAAGCGTGTGGAGGTGGGGGCACGGGGGTCGTCCTTTTTCTCACGGCGCCAGAAAAAACCACCTTGGCGGGGGTCTTCGCCGGACGCTTCTACATACGGAAACAGGGTGCCACGCCATTGGTTCTCGCTTTCCGGAGAGGGGCGTTGTTGCAATTGGCTGAGTTGGGAAATGTCGGATGATAGGTCGATTCCCATCGCTTTGAGAAGGCGAACGGCTTCGCGGTCGAGGGCCTTTTCGGGATCGTTGGTGCGTAGCGCGTTGGTGAAGGCGATGAGGCCCGGTAACATCTGGCTGAGTTGGGGGAGGCTTGCGCGCAGGCGGTCGGCTGCGATTGGCGACTGCTGTTGGAGGGCGTGGAGGCCTTGCTGGAGATTCTCCCACCGTGCGCCGATGGTGCCGACGGTATAGGCTGCCTGCGTTTGGGCGGGCAAAGTAAGACCAAGGATGGTGGCGGCGAGGGAGTCTCCGACACGGATGGTGAGGCCCGCGCCGAGCGGCATGAGCGCGGTGGGGTTGGTGAGATTGAGTGCCGCTTGCTGGCCAGCCATGGCCGGGGGTGCGGTGAGGGTGAGCAACGGCTGGCCCTGCTCGTTTTGGCCGGTAATGGTGCCCTGTACGACCATGCCCGGTGCGAGTACCGCGGTTTTGATTTGGGGCGCGACCGGTGCGGCGGTTTGCGGCGTTTGGTTGCCCTGCAGGTTGGTGTTGGGCTGTTGTTGGCTTTGACTATCCGGCGTGAGAACGCGTTGGACGGCGGCGGAGGGATTGATAGGAATATCCGGCATGATGACGATACTTCCGGTTGGGAGGGGTTGTGGGGTGGTGAGTGTAACGGTGGCGCCGCTGGCGAGCAGGGCGGTGTGCTGGCCTGCGGGTTGACCCGGCTGGGGTGGCAGAATGCGCGCGGCGGTAGGGGTGGGAAGGAGGTCGGGTGTATCCGCAGTCGGGGGGAGAGCCGGAGCGTTTTGCAGGGCGATGGGTTGGTTGGGAATCTGTGGTACGGCGGTGCTTGGACCGGTGAGAAAGAGTGTGGGTTGGGCTTGGGGTTGTGGGGAGGATGTAGGTGTTGCGGGCGGCAAGATGATGGCCGCTTGCGGTTGGTTGGGTTTGAGCTCGACACCAAGGTTCAGGGTAATGGGCGTAGTGATGGGCCGGCTGTTGGGAAGTTGCACCGTGGGGCCGTTGGCCGGTTGCAGCGTGGCGGGTTGCGTACCGTCGGGCTTGAGAGGGCCGGTGGGCACCAGCGTGAGCGGTTGGTTGAGCAGATTTTGCGGCAAGGTGGCGGGTTGGCTGATGGCGACGGGCCCTGCGGGGACAGGCAGGGGGATCGGTTGGTTGGGGTTGCTGGGTTGTTGGATCGGTTGTGGTTGCGCCAACGCGTTGGCCAGTGCGTTGGTGATGGCGGTGCTGAGGGCTTGAGGGGAGGTGGCCTCGGCCGCCACCTGTAACACCGGATAAGGAGGTGGTGTGATGGGTTGTTGCGGTGTTGTGGTTTGGCTCGGTTGGGTAATGATGGCGGCGCCCTGCGCGCCTGCAGAAAGTGTGGCCGGTGAGGGCAAGATTTTGGCTTGAATGACAGGAGCGGTGGGGGTGGTTTGGTTGGGAAGGAGATCGGCGGGGCTGAGTTGCAGGCGCGTGCCGGTGGGCAGCGCCGGATTTACCGTCGCTTGAAAGATTTGCCCGTTGCTGGCGGTGAAGGTGAGGGTGTTGCCCTTGCCTTCGGTGACGGTCAGGGTGAACGGTTGGGCGGGGTTTTGGTTGAGAATCTGCATCTTCACGTCGGCAGGGAGTTGCGGGGTGAAGGTGATGGTGACGGTTTGAGAGACGCCATTACCGGTAAGGCGGTTGAGGAGATTGGGTAGGGCGTCTAATAAATTCATTTTGCTCAAGCTAACAGAACTGCGCGGGCTAAAACAGCCCCCCAGCACTTTTTGGCGTGGCTTATGTACTCCATGCCTGTACACAGCGCCCCGCCAAAAAGCACCGGGATTTCTGTTTGTAGCCCCGCGCGCAGGGGCAACGTCGCTGCGCGCCGTACATTGGGCTGTGTATTTACGCGGATTGGGTGAGGATGGTTTTGAGCAGGCCGGGGAAGCGTTTGTCGAGGTCGGTTTTACGCAGGCTGTTGAAGTGTGTTTGGCCTTGCTTTTCGGTGGCGATGATACCGGACTCGCGCAGGATTTTGAGGTGGTGGGTGAGCGTGCTACGCGGGGTGTCGCAGCAGACGTCGCCGCAGCTCATGCCTTCGCATTCCGACAGCTTGCGCACGATGGCGAGGCGGGTGGGGTCGCCCAGCGCGTAGAGGACCTGCGGTAGGTCGAACTCGTGGGTGTCGGGGTGCGTGAAGGAACTCATGCTTTTGAGATAGCAGTTAGGGGTAAGATTTTCAAGGGCTATTCTGTTATTACGAAAATATCGAAATAAAGATGGACACGCCGGAGAGAGTGTGGTGGGATAGCAATAACGAAACGACAACATGAGGAAGAACGATATGAATCTGAAAGGAAAAACGGCTTTTGTCACCGGTGGTAGCCGCGGAATTGGGGCGGCGATTGTGCGGCGTTTGGTGAAGGATGGCGCGCACGTGGTGTTTACCACCAGCAAGAGCGTAGACGCGGCGGAAGCGCTTGTGAAAGAACTGGGTGGTGCGGCGAGTTATGTGGTAGCCGACAGCACGGATATGAATGCCGTGCGCGTGGCGGTGAGAGAGGCTGCGGCCACGCATGGCAGGTTGGATATTTTGGTGAACAATGCCGGTGTGTTTAAGCATGTGGCGGGTGATGAGACGCTTTACCGATGGCAGCAAGCGGTGAATGTGGACGCGGTGTGGGCCGCCGTGCAGGAGGCGCATAAGGTGCTGGCTGAAGGTGGCCGAATTGTGAACGTGGGTAGTGTGATGGGTGAGCGGGCGATGATGCCCGGTGTGGCCGAATACAGCGCGACCAAAGCCGCGATTAAGATGTTTACGCAAGGGTGGGCCTTAGATTTTGCACCGCGTAACATTACGGTCAACACGGTGGCGCCAGGGCCGATTGATACCGACATGAACCCTGATGATGGCGGAGATTTTGCGAATGCGACCAAGGCTGCCGTGCCGCTGGGCCGCTATGGTAAGCCGGAGGATATTGCGGCGGCGGTGGCGTTTTTGGCAAGTGCCGAAGCCGGGTACATTACCGGTGTGACGCTGTTGGTAGATGGTGGGATTGGCGCGAAATAGGTTAATGGAGAAGGCGAGGAGAGGGGCTAGGCCTCTCTCTTTTTTATTGTAGGCAAGGGGTTTGATGTGTATACGTGTGGGGGAGCTTTGGCTTGGACTGAATGTTTGGCGCCTACCTGTGGAGGGAACCATGGCGAAGACTGTGATTGTGGAATTTGACGTTTTTAACGTCAACGAGTTGCCTAAAGGTGTGACCTTGAGCGATGTCGTCAGTGTACCGCGAAGTTACGAGATTTACCGTTATTTTGCCGAGCATTTCGATGTATCGGTTCTCGATATCGAAATTGAAAAAGGGTGCGTTACCAATCTCCATGTCGACGGATTGGATCGTCGCAGCTTGCCTGTAAGGGACGCTGTTCCGACGATTCTGGAATGGGCCAAGGCCCTGCCGGAAATGGTGATTTATATTCGGACCGAAGGAGATCCGGACGGTCTGTATGAATCGCCTTACCGGATCCAGCGGTCGACGCTGGAATCGAGCCTTCCGGCCCTGCTGGATGTTTTGCAAACCCAAGACAACTATGGGTTTGTGGTTGATCATGGAATTTTGGTGTCGGATGAGCTTGAGACAAACGCCTCGGAGCCATCTGAGTGTGTGGCTGATCTTTTGCTCGATGGTAGACCCGTGTCAAAAGTCCTGTTTAAAATGCTCAACCTACGTCTCTCGGAATGCGGGTTAAGCCAGAGCTTGGAGAACAAGCTTTCCGAGAAGAATGTCTTGTATGTCGCGGAGTTGGCAACTATGACCGAGAAGGATTTTCTAGCCATGCCGAATACCGGGAAAAAGACACTCACGGCGGCGAATGAGCTGCTCGGAAGCTTAGATCATCGTTTAAAAGTAGGAATAACCCTTGAAGGTTGGACACGGCCTGAAACGATGTAACGCGATGCTGTGAGGCGGGGGTGAGAACCTCCGCCTTTTGGCGTTTTTAGGCAGCTTTTTGGGAAGGGAGGAGGAGTTTGGGGAGGAGGGCTTCGATAGCCTCGACGGCCGTGCTTTGCGGATAGGTGAGCGCGGCGATGGCTTGGCTGCGCACGGCGGTGCTGTAGAGTTTGTCGGTGGGAATAATGCCCAGCAGCGGGAGGGGTGGGAGTTTCAGGAAGTTTTCGGCGGCGGTGGAGAGGCGGGTGTGGACCTGTTGGCCTTCGGTTTTGCTGGCCTGATTGACGATGAGGCGCGTGTTGGCGGTGCCGTGATTCTGCCAGAGCAGTTTGATGAGGGCGTAGGCGTCGGTGAGCGAGGAGGGGTCCGGCGTGCTCACCAGCAGGGTGGCGGTGCTTTGCGCGCACATGATGAGTTGAGCGGGAGCGACACCAGCGGCGACGTCGATCAGGATGACGGTGGCGTTGCTGGTGAGCGCGCGGAGGTCGGTCAGCAATTGTGTGAGTTGTGGCTGCGTGACGTTGGTGAGGCCGGAGTGGCCGGCGCGGCCGGGAAGCAGTGTGACGCTACCTTTGCCGGTGGAAAGCTGTGGGATGGGCAGGGCGATGTCGGACAGGGTGGCTTGGCCGGCGAGAACGTGGGCGAGGTCCTTTACCGGTTGCACGTTGAGCTGGACGTCGAGGTTGGCGAGGCCTGTGTCGCCATCCAGCAGCAGCACATGTTGGCCTTGTTTGGCCAGCAGGGTGGCGAGGTTGAGCGTGAGGGACGTTTTGCCTACACCGCCCTTGCCGGAGGCGATGGCGAACATCGGGGTGGAGGTGTGGATCATGAGGTGAACTCCCAAGGTTGGCGCGGCAGGGTGCCGAGCGATTGTGCCAGCCATTGCGGCGTAAGGTTAAGCGGCGCGGCGGCAATATTGCCGTTGTGGGCGGCGAGGCCCAGCGGTAAACCTGCGGCAACGGCGGTGTTGAGGAGGGCGCCGTAGCGGGTGGTGCAATCCAGCTTGGTGACCACCAGACTTTGCAGGTTGAAACGGTGAGTGGCGACGGGGAGCAGGCCCATATCGTCGGCGTTCATATCGGCCGGAATGACGAGGTGGGCGGTGACCGGTAGGCCGAGTGAGTCGAGACGCTGCTTGAGTTGGGCGAAGGCTTGCGGTTGATAGGGGTTGAGCGCGGGGGTATCTATGAGAAGCACATGGCGTTTGCCCATGCCCTGTGCGGCCGCGTGCAGGCTGCTGGTGGCGGTGAGGAGGTAGGCTTCGTCGTCGAGCGTTTCGGCGGTGATGGCCAAGGGTTCGAAGCCCGCAAGTTTTTGGTCATCGAGTGACAAAATACCCGCTTTGCGGCCGCTTTGGTGCAATTGCACCGCCAGTTTGGCGATAAGGGTGGTTTTGCCACAGCCGGGCGGGCCGAGGAAGAGGTGGGCGCCGCCGGGGGTGAGGGCTTCGGTTGCGGGGACGAAGCGCACCATTTTGGAGAGCAGCATGTCCAGCGCTTCGGTCGCCGAAAAACCGGCGGATTGGAGGCCGGGCAGGGCGGCGGTGAGCTTGGTGATAAGCCCTTCGTTGACGCCGTGGTGGCGCAGAATGGTATCTAGCCCCGTATGCGGTGTGGCGGTGGGAATGGCGGGGCGTGCGGAGAGGATACTGGCGGGGATGGGTTCGACCGGTTGGGAGGGGGGTTCCGGTTCGTTGACGGCGGCGGTGATTTCCAGCGTTTGCTCGCCCTGCGCGTTGGTGACCTTGCGCGTGCTGAGGATCAGCGCCTCGGGCCCCAGCTCTTGCCGGATGATGGTGAGGGCGTCGGCCATCTTTGGAGCCGTGAGGGTTTTTATGCGCATATTAACCTTTTCATTAGCATGGATTAGTACGGGCGGAAACGGCCCCCCAGCACTTTTTGGCGTAGCTTATGTACAATTTGTGCCGTACACGGCGCTCCGCCAAAAAGCACCGGGATGTCCGTTTCTGCCTCGTACGCAGGGGGTTACGCTTTGCGTTGCCCTTCGGGTCCGCCGAAGGGCGACTCTTCGGCGGTTGGCGCTACGAGAGCTATGGCCTGCGGCGATGTCTTGCGCCAAGAGGAAGGCCTTTGACCTGACTTTTTATTGAAAACTGGCGGTTGGCACGGCTTTTGCATTGATGGGGCATAGATAGAGGAGTCCGATCATGCCGGTTTCGATTACTGCCAATGTGTCTGCGCGTTATGCCCAGGCCAGTTTGACGCGCCAGAATGAGGCGATTACCCAAGGGACATTGCGCATGAGCAGTGGCCAGCGCGTGTTAAGTGCGGCCGATGATGCGTCGTCGATGGCGATTGGCTCCAGCCTCAAGATTGAAAACGCCGGTGTGAAAAGCGCTATTCTCAACGCCACCAGCGGCACCAGCATGTTACAGATTGCGGATGGCGCGCTGGGCCAGATTTCTGAACTGTTAACCCGCATGAAGGCGTTGGCGACGCAGTCGAGCAGTGGCCAGTATGATGATGCCACCCGCCTGTTGCTGGATGGGGAGTTTCAGGGCCTGAAAGCGGAAATCGAGCGTGTAGCGAATGGCACCACGTTTAACGATGTGAAGATGTTGGCGGGTGAAAAAGATTTTGATCTGGCCTATGGCGCGACCGGTATTGCCGGAATTTCGAATGTGCGGTTTGACCAGACGCTTGTGGGGAGCGATCAGTCGTTCCGTTACTCGTATGACTCGGCCAGCGAAAACTTTACCCTGACACGGGTTGATGGTGGTGCGACGACGACCCAGACTATCAACATTACCGCGCTGCTGAACGGTACTGTGGGTGTGGGTGGCAACCTTGCCAACAACCAGACACTGGAGCTTGGTTTTAGCCAGCTGGGCGTGACGTTGACACTGGGTGCAGGCTTTTTGCGGACCCAAGATATTACCACCGGTGTGACCGTGGCCGATGGTGGCGTGATGGATGTGGCGTCGTCGTCGTTCGTTGGTACCGGTAACGCCCTGCCTGCCGCGGCCACCACGACATTGACCGCCCTTGGTGCGGCGTTTAATGCCACCACCGGTGCGTTGAACTTGCCGACTACCAGTGACGGTACGGTGTTGCGTCTGGATGCGTTGGCGGGGATCAGTTACGCCGTGAACGGTGGGGCGATTGGTGCCGTGGGTGCTGCCAGCCCCGACCTTGCCAGTGCAGGCCCGACCACCGTGGACGTGTACGCCACCAGTGGCACCAGCCGTGTGTTGGTGGGCCGTGTGACGCTGGGAGACACAAGCTCTCCGGCGGCGGGTGCGGATGCGATTTCGCTTGCGGTCAAAACACCGGGAGCGGCGGGCATACCGGTCGCAACCGTGGCCGACCTGACCGCGCTTGGCGGTGTGTTTAGTACAGCGACCGGTGCCCTGACCCTGCCCACGACCAGTAATGGCACGACCGTGACGTTGGATGCTGTGCCCGGTGTAAGCTACGCCGTGAACGGCGGTGCGGTAGGTGCCAGTGGGGCTGCTAGCGGTGACCTTGTAGGAGCTGGCCCGGTGACCGTGGACGTGTATGTGGATGCCGCCGCGGGCGGGCAGGTATTGCTGGGCCGTGTGACCTTGGGTGATGTGGCTGCCACGGGTGTAGGCACCGGCAGCCTGACCGTAAATGTAGGTGCAGGGTTGATGACCGCCACGGATAGCGGAGAGGTGAAATCGACCTACCTGACCTATAAGGTTGGTACCGGTGTGGCGGCGGGGATTGACACGATTGGGGTGGAGATTCCGGCGATGACCCTGACGGCGCTGAACCTTGAAACTGTGACGATTGCAACCCAAACCAATGCGGATCTGGCGATTGATGCCATGACGGCGGCGCTGGCGGTGCTGAACCAAGGCCGCGCCAACGTGGGTGCCCAGCAGTTGCGGATGGAAGCTGTGGCGCGCAGTTTGGGTGTAGTTTCGGAAAACAACGAAGCGGCCAAGAGCTCTCTGATTGACGTGGATGTGGCGGCGGAAATTACCGAGATCACGACGAATCAGGCCATGATGGAGGCGAGCATTGCGATGCTGGGCCGTGCCAACCAGTTGCCGGATATCTTGCTCGAACTGCTGCGTAACTAAGTTTAACCCTTACGGATACGGAGCGTTAACACATGGCAAAGATCGGACTTGCCGCGGAACTGGCCAAACAGGCGGCGCAAGCGGCCCGTGAGGAAGTGGCCGCACTCAGCGGAGAAGCTCCGGTCGCGGCAGCTTCTTCGGCGCCCGCGCGGTGGACGGTGCCGGTGTTAGAGCAAAATTTTCAGTTAGATAGCGCGATGGAGCTGGCTACTTTGCGGGTGGCCGGACATTACCGTCAGGCCTTGGCGCCGCAGGGTGTTGAGGTCGGTTTGGAAAACATGAACGCGGCGGCGCCTGAAGGCACTGCGGCGGAGATGCCACAGGAGGCACCTTATTTGCAGGCCAGTTTGCGCGAACAGGTCTCCGGTCGGTTGATAAAGGCGTATACTACGCCTGCCTTGCTGACCATGTTTGCCGCCCAACAACAAGCCACCGGTATTGTGGTGGATGGGCAGGTGTAAGATGGTGGTGTGCCGGTTGCTGGAAACGTCAGGAAACCATGGTGCGGCCAGCCATAAACCAAAGGTGCGCCTGCGTGCGCTTGGCAACCCTGGGAGCAGCATGCTCCCGATCCCGCCGTTTACGTGCCTTGGGACGGATGGATTAACGAAGTAGGAAACTGGAGACCACAATGGCAACGACTAGCTCAGTTTTAAATACCGGCAATTTTACCGTTGATGCGAACGGTAAGCTGCAGGTTGGTGGTATTTCTTCGGGTCTTGATACCGAGGCGATCATCAATGGTTTGATGACTGCGCGCCGTTTGCCCGCGGTGAACATTGAAACCAAGATTACGACCAACACGACCAAAATTTCGTCGCTGACCGACTTCAATACCAAAGCTGCCAATGTGACTACCGCCCTGAATGCGCTGCGTGGCAACCCCGGCAACAGCACCAACGTGTTTAACAGCAAAACGGTAAGTGGTACCACCAGTGCCGTGAGTGGCACCCCTTCTGACGTGGATAGCCTGATTGTGGCGACGGTGGACAGTACGGCCCAAAACATGAGCCATACCATTACCATCAATACTCTTGCGGCCGCGCATCAGATCCGGAGTGATGCGTTTACCAGCACCACCACCGCCCTTTCGACTCTCGGTGTCACCGCCGGTACGTTTACCGTCGGTGGCAAGACGGTTACGGTCTCGTCGACCGATACGTTGCTTGATTTGCGAAGCAAAATTAACAATGCGGGTGCGGGGGTGACGGCGAGTATCGTTTCCGCCAACGCCACCACCAATTACCTTGTTTTGACCAGTAATGAGACCGGTACCGCAAACGCCATCAGTTTTACGGCGGGTGGTAGCCTGACCGACGAGCTGGGGCTTACGAGCAGCACGGGCGCGAGTATTAAGAACCCTTTGACGGCGGCGGCAAATGCCTCGATTACCGTGGACGGGATTTCCGGTATTGTACGCAGTACCAATGATATTGATGACGTGATACCGGGTGTGACGTTGAGTTTGTTGAAGGCGGAACCCGGTAC
Organism: Alphaproteobacteria bacterium; assembly: GCA_027485835.1. Lineage (GTDB taxonomy): Bacteria > Pseudomonadota > Alphaproteobacteria > UBA2136 > UBA6156 > UBA6156. The sequence continues at coordinate 744,352 of JAIXQG010000002.1, forward strand.
CACCATCACGTTGGAAGTGGAGCCGGACCTTTCGGCCATTAAGACCGCGATTAACAACCTTGTGACCGCGTATAATGACATCCGTGCCTTCCAGAACGAGCAGCGTACCGCAGCGGATTGGAATGATGACGATACCGTGGGAGATAACGAGTTTGGGCCGTTGGCGTATGACCAAACCCTACGGGATATTATTGCGCAATTGAGTGAGCTTGCCGCCACCAGTGTGGATGGTGCCACCGATGGCTATGCCAGTTTGAGCCAGATTGGTGTGGTGATGAAGTCGGACTACACCTTGGCGATTGACGATACGATTCTGGACTCCAAGCTGTTGACGAATGTCGATGCAATTGAGGAGCTGTTTAGCTTCCAAAGCTCGGTAAGCGACAGCCGTATTACGGTATTGGCCAATGGCACGAATAGCAATGGCAGCAATGCTTTGGTGATTACCGGTACGGATGCCAGCGGTAACGTAACGGGTGCGACCTGGAACGGTGTGGCCATGACTGTGAGCGGTAAGACGCTGACGGCGGCCGATGGCACCAAGCTCTTCTTCAATGGTGGTGCGAGCCTTGGCACCGTGAGCGGCTTAACGGTGGAGTTATCGAGCGGTTTGGCGGACAGTTTTTACGGTTATTTTGAGGAAGTGAGCCGCAGCAACACCGGGATTATCGCAACCCAGATTACGGATTTGCAGCTCCAGAACACGGATTTTCAGGACCGTGTGGACGTGATTGATGCGCGGTTGGAAGTGTACCGTACGTCGTTAGAAGTCAAATACACCGCGATGGAAGTGGCTCTCTCCAAACTGGAAACGTTGAGACAGACGATTGAGAGTTATACCGATTCCTTAAACAGCGGTAGCTAATTAAGAGGCCAAAAGACGTATGAGTTACGGAAACCACCAGCGCGATACCCAGCAGTATTTGCGCCAGCAGATTGAACAGGCCAGTTCGATTGAGCAGGTGCTGATGCTGTACGATGGCGCGATGCGCTTTTTGCTGCAGGCCAAAACCGCGATTGAAGCCGGTGATATTCAGGCCCGTTGCAACGCCAATGGCCGTGCCATGCAGATTGTGGCTTACCTGATTGATTTAGTGAACCCGGAAACCGGCGGCGAGGTGGCGAAGCGCTTGTTCGGGATTTACTCCGGCCTATTAAAGCGGATGCTGGAAATTGACCTGCGGAATGATCCTGCCGTGTGTGAGGAATTGATTCAGGCCTTCCGCAGCCTGCGGACCGCGACGGCACAGACGTTGGCGGACCAGCAAGGGAGCAGGGCCTCTGCGCCGGCAACCGGCAGTGTGATTGCCGCGCCCAAGCCTAGTGAGGAAGAGTTGGAAAAGCTGCGTCGCAACGCGGTGGCTTAGTAGGTCTCTGAGACATTGAGGGGGCGTAAGCCTCCTTTTTTGTGCGCGGAGCGAGAGCATAGCGGTGGCGTTTGCCGAAAAGCTGCGGCAGACTGTACAGAGTATTGACCAAGACAGGATGGCTAGTGTTATGGCGGATGAACCCGAAAACACCTCTGGCACCGAAGGTGGCGAGGTTGCTGCCGACGGTGCAGTAGATGCTGCGAAGGCGAAAAAGAAGAAGATGATGCTTATCATCAGCTCGGCCGTGGCCGTGCTGGGGATTTGTGTGGCTGTGGGGGTTGTGTTCTTCATGGGGGGTGAGGACAAGCCGCATGAGGATACCGCTGAAGAGGGTGAGCCGGGTGTGCATTTAGTGATTTACAACGTGCCGGAATTTAACCTCAGCTTGTTGAGTGAGGACCCCGGCGTGCCGCACTTTATTAAGATCAAAGTAGCCTTGGAATTGGCCAAGCCGACCGATGTGGAAGCCGTCAACCAAATGTTGCCACGCCTGCAAGACGACTGGGGCGGATTGCTGCGCCAGATGCGGGTAGGCGATTTACAGGGCAGTGCGAACCTGCACCGTTTGAAGGAAAACCTGTTGCGGCGCGCGTTGCAGAGTTTGGCTCCGGTAGAGTTGAAGGCGGTGTATATTCGCGAGCTGCTGGTTCAGTAGATTCGGGCCTGATTCACGGCGCGGGCTAAAACCGCCCCCAAGCACGCTTTGGCGTGGCTTATGTACCCTTGCTTCCGTACACCGCGCCACGCCAAATCACACTTGGATGACGGTTTTAGCCTCGCGCGCTAGGGTTTGTTCAGGAATGGTGTGGTTGAGTCTGAATTGTGCCGAATTGTGACGCACGGGGTGGCAGTTTGCCGGTGCGGGCTTTTGTTGGGGCGTGTTTATTGCTAAAGTGGCTTAAGGGTTGCGCGCCTATGCGTGGCCATGCCAACTAGAATGACGTGAAAAACAACCATGGCTGATACTCCGGAAGCACCTGCCAAGAGCGAAGAAGATCTGCTGAAAGAATGGCAGAACATGGCGGCCGACGATGGCTCCGGCGGCGGTGGCGACGACATGGCGGCTGCCATGGCGGAAGGTGGCCAGCCGCAGAAGATTCTCGACCAAGGTGAAATTGACGCGCTGCTGGGGATTGATGCCGGTTCTCAGGCCGATGGCAACCGCGGTGTGCGCGCGTTGCTCGACCAAAGCGTGGTTAACTATGAAAAGCTTCCGATGCTGGAAGTGGTGTACGATAAGTTCGAGCGTTTGCTTTCGACCAGTTTGCGTCAGTACACCGCTGACAACGTGGATGTGACGATTATGAACATGACCTCGGTGCGGTTTGGGGATTACCTGAACCAGATTCCGCTACCGGCCGGGATTGTGGTGGTGAATGCCGTAGGGTTGGAAGATTACGTGCTGCTGGTTTACGAAAGCAACCTGATTTACGCCGTGGTGGACGTGATGCTGGGCGGCCGCAAGAGTCGTCAGGTAAGTGTTGCCGGGCGCCAGTTTACCGCGATTGAGCGGAAGATTTTGGATACGCTGACGGATATTGTGTTGAGCAATTTGGGCGAAGCGTTCGGGCCGATTGCGCCGATTCAGTTCAAGCCCGAGCGTATGGAAGTGAACCCGCGCTTTACCGTGATTTCTCAGGAAGCCAACGTCGCGATTCTGGTGACCGTGAAAGTGGATTTGGAAGGTCGTGAAGGACGCATGCAGTTCTGTTTGCCGTATGCGACGCTGGAGCCTATCCGTGAACAGCTGTTGCAGCAGTTCATGGGGGAAAAGTTTGGTCAGGACAACATTTGGGAAAACCACCTGAGCCAAGAGCTGTACCACACCACCATGGAACTGGATGCCGTGCTGGACCAGATGTCGTTTTCTCTTAGCGAGGTATTGGAATGGCGTGTGGGCGATACGTTCATGTTGAATGCGCGCCCGAACAGCCCGATCCGTTTGGAATGCGGTGGTGTGACCAAAATGGTGGGGCAGATGGGGAAAGCCCTAGATTTTAAAGCGGTGCGCATTACGCACAACGTGACCGATTTAAACAATTTGAAGCAATCGTAACCCATGGCGATGTACATCAGCATTCTGACGGTTTTACTGCTGGCGCTGGTGGCCGGTTTGCTGTTGGTTTTGCATTTTCAGCTCAAGGAATGGCGGGTGGCTGCGCGTGAAGCGCCGCTGCTGGCCGAGAAGCTGACCGAAGCGATTATGAGTGCGCGTAAAGGTTTGGCGGACATTAAGCACGAGTTAACCAGCTCTGGCCCCGAGTTGAACCGCTTGATTGATGCGGCCGGGCAAAGTCGTGTGGAGTTGCAGTTCCTGCTCAAGCGTGCGGAAACCGTGGCGGAGAAGCTTGATAGTGGCACCAGCCGCAAGGGAGCGGATGACGACGACTTGCCACATGTGCGTTTGGCGCCGGAGGTTCAGGCCGTGGTGGAGCGTGTGGCCGGTGCCAACGGTTTGGCAGCCCGACCCTTGCCGCAGCAAGCCTCGGCAGGGAGTGCCCGAGACGGTGACCCGCTGGAAGAGTTGCTTGCGAATTTGCAAACCGTCGCAGGAGCGGAGACACCGGTGACGAAATCTCCCAAACGTAAACGCAGTGGACCTGTGACACAGGCGGAGCTGGACCTTCAGCAGAGTTTGAAGGGGAGCTTGTAATGCGTGTCTGGCTGATGGTTTTGCTGTTGATAGGCCTGGCTGCACCGGTTTTAGCGGAAGGCGGCGGTGGTGGGCATGGCGGTGGTGGAGGAGAAGGCGCTGAAGGCGGTGGAGAGGTGTCTACAACCTTACCGGTGGAAGACCCTCAATTGCGTCAAGGCCGTGTGTACAGCGAAACCGAGGTGGATGTGTTGTTGGATCTTGACCAGCAGCGTATTGAAATGGAGCGCCGGACGCAGGCGTTGGAGCTTCGTGAAAAGTTGGTGGACCTGATGGAGCAACGCCTGAATGCGCGTGTTGCCGAGTTGAAAACCCTGCAAGGCGAATTGGAAAAGCTGCTGGGTAACGTGAGTGGCAAGGATGACAAGGAACTTGACCAGCTGGCCCTGATTTACGGCAATATGAAGCCACCGGTGGCGGCAGGTGTGCTGAACCGTTTGGACAACGCCATTGTGCTGGATGTGATTACGCGGATGCCCGCCAAGAAGAGCGGCAAAATTATGGAAGCGATTGACCCTGCCAAAGCGCGGGTACTGAGTGAAATGATGGCGGCGCGGACGCCGCCGCCGAGTGTTTCGGCGACGGCACCTTAATACTATCTGCCGAGTATTCTCTGTCTTCTATTAGCTGTGGTGACGGCTCGGTTCTGGGTCCTGTGCGCTGTAACGGTTTTGAAAAAAACGGGTGTTTTACGGATGTGCGGGCAACGGCGTTTCGCTGATTCTGGCGGCAGGATAGGTTTTAACATCGTACATTCTGGTGGCAGGGGTGCCACGGTGGGCGCGGGCTGTTGGGAAAATTATGTGAATGGGACTAGCGGGGCGATTGATTTTAAAGGTAGGGTAGGGCCATGTCAGGTGCGATTTGTGAACCGCACCAGAAGGGCAAGTCTCCGCTAAGAGGGACAGACAAAAATAAGGAATGCTGGCCGATGAGCGTCGACCGTAACATGAGAATTCTGGTGGTAGATGATGCGCAGACGATGCGCCGTATCATTGTTAATCTGCTGCGCCAGTTGGGCTTTACCAATATGACCGAGGCGGATGACGGTACGACCGCCTGGGAAAAGCTGAATGCCGAGCATATTGATATGGTTATTTCCGACTGGAATATGCCGAAAATGACGGGTATCGACCTGTTGAAAAAGGTGCGTGAAAGCGAGAAGTACAAGCTGACGCCATTTATTATGGTAACCGCCGAAGGTAAGCGTGAAAACGTGATTGCCGCCGTACAGGCCGGTGTTTCCAACTACATCGTGAAGCCTTTCAACGCCGCGACGTTGAAGGAAAAGATGACCAAGGTCATCGGGATGTTCTAACCCCATTCGTTCATTCTAAGAGAGATATATCCCCATGAGCACCTTTGAACACTTAAGCCTGAGCCAGCGGATTGCCGCCCTTGAAGCGGCCGAACACGGCGACATGATCCCCGCCGAGCAGGTGCGTGAATTAGTGGCGGCTGTGAAGACCATGTTTGGTCACCAAGCCGACAAGCCCAATACCACGGAAAAACTGTACTCGGAATTGGGTGAGCTGGCGAAGTTCATTAACAACGCCAAGAAAGAACTGCAGGAAGTAAAAGGCAGCACGATTGCCGAAGAGCACCTGCCGAATGCCACCAACCAGCTCGACGCGATTGTGCAGATGACCGAGCAGGCCACCGGCCGCATTATGGATGAATGCGACCGCCTGACGATGTTCCATACCGATTTGCGTGAGCGTTTGATTGCCATGGACCCGCCGCTGGACCCCGATGCCCTTGCTGGTGTGGATGATGCCATTAACCAAGCTGCGGTCAGCATTACGCACATTTTTGAAGCCTGTAACTTCCAGGACATTACCGGCCAGCGTGTGCAAAAAGTAGTGCGTGCGTTGCAGGAAATTGAACGCCAAGTGCTGCGCATGGTCGTTGTGTTCGGTTTGATGGAAAACAAGGACCGTTTGGACGCCGAAACCGCCGCCGAGTTGCAGGAAGATGCGGCCCTGCTGAACGGCCCGCAACTGAATGGCCAGGGTTTGGATCAGGACGAAATCGATTCGATTCTTTCCAAACTGCTTTAATCAGCCTACAATCATCCTATGATTGGACAACCTACGACACCTGCAAAACCTATACGGGTTCTTGTAGTCGATGACAGTTCGTTCATGCGCGGTGCGCTTGTACGAATGATTTCTAAAAACCCGCGCTTTACCGTTGTTGACACAGCGTCTGACGGTAAAGAGGGGGTTGAAAAAGCTAAAGCCCTCAAGCCCGACGTGATGACGATGGACGTGGAAATGCCCGTGATGAACGGGCTGGAAGCGTTGGCGGAAATTATGAAAACCACCAAGACACCGGTGATCATGATTTCTACCCTGACCGAACAAGGCGCCCAGACCACCATTAAGGCTTTGGAATTAGGGGCCGTTGATTTTGTGCCCAAAGCGTTTGGCGATAAGGAGCGGAATATTTTCCGTGGTGCCGACGAGCTTTATGAAAAGCTGTTTGCCGCTGCCGGGGTGGATGCCGGTGGGGCGGGTCCTTCGGCGCCGCTTCCAAGCTCTCCGATGGGTGCGCCGAAATTAAGCCCTGCGGCGTTGTCTCTGGGTTTGCCTGCCAAGCCGGCGTCTCCGGCACCGTTGCCAGCCCCGTTGGCCAGCAATTTGCGTGTGAACAATGCACGTCTGGTGGTTATTGGCAGCTCGACTGGTGGCCCGAAAGCGCTGCAAGTGTTGTTGGAGCGTTTGCCTGCTAATTTCCCGCTGCCGGTGGTGGTGGCCCAGCATATGCCGCCGCAATTTACGTTGGCATTGGCGAACCGTTTGAATGAAACCTGCCCGATCAAAGTGGTGGAGATGAAGAATAATGACGTACTGCAGCCGGGTACGGTTTACATCAGCCCGGGTGGTTTGCATGCGCGTGTCAATGCCAGCTCCTGCAAGGTTTCTGAAGACAAGGGTGAAAGCCTGTACAAGCCGAGTGTGGATGTGTTGGCGGAAAGCGTGAGTGAGGCCTATGGCCGCAACGTGATTGCCGTGATGCTAACCGGTATGGGCAGCGACGGTATGCGCGAGTTTGTCAAATTGAAGGGCCTGGGTGCCCACGTGATTGCCCAGAACCAAGAGAGCTGCGTGGTGTATGGTATGCCCAAAGCCGTGGTGGAAGGTGGTGGTGCGAGTGAAGTTTTGCCGCTGGAAGGCATTGGCGAGCGCTTGTGTCAGTTGTTGGGAGTGCGTCCGGCGTAGTTGTGGCGCGTGTGCTCTGCAGAATGCGGCCTTTGGGGCCGTTTTTTGTACGAAAGGGAGAGGGGTTTATGCAGCTTTGCCCGCGCGCTGAGGGAGGTATGACAAATGGTTGCGAAAGCCGCGCAGAGGTATGCGCGAATGTTGGGCAGAGGCTTGATGTTGCATTGAGTTAGCGCGCGGACTCGGCTAGAGTGAGGGCAATAAGAACAATGCACCGCAGGAAATTGCCATGACCATGGACGATATGGGCGATGAGCTGAATGAAATCCTTGAGGAATTCTTCACCGAGGCCGATGAAAACCTCGATACGCTCGAACAAGATCTCATCAAGCTAGAAGCGCTGGCCGACGGCGCCAGCAGCGGTACCGACCAAGAGACGGTCGACCGGATCTTCCGGATGTTGCACACCCTGAAGGGTGGCGCAGGCTTTTTGGGCTTGGAGAAGATTGCGAAACTGGCTCACTCCGGCGAAAACCTGCTCGATGAAGTGCGTCAGGGCCGTGTGAAAGTGACCAAGCCGGTAATGGATGCGTTGCTGCAAACGACCGATATGCTTAAGCAACTGGTGCTGATTCAGAAGCGTCGGGACGATGATGCCGATTTTGATACCCTGCCGTTGCGCGAGGCTTTGGATGCCTTGGCGAGTGGTAAGGAAGTGGCTGCAATTCCGACAGCGCCCGTGGCGTCGTCTGAGCCTGAGGATGAAGATGATCAGACTGATGATGAGGATGATGCAGAAGAGAAACCCTTTAACCTGCTGGATGAAGTGTTGGGCGACCCGACGCTGGACCCGAGCCGCGACAAGGAGCCGGATGAAGGTGCTGCGCCCGTTGCCAAGGCGCCTGCAGCTGCAGGTGGTGTGAATGCCGATTTGCTGGCGTCTGTGTTGAACGACCCGACGCTGGACCCGAGCCGTGACAAGGAGCCGGAGGAAGGTGCTGCGGCGCCTGTGGTAACCGCAGGTGCGGGCGTGAATGCCGACCTGCTGGCCTCTGTGTTAAACGACCCGACGCTGGACCCGAGCCGTGATAAGGAAGGTGAAGAAGACTTGAAATTCTCTGCTCCCGCTGATGTGGCGCCTACCCCGGTTAAGGCGGCTGTTGGGCCTGCCGTACCTAAGGCGGCGCCGGATGAACAGCGCAAGGGCGATGACCGTCGTCAGGCGCCGCGTCGCAATGAAGAAGCCGGAAACGATACCATCCGTGTCGAAACCTCGCGTCTGGACAAGGTGATGAACCTTGTGGGTGAGCTTGTGCTTGCCCGTAACACCATGTTGCGTCAATTGAACGGTGCCGAGACCCGCAAGGTGATTGAAGAGCTGGATAACGCGACGATGATTTACTCCACCATGGAGCAACTGAGCCGCGTCACCCAAGACCTGCAAATGAGCGTGCTGAGCACCCGCATGCAGCCGATCAAGAAGGTGTTTGACAAGATTCCGCGCCAAGTGCGCGAGCTGAAAACCCAGCTCAAAAAAGAGGTTAACCTGATTGTCGAAGGGGAAATGACCGAAGTCGACAAGAGTCTTGTGGAGGATCTGGCCGACCCGATGGTGCACATGATCCGTAACGCGCTCGACCACGGAATTGAATTGCCTGCTGACCGTGAGGCGATGGGTAAACACCCTGAGGGTACGCTGGTTGTGCGTGCGTTTTATGAGGGTAATAACGTGGTGATTCAGGTGCAAGAAGATGGCGCTGGAATTGACCCTGCCAAGATTCGTAAGGTTGCTGTCAAGAAGGGGATCATCAGTGAAGCTGCTGCCGCCGCGTTGAGCGACGCTGAAGCAATCCGACTCATCATGGCGCCGGGCTTCTCGACTGCTGAAGCCATTACCGACGTGAGTGGACGTGGTGTGGGGATGGATGTGGTGAACACGAAAATCCTTAATCTGCAGGGAAGCGTGGACATTACCAGCGAGCTTGGCATGGGTACCTGCTTCAGCATTTACATGCCATTGACTCTGGCGATTGTGAATGCGCTGATTGTAGGCGCACGGACCGAAGGCTTTGCGATTCCGATCGGCGACATTGCCGAGGTTATCAAGTTCACGACTGAAGGTATTCACCGTGTGAATGACCAAGACGTGATTGAGCTGCGTGGTGAACCGTTGCCGCTGTACTACCTCTCTAAACTGACCCGTGCGCTTGTGCCGCAGCCGGATGGTGCGCTGGTGCGTCTGGAAGACGTGGAGAAGCCGGGTGCCGCGCCGAATGACAAGATCCGTGGCTTTGTGGTGGTAGTGCGTGAAGGCAGTACCTCGATGGGCTTGGTTGTGGATTGCCTGTTGGGTCAAGAAGAAGTGGTTGTGAAGCCTGTAACCGGTATGTTTGAGTACAACAAGGCGGTTTCGGGTGCCACCATCACCGGTGACGGTAAGGTGCACATGATTCTGGACGTGCCGTACATGATGAAGCAGATGAGCAAGACGGTGGCGCGCTAAGGTGTGAGACGGCTGTTGGGCGGGAAGGCTTATATTTCCGCCACAGCCTTATGCAAATGCCGCACGCGAAGCCTCTGTAAAGCCGCCGTTGGACTGGTGCCACGGCGGCTTTGTGCTAAACTTGTGCGACCAAGAAAGAGAGTCTCCGTTTGACGGCCCTTGTATCCCGCTCGCTCAAAGCCGTTTCCAACGGCGATTCGGCGTTGATCATGTGGCTCTCGCTTAACCTGATTTTGCTGGTGTTTTTCATGCTGCTGAATAGCATGGCGCAGCCGGGTGAGCCGCAACCGCAGGCGGAGATGGCCTCTCCCAACGATGTGAACAGCGATGTGCGTGTGGACCGTGTGGAGGGGCAGGATGTGCCGACCATGCCGGACCTTGGATGGCGTGATACCGTGATTACCCGCTTGCGGGGGACGGTGATGAACCGTGTGGATTTGAAGGTGTTGCCGCAGGGCTCGAATGCCAGCGAATTGCGGGTGGAAGTTCCGCTGAACCAGGTGTTCCGCGAGGATGGTGCGTTGCTGCGTCCGGAGTTTGTTGCCAACCTGCGCCGTGCCGCCGGTGCCGACAGCACTTTGGCGTGGGGCATTTTGGCGCCTTTCGATGCCAAGGGTGTGAATGCCGGCTACATGGCGACGTTGAGCCGTATGACCCAGACTGCTGTGGCGTGGGAAGACAGCGAAGCCGGTGTGTTGCTGGTGCAGATCCGGCCCGGGGTGCGCGCGGAGCCGGAGCTGGGAACCTCGGTCCAGACCCTGACCGATGAGGTGGGTGGTGAGACGATCGGTGTGGATACGGGAGGTGCCCAATGACGCAGGTGACGCCTCCGCCCGTTGCGCCGGCTCCGGTAGCAGTTACTGCGCCTGTGGTGGCCGCGGCACCGCTGTGGACGGATGTTAAGACCGCGCGGTACCAGCCTTCCCGCACTGCGTGGCTGATTTCGTTTATTGACCTGACAAGTTTGATGGTGGCGTTTTTTGTGCTGATGTTTTCTATGCAGACATTGGAACGCGAAACGTGGGACGCGATGGCGGGAAGTTTTAAATCGAAATTTGCCTCCCGTGAGTTGGTGGTGGAGCAGGTTGCGACGGATGTGAACAATGCGCAGATCCGTCAGAATACGGTGCGTTCTGGGTTAGGGTACTTGAATGTACTGTTGCAGCAGCATTTGGAAAAAAGCCCCGGCTGGAGCGGTTTGCGTGGTGAAGAGCAGTACGGTGTGCGGGGCAGCGAAATGGTTTACAGTATAGCGGCGGACAAACAGAGCCCGCAGGACGCGAAAGCCGCATGGGAAGCCTTAGGTGCGGCGTTGCGGGGGTGGAAAAACCCGGTGGGTGTACGTGTTATGGCGCCGCAGGCAGACTTGGCCAAAGCGGCCTTGCAGGCCCAGCAGCTTGCCTTGATTTTGAATGCCACTGGTGTGGAAAGTGCCTTTGCTGAAGTGGTGGAAGGTAGTGCCGGTGTGCAACTTGTTGTGAGGGCGAAATAATGCGGAAGATGTGGCTACCGGTGGCTGCGGTACTGATGGTACCGGCTGCGGCGTGGGCCGCGCCGAGCCTTCAGGTGACCTCTGTGGATGGCAAGGTGATGATTAGTGCCGAAGCGGCCCGCCTTGCGGCATGGCGGCCTACTGTAGACGGTTTGATGGTGGTGGTGCCGGTGGGGGCCGAGGTTAAGATCGGCACCATGCCCGACACCATTAGCGTGCAGCAGGCTACCGATAACGGTTTGCAGGCGGTGTTGGTGCGCGGTGTGGAAAGCAGCTGGAACGTGGTTCAGGATGGTCAGAAGTGGCTGATACGCCCCGGTAAAGCGCTGAAGAGCGAAAGCGCAGTGATGCTGAATGACAGCTGGTTGGCGGGTAATGAAACCTTGAAGCCGCAACTGGTGCGTGCGTTTGGGAAGGACTGGCAGGTGGCGTTGGCCGAGAGCCCTGTCAGCATGCTGGGCAGTGTGGTTGGCGGTGTGCGTTTGGCGGCGGCCGGAGCGGCTGGACCCGCTACTACCGAGCCTGCTGCCGGTGCGCCGGAAGCTGCGGTTACGGCGGCGCGGGAGGTTACGCCGACGGCCATTGTTGCGGAAAAAGCTCCGCTGAAAGCGGTTACCGTGAGCGAGGTTATGGCGCGTGGTGCCGCGGTGGATGAGGTAGCGGTGAAGGTGCCGCCGAGCTTGCCGAGCAAGCCTTCAGCCACTACTCAGGAAGCGGCTGTGGCGCAGACCGGTTTGGCGAAGGTGAGTGTGCATCCGGCGCCTTCCATGCAGCCGATGGCGGTGGAAGAAGTGGAAACGGAATTGCTGCCGCGCGTGCTGGGCAAGGTGTATGTGCCCGGTACATTGGTGAGCCTGACCCTGCCGGAAGGGTTAAGCGGGTTAGGTACCCCGCTGCGGGATGATCAAAAAAAAAGTGAAGTAACCGAGGGGCATGACGCGCCGCATGCGGAGGCGGCTGACCATGCTGCCGAGGCCAAGCCTGCGGCGGAAGAAACCCCTGCGGAGAGCCATGGCGAAGCGCATGGTGCCGCTGCCGACGGACATGGTAGCGAGACGGTGACGGCGAGCCATCTGGCAACGCCGACGCATGTTTCTGGCACGTGGAATCAGGTGACGTTGGAGCCGGTGAAGGAGTCGATGGAGGCGGAAAAGCAACGTTTGGCGGATGAGGCGAAAGCGCGGGAAGGCCTGTTGGATGCAAAGATACCGGATATGGCCGCCGAGCAAGCTGTTGAAGATGTGCCGGCGCGGTTGGTGGATGGGTTGTTTCCGGTACGCGGAGATTCGTATGTGAGTGATTCTCTCGCGGCGCTGAAGGCGATTGCCGAACGGCCTGCCGACAGTGCGCAGGAACGTGCTGCGCAGATGCAGATGGCGGCGGTGTATTTGAACTGGAACCGCCCCGAAGAAGCCCTTGCGGTGTTGCGCGAGTTGCCGGTACGTGAGGATAAGCTGCCTGCCAACCCTGCCACCCGTTTGCTGATGGGTACGGCATTGCTTGCGCGAGGTGAAGTGCCTGATGCCAAGCTGTTTGACCAAGGTGGCCCGCTGGGGCCTGATGCGAAGCTGTGGCGTGCCGTAGCGGCCAGCCGTTTGGGTGACTATGCCACCGCGTTGAAGCTTTGGCCGGAAGAGCGCGGGATTTTGCCGAAGTATCCCGCTTACATGCGCGAGATGGCGCAAGAGGCGCAAGCCGCCGCACTGGTGATGAGTGGTAACCGTAAAGATGGCAAGGCGGTGTTGGAAGAGCTGGTGAAGGGCTATAATGACCCGAAAGATGTGCCTGCGGCCCTCAACCGTTTGCGGGGATTGGTGCGTTTGGGTACGGCCGATGAAGCCGAGGGGTTAGAATTTTTAGCCTCGGCCGCCGAAGACATGCGTGACCCCAAGACGGCGTACCGAGCCAAATTTGAATTTGTGCGGGCGTTGCACCAGCGCCGTGATTTGAGCGATGAACAGGTGATCACCTACCTGCGCGACCTGTGGTTTGACTGGCGGGGCGATGATTTGGAACAGGATGTGTTGAACATGCTGGGCGATATGTACGCCAAAAGCGGAGACTCGCGCATGGCGCTGCAGTATTGGCAGACGTTGGTGAAGAGTTTCCCGAAGTCTGGCAACTTGCGCACGATTACCGAGAAAATGGGCGATGCGTTTGTGCGCGTGTTCGACCCCGAAAACCCGCACACGTATGACCCCTTGGAATACGTGGGGCTGTACTATGACTTTAGCGAGCTGGTGCCGAATGATGCGCGGGGGGATTTGATCCATGAGCATGTTTCTCGGTTGCTGATAGATGCCAACCTGTGGCCGCGTGCGGTGCCGATTCTGGAATCGCAATTGAAATTCCGACCCTTAGATAAGCCCACGCAGGCGCGGCTTTCTCTCATGCTGGCCGAGGCCTACGGCACTATGGGGAAGGCGGCTGAGGGGATTAAGATTATCGACAAATGGCAACATGCTGCGAATACCCAAGTGTTGGCGCGTGAGTGGAAGCTGGTGGAAGCGGACTTGTTGTTGCGCTTGAAGCGTCCGCAAGCTGTGCTCAAAGCCTTAGAGAAATTGCCGAACGATGATACGACGATACGTGACCTGCGGATTGAAGCGGCATGGATGGCAAAAGACTGGGCCACGATTGTGCCCTTGCTTGAAGCGAAGTTAGAAGGTGTGACACCTGCTGCGATGGCGACCGACCGTGGTGCGCAAGTGGCGGCCTTCCGGCTAGGCTATGTGTATGGTGAGCAGCGCAATGCGCAAAAGCTCGATGAATTGACCGAACGTTATACTGACGTGATGAACCGTGTGCCCGTGTTGGGTGATGGTTTGGGGGCGGTAGCCGCCAGCACCGGCATTAGTGCGAGCATTGCCAGCAGTGGCCCGCTGGCACCGGTGACAACCGCGCTGAGCGGGGTGAACCGGTTGACCGACCGCGTGCAGCTACGGCGTGATGAGTTGGCGCAGCAGCGCAAAGAGCAAAACGAATATAATGATAAAATGCGTTATATGGAGCTATTACCCCCGCCTGCCCTTTAGGGTGTGACAGAGGCGCGGGCTAAAACCGCCCCTAAGCACGCTTTGGCGTGGCTTATGTACCCTTGCTTCCGTACACCGCGCTATGCCAAATCGCACTTGGATGACGGTTTGTAGCCTCGCGCGCGGGGGCGACGTCGCTGCGCGCCGGGCTCTTATTTCGCATCTGCGATGCGGTTGGTGTGTGGGAAGTTATGCGCTTTGCGTATGTGTCGCGCCAAAAAGAACCGGCCTTTTGGGCTGGTGTATTTTTGGGTTTTAGAGGGGTGGTTGGAAGCTTTGGATAAGGCTACCGGTGAGGAGGTTCCAGCCGTCGACCAGCACGAAGAAAATGATTTTGAATGGCAGCGAGATGGTGACCGGTGGCAGCATCATCATCCCCATGGACATTAAGATACTGGCGACGGTGAGGTCGATGACGAGGAATGGTAGGAAGACCAAGAAGCCGATTTCGAAGGCGCGGCGGAGTTCGGAGATCATAAACGCGGGGACGAGCGCTTGCAGCGGCACGCGGATATCTTGCGGCTTCACGTTCGGGGCGGGGAGCACCATGGCTTTCTGGTCTTCTTCCGGCAGGAAACCGGTGAAGAGGGCGAGGTCGTTCTCCCTTACATTCGCCAGCATAAAGCGGGCGAAGGGTTGGGTGACGCGCTCGAAGGCCTGTTCTTCGGTGATCTGCTGGTTGATGTAGGGTGAGAGGCCTTCCTCCCACGACAGTTTGAAGGTAGGGGCCATGATGAAGCTGGTGAGAAAGAGTGAGAGACCGACCAGCACCATGTTGGGCGGGCTGCTTTGCAGACCGAGGGCGGAACGTAAAAAGCCGAAGACGATGATCAGGCGCGTGAAGCTGGTGACCATTAGTAACAGGCTGGGGGCGACCGACAGAATAGTGACGAGGCCGATGACCTGAAACAGGCGTTGCGAGGAGAGAAGGTCATTCCCCACATTGATGTTCAGCGGGCCTGCGGCGGCTTGCGCGAAAGCAGCGGCCGGTGCCAGCAGCACGGCCAGAAGAACGAGGGGCAGAAGGCGCTTGATCATGCCTTTACCTTAGCGGCTTTCGGTTTGCTTTGGGAGGCCGGTGTGGTGCTGATGACCGTGGTTTGACCATTTGTGACCGCGAGGAGGTGCTCGGTGGTGTCTTGCTGGATGAGGTAAAGTGTGGTGGTGGGGTTGAGGCGCTTGGTTTCCAGTACCGTCAGGCGCGGCTCGGTACGTTTGGCCTGCGGTGTGGCAAAGGGTGTGCCGTAACGTTTGTAGGCGAGGGCGAGCAGGAGCATTAAGCCGAGGGTGACGGCGAGGCTGGCGAGCATGCGGAGGAGGGGGAGAGTTTCCATAAGGCGTTACTTGAGGCGTCCGTACGATTGCAGGGCTTGGGCGCGTTTTTGGGTGGTGCCGAGCTCTTGCGCGGTGAGGGTTTGGGCGGCGCTGATGATGCTGAGTGCTTGGGCAAGTTTGGCTTGGAGGGCGATGCGCTCGGACTCCGTGAGTGTGGATGGGTCGAAGCTTTCGAGCAGCGTGCCGAGGCGTTGGGCGGCCGCGCTGAAACCGGGGTTGTCGGGATTCGAGAGAATGTCGAGCAGGGGGAGGAGCGGGGTCGTCATGGGTGTACCTAGAGTTTGAGTTTTTTCTGCTGATTGACCTTATACACGTAGGCGAAGATTTCGGCCACAATCGCGTAGACCTCGAGCGGGATTTCGGTATCGAGCTCGGTTTTGTCGAGGATCTCGATCAGGTCGGGGTCGCGGTAGAGGGGTATGCCTTCGGCTTCGGCCAGCGCGATGATTTTTTCCGCCACCATGCCGCGGCCTTTGGCGGTGAGCTTTGGCGCTGCAGCGTTTTCTTTATCGTATTTGAGGGCCGCGGCTTTGGGGAGGCCGGGTGTGTGAGGTGGGTTTGGCATAGCTCTTGCATTCCTGTTGGCAACAGTGCGGCTGGCTCTCTCTCCCTTTCCACCCGGCCGCCCTGTTATGAATTTGAATGACTCTAAACCAGATAGGACGATGACACCATGTCTTCTTTGCCCGTAATGGCTCCCGGTGTTCTTACCGGAATGGGAAGCGGCCTGACGGCCGCGTCGGGCGTTCCGGACCTGACCGGCCTTGGTGGCCTGTTTGGCGCGCTGATGAATGGTAACACGGGCGTGCAGGCGTTAGGCGAGGGCATGAGCACGATGATGTTAGGTTCTGCCGGTAGTGATGTAGTGGTGGATGCGGCGTTTGATACCAATGCTTTTTTTGCGACGCAGGGTGTGGTGGAGCAGACGATTCAGCTGACCGACGATGCGCCGGCGATTACCGTGAAGGGTGATGCCGAGACCGTGAAAGCTTTTATGGCGCAGGTGAAGGAGATTTACCAAAAGGTTATTCTAGAAGGTGGGCTGGACCTGAGTGGAGCTGGCGATAGTGCGGCGCTGGCCGGAGCCCTGCAAGAATTGGGTATGGATGCTGAAGCGGCCCAAGGTGTGGCGGCGCGGATTGAAACCATGATGAAGCTGGTCGAAGAGTATCATGGTAAGGCACAGGAACTGGACGCTGAAACCGCCGGTACGCTGGCGGCGATGATGCTGACGGTGATGGGGCAAGCCCAGCAGCCGACCGTGGATGGCAAGGTTGAGGAATTCAGCCTTCAGATTAGCACCACCGAACAGACGCTGACGGTGAGCAACCGTGCCATGCCGCAACTGCCCACCGATGCCAATGGCGATATTCTGTTGCGGATGCGCGATGGTGACGGTGTGCGCGAAGTGAAGGCTAAACCGCTCGCTGTGCAGGTACTGCAGGTGGAAGTGGTGCAGAATGGCGAGACCGCCAAGGTGGCAATGTTCCTGCCCGAGCCTGCGGTGGCGCAAAGTGCTGCCGTGGGGGCTGTTGAACAAACGGCGTTACCGCTGGCGAATCCGGCGGTGGATGCCAAAGAGATTACGCTGGCCGCGCGGGCGCCTGTAACCGTGCAGCCGGTAAGCCGTGACGAGGTTGTGACGCTACCGGAAGGCGAGACCTATTACAGTTTGAAAGCCGATGCGAATGGCACTGAAACGGTAGAGGCCGTAAAACCTTTGCCGACCGCCCGTGAGCAGGGCGATGTGGTGGCCGACCTGCCGGTGAAGACGGCTGAGACACCTGCGACGACACAGGGCCAATGGATGCAGCAGCAGCGTGCGGACGCTTTGGCGAACCCGGCTATGTCGGCGCAAGCAGCGGCCTCTGGCACCGGTTATGCGGAGCAGTATGAGGCGATTCAAAGCATGTTGGAAAAAGCCCAGGTGGGGCGTCAGGTGAACATGCAGATCCAGCCGTTACTGGAGCAGGGTGGTGGAACCGTCCGCTTGCAGCTGACTCCGGTTGAGTTGGGCCAAGTAACCGTGGAGCTGACGATTGCCGAAGGCAAGGTGCATGGCGCTATTGCGGCAAGTGAACCGCGGGTTGTGGAGCAATTGGCACGCGAGTTGCATACTCTGAGACAAGGACTGGCGGATGCCGGTTTGAAGGTAGGCGAACAAGGAATTAACCTGATGTTGAGTAACAATAGCGGTAACGGACAGTTTGGCCAGCAAAGCCAAAATGCCCAAGCCCAAAGCAGCCAGAGTGGCCGCCGTAGTAGCGGTGGTGGTGTGGGTGCGACGGGTGATGTTGCTGCGGATGTGGCTCCGCTTGCGAGTAACCTTGCGGCATGGGTAAGCCCCGACCGCATGCTTGATGTGAATGTATAACGGTTAGGATCACGATTATGGCGACAGTTACAGGAACCAGCACGACCTCCAATGCGACCGGTGCGTTGACGTCGGCTGCTGGCGGTGGTTTGAACACAGTTGACTTCAATACCTTCTTGAAGCTGCTGGTGGCCCAGTTGAAAAACCAAGACCCGCTGAACCCGCTGGAAGGTACCGAATTTACCGGTCAGATCGCCCAGTTTAGCGCCCTTGAACAACAGATTAACAGCAACAATTACTTGTCTCAATTGCTGGAGCAGCGCGATTACGGCCAGACCAGTTTAGCGGTGAGCTACATAGGTAAAGTAGCTTTGGCGCCGGGTGACACGATGGCCATTGGCAAGAGCGGTGGCAGCGAATTTGCCTACAGCCTTGAGAAGACCGCCAGCAGCGTGGAAATTACGATCCGTGACAAGGACGGCAAGGTTGTGAAGACCCAGACAGGCGACGGTACTACCGGTAACCACATTGTGACGTGGGATGGCAAAAACGATGCCGGAACCCAAGTGGCGGAAGGTAACTACACCGTGAGTGTGCGGGCGATCGATTCGGCCGGTGCCGTACTACCCAATACCGTGATGACCTATGGTGTTGTCTCTAGCGTGATTACCGAAGATGGCAATGCGAGCCTTGTGATGACGGACGGGCGCACCGTCGGTATCAAGGATGTACTTGCTGTTACGGCGATGTAACACGACATAACACCCCTAATTTTGATTTATTAACTAATTACCCAACCGAAAGGATACTGAAATGAGTCTGTTTGGAGCAATGACCGCAAGTGTGGCCGGGATTGGCGCACAGGGCCAAGCCATCAGTGTGATTTCTGACAATTTGGCCAACACCAACACCATTGGTTATAAGGCCAGCCGTACGCTGTTTTCGCAAATGGTGACCAACAGCGGTGCGTCAGGCACAGCGTATAACTCGGGTGGTGTCGGTACCTCTGTGTTGCGTTCCCAGAATACGCAAGGGAGCTTTATCACCAGCACCAGCAAGACCGATTTGGCGATTTCCGGTACTGGTTTCTTTGTTGTATCCGACAGCCGTGTGAACAGCACCCAGAGCACCACTTACTATACCCGTTCCGGTAGCTTTGCCGAAAACAAGGAAGGTTACCTTGTGAACCCGGATGGTTTTTATCTGCAGGGTTGGCGCACCGAGAGCGACGGTACGATTATCAACGTGCAGGAGCCGGAAGCGATTGAGTTGCAGAGTGTGGGTGTGTCTGCCAAAGAAACCGAGAATTTCGCGATCAAGGCCAACCTGAATAATACCGAAACCATCAATACCATTTACTCGACGTTGGGTGCCGATACACTCTCGCAAGTATTGCAAGATACGTTGGATGACCCGACCCTTGCCGATTACGTAGCGGACGTGCGTGTGTATGATGCACAGGGTGGTGCACGTGACATGACCATTCACTTCACCAAGCGTGCGGCGAACACATGGGACTGGCAGCTTGTGGCGGACTCCTCTGACATTCAGGTGGGTACCGGACAGGCTACCAGTGCCGATGGTACCCGTGTACGTGTGGGTGGCGGTGTGCTGGAGTTTAACACCAACGGCGGTACTTTAAAGTATGCCAGCGGTACCAATACCAACATCCAGTGGGCGAATGGTGTGGACGCGAGCCAGATTACCTTTAACTTTGGTCAGTACACCGGTGGGCAGATTTCGACCATCACCAACACCAACACCAGTGGTGTGATGGCTGTGGCTGCGGAATCCGGTAGCTTGAGCACCGGTGTGACCTACCAGCTGAACATTAATGCCGGTGGTGATATTGAACTGACCGACCCGACGGGTCCGACCATTTTGGGCACCATTCTGGCCGCCAACGTGGCTTCGACCGGTACCCGTGAACTGTACTTTGCGGCCGCCGGTGTGCGTATTACCGTCAGCGATGACTTTAACGAAGCGGCTGTGAGCACGACAGCGGATACCTTCACGATTGCCAACCAAGCACGCTTGCTGGATGGGATTGGTACCGATGGGATGACCCAGTTGGCCTCGGCCTACAACACCGGTGGTGTGAACCAAGATGGTTTTGGTGCGGGTTCGCTGGCATCGATCTCTGTCGATGAAGAAGGCTTTGTAAGTGGTACCTTTACCAATGGTGAAGTGAAGAGACTGTATAAGGTTGCGCTGGCCGCCTTCCAAAACCCAGCTGGTTTGGAAGTGGTGTCCGGTAGCTTGCTGCAGTCGACCGATGCCAGTGGCCAAGCCTTGCTGAAGCAAGCGGGTATTGGTGGTACCGGCCGTATTGTGAGTGGTAGCCTCGAAGGTTCGACAACCGACATCGCGGGTGAGTTCTCCAACATGATCGTTGCCCAGCGTGCGTTCCAGGCGAGTTCGAAGGTGATTACGACTGTGGACCAGATGCTCAACGAGCTGCTGCAGCTCCGCTAGTCCGTAACGGGTTAAAGCACCGAACTCTACTGAGCGCGGTGCTTTTTTGTTTTTCCTTATTCCTGCGCTCCGCATGTACTTTTTGTACACTTACGGTGCTCGGACTTGCGGATAAAACAAAAAATCCCTCGCGCTCAACGAGTTCCGGAGCCGAATCATCTGTTTCCAAATGATGAAAAAGTGGCGGCACCTCTGGTGTCGCCTTTTTTTTGTGCGTATGGTGGTGCCCAGATAAGAAGGATACGACCCATGGCGACTGCCGCTAAGAAAAACTCTCCCACATCCACCACTGCTAAAATGTCTGCGGCGAAGGCCGACGTGCGCATGGAGTCGGACAGTATGGGTAACGTGCCGGTACCGGCGGAGCGTTATTGGGCCGCGCAAACGCAGCGTAGTAGCGAAAACTTCCGGATTGGTGGCGAACAGCGTTTTAGCTTTACGCCGCGGTTTGTGAAGGCCTATGCGGTGTTGAAGAAGAGTGCTGCGTTGGCCAATGGAGACCTGAAGCGCTTGGATGCCAAGTTGGTAAAAGCGATTTCGGCCGCGGCGGATGAAGTGATTGCGGGCAAGCTGGATGGGAACTTTCCTCTGGTGGTTTGGCAGACCGGCAGCGGTACGCAAACGAACATGAACCTGAATGAGGTGATTGCCGGACGTGCCAACGAGATGCTGACCGGTACCCGTGGCGGCAAAACGCCGGTGCACCCGAACGACCATGTGAATAAGGGGCAGAGCAGTAATGATACCTTCCCCGCCGCGATGCACCTTGCCGCGTGCGACGCCGTGGCGCAGGAGCTGTTGCCGGTGCTGGCGACGGTGCAGAAAGAGCTGAACAAAAAGGTTAAGGCGTGGCAGAAGATTATCAAGATTGGCCGCACCCACCTGCAAGATGCCACCCCGCTGACGCTGGGGCAGGAGTTTAGTGCCTTTGCCGCGCAGATGGCGTTTGCCGAGAGTTGTGTGAAGGATGCCTTGAACGGGGCCTTGGCCTTGCCGATTGGTGGAACCGCCGTAGGTACGGGGTTGAACACCCATGTGAAGTTCCCCGCCCTTGTGACCAAATATTGCGCCAAGGAGTTGGGGCTGAAATTCCGTGAGATGGACAATAAGTTCTTTGGTTTGGCAGCGCACGATCCGCTGGTGCAACTGAGTGCCAGCCTGAAAACGACCGCCGTGGCGGCCATGAAGATGGCGAATGATGTGCGTTTGCTGGGGTCGGGTCCGCGCTGCGGCCTGAACGAGCTGAACCTGCCGGCGAATGAGCCCGGCAGCAGCATCATGCCCGGCAAGGTGAACCCGACCCAGTGTGAGGCGCTGAGCATGGTGTGCTGCCAAGTGATTGGCAATGACGCCGCCGTGACCGCCGGTGGCTTGCAAGGGCACTTGCAGCTGAATGTTTTCAAGCCGCTGATCATTCATAATATCTTGCAAAGCGTGACTTTGTTGGCGGATGCGCTACAGAGCTTTACCGATAACTGCCTTGTCGGGCTTGAACCGAACAAGCCGCAGATCGAGCGTCACCTTGCCAACAGCCTGATGCTGGTGACCGCGCTGAACAATGTGATTGGCTATGACAAGGCCGCGCAAGTAGCCAAGAAGGCCTTGCATGAAGATATGAGCCTGAAGGACGCAGCGCTGAAGCTTGGCTTTTTGGATGCCAAGGCGTTTGATGCGGCGGTGCGGCCGGAGCAGATGATTTCTCCGGATGCGAAATAGCTAAGAAGGAACTGGCACGGGCATGAGAACGATTGCGGCACTGTTTCTTTCGGCACTGTTAGCAGTGCTGGGCTATGGGGTGTTCTGGATGATAAGCCTGGACTACACCACCGCCCAGATGAAAGGGACGCTGGAGCAGGGCTTGCAGGCGCGCGTGAGCTACGGCCAGCCGCAATGGGTACCGGACGTGATGCACGTGACCATGGACTTACCCGCGCCGCGGATGGAGTTTACCGGTGGGCCGGTACAGAGTATCTCTGCGCCCACGCTGCGCTTGAGTACAGACTTCTTCCGGCGTGACCGCTGGGTCATTGAATTGCCCGAACGTGTGGAAGTGACCTTGGCACAAGGCCGCAAGCTGATACTGGAAACAAGTGCCGGCCGCGTGATGTGGATTGAAAAAGACAATGGTTTGACCTTGAAAGCTGAGAAAGTACGCGTGCTGGATCTTGCCGGTAACGAGCTGGTGAGCCTAGGCGACGTGGTGCTGGAACGTGGGATTAACGGCGGTGCGGTTGACTTGAACCTTGCCAGCCGCCCGCATTGGCAAGGTGGTGAAGCGGTGGTGAGCGGCAAGATGCAGATACCGGCGGCGTCGTTTGCGGCGATGGTCAACCTGTTTGGTGAAGGCCGCGTGCCGAATGCCGGTGGCTTGGTGACGGCGGCGACAGCGGCGTTGCGCCCCGGCGATGTGGTGGACGTGAAGACGCTGTCGGTCAAGATCACGACCGGTGGCCAGAGCACGACGGCGGCGGTGTTTGGCCGTGCCGCGCTGACGCGTGAATATCAGTTGCTCGGCGAAATGACCTTTACCAGCGACCGCAGCGAAAATCTGGCGCGCTGGGTTCGTACCGCCGGTGTGCTGGCACCGCGTAACGATGCTGAGACCTTAGGTGCCAACCGCTTTATGCGCGGGTTGTCGTCGGTGGGGACCATCCGGATGGGTAATATGCAGATGACGCTGACGCTGAATGGCCAGCCGGTAGGGCCGTTACCGAAAGTGCGGGATGTGGTGAGCCGTTTGTGGGCGATGTAGTGTTGGTGCCGATGTTTGCCGCTGATACGCCATTGGTAAGCCGTGTGCTGCCCAGCCCCAATACCCGCGAGCGCAAGGCGGGGGAACGGCTGGAGTTTCTGATTATCCATGGCACGTGGATGGCCGGTGATGACGGCGCGTTGCAGCGCCTGTGCGACCCTGTGGCCGAGGTGAGCTGCCATTATTATATTACCCGTGAAGGACAGATTTTGCAGTTGGTGCCGGAGCGGCTTGTGGCCTTCCATGCCGGTGTAAGCAAGGCGGTGAACAGTGAAGGCGTGGAGATTCACGGCCTGAATAACTGGAGTCTTGGGATTGAAGTGGCTAACTGTGGCCCGTTTTTGGATGGTCCGCCCAGTTTGGAGCAAGAGACGCTGGTGGGCTGGACACGGGCCGAGCCCTATACGGAGGCGCAATATGTGGCGCTGAAGGCGTTGGTGGCGGATATTCTGGCGCGGAACCCGCATATTTGTGTGGAGCGGGTGTTGGGGCATAATGAGGTGGCGCCTGACCGAAAGAGTGATCCGGGGATGCATTTTGACTGGTCGTGGTTACGCTCATAAAGATGGGGGCTTGCGCCCCCATAGTCTCCTGCTGCACGTATAAGCCGGGTTCTGTGCCTTATCTTGCGATAAGGTGATCACCATTCATCTGCGCACTGACTTGCGTCAGGCGTCGAGCTGCCAACCCGGACTCTCCTCCGCTTGCGCTTCGGACGCGGACCGCGTCGCTGGGAGTCCCTATTTAGCATTGCACCCTCCGGCAGGTTACCTCCGAGTAGGCTCCAGAATCTACTATGCAGGGCGCTTTTTGAGCTTTGCTTGCCTTCCGCTCCGCATGTACTGGCGTGTACATTTGCGGTGCTCAGTCTTCACAAATCTCAAAAATCACCTCTGCCTAGCGATTCTGGAACCTACTCTCGCCCGTTCTATTGCTAGACACGGCGGTGGGCTTTTACCCCACCTTTTCACCCGTTCCTGATTGCTCAGGTGGTTCTTTTCTGTGGCCCTGTTGGTCTGGCGGGAGTCGCCAGCCCGGATATTCTCCGGCCGGTGGCCCGTGGGTGCCCGGACTTTCCTCGGAAGTTGCCCTCCGCGGTGACCCCGTGCAGGGGGGTTATAAGAGTTGCTGAGCGATTGGGCAAGGGGAGGGGCGCAATGCGGTTTGTTCCGATGGGATTTTATGGGCGAATCTTTTTCTTTTGGCGTGTGTCCGCCATGTTGAGGGGGGTGGTGGGAGGTTCATCCCCAGACTTATCCACAGCTGTATGTCAGAAAAACTGCGGGGTATGTCACTTTTCCTCTTGCGTTGTCCCATAACATCCCATAGATTCCCAGTGTCGCCCAAATACAACCATGGGTGATCCAAAAGGTTCCAAGGGAGCGGGCGGTTCATGGGGGACCGCCTACGAGGGACCAACGGCCGGAGAGTCTTGCAAAAGACTGGGCGACCCCGGCCACGAAACTTAAACCGGCAACGCACGATGCGACGCCACAACGGAAGGAGACTGCCCCGATGACCGTCTTCTTGTCCTCGTACCTGAACAACGTGGACAAAAAAGGCCGGGTTTCGGTGCCTGCCTCCTTCCGTCATGAAATGGCCGCGCATACCCGACAGCAAGTTGTGGTCTACGCGGCGCCGGATGCAGGAAGCAATGGAGGATACTTATATGGCTGGGCTTACGACGATTTTCTCAAACTTGCTGAAAAAATTCAGCAGCTTCCGGCACTCAGCCCGGTACGCCAACGACTGGCGCGGGCCATTCTTGCAGCTGCTCGGCCACTAAACTTTGATGATGCCGGCCGCGTGATTCTGCCCGCCGACCTTGCCGAGAAGGCGGGGCTTGGCGAGGAGATTCTGTTTGCCGGTCAGGGCGAGTACTTCACCATTTGGAATCCGAAGCGTTATGAAGCGCAAATGCAGGATGACGGCCAGTTAACGGCGGAGGATTTTGCAGTTATGGATGGGTTGTGGAAATAAAACGCCGAGGGGAACTTTCTGGTTTTTGCAGAATTATCTTTTTGAAACGGGCTTCGGGGGAGGCTCGTTTTTTTAGGTTGGTAGTGGATTAAAATACGAAAAAAATTGAGAAAATTACTACCTGTGGTGCGTTTTTTACTTGGGTTCGTCGGCAATTTGGAGTAGGAAGACGGCCATGAGTGGGGACATGGATTTACTGCAGACGAGAGGCACCGCCGAAACGGTACACGTGCCGGTGCTGTTTACGGAAGTGATGGAGGCGTTAGAACCCGCCGCTGGTAAATTGCTGGTGGATGGGACCCTTGGCGGCGGAGGCCACACCCGCGGCCTGCTGGAGCGTGGTGCGCAGGTGGTGGGCTTGGATTGGGACAGCCGCGCCTTGGTGCGTTGTGCGCCGCTGGTGGAAGAATTTGGCGACCGCGTGCATTTGGTGCGTGCGGCCTATGATACCATTGCGGAAGTGCTGGCCGGGCCGGTGCTGGAAAATGAGGTAAGTTGCGGCAAGCGCAAGGTGGGGGAGCTGCCGCCGCTGGTGGATGGGATTTTGCTGGATCTTGGGTTTAGCAGTGATCAGCTCGATGACCCCCAGCGCGGGCTTAGTTATCATTTTGACGGGCCGTTGGATATGCGTCTTGATAGCTCGGTAAAAAAGACCGCAGCGGACGTTTTGAACACGGTGCGCGAGGAAGAGCTGGCGGATATCTTTTATGTGTACGGCGAAGAGCCGAAGAGCCGCGTGTTGGCGCGCGCGATTGTGAAGCAGCGCAAGGAGCGTCCGTTGGAAACTACCAAGGATTTGCTGGCGATTGTCGAGCAGGTGTATCCGCCCAAACTTGGGTTGAAGCGGGCGCATCCCGCGGCGCGGATTTTCCAAGCCCTGCGCGTGGCGGTGAATGATGAGATGGATACGCTGGAGCGGGCGTTGCCGGATGCGGCGTGGTGCTTGAAGAAGGGTGGTGTGCTGGCGGTGATCAGCTTCCAACCGTTGGAGGAGCGCGCGGTGAAGGCGGCGTTCCGGCGTTTGTGCGTGGATGAGCTGGACGAGATTGGCCGCGTGAAGACCCCTGCCAAGTTTAAAATGGGCAAGAAGGTGATGGCCAGCGACGCTGAGCTTGAGGCAAACCCGCGCTCTAGGAGTGCCATATTGCGGACTTTGGTGCGGGTTGGTTGATACGAAAAAGGCTCCTCAAGGGAGCCTTTTTCGGTTTAAGCTTTAGCTTACTTGGTGTCGACAATGCCCTTCAGCACGATGGCGGCGGCTTCTTCGGCGTTGCCCCAGCCGGCGATCTTGACCCACTTGCCGGGTTCGAGATTTTTGTAGTGGCTGTAGAACTGCTCGAGCTGGTCGCGGAACATCTGCGGCAGGTCGGTGTAGTCCTTGATGTTCTCAAAGCGTGGGTCGAGCTTTTTGTGCGGTACGCAGACTAGTTTGGCGTCTTCGCCGGATTCGTCGGTGGTCATCAGCACACCGACCGGACGGGCGCGGATGACGGCACCGGGAACAACTGCGATGTCGGTGTAAACGAAGGCGTCGACGGGGTCGCCATCGCCACCCAGCGTGTTGTTGATGAAGCCGTAGTGGGCGGGGAAGACCATCGGCATCGGGGCAAAGCGGTCGACGAACAGCAGGCCGGTGTCCTTATCGACTTCGTACTTGATGTGCGGGGTGTGCTTGGGGTTTTCCACCACCACGTAAATGTCGTGTGGCGGCTCTTTGCCGGCGGGCAGGTCTTTGAGGCTCATGGGTGTTCTCCCTTTGTTAACGGGGGGAACTTAGCGAAAAGGGGTCGTAAAGACAAGGTGTTCACGAAAAAAGAGCCATCTCATAGGTTTGAGATGGCTTTTAAGTGGGGAAATGCCTGAATGTGGCTGTAAAGGGTTTTGTTGGGTCGCTTTTGATAGTTATTACCGTCCATTTGAGCCGAGTTTCGGGATAGTTACGCAGAATAAATCTGCGTGCATTCCCTAATTGTTCTAAAGCCTCTCTAACCTTTTTGTTCGCGCCGCTATAGGTTTTTATTTCTACCAACTCAATTGTACCATCGGGATGCTCCAGAATGATATCAACCTGGCGATTTCCTAAAAAGTCGACCTCTGTACTGAAGAAAGTTGAACTTTGAAGGACGTAATTTCCGATTTGCTGCCATGCCAGTGTTACATATTCGATGTTCTTCCTTTTGTAGAAGCTTCTTGGAAAGTTGTGAAACTGCTTTCTGAGGATGCTTACTACGTCTTCTGGTGTCAGGTATTGAGGGTCTCCGACATTGGTTAAATATTCGAGGACATAATGTACGGCCCTACCAAATGCAGAGGCGCGAGGGATGTTACGATATTGACGCAGAGGATCGTCGCTATCATTCGTATAAAGTGACATGATGATGCTCCGAGAAGGACACGCTTTCTTTTTATGTATACTTAAAGCGAAGAGGTCGCAATAAAAAACCCTGCTGATGCAAGGTTTATATAGAAATACTGTTAGTTTATTTGGGAACGCAAAAGGCATAGGCCACGGGGGTGGCGGCGCGTTCGTAAGTTCTCGAACCGCCATCATTGGTGGTGCGCATGAGACAGCCGTTGGCGCCGTAGGGAATGGCTCCCATCACACCACAGGATTCCTCGCGGCAACCGTCGCTTAAGTTCACATCGCGTGCGCCGGCACAGCCGATACGTGTTGATGTGTTCGGGCACGTGGCAATAGCCTGACTGTTGCTGCCACCCGTTGTAACAACAAATGGAGTGATAGTTGCACCGGGCGTTTTGCAGCCCGCGATGGCGCCACCGGTTGCCCCAGGAGCATAAACGAGGCCTGCATTGCCACATTCGGCAATCTTATCGATTTGCGCTTGCATCATATCGGCTTTTTTACTGGCGGCATCGACGAGGTTTGCCAGAGAGGACCAGTTCGCTTCCTGCATCAGGTTGCCAGAGGCCGTGCGTTCCTGAGCGGAAACGTTGAAGCTTGAAAGCATGAGTGTGCAGACAAGATAGAGGATCGTTTTTTTCATGTCCTAACCTTATCATGTTTTGGTTAAGCTGAAACTGACGCCGGAATTGTCAACCAACAAAATGTGTTAATTTTATCGGATAGGGCCCTTTTAAACCCCGGCACGGATGTGCCGGGGTGGAGGAATCGCTAAGCACGTTCGAAAACGTGCAGGATTTGGTGATGCCCACTGACCAAACGCTGCTTTTTTCCGCCGATGACACAGACCAGTGTTGTGGCGGCCACTTTTTCAAGGTGTGGCATGCGTTCTATCACTTTCTGGGCTGCTGCCGCCAGTTTAAGGGGCGGCCTTCTTCGGGGGGAAAGAGTCGTGTAGGCTTTGTAATCGGCCCACGTATCAGGGTCTATGAACGTGTCGTGGGCCATGGTCATGATTGTGACAACGGTTGCTTCGGTGGAAGAGATGGTAAGCACGTCGGGCGACCATTTCGTGCCGAGATCCGGCCGGATGACCAGATGGTGGCTTGGATCCTTATAGAGCGTGCCAATGATTTGACACATCTCGTAGAGAATATCGAGGCACTTTGGCGTGAGAGAGAGTTGTGGAAAGTAGCGATGCACCATGCTTTGTATCGCCGTACGCGGAACCGCAGCGGGGTTACAGTTATGGGGCGACGATTCGCTTTTCATATATTTCAGGACGGCGCGAAGGGCGTTGTCGTTGATGCGTTTTTGCGGGGTGGACATGATTGTTCCTCGTGTAGAAAATGCGAAAAGTGGTGACTTGTATACTCTAAAAAACGTGCGGGCAAGGGGATTTTGAGGTATAGAGGGGGCATGTCGTTCCTTACCGATTTGATCCGCCCGAGCATTAAAACCACCAAAAAGCGGGATGTGCCCGCCGATGTATGGGAAAAATGCCCCGGCTGCGGCCAACTGATTTACGCCACCGAACTGCCGCAGAACCTGTTCTGCTGCACGCATTGTAACCACCATTTGCGCTGGGACATTGATGCGCGTTTGGAGCACCTGCTGGACCAAGGTGAAGGTTTTGCGCCTGTGGTGATTGAGGTGCCGGTACCTGCCGACGACCCGCTGCATTTTAAGGATAAGAAGGCTTACAAGGCGCGGTTGAAGGATGCCCGTGCCAGCAGTGGCCATACGGATGCCTTCCGTGCCGTGCATGGCCATATTGAGGGCCAGCCGGTAGCGGTGTGTGCGCTGGATTTTGGCTTTATGGCGGGTAGCATGAGCCGTGGGGTGGGTGAAGCCCTGGTGGCGACCGCCCAGTATGCGCTGGCGAAGAAGATACCCATGCTGGCGATTACCGCCAGTGGCGGCGCGCGCATGCAGGAAAGCACCTTAAGCCTGATGCAGA
The DNA here is from genome assembly GCA_027485835.1 of Alphaproteobacteria bacterium. Taxonomy (GTDB): domain Bacteria; phylum Pseudomonadota; class Alphaproteobacteria; order UBA2136; family UBA6156; genus UBA6156. The sequence goes on from JAIXQG010000002.1 coordinate 773,747, forward strand.
TGGCCCGCAGCACCGCCGCGATTGCGATGCTGAAAGAAGCCGGATTACCTTATATTGTGCTGCTGACCGACCCGACCACGGGTGGGGTTTCGGCTAGTTTTGCGATGACCGGCGACGTGCATATGGCCGAGCCCGGTGCGTTGATTGGTTTTGCCGGTGCGCGCGTGATTGAGCAGACTATCCGCCAGACCTTGCCGGAGGGCTTCCAGCGTGCGGAATACCTGTTGGAGCATGGGATGGTGGATATGGTGACGGCTAGGGCTGAGCAGAAAGCGGTGTTGGCCCGTTTGTTAGGAATGATGACTTCGGGTCGTGCTGGTTAACCGCTTTCTTCTAGGCGCGGACTAAAATGGCCCCCTGAAACTTTTTGGCGTGGCTTAAGTACTCCATGCCTGTACACGGCGCCCCGCCAAAAACTTCCAGGATGACCGTTTATAGCCTCGCGTGTGGTGCCTCATCATTCCGCCTGCAGCGGTTGGCGCTAGGAGAGCGATGCGCTGGTGCGCATGTCTCGCGCCAAAAGGAGCTTTATTTTTATGCGGCGTTGGAGAGTTCGAAGTCGTCGCCCAGATAGACGCGACGGACGTCGGGGTTGGCGACGATTTCCTTCGGGGTTCCTGAGGCGAGAACTTGGCCTTCCGCCATGATGTAGGCGTGGTCGACGAGGCTGAGGGTATCGCGGACGTTGTGGTCGGTAATGAGCACGCCCATGCCGCGTGTTTTGAGGTGCAGCACCAGATTCTTCACATCGCGGATGGCGAGAGGGTCAACGCCCGCGAACGGTTCGTCGAGCATCATGAACTGCGGGTTGGCGGCGAGGGCGCGCGCGATTTCGACACGGCGGCGTTCGCCTCCCGACAGGGCCGGAGCCGGGCTGTGACGGACTTTGGTGAGGCCGAATTCGTTGAGGAGTTCTTCGAGGCGGGTGGTTTGTTCGGCGTGGGTGCGGCAGACCATTTCCAGCACCGCGAGCAGGTTTTTCTCCACCGTGAGGCCACGGAAAATGCTGCTTTCCTGCGGCAGGTAGCCGAGGCCTAGGCGGGCGCGGCGGTACATCGGCAGGTGGGTGAGGTCTTCGCCATCCAGCGTGATGATGCCGCTATCCACATGAGTGAGGCCGATGACGGCTTGGAAGCTGCTGGTTTTACCGGCGCCGTTGGGGCCGAGCAGGGCCACCACCTGACCGCGCTGGACGGAGAGCGAGACGTTGCGGAGAATCTGGCGGGCGCCAACGCGTTTTTGCAGACCTTCGACATACAGGCCTTTGGTCGGGGTGGGTTTGGCAGGGCTCATGGGTACCGTTTGTAGCATGGACGGGTTGGGCTGGCTACTTGTTGGGAACAAAGCGGGCTTTAACAGGACCGCTGCTGTTGGTGACCACCGCATTGCCGGTTTGCAGGTTGTAGACCAGTTTGTCTCCCGACAGTTGACTGGGGCCGCGGGTGAGGGTGACATCGCCGGTGAGGACCAGAGTGCCGGCGTCGAGATTGTAGGTGGCGGTGGTGCCGGTGGCTTTTTCTGACACGCCGTTGCTGCCCGCGCGGGTGATGGTGACGCCGCCGGAGGCGGTGACGGTTTGGATGCCGGAGGTGCTGTTCTGGTTTTTGTAGTCGGCGGTGACGAGGGGGGCGGTGAGAGTCATGCCTTCTTGCGTGACCACCACGTTGCCGCTGAAGGTGGCTTTGCTGGCGGTTTGGTTGACTTCCAGTTTCTCGGCGGAGATATCGATCTGGCTGTTGGGGGCTGCGTGGGCGGTAAGGCCTGTAGACAGGGCCATGACCAGTGTGAGCAGGGCGGAGCGAAGAGAGATGTTCATACGATGACCTACCAATGGATTACTTAACAGGAGTGAGTTTAGCACGAACGCCGCCGGTGAACAGCAGGATACTGCTGGAGGGGTCGGCCGTGAGGGTGGGGGATTTGAGGTCGATGTGCCAGCCGGAGGTGTCCTTCCCCACACGGCCGGTGACGTGGCTGCCGCCGGTGGCGGTAATGCGGCGGGTGGTGAGGTCGGCATTCATTTGCGGGGCGGCGAGCGTGAGGCCCATGCCGGTGGCTTGAACGTTGCCGGTCAGCTGGAGGGCGGAGGCGGTTTGATCGTAGTCGCCTTGGTCGGCACTGAGGAGAAGCGGGGTTTGCTGTTTGGGGTCCTGCCATTCGGCGGTGACTTGCTGGAGAATGTAGGTACCGCTGGTGGCGGAACCGCCTTGCAGGGCGTTTTCGGCTTGGACGGTCCAGTTGCGGCCGAGGGCGTCTTGGCCGGTGTAGCGGGGTTTTTCCAATAGTGTGGTACCCGAGACGTTTTTCAGTGGGCCGCTAAGGGTGGAAGAAATGCCTTGGGGTAACTGCTTGACCGGCTTGGGGGCGGGCGCCGCGATGCTGAACATGGTGCTGGGGCGCACGCTGGAAAACAGAATAAAGCCCAGCACAGCCACCATGCCGAGCAGCAGAAGCATGAGGATACGGCGGCGTTGGAGCATGGGTGCGGCTTTCCGGTTTAGGCGGTTAGATGACGTTTGCGTGCAGGCATTCTTGAATGCGCAGCAGGCCGACGGGTTTGTTAGCGTCTATTACCCAAAGGGTTGTGACGTTGGTTTGTTCCATATGGGCGACGGCGGCGGTGGCGAGCGCATCGGACGGGATGGTTTTGGGAGTGCGGGTCATGACATCCGATGCCGTGCGGGAGAGGAGGTCCGGCGTGAGGCGGCGTTTGAGGTCGCCGTCGGTAAAGATGCCGGTGAGGTTGCCGTGCGCGTCGGTAAGGCCGACACAGCCCAAGTTGCGGGCGGTGAGAGTGACGAGGACATCGGCCATGGAGGCGGTTTCAGGGTGCAGGGGCAGGTCGTTATCGACCATGATCTCCTTCACGCGCAGCAGTTGCGCGCCAAGTTTACCGCCGGGGTGGAAGACGGCGAAGTCTTCCTTTTGAAAACCACGAGCGGTCATGAGCGCTACGGCGAGCGCGTCGCACAGCGCCAGCGCCACGGTGGTGCTGGTGGTGGGGGCGAGGTTGAGCGGGCAGGCTTCTTTCTCGACCCGGGTGTTGAGCGTGACTTTGGCGGCCTTGGCCAAGGTGCTGGCCGGTTTGCCGGTAACGGCGATAAGCGGGATGGAAAAACGGCTCGCGTAGGTGACGACAGCGGCGAGTTCCTTGCTTTCTCCGCTATGGGAGAGGGCGATGATAACGTCGGACTTGGTGATCATGCCCAAGTCGCCGTGCAGCGCCTCGGTTGGGTGCACAAAGAACGCCGGTGTTCCGGTGCTGGCAAGGGTGGCAGCGATTTTACCGCCGATGTGGCCGGATTTGCCCACGCCTGTGACAATCACGCGGCCGGTACAACTTTGGAGAAGGCTAAGAGCAGCGGGCAGGGCGGGGTCGGCTTCCAGCGCCTTGGTAAGGTTCTGGAGTGCGGCGGTTTCGGCACGGAGGGTTTCCAGTGCGGCGGCGAGAGCTTGGTTTGGCATGGTTTGGAACTACTTGTGTTGGAGATTTTGAGCAATGCGCCTGAGGGGGAATTACCAGCCGGTGTGCGAGAAGAGGTCGGTTTCCGGATACCCCTTGAGGTCGAGCTCGACACGGGTGGCGAGGAAGGTGAGGGCGGTGTGCATGGCGGAATTGAGGCCCATTTCGGTCAGTTTGTCGGTGAGGATTTGATAGAGTTCGTGCAGATAGAGAACGTCCGACGCGGCGTAGTTCATCTGGCTTTCGGTCAGTTCTTCCGCTGCCCAATTGGACATTTGCTCGGTTTTGTCTAGTTCGACCCCAAGGAAGGTTTGGCAGAGGTTGCGCAGGTTGTGCTTACCCGGGCCCGGTTGGGTGAGCTTGCTAGCGATTTTGGTGCAGAAGCAAGGGTGGATATCCGGCAGGCCTAACCACTTTTGCAGCATGGCGAGGTCGAACCGTGCAAAGTGGAAGAGTTTGATAATGCGCGGGTCTTCCAGCAGTTTGCGCAGGTTGGGGGCGGAATAGTCGGAGCCGTCGAACTTGACCAGCCAGACGTTGCCGTTGCCGTCTCCCACCTGCGCGAGGCACAGGCGGTCGGTCACCAGCGAGAGGCCGGTGGTCTCGGTATCGATTGCTACCATACCGTTCGGGAAGGTGAGACCGGCGGGGAGGTCGTTGTGCACGAGGGTGATGGTGGGGGTGGGGCGGGCTGTCATGGCCGCTAACCTAGGGGATTTGCGCCGATTTGGCAAGAAAGGCAAAAACGGCAGCTGTGGGGCTGCCGTTGATGCGGGGTTGGGGTGGCTTATTGTATCCGTTCGAGGCGGACGATGCCTTCCGGTTCGAAGCCGTTTTTTCGCGACTCGTAGTCCTCGAGGTCAACGATCAGGGCGTAGATATTGGTGCCCGGGCACATGGCGACGGCAGCGAAGATGCCGGTATCAACATGGTTGCGGCCAAACAACGCTGCGAGGTCGGCAAACTCGAGTGTTTTGAGTTTCTTGGCCACTTCGATGGCGTCGTCATCGTAGTTGCGTTGCAGAAAGCCATCTACGTGCTGTTGGAAGGCATGGTCGCTGCAGGCGTTGGTGCGAGCCGGTGCAAATGTGGCGCAGAGGGGGTCGCCATTGGTTTCCCAACAGATGCGGGCCGAATTTTGACCTATGTGCCAACTTCTCAGGTCGCTGTCATTTGGTCGAGTTCCGAGGGGGAGCTCGTCGGCGAGGGCTGCGGATGCGATAAGTGTGAGGAAGGCGAAGGCGATGGGACGTTTCATGGCGATTCTCCTTATTTGAAACGTTTCGTATGCATGTAGTGTATGCGCTTTTGTGAGAATATCAAGGTGTGGCGGGATGATGTGATTGTTGGCTCGCAAAAAACCTCTCCCATGGGAGAGGTTTTTTTTGAAGTGGTGCGGTTTAGGCTGCGCGGCTGTGCTGGCCTTCTTCCACTTCCTCGATAATTTTGGCGATGAAAGCCTTAAGATCGGACGGTTTGCGGGAGGTGATAAGGCCGTTGTCGGTGACGACTTCGGCGTCTTGCCAATCGGCTCCGGCATTGATCATGTCGGTTTTGATCGACGAGTAGGACGTGAGCTTGCGGCCTTGGACCACATCGGCCTCGGCCAGTAGCCATGGGCCATGGCAGATTGCGGCGACCGGTTTGCCCTGTTTGACAAATGATTGCACTAATTGCACCGCTTGCGGGTTGGTGCGGAGTGTATCGGGATTAATGACACCGCCGGGCAGTACTAGTGCGTGGTAGGGCCAGTCGGTGCTGGATTCCAGAATCACGTCGACCGGTACGGTATTGCCCCAGTCGCCGCCATCCCAGCCGCGAATCAGGCCTTCTTCTTTGGTATGGGAGGGGGCGCAGACGTGGACGGTGGCGCCCGCCTTACGGAGCTCGTTTAAAGGTGTTTCCAGTTCGGATTGTTCATAGCCATCGGTGGCGAGAATGAGAATGCGGCTTTCAGAGATGTTCGGCATGGTTAGGTCTTTCTTCTGTTACAGGTTGGGTGACGCGGCGCGGGAGGAAAGGTTCCGTGTGAGGAAAAAACATCGCGGGTAAGTGTCTTTCCAAAAAAATATGCCGGAACGTACCGAAACGATGAACAAACAGTTGGATTGTGCATTATACTGGTGACGAGCCTTCATTAGGAAGGTATCCAACACAGGAGAAACCCCAGAATGAACAAGATGTTGTATGTTGCCGCTGCGGCTGCTTTGGTGGCTGGCCAAGCCCACGCCCAAGTTATGGTGCAGCAGGTGGAAGAAACCACCACCGTGACCCACGAAGTACCGGCCAACCCGTATGCCGTGGTGCCGACCATGCCGACCACCACTACGACCACGTACTCCACCGTGGAAACCACGGCTGTAGGCAGTGCGCCGACCGTTGACCCGGCCCATATGGCGACCGTAAAGCTGGAAGATGGCACGACCACGCAATTCCCCGACAGTGCCGACAAGAGCTGGCAGGAATATGCCCGTGAAAAAGGCTATGACCGCTTTACCTTTGACCCCACCAGCGGCCTGTTTGTGGTGGGTAAGGGCGAAGCCGCGTTTGCCGGTAACTGGGACGAAAACGGCAACCGTATTGCTAAACCCGCGCCCAAGCCGGTGAAGAAGGCTAAGAAGGTTGTGACGGAAGAAACGGCGACCGAAGAGGCGCTTCCGGCAGAAGCGGCCCCTGCGGAGGCTGCTCCGGCTGAGGAGGCTCCGGCGGAAGAAACGCCTGCGGTGCAGCCTGCCAAGGAGCTAACTAAGGAACCGGTTGCGGATGCGATGCCTGCCACGCCTGCGAGCGAGGTGCCACCGGCTGATGCTGACAAGCATGGTAGCGGGCATTAAGCGCCACAGGGCTGCTTGCGAAACAGACCGGCCTTAAGGGGTCGGTCTTGTTTTGGAGACTAGGCGCTGCTAGGTTGGGGGCATGAGAAATAGTCTGGTGTTGTTGGCGGTATTGCTGAGTGTGGCGGCGTTTGCCGGCATGATGCGTATCAAGACCGACGTACAGACCATGGACCGCAAGCGTTTGCAACTGGTGCGCGAGCGTGCCGATTTACGCGAAACCAAGCGGGTGCTTGAAGCGGAGTGGGCGTTGCTCGCCAGCCCCAGCCGCATGGAGCGTGTGGTGCAAACCATGGGGTATGTGCCTGCCACCGCGCTGGATGTGATTGCGCCGATGGAGGTTGTAAGTGCGACGGCACCGGTGGTGCGCGGGGTTTCTGGTAGTGCGGTGGCGGCGGTGTTGGCAGCCGGGTTTGTGAGTAACAGTGAAGTGGAGGGGAGTGGCCCTGCAATGGTGGCGGAGGGGACTTCTGGCACCACGACCGTACCTGTAGAGACCGCTTTACCGAGCGAGCCGGTTGAGGAGGTTTCCGGTACCGCCGAGCCGTTTGGAGTTGACCAATAAACGCGCGGAGACGTGGCGGCCACCCTTGTGGGGTGGCTTCTTTTTACGCATGATGTAGCTTAATCATTATGTGATTTGCCCACTTTATAAAGGCTAGAAAGGCGGCCTGAAATGTTTTGTCCTCAGTTGCGTAGCCCGCTACGCGCCCTCGGCCAAAACATTCCATCCCATCCTTTCTATCTCTTTATAAAATGATACAAACCAAACAATAATTAAGCTGGAATGAGCCAATTTAAGAAGCCTTGGGAAAGTGCGCGTATTGGGAGAGGGGGGCGTGATGCCACGCCAGCCTTTACCCCGAAGCGGAGCACGATACAGCAGCGTCGGGTAAAGACCCACGCCGCGCGTGGCTTTATGCCGACCCGGGCGGAAATGGTGGAAAGCGGTGTTGCCGCGCACTTCCGCGCCATGATTGTGATGGGCGTGCTGACGCTGGCGTTTGCCGGTGTGGGCGCCAAGCTGGCGTATGTCGGGTTGATGCCCCCGGCCGAACCGCGGGCGAGCATCCGTGAAATGCCGAAGGAAACCTTGCGGCGTGGCAATATTTACGACCGCAATAACGTGCTGCTGGCGGCGACGTTGAAGGTGTACAGCCTGTATGCCGACCCGAAGCGGATTTTGGACCCGCAGGAGGTGGTGCGCCGCTTGCCGTTGGCGTTACCGGAGCTGGATATGACACGGTTGAAGGCGCAGTTGGAGGACCCGAGCCGTCGGTTTATCTGGATCAAGCGGCGGTTGTCTCCGGATGAAGCGCAGAAAGTGAATGCGTTGGGTTTGCCGGGGTTGGAGTTCCGTGAAGAGTTTGTGCGCGTGTACCCGCACAAGAACCTGGCCAGCCACGTGCTGGGTGCGGTGGATGTGGACAACAATGGCTTGGCCGGAGTGGAGCGCGGCTTCAACACGCAATTGGCGGCGGGTGAGGATATCCACTTAGGGCTTGATGTACGTTTGCAGGAAATGCTGCGTCGGCGGTTGATTGAGATGAAGGACAAGAGCGAAAGCAAGGCTGCCTGGGCCTTGGTGATGAAGGCGCCGACCCGTGAGATTGTGGCGTTGGTGAGCTTGCCCGACTATGACCCCAACCACCTTGGCAAGGCCACACCTGCCGAGATGTTTAACCACGTGACGTTGGGTAGCTATGAAATGGGGAGTACCTTCAAGCTGTTTACCTTGGCGCAGGGGTTGGTGGAGAAGAAGATTACGCCGGATACGCTGATTGACGCGCGGACGCCGATTTCGATTGGTCGGTACACGATTAAGGACTTCCATGCCAAGAAGGCGATTTTGACGGCGAATGAAGTGCTGCGGTATTCGTCTAACATCGGGGCGGCCAAGATTGCCGACATGAGCGGGCCTGCGGCGCAGAAGGAATTTATGGCTAAATTGGGTATGTTGGAGCCTATTCAGACCGGCATACCGGAAGTGGGGAACGTGCGTTACCCGAATAACTGGGGGCGGATTCAGACGTTTACCATTTCGTTTGGGCACGGCATGAGCGTGACACCCGTGCACCTTGTGAATGCGGTGGCGACGCTGGCTGACGGCTATGTGAAGCACCCCAGCGTGTTGCTGGGCGGTGTGAGCACGACCCAGCCGCGGCGGATGATTGATGACGCCACGCTGGAGCAGATTCACGTACTGATGCGCGACGTGGTGTTGAACGGTAGCGGCCGCAGCAGCCAAGTGATTGGCTATGATATTGGCGGTAAGACAGGTACGGCAGAAAAGATTGTGGGCCGCGGGTATGCCAAGGATAAAAACCGCGTGAGCTACGTGGGCGTGCTGCCAATGAAGAACCCGGAATACATCACGCTGGTGATGCTGGATGAGCCGAAGAAGGGCTATGAAACCGGCGGTAAAAGTGCGGCACCGGTAGTGGGTGACTTTTACCGCGATCTGACCCAGCTTGCCGCGTTGAAACCGGATATGGACGAGGTGACCGCCTACCGCGCGCTGCTGGATAAGACCAAGCGCAAGTATGACGACCCGTGGCAGACCTATGTGTTAAGTGACTTCCGGACCAAGCGCGGCAGTGCGGGAGGGGTGCAGTTGAGGCCCGACGCCGCTGGAGCAGCTGTTGATTAAGTGTGTGGTTAATCGTTTCAACCTCATACCGGAGCCGAATGAGACGGTGTTGGCACACCGGAGAACAAGTTAGGAGAGAGAGATGAAATTTTCGGATATTTTGGGACAGCCGGTAGAGGCGGATTTTGACGTTGCCAACATGTGCGACGATACACGTAAGCTGGCGGCAGGTGATGTGTTTGTGTGGGATAGCCGTGTGGCGCCGAAGCAGGATGTGGTGGCGTTGGTGGCCGATGCTAAGGCCCGTGGGGCTGCGGCGGTTGTGACCGATGTGGCGGTGGAAGGGGCGATTCAGGTTGCGAATGCGGGTGAGGTGCTCTCGCGTTATGCCGCGCTGCGGTGGCCCGAACAGCCGCCGGTGATGCTGGGTGTGACTGGCACCAGCGGCAAGACCAGTGTGGTGTGGTTTGGCCGCCAGCTAGCCCAGTTGAGTGGTGTGAATGCTGCGAGCGTGGGGACGCTGGGTGTGATGCGCAAGGACGAGGATGTGGAGACCGAATACACCGGATTTACCAGCCCGACGGCGTTGAAAACCGGACCGATTTTGCAGGCGTTGGCGCGTGAGAAGGTGCAGACCTGTTTGTTGGAAGTGAGTAGCCACGCGCTGGTGTTGAACCGTGTGGACGCGGTAAAATTTAAAGCCGCGGGGCTGACGAATATTACGCAGGACCATTTGGATTTCCATGGTGATTTGGCGGAGTATCATGCCGCGAAACTGCGCCTGTTTGCCGAGGTGTTGCCGGAGGATGGTACGGCGGTGTTGAATATCGGCCGGATGGAAACCCTGCCTGCCGCCAGTGTGGCCAAACAGCGTGGCTGCCGCGTACTGAGCGTCGGCACGGCCAATGCCGAACTTGTAGCCGAAGTGGTGGAAGCCAACGGGCGCGGGCTGCAACTGAATTTGAAATATGATGCGGTGCCGGTACCGGTGCATGTGCCGCTGATCGGGACGTTCCAAGCCGAAAATCTGGCTGTGGCGTTGGGTTTATTGGTGGGGAGCGGACATGATTGGAAGAAGGTATCCGGTGCCGTAAGCCGCATGACGGCGGTGCCGGGGCGGATGGAAGTGGTGAAGAGCGCGCCGACGCAGCCGAGTGTGGTGGTGGATTACGCCCACAAGCCGGATGCGTTGCAGCGGGCGTTGGAGAGTTTGCGTCCGGTAGTAAAGGGCAATGGCAAGCTGCGTGTGGTGTTTGGCTGCGGTGGTAACCGTGATGCGACCAAGCGGCCGATGATGGGTAAAATTGCGGCGCAGTTGGCGGACGTGGTGTATGTGACGGATGATAACCCACGGAAGGAGAATGCGGCGGAGATACGGGCGCAGGTGTTGGCCGGTGTAACGGCGGGCGGTGCCAAGGGCTTGGAGTTTGACGACCGCAAGGCCGCGATTGCGGCGGCGATTGCCGATGGCGGGCCGGAAGACGTGGTGCTGATTGCCGGTAAGGGCCATGAGAGCGGCCAGATTGTGGGGGATGAGGTGCACCCGTTTGACGACCGCGTTGTGGCGCGTGAGGTGTTGGGTGGTTAGGCCTAGCTAGCAAAAGACCCTCGTTGGAGCGGGGGTCTTTTGCTTAACCCGCGGGCGGGTTAACGGCGGGTGATCATCTCCTGTACCAGTGGAGGGAAGGAGGTGGCGCCTGTGATTTTCTGGGCGGGGGTGATTGCCTTGCAGGCTTTTCCGTCGAAGGCGTGGAAGGTGATGCTGGCGGCATCGGGATGGGCTTTGACGGGTTGGAAGACTACGAAAAGCTGTTTGGCTTCGCGGAGTGCGGTGACGTTGGCAAGCTTTGCCTTCAGCTGGTTTGGCAAAACGGTGCCGTGCCATTTCGGCTGGAAGGTGAGGGTGCCTGTGGCGAAGTGGCTGTTGGTAACGCTGTAGCCGATGCTGTCTTCCGGCAGGGCTTTTATGTAGTTGTTACTGCAGGTCGCGGTCATTTCATAGTCCGTTTCCGAACTGAAGGGGATGTCTGCTTCTTGAGCCATAACGCTCAGAGGAACGAATAGGGAGATAAGCAAGAGGGGGATGCGGCGCATTGTTATTCTCCTTGAGAGGGATTCCTGAGGGGATTGTAAGATGTGGGGCTCAAAATACAAGGGGGGCGGGCGGTGCTGGATTTTGAGGCATTTTGAGGCGCTGGCGTGGGGCGGGGGCTGGTGTTCGGCCGGAAATGGCGTGATACTGGGGCATGATTCCTGCCCTTCTGTTGCCCCTTGTGGATTATGTGAACTGGTTCAACGTGTTCCAGTACTTAACGGTACGAGGCGGTGCCGCCATGTTTACCGCGTTTTTGCTGTGGCTGGTGTTTGGCAGCCGCTTGGTTGTGGCTTTCCGTGTGTGGCAAAAGGGCGGGGAGACGGTAAAGGCGATTTTGCCGCACCAAGGCAAGGCCGGTACGCCCAGCATGGGCGGTATTGGTGTGGTGGGGGCGGTGGTGATTGCGACCCTGCTGTGGGCCAACCTGACCAATGGTTATGTGTGGCTGTTGCTGTTTTTGCTGGTGGGGTTTGGCGCGATTGGTTTTATGGACGACTACCTGAACCTGACGCGGCGCTGGAAAAAGGGTTTGCCCGGTAAGTTGCGTTTGGTGCTGGGGGCGTTTATTTCGACCGTGTTTTTGCTGGGGTATGTGTACGTGAACGGTACCGCGGTTTCGACCGAGATTTACTTCCCGTTTTTGAAAGAACTGGTGGTGGGGATTGGTATTTGGGGGTTTGTAACCTTTGGCGTGTTGGTGATGGTGGGCACGGCGAATGCGGTCAACCTCACTGACGGTTTGGATGGTTTGGTGAGCATGCCGGTGGTGTTGGTGGCGACCACTATGGCGATTTTGGCGTATGTGATGGGGCGTGTGGACTTTACCGCGTATTTGCACCTGCCGCACATCGCCGGAAGTGGTGAGATTGCGGTGATGTGTGCGGCGCTGGCGGGCGCGATGCTGGGCTTTTTGTGGTACAATGCGCCGCCGGCACGCATCTTTTTAGGCGACAGCGGCAGCCTGCCGGTGGGCGCGTTTTTGGGTGGTGTAGCGGTGATGATCAAGCAGGAGTTTGCGCTGCTGATTATCGGTGGGTTGTTTGTGGTGGAGACGCTGAGTGTGATGATTCAGGTGGCCGGTTACAAGCTGACGCGTAAGCGCATATTTAGAATGGCGCCGTTACACCACCACTTTGAGCAGTTGGGTTGGCCGGAAAGCACGATCGTGATCCGGTTTTGGATCTGCAGCGTGATTTTGGCGCTGATTGGCCTTGCCACGTTGAAGTTACGCTAGGAAAGGATTCGCCATGCGTCGGGATGTTTACGGATTTGGCCACAAAGCGGTGATGGTGTACGGCATGGGTGCTAGTGGCCGTGCCACCGCGCTGGCGCTGCAGGATGCCGGTGTGGAAGTGTTTGTGTGGGATGATGGCGATGATTATGCCAGCGGCCCCGACAACAACCTGTTTACGATACGTGCGCCGGATGCGGTGGACTGGACGCGGATTGGCGCGTTGGTGAAAAGCCCGGGGATTCCGGTAGAGACGTTTTTGGTACGGGCGGCTTTGGCGCACAAGGTGCCGGTGATGACGGATATTGATTTGCTGTACCGGCGCGACGGCGGCAACGGTGCGGCGTTTATTGGGATTACCGGAACCAATGGCAAGAGCACAACGACGGCGCTGATTGGCCATATTTTGCGGGTGTGTGGCTACAAGGTGGCGGTGGGCGGGAATATTGGCACGCCTGCGCTGGCGTTACCGGAGCTGCCGAAGAACGGTGTGTATGTGCTGGAGCTTTCCAGTTACCAGCTAGAAACCCTGACCGATTTGCAGGCCGATGGCGCGCTGTTGCTGAACCTGACGCCCGACCACTTGGCGCGGCATGGCACGATGGAGGCATATCTGGCCGCCAAACTGCGGTTGTTTGACACCGCTAAGGCCGGTGCGGTGCAGGTGATGGGTGTGGACCAGCCGCTGTTGCGCGGTGTGGCGGAAACCCGCGGTGTGACTACTGTGAGTGTGAACGGCGTGGGCGATTACATTGTGGCCAACGGGCGCCTGACCCATGGGTTGGATACGCTGATGCCGGTGGATGATTTGGAGCACCTGCCCGGGCCGCACAACGCCCAGAACGTGGCGTGTGCCTACGCGCTGCTGGTGCCGCGCTGGTGCACGGCGGCGGAATTTAGGGATGCCTGCAAAAGCTTCAAGGGTTTGCCGCACCGTTTGGAAAAGGTGGGTAAGGTTGGCGACGTGCTGTTTGTGAATGACAGCAAGGCTACCAACGGCGACAGCACCGTGTATGCCTTGCAGAGCTTTAAGAACATTTACTGGATTTGCGGCGGCTTGCCGAAAACCGATGGGTTGGGCGCGTGTGTCAAGCATTTGGGCTCGGTACGGGCGGCGTTTACGATTGGGCAGGCGACCGAGGATTTTGCCGAGACACTGGTGAAATATAATGTTCCCAGCTTTAAGTGCCACACCATGGATGTAGCGGTGCGTGAGGCGTTTGCCGCGGCGCGGAGTGAGGGCTTGGAAGATGCGGTGGTGTTGCTGAGCCCATCTGCTGCCAGCATGGACCAGTTTCGGAATTTTGAGCATCGGGGCGATACGTTTGTGAACCTTGTTCAAGGCTTGGTCACCATCGAGCAAGTGGAACGGAGGGTTACGGGCCGATGAGCATTTATCGTCAGAGCCGGCACCCGTTGGTGCGTTGGTGGTGGGAAATGGACCGCGTGGCGGTGTTTATCATTGTCGTCATCATGCTGTGTGGTGCGGTGGCGGTGACCACCGCAAGTGTGGCAGTGGCCAAGAGCTATAACGTGGGGCCTTACCACTTTGCCGTACGGCACTATCTGTTTTTGTTACTGGCGTTGGGTGTGACCTTGGGCATGACGACGCTGAAGCCGGAAGGTGTGAAGCGCGTGGGGATGTTCCTGTTCGCGGGGGCCTTTGTGGGGATTTTGCTGACATTCGTGATTGGGACCGAAGTAAAAGGTGCGCGGCGCTGGATTGATATTGCCGGGCAGAGTATCCAGCCGACTGAGTTTATGAAGCCTGCGTTGATTTTGGTGACGGCGGCTTTGCTTTCGAGCCATGACAAGCGTAAGCAGTTGCATGGCTATTTCGCGAGTATCATCATGATGGGTGCGGTGGGCTTGCCGGTATTGATGCAGCCGAACTTCGGGATGGCGCTGGCGATGGGGCTGGTGTGGTTTTTGCAGGTGTTTATGGCCGGTTTGCCTTTGCTGTGGCTGGCGCCGGTGGTGGCGGGTGGCTTGTGCGTGGTGGTGGGGGCCTATACCATGCTGCCGCACGTGCGGGACCGTTTGGAGCGGTTTATCAACCCCGAAAGCTCGGATACCTATCAGGTCGACCAGGCCAATGAGGCGATTATGATGGGGCACCTGTGGGGCCGTGGCGCGGGCGAAGGTGTGGTGAAGCACCAGCTGCCGGACGCCCACACCGACTTTATTTTTGCGGTGGTGGCCGAGGAGTTCGGGATTGTGGTCGGGCTGTTGCTGATGGGTCTGTTTTTGACCCTTGTGCTGCGGGGGTTCAGCCGCGTGCTGGCGCAGGAGGACCGTTTTGTGTTGCTGGGTGTGGGCGGTTTGCTGACGCTGATTTCCATTCACGTTTGTGTAAACATTGGCGTGGCGCTGCACCTTGTACCGACGACAGGGATGACCTTGCCGTTTATCAGTTACGGTGGTAGCTCTACCTTCGCGATGGCGCTGGTATTGGGCTTTTTGCTGGCCCTGCTGCGCAAACAAGGAAAGCGGATTTAAGCGATGGTACAGACGGAGAAACGCACTATTTTGGTAGCAAGCGGCGCGAGTGGGGGGCATTTGTTTCCGGCGCTTTCGGTGGCGCAGGCGTTGTGTGAGGCGGACGGGACGCGTCCGGCCTTTCACGTGAAGGTCATTTTGGGCGGCAGCAAGTTTTTAGATGTGGTGGAGCGTACCGGTTTGCCGCACGTGCGCTTGCCCGCGGCGGCGTTTAACGACCGTGGTCCGCTAGGGATTTTGTGGGCGTTTGGCAAGCTGGCGCGCGGGTTTTTAAAAGCTTTGAAACTGGTGATGCGCGAGAAGCCGGTGGCGGTATTCGGCACTGGCGGTTATGCCACCGTGGCGCTGATGCTGGCGGCGAAGTTGCGTGGTGTGCCGACGATTATCCATGAACAGAATGTGCTGCCGGGGCGGGCTAACCGGTTTCTCTCCCGCTTTGCCGATGTGGTGGTGCTGACGTTTGAAGAGAGTTTGGGGTACCTGACCAGTGTAAAAGGCCGTGTGGTGGTGGCGGGCACGCCGCTGCGGGAAGAGATTTTGGAGGCTGCGCGGGGGAAGAAGGTTAAGGATTCCGATGTGTTTAACCTATTGGTACTGGGCGGAAGCCAAGGCGCGCGGATTTTGAGTGAAGTGGTGCCGGAAATGGTGGGCATGCTGCCTGCGGCCGACCGTGCGCGTTTGCATGTGGTGCAGCAGGTGCGCGGCGATGACTTTGAGCGTGTGACCAGTACCTATGCCAAGCAGGGTTTGGCGGGGATTACGGTTGAGACCTTCTTTACCGATATGCCCAAGCGCTATGCCGAGGCGGACATTGTGATTGGCCGTAGTGGCGTGGGTACCGTGCTGGAGTGCGCGACGATGGGAGTACCGGCGATTTATGTACCGCTGGAGTTGGCGGATGGTCACCAAAAATTGAATGCCAGCGTGGCCGAGAAGGTTGGTGCTGCGGTGGTGGTGGAGCAGGCGTATTTTACCCCTGCGAACCTGCTGGTGCATGTGCGGGCGCTGATGCAGGACAAGGTTCGGCTTGACTCTATGGGCAAAGCCGCGTTAGGGCTGGCCCGCCCCGATGCCACGCGTGTGGTGGCGCAGGTGGTGGCCGAGGCGGTGAAGAATTAAGTATCGGCCGGTGAGTGAGAGGGAGAGACTATGAAGATTTTTGGTAAAGACGTTAAAGGGTTAAGCCTTCACTTTGTGGGTGTGGGTGGTATTGGTATGAGCGGCTTGGCCGAAGTGCTGGCCGGGCTGGGGGCGAAGGTTTCGGGCAGCGATGGCGGCACCAAGGGCGATTTTGCGCGGTTGGAAAAGGCTGGGGTTACGGTGTTCCGTGGCCATAAGGCCGAGCAGGTACCTGCCGATGCGATTGTGGTGTTGAGTACCGCGATACCGGCCGATAACCCCGAGCGTGTGGCTGCCAAGAGCCAAAAACTGCAGATTGTGCACCGCGCGGATGTGCTGGCCGAGATTATGACGAACTATCAGACCGTGGCGGTAAGTGGCACCCACGGCAAAACCAGCACCACGGCGCTGATTTACACCGTGCTGAAAGCCGCCGACATGGATGTGGGCGTGATTAACGGCGGTGTGTTGCAGGCGCTGGGGACGAATGCGGTGTTGCCGAAAACGACCTCTGGCTGGTTGGTGGTAGAAGCCGATGAGAGCGATGCGAGCTTTTTGAAGCTGAAGCCGACCATTGCGGTGATTACCAATATTGAGCCCGAGCATATGGATACCTATGGCACCGAGGAAAAGCTGGTGCAGGCGTTTGTGGACTTTGCCAACAGCGCCGAAGTGGCGGTGATTTGCGGCGATGATGCCAATGCGATGATTGTGGAGGCCCAGACCGAGAGCGATGTGATGACCTACGGCATGGAAGAGGGTGCCGATGTTTACACCGAGAGCTACAGTGCAACGCGCGCCGGTGGCACTTTGCCGAACGGTGGCATGGGCATGGCGTTTGACGTGAGCGTGCGTGGGGGAATTATTGAAGACGTGGTGGTGGCGCTGCCCGGTGCGCACTACGTACTGAACAGCCTTGCGGCGTTGGCTGTAGCCAGCATTGCCAAGGCCGATGTGGTGAAGGCCGCCGAAGGCTTGGCACAGTTTGAAGGTGTGGGGCGCCGCTTTACCAAAGTAGGTGAGTGGCATGGTGCGGATGTGATTGATGATTACGGCCACCACCCGACCGAAATTATGGCGACGCTGGGGGCGGCCAAGCAGGCCTATGCCGGTAAGATTGTGGCGGTGATCCAGCCGCACCGCTACACCCGCCTGCGCGACCTGATGGACGAGTTTGCCGGTTGTGCCAAGATTGCCGATGTGGCCGTGCTGATGCCGGTTTACAGTGCCGGTGAGCAAGCAATTGAGGGTGTGGACCACGAAGTATTGGCCTACAAGATGGAAGAGGCCGGCTTGCCGGAAGAGGTGCATGTGGTGGCGGATGAATCCGGCTTGCAAAAAGTATTGCACCACCTGCACGTGGGCAAGGGCGACGTGATTGTGTGCCTTGGTGCCGGTACTATTACGGATTATGCCAAGCACTTGGCGCATCACCATCATCATCACTAGGAGGCTTTATGAAGGAGTGGCCCCTACCTAACTGGTTTGAGGAATTGCCCGAGGGGCCTGTTTATACACGTAATGTGCCGCTAGCCGATTACACTACGATTAAAGTGGGCGGCCCTGCCGAGGCGATGGCCGAGGTGACGGACTGGGCGCAGATGGCGGCGCTGGTGAAATGGTGCAATGCCCATGCTGTGGCGCTGACGCCGATGGGCAAGGGCAGCAACATGGTGATACGCGATGGCGGGATTGCCGGTGTGGTGGTGAATCTGGCTAAGGGTTTGGATGCGGTACGGGTGGACGGTAACGTGTTGTACGCCGAAGCCGGTGCGGCGAATGGTACGGCGGCGCGGGCGGCTCGGGAAGCCGGGCTTGAAGGGATTGCGTTTTTTGGGGGAATCCCCGGGGCTATAGGTGGTGCCTTGCGTATGAATGCCGGTGCCTATGGATTTGAAACCTTTGACCGCATTACACGCGTGTGGGTGCTGGATGCCGATGGTGAGGAGCGCGAGGTTGCGCCGGAGTTTTTGGCGCCGCGTTACCGTGGTACGGCGTTGCCGATGGGGTGGCTGTACAAGGCTGCCGAATGGCAATTGCAGGCGGGTGACAAGGAAGAGATTCGGAAGCAGATGCAGGAAATTAACCGCGCGCGGAGTACGTCTCAGCCCTTGCACATGCCGAGTTCGGGCAGCTGGTTTAAGAACGTGGTGCGCGATGGCGAGCGTGTGAACGCGTGGCGGATTGTCGATGAAGCCGGTTGCCGCGGCATGCGCGTGGGCGGGGCGCAGGTGAGTGAGCAGCACGCCAACTTTTTTGTGAATGCGGGTGCGAAAGAAGGCACGCCCGGTACGGCGGCGGACTTTGAGGCGCTGAGCCAGATGGTTGAGGCGCAGATTTCTGAAAAATTGGGAATCGTGATCGAACGCGAAGTGCGGTTTACGGGGGTGGAGTAGTACTGTGAAGAAGACTTTGCCGGTTGCCGAAAAGCAGGCCGATGTGGGTGGGCGGAGCCGGTTGCGTCAGGTTGTTTACGAGTTTGAGGACGGAGCGCGGCAGGGGTATGACCTGTATGATGTGCGGGCGAGCATGTAGGGCAGTGCGGGGGTTTTGCCGCTTGATGATGAGGGATATGTGTATCTGGTAGAGGAGTTTTTACCGGCTCTGGGCACATGGGGCTTGAGCCTGCCACGGGGTGGAATTGATGTGCGTGAGGAACCGGAAGCGGCTGCGCGGCGTGAGCTGAAGGAGGAAGCTGGACTGGCGTGTGAGGTACTTGAGCCCTTGTGGCAGGGGGTGGTGATGCCGAATGCGAGCAGTTGGCATGTGCACTTGTTTGTGGGCAGTGGTGTGAGCGAAGTTATGCGTGAGGGCGGTGATGAAGTGGGCGGCGTGCGTACGGTCAAGTTGCCTTTGGAAGAGGTAAAAGCGATGGTGCGTGCGGGTAAAGTGGATGGTGCTTTGCTAGCGTTGGCGGTGATGATGGTGTGATATTATTCCTTATAGGGAATAAATGATTTTTACCATTACATAAATGGAATGTCGTGTCGGTGGGGTTTGGGGGACACACCCCCTGAGGGGAATGTCGGATGAGGGGCTAAGTTGTTGATTTGTTCCTTCGAAAAGGGTGGCTGGGAGCTTTGGTTTCTGATAGGGTATGCACATTCTGATTGATTTCAGGTTCGTCCCGCAAAAGTGCAACAGTAAGAGGAGGTTGGTCCATGGTTCCGCGTAAGCCCGTTGACGTGCCTCCGGTTGAGCTGATGGACGAGTTTGGCGGGAGTTTGTTTGGTGGCACGCGGCCGAAGAAAGTTGAGGCTCCGAAGGGATTTAGAGGCTGGCTTGCCAAAACCGAGCAGCGCGTGATTTCATGGCCTTGGACGCGCATTGGTCAAGGTGCGGCGATGGTGGTGTTGCTGGCAGGCGGCTATGCCTTGTGGACCAACCGTGCGGGTGTAAGTGATTTTACCGCGGCCTACGTAGCGGAGGCGACCGGTGCGGTAGTTGAAAAAATCGTGGTGAGTGGCGCGGTGTATACGGGGCGGGAAGACCTGCAAAGTGCGCTGGGTTTGCAGCGGGGTGATAGTTTGGTCGGTTTTGATGCCGGTAGTGCCCGTGCCCGCATTGAGCAATTGCCGTGGGTGCGTTTGGCGAGTGTGGACCGCATGTTGCCCGACCGTGTGAACGTGACGATTTATGAACACGTGCCGCTGGCGCGTTTGGTGGCCGATGGTCAGATTTGGGTGATTAACAAGGACGGCAAGCGGATTGTGGCTGATGCCAGTAACGCCTTTGCCGGATTGCCGTTGTTGAAGGGTGATGGGGCGGCTGCGCAAGCTGGGCCGCTGTTTATGCACCTTGCCAACTGGCCGCAGCTTTTGACCCAGTTGCGCGAAGCCGAATGGGTGGGCGACCGCCGCTGGAACTTGCGTTTTGTGAGCGGTGTGATGGTGCAATTGCCGGAAGATAGCCGCACCTTTGGTACCGAGCAGGCGTTGCCGCTGCTGGCCAAATTGGAAGAGGCCCGTCATGTATTGACGCTGAACGCCGGTGAAGTGGACTTGCGTTTGCCGGACCGTGTGGTATTGCGCCTGCCGGAGACCGTGGGCACGACACCGGTGACCCAAAAGCCGGCGGTAGCAGGTTAATGAGATTTGAGAATTAGGAATCAGGACGAAGACGAGCATTATGGTTAAGACGCGCAACAGAATCGTAGCAGGGCTGGATATTGGAAGCAGCAAGGTCGCGTGCTTTATCGCCGAGCTGGATGAGTTTTATAACCCGCATGTTCTGGGCTACGGTCAGCATATTTCCACCGGTTTGAAGCGTGGGATGATTGTGGATATGGACCGCACCGAAACGGCGATTCGGGAAGCTGTACACGCCGCCGAGGACATGGCCGGTGTGGAAATTCAGGGTGTGATTGTGAGCTTAGGTGGTGTGCACCTGCGCAGCCATATGACCGACGGTTTGGTGGTGCTGAACAAGCAGGACATTACTGACGCGGATATCTTCAAGGTCATTGACGTGGCACGTGCCCGCCAGATTGGCGATGATCGTCAGATTATCCATGCCCAAGCCACTAAGTACGTGTTGGATAATCAGAGCGATATCCGTGACCCGCGCGGCATGACTGGCAGCCGTTTGGAAGCCGATGTGCATATTATTACGGCGGCGACTAGTGCCATACGTAACGTGGTGCGCTGTGTGGAGCGAGCCAATTTGGAAGTGCTGGACATTGTGGTGCAGCCTTACGCCAGCGCGCTGGCGACCGTGGTGCCGGACGAGCGTGAGCTTGGCGTGGCACTGGTGGATATTGGCGGCGGCACGATTGATTTGGCGATTTATGCCGAAGGGGCGTTGGTTTACACGGCGGTGATTCCGCTGGGTGGCCAGCACATTACCGCCGATATTGCGCGCGGGCTTTCGACTCCGCTGACCGCCGCTGAGCGCATTAAAGTGCTGCACGGCCATGCCATGGCAAGCACGATTGTGACCGATGACGAATTTGAAGTGCCGAGCGTGGGCGATGATACCCAGACCGTGAAGGTGGAGGCGACACACATGACCAAGAGTGCGCTGGCGGGGATTATTCAGCCGCGTTGCGAGGAAATGCTTGAGCTGGTGCGCGACAAGATTGAACAGAGTGGGTTTGAAGCAGCGATTGGCCGCCGCGTGGTGCTGACCGGTGGCGCGAGCCAGTTGAATGGCTTGCGTAACCTGGCCGAAGTGGTGCTGGACAAGAGCGTGCGTTTGGCGCGTCCGGTAGGTGTGCAGGGCTTGACCGATTTAAGCGGTACGCCCGGGTTTGCCACGCCGGTGGGCTTGCTGATTTACGGGGCCCGTCAGGCCGCCCAGCAGAGCCGTGTGCGTGTGACCGACAGCAAGATTGCACAGTTGGCCGGACAGATGGCGAAGTTGTTGCGGTTTGCGAATTAAGCTGAAATGCATGAAGGCCGCCTGTGGGGCGGCCTTCGTGCATTTCGAGGGGGAGATTAACGGTATTTCCCTGATGCCGCTTCGGCGCAGGCCCAAGCCACAAACATGGTAACGGCGAGAAGCAATTGCAGTGCGAACGTTTCGAACATGACCTCAGGCCAGTCGATACGGTAGCTGAAGAGCTCCTTAATGATGCTATGACCGAGGAGGCCGACACCGTAGAGGGTTGCGAGCGTCAGTGCCGCGAGCGCTATGACAGCGATCCAGCGGATCATGTTGCCCCACAGAGTTTCGATATCCCAGTGGCGGGCGTTGATGCGGGAACGTTTCATGCTTGCGGTCAGCAAGGCCATGATGCCGATATACGCCGCCCCGAGTGTCAGTAGCAGTGGTATCATGGCGTCGAGCGCGGGGTTGTAGGACTCGGTGAAAACGTAAGCGGTCATTCCAATAGCTCCAGCGAGGAGTATGACTGCCGTTGTGAGCAGCACCGAGAATATGCCCCAACGGAGCATGTTGCCGCGTCGGGTTGAGATCGATTCAGAGAAGATTTTATACTTATCTGAATTGGTATTCATGATGAAGAGGAGCATGTGTTTCAACCTTTTATTTTTGAGGGGATTTATTTAAAAATGGGGTGGATTTGAGATATTTCAAGTGATTGGAATTAAAACAAAGGCCACCTGTGAGGCGGCCTTTGTTTTCGATAGACCTGCAGGGTTCAGGGTTGCAGGTTGTTGATGGCGATGCCGAAGGGAACGGCGACGATCAGGGCTCCGAGTCCGTAAAAGAAATGCTCGAAGGCAGGTCTTGGGGCGTCTATCATGCTGATAAAGAATGCGAAGAATTGCCCCATGGCGATAAGGCAAAGGCCGCCGCAGATCAGGATCGCGAGGTCGTAGAAAACGGCGCGCAGGGCGTCGGTTTCGTCGGGTAGCGGTTTGACCTGCTTAAGGTGCTTCCAACCGCGGATGGCGAGAAAGAGGCCGACGGCCGCACCGACGAAGGCGAGACCAGGCTGGTAATTGATATACCACGTTACAGCAGCGATGATGCAGATCGTGATCACTGCGAGTCGCAGAAGCACGTGTCGGGGCGGGAGATTGAGAGCGGTAAGAAGAGAAAAGCCTTGCTTGAGCATGGTCGTTGTCCTCGTAAAACAAACGGCATAAGGGAAGGGTGAGATAGGGGTATGAGGCCGTGACAGCGAGTTGGCAAGAGAATTTGTGTGTCGCTCCGTTTTTCAGTGGTTTGGAGATGCTGCTTGAGGTGAGGTTGGAGGTTGTTGCGGTAACAACGCAGGGGGTTTGGAAAAGCCAGCAAGCGTGCGGATTTTGCGGGCAGAGGGGTTGGAAGGTAGGATGGCTGCGCGTAGAGTAAATTTTAAGAAAACGCACCGCAGGAATTGCAAGCTCTGGCCGTCCCGACGGTGCACATACAACGAGAGGGAAGTCGGGATGTCGCTCAACATTGCAATGGTTAAAGAGGCGGTTCACCAGCCGCGTATTATGGTTATCGGCGTTGGTGGCGGCGGCGGTAATGCGGTTTCCAACATGATCCGTGCCAACCTGACCGGCGCAACCTTCGCGATTGCCAATACCGACCTGCAGGTTTTGCAGAGCCACGAAGCCGAAGTGAAAATTCAGCTGGGCCGCACCCTGACCGAGGGCTTGGGTGCCGGTGCCAACCCCGACGTTGGTGCTGCCGCTGCCGAAGAGAGCTATGATGAAATTTGTGAAGCCATCCGTGGTAGCCACATGGTGTTCATTACCGCCGGTATGGGCGGTGGTACCGGTACCGGTGCCGTGCCGGTTGTGGCCCGTGCCGCCCGCGAAATGGGTATTCTGACCGTTGCCGTGGTAACCAAGCCGTTCAGCTTTGAAGGCGTGCGCCGCATGAAGCAGGCCGAAGCCGGCATTATGGAACTGCAAAACGTGGCCGATACCGTGATTGTGATTCCGAACCAGAACCTGTTCCGTATTGCGACCGAGCGTACCACCCTGCAAGACGCCTTTAAGATGGCCGACGACGTGCTGTACAGCGGCGTACGCGGCGTGACCGACCTGATGCTGGTGCCGGGTATCATCAACCTCGACTTTAACGACGTGAAGACCGTGATGTCCGAAATGGGTCAGGCCATGATGGGTAGCGGTCAGGCCGAAGGCGATCGTCGTGCGATTCTGGCTGCTGAAATGGCGATTTCGTCGCCGTTGCTGGATGGTGTGTCCATGCACGGTGCCAAGGGCGTGCTGATCAACATCACTGGTGGTGACGACCTGACCCTGTACGAAGTGGATGAAGCGGCCAACCGTATCCGTGAAGAAGTTGATCCGGATGCCAACATCATCTTCGGTACTGCTTACGATGCGTCTGTGACCGGTCGTATCCGTGTGAGCGTTGTGGCCACCGGCCTTGGCGAGACGGTTAAGCGCCAGAAGCCGACCATGGTAGACCTTTCTTCCATTAAGAAGGCCGAAGCCCCGACCGAAGCCAAGGTTGTGGAAACCAAAGCCAGTGTTGCCGACTTTGCCCAAGCTGCCGCTGCCAAGCGTGAGCGCGAGGAAGAGCATGACGAGTACGCCAATTTGGAGATCCCCGCTTTTTTGCGCCGTCAGATCAACTGAAAGAACAGGTTGAAACACCACCTGCGCGGGACGACGGAGGCGCAGGACCCCGACACGACGCCGAAGTAAGTTTTTGGCAGCGGTTGTGGGGTGGGGGAACAAACCCCAAAGCTTAACGTAGGCCCTCAGGGGCCTTTCGTTTGCGCTGAGGATGATGGTGTATTCCGCTGCGGTGGGTTTGATGATAGGAAGAACTATGGAATTTGATTTGAACAAACGTGTCACGCTGGCCAAAGAGGCAAGTATTCGGGGAATTGGTTTGCACAGTGGTGTGGGTGCCGAAGTGGTGTTGCGGCCTGCCACCGGTGCGCAGGCCGGTGTGGTGCTACGGCGTGGTGATGTCAGCATGGGGGAATTTAGACTGCACCCCGACATGGTGAAGCGTAGCCCGTTGTGCACGTTGTTGGAGAATGAGCATGGCGTGAATGTCAGCACGGTGGAGCACTTGCTAAGTGCCTTGCATGGGTTGCGTGTGGACAGTTTGATTATTGAAATTAACGGGCCGGAAGTGCCGATTTTAGATGGCAGCGCGTTGCCGTGGGTGGAGCTGATTGACTCGGTGGGGCGTGTGGAGCTGGAGTATGAGCGGAACTGGCTGGAGGTGGCATCTCCGCAGGTGGAAGACAGTGAAGGCCGCGTGTTACTGGCCAACCCCGAGCCGCGCAAAGGCTTGCGCGTGGAATGCGTGGTGGATTTTCCGCATCCCGCAATCGGGCGGCAGGAGTGGAAAGGGGTTGTGGATGAGGCGACCTTCCGCCGTGAGATTGCACCGGCGCGGACGTTTGTGTTGGAGCGCGATATTGCTGCGGCCCAGGCCGCAGGGCTGGCCAAAGGAGGCAGTTTGGAGAACGCGGTGGTGTTTGGCGACGATGGCAGTGTGAAAAACCCCGCTGGGCTCCGCTTTGCCGACGAGCCGGTACGGCACAAGGTGCTGGACGTGGTGGGTGACCTGTATATGGCCGGGCGGCCGGTGAGCGGGGTTTTCCATATGACCGCGCCGGGGCATGTGGCGAACAACCTGCTTTTGCGTAAAGTTATTGCGGCGGCTGTGTAACCGCAACTTCTGGCAGGCGGAGGCAACGCTGGCCTCTTGTGCATTTTGATGATAATCAGTTAGCGAAACGAACGAAAGATTACCCCATGACCATGACGCTGGGCGATTTGCTGGAGATGATCCGGCAGGATTATATTGACCACCTGACCGCCTCGGCTGAAGACCTTGAGGCCGAAGGTGCCGAGGTGATGTTTGAACCGGCGTTCCGGGACGACAAGGGCGAAGTGGCGCTGGAAGGTATTATGAAGCTGCCAGCCCGTGTGGACCTGCTGGCCAAGCGCGTGGAAGACGGTAAGGAAGAGGTGGAGCCGGTTCAGGTTTCGGCCGAAGGTGTGTTCAAGTTTGACGGCGGCATTGACGTGACGTGGGAAAACGGCATGAAGGTGAAAGTGTACCCGTTTGGTTGGGACATGATGCCGGTACGCATGGAAGGTGTGGCGGAAGGCAATTATGAAGCCCTGCAGCAATGGTTTTGGCGTTGGTTTGCCGAGCCGGAAGAGCTGGAAGGCCCGGTACAGGAAGTGGTGCACTACCTGGGTGACCCTGAAACCAAGGATGGTGTAACGCTGATTGTGGCCGACATGGGGACGGCGCCGTTGGAAGCGTGGCAGGACCTGCTGGACGCCTGTGCCGCCTTGGGTGCCAAGAGCGTCACGATTGGTGAGGAAGCCAAACCGGAAGATGAGGATGGTGCTGACGCGTAATGGCGTTCAAAACCCTAAAAAACCGCCGATGAGGCGGTTTTTTAGTGGGGATGGTTAGACGGTGGTGGCTTTGGTGGTGGTTTCGGTTTCGGCGGCTGTAGCGGCGTCCTCCGTCGCTTGGTATTGGGCGGTGATGGTTTCCATCAGGCTGGCGAGGTAGCTGTCGGTAGAAGATGTGTCGGTGGACGTGTCTCCGAACAGGCTGGAGGTGCTGCTGGAGCTGGAGCCACCGCCGATAATGTTCATGAGCATGCTGCCGGACATGATCTCTTGCGCTACAACGAGGGCTTGCTGGACCTGGTCGGCGAGTTCGATACCTTCCGACAGTTCGGTTTCGGTCAGTTCGCCGTTACCATCGGTGTCCATTTGCTTAAAGGCGGTGGCGATGTCCGCCGCTTTGAGGGAATTATCGACGCCTTGGGCGGCTGTGGTGAGCTCGGTTTGCGAGAGGGTGCCGTTAGCGGACGTGTCGGACGTTTTAAACGTTTGTTGAAGCTCTTGCAGGACTTTGCTGAGCGAGGAGTTGGCGTAGCTGGAAATACTGGACATGAGGAGGGGCTACCCTATTGTTGCAGTGGTCGGGTTACTCCTTTGAATATGCAAGAAACATGCCGGAAATGCCGGGTGAGCCGGAGTGGATTCTAAAAAACCGCCATTCAGGCGGTTTTTTAGAGTTATTGTGGTCCTGCGGGGAGGCTGCTGTCGGCCGCGCCGAGGCTTTTGGTAACCGTTGCCCCGGGAGATGCCGTGGTTTTAGCCGTCGATTTGCTACCAGCCTTGGAGCCGGGCGAGGGCGTGCTGTAGTCGGCAATCTCGCACTTCTGGCCGGTTTTGGGGTCGCAGACCTTGCCGAGCAGCGTGTCGCCGTTGGTGGCTGAGCCAGCGCCGCCAAGCAGCCCGGACAGGCTGCCCAGACCGCCGTCGAGCAGTTTTTGCAGCAGGCCGGTGATCATGCCTTGCACCATCGGGTTTTGCAGCATTTGCTGGAGGAAGTCGCTGCCGCCGCCACCGCCGCCGCTGGAGCTGGTGCTTTCGCCGGTGGTATCGTCGTAGCCGTCGCCGTCACTGTCGTTGGAGGCGGTGTCGGTTTCCACCGTTTCGGTGTAGCTGCCGTCGGAATAGGTGGTGCGGGTGACCTTATTGCCGGTGGCGGAGTCGGTGTACGTTTCGGTTTTCTTTACGGTTTTAGCGCCACTGTCTTCGTAGCCCTCGATGATCGCCTTGAAGGCGCTGGCAAGGTTTTGCATGTTGGTAAGCTGGGTGGTCGCGACTTTAATGTCGTCTGCATCGGTCAGGAGAGTTATCTCGTACTTTTTCGCGGTAATCATGTTCTGAAGCTCGTTATAGCGGGCTTGCAGCTGTGCGACATCGGTGGAGCTCAGCGATTTGATGATCTCGGCGAGATTGTCGGTGGTGACGGTCGTCGTTGTCGTGGTCGTGGAGCCATCTGCGGTGGTTTCCGTCGTGGTGGTAGTTGTTTCGGTCGTCGTGGTTTCGGCCGATGTGGTTTGCATATCGGCAAAGGCCAGCGGCGCCAAGGCGGGTGCGAGCGACATGTTGGTGGCGGCTAGCAAAGCCAGCGTGTGGGAGAGGGGGGTAAAGCGCTTCATCGGGGCTCCTTTTCGGGTAATGCATCTAGTATTGGTGGGAAAAGGCGTTATTTCAAGTGGAAACACGCATGATGCCCCCTGAGGGTGGGAATTGGCAGGGATGCCTGTGGCTTTAGGCTAGCGTATCGGTTTGTACGTATCTGCCGAGGAGGGATTCGAGGCGGGACGCCGTGCTGCCGGAGCTATCGAACAGCGCGGAGAGTAAGGTGGTGTTGGCATTGGCGCCGCTGACCAAGCTGGTGAGGGAGGTGGAGGCGCTACCGCCGCCGAGCAGGCTGGAGGTGAGGCCGGAGAAGTTATTACTGCTGCCAAACAGCGAGTTAGAGCTTGAGGAGCTGGTGCTGCCGAGAAGTGTGAGGAAGGCGTTGCCGGAGAGGATTTCTTGCCCCTGTAATAAGGCACTGTAGACTTGCGAGGTGAGGTTGAGGCCTTGGGTGACCTCGTTGGCCGTGAGTTGTTTGTTGCCGTCGGCATCGAGTTTGGCAAACGTGGCTTGGGCGCTGGAGTTGGCGGTGAGGTTGGGGTTGAGTTTGGCGGCGGCCTCGAACTCGGCAAACGATAGGGTTTTGTCGCTGTTGGAGTCTGCCTTGGCAAAGCCCTGCTTGAGCTGCGAGAGCCCGAGGGAGGTGCGGTAAAGGCCGTCGATGGTTGTCATGGTTCTTACATTATCACGTTCTTATGGGGTTCGGGGGAAAAGTATACTGACGTAAGAGGGTAAGCAAAAAGGACCCCGAAAGGTCCTTAAACACCGCGGAATACTTCTATTCCAGCACGTAGGTGCCAGGGGCGCTGCCCAGCGGCTTGTATTTGGTGGTACCCGCTTTGGTGGGGGCGGCTACCTTGCTGCCGGATTGGGTGCTGAGCCAGTTGCTGTAGTCGGGCCACCAGCTGTCTTGGTTTTCGGTGGCGCCGCGCAGCCAGGTTTCGGCGGGGGTGCTGGTCGCCTCTGCCACCCAGTAGCTGCGTTTGACGGGTTTGCCGCCCGGTGTGGGCGGGTTGACGATACCGGCAACGTGACCGGCCTTGCTGAGCACGAAGCGCTTGGACTTGGAGGCCATGCCGGAGAACGGCGCGTAGCAGCTGGCCCATGGGGTGATGTGGTCGTTGATGGCGCCGACCATGTACATCGGCAGGTTAATCTTGCGCAGGTCGATCTTCTTGCCGAGGACTTCCAGTTTGCCCGGTTGTGCCATTTCGTTTTTGAGGTACAGCTTACGCAGGTACCAGCTGTGCATGGCGCAGGGCATGCGGGTGGAGTCGCTGTTCCAGTAGAGGATATCGAACGGGAAGGGCTGTTTGCCGAGCAGGTAGTTGTTGACCACGAACGACCAGATCATGTCGTTGGCGCGCATCATGCTGAAGGTGGTGGCCATGCTCTTGCCGTCGAGCACACCGTCGCGCTGCATGCGTTTGTCGAGAGCATCGAGTTGGGCTTCGTCGGTAAAGAGGCTGAGTTCGCCGGCCTTGGAGAAGTCGGTCAATGTGGTGAAGAACGTGGCGCTGTTGATGCGTTTATCGTTATTTTGCTCCATGACCGAAAGGGCTGCGCTGAGCATGGTGCCGCCGATGCAGTAGCCGATGGCGTTGACCGACTCTTCTCCGGTAATGGCGCAGGCAGCGTCGATGGCTTCGTAGAGGCCGTCGGTGATGTAGTTTTCAAAGCCGACATCGCGGTATTCGGCGGTCGGGTTCTTCCAGCTGACCATGAAGACGGTGAAGCCTTGGTCGACCATGTACTTCACGAAGCTGTTTTGCGGCTGGAGGTCGAGGATGTAGAAGCGGTTGATCCACGGCGGGCAGATGAGCAGCGGCTTGGCGTGTACCTGCTTGGTGGTGGGCGTGTACTGGATCAGTTCGATTAAATGGTTGCGGAAGACCACGTTACCGGGGGTGATGGCGATGTTTTCGCCAACCACGAACTTCTCAAGGTCGGTGGTGGTGATGCTGCCGCGGGTGGCATCCTGCAAGAAATTCTGGAAGCCCTGCATCAAGCTTTCGCCTTTGGTGGAGAGCGCGGTGCTCAGTGCTTCCGGATTGGTCAGCAGGAAGTTGCTGGGCGAGAGGGCGTCGATAAACTGGCGGGTGTAGAAGTCGACGCGGGCACGGTCGGTGGTGTCGAGACCCTTGGCGTTGCTAACGGCTTCCGTCAGGTAGTTGCTGGTGAGCAGGTAGGATTGCTTCATCAGGTCGAAGAAGGCGGTGTTCCAGCTTTCGTGGGAGAAGCGGCCGTCGCCTTTTTCGGGTGTGGCGACCGGTGTGGTGCTGCGGCCGAGCATGGACTCGAGGAAATTCGCGCCCAAGGCCAAGTGCGCTTGGTGGAGTTGCAGCGTGCTTTGCACCAGTGCGTGCGGGTTGGCCGACAAGGCGGTGGCGGCTTTGCCGAAGGCTTCCATCACCGGTTGCATGGCTTGCAGTTGCTCAAGATCGGTTTGCGGGTTTTTGGTGGCCATGCGCTCAAGGCTCTTCTGCCACGCGTGTGTGGCTTGTTCGACAAGGTGCGTGGGGTTAATTGCACTGCCGGAGGGGGTGGAGGAGGTGTTTGTCATGGACAGAACCTTGTTTGTTGTTTTTGATGGGGTGAACATAAATCACCGCAACGCGACTGGCAAGAACACGTATGAGTTATACACCGCAATTTCCGCAGAAACGCCGCAGCATTCTGGTTGTGGGCCGCAATGGCCAAGCCAGCGCTGTGGTGGACGCGTTGGCGCGTGTACCGGGGGTTGGGAATGTCCGACAACTGGGGAGTTTTGATCCGGTTTTGGATGCCGCCAAACTGACCGGTGTGGATACGGTGGTGGAGATGCTGGGTGGAATTGCGCCTGCGTTTACGCTGGCGCTGGCGGCGATGAGCAACGGGATTTCGTTTATCACTGCCAACCCGATGTTGATGATGGTGCATGGCCGTGTGCTGCGGAATGCGGCGCAGGGGCAGCAGGCGTATTTAGGCTTTCAGGCGGCCGGATTTGGCATGCCTGTGGCCGAGTTGATGGGCAGTGCGCGCCCCGAGCGGATGGTGGTGAGTTTTAGCACTTCTGCCAGTATGGCGTTGGCGCGAATGGTGTTCCGTGGGGAGAGCCTTGCGCATGTGAGCGCCCATTTGAAAATGCAGAATGCCGACTTCAGTGACTGGGGTGGCAAGGTTACCTTGGCGCGGGCGATGGCGCTACGCAGCATGGTGTTCGATACCGAGATTACCACCGAGGCCTTGCAACGCGCGAGTGTGGAGCAGGTGGAGATGGCGGATATCAAGCGCCTGCGTGCGTTTGGTTTAGCGCCGGTGTTTGGTGCCGAGATTAGTGAAAACGAGATTTATGCAGGCCCGATGGCGGTGGCGCAGGACAGTGCGCTTTTGCAAGCCGATAGCGGTGATGTGATGCTGGCGGAAACGCTGTATGGCGACGTGACGTTGCGCGCCGCGAGTGATGACATGCAGCGTGTGGTGGCCGGTGTGGTAGCGGATGTGCGGACCTTGATGCGTAGCCCCAAACCGGCGCTGCCGTTGGAACGGCAAATACCGCTGACCCGCCCGCAGGCGTTGGGTCAATTAGAAATGGCCTATGTGCGCGTAC
This sequence comes from Alphaproteobacteria bacterium, assembly GCA_027485835.1. Lineage (GTDB taxonomy): Bacteria > Pseudomonadota > Alphaproteobacteria > UBA2136 > UBA6156 > UBA6156. Next base: position 804,521 of record JAIXQG010000002.1, read on the forward strand.
CGTTTGCCGAGCGTGATAAAGTACTGGCGATGAAACCGGAGATTTTGCAAGACAGCGTGGAAGGCGATGGCCTGTGGCAGGCCGTGATTGCCGTGCCGCGCGTGCGGGATATTCAGGTAAGTGCCTTAGGTGGCGTTGTGTACCCCATAGCGACGGCCTGGGCGCCGCAGGCGGCGGCACGTGCGACCGGTGGCTTGCGTTTGGTGGGGTAATAGACAGGTGTGGATAAATTAAAAAACGGCCTAAGGGCCGTTTCGTTTTTTCTTCTTCAGAATGGATAGAAGCCTAAAGATAGGCTTGGCGGGTGGTGAGGCCCTTGTAAGGTTTATAAGGAACATAGTGGTCCTGAATATGTTTAGACTAACGGTTCAGGTGGGCCCCACGGGTGCGTGGTGGCAGCAGATGGTGCCGGGCGCCCGTGTATGCTGTGGGCGACGCCTTAGAAATGCCTGACGTGTTGTGAGGTTCCTTCGCTAAACAAAAAAAGCGGCCGGAGCCGCTTTTTGAAGAGGACCATTACTTGCCTTTTTTGGCAGATGCTTTGGCGGGGGTTGCTTTGGCTTCGGCTTTGAGAAGGTCGCGGATTTGGACCAGCAGTTCTTCTTGCGTGGGGCCTTTGGGGGCGGCGGGTTTGGGTTCTTCCTTGTGCGACAGTTTGTTGATGAGGCGTACTAGCATGAAGATGGCGAAGGCGATGATGGTGAAGTCGAGGCACGTTTGGATGAAAGCGCCGTAGCCGAAGGTGACTGCCGGTTTGTCGGCCGTGGCGGGGGCGAGGGTGAGGGCGAGGTCTTTGAAGTCGACATTGCTGATGAGCATGCCGAGGGGCGGCATGATGATGTTGTCGACCAGCGAGCTGACGATTTTGCCGAAGGCGCTACCGATGACCACACCTACTGCTAGGTCTATCACATTACCGCGCATGGCGAATTGTTTGAATTCCGAGAGAATGGACATGGGGAGTGCCTTTTGTTGTTGATCCGTTAGTTAGTATTTAACGGGAAGAATTTTGTTTTTCCAGTGAAAAAGTGATTATTGTTCTGGTGGGAATCGAATTGAGGGTGGGTGCTGATTTTGCATTTGCCTGTAAGGGTGAGTTATGGCACAAAGTGCGCGGTCGCCGGCTTAGCACAGTGATAGTGCAGCGGTTTTGTAAAAGCAATTCAATGCTTTGTTATTATTACCCATTCTTTCCCATAGTAAGGTTTTTCGGAGGGTTTAATAAGGTTTTGCGTCTTATCGTTTTCGAGCGTTTCCTATGGTTTTCTTTTTGGACCTTCTTACGGCCTTCTTAGAGAATTAAGCTTGATAAAGAATCGGGTGAGGGGCTATGCTTATGTTTAATGAAGCGCCTCGGCACCCTTACCGCAGTACTGGTCATCCTGATGGCCGGTTTTATGTCGGTGTGCGCTGCCGATGAGAACTGTAACCTTGAGGCAACCCATACCTCAGCCCATGGTGCAACCGACCTTCAAGTATCCAAGGTTCCTGCAAACGAAACCACGCAAGACCACTGCGGTATGGTGTGCCATGTGGCATCCCATACGATTCTCCCGAATATGGCTAAAGCTTTTAGCTCTACCGATCTAGGTCAGGGCCGTATTCTCAGCACCGATGACACTATCCGTTTGGGCCTCTACACGGTTCTTGATCAGCCTCCTCGCGCCTAACTTCACATTTCCGAAAACGCAACCGTGCCGTAAGGCTGTTGTTTCGACGCAGCCATAGCCCGTCGTTTTCATCCACCTACCCTCTAAAATAGCCAGTTTCCGCCAAACGTATGCGAGCTGGCGCTCTAACTGAAAGTACACACCATGAAAAACATCATGTTCGCAGCTGCGTTCCTTACCGTTGCAGGTATCGCCAACGCAGAGACCAACCACGAGAAGGCTGGACATCAGCATCGCTCGGAAGCCTATGAACAAAACTCCGGCAAGGTTACAGCCGATACGACTCCTGCCAATGCGGCTAATACGGTGGATGGTAAGCGCCTGCCGGGCCGTGACTGTAAGTTCTATGAGGGTGGCACCCGCCAGCACACCTTCCCGCAGTACGAAATCGGTAATCCGAATCGTCCTGAATGCCCGTCTGCTTAAGCTGATTTTGGAAATGGGAGCCATGCCCGATATGGCTCCCTCTACATTAAGGATTTGAAATGCACGTTTTACGTCTCACATCATGGCTAATAGCTCTCTGCGTTTGCCTACCCGTATGGGCGCAAACCAGTCCCACCCTTAGTCTCTCCATGGCCATCAACCAAGCCTTGCAAGATTCTCCGGCTTTGTCTTCCGCTCGAGCGGCGCTTTCGGCCGCAGAGGGAACAGAGCGCCAAGCCGGTGTCCTCTCTAATCCGGAGCTTGGCTTTGAAGCCGAGAATCTTGCGGGTAGCGGAGACTATCGCGGTACGGATGCCGCAGAATATACTTACAGTATCTCTCAGAAGGTTGAATTAGGCGGCAAGCGCACCTCTCGGCGCAGCCTTGCCGGTGCCGAGCGTCAGGTTACACAGAAAGATATGCACGCCACTCAACTGGATATCGTCCGCAGTGTTACCATGGCCTATGGGGACGTTCTCGTTACCCAAGAAAAGCTCAAGCTTGCTATCGCCCGTGAAAGTCTCGCCAAGGATGTTTTGGCTAACGTAAGCCAGCGTGTAGGCGTTGCACGTGATCCGCTCATCTACAAGAACCAAGCTGAGGTGACCTTTGCCACCGCACGCCTCGAACAGCAAAAAGCCCAACGCGACCTCCAGCTTGCTAAGCGCAAGCTCGCTTCTCATTGGCGCGATGCTACCCTTGGCGAGAGCCTTGATACCAGCGTACTCACCTCGGCCACTGCTCCCCAACCTCTGGATGTGTATCAGTCGAAACTGTCGGCTACCCCTGATTTGCAACGCTATGAAGATGTGCGCTCTGCCAAGGCCGCAGCCTTCCAGCTTGAGAAAACGCAGCATATTCCGGACCCGTCGTTCAGTATCGGCGTGAGAGATTTCAAAGAAACCGGCCACCAAGCTATGGTCGCAGGCGTGTCTCTGCCCATCCCGGTGTTTAACCGTAACAGCGGCAACATCGCACGTGCTTCATCTGAAATCATTCAGGCTGAACAGGACGCGAAACAGGCCCGTTTGAATGCCGAGCAAGCCCTGCATGAAGCATGGCTGGACTGGCAAACCGCCCACGGTGAAGCCACCGAACTGCAAACCCGTATCATTCCGTCGGCCGAAGAAGCTCTCACTCTCTCGCGCCAAGGCTACGAGCGTGGACGATTTTCCTTCCTCGAAGTCCTCAATGCCCAGCGCACGCTGGCCGAAGCACAGGAGCAGCGTTTAAACGCCCTGCAGCGTCAACTGAACGCCAAAGCCACTGTCGAACGCCTCACGACTCCCATCATCACCCTACAGGAGACCACTCAATGAAACCCCAAACCCTAGCTTTTACTGCAGTCGCTCTCATTATTGCAGGTGGCGGTTACTGGTATTTTAGTCAGCCCAACCTCACCACTATTGCTCCCGCCGAAGGGCCGGAACATGCGGAAGCTGATGAACACGGCCATGCCGAAACGGATGAACATGGGAATGAAACAGGTGGGCACAGCGAAGAACAAGCCACCACTATTACCGACGAAGCCGCCAAAGCCGCCGGCATCGTTATGGAAACTGCTGGCCCGGCCTCTCTATCTGAGCGCCTACCACTGCGCGGTAGAATCATCCTGAACCCGGAAACTACCGCCGAGGTCAAAGCTCGTTTTGCCGGAGTGGTGAAGAGCGTTCGCGCGACTATCGGCCAAACTGTGCAGAAAGGCGAAACCCTTGCCACTGTGGAAAGTAACGACAGCTTGCAAACCTATGCTGTTACGAGTCCTTTGGCCGGTGTTGTTCTCGCCCGCACTATCAATGTAGGAGATACCGCGGCTGAACAGCCTCTATTTACCGTAGCCAACCTTTCCACGGTCACAGCTGAGCTTCACGTCTTCCCGCAAGACCTCTCCCGCGTGCATGTCAGCCAGATAGTTCAGGTTCAAAGTGTGGATGGTAGCGTGGAGGGTTCCGGCAAGGTTAAATCCCTGCTTCCCACTACCGATGCCGATACCCAGACCGTACAGGTGTGGGTCACATTGGAGAATGCCGATGCCCGTTGGCGCTCCGGCATGGCTGTACAGGCTGGCGCGGTAATTGGTGAAGAACAGGTCGCTTTGGCTGTCAAAAACAGCGCTCTGCAAACGCTGGAAGACCAGACCGTGGTGTTTGTGAAAGAAGGCGAAACCTACTCCGCCCACCCTGTCAAAATCGGGCGTACCGACGGCATTTCTACCGAAGTGCTGGAAGGCCTCAAAGCGGGTGATACGTACGTTGCCAAAAACAGCTTCATTGTGAAGGCCGACATCGGCAAAGCCTCAGCTGAACATACCCACTAAAGGATACCGTTATGCTTGAACATATCATCCATCTTTCTATCCGCCACCGCTGGCTGGTTATGGCGGTAGTGCTGGGCTTTGCCGCACTTGGTGGTTATAACTTTACGCGCTTATCCATAGACGCCGTGCCGGACATCACCAACGTCCAAGTCCAGATCAACACCGAGGCTGCAGGTTATTCCCCGTTGGAAGCCGAGCAGCGTGTCACGTTCCCGATTGAAACCGCACTGGCTGGTCTTCCTAAACTGGACTACATCCGATCCATCTCCCGCTATGGGCTGTCACAGGTGACGGTGGTGTTTGAGGAAGGCACCGACCTGTACTTTGCTCGCCAGCTTATTGCCGAACGTCTTCAACAAGTCCGTACTCAGCTCCCGCAAGGGCTGGAACCCTCCATGGGCCCAATTGCCACCGGCCTCGGGGAGGTCTTCAGTTATGTTGTGCAAGCCCAGCCGGAAGCCCGCAAGCCTGACGGTACGGCCTATACGCCGATGGATTTGGCCGAACTACAAGAGTGGGTTATCATCCCCCAGCTTCGTACACTCAAGGGTGTTACCGAAGTTAATAGCATTGGCGGCTATGAAAAGCAGTTCCATGTGCTGCCCGACCCCGAGCGCCTGCGTGCCTACAATCTTACTTTGTCCGATCTCATCATCACGCTGGAACGTAACAACGCGAATATCGGCGCAGGTTATATTGAGCGTAACGGCGAGCAATACCTCATCCGCGTTCCGGGCCAAGTGGCTTCGGAAGACGATATCCGCGATATCATCCTTTCCAAGCGGAACGACCTGACGCTTCGGGTACGTGACGTTGCCAGCGTCAGCCTCGGCTCTCCTCTCCGCATGGGGGCGGCCAGTATGGACGGGCAGGAAATCGTTCTTGGCACGGCTATGATGCTGGTCGGCGAAAACAGTCGCGACGTCTCCCAACGTGTGGCCGCCAAACTGGAAGACATCAACCGCAGTCTGCCGGAAGGTGTGACCGCCCGTGCCGTGTATGATCGCACCACATTAGTCGACCGCACTATTGCCACGGTGGAAAAGAACCTGATGGAAGGTGCCCTGCTGGTGGTCGTTATTCTGTTCCTGTTATTGGGGAACATCCGCGCCGCACTTATCACCGCAGCGGTCATTCCATTGGCCATGCTAATGACCATTACGGGCATGGTGCAGAATAAGGTCTCCGGTAACCTGATGTCCTTGGGTGCCCTCGACTTCGGCCTGATTGTAGACGGAGCGGTCATCATTATCGAAAACTGCTTGCGACGTTTCGGTATGGAGCAGCACAAGCTTGGCAGGCTGTTGAATAAGGAGGAACGCTTCCGCCTTGCCTCGATTGCTACCGCAGAGGTTATTCGGCCCAGCTTGTTCGGTGTGATGATTATTACCGTGGTTTACTTGCCGATTTTTTCCCTTACAGGCGTTGAAGGGAAGATGTTCCACCCTATGGCTTTCACCGTGGTGGCCGCGTTGTTAGCTGCGTTGCTGCTTTCTCTTACGTTTGTTCCTGCTGCCGTAGCCCTGTTCGTTACCGGCAAGGTCGAAGAAAAGGAAAATGCCGCCATGCGCCTTGCCCACAAGTGGTACGAGCCTGCACTGGGTTGGAGCCTTGCCAACCCGTTTAAGATGATTGGAGTGGCCGTTCTCTGCACACTCCTGAGCTTTATCATTGCTAGCCGCATGGGGACTGAGTTCATCCCTAATCTGGATGAAGGTGATATTGCCCTCCACGCCATGCGGATACCCGGCACGAGCCTCACCCAGTCGTTGGATATGCAGAAGCAAGTCGAAGCCACCCTTAAAGCTTTCCCTGAAGTGAAGGAGGTATTCAGCAAAATAGGTACGCCCGAAGTTGCGACCGACCCCATGCCACCAAACGTCGCCGACACTTTCGTTATGCTGAAACCTAAGAAGGAATGGCCTGAGGCCAAAACAAAGGCCGAACTGGTAGCGGAAATGGAAGAAGCCTTGGAAAAACTGCCCGGCAACAATTACGAGTTCACACAGCCCATTCAGATGCGCTTCAACGAGCTTATCTCCGGCGTGCGCTCTGATGTAGCTGTAAAGGTATTCGGTGATGACACCGTTGCTATGCTGCAAACGGCCAACGCCATTGCCGCCGTCCTCAACAAGGTGCCCGGTGCCGCCGATGTTAAAACGGAACAAGCTGACGGCCTTCCGATGCTCACGATTCTCCCCAATCGCAAAGCTTTGGAGCGCTACGGCCTGAATGTGGCGGACGTGCAAGACGTGATTGAAACCGCGATGGGAGGTAAGGAAGCTGGTCAGGTCTTTAACGGAGACCGCCGCTTTGATCTCGTCGTCCGCTTACCAGAGAACCTCCGCTCTAACGTGTCAGCTTTGGAAAACTTGCCTATCCCACTTCCTGCTGGCACAAACTCGGCTTTTATTCCCCTCAAGGAAGTGGCAACCCTTAAGCAGGAGTATGGCCCCAACCAGATTGCACGGGAGAACGGTAAACGTACTATTACTGTCACCGCTAATGTGCGCGGAACGGACCTCGGCAGCTTTGTGACCCAGGCGCGCGAGGCTATTAAGGCACAGGTCAAGCTACCTACTGGCTATTGGCTAGATTATGGCGGAACCTTCGAGCAGCTTAACTCCGCCAAAACACGTCTTATGATTGTGGTGCCGGTCGCATTCCTGCTCATCATAGGCCTGCTCTACATGGCTTTTGGCTCCACCAAGGATGCTTTGCTGGTGTTCAGCGGCGTGCCTCTTGCGCTCACTGGTGGGGTTTTGGCTATATGGCTGAGAGACATTCCCCTCTCTATTACCGCAGGCGTCGGTTTTATTGCCCTTTCGGGTGTAGCCGTCCTCAACGGCGTGGTTATGGTGAGCTTTATCAATACGCTGCGTGAGCAAGGTTATAAACTGGAACAAGCTGTTCGTGAAGGCGCGCTGACCCGCTTGCGCCCTGTGCTGATGACTGCACTTGTGGCCAGCCTTGGATTTGTTCCTATGGCCCTCAATACGGGGGCGGGATCGGAAGTTCAGCGCCCGCTGGCTACCGTTGTCATCGGGGGCATTCTATCCTCCACTCTATTGACGCTCCTGGTTCTACCTACATTGTATCAACTTTTCTACAGAAAGAAGTAATCATAGAGAGATATTAGGAAATTAAAGAATCTTAAGGTGAGTAATGTGTGCTTTAGCACTTTCAGTTTGCGCCCAAAGCCGAGTTATGGCACAAAGTGCGCGGTCGCCGGCTTAGCACAGTGGTAGTGCAGCGGTTTTGTAAACCGAAGGTCACGAGTTCGAATCTTGTAGCCGGCACCAGTTTTATTGATTTTCCAAGACTCTGATGGTTTTAGGTACCCGGTGGGGTGTAGGCTAGTGTGCGCACGTGCACCGAGGCGGCGCCGGCTTTGCGGAGGGCTAGGGCGCAGGCGCGGGCGGTGGCACCGGTGGTGTAGATGTCGTCGAGGAGCAAGATGTTTTTGCCTTCTATAAGTTTGCGATTGGCACGAAAGGCGGAGGCAGGCAGTTTGAGGCGGGCGGCGCGGGTTTTGGCGGATTGCGGTTCTTCCTTACGGATGCGTTTGAGCGCTGTTGGGTGGAATGTATGGCCTGAATGCTGGACTAGATAGCGCGCCATGGCGACGACATGGTTGTAATGGCGTTGGCGGGTGCGGCTGGGGTGGCTGGGGACGGCGATGATGAGCATTGGTGTGGTTGGCAGATGCGGTAGCAGCAGTTTGGCGAGGGGGGCGGCATAGGGGAGGCCGTGGTGGAACTTCAGGTGCAGGATGGCGCTGCGGAGAGGTTCGGCGTACAGGCACGGTGCGGCGAAGCTGGCGATGGCGGGCGGGAGTGAGGGCGGAAGGATTTGCGCTGTGTTCCACCACGGCATTTTGGCGTAGCAGGGGGCGCAGAAGGTGAGGGGCTCGGACGGTGGTAAAGGGTTTTGGCAGGCCGGGCAGGTAGTGGGTAAAAAGAGGTTGAACACATAGCGCAGCGCGTGGGTGATGGCTTGGCGGGCGCGGCGAAATGGCGTAGACATAGCGTCAATATGGACCAGAAACTCTTTGATGCCGAACAGATTGCCCGCAGGTTGGGCAAGATGCGTGATACGCCGGTGCGAGCCGAGTTTACGCGCCGCTTGGAAGAGCGTTTGGGCGAAGTGAAAGGTGATTACACGAGGGTATTACGTGTAACGCGCGAGGATTTTGTGGCCGAGGCGGAGGCTTATGATGCGGTGGTGGTGGACATGCTGCTGCCGACCATGGAAGATGTGCCGGTGTTTTTGTACCGGTGTTTACAGGCCTTACGGCCCGATGGTCTGTTGCTGGCAACCACGCTGGGTGTGGAGAGTTTTAGAGAATTCCGTGCGGCATGGAATGAGCTGGGGCATGTGGTGCCGTTGACGGATGTGCAGGAAGCAGGAGCGCTTTTGCAAAAACTGAAAGTGGCGTTGCCGGTGGTGGACCGCGATGTGATGACGCTGACGTTTAGCGGTTTTGATCGGATGTATGAGAGTTTGCGTGACCACGGCGTGGGTAATTTTGCGGTGAAGCGTCGCAAGGGGTTGACGGGGAAAGAGCGCTTTTTCGCAATGCAGGATATGTATGAGCGGATGTTCCGGCGCCCGGATGGACGTTTGCCCCTGACACTTGAGATTTTGTACCTGCATGGCTTTAAACCGGCGCCCAGCCAGCCGACCGCAGCCAAGCGCGGAAGTGGTAAGGTGAGTCTTGTCAGGATAGTTGGTGAAGCGGCAAATAAATAATTGACGGCTTCGTTTATTAAATATATACAGGGCTGTGTAAGTTGCTGGTAGTGGCTGCTGTTTTTGTGGGCGTGAATCGGTTTGATTGCCTCGCTTGAAGATTGGCGCGCTTTGGTGGCTTGAGGTAGGGTATTGATCATTCATGCCAGACTTTTAGGGATTCAGGGAAGGGTTTTAAAATGGTTGCAAAGACGCGCATTGAGCCGCACACCACACGTGTGGTAGTGGGTGTACTGGGGTTGGCAGTGCTTGCCGGTGCCGCCTGGTGGTGGTTTGGTAAAGCCGGTGCTGAGCAGCCACAACAACAAGGTGGTGGCGGTTTGCCGGTAGAGGTTGTGGCAGCCGTAAGCGAGCCGTTGGCCGAAACCCTGACGGTTGCGGGGCAGGTGGAAGCCCGCACGGGCGCAGAATTGCGTAGTGAAGTGACGGCGCGCGTGGTGTCGGTTACCTTTGTGGACGGAGAGGCTGTGACGAAGGGCGAGCCCTTGCTGGTACTGGATGATAGCGTGCAGCGTGCCACCCTTGCCCAAGCCCAAGCCAATTATGCGTTAGCCAAAGCGAATGTGGAGCGCTATTCCCGTTTGGTGGAAATGGGTGCTTCCAGCCGTTTGCAGGTGGATACCGCCGAAGCGGAAGCCAAGTTGCAGGCTGCGAATATTCAGATGGCGCGGGCCAACCTTGCCAAGTATCAAATTGCCTCGCCGTTTGACGGGTTAGCCGGTATTGCACAGGTGAATGTAGGTGAGCTGGTTCAGCCGGGTGAGTTGTTGGTGGCTGTGACCGATAATTCCAAACTGAAAGTGACGTTTAAAGTACCGGAAGCCCAAGCGACCAGCTTGCGCGTAGGTGCGCCGGTGAGCGTGCTGAGTGAAGGCGTGGAAGTGAGCGGTGTGATTGATGCGCTAGATGGCCGCGTAGACCCTGCCAGCCGCACGCTAGAAGGTAAAGTGGCGTTGGATAACGCGGATGGTGTGTTGGTGGCCGGCCAGTTTGTGCGTGTGCGCGTGCCGGTGAAGGAAGTGAGTGACGCGGTGGTGATTCCGGACCAGGCGTTGATTCCGCAGGGTAATGTGACGTTTGTGTATGTGATTAACGCCGGTGAGAACGGAGCTACCATGGCCAGCCGTACCACTGTGGATGTGGGGTTGCGCAGCGGCGACAAGGCCCAGATTTTGAAGGGTGTGAATGCCGGTCAGCGCGTTGTGACGGCAGGCCAGCAGAAGTTGCAGGCACCGATGATGCCGGTGACGCCGCTGAGTGCGACGGCCGTGACCGTGGCCCCGCAGGCTGTTGAAGAACTCCGTTAGAGAAAAGAGATAACGTATTATGTTCCTTTCCGATATTTCGATTAAGCGGCCTGTGCTGGCGACGGTGATGAGCCTCGTCATCGTGCTGCTGGGCCTTGTGGGTTACACCAGTTTGAGCGTGCGGGAGTACCCGAACGTGGATGAGCCGGTGATTACGGTGACGACCAGTTACTCTGGTGCCAACGCCCAGATTATGGAAAGCCAGGTGACCAAGCCGCTGGAAGACAGTTTGGCCGGTATTGAAGGTATTAAATTTATTAACAGCACCAGCCGTGAAGGTGTGAGCCTGATTAACGTGGCGTTTGTGCAAAGCCGTGACCCGGACGATGCCGCCGCCGAAGTGCGTGACAAGGTAAGCCGTGCGCGCGGTGCTTTGCCTGACGATGTGGATGAGCCGATTATTGCTAAAGTAGAAGCGGATAGCAGCCCGATTATCTGGCTGGTTATGAGTTCGGATAACCTTTCGGCCGCGCAGCTTTCGGATCTTGCCGACCGTTATGTGCAGGACCGTATCCAGACCGTGGAAGGTGTGGCGGAAGTGACGTTGTTCGGGGTGCGTAAGTACGCAATGCGTGTGTGGCTTGACCCATTGAAATTGGCGGCTTACCAGCTGACGCCGGAAGATATTTCCACCGTATTGCAAAGCCAGAACGTGGATATTCCGAGTGGCCGCGTAGAAGGCGCGACACGTGAATTTACCGTGCAGAGCAATACCGACCTGAACACCGCGGAGGACTTCCGTAACATGGTGGTGGCGACACGTAACGGTGCCCAGATCAAGTTGAGCGATGTGGCGACGGTGAATGTAGGTGTGGCCGACGATACCACCAGTTTCCGCTTTAATGGTGTGCAGACCGTCGCTTTGGGCGTGGTGAAGCAGGCTGTGGCCAACCCCTTGGAAATCAGTGATGGTATCAAGGCGGTGTTGCCGGGTATCCAGACCAGCTTGCCGCAGGGGGTGAAGCTGGAGATCGGTTACGACAGCTCGGTGTTTATCGATGTCAGTATTGAGAACGTGTTCCATACCCTGATTGAAGCCGTGGCGCTGGTGGTGCTCGTAATTCTCGTCTTCCTGCGCAGTTTCCGTGCGACGCTGATTCCGTTGGTGACCATTCCGGTGAGTTTGATCGGGACGTTCTTCCTGATGCAAATGCTCGGGTTTTCTATCAATACATTGACGCTGCTTTCGCTGGTATTGGCCATCGGTTTGGTGGTGGACGACGCGATTGTGGTACTGGAAAACATTTTCCGTCACATTGAAAATGGTATGAAGCCGATGGATGCGGCATTCAAGGGTAGCCGCGAAATCGCCTTCCCCGTGATTGCGATGACGCTGACCTTGGCGGCGGTGTATGTTCCGATTGCGTTTATGGAAGGGCGTACCGGCAAGCTGTTTACCGAGTTTGCGCTGAGCCTTGCTTCGGCGGTGATTATTTCCGGCTTTGTGGCGCTTACGCTGTCTCCGATGATGTCCGCCCGCTTGCTCAACAAAGATGTGGGCCATGGAAAATGGGCCAAGAAGATTGAGCATTACATTACCAAAATGGAACGCGGTTATACCAACCTGCTGGACCGTGTGCTGAACGTGCGTTGGATTGTGGTACCGGTGCTGGCCGTGCTGGGGCTTGGTATCTGGTTGACTTATAGCAACCTGAAGAGCGAGCTGAGCCCGTTGGAAGACCGTGGTGTGGTATTCACTGTGATTATCGGCCCCGAAGGCGCGACCAATAATTATATGAATGCCTACGGACCGATGCTGGAAAAAGCGATTGAAGGTGTGCCCGGCGTGCGCAGCTTTGGCTATGTGATTGGTTTGGGGAGCGGGCGTTTGCCGCTTTCGAACCAAGGCTTCGGGTTTGTGCGTTTGCAGGATTGGGCTGAGCGCGACCTGAAGAGCTCGGACGTGGCAGGCATGTTGTTCCCGAAACTGATGGGTATTCCGGGCTTTCTCGCCATTCCGATTACGCCACAAAGTCTGGGAGCTTCTGGTAATGCCAAGGCCATTGAAATCGTGCTGAAAGACAGCCGTGAGTATAGTGATATCGCGGTGGATATGGACAAGCTGATGGGCAAAATCGCGGCCAACCCGCAACTGACGGGTGCTGAGAATGACCTGAAGATCAATACGCCGCAGATCCGTGTGCAGCTTGACCGCGCCAAACTGGCCGACCTCGGGATTTCCGCCCGTGAAGCCGGACGTGCGATTGAGCTGTTACTGGCAGGCCGTCAGGTAACGCGCTTTAAGTATAACGGTGAGCAGTATGATGTGGTGTTGCAGACCAATGATGACCAGCGTGTGGATGCCAGTGACCTTGCCCAGATTCCGCTGCGGACCGCTGCGGGGACGATGATCCCGCTGGCCAACGTGGTGAAGTTGGAAACCACCGTGGCACCGCGCGACCTGAACCGCTTTGACCGCACCCGTGCCGTGACCGTAAGCAGTAACGTGGCGCAGGGCTACAGTGTGAGTGAAGGACTAGAGTACATTGAACAGGCGATTCGGGAGAGCTTCCCCGCCACCACGATGATTGACTACAAGGGCCAGACCCGCGAGTTCAAGGAGAGCAGCTCCAGTATGATGGTGACGTTTGCGCTGGCGATTCTGTTCATCTTCCTCGTGTTAGCCGCTCAGTTTGAGAGCTTTGTGGACCCGATCATCATTCTGTTCACGGTGCCATTGACCATGCTGGGGGCCTTGCTGGCGCTGTGGCTGACCGGTAATACGTTGAACATTTATAGCCAGATCGGGTTGATAACCTTAGTGGGGCTTATTACCAAGCACGGTATTTTGTTGGTGGAGTTTGCCAACGAAGCCGAAATGCAGGGTAAGACCAAGTTCGAGGCGATCCGGGAAGCGGCGGCATTACGTGTGCGTCCAATTCTGATGACCACTGGTGCGATGGTGCTGGGCGCCGTGCCGCTGGCGCTGGCCAGTGGCGCCGGTGCCGAAAGCCGCCAGCAGCTGGGTTGGGTTATTACCGGTGGGATGACCTTTGGGACCCTGCTGACGTTGTTTGTGCTCCCGGTAATCTATACGTATCTACACAGGACGCCGAAGAAAGAAGAGGTATAACATGATGCGCATGCATGTATTGACCGCGACCGTTGCGACGGCTGCGTTGCTAGCCGGTTGCTCGGTAGGCCCCGCCGTTGGGCCCGAATATGAGCGCCCGAGCTTGAGCCTGCCGCTGCAATGGATCGGTTTGGGGATGGATAACAGCCTTGTGGCGAATGCCGAGGCAGCCAAAAACGATGCCGACTGGTGGCAAATTTTTGGCGATGACACCCTGAATGGCCTGATGACGCAGGCCTTGGAGCGGAATGGTGACCTGCGTATGGCCCAAGCCGCTGTTGCCGAAGCCCGTGGTGCCCGTTTGGCGGCCAACGCGGCGCTGCTGCCGGCGATTGACGGTGTGGCGCAAGGTGCACGCGGCGATAGCAATGCCTCTGGCACCCTTGGTAACAGCAGTTCGGCCGGATTTGATGCCAGCTGGGAAATTGACCTGTTTGGCGGTAACCGCCGTGCCGCCCAAGCCGCCCGTGCCCGTTTGGGTGGGGCTGTGGCCGAGGCTGAATTTACGCGCATCAGCCTGCTGGCAGAAGTGGCCAACAGCTACCTGAGCACCCGCATGTTGCAGCAACAGCTTGAGATTGCTCGCCAAAACCTAAGCGACCAGCAGGAAACCCTGCGTTTGGTGGAAGCCCAGTTCAAGGAAGGTGTGGTGAACGGTTTGGTTGTGGCCCAGAACCGCGCCCAGGCTGCCAGCACGGCGGCGCAGATACCGCAGCTGGAAGCCAACCTGAAGGCGACCCAGAACGCGTTGGGCGTGTTGGTAGGCTCTCAGCCCGCCGAGATTGAGGCCATACTGGGTGGCACCAAGCCGGTGCCCATGGCGACCCCGAAAGTACTGGTGGATGCCCCCGCCAGTGTGATTGCCAAGCGGCCCGATGTAGCCGCGGCCGAGCGCGCCTTGCAGGCGGCTGTGGCCGACCAAGGTGTGGCGATGGCCAATTGGTTCCCGAAAGTGAGCCTGACCGGCTTCTTTGGTATCAGTGACTACGGTAATGGTAACGGCAGCGAAGGCTGGAACATAGGTGGCGTGGTACGTTTGCCGATGATTGACTTTGGCCGCGTGCGGGCGCTGACCCGTCAGGCCAATGCCCGTCAGCAAAGCGCTTTGGCGAACTACGAACAGGTTGTGCTGGGCGCGGTGGCCGATGTGGAAACCCGTTTGAGCGCCTATGTGAAGGCGGTGGAAGCGGCGAATCTGCTTAAGCAATCGGCCGATGCGAGCCGCGAGGCGTTTAGACTGGCGAAATTGCAGTACACCGAGGGTGTGGCCAGCAACCTCGACGTGCTGACGGCTGAGCAGAGCAAGCTGGCGGCGGAAAGTGCCGAAGCTGAGGGGAATGCCGCTGTGGGGCAGAATCTGGCTGCTTTGTACAAGGCTCTGGGTGGGTTTTAGTGAGTGGAATCAAGGTGAGGCGTGAGACGGGGAAAATCCTTAATAGCGTCTGAGGCGTTTGTGCCAGATACAAAAAGGGGCTTTGCGGCCCCTTTTTGTATGTCCCCCTGACACGCACCTGTTGGTGCTACAGGAATAATATCTTAGGGCAGGGGAAGTTCCCGGAAGGTTTAAAAAAGGTGGAAGGGATGGAAAAATGTTCATCTTGCCCCCAGACCTGTTGACAGAGCGCGCGTGCGAGGCTAGGTTTCGGCCGGTTGGAGGGATACCTAAGCGGCCAACGGGGGCTGACTGTAAATCAGCTGGTTTTACCTTCGTAGGTTCGAATCCTACTCCCTCCACCATAAAGATTTGAAAAGACTCCCTTTGGGGAGTCTTTTTTTATACCGCTCTAGCTTAGTAGCGCATTGTGTTAAGCGACGTTGCGGTTGTTCTCCGATTTGTAGCTGCACAGCTTTTGCATGACGATGTGGCCGAACATGGCGTGGACGTCTTCGGCGATTTGCATATCGTGGACATTCACCCAAACGGAATGTTGGGCGAGGTCTTTCAGCTTACCGCCTGAAAAGCCGCAAAGGCCTAGAGTTACCGCTTCGTTTTTGTTGGCGTAGTCGACGGCGCGGATGACGTTTTCCGAGTTGCCGCTACCGGAGATTGCGATGACCAGATCGCCGGGTTGCAGGATGTTTTTCAGTTGCTCCACGAAGATATCGGCAAAGGAAATATCGTTACCGTAGGCCATGATCAGGCCCATGTTGTCGACTAATGTACGCCCGCGGAAGGGGATGTTGGTGTTGAGGAATACGCTCTTGTTCCAGTCGGTAATGAAGTGCAGGGCCGTCATGGAGCTGCCACCGTTGCCGAGAGTGATAACCTGCTTGCCGGAGCGCCATGCCGTTTCGATCATGGAAATGGCTTTGTCCATAGCGTCGCAGTCGAGCGCTGAGAGCGTTTCGTTCAGTTTTTGCAGATAGTGTGCGGTTGTGCCTTGGGTGGTCATGGGAAATGTCTCCTAATCGGTTTTAATGGTAAAAAATAATGCGGCTGCCTTGCGGCTCGAATTTTACATCGACCGGTTTGAGCTGGGGTAAAGCCTGTTTAATCGCGTCGTGACGGTCGGTCGGAGCCGTTAGCATTAAAAAGCCACCGGCACCGGCCCCCAGAATTTTACCGCCGGTTGCACCGGCTTGCAGGGCTTTCGTGTACCAGTCGTCAATTTCGGAGGTGGAAATACCGGTCGTCAGGCTTTTTTTCAGGAGCCAGTTTTCATGGAGAATCTGGCCAAATGCATCGGTATTATTACGTTCCAGCTCGGCTTTAAGGGTGTGCGTCAGCTCCACCATTTGGGTGAGCGTGGCTTGTTTGTCCTGGCTGCTGGTGATGTCGTTGGATTGTTTTTGCAAGAGTTCTGACGCGCTGCGGGTGATGCCGGTGTAGAGGAGAAGCGTATTTTCTTCAAGGGTCCGGATGGTTTTGGGGGCGCAGATGACGGGGGTTACCTGTACGCTGTCATCCGGCATAAATTCCATCAGGTTAAAGCCACCGTAAGCTGCGGCGTATTGGTCTTGCCGGCCGATCGGTTCCTTGCAGACGTCTATTTCGATATGGCAGCTGCCTTTGCCCAGAGATTCGCTGGAGCTGAAGACACCCTTGTAGGCATTGAGGGCGTGGAGCAGACCCACGGTAAACGAGCTGGAAGAGCCTAAGCCCGAGCCTTTCGAGGGGATATCGGCAATCGTGGTGATTTCGATACCACCTTCAATTTCAAGTTCTTTGAGGACCGCTTTGACGAGTTTGTGCTCGATATCCTCGACAGAAGCCACTTCTTCGTTTTTGGAATAGGCAATGCGGATGCCGCTGTCGAACTTCTTGTTGATGGTGACGTAGACGTATTTGTCGATGGCGGTGCTGATGACTGCGCCGGGCTTGTGCTTGTAGTAGGCCGGTAAGTCGCTGCCGCCGCCAACGAAGCTCATACGGAAGGGGGTTCTGCTAATAATCACCCTTACCTTTTAGCGAGTACGTGGCTTAAACGCAAGGAAATGATACGATTTGCCTTGTTTTTAAACAGCTTGTTCGAGAATCAGCTCGACCGCTTTAGCAAAGTTTTCCACTGTGAAATCAGGAGTTGCTTGGTATTTGCCATCGCGTCCGGCATAGCCTGTTTGGACTAAAATGGAACGGATACCTGCGCGGCGGGCGGTTTCTATATCCGAGGTCGTATCTCCGATAAACCATGATTTGGCCAGATCCGCGTTGAGGTCTTGCTCGGCTTGCTGAATAAGGCCGATGTTCGGTTTACGGCAGTTGCAGTCGATTTTCAGCTCGGGGACTTCGCCATTGAAGCCTTTATCCGGATGGTGCGGGCAGACGTAGATACGGTCGATAAAGGCGCCTTTGTGGCCGAGGAGGGTTTCGAGTTTGTTATGGATGTTGCGAAGTTCTGCGGGGCTGCATTCGCCGCGGGCGATAACCGGCTGATTGGTGATGATGCAGGCGCGGTATTCTGATTGATTGAGCTTGCGCAGGGCCTCTTCCACGCCTTCGAACAGCTCTAGCTGACTGGCTGTTTTCAGGTGGTCGACCTCTTTGTTCAGCGTGCCGTCGCGGTCTATGAACACGGTTGGTTGCTTGCAGGCTAGGCTGGAGCGCTGGATTTTACCGCTGGTGAGGTCGCGGGTTATTTTGTCTAGACGGGTTGGTGTACCGCAATCCTTGATATATTCAAAGCTATTGTAACCATACAGTTTTTGGCCTTCTTCTAGCAGCGATGGAAACAAGTTTTTGCCAAAGTCGAAAATGCCTTCCGGGGCTTTGGCGACCCAAGCTTTAAGGGCTTCGCGCCGCAGAATATACAGCGCGGCGTTGACCAGATTCGGCAGGTAGGTCTCGGCGGGGTGGGGGTAGGGGTAAAAGGAGGTGATGCGGCCGTTTTCATCCATATCGACCAGATCGGAATCGTGCGGATGGTCGTTCGGGTGGAGAAATAGCGTACCTGCACCGTCGGTGTGCGCAGCGTGCGCGGCCACAAAGCGGTTCAGATCCACTTCCAGCATGGTATCGCCATAGACAACCAGAAACTCGTCCTCGAGCTCGGGCAGGATGTTGAGAACTGCGCCGGCAGTGCCCCGCGGTTCGCCGTCGTCGATGCACGTTATGGTGAGACCCCAGTTGGCGTTTTGCTGGCAGAATTGCTCGATTTTCTCAGCTTTGTGGTTTACCAAAATAAGAATGTTTTGGTAGCCATAGCGTTTGAGCAAATGGATTTGGCGCTCGAGTAAGGGGGTTCCGGCCACATCGATCAGCGGTTTGGGAAGGTCTCCCAGCCGTTCTTTGAGGCGGGTTCCCTTACCGCCCGCGAGGATCACCGCCTGGCGCAAGCTCATCCGTTCTGTTCCTGTTCGACAATCTGACGGACGGCTTTTTGGACGGCTTGGGTGGAATTTAGTTTAGGGTTCCAGCCAAGTTTTTTGAGCTTGTCGATGGAATAGACAAAGCGGGGAACGTCTCCCACCCAGCCGCGGTTGCCCTGGCCATATTCAATACGGGCGCCGGATTGGGC
Source organism: Alphaproteobacteria bacterium (assembly GCA_027485835.1). Lineage (GTDB taxonomy): Bacteria > Pseudomonadota > Alphaproteobacteria > UBA2136 > UBA6156 > UBA6156. The sequence continues at coordinate 823,021 of JAIXQG010000002.1, forward strand.
GACGCGAACGGTTTCTTCCGCAATAAAGGCGACAGTGACACCGTCGTCTTCGGCGCCGATGTTATACAGCGCGCGTTTTTCCGGGGCGTGGGCACGGATCCAGAGCATGGCGTCGACCAGTTCTTCCACGTGTAAATAACCCTTTTGCTGGGTACCGTTCCCGAGCACCTGCAGGCAATCCGGTGTGTGTTTGAGCTTACGCACGAAGTCGAGCATCACTCCGTGGGTGGCCGGAATGCCAATCACGTTGGGAAAGCGGAAAATCCATGCTTGTTCCAAAAAGCTCTCCGTGGCGGCGCTAATGGCGGCTTCGGATGCCAATTTCATGGCGCCGTAATTGGAAATCGGGAGTAACGGCCCAATATCCTCTACCAGTGTGGTGGTACCGTGGTCCCCGTAAATGGCCGAGCTTGACGCAAACGCGAGCTTGGTGATGCCGAGCTTCTTCATCATGTCCAGCGTAACGTGCGTCGTCATGAAGGTGTCCTTCAGGTCTACGGCCGCATTGCTGACCCCTGCCGGAATATCGGAATTGGCGGCCAAGTGCCAGCACTCGGTTATGGGTTCTTGTTGAGCAAATTCTTCACAAACCTTAATGAAGGCTTCCGAGTCGGTGATATCGACCTGTGTGAAGCTAAACAAGGGGTTTTCACGTAAGGTTGCCATGTTTTGCAAAGTGCCGCGGCTCAAATTATCGACACCGCACACACGGATGCCCTTGTTGAGCAAAGCTTGGGCCAGATTAACCCCTACAAAGCCAGCAATGCCGGTAATTAAGATGCTCAAAGTTTGTCTCCGGATTTAAGATGATTTGGTTGCCAAAACGTAGTAGCCACTGCACTGATAGTTAACAGAACCTTCGGTTTTTTTCTTGTTAAATAAATATAAAATGCCGGGTGCTAACAAAATCTTTGCCAACCAATTTGAATTGATTGCAATGTTGTACATATTGTTAGTTACATATCTGTAATAATCGCTAGCTGGTATGATTTTAAATTCCTTAAAATTATACTTGGGCAAGAAGTATTCTACCCAGCGGTCGCTGAATCCAGCATAGAAATAATAGGGATCGAAGTGGCGATTGCTTGACGCTGGCATAGTGAGAATTAGTTTACCACCTGGTTTTAAGAGGCGTGAAAATTCCTTTATGGATTCAACGGGGTAGGGGATGTGTTCAAATACCTCGGTACAAAGAATTACATCGAATGTTGCGTCCTTTTCATCAATATCCCATACATCGCCTTTGTAATCGAGTTTGCCGATAACGTAATCTTTTGCCTCGGTTTTGGTGATGCTCTCCTTTTCATCGCGTGTGTATTCGCCAAGGTCTTGGGCTTTATAGGTTAAATGTTTGCAGTACGGGCGGTATTTTTGGTTGCCGCAGCCCGCATCCAAAAGAGTAAGGTTGGCAGGGAGTTTGGCAAGCTCGGAAATAATAAACTCATCGCGTTTGATTTCGGTATTGAGTGACGATTCCATCTTAGAAATACCGCCATATTTTTTGATGAGTTTTTTAATGAGTTTTTCCATTCGTATGCCTTTATAATTAATGGTGTATTATGTGTTTATTTTTTTAATAAATACAATAAAGCCGTGGTTGGTTGCGTAATGGGCCAAACGATAATAGTCGACTGACGAAATGGCAATACCAATGATTAGCCATAGTTTCGCAGAATCATGTGTTTTTATTGCAGAGAAACTTCATCAGTTTTTCCAGTTCGGCAACCGTTGCCGGGAGGGAAAACCGCTCCACACGCTTTTGAGCATTCTGGCTGATTTTGGCACGCAATTTTTTATCTTCGAGCAATTTGATGATGGCCTCGCCAATGATCTCAGGGTCGCGGCTATTTACCAAGATACCGGAGACGCCGTTTTCGATCAGCTCTGCGGGGCCTGATTCGCAATTAACACTTACAACTGGTGTGCCGAGGACCATGGCTTCTACCAGCGTGGCGGGGAAGCCCTCCCAAACGCTGGTCATGACAAACATATCTGATGAAGCCATGGTTTCTTCGGCGTATTCTACAAAGCCCAATAAGGAGACTTTATCCTCCAGGTTCAACTCGCGAATCAGCTCTTCCAGAACATCCTTTTGGCCGCCTGTCCCTGCGATTTTTAGCCTTGCATCGCAGTGTTTAACGACGTGCGCGAAGGCGCGGATAAGGAGGGGGAAATCTTTTTGGGTCGCAAGGCGGCCTACCGAACATATAACGGGTATGGTGTTATTTTTAATGGCATTATGACTGCGGCTTTTGACGCGTTCCAGATCGAACGCCGGATAGATGGTGCGCACGATGTGTTGGGGAACGCCCCAGTTTTTCACAAAGTCGGCAGCGGCGGCGTGGGAGACACAGCGTAACGCATCGAGCCGGTGGTAGTTTTTAAGCGAGAAGTGATAGAGGTATTTCCATGGTTTTTTGAAGTCGTTGGGGTCGTTTTGAATGGCATTTGAGAGGTGCTGGTGTTCTTCGCCAATAAATACAACGTCTTTTCCAAAAAATATACGGTACAGGACCATGGTGAAGTTGGTTTGAGGGCAGATCGATACCAGTACATCGGGTTTGTCGGCTTTGAGGATGCGCCGGAGCTCGAATGGCCAGCTGAAGATTCGGAAAAAGGGGGTTGTGGAAGCTAGGCTTTTGCTTTGGAACGGAATGATGGGAATGTCGTCATGGAATTCGTTTTGCATCGTACCTTGGGGGTCGATGACATAGACGCTGACGTTGTGGCCGTTGAGGCGGAGTTGGCGGGCGGTTGCCGCCGCAGCCCGTTGTGCGCCTATAAAAAAGAAGTTAGGGAAGAGGTAGGCGACTTTTAGCATGTTGTAATTTCTCATATTCTTTTGCGCTGTGAATCATCTGGCTGGTATTGTGCGCGGTGCAGATGTCTTAACGTACAACCTTACCTATAGCAATTGTAATGGGGATTTAAACGCTTAAGATGATTGCGGCTAAATGAACGCGCCAACGTACTTTTGCCGTTAGCCTAATGGCTTAAGTTGCGTTACAAGCTTTCTTATGAGTTCTGCGATTTATGACGTGATTGTGATTGGGGCCGGTGGGGCCGGTTTGATGTGTGCCATGCAGGCGGGGGCGCGGGGTCGGCGTGTGCGTGTGCTGGACCACTCGGACAAGGTGGGGCACAAGATTTTGATTTCTGGTGGTGGGCGCTGCAATTTTACGAATGTGGGGGCTAAGGCTGAGCGGTATATCTCGAATAACCCGCACTTTTGTAAGTCGGCTTTGGCGCGCTATACGCCGCAGGATTTTATTGCTCTGGTGGAAAAGCATGGCATTGCCTACCACGAGAAAAAGTTGGGGCAGCAGTTTTGCGATGGATCGGCGCAACAGATTGTGGACATGCTGTTGGATGAATGTCGTGACGCCGGTGTTGAGTTGACGCTGGGGTGCACGGTGGAGAACATCGCGCAGGATGACACTGGCTTTGTGCTGGCCACCAGCTATGGGCGGATGGAGTGCGCCAAGCTTGTGATTGCGACGGGGGGGCTTTCGATTCCGAAAATGGGCGCGACCAATTTTGGGTACAAGGTGGCGTATCAGTTTGGTTTGAAAGTGATAACGACCGAGCCCGCGTTGGTGCCGTTTACCTTTATTGAGAAGGATATTGAGTTTTATAGTGATCTCTCCGGTATTTCGTTTGATGCCGAGGTGCGGTGCGGCAAGGTGAAGTTCCGGGAGAACGTGCTGCTGACCCACCGTGGCGTGAGCGGGCCGGCGATTTTGCAAATTTCCAGCTACTGGACGCCGGGGGAGGAGATTCATATCCGCATTCTGCCCGACGTGGACTGGGCGGGGTACCTGAAGGGGATGCGCGATAGCGCGCCGAAGAAGGAGATGGCGGCGGCATTGGGCGAGCTGTTGGCCAAGCGGTTTGTAGATGTGATGGCGACACGCTACGGTTTTGCCGGTAAGCCGTGCGGTATGTTGAGCGATAAGGATATTGCCCGCATTGACCAGACATTGCGTGATTTTACTATCAAGCCCAACGGTACCGAGGGCTACCGCAAGGCAGAAGTGACGCGGGGTGGTGTGGATACCGATGAACTGAATGCGAACACGCTCGAAGCCAAGAAGGTGCCGGGTTTGCACTTTATTGGCGAAGTGGTGGATGTGACCGGCTGGCTGGGGGGATATAACTTCCAGTGGGCGTGGGCCAGTGGCGTGGCGGCGGGGCGCGCGGTTTAGTGTGAAAGCAAAGAACCCGGCGGATACCGGGTTCTTTGTTATGTTCGTTTTACGTGGCTTACTCTCGGTGAGCCTCCGGATGATTGTAGACACCATAGAGACGGGGTATGGGAACGTCCTCGTGACTGAAGCTTGTTTCCGTCACGGTTACTTCTGGAAAAAGTTCAGCGACACTTTCCAGTGTGTAGGATTGCACCTTGTAGTGGAAAGCGCCTCTGGGAGGAGTGGCGAAGTAGGGTAGCTTGTAAAAGCACTCCCGGACGCATGCATTCGCTTCTTCCTGATTCTCCATAAGGCCGAGGAGGGATGGGCTTATGCCTTCGTTCACCAGAAAGCTCCCCATCAGAGCCATATAGGTACCGCAGAGGCCTGTTTCGACACGACGTACATCGTTGAATCTCGCATTGGTAAAGCGTGTACCGCTCGTCATAATGTGAACCGTTCCGGCGTCGTTGATGGAATGCGAGAACGTGTTGACGTCGTAGACCTCGGGGTAGTGGCTGACGGCTACAGCTTCCGTGATGTTGTGGTCGGCTGTCACATACATCCGTATCTCCGGCGAGTAGCGTTGGTAGCGGATGGACAGACGCGTGATGAAGGTAATCTGCGTCATGGTCTTCGGCGTCGGCTTTACCTCCGGCTTAAAGAGTCTTGAGAGAAACGGCATGTGAATATCTCCTTAGCTGGCCTTTCGTCTGTGCCGAAAGGCAAAAGACGTGGCTGCTTCCGGATGGAAACGTGGGTATTACGTTTTAGTAGTATACAATTTAGATGTGGTCAACTGTTCGTACCAAATGGCCTAGTAGGGCATGGGGGCGAGCGTTGTGGTGAGGGTATGGATTTGGCCCGGTTGGAGAGTGGGGGCGTTGTCGATGTTGGCGGCCTCGAGGCAGAGCATGAATTTGTAGTCTTGCGGCGGCATGTCGAGCTTGGCGGCTTTTTCGGCCCATGGGTTCCAGACCACGAACTCGGTACTACCGGTGTTGGCGACGTAAACGCGGCGGTTGGGTTCCTTCAGCGTAATACGGTGGGCGGGCGTGAGCAGGTGCTCGACTTCTTCAGTGACTGTAAAGTAGCCCTCATGCGGCGGCAGGGGCGTGCCGGTACTGACGTGGCGGCGTTTCATGCCATCGATATTGGTGAGGGCGGCTTGGGAGATATCGACCACGCCCAAGTAGGTGTGGAGGGCTTGAGTGAGTGTGAAGGGTTCTTCCGACAAGTTGGTAGTAGTAAGTTCAACAATCAGGTTGGTGTTGAGCGTGATGATGAGGCGGCCATGGGTGCGGTAGGGCCATGCGGGGTGGGAGCCGTCCAGTTCGAGGTCGAAGGTGGCGGTGGTTTCGTCGGGAGATTCGATATGGCTGGAAAGTTGCCACTCGGAAATGCGGCCAAGACCGTGGCTGGGTGCCTCTGGGTGGTTATTCAGGTTTAAAAACCATGGCCAGCAGACCGGAATACCGCCACGCAGGGCTTTGCCAGCTTTGTAAGCGGCTTGCAGGTGGTCGGGTGTGGTGCTCCAAAGAACATCCCGCTGGCCGTGGGGGATGAAGGAGAGAACTTGGGCGCCGTAGGGGCTAACGGTGGCGGTGGCGTGGGCGGTGCGTAGGGTGAGGAGATTCATGAATAACTAGAACTTAAGTGCGTTTTCGAGGGATTTACTGAACAGCGCAAAGTCTTCCACCTGCGGCAGATGGCCAAGGCCCTTGAGGCTGGTGACCTGAATGTTACGGCTGCGGGCTTTGGTGGTGGCGCCCAAACGGTCGTAACGGCCGAGCTCGTAATTCATTACCCGTTGGTTGGCTTTGCCGGGGGCCGTGCGGTCGCGCGTGCCGATAATCAGCGAGGTTGGTACGGAGAGGTAGCCCAGTTCATCCACCACCGGTTGGGTGAGAATCATGTTGGTGGTGAGGGCACTGATGTAGGCCAGTTCTTGCCAATCCGGCCCATTGACCCAGCCGATGAGCGGGGCGGCGAGATCTTGGTAGGCGGGCTTCCATTGGCCGTTGTAGTAATGCTTTTTCTGATAGTCGATGACACTTTGCGGTGTTTGGGCCTGTTCGGTAGCGTAGGTTACATCGATGTTGGGGTAGGATTGGTACAGCAGGTAGTTTTCCAGACCGATGGGGTTTACGAGGATGAGTTTGGAAGTTTCCCGTGGGAAGAGCAGGGCATAGCGTACCCCGAGCATACCGCCCATGGAGTGGCCGACCACAATAGTATTGCGGATGCCGAGAGAGTTGAGCAGTGTGTTGGTGTTGGTGGCCATTTCGGCAAAGCTGTACTGGTAATTACGCGGTTTGGAGGATTTGCCGAAACCAATTTGGTCCGGGATGAAGACTCCGTAGCCTTGGGCGTGGAGGAAGTCGGCGGTTTTTTTCCAATACGCGCCGTTAAAGTTTTTACCATGCAGCAGGGTAATGGTGGGTTTGCCCAGACGGGCTTGCAGGTGCATGTAGGCCATAGTCACGTTTTGGCCTTGTGACCCGAACAGGAAGGTTTGGACGGGATAGGGGTACTCGAAGTCCTTCAGGTCGGCCGTGTAGCTGGGGTAGGTGGAGGATGGCGTGGCTACCAATGGGTCGGTGGTTTGAGCGAAACCGTTCAGGCTTGCACATGCCAGTACCAGAGCCGTGGCGAGGAAGGATAGAGTGGGGCGCATGGGAGGTCCTCTTCTTGCGTTTCGGACGCCATGGTTAAGGCAGCTGTCCGATGTGTCAAACTATTTCAGCGCGTCTTCCAAGTGTTGGCGGGTGATGCCGAACTGGGACTTGAGGTGGGTGATGTGCTGGGAGGCTTTGGTTTTCAAGGCCTCTGGCAGCGGTTGGCGGAGCGCGGTGATCATCACGTTTTTGGGGGTGTGCTCGCCGGAAATGAACTCGAACACGTTGATTTCGTAGCCGCTTTGTTCCAGTAGCAGGGCGCGGAGGGTGTCGGTGACCATTTCCGCGGTGCGCTCGGCATACGTACCGAAGCGCAGCGCACTGCCGAGCGAATGGGACTCGAGCGTTTTGCCGGTGAGGGAGGCATTCATTTGCTTGCGGATTTGCTTGTGGCAGCACGGAGCGACCACAATAAGCTGGCTGCCCGCTTTAATGCCTTTGGCCAAGGCGTCGTCGGTGGCGGTATCGCACGCGTGGAGCGCGATGATGACGTCGGTGCCGGTGCAGTTGTAGCTTGCAATGTCGCCTTGGACGAAACTTAGGTTGGCGAAGTTATTTTGCTGGGCGATGCCGTTGCAGAGTTTGACCATATCCGGGCGGTATTCGACACCAATAACGGTGGCGTTACGCTTTAAATTGGTGGTGAGGTGGTCGTAGAGGGCGAAGGTGAGGTAGCCTTTGCCACTGCCCATGTCGGCGATTTTAAGCGGTTGGTTGGCGGGGAGTTGTTTGACCAGACCGTCGAGAATTTCGACATACTTGTTGATCTGGCGGAATTTGTCTTGGGCGTCTTTGCGGACGTGGCCTTGCGCGTCGGTCACACCCAGTGCGTGGAGGTAGGCTTTGGAGCCATCTTGCGTGGCGATAAGGCGTTGCTTCGGTTTGTCGTGGGTGGTGTCGAGGACTTGTTTCTCGGTCGCGCCGTGGCGGGTGAGGGTGAAGTCTTTTCCGGCTTTGACCAGCAGATTGTCGGAGGGGAGGGTGAACATGCGCGCTTGGGTGAAGGATTTTTCCATCAATTTGGCGAGGATGTCTTTGCTTTCGTCCGGCGTGTAATTCTTCACGATATCGCGCGTTTGGTGGTGATAGGTGAAGCTGAGTTTTAATTCCCGTTTGACCGTGATGAGGCGGGCGTCGACGGATTTGAGGTCTCCGGCAGCCGCGGTAGGTTTGCTGAGGTTGATACGCACAAACTGGTTGGCTTCGATGGACGCGGTGAGGTCGGTCAGCCAGATGGCCAGTGTGCGGTTGTATTTCATACGCCCTAGATAGGCTTATGGGGCCGGATTGGCAAGGGTTAGGGGCGTGTGCAGGTGGTATTTGCAGTTTGGCAAAGGGTGCGCTATATAAGACCCCATGGGGGCGCCTTGGTTTTGACGGGGCGCTGACCTGAACAGGAGCATGCGGCAGGGGTTACGGGCTGCCTTAATAACCGTGACAGGTACATAAATGCCAAAGCGAAAAGCAACGTGATCGCTTTCCGTCCGCGCACCAGCGCTGGCGCCTACGCGATGGCTGCCTAACTAGAACCTTCCCCTTGGTTGGGGAACTTTAGTTAACAGCTCCGGCACCTTCTCTCTACCGTGTGGCGTGGTAGGGGGTTGCCGGCCAAATCTCTGCCACTCTAGGGCCTAGCGCGCCAAGCGTGTAACCCGAAATTTAACTTGGCAACTTTGAGTAAGGGGGCAACCGGCCTAGCTTAAAGTATCCTCTGGTTGCTGAGCATGGAGACCCTTACGGGAACGCGTTTCGGACGTGGGTTCGAGTCCCACCGCCTCCACCAACTTTCTGTGCCTCTACGGAGGCGCGGACTTAAACGGCCCCCCAGCCCTTTTTGGCGGGTCTTATGTACTTATCTTGTACACGGCGCCCCGCCAAAAAGCACTGGGATGACCGTTTGTAGCCTCGCGTTGGGCTCCTAAACAGCGGCGCTTTGCGCCCTTTTTTATTTTCAGCTGAGTTTATCGTGGATGTCGGCGGTGGACTGGAGGGTGCGGCCGACGGGGCATTTGGCTGCGATTTCGAGGAGGCGCTGGCGTTGCTCTTCGGTGAGATCCGGCGCGTCGAGTGTGATGGTGCGGCTGAAGGTATCGCGTTTGTCTCCGGTATGGGTGGGGACCTTGGTATAGTGGACGACCGTGCTGACGTGGGTGAGTGGCCAGCCCTTTTGGGTGGCGTACATGCGCAGGGTTTGGTTGGTGCAGGCGCCTAATGCGGCGCAGAGGAAGTCGTACGGGGCGGGGCCGGTGTTGAAGCCGTCGTGGTCTTCCGGTTGGTCGGCAGACAGTGTGTGGAAGCGGGTTTGAACTGTTTGCGCGTAGGGGGCGGGGTGAACCTCGCTGACCGTGACCGTGGTAGTGCCGTACATGGGATGACTTTCTTGTTAACCCTAGCAGTTTAGCATGGAGATTGAGATGTTTTAAGGGGTTGGGGCTTGTTTTTATGGGAATTTGGGTTATGTATGTAGTTGTAAATTCCTCCCTGGAGCTAAAAACATGAATCGCGTTTTATCTCTTGCCGCTGTTGTTGCGGCCCCTCTGATGATGTCGTCGGCTGCTTTTGCAGCCGGTGCGTGTGACAGCCTTTCGTCTGCTCAAGCCGTTCCGGTCAAGGCGTTTCAGGACGGCCGAGTCGTCCGTTTTGAGCCGACAGAACAGGTCCCCGATTATGGGGTTCTCTTCTATGAAAAGCGAGAATGGCCGATCTTTCAGGCTACCAAGCGTGAAATGAAGCAGGTCGTCGCATCTGACTCGTTGCGGGCGGTTTTTTCGCCTGAAGTCGGTGGCATCACGATGCAGATCGTTGATCTGGAAGCTGGCTGCATCACTCTGGTGCAGATGACGGTGGTTCCTGCAACCGCGGCGCCGAAATCGGTTTTGGCCAGCAACTAAGTCTGGCCTTTCTTACGTAAATAAAAATCCCGTCAGCGATGGCGGGGTTTTTTGCGTTTTAGGAAGGCCCTTGGCGGGGAGTGGTAAGTTTGCTAAATGTATACGTGAAAGTCTCTGGTTTTACCCGTGGAGGAGAACGGTGATGACATGCAGAACGTTTAGGCCCGCCGTGGCGGGAATGCTGATGGTGATGCTGGCGCTGCCGGTGCTTGCCAAGGATATCGACCCGCCGCCGGAAGGGGGTGCGTGTGACATTTTGTCGGAGTATTTCATTCGGGAAAATGGTGGTACCGGTGTGCGGGCGCGGGTGGAGGCGTGGATAGAGTCTGACGGGCTTTACTTTAACCTCCGTGCCAGCGATAGGCGCAAGCTGGTACCGCAGAACCTTGCGTTTGGAGGGCTGCCGGCGGTGATACCGGAGAATATCCAGATGACTAAGGAGCTTGAGGTTGGCTTTGGCCCTGATATTGCCATCGGGCATCTGGCCGATATGGCCAACCGTTATGGCGGCTGGGCGGTGGTAGTGCCTTACCAAGGCATGTATGCCGCCCAAGTGGTGGTACAGGTGGGCGATGCGGGCGAGGAAACTTGCACGTTTGCCTACATTAAGCCGGAGTATCTGGGCGCTATGGATGTTTCGGCGCGTTTGATGGAGTGACCTGTGACTACCTTTGCGAAAAGCCCTGCCGGTGACGGTGGGGTTTTTTGTTAGGGGGAGGGGGTTTTATTTTAATGGGTTAGTTCTATAATAAGCCTACACGATACCTCATATGAAAGGATATGCAGATGAGGACTTTGCGTTTCATGGCCGCCTTTCTGGCGGTATCGACTTTCTCTTCCTTCGCTGTTGCTGCTGATTTTCAACCTCCTGCAAAGGGTTCGGCATGCGACATTGCTACCAAGGCTTTTCTCAAGGGTGCTGGTGGCAAGGGCGATCGGGTTCTTGTTCGAATCGAACAGGAAGATGACGGTGGTGTGTCCTTCGTTAAGGACTACAGCATCGACTTCCCGCTTGGCGAGCTCAACGGCCTTCTCCCGCATCTGGAAAACCAGGAAGAAGCCATTGCCTATGGCAATGCTAACGGCGCGTGGGCGGTTGCACGGCCGGATGGGCAGATGAAGGTATTCTACCAGTCGCCCCGTGGCTGCGTGGAAGCTTTCCGCAACTAATTGGCTTTCGTGCCTTTAAACGACAAGAGACCCGCCTTTCGGCGGGTCTTCTTGCGTTAGCGGAGGCTACTCCCGATTACTCGGCAGCGGCTTCGGCCTTCTTCTTGGCAGGGGCCTTTTTGGCCTTCGGAGCGGCTTCTTCAGCAGCTTCGGTGGCTTCAGCCTTGGCAGCAGCAGCCTTTTTGCCCTTTACGCCTGCTTGCTTGAGGGCGGCAGCCAGAGCGCTGTCACCTTCTTCGCTTTGGTTGGCGTATTCGGCTACGGCAGCGCGCTCTTCATCCTGTTGCAGGGCGCGAACGCTCAGGGACAGCTTGCGGTCCTTCTTCGACAAGACGGTGATCTTGGCGTCGATGGTTTGGCCTTCCTTGTAGCGGTTGGTGTCCTGCTCGGCCTTTTCGATACCGAGGTCGCGGGCACGGATGCTCACTTCCACGCCATCGAGGCTGACAGTGATGCTGTCGGCGTCGGTGTCGACCACGGTTACCTTCACCACGTCGCCCTTGGCGCGGGTGTCGGCGATGTGGGCGAACGGATCGCCAGCCAGTTGCTTGATGCCGAGGGCCACGCGTTCCTTAGCCGGATCGATGGCCAGGATAACGGCTTCGACCTTGTCGCCCTTCTTGTAGGACTGCAGGGCTTCTTCGCCGGAGACATCCCAGCTCAGGTCGGAGACGTGAACCAGACCGTCGATTTCTTCGGTCAGGGCTACGAACAGACCAAAGTCGGTCAGGCTGCGTACGGTACCTTCGACCTTGTCGCCAACGTTCTGGCTCTTGGTGAAGGCTTCCCACGGGTTGTCTTGGCACTGCTTGAGGCCGAGACTGATACGACGCTTGTCGCGGTCGATTTCCAGAACCTGAACGGTCACCACTTGACCGGTGCTGACCACCTTGGAGGGGTGCACGTTCTTGCGGGTCCAGCTCATTTCGGTCACGTGGATGAGACCTTCGACGCCCGGAGCGAGTTCTACAAACGCACCGTAGTCGGTGAGGTTGGTGATCTTGCCGGAAACGCGTGCGCCGATCGGGTAGGTGTTGTCCACCTTGGTCCACGGATCGTCGTGCAGTTGCTTGAGGCCGAGGCTGACGCGCTGGGTCTTTTCGTCGAAGCGGGTCACGATCACGTCGATGCTTTGGCCAACAGTGAGCACCTCAGACGGGTGACCAATGCGGTGCCAGGCGATGTCGGTGATGTGCAGCAGGCCGTCGATACCGCCGAGGTCGAGGAACGCACCGTAGTCGGTGATGTTCTTGACGGTACCCTTGAGAACCTTGCCTTCCTTCATGTCGGCCATGATTTCATCACGGTTGCCCATGCTGCCTTCGTCGGTCACGGCGCGGCGGCTGACGATCAGGTTGTTACGCTTGCGGTCCAGTTTTACAACTTGGAATTCCAGCGGAATGTACATGAACGGGTTGGCGTCGGTGATCGGTTTGGCGTCGAGCTGGCTGCCGGGCAGGAAGCCCAGAACGCCGGTGACGTCTACCATGAAACCACCCTTAACCTTACCGAAGATGACACCCTTCACGGTCTCGCCAGCCTTGTGGGCGTTTTCGAGCGTGGTGAGAACTTCTTCGCGGCGGGCCTTTTCGCGGCTGAGGCGGGCTTCGTTGCGGCGGTCATCGAGGGACTCGACGAACACGTCGACCATGTCGCCGACCTTGACCTTGACTTCGGAGGTTTCGAAATCTTCGAATTCCTTCAGCGGAATACGGCCTTCGGACTTCAGACCGATGTCGAGGGTGACGCATTCGCTATCCATTTTGATAACGATACCCTTAACGACGCTGCCGACTACCGGGTGGGCGTCGGTGAAGGTGTCTTCCAGACGTTTGGCGAAATCGATGTCGAAGGCTTTTTGGAGAGTCTCGGGAGAGACGGAAAACTCGTTAGAGTTATTGAAATTAGACATTTATCTATCTAACTGCCGAGGTTGTGCTGTATGCGGCCCGGGCATCGGCTTTTGCACGGGTTAGGGGGCTTATAGGGGGGAAATGATTGGATTGCAAGTAAAAGACATGGAAAAAGCCTTCTTTTTCAGTAAGGCGGCAGTGTGGCGGGGGAAACGCGGGGGCCACGTTGAAATGGCGTGGGTTTGGGCGATTGTGTGGGGTAGGGGATTGAAACCCTAGTTTGATTGTGGTCTCGTGCTGGCATGATTCAGCATGACATCTTGATTATTGGGGCCGGCCTTGCCGGTATGCGCGCAGCCTTTGAGGGGATTTCCGCCGGTTTGGATACCGCTGTGGTGAGTAAAATCCACCCGCTGCGCAGCCACAGCTGTGCCGCCCAAGGAGGCGTAAACGCCGCGATTAACCCGAAAGACGACTGGCGCCACCACGCTTACGACACCGTGAAGGGTGCCGACTACGTGGGTGACCAGGACAGTATTGACCTGATGTGCAGTGAGGCGCCGCAGGCGGTGCTAGACATGGATGCGATGGGGTGCCCGTTTAGCCGTGAGGAAGATGGAACCATTGCCCAGCGCGCGTTTGGGGGTCAGAACTTCCCGCGTACGGCCTATGCTGCCGACCGCACCGGCCACGCCATGCTGCACACCCTTTGGGAGCAGGCGATCAAGCTGGGGACCAAGGTGTATGATGAATATTATCTGTTAAAGATTACGACCGACAACGGCCGTGCCAGCGGTGCGATTGTGATGGACATTAAGACCGGCAAATTGCACCAGATTAAGGCCAAGGCCGTGTGTGTGGCGACCGGTGGTTATGGCCGCCTGTTTGCGAGTAACACCAACGCCATGACCAATACCGGTGATGGTTTGGCCCACGCCATGCGTGCCGGTGCGGCGGCGGCCGACCTTGAGTTTGTGCAGTTCCACCCGACCGGTTTGCGCAACTCGGGTATTTTGATTTCTGAAGGTGTGCGCGGTGAAGGGGCTTATCTGATTGGTAAGGATGGCCAGCGCTTTATGCACAAGTATGCCCCGAACAAACTGGAGCTTGCCAGCCGCGACGTGGTGAGCCGCAGCATGACTACCGAAATTATGAATGGCAATGGCGTGAATGGTGGGGTGTTCCTCGACGTGCGTCACCTTGGCCGTGATTTGATTTTGGAGCGTTTGCCGCAAATTCGGCAATTGAGCATTGACTTTGAAGGGGTTGACCCGATTGATGCGCCGATTCCGGTACGTCCGACCTGTCACTACACCATGGGCGGGATCCGGACCGACAAAGTAGGCCATAGCGAGCAGTTGCCGGGCCTGTTTGCCGCCGGGGAAGCCGCCTGTGTGAGCGTGCACGGTGCTAACCGTTTGGGTGCCAACAGCTTGCTGGAAACCATCGTGTTTGGGAAAATCACCGGTAAGGAAATTGTGAAATTTGTGACCGAAGGTGCCGGTAAAGACTGGCCGAACGTGGACAGTGCCGATATGCAGGAGGTTTCCGCCAGCATTGCCCAGCTCAAGGCGCGTCCGGCTGAGGGTGGGACGCGTCAGTCGGATATCCGTAAGGAACTGACCGAGGCGATGCAGGAGTATTGTGGTGTCTTCCGCAGTGCCGAAGGGTTGGCCAAGGCCAAGGCCGCGGTGGAAAAAGCCAAGGCCGACATGAAGAAACTGTGTGTGGATGATAAGACCGACGCGTTTAATACCGATGTGATTACCGCGCTGGAGTTGGATAACTTAGTATTGCTGGCAGAAGCTACCGTATTGGCCGCGATTGAGCGGACGGAGAGCCGTGGGGCGCAATCCCGCGTGGATTACCCCGCCCGTGACGATGCGAACTGGATTGTGCACATCACCAGCACGGTAGATAAGAATGGTAACGTGACGCTGGGCCGTGACCCCGTACGCACCGTGAATAACCCGGATTATGCGCCGGCCGAACGGAAATACTAAAGGTAATAGGAACTGAGAATATGAGTGACATGGCCTCCACAACCGTTACCTTTCGCGTTTTGCGCGGGACGATTATCAACGACAAGCTGGTGCAGAAGACGCAGGACTTTGAAGTGCCGGTGGATGCGCGGACGACCGTGCTTTCGGCGTTGGAGTGGATTAAGGGTGAGATTGACGGGACGCTGACGTTCCGCCGGAGCTGCCGCGCCAGTATTTGCGGAAGCTGCGGGATGTATATTAACGGCCGCACCCGTTTGGCCTGCAAAACCAAAGTGACCGACTTGCTGGATGGTAATGCCTTTAAGAATATTGCCCCCGCCAAGAGTGCTGGTGTGATTGAGGTTGGCCCGCAGCGTAACCAGCCGGTGCTGAAGGATTTGGTGGTCGATATCACGCCCTTCTATGACAAGGTGAAGAAGCTTGATCCGTTTGTGCAGGATGGGCCGGAAAAGCAAATTCATGTGTCGAAGGATGCCTTTAGCCAAGTGAACATGGTGAGTAACTGCATTATGTGCGGCAACTGCTACAGCGACTGCACGGCGATGGTGGAAAACCCCAACTTTTTTGGCCCCGCCGCATTGGCCAAGGCTTACCGCTTTGTAGCTGACCCGCGTGAAGGCCATAAGACCGAGCGTTTGCAGGAGCTCTCTGAAAAGAACGGTATTTGGGACTGCACCCGCTGCAACATGTGCATTGATGCCTGCCCCAAGGGTGTGGCACCGATGGAAGCTATTGTGAAGCTGCGCAGCCTGGCGATGGAAGCCGGTATTACCGACAACAAGGGTGCCAAGCACGCGATGGTGTTTAAGGATGACATCGCGACATGGGGCGTGTTGAACGAGCCGTTCATGTTGCTCAAAACCGCCGGTGTGGTGGGGGCGTTGGGCCAGCTTGGTAATGCGCTTAACCTTGCCAAAAAGGGTAAGATTCCGAACCCGTTCCCGTTTGACCATAAGGTTGAGGGCTTGGATGAGGTGAAGGCGATTTATCAAGAGCTGAAGGCGCATCCGATTGATGTGAAGACGCGGAGTAATGATGATGGGCCGGGTGCGGGCTAAAAATAACAAGGGCCATGAGGCCCTTTTTTGTGCCGGATGTGGAGCGTTTTGGGTGGTGGCGCTTTTGGCTGCGTGGTAGGGTTTTGGCATGAAAACGGGTGTAGGGCTCCAGCTCAAGCAAAAACAAGATGTGAGTATGACTGCCGAATTGCGGCAGGCGATTGAGATGCTCCAGCTTTCGGCACCGGAAATTGCCGACATGGTGGCGCGAGAAGTAAGTGAGAACCCGTGCCTTGATTATGAAGCTGAAGAAGATAGCAGCGACCGCGATTACAAAGCCGAGCGCGCGGGCGAAGACGTGAACGGCAAGACCGGTGATGGTCAACTGGTAGAATGGGACATGGCGTGGGACCAGTGGGCGATACGTGATGAGGGCGCTGGTGGCCCTGCAGGTGAGATGTATGGCGGCCTAGGTGGTGTCGGTGGTGGTGAGGACGAGGACGGGTTTGGCTGGGAGGCGCGTGCAACCAAGGAAGAAAGCCTTCAGGACTATTTGCTCAAGCAGTTTGAAGAAGTGGTGGATGAGCCGAAGCTGCGGTTTGTCGGGCGGTTTTTGATTGATGCGGTGGATGATGCCGGTTACCTGCGTGCCGACATGGCCGAAGTGGCCGCGCGCTTAAAGGTAAGCGAAGATGTGGTGGACGATGCCCGCGCCATTTTGCAAACGCTGGACCCCGCCGGTGTAGGTGCGCGGGATTTACAGGAGTGTTTGCGGTTGCAGCTTCATGCCATGGGTAAGCTGGATGACGTGATGGACGCGTGTTTGAACCACCTCGATTGGGTGGGGCTGAAGGCGTGGGGCAAAATTGCGGCCGAGGTGAATAGTATCCGTAAAAAAGACAAGAGCCAGAATGCCGATTGCGATGAGGAAGAAGTGCGGTTGGCGGTGGCAGATATTCAGCTGTGCAACCCCAAGCCAGCGGCGGGGTTTGGCAGTGCGAAAATTGATAGCGTGACGCCGGATGTAGTGGTGCTGAATACGCCCGATGGCTGGGTGGTGGAGTTGAATGGTGCGGCATTTCCAAGGTTGTTAGCCTACCCGCCTGCCAAGGATGGCGGGGCGAAAAGCCGTGGGGCCGATGAAGCCAAGAAGTTTATGACCGAGCGGTATGGCCGCGCCAAATGGCTGGTCAATGCCCTAGAGCAGCGCGCCAAAACCACGCTGGCGGTCGCGCGTGCCGTGGTAGCCGCTCAGCAACAGTTTTTTGATGCCGGTGTGGAATTTATGGTGCCGCTGACGTTGCGTACCGTGGCGGAAGGGATTGGCGTGCACGAGAGCACCGTGAGCCGTGTGGTGAATGGGAAGTTTATGCAGACGCCGTGGGGTGTGCTTGGGTTTAAGTACTTTTTTGCGAGTGGTGTAGGGAGCACTGGCGGTACCGTGGCGGTGGCGGCCACCAGTGTGCAGGCGCTTATCGCTAAGATGGTGAAGAGTGAAAACCCTGCCAAGCCGTTAAGTGATGAACAGATTGTATCCCTTTTAAAGACCGAGGGTGTGGAGGTTGCGCGGCGGACGGTTGCGAAGTACCGCGGAATTTTAGGCATACCGGGGACCAGTGAACGGCGGATGAGATAGCGCCAGTTTTTGTGGGTTATTTGACCAAAATCAAATGTGTGGTGTACGTTTTAGGTCATGAAACGACTGATGATTGTTGATGGCCTGCTGACCTCTCCGTTAATGGCGGAACTGAAGACTCCTTTAGTGGAACAGATTGCCGCAGGCTGCCATACCAAGGAGTTTGCCGAAGGCGATGTGCTGTGCCACCAGAGCGATGCCGCGCATAGCGTATGGCTGATTCTGGACGGTTGGGTAAAACTGACGCGCGAAACGCTGGATGGCGGCGATGCCGTGTGGGACGTGTTGGGTGAAACCCATTTGGTGGGGCTTGAAACCCTGACGCCGCCGTTTACCTACACCACACGTGCGGTGGCGGTGAGCGGGGTGACTGCGTTGGTGATTCCGCATACGGCCTTGCGCCATTTAATTGATAGTAATGGAGAATTTGCGCGGTTGGTGCTGAAGTTCGTTTTGCGTCAGCAGCAGGACGAACGGTTGGAGATTGAACACCGCACGCACCAGACCGCGCCGCAGCGGATTGGGTGCTTTTTGCTGAAGTTGGCGGGCACACCGCTGGATGGCCGGATTGATCTTCATCTGCCCTTTGACAAGGGCCTGCTGGCGGCGCGTTTGGGCATGCAGCCGGAGACGTTTAGCCGTGCGTTGGCCAAGCTAAAACAGGAAACGGGTTTGCGCATGACCGGTGCCCACGTACAGATGGACGATGCGGATGCGTTGCGGGCTTATACGTGCGGCGCGTGCTCGGGGAGTTACCCGTGCCATGGGCATGCTACTTAAGAGATAGGTGATGTGTGCAGGTTGCGATTCAGGACTCTGAGACCCCGTTGGCTGCAAAGCCGGAGATGGAGCTGATTGCCAAATACGGTGGGCCGGTGCCGCGTTATACCAGTTACCCCACGGCGTTGCAGTTTCATGCCGGCGTGGGTGCGGCGACTGTTGAGGGTTGGCTTGGGAGTTTGCGCGATGCGGGCGAGGCCTCGGTTTACCTGCACATGGCCTATTGCAAGAGCCTGTGCCTGTATTGCGGGTGCAATATGAAGGTGACCAACAAGCCCGAGACCATTACCGCGTATGTGGACGTGCTGATTGACGAGATGCGGCGCACGGCAGCGCTGTTGCCGGAACGGTTGAAGGTGGGGGCGATTCACTTAGGAGGTGGCACGCCTAGCTATGTGCCGATGAAGGATTTGCGGCGCGTGTTTGCCGTGTTGAATGAGCTGTTTGATGTGACGGATAGTGCGGAGATTTCGATGGAGATTGACCCGCGCCAATTAGCCGAGGGGATGCCGGCGTTGTTGGGTGAGTTGGGATTCAACCGCGCGAGTTTGGGGATACAGGACACCAACGATGTGGTGCAGCAGGTGATACGCCGCGTGCAGCCGCAAGAGATGAACGTGCGTGCGGTAAGCCAGCTGCGGACGGCCGGTGTGCAGGATATTAACGTGGACCTGCTGTATGGCTTGCCGATGCAGACGCGTGCGACAATGCGCCAGACCGTGGCCGATATGATGGAGCTTAAGCCCAGCCGGATTGCGCTGTTTGGCTATGCGCATGTGCCGTGGATGAAGAAGCATCAGGCCGTGTTGGAGAACCATGAGTTGCCGGATGCCGAGGCGCGGCTGGCGATTTTTAACACGGCGGTGGAAGAGCTAACCAAGGCCGGTTATGTGGCGGTGGGGATTGACCACTTTTGCCTGCCGACCGACCCGATGGCGATTGCGGCCAAGGACGGTGAGTTGAAGCGTAACTTCATGGGTTACACCACCGATGCGGCGCCGGTATTGCTGGGGTTTGGGGCGAGTGCGATCTCGCAATACCGCCAAGGGTATGCCCAAAATATTACGGCGCCGGCGGAGTATTTGGATGCCATGACGCGTAAGGGGTTGCCGATTGCGCGCGGTGTGGCGGTGAGTGAGGGAGACGTGGCGCGGCGCGGCGTGATTGAGCAGTTGCTGTGCGGGATGCGGGCCGAAGGGCGGGATTTGGATGACCTGTTGGTGCAGCGTGAGCGGTTGGAGGCGATGATTGGCGATGGTTTGGCCGAATGGCAGGGCGAACGTTTATGCGTGACCGAAAAAGGGCGGCCGTTTGCGCGGGCGGTGGCGGCGTGTTTTGATGCTTACCTTGGTAAGGGCGCGAGCACCATGGGGCGGCATAGCAAGGGGGTTTAATTGTTGTTTTTATTTTGATATAGTCTTTCAGTAATAAGGATATGTATCTGATGCTTTGTTTTGATGAAACTACAACTTACGAGGTAAATGGCTTCAGATCTTTGAGAGATTTTAAATTAGTTATTCAACCTGGGCTAAATGTTTTAGTGGGGCCAAATGGTTCTGGAAAAACTAATTTTTTAGAATTTTTAGATTTTTTAAGTATACTTTTAAATAAAGGTGCATCAGTTGCCGTGTCTAACGCTGGTGGTTTGGCTAAAGTATTCAGTATGGAGGTAATATCGTCAGCTATTCCGACAATGACAGTTAAAGTTAGTAG
This sequence comes from Alphaproteobacteria bacterium, assembly GCA_027485835.1. GTDB lineage: Bacteria > Pseudomonadota > Alphaproteobacteria > UBA2136 > UBA6156 > UBA6156. Next base: position 842,930 of record JAIXQG010000002.1, read on the forward strand.
TTTATCACGTCTTGAGTCGCTAGAAAAAAATGAATATTTCTATTTCAGATTTGAATATGATCTGGAACTTAAATTTAACAAAAACTCTTCAGCGTTATTTATATCTAAAGAATTGCTTAGAATTAGAAAACTAAGCCAATTTCATGAACCTGATTTGGCTAGCTTAGGTCATATTCTTGTAACTCGAAAATCGCATTTAGATGAACAGCCTGAAGTTGAAATATCTAAAAGACTACTAGTTGACCATGAAAAAAATCCATTTAGCCTAAAGACAAGGTATTCTTCTACAAAATCTACTAAAGAAATTCTTGAACGTCTTGAAACGAAGTATTTAGAACCTGATGAAAGTCTGTTTTCAAACAGTATATATGTGAATGCTATTGAGGCTATATTTGATTCAATCAACAGAGGTCGTTCTATCAACATTATTCCAGCAAAAGCAAGAGAAGCTGATGATTTAACCAAGAGAGGCTTGATTTCAAATAATGGTTCAGGCCTATCTGCCGCGCTGCATCAGATGCAATTGGCAAAGAAGCAAAACGCTTCCTCAAGGAGACGGCGTTTAAGGCAAGCTTCACCCGAAGATCTTGATAATGTGATTGAGTGGACTAAATTAATCTTTCCTAATTTAACAGATATTTATGTTAAGCCTGATCACCATATTGGTAAATATATAGGTTATTTAAAAATTGATTCTGGTAAGAAAAGTAATCCTATACAAATTCCATTTTTTTCAGTAAGTGATGGCACTATAAAGTGGTTAGCCCTTGTATGTTTGATTTTGTCGAAATCTCATAACCATTCATTAGAAGAGCCAGAAAATTTTTTGCACCCAAAAATGCAACAGTTTTTAGTTCAATTAATTAAAGATTCATTAGAAAGTGATGACGGTTCTTCGAGTTTTATTGTGTCAACGCACAGTGAGACTTTCCTTAATTATTGTCATCCCAGTGAATTAATAATTTTTGACTTTGGAAAGGGCAAGACTGAGTGTCGTAGGATTGATAATCCAGATACAGTATTAGAAGAAATTAACTCTACTGGTTTTGGTTTAGGATATTATTATGCCAGCAATTCACTCTAATCGCATTCTTGCTTTTGTTGAAGGCACGATGGAAAAAATGTTTATCAATAATAATTTTTCTTATGTGCATGTTACTCCAGTTTCAAATGGAAGTGGTTGGAGTCCAAATAGAATTGCTGAGTTTATTGGTTCATCCTACCGAATTAAAAATTTAAATCCTGATTTAATTATTGTTTGGATAGATAAAGAGAATCACGATTGTAACTCGGATGAATTTTGTAATAAAATATTTGATGCATTGGTTTCAAAAGGGGCAGATTCTGAAAAAATTCGAATTTGTTTAGCTGATATGATGACAGAGAATATTATACTTGCAGATGAAAAGTTGATTCGTGAAGAGTTTTTAGATTCAACATATATATATGATAGTGAAGGCAAAAATGGTAAAAGAATTCTTTCTTCATTATATGCCACTAAGGGGATAAATTATAAGGAAACTCGTGAGGGTACTGCTTTAATGAAGAAAGTAAACCTGCATCGTGCGGCAATAAAGAGTCCAGCTGCAGCTAGATTTATTAATGATTTCCCAATTGCTAATTGTTGGTGGATCAATACTAAATAACTAAGAAAAGAGGCCCGAGGGCCTCTTTTTGATCGCTTCGGGTGGGGTTAGAAGCGGTAGCCGATACCGACACCGGCGACGATGGGGTTGAGGTTGGCGGTGGCGGTGATGGAGTCGTTCACCGTGACGTCGGTGCTGACGAAGATCTGCTTCACGTCGGCGTTGAGGTAGATTTTATCGGTCAGTTTGTAGTCGACACCCGCTTGGACGGCGACACCGACGGAGTCGTCGTACTTCACGCTGCGCAGGCCGGGGTGGTCGGCATCGTAGAAGTGCGCGTAGGTGAGGCCAGCGCCCACATAGGGTTTGAACTTACCGAGGCAGGGCTGGGTGAAGTGGTATTGCGCGGTGAGGGTGGGGGGTAGCAGGCGGACCGACCCGAGGTCGACGTTGGTGCCCTTGGTGACTTTGGTGTTGTGCTCGGTGGTGGCGGCAATCAGCTCGAAGCCCACGTTTGGTGTGGCGAAGTAGGTGACGTCGATTTCCGGAGTGGTGTCGGAACCGGCGTTCGGTTTGCCGCCGATGGAGGTTTCTCCGCCATTGTTGGTAGGGTTGACGTTGATGATACGGCCACGGACCAGCCAGCTGCCGTTTTCGGCAGCGTGGGCGGCGGAGGCCACACCGGTGAGAGCCACAGCAGCTGCGAGAGCGAGGGTGGAGGTCTTCATGAGGGGGGTTCCTTTCTGTTTACGATACGCCTCACGGTGGCGCGAGTGAGAAACGGGGTCGTTGATGAATATCAAAAACAGCCGATTTATATGACCAATGTGTGGCTGGGTGGTGCCGATATGTTTTTGCGCGAAACTATTGTTACGCAAAAATTCATAGGTTATATAAATGAATTATGAATTTGCGTGATTTACACTATGTGTTGCTGGTGGCCGAACATAAGCATTTTGGCCGTGCGGCCGAAGCGGCGCATGTAAGCCAGCCGACCTTAAGCAGCCAGATTAAAAAGCTGGAAGACGAGCTGGGTGTGGTGTTGTTTGAGCGGGATAGCCGCAACGTGGCGCTGACTGCGGCGGGTGTTGCAATTGTGGCCGAAGCCAAAATGGCTTTGGCGCATATCAATGCGCTACGCGATGTGGCGCAGACCTATAATGACCCGTTGGGGGGACAAATCCGGTTAGGGGTGATTGCGAGTTTGTCTCCGTTTTTAATGCCCGAGCTTTTAGAGCGGGTGAGCCTTGATGCGCCGCGTTTGGACGTGATGGTGCATGAAGGTTTGACCGATGAATTGTTGGCGCGGCTTATGAACCGGGAGCTGGATGCTGTGCTGATGGCGAGCGATGTAGAGCTTGAAGGTTTGCAGGAGAAAGCCTTGTTTGACGAGCCTTTTTGGGTGGCGTGTGCAGCTGAACACCCGTTTGCCGACATGCAAAGTGTTGCCGTGGGTGCAATTGGTGAGGACTCGCTTTTGTTGCTGGATGAGGGCCATTGCCTGAGAGCGCAAGCGCTGGACGTGTGCATGGTGGACAGCGTGGACAACCGTGTGAAGGCGAGCAGTTTGCAGACGTTGATACGGATGGTGGCGCGTAACCGCGGCGTGACGTTGCTACCGCATTTGGCGACCCGGCAAGACCATGGCGTGGTGTTGCGGCCGCTGGCGGGTGAGCGTGTGTTCCGCACGGTGCGTTTGGTGACGCGGAAGAACTACCTGCGCACGGGTGCCTTGGACATGATAGCAAGCGCGGCCTGTGCAGAGGCACAGGCCGCGGGTTTGCAGGCTTTGTAACGAAACGTTACTGAGCGGTAGCTGGTGCCGGAGCAACAGCGTCGGCGGCGTCGTTGAGGTCTTCGGTCACTTTATCGCCACGGGTTTCGTTGCCGGCTTCGTCGAGAGCTTCGCCGATGTTGCCGTTACCGAGTTCGGTGGTGGCGTTGTCGATACGCTCGGACATCGGTTGCGGTTGGTTCATGTAATTATAACCGATAAAGGCGATGAGGACGGCTACGACGACGGCGATGATAATACCGATGGGTTTCATGGATGTGTCTCCTTGTTCATTGGGATTCGGGAGACTAACGGAGCGGGCCGGAGAAAGTTCCGGTCTTTGGGTTTCTGTTATTTTACAATGTTTTCCAGTTTGAGGAGGCGGACTTGGTCTGGCGTGACCAGCAGCCATTGGGGGATGACGCGGTGGAAGGTGAGACTATCGAGCAGTTGAAAGCTGTGTGCGACGGCCCATGTGGCGAACCAGGGGAGCGGCAGGAAGAGACGTGTGCGGTTGAGGTGTGCGAGCTCGGTTTGGGCGAGCTGGCGGAAGGTGTGGATGTGCGGGCCGGCGAGGGGGAGTGTTGCGGCGTGTTGCGGGGGGGTGAGGGCGTGGGTGGCGATGCTTTCGGCCACCGTAGTAACCTCGACCGGTTGAAAGCGGCTTTGGCCCATACCGGGGAGCACCATGACCGGCATGGCGCGGGTGAGGAGGTCGATTTGCTGGCGGAAGCCGCCGCCTTGGCCCATCACCAGTGAGGGTTGGAGGATGGTGCTGAGGGGGTAGAGCTTGCGCACAGCGGCCTCGGCCATGCCTTTGGCGCGGGCGTAACGGCTGGGGCTGGTGGGGTTGGCACCGAGGGCGGAGACGTAGACGAAATGGGGTACGCCTGCTTGTGTGGCGGCCTGAGCGGTGTTGAGGGCGCTTTGCAGAATGGTTGTGGTAAACGGTTGGCCGCGCTCGGCCAGCACTGCCACCAGATGTACGACGCTGGTGCAGCCTTGCAGTACGGGGACGAGGGACTCGGGTACGGCGGTATCGGCCTGATGCCACGTGACCGAGGCGGGAAGCGGGAAGGTGGGTTTATGGCGGGAGATAAGCCGGACGTTGCCGCCTTTTGCGACAAGGGCGTGCATGGCGGCGCGGCCGATAAAGCCGGTGCCGCCGACAAGGGCGACGATGGGGGAATTTTTCATAACGTTATGTTACGGCTGGATGACGCCGTCGACAATGTGAATTGTGCGGTCGGCTTGCGCGGAGAAGGAATCGTCGTGTGTGACGATGGCGAGGGCGCAGTTTTCGGTGCGGGCAAGCTCGCGGAACATCTGTTTGACGGTGTTGCCGGACGTGGAGTCGAGGTTGCCGGTTGGTTCGTCGGCCAGCAGCATTTGCGGCTTGTTGATAAGCGCGCGGGCGATGGCGACGCGCTGGCTTTGGCCGCCGGAGAGCTGGTGGGGGCGTTTGTGCATTTGCTCCTTCAGGCCCAAGCGGGTGAGGAGCTCGATCGCGCGGGCTTTACCTTGCTCGAACGGGACTTCGCCCAGTTGTTGCATGGGCAGTAGGACGTTTTCTAGCGCCGAGAACTCCGGCAGCAGGAAGTGAAACTGGAAGACGAAGCCCATTTTGGCGAGGCGGGTGCGGGCGCGTTCGTGCTCGGTCGCGGTGCTCATGTTCATGCCATCGAAGAAGAGGTCTCCGGAGGTCGGTTTGTCGAGCAGGCCGAGCAAGTATAACAGTGAGGACTTGCCCGAGCCGGAGGGGCCGACGATGGCAACGAACTCGCCCGCGTGAATGGCCACATCGGCTTGTTTAACGAGGGTGATGGGGATTTCTCCGGTGAGGGTACGGGTGAGTTTTTCGGTGCGGAGAAGGGGCGGTTGCTTGACCATTAGAAGCCTCCGCGCAGGATTTCGACGGGTTCGATTTTAGAGGCCTTACGGGCGGGTAGGAGTGCCGCCAGAATGGAGGCCGTGACCGCAAACGCGATGGCGATGGCGAAGATGTTCCATTCCCAACTAAGGGGCATGGTGATGGGCTCGCGCGTGCCGGGGACTTTCATTTTGACCTGCATCAGGCCAGTCATTAACGCAACACCCAAGGGCACCCCTGCCGCGGCGCCGGCGAAGCCGAGCATCACGCCTTGCGAGACGAAAATGGTTTGGATTTCGTGTGCTTCGAAGCCCATCGATTTAAGGATGGCGATGTCGCGCTGTTTCTCGAGCACCACTGTTGAAATCACGTTATAGATACCGAACGCGGCGACGAGCAACACCGCGCTGACCACCGTGTACATGATGATGTTGCGGATGACCAAGGTGCTAAGCATGTCCTCCGATTGCTCCTGCCATGATTCTGCCTTGTAGCCGATGGCGGTTTCGATCTGGCTGGCGAGGGTGCGGGCTTGGTAGGCGTCGTCGAGCTTTATAATAATACTGTTAATACGGTTGGGCTGGCCGAGCAGGGCTTGGGCGCGGGGGAGGGTGACGAACGCATTGCGTTCATCGTATCCGCCACGGCCGGTGCGGAAGATGCCGACCACCTTGAAGCTCCGGGTGGTGCCGGTACCGGAGGTGATGGGGAGGCTGTCGCCCATATCCACACCGTATTTACGCGAGAGAGTTTCGCCGATGAGGATGCCGTTGGAGTCGGTTTCGAGGTCGAGCACCTTACCCTTCTGCATGTATTTGCCGATGGTGGTGACGCCTTGGATATCGGCGGGGATCATGCCCGTCACGGTGAGGCCGATATTGCGGCCTGCGAAGGTGAGAATGCCCTGACCGGACAGCGAAGGCGAGGCGCGGACGCCGGGGTAGGTTTTGAGCAGTTGCAGGGTTTGGATATAGCCGCGGATGCCGCGGTTCTCTGGCATCGGGCTGATATTGCGGAGTTGGATGGCGGCGTTGGGGTAGGCCTCGAACACCGGTTGGCGTTTGTTGGTGCGGTATTCGTCGGTGATGGTGATGTGGGGGGAGTTGTCTATGAGGCGGCGGATGAAGTCGGCCTCTGACCCCTGCATCAGCGACGAGATGGCCATGAAGAACGCCACACCCAGTACGATACCTGCCAGCGACACCACGCTTTGGCGCTTGCGGGCCATAAGGTGGCGAAAGGCGATGGCGAGGAGAAGGCGCATGGAATTAGCGGGTTACGGCGTGAATCTTGTCGCCCGCTTTAAGGTTTTCCGGCGGGGTTACTATGACCGTCTCGGACGGGGTGAGGCCGCTTAACACTTCGGTTTGGCTGGTGGTGATGACGCCGGTGGTGATGGTGTGCGGTTGGGCTTTGCCGTCGACGACCTTCCAGACCTTGCCGCTACTGGCGGCGGAGGTGGGGATGAGGAGGGCGTTGGTTTCGGTCCGCAAGATAATATTGGTTTCGACGGTCATGCCGATGCGGAAGGGGATGTCGGACGGTAAACCTACCCGCACGCGGAAGCTGCGGGCTTCCGCGTCGCCTTTTGGCGTGATGCTGCTGACGCGGCCTTCGAACGATTTGCCGGGGAAGGCGTCGGAACGCATGAGGACACGCTGGTTGAGCTGGACTTGGGGAATGTCTTCTTCATCGACTTGGACTGATACGCGGAGGTTACCTGGTTCGGCGAGCCAGAAGACCGTTTGGTTGGCGGGGATGAGCTGGCCGACTTCGCCTTCCCGGTAGACCACCGTGGAGGTAACCAGTGCGGTGAGTTGGGAGTAGCCGACTTGTGCTTCTGATGCTTTGCGGGCTTGCAGGGCGGCGCGGTAGTCGGCTTGGGCGGTATCGAACGCCGCTTGCGAGGTGCCACCTTGGGGGAGGAGGCGTTGCTCACGCTCGAATTGCGCTTTGGCGTTGGCTTCCCGCGCCTTGAGTTCCAGCAGGTTGGCGTTGAGGTCGGAGGCTTCCAACTGGGCCAGGATTTGGCCGGGGGCGACCGTATCGCCTTCATCCGCGAGCAGTTGGGTGAGGCGCGCGGTGACGCGAGGGGCGACGGGGTACATAACCTCTGGCTCGACGGTACCGGAGGCGTAGACGGCGTCTACCACCGGGCCGCGTGTGGGAGTGGTGACCTCGACCGTGGTGGGTTTGAGCCACGACCAGAGGCCGAACAAGATGCCAGCGACGGTAAGAGCGAGAAAGGCGTAGAGGATGTATTTTTTCATAGGGCTTTGTAAGAACAGACGTTTGAGTCGGTTTGATTTGCTTGAGACTACCATAGAACGCATGAGGTGCGGTTTTTCCTGTGCGGATTGGTAAAAACCTTTGCCTAGACGATGGGCAGGGTTCAACAGCTTTAACAGCGGTGCTGTGGCCGCCACACCGAGATGCGTATGATTTGCACGAAATCGGTTCTATTTGACGTAAATCAAGCTTGTTAGGGAAGGGCTGGAGTAGGGAAAAGCGGAAACCAAGCAAAGGACGACCCCATGCCCCCCGCCCAGACCCCTGCTTATAATGAATCGGTTGTGCGTTTTGGCACGATTATGGCGATGTTCTGGAGCATCGTCGGGATGTCGGTCGGCGTACTGATTGCGCTGCAGTTGGCGTTTCCGGATTTAAACTTCCAAGGCGCCTTGGGCGAATACTTTACCTTTGGCCGTTTGCGCCCGCTGCATACCAGCGGCGTGATTTTTGCCTTTGGCGGTACGGTGCTTTTGGCCAGCAGCTTTTATGTTGTGCAGCGGACGTGCCGTGCACGGTTGTTTGGTGACCCGTGGCTCCCGTGGTTTGTGATGATTGGGTATCAATTATTCATTGTGATGGCTGCGGTTGGCTACCTGCTAGGTGTGACCCAAGGCCGTGAATATGCCGAACCCGAATGGTTTGTGGACCTGTGGCTGACGGTTGTGTGGGTGGCGTATCTGATTGTGTTTTTAGGCACCCTGATTAAGCGCAGTGAGCCGCATATTTACGTGGCGAACTGGTTTTATCTGGCCTTTATTGTGACGGTTGCGATGTTGCACCTTGTGAACAACGCGGCAGTGCCGGTGAGTTTGCTGGGTATCAAGAGCTACAGCGCGGCGGCCGGTGTGCAGGATGCTCTTATTCAATGGTGGTATGGCCACAATGCGGTGGGCTTCTTCCTCACCGCCGGTTTTCTGGCGATTATGTATTACTTTGTGCCGAAGCATATCAACCGGCCGATTTACTCGTACCGGTTGAGCATCGTGCACTTCTGGGGTTTGATTTTCCTGTACATCTGGGCCGGGCCGCACCACCTGCACTACACCGCGCTGCCGGACTGGGCGCAGACCATGGGTATGGTGTTCAGCATCATGCTGTGGATGCCGAGCTGGGGCGGGATGATTAACGGCATTATGACCCTGAGCGGTAGCTGGGAGCGCTTGCGCTATGACCCCGTGCTGCGGTTGATGGTATCCGCGCTGTCGTTCTACGGTATGAGCACGTTTGAGGGGCCGCTGATGTCGATTAAGAGCGTGAACAGTTTGAGCCACTACACCGACTGGACCATTGGCCACGTGCACAGCGGGGCGTTGGGGTGGGTCGCGCTGATTAGCTTCTCGTGCATCTATTACCTTGTTCCAGCGCTGTGGAAGCGTGAACGGTTGTATTCCTACCAGATGGTGAACTGGCACTTCTGGGTCAGCACCATCGGCATCATTCTGTACATCTGCGCGATGTGGGTGAGTGGGATTATGCAGGCGCTGATGTGGCGGGCGTATAATGAGTATGGCTTCCTCACCTACTCCTTCGCTGAGAGCGTGGCGGAGATGCACCCGTATTATCTGATCCGGGCGCTGGGGGGCATCGTCTTCCTGCTCGGGGCCTTGATTATGGCCTACAACATGTACCGCACCATTCAGGGTGATGTGCGGGACGAAGTGCCGGTGGGCGCCCGCAAGGGCACCAAGCCGAGCCGTGCCGTACCCGATTTTATGAAGCAAGCTGCGTAGGGAGATTTTATCATGTGGAATCTGCATAAGGTTTTTGAAAAGAATGCCATTTACCTGCTGGTGGGGAGCCTTGTGGTAGTGAGCATTGGTGGCTTGGTGGAAATTGTGCCGCTGTTTTTTGTGAAGAGCACGATTGAAAAGGTGGATGGCATGCGCCCCTACAGCCCGTTGGAATTGGCGGGGCGGAATATTTACATCCGTGAAGGCTGTTACGTGTGCCATAGCCAGATGATCCGACCGTTTAAGGACGAAGTGGAGCGTTATGGGCATTACAGCCTTGCGGCCGAGAGCATGTACGACCACCCGTTCCAGTGGGGTAGCAAACGCACGGGGCCCGACTTAGCGCGTGTTGGTGGCCGTTACAGTAACGAATGGCATGTGGAGCACCTGATGAATCCGCGCAGTGTGGTGCCGGAGAGCGTGATGCCGCGTTACGCCTTTTTGCAGGACAACGAGCTGAAGTTTGATAACGCCGCCGAGCATTTGAAGACCCTGCGTATGGTAGGTGTACCCTACACCGATGAGCAGGTGGAAAAGGCTGCGGATGACCTGAAGGCGCAAGTGAACCCCGATGCGGATAGCAGTGAACTGCTGCGCCGGTACCCGAAGGCGGTAGTGGGCAATTTTGACGGTAACCCCGACAAGCTGACCGAGATGGATGCGCTGGTAGCATACCTGCAAATGCTGGGTACGTTGGTGGACTTCTCTACCTACAAACCGGAAGCCCGTTAAGGAGCGCGTATGGAGCCCGTTTTGTCCCTCACCGATTTTGCGACGATCAAGGCGATATGCGCCGGTATCGGGTTGGTGATTTTCGGGACCGTGTTTTTAGTAGCCGTGCTGTGGGTGTACCGCCCCGGTGCGCGCGAGCACTACCAGAACATCGGCAAACACATGCTGGATGACTAAAGTTTTAAGAGACCAACAAAGGACCACTCCCCATGGCCAAGAATGATACCCCACCGCGCAAAGACAATTTTGAAGCGCCGAATAAACTCAACCGGAACGTGGAAACGACCGGCCATGAATGGGATGGTATTGAAGAGCTGAACAACCCGCTGCCACGCTGGTGGGTGTGGGTGTTTTTGGGCACCATTGTGTTTGCGATTGGCTATATGGCGTATTACCCCGCGTTGCCGCTGGTGCATTATACGGTATCCGGCTGGACATCTCGCGGGCAGTTGATGGCTGAGATGCAGAATGCCGATGCGGAGAAGCACGTATTTGAAGATAAGATTGTCCGCATGGACGTGCAGGCGATTGCCGATGATGCCGAGGTGCGCACCTATGCGACGGCGGCGGGGCGGATGCTGTTTTCTGTGAATTGCTCGCAGTGCCATGGCAGTGGTGCGGCGGGTGCCAAGGGCTACCCGAACCTGTTGGATGATGAGTGGATTCATGGTGGTACGCTTGCGGATATTGCCTATACGATTACCCATGGCATCCGCAACGGCACCGACGAAAAGGCGCGCAACCCTGGCCCGATGGCGGCGTTTGGCAAGGACGAATTGCTGACCAAGGAACAGATTGATGACGTGGTGAACTACCTGAGCGTGCTGGCGCATGGCTTTAAGGGCAATGAATCGACGGAACGCGGCAAGACCGTGTTTGCGGAAAACTGTGCGCTGTGCCACGGCGACCAAGGCCAAGGTAACCGCGAGCTGGGTGCGCCGCCGTTGAATAATGCCATCTGGTTGTATGGTGGTAGCAACAAGGACCGCTTTGAGACGATCTGGAATGGTCGGGCTGGTGTGATGCCGGCGTGGGGCCAGAAGTTGAGTGAGAGTGATATTAAGAAACTGGCCGTGTATGTGCATGGTTTGGGGGGTGGGGAAGCTGTTGCGACTGCACCTGCTGTTAGCGCGACAGAGGTGGTTCCGGCCGCCCCTGCCGCCGCCCGTGAGTAGGCTGTGTGATGCCGAAAATCGATATACGCGAGGAGCATGACGGGGGTGTGGACTTCACCCCCGTCGATAGTGAAAGCATCAGCCTATGGCACCTGTTTGAGGCGCGTAAGCCGGTGTATCAGGCCAAGGTGAAGGGAACCTTCCGTAACCTGAAATGGATGGTGATGGGCCTGCTGCTGGGGATTTATTACCTACTGCCGTGGGTACGTTGGGAGCGCGGGGTTGGCGCGCCGGATCAGGCGATTTTGGTCGATACGATTAACCGCAAGTTTTATTTCTTCTTTATTGAGCTATGGCCGCAGGAGGTGTTTTACTTCACCGGACTGTTGTTGCTGGCGGCGTTGGGGCTGTTTTTTGCAACGAGCCTGTTTGGCCGTGTGTGGTGCGGCTATGCCTGCCCGCAGACGGTGTGGACGGATTTGTTTTTGACGGTGGAGCGCTTTTTTGAAGGCGACCGGATGGCGCAGATGAAATTGGCGAAGGCGCCGTGGAGCTTTGATAAAGTGCGGCGCAAGGCTGCCAAGCACGCGGTGTGGTTGTTGATTGGTTTGGCGACCGGTGGGGCGTGGGTGTTTTACTTTCAGGATGCGCCGACACTATGGCGCGACATGCTGAACGGTGACTTTTATTTTATACCAACGTTTTGGATGGTGTTTTTAACGTTTAGCACCTATTTGATGGCGGGTTTTGCGCGGGAGCAGGTGTGCACGTACATGTGCCCATATGCGCGGTTTCAGGGGGCGATGTTTGATGAAGAGAGTTTGATTGTCACCTACGACAAAGCCCGTGGTGAGCCGCGTGGCAAGCAGGAGGGCGTGGGCGATTGCGTGGATTGTCGACGCTGCGTGGTGGTGTGTCCGGTGGGGATTGATATACGGGATGGCCAGCAATACCGCTGCATTAACTGCGCGTTATGCGTGGATGCGTGCAATGCGGTGATGGATAAGCTGGAGCGGTCGCGCGGGCTGATACGGTATAACAACCTTGCGGGAACCATTCCCTGCGGTAAGGCCACGTTTAAAGATGTATGGCAACATGCGCGGTTTGTGCGGCCGCGAACGGTGATTTACGGGCTGATTATGGCGGTGGTCGCGGGTGTGATGCTGTGGGCGCTGCTGACGAAGTCGCTCATTGATATGAACTTGGTGCATTCCCGTAACCCGTTGTTTGTGAGTTTGAGTGATGGTTCGGTGCGAAATACCTATACGGTGCGCCTGATAAACAAAACGTGGGACGCGAAAACCTATTACCTTCGAATGGACCGCCCTGATGTGACGCTGCGCACCGCCCAGCAGACGGCGGTTGCCGGAGACGCCTTGCCGTTAACGGTAAAAGCGGGCAAAGTGGCGGAGTACACCCTCTTTGCCGAACGGCCGCGTTATACGCACGCGGGAGAATTGTATCCGAACCATATGGCGGTGACCTTGAAGGTGACCGATGAGGACGGAGATACGGACAGCTATGAGACGGTGTTTATCGGCCCCAATGAGGAGTAAGACACGGTGACCAAGGTTACGAAATACAAAAAGGCAGCGGTTAAGCCTGCCAAAGCCAAGCAAGTTGCGACATCGCGCAGTTCTGGCGATGATGATGAGCCAACGTATAGCGTGAAGGGTAACCGCAAGTGGAGCCGCAAACTGTTGGTGATTTTGCTGACGGTGTTTGCAGTGGTGATGGCGGTGAACGTGGTGATGGTGTGGTTTGCGGTGGAGAGTAACACCGGTATTGTGAGTGAAAATGCCTACGAAGAAGGTTTGGCGTACAACAAGACCTTGGCCGAACAGGCACGGGAAGCCGGTTTGGGCTGGAGTGTTGTGCGGAATGTGGCGGATTTTCCGGTACGGTTGGTGTACGCGCTCTCGGATGACCGTGGGGCGCCGCTGGGCGGGGCTTGGGTGCGCGTGAAAGCGACGCGTCCGGTTGGAGAGGATGATGGATCGGATTTTGAGCTGGAACTCAAGGAATTTACTGATGGGACCTATGCGGCTGAGAACATTGCGTGGCCGCAGAAAGGCCAGTGGGAACTGCAAACCACCTTTGTGTATGAGGGCAAGAGCCTGACCGCCCACGAGCGCGTAAACGTGCAATAAGGCAAGAGTAGGGGGCATTATGACGACGGCGACCGCGCTTCCGCAGGATGTATTGAAGACGTATGTGCACACCGATAAGGAGGGGGTGCAGCGTTTGCAGTTTATGGTGGAAGGTGTGCACTGCGCCGCCTGCATGGCCCGTATTGAGGCCGCGATGAACCCGGTGGAGGGGGTGGAACAGGCACGGTTGAACCTTTCTAGTAAGCGCCTGACGCTGGCGTGGAAAGGGCCGGTGGCGGTGGCGGAGAAGGCTATCGCGGCGGCGAATAAGGCCGGTTACGGCCTGACGCCTTATGACCCTGCGACGCTTGAGCGCAAGGCGGATGCCGAAGAGCGCTTTTTGCTGAAGTGCCTTGCCGTGGCTGGCTTTGCCAGCATGAACGTGATGTTACTGTCGGTCAGTTTGTGGTCCGGCGCCGAGGGTGAGACGAAGGTGTTGTTCCAGTGGATTTCGGCGCTGATTGTGTTGCCTGCGCTGGCATACGCGGGGCGGCCGTATTTTAGGGCGGCGTATAACGGCATTAAGCACAAGCGTTTGGGCATGGAAGTGCCGATTAGCGTGGCGTTGGTGCTGACCTCGGCGATTAGTTTGTACGACACCATTGTTGGCTACGGTGAGACGTATTTTGAGAGCGCGATTATGCTGCTGTTTTTCCTGCTCATCGGGCGCTATTTGGAAGCGCGGGTGAAGGGTAAGAGCCGCAATGCCGCCGAGCATTTGCTGGGCCTGCAGCACACCTTTGTGGCGGTGCAGGGCAAGGATGGCAACGTAACCTTGATGCCGAGTGCCGAGGTGCCGTTGGGGAGCCTCGTGTTGTGGCGTCAGGGTGAGCGGCTGGGCGTGGACGGAACTTTAGAGAGTGAGGAGGCGAGTGCCGATACCTCGGTTTTGACGGGTGAAACCCTGCCACGCAACGTGTGGCGGCATGAGGCGGTGCAGGCCGGATTGGTGAACCGCGGCGCGAGTGTAACCGTGAAAACAACCGCCGTGGGGCAAGGCACGGTGTTGGCCGAACTGGCGCGGCTGGTGGACAATGCCACTACCGTGAAAAATGCTTATACACGGTTGGCGGACCGGATTTCCCGCTCTTACGCGCCGCTGGTGCATACTCTGGCGCTGGGGACGTTTACGGTGTGTATGTTACTGGGGATTGACGGGCATGAGAGCGTGCTGCGGGCTGCGGCGGTATTAATTGTGACCTGCCCGTGCGCGTTGGCACTGGCGGTACCGACCGTGCAGGTGGCGCTGATGGGGCGGACGTTGCGGAATGGGATTATTTTAAAATCCGGTGAGGCATTGGAAAAGCTGGCGACGATTACGGATGTGATTCTGGACAAAACCGGTACGCTGACCTTGGGCAAGCCGCGTTTGGTAGTTGGTGGTACCGAGGCGCAGCGCAAGCTGGCGGCGCGGATGGCGATTCATAGTCAGCATCCGCTTTCTGTCGCTATTGCCCACCATGGTGACGTTGTGACGCCGTTGGAGGGTGTGGAAGAAGTGGCCGGTAAGGGGCTTAAGGCCGTGTATAAGGGCGAAACGCTGCTGTTGGGCAGTGCCAAACTCTGCGGCGTGAAAGAGCCGAAGGATATGCCCGATGTGCCCCGCGTGTGGTTTGCGCAGGGCGAGAAGGCGCCGGTGATGTTTACGTTTGATGACCCGTTGCGGGCGGATGCGGTGGCGGCGGTGCGTGCGTTGCAAACGATGGGACTGCGTGTGCAGGTGCTTTCGGGTGACCGCACTGAGACTGTGCAAAAGGTGGCGGCGGACGTGGGGATTACCGAGGCGGAAGGGGAGGCGACACCGCAGCGCAAGCAGGCGGTTTTGGCAGACCTAGCAAAGGACCAGCGGCAGGTGATGATGGTGGGCGATGGCTTGAACGATGCCCCGAGCCTTGCTTTGGCGCCGGTGGGTGTGAGCTTTGGGCAGGCGAGTGATTTGGCGAAACTTTCAGCCGACGCGATTTTGCAGCGGGAAAACCTGATGGCCCTGCCGCTGCTGATTAGGCTGGCGCAGAAGGCGCGGCGCGCGGTGTGGCAGAATGTGTGGATTTCTCTGGCCTACAATGTGGTGACCATACCCATGGCAATGATGGGTTATATTACGCCGATGTATGCCGCGTTGGCGATGAGTGCCAGCAGCCTGATGGTGGTAGGTAATGCGGCGCTGGTGGGGCGTGGCAAGGATATGGGAGTGTAGGGCGATGAGCGTGCTGGTGTTTTTGATACCTATCGCGTTGTTTTTGGGGGTATTGGCATTGGCGGCGTTTTTGTGGGCGCTGAAGGATGGCCAATTTGATGACCCCGATGGCGCGGCGGCACGGATTTTGAATGACGATGACCTTACGCCTGCACCGAAAACACCCGCTAAAAAAGACTCTTAAGAACGCTTCGGTTTGCGGTGTGAACCGCTTTTTGGTAGTGTGCCGCTGATGACACCCCCCCGTTACCGTAACGTATTGATGACCTTGTGGCGCCATGCCACCGGTGTGCCGATGGTGATTGCGGTGTTGCTGGCGCTGATGGTGATGATCAGTTTAGGGACGATTGCGCAGGCGCATATGCCGCTGGTGGTGGCGCAGCAGTTGTATTTCAATTCGTTGGTGTTCTGGGCGGGAGGGTGGTTGCCGCTGCCGGGTGGCGGGTTGCTGCTGATGTATCTGGCCTTCAGTTTGACGGTGCAGATGGTGCGGCAGCCGTTTTCGTCTTCCAGTGCCGGAAGCTGGCTGACCCATGCGGGGGTGCTGCTGCTGATTGTGAGCGGCTTGGTGGCCAATTACGCGATGCAATCCGGCTACGTGGTGGGTACCACCGGTGTGGCGACGCGGTTGTGGCAGGAGGAGGGGTTGACCGAGACGGCGCCGCCCTCGGCGTGGCCGGTGCTGGGCTTTTTGCCGTTCACGATTACCGTGGATGAGTTTATTCACCGTGACCACCCGGGCACGAACATTCCGGCCTATTTTGCCAGCCGTTTGACGATTGTGCCGGATGGCGGCCAGCCGTGGCATACCGCGGTGCGCATGAATGAGCCGGTGCGGTTGATGGGCTACACGATTTATCAGGCCAGTTACATTAAGCCGGAGCAAGGGGCGCCGATTAGTATTTTAGCAGTGGTGAAGGATGATAGCCGGTTGTTGCCGTACCTTGCGACGGGAGTAATTGGGTTGGGATTATTGATGCATATTCTGTTAAGGCAGCGGCGGTTTTGGAAGCGGACGCTGGCGGCGGTGCTGCTGGTGGGGGCGATGGCGGCGCCTGTGGCTCAGGCACAAGACAACGGTTGGACGGCGGCGCGGTTGGATGTGTTGGCGCATTTGCCGGTGCAGCATCAGGGCCGTGTTAAACCGTTGTTGACTGTGGCGAGCACGGTGGTGCCGTTTGTGACGGGTGAGCAGGCGCCGCTGGATGAGGAAATGGCGCTTTTGGCGCAGTGGTTGTTTAACCCCGGGATGCTGACCAGTACGCCGCTGTTAACGCTGGACGGCGCGTTGATTCAGGAGCTTGGGGTAGCGCCGAAAGCTGCCTACACCGTGACGGAATTGGTAGAGGCGCTGATGCCGCGTCAGGCTGAATTGCAGGCGTTGGAGCAGGTACCGGCGGCGAAGCTTTCTGGTCCGCAGGCCAAGCTGATGCAGGTGCAGGAGCGGGTGGAGGTGGTGCTTTCTGTGGCCCGCACGTTTGCGTTGTTGCAGCCGCTGATGGAGGTGAAGGAACCGTTGGCAGCCAAACTGGGTGTAGCTGAAGGATTTGTGAATGCGGCGCAGGTGCTGGAGCACCGCGAGATGCTGGTGGAGTTGGCCAAGCAAAAGGATGCGCAGGCATTGGAGCTGGTGATGCAGTTGCGGATGCGCCAACCCGAGCAGCCGAACGGCTTGTTGCGTTTGGTGGTGCCACCGCCGCAGGATACAAACGCGTGGGCCTCGCCGTGGTTGGCGGCGCGGAGCACATTGGCGGGGGATCAGGCCAAGGCGTTTGGGCTGTGGCAGACGTTGGTGATGGCACAGCCGGTGGTGGCGGATGAGGTTTTGGCCGGTTTGCGCGATGTGGGGGCGTTGCATACCAACCGGTATGCACTGGCGATTGAGGTGTTTACGTTGCGCTACCCGTTGGTGAGCCTTTCGGTGTTGCCCATGCTGGTGGGGTTGTTAGCGTTGGCGGCGCCCAAGCGCTGGAGGATGCGCCGTGTGGTGACGTTGGGGGCGCTGGGGGGCTTGGCGTTGCTGAGTTTAGGGATTGCGGCGCGGATGTATATTTTGAGTCGTCCGCCAGTGGCGACGCTTTATGAATCGGTGATTTTTGTGGCGTGGGGGAGTGTGCTGCTGGGGCTTCTCTTCCGTAAGAGTAGCAGTGCATTGTTGCCGGCGGCGTTGGCGAGTGGGGTGGGGCTGGTGATGGTGTCGCATGGTCTGACCCAAGGTACCGACACGATGGGCATGCTGATGGCGGTGTTGAACACCAACTTTTGGCTGGCGACCCACGTGCTGACGATTACTGGCGGCTATGCGGCGAGTATTCTGGTAGGTGGGGTGGCGTTGTGGGCGCAGGTGCAGCGGACGATTATACGGAGTGGTACAACGGCGCAAGCCAAGACGCACACCGTATTGCGGCATTTGAGTGTGGTGGCCTTGTTATTGGTAGCGGTGGGGACACTGCTGGGTGGGATTTGGGCGAGCCAGAGTTGGGGCCGTTTTTGGGGCTGGGACCCCAAGGAGAATGGTGCATTGGTGCTGACGTTGTGGCTGGCGGTGTGTGCGCATATCCGTTTGCTCAAACCGTTCCCTGTCGCCGAGTGGTTGGCGGTGAGTGCGCTGACACCGGTGGTGGTGGCGCTTTCTTGGTTTGGCGTGAACCTGCTGAGTGTGGGGCTGCACAGCTATGGCTTTACCGACCAGATGGCGGGTGGGCTGACGGTGTTTTGCAGTGCTGCCGTGATGGTGGTGGGCAGTTTGTGGGTGTTGGATAAAGTGTTTCAGACGAAAGAACCTCAGGCATGAAGCGGCGGGGGAAATTAGCCGCGGTTGGAGTGATTGTGGCGCTGTGCGGGCTGGCGGTGGCGTGGGATTGGTGGACGCACCGGCAAGCACCCGGTGACGCGGCGTTGGCGGGCGCGTTGCCGACGGCGGTTCAGGCTGAGGCGTTGGTGCCGTATGTGAACCCCGCGGCGCGTTATACCGTGGTGCATTTCTGGGCGACGTGGTGCCCGCCGTGCATGGTGGAAATGCCGAATGTGTTGGCGGCGTTGAAGGTGTTGCCGCCGGAGGTGGCGGTGACGATGGTGAGTTTGGACAACCCATCGCCTTCCGCCTTTTATACCAAAGAGCAGATTCGGCTGACAGAGCGCGCCGAGAGCTTGGTGAGCTGGGTGGATGACCCTGAGCAGGTGCGTGCCAAAGCCATTTTAGGCAAGGTGATGCTACCGACCACGCTGATTGTGGATGGTGTGACCGGACGCATTGTGCAGCAGGTGGACGGGCCGCTGAGTTGGGAACCGTTGCTCGGGGCGTTGGCGAAGCTGGATTGATAGGTGTCAAAGCGCTATGCCGAGCGTTATGTTGGGATGGTGGCATGACACGTTCTTTATATCTCTTTCTTACTTTGGTTTTGGCCGTGATGATGACGGCGACGGCGTGGGCGGATGCGGTAGTTGGCGAAAAGGTGTTTGCCAAGTGCAAGGTGTGCCACACCACGGCGAAGGGGGCGCCGAACAGGGTGGGGCCGAATTTGTTCGGGATTGTGGGCAAGGGGGTTGCCGAGAACACGACGTTTAAGTATTCGCCCGCGATGAGCGCGTTGAAGGGCAAGAAGAGCTGGACCGAGGCGGAGCTGGATGTGTATTTAAGCAACCCCAAAGCCAAGGTGGCGGGCACCAAAATGATTTTTGCGGGGCTGCCGAACAAGGCCGACCGCGACAACCTGATTGAGTGGTTGAAAACCCAGAAGTAGGCTTTTCTTACTGGACTGCATTTTTTGGATTCCTGACGTGACGGGACGCCCCTGTGCGCGCTACACTCGTCTATTAGGAAAGGGATTTCATTGAGTGCTGTAGCTGTGGTGATGGTGTTGTTGGTGGCTGTGCTGGCCGCGAGCATTCTGACCCGTGCGCTGCGCCAGAAGATACCTTTGCCGCTTGTGCAGATTGCGATTGGCGTGTTGGTGGGTATGGTGCCCAGCCTGCGCGTGGATTTTGACCCGCAGTTGTTCTTTTTATTGTTTTTACCGCCGCTGCTGTTCTTGGATGGTTGGCGGATACCCAAGGCGGATTTGTTTCGGGACTCACGTCCGATTCTGGCGCTTTCCTTCGGGCTGGTGATTTTTACCATCGGGGGGATTGCGCTGCTACTGACGTGGATGGTGCCGAACATGCCGCTGGTGATTGCGATTGCGATTGCGGCGGTGTTGTCTCCGACCGACCCCGTGGCGTTTTCGGCGATGGCCAGCCGCACACCGCTGCCGAAGCGGTTGCTGCATATTCTGGAAGGTGAGTCGCTTCTGAATGACGCCACCGGTTTGGTGTTCTTCCGGTTTGCGGTGGCGGCCGCGATGACGGGGAGTTTCTCGGTGCTGGAGGGGGCGGGTACGTTTGTGTATCTGGCCGTTGGCGGGGTGGCGATTGGCTTTGGGGTGACGCGCGGGATTATTAGTGCCAAGGCGTGGGCCAGCCGCCGGTTTGGCGAAGAACCCGGGGTGCAGACCCTGATTAGCTTGCTGATGCCGTTTGTGGCGTATATGGCGGCGGAGAGCGTGCATTGCTCGGGTATCTTGGCGGCTGTGGCGGCGGGTGTGACGATGGGGATGATGGAGTTCCGTGGTACGACCGTGTTGGCCATTACGCGCCTGCGCCGCAATGCGGTGTGGGATACGGTGCAGTATGCGCTGAACGGGTTTATTTTCGTGCTGTTGGGTGGGCAATTTCCGGCCATTCTGGGAAAGGCGATTGATGGCTTGGGCGAGTTTGGGGACACGACGTTACTGCTGTTAGCGGCGTATGTGCTGGCGGTGACCGCTGGCATGCTGGTGCTGCGCTTTGTGTGGGTGTGGATGATGTTCCAGATTGCGTACTTCCGCCGCGGGTTGGCGCGCCGTGCCAGTGATAAGACGGATTTCCGGCTGATGGCGGTGTTGTCTCTGGCCGGTGTGCGTGGGGCCATTACGTTGGCCGGTGTGATGACGTTGCCGTGGTTTTTGAGCGATGGGTCGTTGTTCCCTCACCGCGACTTGGCCGTATTGCTGGCGTGTGGAGTGATTGTGCTTTCGATGATAGTGGCCACCTTTGTGCTGCCGTATGCGTTGAAGGGTTTGACGGCGCTGCCGGACGGCAGTGCGCGCGTGCGGGCTGAGCGGGTGCGTAAGGTAACGGCGATGGCGGCGATTAAGGCGATTGAGAAGGCGCAGCATAAAATGGCTGACGGGCGGACCGATGCCGACCTGTACAACGAGGCCGCGGCGCATGTGATGGAATATTACCGGTTGCGGATTTTCAAGAACATCCGTGAAGATTCCCACGCCATTGCCATGAAAATGGAACGGGTTGAGCGCGAGTTGGCACTTGTTGGGTTGAAGGCGGAACGGGCCGAAATTTACCGTATGACGAATGACAAAAAAATTGATGAGCTGACGGCGCGCCGCCTTGTGGCGGAAGTGGATTTGATGGAAGCCCGCCTGTAGCCACGCTTACCCGAAGAGCGGTGCCGCTTGCTTGGGCAGGGGTGTTGCTCTTTTATCGTAACTTTGCATACTGCACGCATACAGATTGTTGTATCTGAGATGATATTTGGGGAGAGAATGACATGAGTCGACTTTTGCTGACCGCCGCCGTATTGGCTGTGCTGGTTTATACTATGGTGTTAGGCGTGCAGTGGCTCAGCCCACGCATTGAACAGGACATTGCAGGCCGCGTGACCACGGGCTTAGCGGAACAAGGCCTGCTGTGGGCTGATGTGGACGTGAAGGGCCGCGACGTTGTGCTGCGCGGTGAAGCTCCGACGGCTGAAGACAAGGCCAAGGCTGTGAATGTAGCGACCCGCGTATTTGGGGTTTCTAATGTACAAGACCAGTTGACCGTTGCCGGTGAAGTGAGTGGCAGTGCGGTTGTTTCCGGTACGGCGGTGGCTCCGGTTAAGCAAGAAGCGACGAAGGTGGCTGCACCTGCCGTGGATTACACGCTGACCATTCTGAAGGCGGGTGAGTCTGTCGCGTTTGAAGGGAATGTTCCGGATGAGGCTTCGAAGAAGGTTCTGATTGAGCTGGCGGCCAACCGTTACGGTATTGAGAATGTCGATGGTACCAAGCTGGTGGTTGTGGAGGGGGCTCCGGCCGGCTGGCGCAGCGCCGTGGGTGCCGTGCTGATGCATATCTCTAACTTGGAACAAGCCAATGTGGTTGTGAATGGCACCGAAGTGATGATTTCCGGCACTGTGATCGACAAGGAATACTCGGACAAGATGGAAGCTGATGTGAACCAGGTTCTGCCCAAGGAATATAAAGTAGCCTTTGCCGTGGATGTAGTGACCCCGACTGTTGCGGTGGACGTGGAGCCTGCTGCGGGTGAAGAAACTGCTGCTGCCAGCAGCTGCGATATGGCCGAAGCTGAGAAGCAGGTGCTATTGTTCGGGTTTGATAAGGCTGACCTGACGGCTGAGCACGCCACCCAATTGAAGGTTGTGGAAAAGGCCTTGGAAGCCTGTGCTAGCGAAAAAATGGTGATTGCCGGTTTTACCGACGTGACCGGTAGCAAGCTGTACAACAAGTGGCTTAGCCAACAGCGTGCCGAAGCTACTCAGCGCAAGCTGATGCGTGACGGTGTGGCCAAGGACCGCCTGCGTGCCGTGGGTTATGGCGACCTGCACCCGGTGGCTGAGAACAAGACCCGTGAGGGCCGTGCCAAGAACCGCCGTGTGGAATTCCATGCCGGTGCTGAGCTGCCCTACGCCGAAGGCGCGATGGAGAGCAAGAAGGCTGCTGCCAAAGCGGAACCCAAGGCTGCTGAGGTAAAGGTTGAGGCTGCCAAGAGTGTATCTACCACTTCTACCACCGAGCAAAAGGTTGAGGCTTTGAAGGTAGAGGCGAAAAAGGTAGTTGAAACCGTTAAGGTGAAGACCGTCAGCGCCACCCAAACCGTGGTGGAAAAGGTGGATGCTGCGGTAGTGGAACCGGCTGCTGGTGCGGTAGATGCCGCGACTGAAAAGGCCTCGGTCATCGCCAAGCCCTGGTGGGCCAGCAAGAGTGTAAGTGAAACGGCTGTTGAAGTTAAGTAGCTTAAAAGAATATCAAAATGGGCTTTAGCCCATTTTTTTTGATATTTGTGCATAATTAATGTTGACGAGTTTGATATGTGTGCGAATATACCTGCATGACACGAGGCGGAAAACGAATTGGAGCTGGTCGTCCTAAAGGGACGGGCAAGTTTGGTGAACCTACTGTACCGGTACGCGTACCTGTAAGTTTGGTGGGGGATGTGGCTGAATTTGTCGACCTGAAAGGGCGCGGACTGCCGTTGTATTCCTCTATGGTGCGGGCAGGGATGCCGACCATGGCGGATGACCACAGCGATGAGCGTTTGGACCTACACAAATACGTTGTGCATCATCCGGACAGTACGTTTTTTGTGCGGGTTCAAGGCGATAGCATGATCAATGCATCGATTCATGAAGGTGACATTCTGGTCGTAGACCGCAGTGTAGAGCCGCGTGAAAACAGCATTGTGATTGCCGTACTGGATGGTGACCTGACCGTGAAGCGCCTGCGTCGTAAAAACGGCCAGGTAGAGCTGGTGCCGGAGAATGATCGGTATCCGGTGATCAAGGTGGGACCGGAGCAGAGTTTCAGGATTTGGGGCACCGTAACGACTGTGGTGCACCGGGTTTAACTGACCTTTTTGCATACTAGATATAGGACGTTTACTGCGCGGCAGAGCTGTGCTTTTGCCGACAGGGAACCAAGATTAATTTCACGATTTACTTAAACTTAATAAGAAGGAAACAGATGATGACTCAGGTATTCGTTGCGGCGTGGATTGGTGTGACCGTGGGATGGATTGGCTTTGGTTGGGCGTTGGAAGAGGCTCCGGGTGAGATGCGCATGGCAGCTGTGAGCCAGCAGCAGGAACTTAACTTGGCAAGCGACGTTGCAAAAAGTAAGGATGCCTAACAAACGCTGTTAGGACTGACTCATAACACTACAAGGGGAGGGCACGGAGGATGTTATTCACAGTAGCAATTGAAGCTGGCGCGTGGTTGCGCGATGTTATGACACACTGGCAGGAGCATGAGGATTACCATGGTTGAGACACACGAACACAATGGCTTTACGCAGGGGCGTGATGTGCCTTTGGCGGTAAGGGATTTGCTGGATGAACTAATTCATGTGCAGGTGCTTGTGGAGGCATTGCCGGGACCGCGGCTGCATCAGGACCATGATTTTACGGGTGAGACCGAGGATTTGTCGGTACTGAAAAGCTGGTTGAGTGAACTGATTTGGGTGCCTTACTGGGGGCAGCCTGCGGGCGCGGACAAGCCGATGCTGTTTTTAGGTGGCCGTGACCCTTGGATTGAGACGCTGGACTTGCGTGTGTGGGAGATTTTAAGTGCGTTGGCGCGGGAAGCGGGTTGCCAGCTGGTGGGCCGTGGTTCGGTGAGCCCGGAAGCGCATGAGTTAGACGAAATTCGCGACGTATTACCGCCGATTGCGGCGGCCCATGGATGGGTGTTCGCTAATGGATTGGATAAGGCAGGAGTCCAATAGAAAGAGGCCCGTGATGGGCCTCTTTTTTGATTATTCCACGGTGACGGACTTGGCGAGGTTGCGGGGTTGGTCGACGTCTGTCCCTTTTGCTGTGGCCGTGAGGTAGGCGAGGAGTTGGAGGGGCACGGTGAAGACCATTGGCGCGATGAAGGCGGGGACGGTGGGGACCGTGATGAGATGCATTTTGTCGCGGCTGGCGGAATCCAGCTTCGCAATCCCTTCGGCGTCGGTCACCAGAATGATCTGGCCGTGGCGGGCTTCGACTTCTTTTAGGTTGCTGACTGTTTTTTCAAACAGGCCGTCGGTGGAGGTGGCGAGGTTGACGACGGGGAGAGATTTGTCGACCAGCGCAATGGGGCCGTGTTTCATTTCTCCGCTGGCGTAGGCTTCGGCGTGGATGTAGGCGATTTCCTTGATTTTAAGGGCACCTTCGAACGCGATGGGGGCCAAGCTGCCGCGGCCGAGGTAGAGCATGCTGCCGGTTTCCAGCAACTTTTCGGTCAGCTCTTCCAGCGGTTTGGTGGTGGCGATTTGCGAGCTGAGGAAGGCGGGGAGGGTACGCAGCGCGCGGGAGGCTTCGAGGATCTCGGCAGCTGCTTGGCCTTTGGCGCCTGCCAGTTGCAGAGCGAAGAGGCCGAGGGCGACGGACATCGCCATAAAGGCCTTGGTGCTGGCAACGGCAATTTCGCGGCCCGCCATCAGATCGACCACCGCATCCGCCGCCCGGGCCATGCTGCTGGTGGTGACGTTGGTGAAGACGAGGATGTTTTGACCTGCGGCTTTGGCGTGCTCTAATGCCGCCAGAGTGTCGGCGGTTTCTCCCGATTGGGACACGGCGATGAAGAGGCCGCCTTTTTGGTAGGGCGGGTTGCGGTAGCGGAATTCCGACGCCACCTCGACATTGACCGGAATGCGGGCGAATTGTTCGATATAGTGCTTACCGATGAGCGAGGCGTAGTAGGCGGTGCCGCAGGCGATGATGTTGATATGGGTGATGCCCGCGAGGTTGAGACCTTGTAATGGCAGTACGGGGGAGAGGTCGACCGGGTTGGTGTAGCTTTGCAGCAGGCGCGAGACGACGGCGGGTTGCTCGTGGATTTCCTTCAGCATGAAGTGTTTGAAGCCGTTTTTACCGGCGAGGTCGGTGGTGAGGTCGAGCACTTTGACCGGACGGTCTACCGGCTTGCCTTTGCCGTCGAGAATGCTGACGCCTTTGGGGGTGATGGTGGCGATGTCGTCGTCTTCTAGGAAGATAAACTTGCTTGTGAGTCCTGCGAGGGCGAGGGGGTCGGACGCCAGATAATTAGCTCCTTCGCCGACGCCGACACATAGCGGGGCGCCGCGGCGGGTGCCGGTGAGGACGTCCGGCTGGTCTTCCTGCATCACTACAAACGCGAAGCTGCCGCGGAACTTTTGGGTGGCGGCGTGGACGGCTTGGGGCAGGGTTTCCGCGCTGCGCTCGAGCGCTGTGGCGATGACGTAGGGGATGGTTTCGGTATCGGTTTGCGAGTGGAAGGTGGCGCCGAGTTGGCCGAGTTCGGCGCGGAGTTCCTGATAGTTCTCGATAATGCCGTTATGCACCACGGCGAGCTTGTGCTTGCCCATGTGGCCGATGTGCGGGTGGGCGTTGGCGGTGGTGGGGGCGCCGTGGGTGGCCCAGCGCGTGTGGCCGATACCGGTGGTGGCGGATTGGAGGGGGTTGGTCTCGGTTTCGGTCACCAAAGCTTGCAGTTTGCCGACGGCGCGGCGGAGCTCGATACTGCCGGAGGAGTTGAGGGTGGCGATACCGGCGCTGTCGTAGCCGCGGTATTCCAGCCGTTGCAAGCCGGTGAGGACGATGTCCTTCGCGCTTGGGTTACTGACGACGCCGACGATGCCACACATATGTAATTCTCCCCTTTTGATGGGTTATTCTAACAGATGGTGGGGGGTGGAAAAGGGCTAGCTGGTACGGGGGCGGGGTTTGTGCCTGTTAGGTGGGCAGGGCTAGAGGTATTTGGCCGGGCGGTTTTGCCGGGCGTATTCGGCTAACAGTGCAAAGCGCGGTTGGAGGAATGTTTCGACTTCCGGCAGGAGTACTTTATGCTGGTCTTTTTGAAGTTTGGTGATGTTGTCGGTGATGAGGGATTCGATGGATTTGGTCGGGTTTTCGTACCAGTAGAGGGCGAAGAAGGGGCCGATGTAGTGGGCGGCGGCGTCGGCACTGGAGATGATTTTGGTTTCGATGTGGAGGCTCGTTGCCGGAGTGGATTTGAGGGCTTCCATTTGCTGGAGGCAGGCGAGGGTGAGGGCGGTGTCTTGCGCTGAAAAACCGAATTGGGTGAGGAGCTTTCCCGATTCTTCCAGCGTGATGCGGTCTTCTTCCTCGCGCGGTTTTTGCTTGTTGGTTATGATTTTGCCGAGGTCGTGGAGCCAGACCATCGCCAAGCAGACCGTGCGGTTGGCGTGGGGGTAGAGGTCGCAGAGTTCGTTGACCAGTTGTTCTATGATTTTAAGGTGATGGTCGATGAACCACGTGTGGTGGATGAAGCCTTCTTCGTTTGCTAATTGGGTGACGTGGGCTTCGAGTTGGGTGAGCATGGTGCGGCCTTTCTGGGATGTAACGTTACTGGGGCATATGGTGTTGCCATGGTTGCCATTCGGCAGGGTAAGGCAGGTTGGGGTGGCCGAGGTAGCTGGCCATGTTTTTGTAGGCCGTGCCTAGGGCGTGGAAGAGGGTGGCGGGGTTGCGGCAGTTGCCGGAGATATTGGTGTGCGGTTCGAAGACTTCGAGGTTCATTCCGGTTGGTGGGTTAGCAAGGAAATTACCTGCAGCAAGACGTTTAGCTGTGAGTTCAGCCAATACGGGGTTGTGGCGGTTAAGGCGTTTGACAATGCTGCGCCAGAGCATGTTGACTGGTAGTGATGAGTCTTCAATCAAAGGACGGTTGCAGATCCAAACAACATCGGTAATGCCTTCAGACGAGAGATGTTGGAGCAAGTCGGGTTCGACGAGCCAGCCGTCCCAACCTTCCAGATCGTTCAGTGCATCTACCCGACCCAGTAAAGGCATAGAGGCTGTGGACTTAAGTGTTTTATGAATGTGGGATTTAGGCTGACCGGAAAGAGGTATTAAAACAGGCTTGCCTTCTTTGCATGTTGTGACGGCTGAAATGCGGTAGGAAGTTGTTAAGGCAATATCGTAGGGCATTGGCACGCGGTGTTCCAATACGTCATTCAGCACGTAATCGAGATTCAGTGACGGTTTTTTGGTGAACAGGCGCAGCGGTGAGAAAAAGCGGTTGTCGTTGAAGTAACGACCAAAAATGGTGGGACCGAAATAGTCTTCGGCCACAAGAGTGTACATCCAGCAAAAGGCGCCTACAGAACTTCCAATGTAATGTGCATTTGGTAAAAGCGATTTGGCTGTGTAAAGAGCTGTAGTTATACCACCGCCTATGACCCCGGCATTACCGCCGGGACCTACGTAAATGGCAAGCTTACGTCCTTGAGCTTCAAACTCGGTATGATTTTGAAGCCAAGACTGTAGAAGGGTGGGCATGGCTACTTACTGTAACCGGTTTTGGTGATGAGGTCGGGGGTGGTGAAGACGAGGGTGTTGTCGTCGACATTTTTGCGGACCACGGTACCTGCGCCGGTATACGCGCTGTTGCCGAGTGTAACGGGGGCAATGAGCACGGTATTGCTGCCCGTGCTGGCGTGGTTGCCGATAACCGTTTTGGCTTTGGCGTGGGTTTTGTGGTTGTAGTTGGCGGTGATGGTACCGGCGCCGATGTTGGTGTGTTCGCCCACTTCAGCATCGCCCAGATAGGTAAGGTGGCCTGCGCTGGCCTTGGTGCCCAGAGTGGTGTTTTTCAGTTCGACAAAATTACCGACCTTGGCATTTGCGCCGACCACCGAGGTGGGGCGGATGCGGGCGAAGGGCCCGACGTTGGCGCCCGACATGATGTGTGCACCTTCGATATGGCAGAAAGGCAGGACGGTGGCGCCGGTTTCGATTTTGACGCCGGGGCCGAAGATCACGTTCTGGTGGATGGTGACGTCGGGTGTGATTTCGGTATCGGCGCTGAAGTAGACGGTTTTGGGATCGACTAAGGTTACGCCTGCGGCCATGGCTTCGTTGCGTTTACGGGTTTGCCAGACGGCTTCCATTTCGGCGACTTCGGCGCGGCTGTTCATGCCCAGTTCTGCACGGTCGGACGCTACCTCGGCGGTGATAACCGGCGCGCCGTTCTGGTGGGCGAGGGCGATGATGTCCGGCAGGTAGTATTCTTTTTGGGCGTTGTCGTTTTTGACCAGCTTAAGCAGTTTGAACAGCAGTGGTGCTGGGATGGCGTGGATGGCCGGATTGACGGTGGTGATGGCGCGTTGCTCCGGCGTGCAGTCTTTTTCCTCGACGTTCACGATGACGTTGTTTTTCAGGAAAATGCGACCGAGGCCGGTGGGGTTAGGCACGTTGGCAGTGAGTAGTGTGAGACCGTTGGCGTTGGAGCTGTGTTGCTCCATCAGGGTGGGAAGAACGTCCGGGCGGGTGGAAAGCATGATGTCGGCGTAGACAATCACGGCGGTGCCGGTGAAGTCGCGCAGGGCGTCTTCGGCCATCATGATAGCGTGGGCGGTACCGAGTTGCTCGGTTTGGCGGGCGAATTCGGTTTCCGGGAAGTGGGTGCGGCAGTAGTCTTCGACTTTTTCCGCGCCGTAGCCGGTAATCACGACGGTTTTGGCGGGTTTAAGAGTTCGGGTCGCGTGCAGTACGTGGCCGAGCATGGGCATGCCGGCCATGGGGTGGAGGACCTTCGGGAGGTCGGACTTCATGCGGGTGCCCTTGCCAGCGGCGAGGACGATTACGGCGATATCTTGAGTATTCATGAGGTGTTTTTACCTTAATTTGGGGCGATTTTCTAGCGATTGCCTAGAGATAGGGCGAAAGCTGCGGCCAGAAGTACCAGACGGCGAGGAATTGCAGCGTGAAAATGGCGAACATGCCGTACTGGAAGCTCTCTTTGCTGGTTTTATGGTTGAAGAGGTAGCGGGAGACCAGTAGGCCCGGCGTGGCGCCGAGCAGAGTGAGGATGAGGAGGGTGGCTTCCGGCGTGCGGCTCCAACCCTTTTGGGCGGCGAGTTTGTCTTTGCCCATCAGGCCCACCAGCGTGAGGTTGAGGGTGACGAGCCAGACCCAAAGCGGGGCGAAATTGAGCGTGCTGCTGTACGCCCATGTGAAGACTGCGGGAATGGTAAGGCCGATGGCGAGCGAGACCCAGACCGGATTGAAGAACGAGCGGTTTTTGGAGGAGCGGCGGCGTGTCATGCCAGTTAGATTGCCGTTTGCGTGGCTGAAAGGCAACGGCGGGAGATGCAATGCTGGTGCGGATGGTGGCAGGTTTGTGACGCGCGCGGGAAAGTCGGGTTAGATTGTGGGTAATGAACGGACTTCTCCGCCTTTTGACGTATGTGCCGCTGCTTGCGGTGGGCTCGGTGTGGGCTCAGCAGGATATCAGTGCTGGTACCAATACCGTGGTGGCCGCGCCGACAGCGGCGGAGGCTGAAGCGGCCTTCCGTAGTGCCCGCGAGGGCTTGTTGGCGGTGGCGAGTGGCGGGATGGATGTATCGGTTTCGACCGTCCAGACCAGTGCCACGGTTGTGGAAGACCGTGTGGCCGGTGGTGAACCGCGTAACGTGGCTTTGGAAAACATTCGGGTTGTGCTGGACGTAAGTGATGTGACCTTGCGCGACGTGATGACCCAGATTGTGCAGCAGGCGGCAACGTACACCGGCCCATGGACGGTGAAGTGGCGCTTGAGCCCTGAAAATACTGGCGTGATGAACGAGCGCGTGAATTTGACCGCTGAAGCGGATTTTGGGTCGTTCTGTGACCTGTTGACCGAGCGTGTGAAAAACATGACCGGAACCCAATTGTTTGTAACTGCCTTTGCCGGAACCCGCGTGCTGCTGGTAACGGATACGTATTACTAGGTGTTAGGAGAATGACCATGACACGCGCCCCCCTGATGAAAAAAGGCCTGCTGACCGATACCCTGAAACTGGCGGGTGCCGTTGCCATACTGCTGGCCGGTTGCGCCGGTTACGACGATGAGGTACGCCCGCCGACGGACCAGCAGTTGTCGGACGCCAAAGCGGGTATTAAACCCCGCAGTGTGTTGCGTGAGGGGGTTTTTCATATGCAGCGCATCCAGACCGGTAGCACGGTGCGTGTGAAGGAAGAGATTCACCTGAAAAAGCCTGATTTGCCGCCGTTTGACGTGGCGTATATTGGGCGGGATTTGGAAAGCGTGGTGCTGGAACTGGCCAATGCCGCCGGTGAGAGTGTGGTGATACCGCAAGGCCTGCGCGGCCAAACCGTGACGGTGGTGCACAGCGGTGCGAACTTCCAAGACATGTTGGACCTTGTACTGAGCAAGGCGGGTTACCATTACAACTACGTGAATGGCGTGTGGTACATCACGCGCTTCCCTGTACGCAGCTATGTGCTGGAAATTGGCCAGAGCAACCGTAAGGGTAGCATGATTTCCAAAGCCGAGTTGAACCCCGAGCTGGCGGCCGGTATGACCAACAACGGAACCAGTGCCGAGCTGGATACGGATTATACCGACACCGTATGGCAGCAAGTGCGTGAGACGCTGAGTGACCTTGTGAAGATTGGCAACACCAGTGCCGGCGACCGTACGTTGCAAGCGACGGGTGTGGGCGTGAATGGGGAATTGCTGACTTCGGCGAATGTGTCCGCCACCAATTTGGGTTCGACAGGCCTGTTGCCGCCGCCGGAGCAAACCTCGGGCCCCGCTGACAATGCTTTGTTTGGCACCAACACGACGCGCAATGCCGATGGAACGATGACGTCGTCTGTCAGTGTGACCGTGATTGGCGGCGGGCAGGGTGTGAGCATGACGTCTCCGGGTAGTACTGACCACACCAGCCCTGAAGACTCTGGTCAGCCGTGGTTCCGGATTACCGAAAGTGCCGGTTTGATTGCTGTGCGTGCGAGCCCCGAAGCCCACCGCCAGATTGAAGGCTACCTAGCCCAAGTGCAGGAAGCGGCCCACCGCCAGATTATTGTGGAAGCGCGGATTGTGGCATTGATTCGGGACAAGACGACCAAGCGTGGTGCCGATGTGCTGCTGAACGGACGCGATATTACCGGTAGTGCGCTCAATAATCTTGGTTTCTTTGCTGATACCCGTACCCAGACGTTGAATGCCGCAACCAGTGCCGTGCAGGGTGGGTTCTTTACCCTTGCCAGTAACGGTGGCGACATGGGGTTGGTGCTGCAGAGTCTTTCGACTTTGGGTGATGTTTATACCATTTCTACCCCGAGTGTGCTGGCGCGGAACAACCAGATTTCCCGCGTGGCGGTGACCCGTCAGCTGGGGTATGCCGAAACCGAAGTGAACCAGAATACCTCGAGCACCGGTGAAGTGGTGATTGGGAGCCGTCAGGACAAGGCGTTGTTCAAGAACAGCGGGACCGTGATGTCGGTCATGCCGTTCATTGGTAAAAACGGCGTGCAGTTGCGCTTCCGTTTGAGCCTTGCGACCAAGGCGGGTGAAACGCAGATCCGGACCTCGATTGGGGACACTGACCCGGTTGTAAACGCCGTGCCGGAGTTGGCCAACAACCTGATTGACCAGGATATGATGGTGGAGTACGGCCGGATTTACGCGATTGGCGGATTGATTGAATCGAACACCACCATCAACAACGAATACGAGCCGAACCTGCGGAAGATTCCGGGGTTGGGTGAAGTGTTCCAGCGTGCTGAGAACCGGAATCAGGATACGGAGTTCTTGGTGTTGCTGAAGGTTAGCCGTTCTTAAGTGTGTGGCTAACTTTAGTCCGCGTGGGGGGCCTCTTCTTGAGGCCCCTTTTGGTTTTTAGGGTTTGACGACGACGACGGCGGGGGCGGAGAGGAAGAGGAAGGCCGCGAGCTTCCAGAGAAGCATGAAGGGCCAGCCGAGGAGCCATGCGTAGGTATAGATGTTGTACCAGTTGGTATTGAGAATGTTAGCGCTAAAGACATCTGGTGCAAAATACAGTCCGCAGAGGTAGCCGACGATGAGATAGACAAGCGTGCTGCCGAAATCTTCCATGATAAGAGTCTCCTGTTTGGGGGATAACGCGGCGGAACGGGGAAGGTTGCGTGGTTATTCCGATAACAGCAAAAAGGCTCCCGAGGGAGCCTTTTTGGGGAATGAACCGGCGATTAGCGGTTGTAGAATTCTACGACCAGGTTCGGGTTCATTTGTACGGGGTACGGTACATCGTCGAGAACCGGCATGCGCACGAAGCTGCCCTTGAACTCGGACGGGGAGAAGGTGAGGTACTCGGGTACCTGACGGTCCATCTTCTGCACGCACTCGATCACGGTGCTGATGTTGCGGGTCTTTTCGCGGGCTTCGATGACGTCGCCAGCCTTAACGCGGTAGGACGCGATGGTCACGACCTTGCCGTTAACCAGAATGTGCTTGTGGTTCACCAACTGACGGGCGGCGTGCATCGAAGCAGCCAGGTTCAAGCGGTAAACGATAGCGTCCAGACGGCTTTCCAGCAGACCAATCAGGTTCTCGCTGGTGTCGCCCTTGCGGCGGACGGCTTCGGCATAAATGTTGGAGAATTGACGCTCGGAGATACCGCCGTAGTAGGTCTTCATCTTTTGCTTTTCGCGCAGCTGAATACCGTAGTCGGTCATCTTCTTGCGACGGCCACCGTGCTGACCCGGGTTGGTGGGGCGCTTGGTAACCGGAGCTTTGGCGGAACCCCAGAGGTTTTCGCCGAAAATACGGGTGGCTTTTGCCTTAGGAGCCGAGCGCTTGCTGTGGCTCGGCAGGGTGTTGGTAGACACTTTGGTCATATCATTATCCCATTGATTTAGTTGTACTCTGCAACGTTTGGTTGGGCCGCCGCCTTCGCACCTTTTTCAAGGCAAGGCGTGGGTTGCAGGTGCGCTTATGGGGGGTGTGAGAGGGTTTGTCAATGTTTTTATGGGTATAAAATGCCCGAAGGCCGCTTCAGGGTGAAGCGGCCTTGCGAGACGAGGAGGAAGGTGAAGAGTCGAGTGGGAGGGTCGCTTTGATTAAGCTCTTTTTAGAACCGTTGAAGGAATCCCAGACTTCCGCTTCGTCGGGCAGAAGGCCTTCCTCATTGCGAAGCTCGTAGTTCTGATTGTCGAGCATGCCTTGGAGCTCGCTTTTGTTGAGCCTCACCTGACGGCAGAGATCGTAGACTGACCGGATAAGCACGTGCTCTCTCTTCTGAATGAGAAGGGGGAGGGCCTTCTGGATCTTCTTGGTCAGGCTTTTTCGATTGCTGGCGATGCCCGACAGTTTGACCTGCAACAGCGTATAATCGCCATTTCCGACGCGTTCTTCAAGTTCCCATGGTTCGAGTTTGTCAAACTCGATACGGAGGGTTACGGCCGTGTTAAGAGCATCGGCCAACTGAGTAAGAGGGGATTTGCGGAACCGTTTGAGAAGGGCTACGGTTTCGATGATACTTGCAGTCATTCGGATTCTCCTTTCAGGAATCGATGAAAACGCTGCACTAATAGATTTGTGGGGATTATGGGGCGGGGGGATGGAAGGTCAAGGGGTTGCGGGATGGAAAATGCCCCGTTCCTTGGCAGGAGACGGGGCATGCGAAAGAGGGAGGCATCTATCTTTTCCGTTTGGAAATGACGATGACTGGGCGAGTGCGCAACGTTTCGTCGCGCACAGGGTTGACGGGAAGCGACATGAGATAATCGAAGAAGCTGAACTGCAATTCCAGCTGGGATATCATGGGTGTTTCTCCTCGTTCAGGCATTTTGGAACGCCTTAGTGGTGGGCGCGTTATGCAGCAGGCCGGTTGGGTTGGGAATAGGGTGGTGCAGAATTATTTTGCGGGGTCTTGCCGAGCGGGACGGTAGGGAGTAATTATGGTGCAGATTTCAAATGGAAAGTAAACGCGTGGCGAAGACGATGGATGATATGCCGATGATGCAGCCCTTAGTGCGGCCCGGCCATGCCAATGGCTTGACCGCCAAGGCGCCGGAAGGGCGTGTTCAGTTTGATTTCGTTACCACCTACCAGCCCAGTGGCGACCAGCCCCGTGCGATTGAGGACCTTGTGCGCTTTGTGGAAGAGGGGCGCAAGGACTCGGTTTTGCTAGGTGTAACGGGGAGCGGCAAGACCTTTACCATGGCCAATGTGATTGCGCGGACCGGGCGGCCGGCGATTATCATGGCCCACAATAAGACGTTGGCGGCGCAGCTGTATGAGGAGTTTAAGGCGTTTTTTCCGAATAATGCCGTCGAATATTTTGTTTCTTATTATGATTACTATCAGCCGGAAGCGTATGTGCCGCGCAGTGATACCTATATTGAGAAAACCGCCGAGGTGAACGAGCAGATTGACCGCCTGCGGCACAGTGCCACGCGGGCGTTGCTGGAGCGGCGGGATGTGATTGTGGTGGCCTCGGTGAGCAGCATTTACGGTATTGGTGAGCGCGAATACTATGCCGAAATGGTGATACCGGTGGCGGTGGGCGATACGCTGGACCGCGATGCGTTGCTGCGCCGTTTTGCCGACCTGCAATATACCCGTAATGACGTGATGCTGGAGCGGGGGTGTTTTCGGGCCAAGGGCGAGATTGTGGAGATTTTCCCGAGCCACTTAGAGGATGAGGCGTGGCGCATCACGCTGTTTGGCGACGATGTGGAAGATATTACCGCGTTTGACCCATTGACGGGCCAGAAGTTGGGCAAATTGACTGAGATTACGGTTTACCCGAACAGCCACTACGTGACGCCGAAGCCGGCGATGTACAGCGCGATTCAGCGGATTAAAGCCGAGCTTAAGCAGCGTACGGAGGAGTTGATTAGCCAAGGCAAGTTATTAGAGGAGCAGCGCCTGCGCGAGCGCACCACCTTTGACTTGGAAATGTTGGGAGCCAGCGGTTTTTGCAACGGGATTGAGAACTACAGCCGCCATTTGACCGGCCGTGAGCCGGGAGCGCCACCTGCGACGTTGTTTGATTACCTGCCCCAAGATGCCTTGTTGTTTGTCGATGAAAGCCACGTGACGATTCCGCAGATTGGCGGGATGAGTAAAGGTGATGCGGTGCGGAAGCATACGCTGGTGGATTTTGGATTCCGGTTGCCGAGTGCGGTGGATAACCGCCCGCTGCGGTTTGAAGAATGGGATGTGCGGCGGCCGCAGACCATTTATGTGAGTGCGACTCCGGCCAAATACGAGATGGGATTGGCACAGGATGCCGTAACCGAACAGGTGGCGCGCCCGACCGGCCTTGTGGACCCCGAGGTGGTTATCAAGCCGGTGGAAGGGCAGGTGGATGACTTGTTCTTGGAAATTCAGAAGACCACGGCGGCGGGCTACCGGACGTTAGTGACGGTGCTGACGAAGAAGATGGCCGAGCAGCTGACTAGTTACTTAAACGAGCATGGCGTGCGGGTGCGGTATTTGCACAGTGATATTGAGACGCTGGAGCGGGCGCAGATTGTGCGCGACCTGCGCCTTGGCGCGTTTGACGTGCTGATTGGGATTAACCTGTTGCGCGAAGGTTTGGACATACCCGAAGTGGCGCTGGTAGCGATTTTGGACGCGGATAAGGAAGGCTTTTTGCGGAGTACGACGAGCTTGATCCAGACCGTAGGGCGTGCCGCGCGGAACGTGGATGGCCGTGCCTTGCTGTATGCCGACGTGATGACGGATAGCATTAACAACATGCTGGCCGAGTGCGCGCGCCGACGTGTCAAGCAGTTGGCCTATAACGCCGAGCACGGTATTACGCCGACCAGCACCGTACGTGCGGTGAGTGAGGGCATTGTGGGTGCTGGCAAGGAAGAAGACGTGCTGCAGGCCAGCCGCAAGGCCGCGCGTGAGGCACTGAAGTTAGGTGTAACTGATCTGCCAAAAGAGATTGAGGCGTTGCGCAAGGCGATGTTTAAAGCTGCCGGTGAGCTGGACTTTGAGCTGGCGGCAGGGCTGCGCGATAGGTTGCGGGAGTTGGAGGAGTTGGAACTTAAAATGGGCGGTCTTGCGGACATAAAAGATTAGGGGCGCGGGCTAAAACGGCCCCCAAATAAGTTTTGGCGTGGCTTATGTACTCCATGCCTGTACACCGCGCCCCGCCAAACCTCATCCGGATGACCGTTTATAGCTTCGCGCGCAGGGGCAACGGCGCTTCGCGCCGAACGCTTCAGGAGAGTGGAACCGGACGAGGCGTTGGGGCGTTGTGATGTTGAAACGAAAGGACAGAACAATGCGTTATTTTTTCATGTTGGCTCCGGTTGCTGTTTTGGCGGCGTGTGGTGCGAATGAAGTACCTGCTGTAAGTAAGGGGCAGGAATTGCAGGATTTGCAAAGTGCTTACCAGAGCCGTGCGATTACGGATAAGGAGTATGAGGAGCAGAAGGAAGAGGTACTGGAGAAGTAGGTTGTTCGAGACATGGGTTGCAGAGTAAAACCGGCAGGATAGCCGGTTTTATTTTAACCTCAGCGTCGGTTGAGGTGGGTTTGGTAGTGGGGCAGGAGCGCGGGATTTTGCTCTTCTTTGTAGAGAATGTTGTTCTCGATCACCAGCATGTCGAGGTCGGTGCTCATGAAGAGGTGGAAGGCTTCTTCCGGTGTGCTGACCATCGGTTGGCCTGCGCGGGCGAGGGGCGTGTTGGCGAGGATGGGGCAGCCGGTGAGGAGTTCGAAATCTTTTAAGAGAGCGTGGAAACGTCGGTTGGATTCGGCCTGCACGGTGTGGATGCGGGCGGTGTTATCGGCGTGGGTAATGGCGGGAAGGAGGCTGCGGATGATGCTGCCATCGGGCAAGGTTTGGTTCTTTTTCAGGTGCTTTTTGCGCAGCGGAGCGACCAGCAGCATGTAGGGCGAGGGGAGGTCGGTTTCGAACCAGTCGGCCATACACTCCCGCGCAATGGAGGCGGCCGACGGGCGCAGCGATTGGGTAAAGCGGGTTTTGATGCCCATATTGCGCTGGGTATCCGGATTGCGGGGGTCGCCTAAAATCGTGCGGTTACCGAGCGCGCGGTCGCCGAATTCCATCCGCCCCTGAAACCATCCGACGACCTTGCCTGCGGCGAGCGCTTCTGCGGTGTGGTCGAGCAGTTCGTCTTCGGTTTTGATGGGGCGGTAGATGGCGCGGAGCTGGTCGAGTGCGCGCTCCACTTGCTTATTGGTAAAGGAGGGGCCGAGGTAGCCCGCGTGCATGGCGTCGGTGATGCCGTCCTTGTGGGGAAGAGGTTGACCCATGTGTTGGTGCCACGCGCAGTAGGCGGCGCCGATGGCTCCGCCGGAGTCGTCGGCGGCGGGTTGGATCCAGACGTTTTTAAAGCCCTTGGGGTCGGTGGAAATGCGGCTGTTGGAGGGACGGTTGTAGGCGAGTTCTCCAGCCAGGCAGAGGTTGGGGATGTCGGGGAATTCGGTAGCTAAAGCACGGGTCATGCGCAGGATGATGTCTTCGATCACCTTTTGGATGCTGGCGGCGAGGTCCATCTCGCGTTGGGTAGGCGTGCTGCCACGACGGCAGGGCGCGGCCCCGAAGAGCTTGTGAAAGCGGCTGTTGGTGAGGGTTTCGTCGGCGGTGAAGTCGAAGTAATCCATGTTGAGGCGGAAAGAGCCGTCTGGCTTTACATGGATGAGGTGCTGGCGAATGAGTTCGTCGTAGGTGGGTTGGCCGTAGGCAGCGAGGCCCATGAGCTTGTATTCGTCGCCATTCGGTTTGTAGCCGATGTAGGCGGTGAAGGCGCTGTAGAGCAGGCCCAAGCTGTGCGGGTAGGCGATTTCGCGGATGATTTCCAGTTTCTCTGGCGTGCCGATGGCGACCGTCGTGGTAGCGAGTTCGCCGAGGCCGTCTATCACCAGCACCACCGCCTTACTGTAGGGCGATGGATAGAAGGCGCTGGCGGCGTGCGACAAATGGTGTTGTGCGAAGAGGATTTTGGACGACGGAATGTTGGCGTGGTGGTGCTGCAATTCCTTGATCAGCTTTTGGCGTTGCAGGAACTTTTCGGCGAGCCAGTCTTCCGCGCTTTGAATGAAGCTGCGGAAGCCTGCGGGGGCAATCGCCTTATAGGTTTGCAGCAGGCGTGTGAATTTGAGCAAGGGTTTGTCGTAGAACGCGACGTGGGTGACGTCTTCCAGCGTGATGCCCGCTTGGGCGAGGCACCAGGCGATGGAGCTGTGCGGGAAGTTGGTGTCGTGGCGTTGGCGGGTGAAGCGTTCTTCCTGTGCGGCGGCAACGATTTCGCCATCCTTCAGCAAAGCGGCTGCCGAGCTTTGATAGAGCCCTGAGATACCGAGGATATAAACCGGTGATGTGCTCATTAGCCGAGTTTCCGCATATCGGTGGGGGGTTGGGGGGGGTGCCAGTAGGTGGTGGATTTGGGGTCGAACTGGCGGTGGAGAGGGTCGTGTCCGCGCAGCTGCATGTAGAGGCCGGAGGGAAGTATGTAGAACAACCAATAAAGGCTGAGCAGAACGCGGGCGCCGGCATTCAGCGTGCTGTACCACGCCGTGCTGAGGTGGATGAAGAGCTGGGGTTTCCAGAGACCCAACAAAACACACCAGCAGGCTAGCATGAGGGGAATGGGTTGCGAGACGTTGGTAAGCCAAGTCAGAACACAGCTCAGCAACGCCAGCAGTGTGGCGATGTAAAATGCCATGTCGGCCGCAAGCTCTTGCGCCGTGCCTTCGGCTTGTGAGGCTGAGTGGAAGACTCCCATAGCTATGGTTATGCGGTGGGGGAAGGGGAGCGTCAAGCATACAGTTTGGGGGATGTGTGTCATTCCAAGGGCTTCATGGCCGGAGTGAGATGTTATCCACAGAAGGGGCGGTTTGAGGGTGGTTACGTATGATATTTGTAAGATTTGCGTGGATTTTGTGTTTAATATATTGATTTATAACAATGTCAGGAAGTGGTTAAAACGTGTGCAGAGGCGTCGGGGGTGAGGCTGGCTGGGCTTTAAGGGGGGTGGGATGGCGAGATGTCCCAAGAGTTATCCACAGATTTTGGGATAACTTGAAAAAGCATAAATATTTTTGGGGGTTAGAGGGAACAAAATGCAACCTTCTGCTAGCCGTTGGCAGACGCCGGGAAGTGTGCGAGTTTCGGCATGATGAATGGGAATGTGGCTGACGGTATTGAGGTGATTAAGGGACGGTTGGCCAACCTGCCAACTACACCTGGCGTGTACCGTATGCTCAATGCCAAAGGGGACGTGCTGTATGTGGGCAAGGCGCGCAACCTGAAAGCACGCCTAACCAGTTATACGCAGCCGGAGCGGATGGTGGTGCGTATCCGCAAAATGGTGTTTGAAACCCGCGAACTGGTGGTGGTGGAAGTACCTACCGAAGCCGAAGCGCTGCTGCTGGAAGCCAACCTGATTAAAAGCCTGAAGCCGCGGTATAATATTATTTTCCGTGACGATTCCAGTTATGTCTCAGTGCTAATTACCGATGAAGAGACGCCGATGATAAAGTCGCATCGGGGTGCGCGGCGGACCAAGGGCGATTATTTCGGGCCTTACCCGAGTGCGAGTGCGGTGTACCAGACTCTCGATTTGATGGAGCGGGCGTTTAGGTTGCGGACCTGTGTGGAGACGGTGTTTAAGAACCGCACGCGGCCGTGTTTGAAGTATGACATCAAGCGTTGTAGCGCACCGTGTGTGGGAAAAATTGACCATAAGGCCTATGCCGCGACGGTGACGCAGGCCAAAAAGTTTTTGCGCGGTGAGCGCGGTGAGGTGCTGAAGGATATGCAGCGCGCGATGGAGGCGGCATCGGCTGCTTTAGAATTTGAGCAGGCCGGTGTGATTCGCGACCGGATCAAGGCGCTGAGCCATGTGAGTGGTGGCAGTGCGTTGAGCCACGCTTTGGCGGAAGCGGATGTATTTGCGATTGTGCGTGAAGGCGGGCGGTTGGGGATTCAGGCGTTCTACTATCGCAACGGCCAGCACGTGGGGAACCAGATGTACTACCCCAAGTTTGACATGGGGACGCGCGAGGACAGTGGTGAAGCGGAGGATGAACTGGCCGAAGCACTGCGGGTGTTTTTGGCGCTGCATTATACCCAGCGTGCGGCCGTGGGGCAGGTGGTGTGTAACTTGATTCCGGCCGATGTCGAGACTCTGAGTGAGGCGCTGAGTGTGAGCGCGGGGCGTAAGGTAAAAATTGAAGTACCGAAGAGCGGTGACAAGCGTGCGGTGGTGGACCATGCCGCAAAGAACGCGGTGAATGCGCTCCACCGTAAGAATGCCGAGAACGACGGCTGGGCGACGCAAATGGCGAGTTTTGGCGAGATGCTGAAGTTGCCGCGGAGTTTGGAATTGCTGGAGTGTTACGATATTTCGAATATTTCCGGGCGTTTTCCGGTGGCCAGTTGTGTGGTGGCGGGCCGTGAGGGGATGCTGCGCCAGCGCTACCGGCGCTACCATATTAAAACCAAAAATACCCCCGACGATTACGCGATGTTGCGTGAGGTGCTGACGCGCCGTGTGGAGAAGGGTATGAAGGAGCTGGCGTTTGACGACGAGGGGCGTCCGCTTGGGTTGCCGGATGTGCTGCTGGTGGATGGCGGTAAGGGCCAGTTGAACGTGCTGGTGGATGTTGTGCGCAGCCTTGGGCTGTTGGGCCAGCCGGAGTGCCCCGCGCTGGTGGGCATTGCCAAGGGCGAGGAGCGTGACAAGGGTTTGGAAACGATTTTCCAAGCCAAGGTGGATGCGCAGGGAGACGTGGTGTTGGAAGAACTGCCGGTAACCTTCAATAGCGCCTTGATTTTTGTGTTGCAGCGGATACGCGATGAAGCGCACCGATTTGCGATTACCTTCCACCGCGAAAGCCGTGGCAAGGCGTTAGCGGTAAGTCGGTTGGATGGCATCCCCGGTGTGGGGCCGACCAAGAAAAAGGCGTTGTTGCTGCACTTTGGCAGTGTGGAAGGTGTGCGTGGTGCGAGCCTTGAGGCGCTGAGTCATGTGAATGGGATTGGCGAGGAGTTGGCGCAGATAATCTATGATTATTTTAAGACGAGTTAGATTGTACTTTGTGGCCGCCTGCATGGGGCCGAATTATTTTCTGAAAACAACGAAGGCCGCCATGATGGCGGCCAACGAAGTATGTATATTAACGTGTCAGGGTGCGAATGGGCACTCTGGAGTTTTTAAAGTCGCGAATGGCGCGATTGACCATATCCCTGTTGGAATCGAGAAGAGCCTCGGGATTTTGGATTTTACGCTTTCTCAGCTCTTTCAGAATATCACTATCCCGAAAGTGCGGAGACGAAGCTTCAATCGCGCTTTTAAGCTTACTCATCAGATAAACTCAGCCCCCTGCATATGCGTGCCTGTGGCACGAGCTGCCAGAAAGCATGACTCAGCGTAACCAATGAGTACATCGGCTGTGGGTTCGTGATGGTTCACAAATTCCATCAACGCACCGGACGAGCACATGCGACTCATGCTGTAGAGCAGTTCCGCATGGATCGATCGATCGGATCGAGTGAGAGAAGACAGGCTGTCTTCAGCCAAAAGTTCCCGCATTTCTTTTTTTCTAGATGTAGGCATGAACGTCCCCGTATGTCTGGAAAGCACGGCACGAGACCTTCCCCCGTGA
Organism: Alphaproteobacteria bacterium; assembly: GCA_027485835.1. GTDB lineage: Bacteria > Pseudomonadota > Alphaproteobacteria > UBA2136 > UBA6156 > UBA6156. The sequence continues at coordinate 884,543 of JAIXQG010000002.1, forward strand.
TTGGTAGTAAAATAATAGAGATGTGCCGTTGGTTGAGGGTATAAGGCGATGTGGTTTGGTATGCAAGTCGTTTGGTGTCCGGTTTCGCTTGTAAGGCAATTTTGAGGGGCATATCATAAGGGTGTTGTGGGGGAGGGTGTCGTGCGAACGCCAGCCGCCCGCCCTAGGTGGAAGTCAGAGTTCTGCCATGGACACGCACAACGAAAGAACCGAACGTTTAGGATGCGTTACGTTATTGGCGGGTTACAAACCTGCGTTTGGCGGGAACCTGTAAGTGACGCATGTGTTGGCCTGTAGGGCCTGAGTTCGGGGACTAAGGCTCTGCCTGCCCGGTCGGGTAGGCGAGAAATGAAGAAAGAAAGATCGTTATCATGCATCTCAGCATTGCAGGAGTTCATATGGAAACCAGTGAAGCGCTGCGCGCCCACACCGAGGAACGTGTGAAGAGCATCAAGGCTTTCTTTGACCAAGTGATTGATGTGAATGTAAAGTTTGTACACGATACCAAGCATGCGCACATGCACCTTGCCGATGTGACCGTGCAAGCCAGTGGCCTGATGCTGCGCGCCGAAGCGCAAGCCGCCGACTGGTATGCCGCCATTGATGCGGCGGTGGAAAAGCTGCAAAAGCAACTAAAGAAGTATAAAGGTAAGCTGGAACAGCGCAAAAGCCAGCAGCAGGAGTACAAAGAGCGCGTACGCGACCTTGGCCCGCTGGCGTTTGAGGAAGTGCCGATGGCCGATGGCCCTGACACTGGCCTAGAAGCGCAGTTTGCCGAATTTGCGCCGGATATTTCTAAGAAAGAAGTCAGCAAGATTTCTCCCATGACTGTGGATGAGGCTGTGATGCAGATGGATTTGCTGCATAAGCCTGCGTTTTTGTTCATGAATGTGGATACTAAGGAGCTGAATATGGTTTATAGAGAAGGCGAAAATTCGGTGAGATGGGTTGCGCCTAAGATGGCCGCTTAAGTGAACAGTCGAAAGTGAACAGGAGGGCTCCGATTACGGGGCCCTTTTATTTAACGTAGAATAGTTATGGGTAAACTTGGCTTGTGATGGGCGGATTTTTTTGTTGTGGGGGTTGGGGGATTGAGTGAGACTGACGGCATGACAATGCAAAACAGTGGCCGGGTGAAAGCCCTTGGCATGATGAGTGGGACCAGCCTTGACGGTGTGGACGTATGTTTGGTGGACACTGATGGCGAGCAGGAGGTTGCGGTGCTGGGGCGGTATTACCGGCAGTATCCGAGCCGTTTGCGCGAGCGCTTGTTGGAGGTATCACGCGGGGATATTCCGCTCGCCGACGTGTTGCGGTTGGAACGGGACGTGACCGAGCAGTATGCGCTGGCGCTGCTGGAAAGCAATTTGCTGGAACAGGCTGATGTGGTGGGGTGCCATGGCCAGACGGTGCGTCATATGCCGACCGAAGGGCTGACCTGGCAGTTAGGCGACCCGAATTATCTGGCCGAGCGCATTACCGGTGTGAAGCCCGTGCCGGTGGTGATGGATTTCCGGCGGCGTGACATGGCGGCGGGAGGTGAGGGGGCACCGCTAGCCCCGTTGTTCCATGCGGTGATGCTGGGTAAGCGTGCTAAGGTGGCGTGTTTGCTGAATATCGGTGGCGTGGCGAATGTGACGGTGGTGCACCCGGACGGGCGTGTGTTGGCGAGTGACTGCGGCCCAGGCATGGGCATGTTGGATACCTGGATGCAGGAGCAGGCCGGAGCTGAATTTGACAAAGACGGTGCGGCGGCACGGCAGGGGATTGTGCAACAAGAATTGGTGGCACGCGCGTTGACTGAGATCGGGTTTTTTAGCCGACCTGTACCGTGCAGTGCTGATCGGTATGAATTTTACGGGATGTTCGATTGGATGAAAGGCCTGAATGTGGCCGATGGTGCCGCCACGCTGGGCGCACTGACCGTAGCGGGTATTGACCGTACCCTGCGCGCGTTCGGCGTGGCGCCGGACGAAGTGGAGGGGCTGTATGTTTCCGGCGGTGGCAGCTACAACCCGGTGGTGATGGAAGGCCTTGCCGACCATGGTTGGCAGGTGGCCGATAGTACCGCCCTGGGATGGGAGCCTTTGGCCGTGGAAGCGGCGTGCTTTGGATGGCTGGCGGTGCGGCGGTTACGCGGTTTGCCGACGGCCCAGCCGAGTACGACGCATTGCACCCACCCCACCGTGGGCGGTGTTTTGACGGTATAAGTGCAGGCGGATGAAGACGTTTTTGCGGCAGGTGTGGAGCGGCAGCTGGATGTTGTTTTGGAGCGGTATGCTGGTGTGGCTGGCGTATGGCATCTGGCAAGGGGGTTGGTGGGTGGCCACGCACAAATGGGAATTGACCGGTTTGGCGATTGTGGCGTTGGCTTTGGTACCGTTGCTTTCGGCGTGCCATGGTGCTTGGCTGGCGGTGCAGATTTTGCTGGGGAAGACCAGCCCGCGGATGGCGCGGCGGAAGTTTAGAAACGGGATTGCGGATGTGTTGATGTATAGCAAAACGGGGCTCTGGAAAGAGTAGGTTTGTGGCTGATTGAAGGCGCGAGCTAAAACGGCGCCATAGCACTTTTTCGCGTGGCTTATGTACCTTCGTTTTTGTACACCGCGCCACGCGAAAAAGCACTCTGCCACCGTTTATAGCCTCGCGCGCAGGGGCTTCCGTGCTTTGCACTGTTGGCGCTGGGAGAGCTATGCGCTGAGCGCATATCTCGCGCCAAAAGGAATGCCTGCGGCATGGGTTGGGTAGTTTAGGGGCACGGGGCTTTGTTTTTTGTGGCGGATTGGGGTAGTCTGGGAGCAAGAAAAAAGGGTTTGGCGATGAACGGCGGTAAGATTGAATTTGAGGGCGATGAGGCGGATATTGTGGCCACCAGCTTGCTGCGCCGCGACCTGCCCGTGGTGATTGCCGGTACCGCCAGCCAGAGTTTGGGTGAAGAAATTGCGTGGGGGCTTGGCGGCTACGTTCACCCCGTGACCGTGGAGCGCTTTGCCGATGGTGAGATTGGCGTGGAGCTGGGTGCCAGCGTGCGGCGGCGGAATGTGTTTATCGTGCAGAGCCTGTACCGCCCGCAGGAGCACCTGATGGAGCTGATGCTGCTGATTGATGCGTGCCGGCGTGCCAGTGCTGCGGAAATTACGATTGTGGTACCGTACCTTGCCTATAGTAGGCAGGACCGTAAGGCGCGCTTGCGCAGCCCGATTTCGGCCAAGGTAGTGGCGCGGATGCTGGAGACCGCCGGTGCTGACCGGATTATGACCTTTGACTTGCACAGCGGGCAGGTACAGGGTTTTTACGAGATACCCTGCGATAACCTGCCCGGTGCGGAGATTTTGGCGCCGGTGGTCCAGCGGGCGTTGTTGGGGGATGATATCTGTTTAGTGGCGCCGGATGCCAGCGGTTTGGACCGCGTGCGGCATTTTATGAAGCGGCTGGATGCCGATGGTGATGAGCGGCCGGATGATTACCCTGTAGCGGTGGTGGACAAGCGCAAGGCCAAGCAGAACCTTGGCGCGGAAGCGGTGGTGGGGAATGTGGACGGTTGCCACTGCGTGATTGTGGACGACATGATTGATACCGCGGGGAGCTTGCTGGCAGCTGTAAATGCGTTGCGGAGTGCGGGGGCGAGCAGCATCAGCATGGTAGTGACTCATGGTTTGTTTAACGGCGATGCCTTGCGGGTGGTGGCCGGTGCGGGGCTGAAAAACCTGTGGCTGACCGACAGCGTGCCGGTGAGTGAGGACATTAAGAGCCTGCGCGGCGTGAAGGTGGTGAGTGTGGCGCCGCTGTTGGTGAAGGTGATTAAGCGGGTGAGTTTGGGGGATTCTCTCGAAGAAATTTACAGTTAAGGGTTTTTGGTATACGTACGGGTCAGTTTGTTTTGCTAAGAGGAGCAAGAGAATGACCGAAGCATTTAATCATAAAGAACTTGAAGACTGGCGACAGGGCTTGGATATTCCGGCTTTGCGCAAAAGATTGGCCGAGGCGGCTGCGCCTGAAAAGGCTGCCAACCCGAATGCTCGGGCGACGTTGGCGGCTCTCTCGGCCGTTTACGGGCATATCGAGGCCGGTGAGTACACGAAGGCGCGAAGCTTTTTTTTGGGGCTGGAAGAGTTCTTGCGGGACACTACCGGCTGGGAGGAAGGACAGGGAAAGCCTTTGCCGAGCCCTCTGGACGAGGATGAACTTTCCAAGATGTTCTGGCAGGCTTCTAAGGCTTTGAGTAATCTCGCTTCGTCTGCAACTTAATGCTGCAGGTGGCTTGATAGCGCTAAATGATAAGCGAGTGGAGGGAGGGTGTGAGCCCTCCCTTTGCGTTATCAGGAAATATCTTGCTTTTATGGCGGATTTGGGTATGGTGCGGGCGTTCAAAGTATTCACATAAAGAGGATAGCGCGATGACCACCATTACTCCGCAAATGATTAAGGACCTCCGCGACCGCAGCGCCGCCGGTCTGGCTGATGTTAAAAAGGCTCTGGAAGCCACCGACGGCAATATTGAAGCTGCCATGGACTGGCTGCGCGAAAAGGGTATCTCCAAGGCTGCCAAGAAGAGTGGCCGCGCCGCTGCCGAAGGTATCGTGTGGGCCGTTTCCAACGGTAAAACCGGTGTGATGGTGGAAATCAACAGCGAGACCGACTTCGCTGCCCGTAACGAGAGCTTCTCCGGCTTCGTGAAAAAGGTTGCCGATATCGCCCTGCAAAACGCCTGCGGCGATGCCGAAGCCATCAAGGCCCTGCCGTTTGAAGGTGGCAAGACCGTGGGTGAAGCCCTGACCGACCTGATTGCAACCGTAGGTGAAAACATGCAGCTGCGCCGCGCCGCCAAGCTGGAAAGTGCCGATGGTAACGTGGGTGCCTACATCCACATGGGTGGTAAGATTGGTGCGCTGGTTGCCGTATCCGGTGGCGATGTAGGTGAAGTGGCCCGTCAAGTTGCCATGCACGTCGCTGCCAGCAACCCTGCTGCCCTGGACCGCGACAGCATCGACCAAGACGTACTGGCCCGTGAAAAGGCGATTTTTGAAGCCCAAGCTGCCGAGAGCGGCAAGCCGGCCGCCGTTGTGGAAAAGATGGTGGAAGGCCGTGTGAGCAAGTTCTTGGAAGAGAGCTGCCTTGTTGAGCAAGCCTTTGTGATGGACCCCGACCGTAAGGTTGCCAAGGTTGTGGCTGATGCCAAGGCCGGTGCCAAGGTTTCTGGTTTTGTACGCTTTGGCTTGGGTGAAGGTGTTGAGAAGGAAGAATCCAACTTCGCTGAAGAGGTTATGCGTACTGCTGCTGGTAACGCTGCTTAATTCGGCCTTTCTGAATGAAAACCCCTTCGGGGGTTTTTGTTTTATGTGTAGGATGCTGCTGTTGTTAAGGAGATTTTGAAAATGAAGCTTGAGCCGAAGATGGCGGAGATTGCACCGGACCAGTTTTTTGCGGTGGATGTGCGGGTGGGGGTTGTGGTGGATGCCAAGCCGTTCCCGGAGGCGCGGAAGCCTGCGTACCAGATTTGGGTGGATTTTGGTGAGGCGTATGGGGTGAAGAAGACCTCGGCTCAGGTAGCCGTGCATTACACGCCCGAGGGCCTGATAGGGCGCAAGGTGCTGGGTTGGGTGAATGCACCTGCGCGGCAAATTGGCCCTTTTATGAGCGAGTTTTTGATTTTGGGTGTGCATGACGTTGACGGCGCGGTGTGTTTGCTTCAGGTAGACAGGGACGTACCAACAGGCGGGAGAATGAGTTAATGAGTTTTGCAGAATTAAAGAAGATGGCCGCGCCTCTGGACGATACGTTTGCAGTGTGGGGCTTTGGTGGCGGTTGGGCGATTGACGGAACCATCGGTAAGGTGACGCGTGAGCACCATGATGTGGATATTTTCATTTTACGTGAGGATTTGGCTGAGTGGCGCGAGGTATGGCCGGAGGCGCTCTGGTATAAAATGGTTAATGACCGAGAAGTAGAACTTGCTGACGGGGAAGAACCAGATGCGAGTGTACGCACGCTGCATGTCCGCGACGGTGAGGCGTTTTATGAAATTCTGCTGATGGAAACCGAGGGCGATAACTGGGTGTACGAGCATGACGCCCGCGTGAAAATGCCGGTGGAAGAGGTGTTTGTGGCCGGTGTGGAGCGACTCTCGTTTGTGAACCCCGCGATTGCGTTGCTGATTAAGAGCAAACAGTTGCGTGAGAAGGACGTGAAAGATTTTAAGGCGGTGCTGCCGTTTTTGTCGGATTTTGAGCGCCAATGGCTGTTGCTGGCGTTACAGACCATGTATGGTGAGCACATTTGGATGGATGCATTAAAGGGAGCTAAGTAATGGATTATAAGCGTATTGTTGTGAAGGTTTCGGGCGAGCGATTTGCCGGAGACCAGCACGAAAAGGTATTTGATGTCCACGCGATTGAAGACATTGCCGGTGAGATTAAAGCACTGGTGGACATGGGCATTCAGGTAGGCGTGGTAATTGGTGGCGGGAACATTGTGCGTGGTAAGGAAGCCGCCGCCGCCGGGATTATTGCCGCCCAAGCCCACCAGATGGGGATGCTGGCGATTGTGATTAACGCCCTTGCGCTGCAAAGCGTGCTGGAAGGCCAAGGCGTGCAAACCCGCGTGATGAGCGCGTTGACGATTGATACTGTGGCCGAGCCGTATATTCGTCGTCGTGCCATGCGCCATATGGAAAAGGGCCGCGTGGTGCTGTTTGCCGCGGGGATTGGGAACCCGTTCTTCAGCAGCGACACGGCTGGTGCGTTGCGCGCGATTGAGATCGGTGCCGAGATTTACGTCAAGGCCACCAAGGTGGACGGCATTTACACCGCCGACCCCGTGAAGGACCCGAATGCCAAGCACTTGGCGGACATCAGCTACAAAGACGTGTTGGTGGACGACCTGAAGGTAATGGATGGCGCGGCGATTTCTCTCTGCCGCGAGAACCATATGCCGCTGATGGTGTGCAAGGTGGGTGATGTGGTCAAAGCCCTTAAGGGTGAGGCGAAGTGCACCATTGTGCATGAGTAGGCTTAGGGGCTGATTAACGGCGCGGGCTAAAACACTCCCCCAGCACTTCTTGGCGGGTCTGAAATACTCTCTTGTATTCGGCGCCCCGCCAATAAGCACTGGGATGAGCGTTTATAGCTCCGCGCGCGGGGGCAACGGCGCGTGGCGCCGTGTTTTTTTAGGGCAGGTGGGTTGTGGCGTTGGGGTGTGAGGCGTAGAAGGTTGGGTATGGTACGACATTCCTCCGATAAAAAAGCGAAAACGTCAGTGGACAAGGCGACGCAGAAGCGGACGCAGCGGTTTTTGTGGGAGTTGGTACGGCCTTATAAGTGGCGGCTGCTGGGCGGGAGCCTGATGCTGGTGGTGAGTGCGGGGGCGATGCTGGCGTTGCCGCAGTATTTGCGGCACATGTTTGATACCGCGCTGCGCACCGGTGATAAGGCGCAGTTGGGCGTGCTGGCGGGCATGATGTTTGGCACTGTTTTGGTGATGGTGGTCAGTATTTTTGCGCGGACGTGGTTGATTCAGTACAGTTCGACGTCGATTTTGGCCGAATTGCGGCGCCGCCTTGCGAATACGCTGTTGATGCAGGACGTGCGTTTTTTTGAGAACCGTTCTTCGGGGGAATTGGTCAGCCGGATGGCGTCGGATACGACGTCGGTGCGGGAGTTTTTGCACATGGCGGCGCCGCAGTTGGTGCGGGGGATTTTTCTAGGATTAGGGACCTTGTTGGCGTTGCTTTATACTAGCCCGAGTTTGACGCTGGTGCTGGTGGTGGCGTGTTTGCCGATTGCGTTGATCGGGCGGTTTTTGGGGACCTCGATCCGTTCTACCGTACGGCAGCAGCAGGATAACATGGCTGGGTTTGGTGGGGCTTTGGAAGAGGCCGTGGCTAATATCCGAACCATTTTAGCCTTTAACCAGCAGCCGCGCCTGATGGCGGATATGGAAGAGCGCACGCAGGATATGCAGCGCGTGGGCAACCGCTTGGCGACGATACGCTCGGGGTTTGTGGCGGTGAACGTAGTGGTCGGTTTTTCGGCACTGATTGGCGTAGTGTGGCTGGGCGGTGTGCGGGTGATGGAAGGGGCGATGAGCCTTGGCGATATGATGGCATTTTTGCTGTATTTAGCGTTTGCGGCGGATGCGGCGGGGAATATCACCAATTTTTGGCCGGCGTGGCAGGGGGTTTTAGGATCGACCGAGCGGATTATCGGGATTTTGGACAGCAAGCCGGAGATTGCCGAGCCGAAGAAGGCTAAGGCTTTGCCGGTGGCGAAGGGTGGGCGTGGGATTGTTTTGAAGAACGTGCGGTATGTTTACCCCGCACGGCCTGATACCGCGGCGCTGGATGGCTTGGAGATGGCGATTGCGGCGGGGCAGAACGTGGCGGTGGTGGGGCCGAGTGGCGCTGGGAAATCGACGTTGTTTAGATTGTTTTTACGTTTGGATGATGTGACCGAGGGTAAGTTGCTGTTGGACGGCGTGGACGTGCGTGAGGCCGGTTTGGCGGATTTGCGCCGGCAGTTTGCGCTGGTGGCGCAGGAAAGCCCGCTCTTCAGCGGTACGGTGGCGTTTAATGTGCGCTTTGCCAAGCCGGATGCCACCGATGATGAAGTGTGGGCTGCCTTGAAGGCGGCCCATGCTGATGGGTTTGTGAAGGCCTTGCCGAAGGGTTTAAAGACGCCGGTGGGTGAGAAGGGCGTGCAGCTAAGTGGCGGGCAACGTCAGCGGATTGCGATTGCGCGGGCGGTGCTGGCCGATGCACCGGTGCTGTTGCTGGATGAGGCCACCGCGCACTTGGATAGCGAGAGCGAGGCGGCGATTCAGGCCGCGCTAACGACCGTGGGCAAGGGGCGGACGGTGGTGACGATTGCGCATAGATTATCCACTGTGAAAAATGCCGATGTGATTTTTGTGATGGATAAGGGACGTGTGGTGGCTTCGGGGACGCATGGCGAGTTGATGAAGAGTAGTTCGCTTTATAAGGCGTTGGCGGCTATTCAGCTTGGTTAAAACGAAACGCCCCGAACCATCATGGTTGGGGGCGTTCGGTGGCGACATCATGTCGCCTTGCGTTTTTTGCTCCGCAGGTAAGCCAGCAGGGCGGCAATGTCATTGAAGTCGACATTGTCGTTTGCTGGTTTAAGCTGCATGGGCTTGCTCCTGCATCATTTCGATGAGGGCGCGGGCCCGGCGGACGTAGCGGGTCATGTCGTCAATATCGAACCTCGGGCGGGAGAGTTCGGGTGGGACGATAGGCACGATGCGGCCGTCTCGCACTTCCGTGCGGAGCGGGAAGCGGCGGATGTGCCGTTCTTCCCTGATTTCCTCGATCCGTTGGAGAATCCGTTGCTGTTCTTCCAAGTTGAATTCGAACGCGAGGCGTTCGGTTAACTTGGATTCAAGGGCTTTGAGATTCTCAAGGGAGTGAGAGGAGAGATTTGTCATTGTTAAGAATCCTTATTAACGGATGTTAAAGGGGATCCCTGTTTTAAAATGGTCTTTTTATAGTTCGATAGTCGGTAGTAAGACCTTTGATATAGGGGCTGCGGAAGGGATTTACAAGGGGTTAGGCCTTGCGGGGGCCGGATTCGGCGAGGAGGGTGAAGCCGAGGACGGCAAGGATGATGGCGAGGCCGGGGAAGGTGATGAGCCACCACGCGGCTTCAATCACGGCTTTGCCCTCGGTGAGCATAGCACCCCAGCTGGCGGTGGGCGGTTGTACGCCGAGGCCCAGGTAGCTGAGGCCGGCTTCGGTGAGGATGGCGCCAGCGAGGCCGAGGCTCATGCTGGTAATGACCGGTGGCAGGGCGTTGGGGAGGATGTGGCGCCACGCCTTATGGGTGTTGGAGGCGCCTGCCAAGGTTGCCGCCTCGACAAAGCTGCGGCCGCGAAGGGAGAGGACCTCGGCGCGGACGAGGCGGGCGATGCCCATCCAGCCGGTGGCGCCGATGACGACCATGACGTTCATGAGGCTGGGGGTTAGGAAGGCGATGACCGCCAAAATCAGGAAAATGGTGGGGAAGCAGAGCATGACGTCGGTGGCGCGCATCAGGGCGGCATCCAGCCAGCGCGGGCCCATGCCGGCGGCGGTGCCGATGACAATGCCGAGGCCGGTGGCAAGGCCGACGGCCACCAAACCGACCGAGAGGCTGGTGCGGGCGCCGTAGAGCAGGCGGGTGAGGACATCGCGGCCGAGGCCATCGGTGCCCAACAGGAAGGTGGCGCCGGGCTCGCGGAGGACGTCGTAGAGATGGAGGTCGTTTGGCCCAAACGGCGTGAGCCACGGTGCCAACAGCGCGGCCAGCAGGGTTATGCTTACCAGTATCAAACCTGCCACACGCCATTTGCTCATGGACCTAACATAGCGGGTTGGGGGGTTGATGGCTAGGCCATCGCATCCCATAATAGCACCATGAACATAAGGCTATCTGGTAAAAGACTGATACGACCTGAACGGGCTGAAAATGCGTCTGGATTCTGCTTTGCTTGGCGTCAAATAGTCCCCGCTATTAGCCGCCAATCCCAACACAACCAGTCGCCTTTTCATCTCCGTCATCTCGCACCAGCCTTTCACCAGATAACCTTTCCTTACTGGTGTTGACTATGCGGGAGGTGCCTGACATGAACGGCGCTTCCCCTCCAAGCGTACCTGCGCACGTGTTTAACAGCCACCGCACGCTGCTGTTGAATGCCGATTATTCTCCCTTTAGTTACCCGCTGGAGCCGCTGAACGCGGAAGATACGATTAAGGGCCTGTGTTTGGGCCGTTATGTGGTGGTGGAGTGGAGCGAGACGTTTGCGCATAGCCCGAGTTTGGAAATGCGGTTACCGAGCGTGGTGGCGGTGAAGGAGTATGTGACCGATGCGGGGCTGTATGGGGTGCCTGCGTGTAATATCGGGAACCTTTACGTGCGGGATAAGGGCCTGTGCCAGTACACGGGGCGGGAGCTGAAGCTGCATGGCGCAGGGACGCATACGCTGGCGACGATGGACCATGTGATCCCCAAAAGCCGGGGCGGGTTGCTGACGTGGGAGAATACCGTGTTGGCCAGCCAATACGCCAACAATGCCAAGGGCGATAAAAGCCTGAAGGATTTTGGGATGCCGCTGCTAAACACGCCGTGGGTGCCGCGGGGGGGGGATTTGCTGTACTTGTGGCTGACCGAAGAGCGTTTGGCCAGTTTGCCGCAAACGTGGCATGCGTTTTTGCAGGTGGTGCCGACACCTGCGCTGCGGCGGGTTTTGGAGGCGGCGGCGTAAGGGAGGAATTAGGAGGCGGAAGAGCTTTAATAACGCCGTTATGCCTCTAAAGACCGGATGACCATGGGTGGCCGGTCTTTTTTGTGTGGTGTGTTAGTTGGTGGTGCGGGGGTCGGCGTAGGCGTAGGCGAGGTCGGCCAGCAGGTTGCCGAGGAGGGTGAGGATGGCGCCGAGGGTGAGGAGGGCCATGATGGTGGGGTAGTCGCGCATCATCACCGCCGTGTAGAACAACTGGCCGAGGCCGGGGAGGGCGAAGAGGCTCTCGAGAATCACGCTACCGCCGATGAGGCCGGGTACGCTGAGGCCGAGGATGGTGATGAGCGGCAGCAGCGAATTGCGCAGGGCGTGGGTGAGCGTGCGCAGTTGGCTGGCGCCTTTGGCGCGGGCGGTGAGGATGTAGTCTTGTTGCAGGGATTCTATCGTGCTGGCGCGGACAAAACGGGTGATGCCGGCGATGCTGCCGAGCACGCCGACGGCGAGCGGGAGGGCGAGGTGGTGCAAAAGGTCGAGTGTGCGGGGCAGGAACGACCAGTTTTCCGCGCCAAAGCTATACAGGCCCGAGAGCGGAACCCAGCCCAAGGTAATGCCGAAGAACTGCATGCCAAGCAATGCCAGCCAGACGCCGGGGGCGGCGAGGAAGAGGTAGAGGACGAGGGTGGAGATACTATCGCGCAGGCTAAACGGTTTGGAGGCGACCCAGATGCCGAGGGGAATGGCGGGGAGCAGCGTGAGCAGCAGGCCGGAGAGGTTGAGCCAGAGGGTGAGGGGGAGGGCTTCCATCAGTTTGTCCCAGACCGGGCGGCCATCTGGCGCCAGAGAGGTGCCGAGGTTGCCTTGCAGCAGGTTGCCGAGCCAGAGGAGGTATTGCTGCCAGATGGGTTTGTCCAGCCCGTAGGCGGCCTGCATGGCGGCGTTGGCGTGGGCTTTGGGGTCGAGGTCGCCCATTAACTGCGTGGGGTCTCCCGGTGCCAAGTGCATGACGGCGAAGCAGAGGATGGTGACACCGAGGAGAAGCGGTAAAGCTGAAAGCAGGCGTTGAAGGGTGTAGGTGAGCATGGTAGCATCGTAGCGTTATTACCTGGCTCCGCCAAACAGAAAGACAGTGATCATGCGTACCGCTCCGGCAAGCTATAACCTGATTGATAAAACCCTGCACTGGGCGATGGCGCTGGTGATTGTGGGGATGCTGGCAAGCGGTTTGCTGATGGATTATGTGCAGCCGCTGGCGCTGAAGTTTCAGGTGATCCAGTTGCATAAATCGTTTGGGATATTGGTGCTGGTGCTGGCGTTTACGCGGGTGTTCTGGCGCTTTACCAACCCGACGCCACGCCTGCCGCTGGGTATGCCACGTTGGCAGAATGCGATTGCACATGGCACCCACCTTGCGCTGTACGGCTTGATGTTTGTGATGCCGTTTAGCGGGTGGATGATGTCGGATGCCAAGGGGTATCACCCGAATTTCTTTGGGTTGCCGGTGCCGATGCTGGGTGAGGTAGACCGTGCGGCGGGGCGTGTGCTGGGGGATGTGCATGAGTATGGTGCCTACCTGCTGATGGCGTTGCTGGCGGCGCATATGGGTGCCGCGCTGTATCATCACTTTATTGTGAAGGATGATATTCTGGCGCGGATGTTACCGGCCCGTTGCGGTAAAGGTAGCGGTTGCTGCTGCAAGCATTAAAGATATTCAATCAACAAAAAAACGAAAGGGTAGGGGTATGCGTTACGGCATGATGATGGTAGCGGGTTTGATGGCGGTAAGCGCGCAGGGATTTGCGGCGACGCAATGGGCGGTAGACCCTGCCGCGAGCAAACTGGAATGGCAGGCGGCGTTTAATGGTCAGGCCGTGAAAGGCGAGTTCAAGAGCTGGGTGGCGGCGATTGCGTTTGATGAGAAGGATTTGCAAACCTCCAAGATTAAGGTGGATGTGCAGCTTGGGAGTGTGGACAGCGGCGATGACGACCGTGATGGCACACTGAAGGGCGCCGAGTTTTTTAATGTGGCGGCGACCCCTGTGGCGGTGTTTGAGAGTTCGCACATCGTGAAAGAAGGCAACGGTTACGTGGCCGATGGTACCCTGACCCTTGCCGGTGTGAAAAAGGGTGTGAGCCTGCCGTTTACCGTTGTGATTGCGAATGGCAAGGCCGAGGCCAAGGGCAAGCTCACCCTCAGCCGTAAGGATTTTGGCGTAGGGAAAGGCCAGTGGGCGACCTCGACCGAAATTGCCGACAAAGTGGACGTGCTGGTGCATGTGAAGGCGAGCGCGAAGTAAGACATAGAATGGCGGGTGTCGGGCGGACGATTATTTTAGGGCTCGACCCCGGGCTGGAGCATACCGGTTACGGTGTGATTGCTGTGGAAGGGAACCGCCATACCTTTATGGCGGCGGGGCGTGTGACGACCAAGGCCAGTGACCCGATACCCCTGCGGTTGGCGCAGTTGGCGGCGGGGATTGGTGAGGTTATTAAGGTGTATTCTCCGACCGAGGCGGCGGTGGAAGAGGTGTTTGTGAATGTGAATGCCCGCAGCAGCCTGAAATTGGGCCAGGCGCGTGGCGTGAGCCTGTTGGTGCCGAGCCAGCACGGGTTACCGGTGCATGAGTATGCGGCGCGGCTGGTGAAGCAGTCGGTAGTTGGCAAAGGTGGCGCCGAGAAAACGCAGGTGGCGCATATGGTGGGCGTGTTGTTGCCCGGCTGTGGCAAGTTGCCGGCCGATGCGACCGATGCACTGGCCGTGGCGCTGACGCATGCGCATCATCGGACATTTGCGCGGGTGTTGGCGGGCTAAAAGCCTGTATTTAAGAATAAAAAAACGCACGTCTGGGGGACGTGCGTTTTTTCGGCTGAAAAGGTCACGGGGACACAACCTTTTCAGAATACAGGCCGACGGGCCCTTTTGGGGGAAAGGTATTGGGCGGGGCTTCCAATAACCCGTCGGTTGCTTGGTGCGGCGGCACCAAACGGGGCGAGAAGGAGGTCCAGGAGATGCGGCGGACCTAGCACCTCCTTCTCGGGGAGTTACACGACACAGAGGCACGAGGAACCTCTTTTGATGTGTTGTGCGGTCTCCCAAAGGGAACAAAATTATGATTGTGAATATGTTTATGCGGTGTTCCTGCTTAAATAATTAAGCAACTATGTGTTGCAGGCTGTATAATGAAGTTATCCACAGGCGTCAAGTGGAGCCAAGCGGCTTTTTTACGAAAATGTGGGAATTCGTTGTCTCTTGCGTTAGTTGTGGTAGCTTTAGGGCATGATTTCCCTTCTCTCGGGCCCCGTGTTGGCCGTTACCTCGACCTCTGCCATTATTGACTGTGCCGGTGTGGGCTATGAGGCCTTGTGCACCACCCGTACGCTGGCGACGCTGACAAGTGGCCAACCTGCCCGTGTGTTTACGGTTTTGAACGTGCGTGAAGATGCCTTGACACTGTTTGGATTTGCGACGGTGGAGGAGCGGAGCTTCTTCAACCAGTTAACCAGTGTGAGCGGGGTGGGGCCGAAGTTGGCGTTGTCGCTGCTTTCTAGTTTTTCTCCGGCGGAAGTGCAGCAGGCGATCAGCTTGAACCAGCCCGCGACTTTGGCGCGTGCGAGTGGTGTGGGCAAGCGCATGGCGGAGAAGATTATCGTCGAGCTGAAGGACAAGTTGGGCAAGATTACCGAGTTTGGTCCGCTGGGCGTGGCGGCGCAGGGCGCGGTGGCGATGCAAGCGGCGGATTTGGCCTCGGCGCTCATTAACCTTGGGTACCAGCCGAAGATTGCCGAAAGTGCCGCGACCGAGGCGTTGAAGGCCAACCCGAGTGCGCCGTTTGAGGAGTTGTTCAGGTTGGCGTTGCGTAAAGCTGCATAGGTTTTTAGTTTATACTCAGTATTAAGAATAAGAGGTATATCAATGAAATTACAGTATTTGGGGCACAGTGGTTTCCGGCTGGAAGATGGAAGCTTTACGTTGTTGGTGGACCCGTTTTTGACGGGGAGCCACACCGCACCGATGGAGTGGGAGAAAGCGGCAAAAGACGTGACCCATGTGGTGCTGACCCATGGCCATAGCGACCATGTGGGCGATACGGTGGCGATTGCGAAGGCGAATGATATTCCGGTAGTGGCGATGGTGGAGCTGGCGCGTTGGTTGGGCCGCAGAGGTGTGACGGATACGATTGAGGCGAATTTTGGCGGCACGGTAGCGTTGGGCCATGGTGTGAGCGTGACGCTGGTACCGGCATGGCACACCAGTGCGAGTGATGAGGGTGAGTATTTGGGAGAACCGGCCGGGCTGGTGATTACCATGAGTAACACCACGATTTACCACGCCGGTGATACCGCGATTTTTGGCGATATGGCTTTAATTGATGAGCTGTATAAGCCCGATGTGGTGCTGTTGCCGATTGGCGGGACCTACACCATGGATGCCAAAACGGCGGCGATTGCGGCGGAGAAGTATTTTAAAAAGGCCAAGGTTGTGCCGATGCACTATGCGACCTTCCCCGTACTGGCGCCGGATTGCGACGTGTTTATGGCGGAATGCGAGCGTCGCGGTGTAGAGGCGCATCCACTGAAACCCGGTGACGTGATGCAGTTGGCTTAAGGGTACTGCTTGCCGAGACAAGGCGCCACCTTCGGGTGGCGTTTTTTTGGGCGATGGCTGCTATTGTTGTTACGATTATCAGAAAAATGGGTGTAAAGTGGCGGTATGAGCGAACCGTTGCTGTCTCCCTTATTGTCTCCTGTGGCGTTACCTGAAGAACAGCAGGTGGACCATGCGTTGCGTCCACAGAGTTTGGCGGATTTTACCGGTCAGCCGGAATTATGCGATAACCTGCAGGTGTTTATTGCCAGTGCCAAGGCGCGTGGCGGAGCGTTGGATCATGTGTTGCTGGCGGGGCCTCCGGGCTTGGGCAAGACCAGTTTGGCGCATATTCTGGCAAAGGAGTTGGGGGTGGGATTCCGCTCTACCAGCGGGCCGGTGATTGCCAAGGGCGGCGATTTGGCGGCGATTTTGACCAGTTTGCAGCCGCATGACGTGCTGTTTATCGATGAAATTCACCGTTTGAGTACCAGTGTGGAAGAAGTGCTGTACTCGGCGATGGAAGACTTCAAGCTGGATATTATCATAGGCGAGGGGCCTGCGGCGCGGACGGTGCGGGTGGATATTCCGCCGTTTACACTTGTGGGCGCTACGACGCGGGCGGGGATGCTGAGCAACCCGTTGCGTGACCGTTTTGGGGTGCATGGGCGGTTAGAGTTTTACACGGCCCCTGATTTGCAACGGATTGTGAGTCGTGCGGCGCATTTGCTGGGCGTGCCGATTGCCGACGATGCGGCGACCGAACTGGCGGCACGCAGCCGTGGCACGCCGCGGATTGCCAACCGCCTGCTGCGCCGTGTGCGTGATTTTGCCACCGTGGCCGGTGAGACGGCACTTAACCTTGCGACAACGCGCCATGCGCTGATGCGGCTGGGTGTGGATGGTATTGGCTTGGATAAGAATGACCTGCGTTACTTGCAGGCTTTGGTGAACAAGTTTGCCGGTGGGCCGGTGGGGCTTGGCACCTTGGCGGCGAGCACCGGTGAGAGCGAGGATACGCTGGAAGATATGGTGGAGCCGTATTTGTTGCAGTTGGGGTTTGTGCAGCGGACGCCGAGAGGGCGGGTGGCGACCGAGGCGGGGACGCGGCACGTGCTGACGGGGGAATAGAAAAAGGCGCCGGAGACCGGCGCCTTTTCGTTTCAGAGGAGTTCAGACGTGAATCTGAAGTGTGCATGCCAGAGGTGGCAGGGGTTCGTTTGTTTCAATGTTGATAGGCTCGTTTTCGTCATGTCGGCGGGCATCGATGATGCGGTGATGCACTCCCATAAATTTCGAAAGTTCGCCGTTGGCCGTGTGCCACTTCAAGATGAGCTTGAAGTTACCATCCGGCATATTCTGCACTGTGAGCGTGCAGGTGTCGTTTTCACGGTCGGCATGCAGGATATGGACCACGAGTTGCAGAGGGAACTTCTGCAGTTCGACGGTATAGACCGGCATAGATTGCTTTCTGTTTTCAGCGGCTTGGGCCGCCTTGGCCGCAACCTTATCGAAGTGCAGGCGCAGCTTGCCGAGGCGTTCTGCAGAGCTGCCCTCGACATAGGTTTCTGGCGTAAGTGGCTCTTTCCATTCGATCTCGTCGTCGGAGTCGCGCGGAAAGGTGAAGTATTCCATGAAGGCGAACCAATTGTGCCAGCCGTGGTGAAAGGGTACCCAGACATGTGAGTATTCTCCGCTGCCCATGCTTTTGGAAGCAAAGATAGCGGTGCATTCGGCGAGTTGGCCGAGTTCATCCATCAGGGCACTTAAGCTGATTTCGCCATCCTGTTTGAGGGGATTGTAAAATGCTTCCAGGCTATCGGCGATGCAGCGTTGAAAGTCGGTCTCGCAGGATTTGCCTGCCAGAACGTGATTCAGATTTTCGAGGAAGAGGGTGAAGTCTTCGTCACTGCAGTAGGCCGGATTTTCGGGGCGGAGTTCTTCGGCTTCGAAACAAATGACGGGGAGGGTGATGTGAGTGTCGGTCATGGTGGTGCTCCTCTGAACAGACCGGGAAGTTAAAAAAAATGGCTCGTGATTTTTGTATACCTATAGGTGGTGGGGAGCAAGAAAAAAGGCGCCGGAGACCGGCGCCTTTTTGCGTGTGGGAGTGGTATCAGCCTTTCAGGTAGCTGATGAAGAAGGGATCGGCTTCGGCGATACCGAGGGTAATGAGCGCTACGTAGACTAGTTTGCAGAGGATGTGCAGGATCTGGTCGGTGTGGAAGCCGAAGCGACCATCGTTTTTGCCGTAGTCGATGGCGGTATGGAGCACGAACTCGATCAGCGCCAGCGCGAAGTTGCCGGTGATGAGCCAGACGACGCCTGCGTGGGGCAGGGTGTGGCCGGTGAGGTTCCAGCCCCAGATGGTTTCCGGGATGTGCTCGAATTTCTTTTTGTGCGATTTGTAGATTGCGATGAATTCGTACTGGTTGAAGTCGATGAAGGTGTGTCCGATAAGCAGGGCGAAGAGGAGTTGGATCTCAAACATCTCGGTTTCTCCTGTGGATAGTATCCTCTGTATACGTGGATGGTGGGATGCTTGCAAGAAAAAGGCGCCGCGGGGTGCGGCGCCTTTTAAGGTTGTCGTTCGAAGAATAGCGCTCAGGCTGTTTTTTGGGCCGGAGCGGTGAGGAGAGGGAGGTCGAGGGTCAGTGTGCCGAAGGCTTGGCAGCGTGCAATAAGCTCCTCTGTCCGAAAAGACGGATTCACTTTTGTAGTGATACTGCTCCAGCGAAACTTTACCTCGTAACCACTGGACGCGTCCCGATGAAACGGGGAGAGTCCGACGTAGGCCACACCTGTTTCGAGCTGAATGCTGAAATTCATGTTACCTTCTTCTAAGCCTGCTCTCAGGGCGGAGCTAGAAGACAGACATATGAAATCTCCGTTGTCTGCACATTCCCGTATCATTTTGTAGTGCCAGCAAAGCCATTCCACAAGTAGATCGAAAAGCTCGTGAGGAGTCGTGCCGAAGTGATTCAGCATGAAGGGATCGATGGTCTTTATGTGGTCACCTGTTGCGAGTGCCGCGAGATGCGGTATCGCCGGATGAATCCCTTTTGCGTGATCAATCCGCCAGTTCTGGGTGAGAGTACCTTCTGCCATACGACCTTTGTAGATGCTCTGCGCATAAAGGGCGAGGTAGGCGATGAGAGTCTTGAGTTCTTGGCGTGTGATTTCGCCGCTATTGTAGAGGCTCCAGTAGCTGTTGTTACGCTCCTTGATATAGAATTCGCCTGACTTTCGCAGTTCGTTCCGCAAGGTCCTGACGGCGGATGTTGCCGTAGCTGGTGCTACGCCGTTAGTGCGGAGAATCTCCGTGAGATCCTTAATCAGGATTTCCGTTTTACGGGAGCGTTCTTCAAAAATTGCGTCGCCCATGGGAGCGCCTTTCTGGACTATGCCGGTTAGGAATGAAGAGATTACGAGATACTGCTTTGGGCGTGGTTTTAGGCGGAAGTTGCTGGTTTGGCAAGGAAAAGCATAAAGAAAAGCCCCTGTGACAGGGGCTTTGCAAGGTGGGCGTTAGCCTAGTTTTGGCTACCGATGGCTTTTTGTACGGCGCGGGTGCGGGAGTACAACGGAGTTTCATCGGTCATTTCGCCTTCGGTTACGGCGGGGATGGCGATCTTGCGGGTGGTCATCCAGCTGTTGATGGCGATGGTGGCCATTTGGCGCATGGTCTTCTCAGCAGCGTCGCCCTTTTTACGCTTGAGGGCGCCGAGCAGGGTGATGAGGTGGGTGTTCAGTTCCTTCTTCTGGCCGACAGAGGTTGCCCAGAGTTCAGACATGTTGGTGCGTCGCTTCACCATGCTGATAGCTTCGGACACGGTCGGGCTGAAGGCGGTCTTTTCCATCATTTCCAGAGCGATTTCCAGCGATTGCAGGTATTGGGTGCTTTGGAGAGAATCGTCTTGGGCAAAGGCGAAGGCGGTTTCGAGGTCCATCAGGGCTTCGATGCTGGCTTTTTCAGCGGCCAGTTTGGCAGCGAGGCCGAGGAACAGGCTGTAGGATTGCAGCTGGTCTACCTTGGTGCTGGTGGGGACGTGGGTGACGAAGGCACCGCGGTGGGGAACCATTTCGACCAGACCGTCGGCAGCGAGGGCGCACAGAGCTTCACGCACCGGAGTACGGGACACGTTGTAGTCCTTGCTGATCTTCAGCTCGGACAGGTGGAAGCCACCATCCAGTTCACCATTGAGGATTTTGTCGCGGAGGGATTCGCGGACCATGGTGTCGAGATTGCTGTGTTGAGTCGTCATCTGCTTGCTCATTTCTGTTCGTCTTTCCCCTGTGGTTTTTATTATTCTGTTTTTTTATCAGGCGGGGCCACGGCACGGTGGATACCATTCGGGCCCTGTATTGGCTGCAACCTGCCATGCCTTTTCCTTAGGGTCAAGGGCTAAGTATACATATTGGGCAGCGAAAGATGCTTTTGCACGCAATTCTGTTTTTATCATATCTTTTAGTTGTGATGTTTAGGTGGCAGAGGGTTAGCACGAGTGGACTTGAACCCTGCATAGGCCATGCGTTTTGATGTTGGTTGGCCTATACTTTATGCTATGCAGCGCTATATTGCCCTTGGATGTTGGATGACCTTTGCCACGGTAGCCGCCGTGCGTGCCCAAACGAATGAATGTGTTCCGCCGGATGCGGGGCTTGCGATTGCTGGGGCTGTACGGGATTTTAAACTGCCGCCGTCTCCGGCGTGTGTGGCTGCCGATTATAGCCATAGCTACGGGCCGATTATTGATTACGAGGCTGCGACAAGGCCTGCCGCTGCTGCGCCGGCCACCCCAGCCGCACCCGCTGCGGTGCCGCAAGTACAACGCCCGCAGCCGACCGGGCCGGTACTGGGGGCGGGTGAAGGCATGGATTTATATGACCTTGAGGCAGGTACGGGAGGCAGTGCGACCCAGTATAATGGCCGCGAGCTGGAGCGTTTAGGCCAACTGGATGCCATGCAGGGCAAACCCCTTAATATGGACCATGCCAGCGATATTAACTATGTGCGCGGTTACACCAAGGGTAACGAACGCCGGACGATGCCGACACCTTGGCGGTAGGTTTTTCTGTTTTTTATTGCATATCAATGTTCAAGTGCTGTCAGGTTGTTGATTGAATACAGTATTGGCGGGGTTTATAAAGGGGTAGAGAGGAACTGCCACCATGATGCACGCAACCCGTACCCGTATGACCGGCCTTATGCTTGCCATGGCATTGGTTGTGGCGCCTGTAGCCGAGAGTTATGCCTTAACCGCCGCCGACTATAGTACCAGAAACCCGGGCTATGGCATGGACATGGCCAGTGTGATTGATGCGCAGAGTATGATTAGTGCGATGTCTCTGGCGCAGGCGAACGGGTTTAATATTCAGGGTTTGGCTTCAGCCAGTTTGGGCAGCATGATTGGCAGTGCCGTGACCAATGCCATGGGCATTGATGGCGTGCTGGGAGGAGTTGTGCAGGGCGTGATTACGGCCGGTGTGATGCAGGGGCTTGATAAGTTGAGTGCCGGCGGCAGCATGGGGAATTTTGGGGGGTTGCTGAGTGCCTCGCTCAGCAGTGCATTGCTGCAGCAAGGCGGTATGCAGGGTGCTTTTGCGACAGCCAGCAATTCGTTTGGAGGTTCGTCCAATTCTATTCTGACGGCAGCGGTGAGCTCTGGTGCGCAGGCGGCGCTGGGTGCTGCGAGCAGTGGTTCCGGCAGTAATATGATTCAGACCGTGGCGACTGCGGCGGTTGTCGGTGGGATTCAGGGGGCCGTGGCTAATACGGCGAGTTTGACGCAGTAAACGTATTATTTACTCTAAAGATAAGCCCCCTTGTGAGGGGGCTTTGTTAGGGCACCAATAGTGGTCGAAGTTGCCAGGCTTTGGGGACGTACCATGCGTCGAAGTTATAGCTGATACCGGCGGGGGCGGGTTGGATGCCGACGATACGTTTGTGCACGGCCTCTAGTGCATAGGGTGCGTAGAGCCAGAGGTAGGGTTGTTCGTCGTGCAGAATTTCCTGCAGGCGGTCGAGGTGCTGTTTACGTTCGGCTTGGTTGAAGGTGCCGCGCGAGGCGACGATGGCGGCGTCGGCCTCTGAATTCTTAAAGCTGATGATGTTGAACTCGGCGGGGGCGGTTTTGCTGCTGTGCCAGACATCGTAGGGGTCGGGTTCGGCGGGGAGCGTCCAGCCCATCAGCAGGGTTTGGAACTTGCGTTGTTGCACGGTGTTGGTGAGGAAGGTGGACCATTCCTGCACGCGGATATCCATGACCACGCCGACATCTGCGAAGAATTTTTGCAGTATTTGAGCGGTTTTGAGGCGGACCTCGTTGCCTTGATTGGTGCTGAGGGTGAAGCGGAATTCCTCGCCCTTAGCATTCACCAGCACGCCGTTGGGGCCCATGGTCCAGCCTGCTTCGGCGAAGAGTTTGCGGGCTTTGGCGGTGTCGAATGGATAGGGCTGGAGTGCGGTATTATACGCCCACGTGCCGGGTTTGATGATGCTGGCGATGGGTTCGCCTTGGCCGAACAGGGCGGCGTTGATGAGGCCTTGCCTATCGACGGCGTAGGAGAGCGCTTGGCGGACGCGCTTGTCGGCGAAGAGAGGGTCCTTCAGATTAAAACCCAGATAGGTGTAGGCACTGCTGAGGTAGCGGTAGGTGGCGTAGTTGTTTTTGAACCAGTCGGCATCGGTGAGGCGGGTGTAGGCCAGTGGGGTGAGTGGGGCGGTGTCCAAGTTACCCGCTTTCATTTCCAGCCACTGGGTGGATTGGTCTGGCAGAATACGCAGGTATTGTTGCGCGATGAAGGGCGCCTTGGTGCTGGACGGATTGCGGGTGAGGAGGAGGTCTTGGCCACGGCGCCAGCGCTCCAGCTGATAGGAGCCGCTGCCGAGGGGGTTGTCTTTCAGAGGAGTATCGTTGAACGACTTGGTTTGCGCGATGACCTTGGCGGGCATGACCAGCAGTCCTGCCCAACTGGAGAGGCCGGGGGCGAAGGCGTCTTTGTAACTGACGCGGACGGTGTGGGGGTCGGGGGTTTCGAACTTACTCACGCGGAGGTAGTCGTCGGCGTAGGGGGTTTTGGTGTCCGGGTTGGTCAATGCGTGGAAGGTGGCGGAGACGTCGGCGCTGGTGAGTGGTGAGCCGTCGGAGAAGGTGAGGCCTTGTTTCAGTTTGAAGGTGATCTGCAGGCCGTCCGGGCTGACGGTGAAGGACTCGGCGAGCTCCGGTACAAGATTGAGGTCTTTGTCGTAGGTGATCATCGCTTGGTAGATGTCTCCGGCGATGGCGGAGGCCGCCGTATCGGCCGCCAGATAGGGCACCAGATTGGCGGGGGAGGCGGTGAGGGCGGAATTGAGGACGTCTCCGACGGCGGCGGGGCCTGCGGGGGTGGAGTAGTCGGTGGCGGCTGTTTCCGGCTTACAGGCGCCGAGCGCGAGGAGGGCGCAGACCGCGCTGAGAGCGTGAAGACTACGCATGAGTTGGTGCTTTGATTGAGGGGGTGATGCGGATTTTCTCGATTTTGTGGCCGCGTTTTGTGGCGACAGTGAGAGTGAGGGTGCCGTTTGAGGTGGTGATGATGTGGGACTGGCCTTGGGAGGGGAGGTGACCGAGTTGTTCGATCATCAGGCCCGCCAGCGTGACGGCGGAGTCGGTGGGGAGATCCCAACCATAGTCGCGGTTGGCGGTGCGTACGGGCAGGTTGCCGCGCAGCGTGATGGAGCCGCTGGCGTCGGCGTGCGGGGCGGCTTCCACGGGGTCGTGCTCGTCGGCGATTTCGCCGACGATTTCTTCCAGAATATCTTCTAACGTAATCAGGCCTTGCAGGTCGCCGTATTCATCGACCACTAGCGCCAAGTGGCGATGGAGTTTGAGGAACTCTAGCAGTTGGTGGCCGAGAGGGGTGGTTTCTGGCACGAAGTAGAGTGGGCGGAGAAGCTCTTTTAATGAGACATCGGCGCGGGATTTGACCTCGGCCAATGCGGTGAGATAGTCGCGGACATTGAGGATGCCGATGGGGTTTTCCGGACGGTCCTGATAGACAATCACGCGGCTGTGCTTAAGTTGCCCGAGCATTTTGGGAAGGGTGGTGGCCGCGGTGGCGATATCGAGGCCCACAATCGCGCTGCGGTGGATCATCACGTCGGCGACGGTCATGGTGTCGAGGTCGAGCACGGCATCCAGCATGCGGTGTTGGGTGAGGCCGAGAGCGCCGGCCTCCAGCCCCAGATTGATGGCGCCGCGGAGGTCTGCTTCGGTAAAGCTGGGGCCGTTGTCTCCGCCCAGACCGATAAGGCGCAGCATGCCGGTATTGAACATTTTAATGGCCCATGTGGCCGGGCTGAGGGCTTTGACGATGAGGTTCATGGGCATAGCCAAGGCCAGCGTGATGCCGACGGGGTATTTGGTGCCGAGGGCTTTGGGCAAAGCTTCGGCCAGCAGCAGAATGGTAAGGCCGAGTGCCAAGGTGGCGTAGGCCATACCGACCGGCCCGAACAGGCTGACCAGCAGGTTGGTGGCCATGGCCGAGCTGGCGACGGGGATGATCGTCATCACAATAAGGATAGCGGCGAGGACTTGGTCCGGCTGCTTCAGCATGTTCAGGGCTACCAGCGCGCGGCGTTGGGTGGAGGGTGCGCCCTTACGCGCGGCTTGGTGCAGTTGGGCTTTGCTGGAGGAGAGCAGGGCGATTTCGGCGGCGCAGAAAATGGCCGAGATAACTAGCAGGACGATGATAATAAGGATAGTCAGCCACGGGGCCATAAGGGGAGCGGTGAGGGTTGATTCCATGCGGGTTCTTGTTGTTTTGAAATTGGGGCGTTAGAGGTCGGTCGACTCGATGGTCACGCTGCGGGCGGTGTTGGTGGTGGCTGCGATTTTAGCGCGGTTGATGTGGCGCATGGAGGGTGGGATGAGGTCGTGGCTATCGAGCCAGTCGAGGGCCGCTTCCTTAATACGTTCCCGCAGCCAGCCACCGGTGCGGCCTTGCGAGAAGTGCTGCGAGAGACTGGCGATGGTGGCGGTTTGCAGCCAGTTGTCCAGAATGGTTTGTTCGTCTTCGCTGAGGTGCTTACGCTCGGCGCTTTGGGCGATTTCGGTGAGGTAGCTCTCGGGCAGGGGTTCTAGTGGAAAGATGTTTTTGGCCGGAGCGTCGGTGGGGGCGGTGGTGGAGACGGTGCCGGTACGGGTATCCAGCACGCACGGCGCGGTGCCGCAGAGTGCGGCGAGGATGTCGTCGATATCGTACTTGTGGGTGAAGAGGTGCTCGGACATCAGGAAATTCATGAGGGCAGGATAATCGGTGGGTGACATTTGGGCAAGGTAGTTGCCCCTTGGACAGGCTGGTATTAACTTTAGCCAAAACAAGGGGAGAATGTTCATGATTCCGAGTGGTATTTCGCGTGGTCCGCGTGGCCGCGGCAACGGTGGCCTGCCGTTACCGTTGATGATTGCTGGTGGCATTGGCGCCGTGTTGCTAATTGTGTTTGGTTGGGTTGTGCTGACCATGGGCAGTGCTCCGGCCACTGAAACGGTGACGGCCGATGTGCCGGTTAAGCTTTAAGCTTTTTGGCTTAGCAATAATGCTAACAGTGGGGCTGATGCCCCGCTTTGGCATTGCTGAGATTGTGCAGGAAAAGCTGGGGGCTGATGGGTTTCCAGTCAATTGGAAGGCTTCGGATTTTGCGGTGGGTGAGGTTTCGGCGACGGAGGCAGTGAGTGCCTCGGCTGCCCGTGTGAACCGTGCTCAGAATGGCTGGAATACCGATGCGGTGGGTGTGCTGAAGCCCGGAAAAGGCGGTTTAGCGCCGGACCTGTGGCGGCAGATGAGCCGAGCCGAGGCGGAAGTGGCGTTGCAGCGGTCTCTCAGTAAAGGTGGCGCGAGCCCCGCCTTGAAAGAGGCGTGGCGTGTTGTGTTGCTAACAGCTGCGGCGCCGCCGTTGATGCCGGAGCGTGGCACGATCAGCAGTTGGTTGGCGGTGCGCAGTGAGGCGTTGGATAAGCTGGGCCTGCAGGAAGCGGCATGGGCGATGTGGCGCGAGGTTCCGGTTGAGGATTTGGGCGCGGACGAGGCCAGCCAATTGGCGTGGGTGAAACTGCGCATGTTGGCGGGGGATGGGGAAACCGCGTGTGCCTTTGCCAAAGCCGAGGCCGTGAAAGAAACGATGGGCAACCGCTGGGCGCCGGTGATGGCGGCGTGCCAGTTGGTGGGGCAGGGGAAGAATCCGGCTTCGGTGCAATTAAGTTTGCAGGTGGTGGAGCCGCAGTTGAAAGCGGAGAATCCGTCTTTGCTGCGGATACTTCAGGCGGTGACCGAGGGGCGGGTGGTGAGCTCGCTGCCGAATGGGAATATGAATATTGATGCGTTGGGAGGCTCGGTATTGGGACAATACCCTGCACTGATGGGGGCGGCGATACTGCCGCGCGTGCCGGACCTTGCGTTGCGGCGGGTGGTGAAGAGTGCGGAATTGCCGATGGATGTACGGGGGCAGGCGGCAGTAGCGCTGGCAGGGCAAAGCGGGTTGCTAGACGATGGCGTGTTGGCGTGGAGCTTGGTGAGTGGCACCCAGTTGGCGGGGGATTTGCCGGACAGTGTGGTGGTGGCACGCGGGGCGAAGGTTTCGGAGAGTGAGGTAAAAGACTATGTAGAAGCGGCGCTGCGCATGGGGTTGGTGGACGACGCGGCGAAGGCCATGACGACATGGGGAGCGCCGAGCCCGACGGTGGCGGCGGCGGAGATGCGGCGCCATGTGCAGGCGCGGTTGGCGGTTCAGCTTTTGCAAGGGCGTGTGGCGGAGGATGTGTGGGATGAGTGGATTGTGGCGCAGACGTTGGAGAACGGTGTAGGAGCCAAACAGGCTCAGCGCACATTGCTGGTGGCAGAGGCGTTGGGGGTTGCGGTGCCGCAGCGGATTTGGAGCCAGATGCGCATGCGCGCCGTGCCGGTAAGTGTGGCGGTAGACCCCGCGTGGCAGCGCCTGTTGGCGGATGCCGTGGCCAAACGCAATGTGCCGCAGGTGATGTTGTTGTTGAGTGAAGCGTGGAATGGTCAGCCCGTAGCCGATGTGGCGCCGGTTGTGGCGGGCGCGAGTGTGGAGGCGTTGCGGCGGGTTGGGTTTGAGGCGATTGGGCGGCGGGTGGCGGCGGAAGCGTTGCTTGGTTTGCCGCGTAAGCCGCTGGTGGCGTTGCGGCCGGAGGGGACGTTTGGTGGAGAGGCGATTTCGTCTACCGTGTTGCCAACTATGGCGCATGATGCGAGCCGGACGGTGGTGCGCGGGCTGAATTCGGTGGGGTTGGCACCGAAGGTGAGTGAGAGTGGGTTTATATTGCCGCCGCCGCGTGTGGACGCCCCCAAAGTGACGGCGCCGACCAAGCCGACGCCGCCACGGATGGATAATTAAGATGGCTGC
Organism: Alphaproteobacteria bacterium; assembly: GCA_027485835.1. Taxonomy (GTDB): domain Bacteria; phylum Pseudomonadota; class Alphaproteobacteria; order UBA2136; family UBA6156; genus UBA6156. Next base: position 911,761 of record JAIXQG010000002.1, read on the forward strand.
AACGCCTGTTATGTTGGAAGAGGCGGCGCGCGAGTGGCGGGCTTATACGGAGTATCTGACCGTGATGAAGGGGGCGAGCCCGAACACGGTGGCGGCCTATGGCCGCGATATTAAGGATTTTTTAAGCTACGTGCAGACCGTGCCTGCGGAGGTAAGTGTTGCGGATGTGGAAGGTTGGATGGTAAGGCTTTCCAAAAACGAAAACGGTGCGCGTAGCGTGGCGCGGAAATTGAGTGCCGTGCGTGGCTTTTACCGGTTTTTGATGGAGCGCGGCTGGGCGAAAGATGACCCGACGGAGACGGTACCTTTACCGAAACTGCCGCAAACACTGCCGAAGGCGTTGAGTGTTGCCGATGTGAAAAAGCTGTTGCTGGCGCCGTTGGGTAGTACGCCCGCGGAAGTGCGGTTGCGGCTGATCATTCAGCTTTTGTACGCGACCGGCTTGCGGGTGAGTGAGCTGTGTAACTTGACGCTGGATGCGGTGGCGGATGGCGATGGCGTTGTGCTGCGTGTGACGGGGAAGGGTGGCAAAACCCGCATGGTGCCGCTGGGTGATGTGGCGGCGCATACGTTGCGGGGCTATTTGAATGATGCGCGCCCGAAAATGCGCGGCAGCACCGGCCAGTGGGTATTTGCTAGCCCCGATGGGCACACGCCGCTGACGCGGGTGCGGGTGTTTCAGCTTTTAAAGGAGGCGGGGCAACGCGTGGGGGTGGAGGTGGCGCCGCACCACCTGCGCCACACCTTTGCGACCCACCTGCTGCAAAATGATGCGGATTTACGCGCGGTTCAGGTTATGTTAGGACATGCCAGCTTGAACACGACGCAGATATATACGAAAGTCGCCGGTGAGCGATTGAGAGAGACCTTGGAAAAACATCACCCCCTGAGTAATTCTAAGCTGGGCGCGGCCTCCAAACGGAGTGGCACGCGCTAATGGCACGTCAATTTTTAGACTTTGAGAAGCCTATTCTGGAGCTGGCGGCTCGCATTGAGGATATGCGTGTAGCCCATGCCGAAGGTGCGATTACCGCTGAAAAGAACCTGCCCGCCGAGATTGAGCGGCTGGAAGTGCGTTTGGCGCGTGTGACCCGCTTGCTGTACCGCCATTTGACGCCGCACCAGAAGGTGCAGGTGGCGCGGCACCCGCAGCGGCCGCAGGGCTCGGATTACATCAATACCCTCTTCACGGATTTTGTGGCGATGGAAGGTGACCGTCGGTTTGGCTCGGACAAGGCGCTGGTTGGCGGTTTTGCCCGTTTGAATGGCCTGCCGGTGATGGTGCTGGCGAATGATAAGGGCAAGGATACTCCCGGCCGTTTGGCGCGGAATTTTGGGATGCCCAAGCCGGAAGGTTACCGCAAGGCGCAGCGTTTGATGCTGCTAGCTGACCGTTTGGGGATTCCGGTGGTGAGTTTTGTGGATACGCCGGGGGCTTTCCCCGGAATTGACGCCGAGGAGCGGGGTCAGGCCGAGGCGATTGCGACCTGTTTGGAAGTGCAACTGGCGCTGAAAGTGCCGTTTGTGAGCGTGATTACGGGCGAAGGCGGCAGTGGCGGTGCGCTGGCGATGGCCGTGGCCGACAAGGTGCTGATGCTGGAAAATAGCGTTTATTCGGTGATTTCTCCGGAAGGCTGTGCCGCGATTTTGTGGAAGGAAGCCACGAAGGATACGATTCCGTTGGCCGCCGAAGCGTTGAAGATGACCGCGCCCGACCTGTTGGGCCTTGGGATTATTGACGAAGTGATTAAAGAGCCGGTGGGTGGCGCGCATGCCGACCCTGAGTTGGCGATGCGGCGTGTGGGTGCGGCGGTGTTGGGGCACCTTGGGGCGCTGCGGGGTAAGGATTGCAAGGCCTTGCGGCGGGAACGGTTCTTGAAGATGACTTAAAGGCTCTGTGAGGAGCCTTCTTTGTAAGAGGGAGATATATTCATGAACCTCATTTCTGAGAATGATTACAAGGCCTTTGAGGCGGCTATTGGACCTTTGTGGGATGTGCAGAATGCTGCGGATGGCGCGGATAATGGTAAGGAGCACTGGGCGTTTACGTTGCGGGATGAGGCGGGTGCTGTAGTTGGTGGTGTGGGTGGGCACTTCAAATGGGACTGGATGTATGTGCAGCACCTGATTGTAGCGCCGGAGTTGCGCGGCAAGGGGGTGGGGCGCGCGTTGATGCAGAAAGCGGAAGAGTTGGCGCGGAGTAAGGGCGTAGTGGGGATGTATTTGAAGACGTTGGGGTATCAGGCGCCGGAGTTTTACCAAAAATGTGGGTTTGAGGTGAATGGCGTGATTGCCGATATGCCGAAGGGGACGAGCCATTACACGCTGGTGAAGCGGTTGGGATAAGACAAAACCGGCTGGAGCCGGTTTTTTTAGGAGTTAGGCTTTGCTGGGGTGGTATTCGAAGCGGACTTTTTGGCCGGCGATTTTGATTTTTTCCGGGAGATTGGCCGCTGTGGGGTTTGGGAGGAAGATATTAAGGACGGGGAGACCGTTTACTTCGGTTAGCTCGTAGCCCGTGTGGTCGGGAAAGAGGGGCGTGAGGCGCTCGGCGACGAAGTCGGCCTTTTTAATGGCGGCGCTTACTTTGGATGTGATTGTCATGAGAGGGATATAGGCATCTTTTGATGTGTGTGCAAGTGAAACGCAAAAACCGGCTTTAGGAGCCGGTTTTTGGGAGTTTGGGTTTAGGTTAGGCGGCTTTGCTGCTGGTGCTGGACATCAGCGGTTCGAGCGTGCCTTCGGATTGCATGGCGTCTTTCACCTTTTGGGGGATCGGGTACAGCGTACCTTCGCCTTCCAGCATGCGCTTGCCTTCAGAATCTTCCACCCAGGTTTCGAAGATACAGAACTTTTCGGCGACTTCCTTGCAGCGGGCGATGGCGGTGTAGGGTGTGTTCAGCTTCACCGGAGCGAGGAACTTGGCGGTTTGGGCGCCCCAGATGGCACCGAGGCCGGGGAGGTCCATACCGAAAATACCGGAGAATTTGGCGACGGAGATCATGCCGTGGGCGATACGGCCGCGGAAGACGGTTTTGCTGGCGTAGTCGTCGTTGAAGTGGGCAGGGTTGAAGTCGCCGCTGATTTCCGCGAACTTTTGCACGTCGGCATCGGTCACTTGGTAGGTCTGGCGGATTTCGTCGCCGACCTTGATTTCGGCCAAAGACTTACAGCCGCGGGGCTTGGGGTTGGTCATGGGTAGGATTCTCCGATTTTGTTTTGTTGTGTTGTTATGGTGACTGATTATAGCATGGAGTTGGAACTTTTCTGACGGGTGTCAGGAATGATATTGTATACTATAGTGGAATCGGCTATATAGGGTTATGAAAATGAATCTTTCTTTGCGCGCGTTGCTGGGTTTCTCGGTTGTGGCTGTCTTATGTTTGGCCAATGAGGCGCGTGCGGCGGACGGCGGTGAAACCACGACGATGGCGGATGGTTCGGAGCAGTTGAACAAAGCGGCGGAGCAGGCCACGGAGTGCCAAAAAGCCATTGCTGAGGTAAATGAAGCCTTAGAAAAAGGGCGATATGAACGTGCGGAAACCTTGAAGAAGAAGAAGGATGCGATTTGTGAGCAGACGTATTCCGCTGAGAAAGAGAATTTGGCGAAAGAGAAGCAAGTAGAAGCTGAAAAAACGGAAGAGACTCTTCCTGCCGCTGCCAACCCTATGGGGGCTGATGCCCGTAATCAAGACGCTTACAATCCGCCTAAAAATATTATGATTAATGGCCAGGAGATGAGCTGGGCGAAGTATGAAAGTTTCCGCCAGGTTGGTGAGAGTTATGGATTTAGCGATCAGCAAATTGCCGGTATTGCGGGGCGCTTACAGGTAGAAAGTAATGCGTTTAGCCCTACTAAAGATGGCTCTACCGCGGTAGGTGATGGAGGTACGTCGTTTGGTCGTGCGCAATGGCACAAAGAGCGTGGTACCGCGATGGCTAACTACGTAAACCAGATGCGTGCGGAACGTGCGGATGCGAATAATACGAGCTATAACCAAGCGAACTTGTCGCATAACGGTAAAACGGCTAGTGGTTTGAAGTTTTCTGCGTTTGACCAAAATAACTATATTTTCAAAGAACTTCCGAGCCAGATGTCGAAGTCGAATTACGCCGCGCTGAAGAGCACGACGTCGGCGGAAGAAGCGGCGCGTATCTTTACGAAGTATTATGAGCGTCCGGCTAACCAAGCCGGGCAAGCCTGGGGGCTTGCCGGTGGTAATGCTACGGCGGCTTTTGCGACGGGTTTAGCCAATACCAATGGAAATACGGTAGTGCCGGATATGGGGCAGTGGGGCTCGCGCCAGCTGGCAACTTATAATAGTACCGGTGGTACGGGTTCGGGCGGTAGCGGGAGCGGTACTGGTGGTACGTCTGTTAATGATTTGATCTCTCAATTGTTGGGAGGTAATGGATCTTCCCTGCTAGGTGGGGGGAGTGGGAATTCTATTGCCGATGCGTTGAGCGCGTTGTTTGGTGGAGACGATTCCTCGGATTCGGATGATAGCTCGGACAGTGATAGCGAGGATTCCGAGAGCCGTACGTTGGTTTCGACTGTGACGACGATTAACATCGACGGCAGTATCAAGACGGTCAAAACGTACTCGGATGGTTTGGTACTGACGAGCCAGACCGCCAGTAACAGTGAAATTGCTGCGACGAATATCCAGAACTTCTGTGGTGTGGATAGCACCACCTCGACGGATGCGTTCATGTTGATGATTGACGCGTGTGTCGCGGCATTTACGAGCTAGATGGAGAAGGACAACGTCATGATGTACCGGATAGGCAAGAATGTACAAGTTGGCATGCTGGCAATTGGGTTTGCGGCGTTGTTGAGTGTTGCGCATGCGGCACTTGACCCTGATGTAAGCGATTTTGATGCGAGCACGACTGCTGCTGCTGCAGATGGCGTGGAACAGTTGAACAAAGCGGCGGAACAGGCCACACAGTGCCAGAAAGCCATAGCTGAAGTGAATGAAGCCTTAGAAAAAGGACGATATGAACGCGCGGAAACCTTGAAGAAGAAGAAGGATGCGATTTGTGAGCAGACGTATTCCGCTGAGAAAGAGAATTTACCTAAGCCTGAGACTAAGGAAGAGACTGTTCCGGCCGCTACGAACCCTATGGGTGCCGATGCGCGGGATAGTGAAAATTACTATCAGGAAGGTTTTGCCGGGCGTCAGCGCAATACCAAGGAAATGACCTACGTGACCTTTGAGGAAGCTAAAGATAAGAACCTGCCGTATGGTTGGACCGAAAGTACGCGTACCAGCGATTTTGGACCGCGTACATCTGTGCCGACTGCGAATGGAGGATTTTCTTCGAGTGACCACAAAGGTGAGGATTACTCGATTGGTGGGGGATTGACCGAAGGGACGGATATTTACTCCAACCAGAACGGTAAAGTTGTTTATGCGGGTGAAAAAGGTGCTTATGGCAAGACAGTTATTGTTGAGGACGACAATGGTAACCAGACCCAATATAGCCACTTGAGCGATATTAACGTGAATGTGGGAGACAAGGTGACAACCGGTTACCAGATTGGTGATGCCGGTGCGACCGGGAACTCTACTGCTGCCCACCTGCACTATGGTGAGATTGCGAATGGCAGCTACGTGAACCCTGCCACCAGCAGTGGGATTAAGAATTACGATGTCGCTTCGGTCAATGCGTGGGCCGATAACTCGGTGGCTTCCGGCGGGTATTCGGCAACGGCTGGTAGCGGCGGCTCGACCGGAAGTGGTACGGGTGGTTCGGGTGTCAGCGCCAACAGTGGCTTGGGGAGCGATTTGATAAGCTCGCTGACTGGTAGCGGGTCGTCCAGTGGGTTTGAGTCTTTGATCCAGCAATTGTTCGGCGGTGGTTCTTCGGGTGGTAGCGGCGGTAGTTCTGAGACGGCATCTTCGGGTACCTCCGGCAGCTCGTCTGACGGAACGGCGGCGTCGGAGTTAGTGGTGAAAACGGTGACGGAAGTGGCCGCCAATGGTGATACCACCCGCACGACCACCTACGCTGACGGACGCACAGAAACGCTGACGGTGAAGGCCACGGCAAGTACCAGCGAACAGTTGAGCGCCTTGCTGGTGTCGGTATTGGGTGAGGAAAAGGCTGTGAGTGTTATGGAATCGATTCAGGCACTGTGCGGCAGTAACCTTTCTACCAGCGCGGATGCGGACATGTTGAAGGTGAGCCAGTGCCAGTCGTCTTCGGTATAGCATTGTGATGAGTTGAGAAGGGTGGCGTGGCCACCCTTCTTGTTAGGTGCTAGGATAGCCCATGATGGAAGCCGGAACCCTTTTACAGGTGCGTGTGACGCCGAAGGCGGCGGCCGATAGGCTGGTTGTGGAGGAGGGGAATTATCGGATTTATGTGACCGCCGTGCCCGAGGATGGCAAGGCCAATAAAGCGGTGATAGCCCTGCTGGCGAAGCACCTGGGAATTGCCAAAAGCAAGCTGGAATTGGTGAGGGGCGAGACGGCGCGGGACAAGGTATTTCGGATTTTATGAAGTATTCCGCAATTATTTGGTTGTGGGTGCTAGTATTTTAGGCAGATTGCCCTTATGTAGGGGGTAGTTAAATAGAGGATCTCCGACATGGTAGAGCGTAAAGGGCCTGCAAAGGGCAAATTTGGTGGCGGTTTTTCGGGTCCGCGTGCAGGCGGGGCCGGTGGCGCCCGTGGTGGTTACAAGGCTGGTGGCAGCCGTGAAGGTGGGTTTGACCGTAAACCCCGCGAAGGTGGTTACGACCGCAAGCCGCGCGAAGGTGGTGAGCGTAGCTACGCACCGCGCGCCGATGGTGAGCGCAAGCCTTATGTAAAGCGTGAAGGCGGTTTTGACCGCAAGCCGCGTGAAGGTGGTTACGAGCGCAAAAGCTTTGGTGATGGTGAGCGTAAGCCTTACGTGAAGCGCGAAGGCAGCAGCTACGAGCGTAAACCCCGTGAAGGCGGCGAGCGTAGCTATGCGCCGCGTGGCGATGGTGAGCGTCGCCCTTATACCCCGCGTGAAGGCGGTTACGACCGTAAACCGCGTGAGGGTGGTTACGAGCGCAAGAGCTTTGGCGATGGCGAGCGTAAGCCTTACGTGAAGCGTGAGGGCGGTTTTGACCGTAAGCCGCGTGAAGGTGGTTATGAGCGCAAGAGCTTTGGCGACGGCGAGCGCAAGCCGTATGTGAAGCGTGAGGGTGGGTTTGACCGTGCTCCGCGTGAAAACCGCGGTGAAGGCAAGCCGGCGAATTTTTCGGAAAAGCGGACCATCAAGCGCGACCGCAGCACCCCTGACGAAAAGCTGCTGATGGGTGGCGACGGCTGGTTGGTAGGTTACCATGCCGTGCTGGCCGCCCTGACCGCCGGCCGCCGCAAGGTGCGCAAGGTATGGCTGTTGAGCGAAGCCCAAGGCGAACTGGCGACCCTTTTGGAAAAGCACAGTGATTGGGATGTTGAGATTAAGTCTAAGCCCGAATTTGAGCGTGAGTTTGGCGATGTGGTTCACCAAGGTGTGGCCGCGCTGGTGGGTAACCTGCCGCAGCCGAGCCTGCCCGAGTTGCTGAGCAGCAAGCCGAAGCTGATTATCGCGCTGGACCAGATTACCGACCCGCACAACTTGGGTGCCATTGTACGCAGTGCGGCTGCCTTTGGCGCTGCTGGCGTGCTGGTGACCGAGCACCGCGCAGCTGGCCTGAACCTGACCGCTGCCAAGGTGGCTGCCGGTGCCATGGAAGTGGTACCCGTGGTGGAAGTGACCAACCTTGTGCAAAGCCTGACCATGATGCAGGAAGCCGGTTACACCGTGCTGGGTATGGCCGGTGAAGCCGAGACCGAGATTGGTGACGTGAACGCCAAGGGCCCCGTGTGCTTGGTGATGGGCAGTGAAGGCGAAGGCCTGCGCCGCCTGACCCGCGAAACCTGCGACACGCTGGTGAAGATTCAGATTTCTGCCGCCATGGAGAGTTTGAATGTATCTGTCGCTACTGGCGTCGCGTTGTCGATTCTGACCCGCAAGTAAGCTTTATAAGCGAGGAAACGGCGCCCTGTGGGGCGCTGTTTTTGGCTTGGGGTTGTTTTTTGGGGAGGTGGGGCCTATCTGATAGATAGGCACATTCTTTAATTGACCTTTTTGGCGCCCGTGATGGGAGGATGTGCAGTGGCTTCATGGCTAGGAGATATGAACATGAAGAGTGCTTTGATGACGGCTGTGGCCGTATTTTTTGTTGCTGGTTCGGTTTCGGTATTCGCGCAGGATGCGACGGTTTCGGCCTGCGAGTTCGAAGGGGCGAAAGGCTCTTCGAACTATGAATGCTTGGCGGCGGCACAGGTGACTTTCCAGAAACTGGCGGCTGATGCTGCAGAGGGTGATACGACCAAGGCTTCCGACGTCTACGTCGAGCTTCTCGAGAAGACCAAAAGCTTCCAAACCCTGGTGGCGTCGCTTGATACGGCGGAACTCGGCAAGGGCCAGCCACTCCGGCAGAATGTCGAGGCGGCTAACAAGGTTGTTGCCAAGGCGATCTCGGCCGTTGATAAGCTGACGACGGCGGCCGTAAAGGCGCATGCGATTCAGCTGCCGAAGAAATAGCTTTCGTTAACGTTTATTAAAAAGGGCTGGGGTCATATGACTCCGGCCCCTTTTTTTGGTGAGGGCTTGTTTTGCGGTGGATTGGGCCTATCTGGTTAGGGAAAACGCATCTTTAGTCCTTTTGGGCACCAATGAAGGGTGATGCGTGGCTATGTTCCGAAAAAAATGGAGATTCGGGAATGTTTACTAAGTTTTTTATGGTTGCTGGTTTGGTGTTCGCGGCGTCTTCCTCGGCATTTGCGGGGATTGGCACGTTCGCCGATGTCGGCGGCCTTTCTTCGAGGGACGCCGATTTGTCGAGCACTTACAATGCGCCGATGCCGAATAACGGCAATCCTCACTCGGAGGAATCCAGCGATGACATGGCTCTCGATGCGGATGACATTTGCTCTCTCAATGACGAGGGTACTCGCTTCACCTGCAGGCGTGAGTTCGTACCTGAGGGGGCTCCGAAGTTTTACGGAGAGTACGGTGGGACTTATAGCTGTTCGTTCAAGATCGAGCTCGACTTCTTCTCTTGCTGGCGGGAGGGGTTCCGCCTGATGGCCGACATCGAGCGTTTGCTTGAGACCGGCAAGGCATCGGGTAAGCTCGATGCCATCATCGCGCTCGACCTGATGGACGAGAACGCGCTCGCGTTCATGGCCAAGCGCTTCGACGGCGAGGCCGAGGAGAAGCGCATTATGTTCTTCAAGACTTACTTCACGCTGAAGGACAAAGTTAATGGTACGCGGGTGTATCTGGATTTCAATGAAATGCAGAGGGCGTTCGGTCTTTATAATTAACGCTTTGCGCGTTTGCGAATGGCAAAAGGGCCGGTACATGACGTACCGGCCCTTCGGCTTTTGAGGAAGCTTAGGCTTGCTTGGCGAGGCGCTTGACGATCTCGTTACGCAGCTTGGTGGCGGCGGCGGAGAAGCCTTCGCGGACGCGTACGTTACGTACTTGAGCCATGTAACCATCGAAACCGTTGTACTTATCCAGAGTGCGGATAGCGCGGGCGGTGAGCGTAAGGGTTACGCTGCGGCCCAGAATCTCGCTCTGGTAGGTTTTGGTTTGCAGGTTGGGGCGGAAGGTACGCTTGGTACGACGGTTGGAGTGGGACACGTTGTTACCAACGCCCACTTTGCTTCCAGTAATTTCACATACGCGCGACATGGCACTAATCCTCGTTAATTAGGGGCGATTTACGGGTTTGGGGACGGATTGTCAACAGTAAAATGCGCTTTTGGGGTTATTCCGCCGGTTGGGAGATGGTCGCGGAGCAGCGCAGGCTGTGATAAAGGCCGAGGTGAGTTTGTAAGCTAATGACATCGTTATATTTTACGAGCTCCAGGTTGCTGAGGGGGGCGCCGAAGCCGTGGAGGACCACGGTAAGTACGGGGGCGGTGAGCACGGGCTCGCCCTCGGCGACCACGGTGGTGGGCTGGCAGGGGAGGTCGATACTGCGGAAGGGCTCGGTCAGCGGGTAGGTGAGAGTGAGGTTGTAGAAGAAATTGCCGAGAACGACGGCCAGAGCGCAGGTAAGGGTGCCCAACGCCAGTATGTAGGCCGGAATGCGCGGAAAGCGCAGCATGACTTGCGTGAGGAGCGCGGCGCTGGAAAGGGCGATCGCACCGGCGATGAGGATGTCTGTGGGGAAATGCGCCCCCAGCATGATGCGTGAGAGACCGAGGACGAAGCCCATACCGAGGCCGGTGGCCAAAAAGGCTTTGGCGAGGCGCGGCTTGCGGCGGCGTAGCGGAAAGAACGGGGCGGCGAGCACGAAGCCTACGGCGGCGTGGCCGGAGGGCATGCTGTTGCCGCGGAAGCTGTCGGCCGTTAGGTCTTGCGGAGTTTGCGCGACGATGACATCGCGCGGGCGGGGGCGGTCGGCGAGGTTTTTGACGAGAATTTGGTTGAACAGGCCGGTGCCGAGCACGAGGCTGAGAGTAAACACGGCCGCAACTTGGTAGAGAGTGGGCCGTTTGCGCCAGAGGCCCGGCCAAAACAGGCAGATGAGGCCTGCGAGGCCGAGTATCATGGCGGGGTAGGGGCCGTAGCGGCGAAGGAGCTTGGTAAAAGTGTTGCCGCCGTCGATGTGCAGGGTGTGGACGAGGGTGTGGTCGAGCCCCGTGAGTGCCAATAGCAGTGCGGCACCGCCGAAAAGGCCCCAGATGAGGGCTTGCTCGCGGAGCATCTGTTGGGGTGTATGAACGGTTGCTTGGTGAGCAGAAGGGTTGACCAGACGGGGCGGGGTGGGCAGCATGGTGGGCATGATACGCACAAAACTCCAACAAAACCACCTGCCAACACCGAAAGCTGCCGCGCAAGTGAACTGGCAACGCACCCTGACCCAAGGCTGGGGGTTGGTGTGGCTGCTGACGTTGGCGGTGTTGCTGGTACGGGTGGCGTATGTGCAGTTTTACCACCCCTACGGATTGGCGCCGGATGAAGCCCAGTACTGGAGCTGGCTGGCGCATAACGACTGGAGTTTTTTGACCAAGCCGCCGCTGACGACGTGGTTGATAGGGATTTCGACTTTTTTACTCGGTGATACCTTATTAGGTGTGAAGCTGTTTGCTTTGCTGGGGCAGGCAACGGTGAGCGTGTTGGGGTACGCGATAGCGCGTAAGGTAGCCGGGCGTGAGGCCGGTTGGTGGGCGTGGATTTTGCTGACTACCGCGCCGTTGATTGCGGGGGGCGGGTTGATTATGAGCCCCGATGCGATTCTGTTACCGCTTTGGCTGGGTGTAATGTTGAGCATGGTACGGGCGTTTGGTAAAAACGATGAGAAGGCGTTGTGCTGGGGCCGGTGGTTGCTGATTGGGGCTCTGATTGGGTTGGGTGGTTTGGCAAAGTACAGCGCGGCGGCATTTTACCCGTTGCTAGGTGTGTTTTTGCTGGTGTTTAAGCGCGAGTGGTTGTTGCGGCCACAGGTTTGGGTGAGTGGGCTGGTGGCGTTGGCGTTTCAGTTGCCGGTGCTCATTTGGAACATGCAGAACGATTGGGTTGGCCTAGGCCATGTGCTGTGGCAGGCCGGAGGGGCGAATGATGAGCGTCATGGCGGTTTGGCGACCTTGGGTGAGTATGTGGGCGCGCAGGCGCTGGTATTGGGGCCGGTGGTATTTTGCTTTGTGGTGTGGGCGCTGACGCGGTGCCTGAAGCGTGAAGATTTGGCGACGCGTTGGCTGGTGTGGGTGGCGGTGGCGATTCTGGCGGCCTTTGCAGTGCTTAGCCTGACCACTAAAGTGCAGGCCAACTGGCCGGTGTTGGGCAGTGTGGTGGCACTGATTGTGTTGGCTATCTGGCTTGGTAAGGCGGGGCAGGGCCGTGGCAAGCACTGGTGGGTGCTATGGGTGATGGGTTTTGGGATTGTGCTGAACAGCGTGTTGAGCGTGATGTTGATGGACACCTACCGTGCGCGGTACGCTGGGCTGTTGCCGCTGAAGCCGAAAAACGACCCGACCAAGGACCTGCGTGGGTGGGAGGATATAGGTAATATTTTAGGATTATTGCTGTACAAGCTGGATAACCCGCTGGTGCTGAGCAGCCGCTACCAGACGCTGGCGCCCCTGATGTTCCATACCCCCGGCAGCCCCGAGTTTGCCTATATGAATGCCGAAGACAAGCGTTTGAACGAGTATGACCTGTGGCCGAAGCCTGAGCTGAAGGGGCGTTTGGTGGTGTATGTATCCGAAAAGAACGTGTTGCCCGAGAAGGTGAAGGCGCTGTTTACTACCTGTGCGCCGTGGCACACGTTGGGCGTGGAGGAGTATGGAGTGGAGACGCGGCGGATATCTACTTGGATATGTTGGGGTGGGCGTGGTTCTTACTAAAAAAGAAACCCCTCTGTTGAGGGGCTTCTTTTTTTGCATTTGGATTACGCGAGGCCGATGGTTTGGCTGCTGAAGTTGAGGGTGTTGAGGCCGAGGAGTTGGGTGGCGGCGTTGTAGCGCTCGGCGGGGGGGACGTGAAAGAGGATTTCCGGCGTGGCGGGCGTTATGAGCCAGCTGTTGCTGTGGAGTTCGTGCTCTAATTGTCCGTGGTTCCAGCCCGCGTAGCCGAGGCAGAAATTGGCGTGTTTGGGGCCGTTGCCTCGCGCCATGTCGGTGACGATATCGGACTGGGCCGAGAGGGAAATTTCGGGGGTGAGGTCGATGGTCGACTTCAGGGTATAATCCGGGCTGTGGAGGACGAAGCCGCGGGTGTTTTCCACCGGTCCGCCGCGGTAGATGATGGGCAGTGAGCGGGTGGTGATGGGTGATTCGCGCCCTGCGGCGAGGATGTCTTCGATCCCCATGCTTTTCGCGATATCGGTAAAGTTGACGCGGGGCAGGGGCTGGTTGATGACGAAGCCCATCGAGCCTTCTTCGCCCTGATTGGCGATGTAGATCACCGCACGCTCGAAGAACGTGCCGTTCATTTCGGCCGTGGCCACCAGCAGGTGGTTACGCAGGTTGGTGATGACGCCTTCTTCGGTAACGATGCTCATGGGTGTAGCGTGAGACGGCGGCGGCGGCCTGTCAATCAGGATATTTTACATTCCGGCAGGGAACTTTGGCGCCTGTAAGGTTTTGTGTGCTGAAGTATTTGGTTAGGACTTAAACTTAAGTGACTGGGCGACCGCGAGTTTATCCACCCGCTCGTTCTCGGCGTGGCCGGCGTGGCCTTTGACCCAGATCCAGTCGATTTTATGCGGTTTGGCGGCGGCGTCGAGGGCTTCCCAGTACTCGCGGTTTTCCACCGGCTTGTTCTGGCTGTTCTTCCAGCCCTTGCGTTTCCAGCCCGGCATCCATTCGGTGATGCCTTTGATGACGTATTGGCTGTCGGTGTGCAGCTTCACCTTACAGGGTTTGGTGAGGGCTTTGAGAGCCTCGGTGGCGGCGGTGAGCTCCATGCGGTTGTTGGTGGTTTCTTTTGCGCCGCCGGAGAGTTCTTTCTCTAAAGTGCCGAACCTTATGAGCGCGCCCCAGCCGCCCGGACCTGGGTTGCCGGAGCAGGCGCCGTCGGTAAATACATGGACTATTGGCAAATCGGTGGCGGTAAGGGCTGGTTTTTCAGTCATGCATCGTCTATATCATGACTTATGACGCAAAAAACCCCCGCAAGCCTAAAGGTTAGGAAGAAATCGCTGAGCAAGAGCAGCAAGGCGTGGGTGCAGCGCCAGTTGCGCGACCCGTATGTGGCGAAGGCGCAGGCCGAGGGATTCCGGGCCCGTGCGGCGTATAAGTTGCTGGAAGTGGATGAGAAGTTTCATATTCTTAAACCCGGCCAGAGCGTGGTGGACCTTGGGTGTGCCCCGGGTAGCTGGTGCCAGATTGCCGCGAGCCGCGGCTGCCGCGTGGTAGGCATTGACCTGCTGGAGTGTGACGCGATGGCCGGTGTGACGTTTATTCAGGACGATTTTACCACCGAGCAAGGCTACGAGCAGGTGAAGCAGGCGATGAAGAGTGAGTTTGTGGACCTTGTGCTCTGTGACATGGCCGCGAATACCGTGGGGCACAAGGAGACCGATGGCCTGCGCACCCAAGCCTTGAGCGAGCTGGCGGTGGACTTTGCGCTAAACCACCTGCGCAAGGGTGGGAGTTTTTGTACCAAGCTGTTTATGAACGGCTACGAAGCCGAGGCGAAGAAAAAGATGGCCACGCTGTTTGAGCGGGTGCAGTTGTTCAAGCCCGAGAGTAGCCGTGCCGAGAGTCGGGAAATCTTTTTAGTGTGCGTGAATAAGAAGTAAGCTGTTAAGGGCTTATTAAACGTTTGTGTTTTTTAAATTAACCGTTTGGTTAGGCTTGGTTTCGCTTGGTTTTTGTGTGGCGTATGTGCCTCAGGGGTGTGCAGTCTTGGGGGCTTTTTTTACGTTTTTTGGGAACCTGCACCCCCAAAATGTATTACAGTGATGAAGTAGCGCCTGCCTAGGCGGTGCCTCTGACACGAACAACCTATTAATAGGAATAAGATAATGATCCGTACTTCTGTAATGACCCTGGCTTTGGCCGGTGCTGTAATCGTAACCGGTAACGCCGAAGGCTGGAGCCGTGATGGCCTGTACGCTGGTGTTAAGGCCGGTGCCACCCAAGCCCAAAACCAATCCTTCAACACCGAATACGACGCTGGTTTCACCGGTGGTGCTTTCGTTGGTAAGAAAATGGGTAACTACCGCGCTGAGCTGGAAGGTATCTATGAAGAATCCGACGTTGACGGTGCTGACCTGGCTACCAAGTTCTCTGGTGCCATGGTTAACGGTTACTACGACTTCAAGAACGCCAGCCGCTTCACCCCGTACGTAGGTGCCGGTATCGGTTACGGTAAGGTACGTTACAGCAGCGACGTTGCTGGTACCGACAGCTCCAGCGAAGACGCTTTGGCCTACCAAGGTGTAGCCGGTGTTGGTTACGAACTGAACCCGTGCTGGACCCTGACCGGTGAATACCGTTACCTGGGTACCACTGAAGCTGGCGACACCCGTTACCAGAGCCATAGTGCATTGGCCGGTGTTCGCTACTCCTTCTAACTTGGGGTAAGCAAGAAAAAGGAGCCGGTTGGCTCCTTTTTCTTGCCGAAGGGCGCGGGCTAAAAGCTCCCCCTGCGACGCTTCGCCAAAGCTCGTGTACTTCTTGTACACGTCGCTTCGTCTCATCCTCTCAGGATGAAGCTTTATAGCCTCACGTGTGGGGCCTCATCAAACGTCGCTTCGCGCCGGACTCTTGTCTTTCTGGTTAGGAAAGCCTCCCTTGTGGGAGGCTTTTTGTTTGGTGGAATTAGTCGGCGAACTGGACTTGGACTTCGCTGCGGCGCGTGCCTTTGGTGACCCAGCCGATTTTACGTTGAAGCTCTTCTGAGGAGAACGGTTTGCAAATGTAGAGGTCTACCCCTTTTTTGCTGGCTTCCAGAACTGAGTCGGTGTCGCTGCGGGCGGTGACCATGATGAAGGGAGTGAGGTTGCCTTCGTGACGCAGGTGGCTGAGGAGGTCGATGCCCGTTTCTTCCGGCATGTTCCAATCGCAGACAATCAGGTTGATTTCCGGCATATCGGTTAGCATATGCCGCGCTTGGGGAACGTTGTTGGCGATATGCACCGTGCCCACCCCCATGTTTTTGAGCATGAGTTTCATCGTTTCCAATGTCTCATGGTTGTCGTCGATAATCAGAACGGTATCGGGTAACTGCATGGGTCAGGTTCTCTCTACGCTACTGTTTTCGGGATAAATATTTGCACGCTGGTGCCTTTGCCGACTTCGCTGGCGATATCGACAAAACCGTTCATGCTGCGGACCAGCCCGTGGACCATCGAGAGGCCGAGGCCGGTGCCTTCGCCTTCCTTTTTGGTGGTGTAGAACGGATCGAAAATGCGCGTCAGGTGCTCGGGCGGGATGCCGGTACCGAAGTCGGTGACGGTCAGTGACGCATAAAGACCGGGTTCGACGCTCATTGCTTGGGCGCGTTGAGGTTCGATACGTACGTTGTCGCAACTGATCACCACCGTACCTTGGTAGTCGGAAGCGTGGGCGCTGTTGGAGACAAGATTGTTGATGGCTTGAATGAGGCCCGTGCGGTTGATGGCGAGGGGGAAGTCGTTTGCGGGCGGTTTAATTTGTACGTCGATGCTTGGTGGCAGGAAGGTTTGGCAGAAGGCGGCGGTTTCTTGCAGCAGTTCGGTCACCGATTCCACTTCCATTTTGGCGCGGCCGCCAACGGAGGAGAAGGTGAGGACGTTGTCGATAATACGCCGTGCGTGCAGGCTGCTGTTAATGGCGCGGTTGATGGCGCTGAGGCAGGCTTCGCGGTCGTCGATACGGTTGCGTGCAAGCTCGCAGCCCCCCAGAATGGACTGGAGGGCTGTATTGATTTCGTGTGAGATACCGGACGCGATGGTGCCCAGAGATTCCAGGCGTTGGCGGCGGTTGTAGGATTCGGCCAGTTTGTCTTTTTCTTCCATCAGGTGGGTGATGTCGGCCTGAAGACGGTGGGCCTCGTGAATATAAACCATGAGGATTGCAACAATCCCGATAAGCGTGCAGCCGATGAGGAAAACGAGTGGGTCTTCGATTTCGCTGTGGCTTTCCATAAATTCAAAGAGTTCTGAGAACCATTTGAAATGGTAAATCCCAACGATCATGGTGAGGAGGAACAGAGATACCCCGCCGAGGGTGAGCAGCATTTTGTGGCGCATGCGCTCGTTAAAGCTTTCGCGGTACTGGGTGGCGAGCGACGTGAAGGCATCGGCGGCCGCTGCTGAGGCCGCATCGGCAGCGGCGGTATTTTCGGTGTTCTGTTTGCCATAGCAGAGCATGTGGCGTACCCGTTGGTTCCTGTTGTCGGGAGATGGAACTCTCCTTAACTGTAGGTTAGCCCTTTATGGGTGCAACACAAAGTGGTGAATGCCAAGAACCTGACAGGGGGCATTGGATAAAGATATGATGTGTGCTTTTTCAGCTATAGTTTTATAAAATCATAAATTTAGTGTGGTTTTTTAACCGGCTTTGGAGAGATGGCTGGTACTGCCAAAGCCGCCCTCGCCACGGTCGGTGTCCGAGAGGTTCTCTACGGAGTTGAACGTGACCTGCGTGAAGGGGATGATCGCCATTTGGAACAGGCGGTCTTGCGGGTTCAGCACCTCGGGCGTGGTGCCGATATTGCGGATGACGGTGAGGATTTCGCCGCGGTAGCCGCTATCGATAATCCCCAGCGTGTTGGCCATCATGAGATTGCGCTTGGAGAGGCTGCTGCGCGGCACGACCATACCGAAGTGTCCTTCGGGGATTTCCATGGCAATGCCACAGCCGATTTTGACGGTTTGATCTGGCTGCAGAGTGATGGCTTCTTCGATGTTCAGAAAGAGGTCGAAGGCGGCGTCGCCCTGCTTTGCATAGGCGGGGAAGGGGGAGCCGGTGAGTTTGATGTTCATGGTGGTCATGAAAAGGCTTTCGGTTACGGTTCGAACGGGGCGTCGCCGGGGACGTTGTAGTGGGAGGGGGCCATGTTGTGGAAGGTGGTGGTTTCGCCATGGAACATGAGCGTGACCACGCCGGTTGGGCCCTTACGGTTTTTGCTGAAGAGGACTTCGGCACGGCCGCGCACTTGCTCCAGCTTTTCCTTCATTTTCATGGTCTTTTCGTCCATGCCTTCTTCGGCACCCAGTTGGCGGGAGAGGTAGTAGTCTTCGCGGTACAAGAACACCACCAAGTCGGCATCTTGCTCGATCGAGCCGGATTCACGGAGGTCGGATAGCTGGGGGCGTTTGTTGTCGCGGTTTTCGACCGAACGCGACAGCTGTGAGAGGGCGATGACCGGAATGTTGAGCTCCCGCGCGATGGTTTTGAGACCTTGCGAGATTTCCGAGACCTCTTGCACGCGGTTGTCGGCACTGCTGGCTTTGCTACCGGACATGAGCTGCAAATAATCGACCACCAAAAGGCCGATGCCGTAGAGGCGCTTCATGCGGCGGGCGCGCGCGCGCAGGGCATTCACCGAGAGTTGGGGGGTGTCGTCGATGTACATCGGCAGTTCGGCGAGCTGGCCTGCGGCCTCAGACAGGCGGCGGAAGTCGGCGTCTGACAAATGGCCGTTGGTGAGCTGGTGGGAGGAAATGCCTGCGGCGGAGGAGAGCATACGCGCGGCGAGCTGGTCGGCCGACATTTCGAGACTAAACACACCGACTGCGGCACCGTTGGCGCCGCCGGTGAGCATGCGCGTGGCGGCGTTTTGCGCGACGTTGATGGCGAACGAGGTTTTACCCATAGATGGACGCGCGGCGAGAATGATGAGGTCGGACTTGTGAAGACCGCCGAGGAGGTGGTCGATATCGATAAAGCCCGTGCTGACGCCCGAGACGCCGCCGCCATCTTTACGGGCTTGCTCGGCGCGTTTGATGACCTCAATTAGGGGATCGCGCAGGTTTTTGGCGCTGCTGCTGCCACTGCCGGATTCCGCCAGTTTAAACAGTTCGCCGCTGACGGCGTCGAGCACTTCCTTGGCTTCGTCGGGCCGGTGGGCGGCACCGGCTTGGCTGCGCAGGGAGTCTCCCAGCGTGATAAGCTGGCGCTGGAGGTAGGTGGTGTGGATGACTTCGGCCAGTGAGCGGACATCGCCACCCAAGCCTGCGTTTTCGAACATCTGGCTGAGGTGGGTGAGCAGGGTTTGCTCGTCGTCGTAGGGGGTGCCGCGGAGGATTTCGCGTAATGTAATTGGGTTAGCCTCGCGCCCGCGGTTGACCAGCGTTTGCAGGCCTTCGAAAATCGCGGCGTGGAGGGGCACGTAGAAGTGCTCGGCCATAATGGCGCCTGCGAGGTCGTCGAGCTGGCGGTTATTCACCATGAGGAGGCCGAGAATCGCTTGCTCGGCCGCGACGCTGTGCGGCACCTGCACGGTGGAGGCGGCCGCCGTGTTGGCGTTGGTGAGGGCAGTTTCGGTCGCTTTGGCGAGGGGTACAATGTTGGCCATAGCCCAGAGTATAGCGTTTTACCGGGGTGGGGGTAGGGGAAAGAGTCCTTTTTTGCCCACAGGGTTATCCACAAAGGAGAAGCTCAAAAAAAATGGCCACCCGAAGGTGGCCGACGCAATACTGTTACGCAGTACTCATTCAAGAATCAGCTGGCGGCGGATTGGGCCCTAACCCATGATGCAATTTCTTGAAATTCATCCCGGTGGCCGAATGTGGATTCGGCTGTTTCGGTGGAGGCGACCAGCACCAAATCGACACCGCTGCGGTGAGGATCGGGGTCGGAATGTTCCGTACTCTCGGGTTCCCAGTGGGTGCGATCGCGCTCGGCGAGCTTTTCCTTCTTCGCGTTGCGGGATTGCGCACTACTCATGAAACGTCCGTTGGACATATATATCCCCCTCTTTGGAGTTAGATGTTTCAATTAACAAACCGAATGTATCGGAAAACACGATTGAAATCAAAAGAAACCCGCCGGTATAGGCGGGTTTCTTTGTGTGTGCCTTAGCTATTAAGCGCTTTGGCGGGTGATGGTCACCGGAACGGTGATGATCACTTCCGGGTGGAGGGCCACACGGATGCTGGTTTCGCCTACTTCCTTGAGCGGGTTCGCGATCAGGATTTGCGAGGCGTTGGCGGTGATGCCCTTGGCGGACAGCTCGGATACCAGATCCTTCGCCTTCACGCTACCGTAGAGTTGGCCGGTTTCGGATGCGAAACGGGACAGTTCCAGCTTAACGCCTTCCAGTTCGGCAGCCTTCTTCTCGGCAGCTGATTTGGCGGCTGCGGACTTGGCTTCCAGTTCGGCCTTTTGAGCCGCGAACTTTTCGGTGTTCAGCTTGGTGGCTACCAGCGCCTTACCGCGCGGCAGCAGGAAGTTGCGGGCAAAGCCGCCCTTCACGCGCACGGTGTCGCCGATTTTGCCGACGCCCTGGAGGGCTTCCAGCAGGATAACTTGCATGTTTGCCATGATGTCTATTCCTTCTCTTCTACCGACTATTCAGCGGCTTCGGTGCTGGCTTCAGCACGCGGTTCGCGGGGTTCGCGCGGCTCACGGCCTTCACGCGGGCCACGCGGGGTGCGGGCCGGACGGTCGTTTTGCGGGTCGAACTTAACGGTGTAGGGCAGCAGGGCGAGCATACGGGCGCGCTTGATGGCCTGAGTCAGTTCACGTTGCTTTTCAGCGCACACGCCAGTGATGTGACGGGGCAGGATTTTGCCGTACTCGGACAGGTATTTGCCCAGCAGGCGTACGTCCTTGTAGTCAATCTTCGGAGCCTTCGGGCCGCTGAAGGGGCAGCCGCGGCGACGTTGGAAGTAAGCCTTGCCCAACAGCTTGGGGGTGTACTTACCGCCGGTGCGGAATTCGTCGCGGGGTTTACGCTCGGTCTTTTCGCCGCGCTTACGGGGTTGTTCCATAGCCATGATAGAATCTTTCTCTACAAACTAAATTGAATTACGCGTTGGCGCCGGCTTCGCCGTCTTCCATGCGGTTTTTGGCCTTCAGCATAGCGGAGGGCTCTTTGCTGATGTCTTCTACCTTGATGGTCATGAAGCGGATCACGTCATCGGCAAGCTTGAGCTGGTATTCGATGTCGTTGATGGCTTCTTGGCCGGACAGGCTCAGGCCGCTCATGGTGTAGTAACCCTTGCGGTGCTTGCTGATCGGGTAGGACAGGGTGCGGAGGCCCCATTGTTCGGTCTTTATGACCTTGCCCTTGTGCTTCTTCACAAGGTCGGCCACTTTGCCGGCCACGACTTCGACCTGCGTGGTCGGAACGTCGGGACGGATGATGTAGGTGAGTTCGTAGAACGCCATAGCGTGTCATCTTTCCTCTTGGTTAGTGGGACTTACATCTGTTTTTACAGACTTGGGACCCGTTACGGCCACTTGCGTGACCAAGGTTGTGAGGTGCGTATTGCATGTTCTTGTTAAGTATGCAAGACCTTTGGCTATGAAAAAGCTGTGTTTTGTTTTTCCCGGTCAGGGAAGTCAGGTGCCCGGAATGGGCAAGGATTTTGCTGAAGAATCCTTTGCAAAAGAATTGTTTGAGCAGGCCGATGACGCCTTGGGCTTTGGTTTGACCAAGCTGATGTGGGGCGAGGATGCCGCTGCGCTGACCCAAACTGAGAATGCTCAGCCCGCCCTTTTGGTAACCGGTTTGGTGGCGTTGGAGTATCTGAAGCGGCAGTCTGGCAAAACCGTTGCCGAGCTGGTGGCATGTGTGGCCGGACATAGTTTGGGCGAGTACACCGCCATGGCCGCCGCCGGTGGCATGGACTTTGAAACCGCGGTGAAGCTGGTGCGCCTGCGTGGGGAAGCCATGCGTGATTGCGGCCAAGAGGGGAGCATGAGCGCGATTTTGGGTCTCGACCCCGAAGTGGTTGATAAGGTGGCGAAGGAATCGGGTGTGGTGTTTGCCAATGACAATGGCCCCGGTCAGGCGATTTTCAGTGGGCCGGTGGCGGCGCTGGAAAAGGCCGAAGAAGCTGCCAAGGCTGCCGGTGCCAAGCGTGCGTTGCGGTTGAATGTGAGCGGGCCGTTCCATACCCCCGTGATGACCGGTGCGGCCGGTGAGGTGCGTGACTTTTTGAAGAGCCACCCGCTGCGCGAGCTGGAGGTGCCGTGCGTGATGAATGTTCATGCGTCGGGCAAAATGGCTCCGGATGAGGTGGCTGAGGGTTTGGTGGCGCAGGTGACCGGCCGTGTGCGTTGGCGCGAGAGTATGATGTATGTGGCCGAGCAAGGCGTGGACACGGTTGTGGAGCTGGGGGTTGGTAAGGTGTTGACGGGTATGGCGTCGCGTTGCGATTCTCGGTTAACCGGCGTAAGCTTAAGCAACCGTGCCGAGGTGGATGCTTGGGTGGCGGCTCTTTAACCGACTTACTCGGAACAGGGCGCCCTACGGGGGGTTTTGTTGTTAATAACAGAAAGGGTAACATCATGTTACTGGCATATTGGATAGTGTTACTGGCGGCGTTGATGCCGTTTGGATTGGTGCAGATTGCACGGGGGCCGAACTTTAATAACGCAAAGCCCCGCGATACGTATGCGAATGCCGAAGGGCGCCAGAAGCGGGCGTATAATGCACATGTGAACAGCTTGGAAGCGTTTCCGATTTTTGCCGCCGCCGTGTTGGTGGCTGTGCAGGGCGGGGCGGCGAGCTGGGTACTGAGCGTGCTGGCAGTTGTCTGGCTGTTGCTGCGTTGTGGTTTTATTTATGCCTATTTGAAAGACATGCCGCGTGAGCGTAGTGCGCTGTGGGCGTTGGCGATGATTGTGAATGTGGCGATCTTCACTTTGCCGCTGTGGGGGCCGCGTGCGAGCTTTTATTAGAGTGTTGTGAGTGAAGGAAAGGGCTTTGAAGGGAGCCCTTTTTGGTTTTGTGCGCTGCGTGCGGACGTGTTGACGCCGCAAGAAGGACTGTTACAACTGCGGCATAGTTTTGAAGAAACACGACAACATAAGTAAAAAAGGATGTTCAGGATGGCGTTTGGTGATTTGACCGGTATGCGGGCGTTGGTAACCGGTGGGAGCCGTGGGATTGGCCGTGCGACGGCGGAAATGCTGATGGCGCATGGGGCGGAAGTGGTGATTCATGGCAGCAGCGACGAGACCGTGCAAAAGGCGGCGGCCGAGCTGGGTGTGAAGGGGATTGCCGCCAACCTGCTGGATGACAGCAGCGTGGGCAAGATTGTGGCCGAAGCCGGTGAGATTGATATTCTGGTCAACAACGCCGGTATTACCCGCGACGCCCTGTTTGTACGCCAAAACGAGCAGCAGTGGGATGACGTGATGCTGGTGAACGTGAGCCGTGTGGTGGCCCTGAGCCGCGCCGTGTTGCCGCACATGATGAGCAAGGGCCATGGCCGCATTATTAACATGACCAGCATTGTGGCCCACATGGGCAACGTTGGCCAAACCAACTACGTGACTGCCAAAAGCGCGTTGGGTGGTTTTACCAAGGCTTTGGCCAAGGAAACTGCCCGCAAGGGCGTGACCGTGAATGCGGTGGCGCCGGGCTTTATCAATACCGACATGACGGCGGTGATACCCGACAACCTGAAAGAGGCGTTTGTGAAGCAGATACCCGCCCAGCGCTTTGGTGAGGCAAAGGATATTGCGGCTGCGGTGGCTTTCCTTGCGAGCAAAGAAGCCGGTTATGTGACGGGTACGACGCTGCATGTGAATGGCGGGATGTACGTATAGGTAACTAGGGATTTAGGTTGCTAGGAACGAGAAAAGGCTCCCGATGGAAGCCTTTTTCGTTTTACGAGCGTGGCTCGTCCCGCCTCTAAGCGGCGATCAGTCGGATTCGGGATTTCACTTTCACCAGTTCATGAACGTCGCCAACAGTTTGAAGGCGGTTCATTTCGGCGTCTGAAATCTGCTCGATTCCGAGTTCGTCTTCCAGCTTCATGCACATGAGTGTGCGGGCGATGCTGGATGGCGAGATTGAGGAAAGGGTGGTTGTCGCGTTGAACTTGAAGTCAGCTCTCAGTTCCTCGCGGATGATGTCGTCTATGCGATGCGGATTCATAATTCCTCCAAGGTGTCGGCGTTTGATGACCGGTATAAGTAAGTTACGTAAAGATTTGTATGCTTATTTCGCAGGCAGTTGCTATGCCTGCTTGGAGAGGGGGTTGTCAACCCCAAGTGGCCGGTGCAAGGTGCCGCCGAGCTTAATTTAAGGTGATATGTATGGAAACCGTAACTTTGACGACAGGAACCGGTAAGGAATTTGTCGGACACGTGGCCCGCCCCAAGGGTGAGTTTGCCGGTGAGGTAAAAGGCTGTGTGGTGGTGCTGCATGAGGCGTTTGGTGTGACGGCGCACATCAAGCGTGTGTGCGAGGATTTTGCGGGGCAAGGCTATGTGGCGATTGCCCCCGCCATGCTGGCGTTTGCTATGGAGAAGGCGGAGGGTGTGGTTCTGCCGATTAACAAGAAGGGGCTGGATGAAGCGCGGCGCCTGATTGAGGCGACCGAGCGCGCCGATATTGTAAGTATGCTTGCGGCATGCGTGGCGTGGGGCAAGGGGCAAAACCTGAGTGTGGCACTCTGTGGGTACTGCTGGGGCGGTAGCGTTGCCTATATGGGCGCCAGTCATGTGGAAGGAATTGCTGCGTGCGTGAGCTATTATGGTGGGCAGTTGGCCAAGCTGACCGCCGAGGCGCAGCCCCGTTGCGCTACGTTGGTGCACCTTGCCACCCTTGACCAGTACATACCGCTGGAAGAGGCTGTAGAAGCCCTGAAACGGCATCATCCGGCCGCGCAGGTGCAGGTGTATGAGGCCGATCACGGCTTTAATCGGGACGATGGCGTGACGTATGATCCCGGTGTGGCGCTTGTTGCGCGCAGGCTCACTTTGGATGTGATTCAGCAAAATATGTAATGAATACAAAATATTAGTAACGTCTTGCCAAATGGGTGGCCTTAGGCTAACCATGTCGGTATCAAATTAAAGGAAAGTGAATTCAGGATGGCCGACGATATTGCAAGCCGCGTAAAGCAACTCGTGGTGGAAAACCTTGGTGTTGACGAAGGTAAAGTAGTTGAAACTGCTAACTTTGTAGATGACCTGGGTGCCGACAGCCTGGACACCGTGCAGCTGGTTATGGCTTTGGAAGATGAGTTTGGTATTGAGATTCCGGACTCTGACGCTGAAGGTATTCTGACCGTGAAGAACGCAATCGACTACGTCGAATCTGCGACTGCCGCCTAAGGTAAGTTTGAGTTTCTACTCATGGCCAAACACACTGTTGTTGTAACGGGAATGGGGGCGGTTAGCCCCCTTGGCCTTGATGTAGGCCAACTTTGGGACGGGCTGATGGCGGGTAAGACCGGGATTGGGCCGATTACGCATTTTGATGCCAGTGCTTACGCCTGCCGCGTGGCAGGTGAGGTGAAGGGGTTTGATCCTGCTGCTTCCGGCTTGGATGTGAAGGATTACAAGAAGTGCGACCGCTTTATTCTGCTAGGCCTTGCTGCCGTGCGTGAAGCCATGGCGCAGGCCGGTTTGCTGAACGTCAAGGATATGCCGGAAGAGGCACGTCAGCGTATGGGCGTGGTGCTGGGTACCGGTATTGGCGGCTTAAGCAGCATTGAAGATGCCAAGGACGTGGTGACAAACCGTGGGCCGAGCCGGATTTCGCCGTTCTTTATTCCCGCCATGTTGCCGAACATGTTGGCGGGTCAGGCGAGTATTTTGTATGGCCTGCAAGGTCCGAACATCTGCCCCGTAAGTGCCTGTGCCACCAGTGCGCACGCGATTGGCTGGGGCAAACGCATGATTGAGTATGGTGAAGCGGACCTTGTGGTTGTGGGTGGTGCGGAAGCAACCGTATGCCCGAGCAGCATGGGTGGTTTTGCCAGCATGAAGGCGCTTTCCATGGGGTATAACGACGCCCCCGAGAAGGCGAGCCGGCCGTTTGACAAAGATCGTGATGGATTCCTTCTGAGTGAAGGGGCTGCTGTGCTGGTGCTGGAAAGTGAAGCACATGCCAAGGCGCGTGGTGCTAAGATTCTCGGCAAAATTGCCGGTTTTGGGCAGACGGCCGATGCGGGCCATATGACCCTTGCTGATGGTAAGGGCAGTGGCCGTGCGATGACCTTGGCGCTGACCGATGCCGGTATGACGGCGGCGGATGTGGGCTACGTGAACGCCCACGCCACCAGCACCCCGATGGGTGATGATTTGGAAGGTGCTGCGTTGGCGGCTATGTTTGGCAACACGGTGCCGGTGAGCTCGACCAAGGGTGCTACTGGCCACCTGTTGGGTGCGGCTGGCGCGATTGAGGTGGTTATTAGCCTGAAGGCGCTGGAAACCCAGACGCTGCCGCACACGGTGAACCTTGAGAATCCCGGTGT
Organism: Alphaproteobacteria bacterium; assembly: GCA_027485835.1. Lineage (GTDB taxonomy): Bacteria > Pseudomonadota > Alphaproteobacteria > UBA2136 > UBA6156 > UBA6156. The sequence goes on from JAIXQG010000002.1 coordinate 937,625, forward strand.
GGAAGGGCTGGACCTTGTGATGGGTTCTCCGCGCAAGGTGGAGGGGGTGAAGGCGGTTGTTTCCAACTCGTTTGGGTTTGGCGGGACCAATGCCAGTCTTGTGGTTAGCTTATAGTTTTCCGCATTTTTAGCCCCGCCTTTGGCGGGGTTTTTTGTGCGCTGCAAAGTGGGTGTCTGTACGGTGGGCAGGTTGCTTGTGTGGGGCAGGGGTGTGGGGCAGACTGTGGGTATGAAATATTCGACTGGTACGCTTGTTGTTGTGGGAATTCTGGTATTAGGCCTGATTACGGCCGTAACCGGTGGTGTGGGAGTTTACATGGCCCAGCATGGCCCGCTGGAGGCTCCGGTAAAGGTGATTGTGGATCAAGGTATGGGCGTGCGTGCGATTGCCAGTCGGCTTGAACAGGCGAACGTGATTGCACACCAAGATGCGTTTGTGGTGATGGTGAAGGCGACCGGTATGGCGGGTACGCTGAAGGCCGGTGAGTATGCCTTTGAGCCAGGGATTAGCCTGCGCGCGGTGGTGAATAAGCTGGCGCTGGGTGACACGGAAAACCGCAGTGTGACCATACCTGAAGGGTGGACGGTTAAGCAGGCGATTGACCGTTTGGAAGCGGTGGAAGGTTTGACCGGCCATGCTGTGCGGCCGGAAGAGGGGAAGATTTTCCCCGATACCTATGCCTTTCGGTTTGGAGCCGACCGTGCCAAGGTTTTGGAAACCATGACCAGCCGCATGGAGAAGGAGCTGGCCGATGCGTGGGCTGCGCGTGATACGACGCTGCCGCTGAAGAGCCCGGAAGAGTTGCTGATTTTGGCGAGTATTGTGCAAAAAGAGGCCGCCAACGATGACGAAATGCCTATGATTGCCGCCGTGTTTTACAACCGCTTGAACAAGGGTATGCGTTTGCAAAGCGACCCGACCGTGATGTACGGCGCCGAGCTGGATGGCGACCGTTTGAAGCGCAAGGATCTGACCGAGCCGCATCCGTTTAACACCTACCTGTTTGCGGGTTTGCCGCCGACGCCGATTTCCAACCCCGGACGTGCGGCGCTGATGGCGGTGGCGCGTCCGGCACGGACGGAGGCGATCTTCTTTGTAGCCGACCCCAGCCTGACCATGCACGTGTTTAGCGCGACCTACGAGGAGCATAAGCGCAATGTGGCTCGGTACTGGAAAGACGTGAAGAAGACCTTGCAGCCCAAAGCAGTGGCGAATGTGATTGAGGGGGCTTTGGTTACCCCGACAAACGTGGTAAGTGCCACGGCAAAGGAGATTTAACCCCATGCCGACCTCTGTAAAAGAACGCCCGATGCTAATTACCCTGACCGGCCCGAGTGGTACCGGTAAGAGTGCAGTGATTAGTGCGTTGCTTTCGCAGGACCCGAAATTGCGTCGGTTTGTGACGGCCACCACCCGCACCCCGCGCCCCGGTGAGGAGCATGGCCGCGATTATTATTTTATGGAGCGCGGTGAGTTTGAAGCTGGCGTGGCCAAGGGTGAGTTTTTGGAGCACAACCCCAACTACAACGGCAACATGTACGGTACGCCCCGATGGGAAGTGGAGCGGTTATTTGAAGAAGGCTGCGACGTGATTTCGGACATCAACGCCATTGGCGTGCGGTTGTTTGAAGCGGCGATGCCGAAGCGTATTTTCAAACTGCTAATTTTGCCGCCGAACCGCGAGCGGTTGGAGCAGCGCCTGACCAAGCGCAACCCCGAATTGGCCGATGAAGGCCGTGCGCGTTTGCAGCAGCTGGAAGCCGATATGGATAACCTGCACAACCCCAGCTATGTGTTTACCAACCCCGACATGATTGGCACCACCTACGGCGACTATGACGTTGTGTTGGTTAACGATGTGCTGGAACACACCGTGGCGGAAGTGGCCAAGGTGATTACCAACGAACGTGCCAAGCGTGGGCAATGAGTTTGCCACATACCGTATGTTAGCCCGAGGGCTGGCCTTCGGGCTGGCTTTTTTGGTGATGGGCTGTGCGATGGTGCCGCCGTTTAACCGCCAGCAGGTGGTGGCGCGTGGGCCGCAACCGCCGGAGGTGTTGAGTAGTAACTCGACCCGTGGTTTGCAGCCGTGCCCGCCGCCGCTTATCCAGCAAACCCAATGGCTGGCGCGGAATATGGCGCGCCTAAGGCTGGGTTTTAACAAATTGCAGACCGTGAGCATTGTGGGGGCGCCTGCCCATGCCGAGACGTTTCAGCTCGCCAACGGTGCCGTGATTGAAGTGCTGTTTTACCACACCCCTGAAACCATTTGCCGCGTGCAGGCGAGCCTTGGCGCGCAGGTGGAAGGGCTGATGCCGATGGTGTTTCAGGATGACCGTTTGATTGGCTATGGCCCTAATTATTACCGCGATTTTATTGTGCCGATGGTACGGCCGAAAGCGGTGCAGGCCAGTGCCACGGCGGATTTTATACCCACTACCGAAGTGATGGGAGCTGTGCCGCAACCGCGTGTGGAGATGCGGGAAGCCGAAGCCCTGCGCCCCGCGCCCGCCCGTACCGGACGCTGGCAGCAGGAAGATTTGCCCACACCCCCTACCTCGAATTACCGTACCCCCTCTGGCCGTGGAGACGGGAATGGATATACTGGCGGCATGGACACAGACATGCATCCGGTCGGTTATTATGAGTCGCCCTCTCAGGGGTCATCTGTACCCGTGCGTTTAGGGCGCGGAGAACCGTTGTAATGAGCCGTGTGGGACAGATTGCCGCCTGCCTGATGGTGAGTGTGGTGGTATTAGCTGGTTGCGGCCGTACGGCCATGCCTTTGAAAAGCAATAACGGTGGTTGTGTGAGCATGGCCGATACCGTGAAAACCCTGCGTGTGGGCGACGAGTTGCCGCGCGTGGTTCAGGTTTTGGGAATGCCGAGCCGCGGGTACCGGGCCTATAGCCCGTTTGGCAAAATGTACGACGTGATTGAATATGATATTACCCCTTCGGCTTGCTACAAAGTGATGCTGGGTGCCGATGACAAGGTTCAGGTTTATTTTGATAAGGAAGGTAAATATGTGGGTACCGGTGGCGTAACCGCGCATAAAATGCGGCGTGTGACGACGGTGCGTATTGAGCCCTTTGTGTTGGATCCGGTGGTGTTGCGTCCATGATGAGTCTTCGGTTGTTTGTGTGTGGGATGGCTGTGGCTCTGGTGGGCTGTGGTTCGAGCCAGAAAGAGCTTCAGCGTGAGGCGGAGCTGGCCAAATGCCCACCCGAGGCCGTGCAGGTTGTGCGTGCCAACCAGATATTTTTGGAGCAAGAGGTAGAGCTGTTTAAGACGCCTGCCAAAGAGCTTTCCAAGCGCAAGGGGATTTACCGTGCTGCGACCGTGAGCCGCGAGGGTGTGACCCAGGATGCGGTGTTTTTGGTGACCAACATGAAGAGCTGCGCGTGGGTAGCCTCTGGCTGGGACAGCCTGACGCCGGTGATGGTGCAGGATGGTGTGATTGTAGGCGTGGGTAGCCAGACCTTGCGGGATATGACCGGGCAGGGCTGGGTGATTAAAGAATCGACATGGCCTTGGCAGCGCTATGATTTTGGGTATCTGCCTAAAAAGTAACGGCTGGCCGAGTTGTTGGACAGCGTGTTTGACAAGGTAGGAGTTTGCTTACAAGCCCGCAGGAGGTGCTTGACAGGCTTTGCTTTTTTGGGCACAAGGCTGGTGTTTTCCACATAACCCCAACAGGACAAGGGATTATTCCATGACCGTACAACGCACCCTCAGCATCATCAAGCCGGATGCCGTAAAGAAGAACGTACTGGGCCAGATCGTCAGCCGTTTTGAGCAAAATGGCCTGAAGGTTGTTGCTCTGAAGAAGATGCACCTGACCGCCCAAACCGCCGGTGAATTTTATGCTGAACACAAAGAGCGTCCGTTCTTTGGTGAGCTTGTAGACTTCATGACCAGCGGTGCTTGCTACCCGCTCGTTCTGGAAGGCGAAAATGCCATTCTGAAGAACCGCGAACTGATGGGCGCTACCAACCCGACCAAGGCTGAAGCTGGCACCATCCGCCATGATTTTGCCCTGCCGTGCACCGACCTTTCTGCCAACGCCGTACACGGCAGCGACAGCGAAGCGAGCGCCGCGCGCGAAATCGCCTTCTTCTTCGGCAGCGCCGAGCTTCTGTAGGGCTTACGAAGCACTCACAAGGTATTGCACCCAACCGTAAATGGGGCATGATGGGGCTCTGATAAGGAGCCCTTTTTCATGCGCTTTGGTAAGATGTTTGTGGTAGCTGGCTTAACGCTGTGTGCGTCGGCCTCGTTCGCGCTGGATGTGAATCCGGTAGAGAGCGGGATTGGTGAAGAGAGTTTGGCTCCGGCACCGGTAGCGCCGCGCGTGAGCGCCGGACCTGCCATGGCCAGCCCCACTGTTGCCGCGAGCAGCAGTGTGCCGGTTGCGGCGGATGTGTTTAGCGTGAAGGGAATTGTTGTGACCCTTTCTGATACCAGCGGTTTTGACCGCGATGCGGCATTGGAGAAGGGTGCGCGTGCGAGCCTTCCCACCGTGCTGACAAGCCTTGGCCTGAAGCCCGAGGAAGCCGAGAAGAAAGTGAAGAGCCTTGGCAGCGCCATGCGCTTTGTGAAGGGCTACAAGGTGGTGAAAGAGAGTTTGATACCGAGCTATAGCCTGACTGCAGATATTAGCTTTAACGAAGCGATGATACGGAAGAACTTTGGCGGTTTGGCCAAACCGCAAGTTGCGGCACCGGCGAACGTCGGGTTGGAGGGGGAGGTGGATCTCTCTACCCCGATTGATGAGGTGGTGGAGGATACCCGACCGATTAAGCAATGGATTGTGCGGATTACCGATAGCAACCCTGCGAGTGTGGACAAGGTGCGGGCGAATTTGAACCGTCAGGCTTCGACGAAAGCCGTGTACCGCTTATTGACCAGTGAAGGTGCTGAGTTGCTGGTGGATACGCCACTGGATGCTGCGCAGGTGAAGAACTCTGCGGGTATGGATGTGCAGGTTATTGATATGGCCGCGGTGGCGCCGGCGGTTTCGGCCACAGTGGTGCCCGGTGTGCCGGTACGGGCGGAAACCGTGCCTGCGGCCAACCCCGCGGCAAGCTGGCAGGGCACGGATGAACAGCCGGTGGAAGCCCAGGAGCCCGCGCGCCCGATGATGCCCTGGAGCCGTTACTAATTTATGCGTCAGCTGCTGCTCGATATCACGGCGCTGCCGCGCTACCACGCCAGCCGTTGGTTGACGACCGACGGCACGCGCGCGGCGGAGGAGGCTTTGCAGCGTGGTGAGATGTGTGTGTGCCTGTACGGGCCTGCGGGGGGCGGCAAAAGCCATATGCTGGCTTTAGCGGCCAGCCGTGGCGCGGTGGTGGGCGACCGTTTGGAAGAGATGCCGATTGAGAGCCAAGAGCGGATTTTCCATGCCATTAATGCCAAGGTGCCGGTGGTGGTAGCGAGTAATTTGCCGGTGGCGCAGATTGAGACGTTGTTGCCGGATTTGAAAAGCCGCTTGCTGACGGGAGCCCAGATTGAAGTATTACCGCCGACGGATGACGATTTGCGGGCGTTGCTCAAGCACTGGGCGGAGGTGATGCAGTTAAGCTTGCCAGACGCGGTGGTGGATTACATTCTGGCGCGTGCCGCACGCAGCACCCATGAGCTTGCAAGCCTGATGGCGCGACTGGATGCCTTGAGTTTGGAACAGAAGCGTGCGGTGACGGTTCCGCTTGCACGGGCGGTGTTGGAAGCTGAAGATTAGCGGATAGACGTATCCGGACTGAAATGATTTTTTGAGTTTAAAATAGGGGAATAACAATGAATAAACTCCTCACCCTTGTGATAGCTGTGGTGGTGGCGATGCCGGTTGTGGGTGTGGCGGCGCCTCGTAAGAATGTTCAAGATGTGCGTGTAACGTTCTCTAAAGCCGTGGAAAAGGCTGAGCCTGCGGTGGTGAATATTTATGCCGCGCGGGTGAATACGAATGTGCCGAAAACCGGTTTGCAAAACATGCCCGCCGTGGATGGCCGTATGCAGGAGCGCATTGCGCGCAGCCTTGGTAGTGGTGTGATTGTACGGAGCAGTGGTGTGGTGGTAACCAACCTGCACGTGATTGATGGTGCGCAGGCGATTAAGGTGGTGTTGAGTGACGGGCGCGAATTTTCTGCCAAGAAAGTAGGGCAGGACGAGAAGCTGGACCTTGCGATTTTGCAGATTTACCGTAGCAGTAACGAGGCTTTGCCCGCGGCTAAATTTGGCAACAGCGATAACTTAGCGGTAGGTGATGTGGTGTTGGCGATTGGTAACCCCTACGGGATTGGCCAGAGCGTGAGTTTTGGGATTGTGAGTGCGGTGGAGCGCAGTGCGATGCAGTTGAGCCCGTATGCGCGGTTTATCCAGACCGACGCGAGCATTAACCCCGGTAACAGTGGCGGGGCGTTGGTGGACAGCACTGGTGCCCTGGTGGGGATTAATGCGGGTATTTTTAGTAAAAGTGGTGCGAGCAACGGGATTGGCTTTGCGATACCGGCCAGCCTTGTTGAGCGCGTGGTCAATGACATTACCACCAAGGGCACCGTTGTGCGCCCGTGGTTTGGCGCCGAAGGCCAGATGGTAACCGAGATGAGTGCGCGGGAGGCGGGTTTGCAACGTGCGCAGGGTGTGCAAATTGCCTCGGTATTGCCCGGTAGCCCGGCGATGCGCGCGGGATTGCAGGCGGGGGATATTATTCTCTCTCTCGATGGCAATGCGATTGAAAACCCTGCCGATTTGAATGAGCAGATTCTCGCGATGCCGAACCTGCTGAATAAGGATGCCAAGCTGGTGTACTGGCGTGGTGGCAAGCGAATTGATACGACCGTGACGCTGACCGCGCTGCCGGACCGCAAGACGGGGTCGCAGTTGCTCATTAAGGGCTATAATCCGATGAACAGCGTAAAGGTGGAAGAGCTGGGGCCGGCGCTGGCGGCGGAATTGAAGCTACCGATGGGCACCAAAGGTGTGGTGGCGATTGACGTCCCCGGCGCGCCCGCGTTGGAGGCGTTTAGTATGCCGGTGGAGTATGGCGACCTGATTATGGCGATTAACGGCAGCACCATACGCACGGTGGGGGATGTGCAGCAGGCGTTGGAGAGCAGCCGGAAGGAGTGGAGCTTTAGGTTGTTACGCGGAGGGAAGGTTGTGAATATTCAGACGCGATAGGCGGGGCTGGATATTGAAGAACCGAACTCTACTGGACAGCGGTGCTTTTTGATTTTTCCTTGATGCTGCGCTCCGCATCTACTGGTTTGTACACTTACGGTGCTCTCATCTGCGGAGAAAATCAAAAATCCCTCGCTGCCAGCGAGTTCCGGAGCCGAAACAACAACCGCCTTATGGCGGTTGGATCTCTGTAATATCGATTGATTTTTGTACCGCTTTAGCTTGCCGGAAGGGTTGGAAAAGCTTATGTTTCCGGCATGAATACGGGGCGTGGGTTGTTTGAGGCGTTGGGGCCGGTGGGAGAACCACTGGCGGCGCGTTTGCGGCCGAAGCGGCTGGAGGATGTGGTCGGGCAGGCGCATCTGGTGGGGGATGAGGGGATTTTATCCCGATTGATGGCGGCGGGTGTGCCGCAAAGTGTGATTTTTTGGGGACCGCCGGGGTGCGGCAAGACCACGTTGGCGCGGCTGTATGCGCAGGCGTTTGGGGCGGAGTTTGTGCAGATATCGGCGGTGTTGGCGGGCGTTGCAGATGTGCGCAAAGTAGTGGACGAAGCGCGGCATACGCAGAGCATGGGGCAGCGGACTGTGTTGTTTGTCGATGAGATTCATCGCTTTACCAAAGCCCAGCAGGACGCGTTTTTGCCGCACGTGGAAAGCGGCTTGTTGGTGCTGGTGGGGGCCACTACCGAGAACCCGAGTTTTGCGCTGAACAATGCGTTGATTTCCCGCTGTACGGTGCTGCCCGTGAAGAGTTTGGAGCGGGCGGATTTGGAGGCGATTTTGCTCTCGGCTGAGGCGGTGGTGGGGGCGCTGCCGGTGACGGAAGAGGCGCGGGGGGCGCTACTGGATTTGGCGCATGGCGATGCGCGGTATTTTTTGAATTTGGTGGAGTTGGTGAGTGCGCTGCGTGTGAAGACTCCGCTGGACGTGGCGGGTTTGAAAGCAGCGATACCGGCGCGCTTGGCGTTGTATGACAAGGGTGGCGATTGGCATTACGATTTGATCTCGGCTTTGCACAAAAGCGTGCGCGGTAGCGACCCCGATGCGGCGATGTATTACGTGGCGCGGATGATGGCGGGCGGTGAGGACGGAATGTATCTGGCGCGCAGATTGATACGCATGGCGGTGGAGGATGTGGGTTTGGCCGACCCGCAGGCGTTGCCGATAGCGATGGCGGCGCAGGAAAGTTACCGCACCATGGGCAGCCCCGAAGGCGATTTGAGCTTGGCGGAAGCGGCGGTATATATGGCGTTGGCGCCGAAAAGTAATGCGCTGTACAAGGCGTATAATGACGCCAAGATGTTGGCGGCGGCGACGGCGCATGTGGCGCCGCCCAAGCATATTGTGAATGCTCCGACCAAGATGATGAAAGAGCTGGGGCATGGTGCGGGGTATGCGTACGACCACGACACCGAGCATGGTTTTAGTGGTCAGAATTACTGGCCGGACGGCGTGGAACGGCCTGAGTTGTACAAGCCCGTAGCGCGCGGATTTGAGCGCGAGATGCAGAAACGCATGGCGTATTTTGCGAAACTGCGCGATGATTTGAATCAAGAATAAGATTTTAAGAACAGACATTTATATGCCCGTATTTGAGAACCATATACCCGAAGGTGGTGCCAATGGCACGCTGGTGTGCCTGACCGGTGTGAACAGCGGTGCCTACCTGATGCAAGGCGCTGTGGCGGCCCTAGGCGATGAGTGGCAGGTGCTGCGTATGAATACGCCGGGAGTGGATGGGATGAGGTTGCCGATCCCGTTTTCTCCGAAAGCGTATGCCAAGCTGGTGTTGGAGATTCTGGACAAGGAAGGTGTGCAGAACTTTGTATTGCTGGGGCATAGCCTGGGCGGGTATGCCGCGCAGGAACTGGCGCGGATGGCGCCGGAGCGCGTGCAGAAACTCATACTGGTGAGTACCAGCCGCGGCCAGCCCGACACCGCCATGGATGTGGCGATGATGCAGAAGAAGCTGGGGATGCCGTTCTGGGATTTTCAGAAGCTGATGGCGCAGAATGACGCCAAGGGGCACGAGCCGTTGTTCGGGCCGGAGTTTGCGCATCGGGAGCCGGAGGTGTTCCGTGCGTTTTTGGAGTTGCGGCGTGCGCATTTGCCGGCGCAGAGCGTGAGCTTGGCGCATCTTTCCGCCGGTGGGATGTTTAGTAGTGCGGCGTGGGTGCGGCGTTTGACGATGCCGACGCTGGTAATACACGGCAGTGCGGATATTCTGGTAAGTGCGCGCAGTGGACACAAACTGGCGAATGCGTTACCGCATGCGCAGTGGCTGGAGCTGTTTGATGTGGGGCACTTCCCCATGCTGGAGTACGCGAGTTTTTGGAACAAGGTGCGCCAGTTTATGCAGGGTGCGAATTTAGGAGAACCTGCGAATCAGCCGGAAGGCTTTTTGCAGAAAATGTGGAAGGGATTGTGGTTCAGTGGTTAATTATCGGCCGTTTAAAAAGGGTAAGGCGACGGCGCCTTTGGGGGAGCTTAAGATTACCGAAAGTGAAGATGGGCAGCGGCTGGACCGTTGGCTGAAAGGCATGTTTGCGGATGTGCCGTACATTGGTTTGCAAAAGCTGATACGCACCGGCAAGGTGCGCATCAACGGTACCAAAGCCAAGGCCGATGCACGGCTGGCGACGGCGGATGTGGTGACGTATCCGGCCGATTTTGGGGAACAGGATGTAGTGCGTGGTAAGGCGCGCGAGGGCGTGGCGTACCAGGCCAGCAGCGAAGACATGGCGATGCTGGATGAATGCACCGTGTATGAAGATGACGCGATGCTGGTGCTGAACAAGCCCGCCGGTTTGCCCGCGCAGGCGGGTGGTGGGCAGGTGCGGAGCCTTGATAGGATTTTTGACAGTGTGTATGGCGAGAAGGCCCCGAAGCTGGTGCACCGGTTAGACCGTGAGACGACGGGTTTGATTGTATGCGCGAAAAACCGCACCATGGCAGCCGCGCTGACGGCGCAGTTTGCGGCGCGGGAGACGGAGAAGACGTATCTGAGCGTGGTGGTGGGAAAATTGCCGGGGAAAAGTGGCGAGATTACGGCGAACATTGCCAAGGTGGGGCCTTTTGCCAAGGTGGATAAGAAGGGGGATGTTGCGCATACGAGCTGGCGCTGGTTGGCATCCGACGGCGATTTGCACCTGCTGGCGTGTGTGCCGCACACGGGGCGGATGAACCAGTTGCGCGTGCACCTTGAACACATTGGGTTGCCGATGGTGGGCGACGACAAATACGGCAATGCGCAGGTGAAAGAGGTGGGGAAGACGTTGCATGCGAGTGGGAAAATTCCGCTGTATTTGCATGCGTGGAAATTGGTAATTGCCCACCCGAAAACGGGTGAAGCCCTGCATTTGGAAGCGCCGTTGCCCGAGCATGTGGCAGCGTTTGCGGCACGCAGCGGCTGGAAGGCTTGACCCTGACGACCCGTGCGTTAGCATGGCACTTAAGAACATAAGCGCTGCCTTTGCGGCATAAGATAAGAACGACGGGGATATACATCATGCAGGTTTGGAAAATTGCGGCGATTAGTTTGGGCGCTTTGGCAGGTGTATCGGTTGCCGCTTTGGGCGGTGCGCTTTACTGGGTGCAGAACAGCGACCTGAGCGGTGTAGCGGCATGGGCCGTGGAAAAGCAAGGTTACGGCGTGGAATTTGATGGGCCCGTGACGTTGAAGCTTTGGCCTGCCGGGCACTTGGCGACCGGTAAGGTTGTGGTGAAGGGTGCCGATGGCAAGCCCATGGTTTCGACTGATGAAGCCCAACTGCAATGGAACTGGGGCAGTGGCGCGCTGCCTTGGAAGGATATCCAGATTACCCGCATTGCCGCAGCGAACCCGACTGTGACGTTGGTACGCACCAAAGATGGCAATGCCAACTGGGACACGTATGTAGCCAGTGAAGACAAGATGGCGGCAGAGGCCACCGAAGTGCCGGTGGAGCAGGCCCAGCAATTGCCGCTGGGTATGCTGGCCGCCACACAATTGGACATTGTGAATTTGAATGCGCGGTATGAAGATGCGGTGAGCGGGCAGAAGGTTGTGGCGAAGAACGTCAACCTAAATGCCTCTACCGAAGGTACCGAAGCGACCACGACCTTGAACGGTACGGTGAATGACCAAGACGTCAAGGGCCGTGTGGTGGTGGATGTGGCCGACCTTGAGACGATCCCGTTACAAGGCAAACTGGAAGCGGCCGGTTTGAAGGTGGCGATGAATGGCCGCGTGCGCAACCAGCAGGCGTTTGCCGGGCTTGTAAATGCCGAAACCGATAACCTGAAAGCTACCCTTGCCGCGTTGATGGGTAAGGCGCCGGAGCAGGCGCCTGCGGCGGCGTTCCGTTTAGGCGGTGATGTGGATGTGGGTGGTGAGAAGTTGGTGCTGCGGAATTTCTCGACCCGTTTAGGCGAATTGCTGCAAGCGAATGGCGATGTGGAAGTGAATCTGGGCGACACGCCCAGCGCCAAGGGTGACATTACCGTGCAGGGCAGCAACCTGCGCCAGTTAGCCGAGTTGGCTTTGGGGGCGGAACAGCCGACGATACCGGCCAGCAGTTTTGAGGTTTTTACCAAACTTGCCGGCCAGGATGCGGTGGAGTTGGAAGATTTGCAGGCGTCGATTGGGTCGCTGCTGCGGGCCTCCGGCAAGGTACGCATTGTGCCGAAGGATGGCATGCCGGACGTGGATGCGACGCTGAGCATGACCGCGCCGAACTTTAAGAACTTGCTGAATGCTGTGGGGCAGAGCGGGGAGTATCCGAGCAAGGCCCTTGCCGTGAAGACGACGGTGAAGGGGCGTGGCGAAACTTATGAAGTGAAGGGCCTGACCGCGCAGCTGGATGAGATTGCTGACATGAAAGCCGACACGACGGTGACGTTGGGTGAGACACCTGCCGTGAATGGCGCGTTTACCGTGGAAGGCGCTAATTTGCGCACCGCGGCGGCCGGTTTTGGTGTGGCTGCCGAGGCGTTGCCGGAAACCGCGTTTAACATCAAGGCGGCGGTGAGTGGTAAGGGCACGTTGAAGATTGACGATTTGGCCGTGAATCTGCCGCAGTTGCTGGAAGCAACGGGTAAGGGCTCGGTAACCCTTGGCACGCCTACGAACGTGGTAGCGACACTTGATGTGACCCGCATGAACCTGACGGCGCTGGGGTATTGCGCGGTGGATGTTCCGACCGAAACCGCTGCGCCCAGCAAGGATGCACCGAGTGCCAGCAACAGCGATGCGCCGTGGAGCGATGAGGTGATTAACGTGGATGCGCTGCGTGGCGTTGCGTTTGATATTACGGTGAATGCCAAGGGCATCGATTGCAAACGCCTGCCGATGGAGAGTGCGGTGGTGAAACTGTTTAACACCCCCAGCCAATTGGATGTGCGCGATGTGAGCGTGAACCTGAAAGACGGCGGTACGCTGAAGCTGACCGGTAAGCTGGAGCACGCCGGTACGCCTGCTCTGGTAGTGAATGCGACCACTACCAAGCTGCGTGTAGAGCAACTGGTGCCCGTTTTGGCGAGCAAAGGCGTTGAGCTGCCGTTGGACACCACCGCGCAGTTTAACAGCCGCGGCGACACCACACGCAAACTGGCGCAGAACCTTGACGGGACACTGAATGTGACCGCCGATGAAGGGAAGCTGCCGTACACCAATTTGATGGGTGCGGCCTCTAACATTGCGAAACTGGTGCAAGGGACCAGCGCCACCGCGCCGAGCAATGGCAGCGGCAATGTGGATAGTTTGAAGGCGCGTTATACCATTCGGCAAGGTGTGGCCACTACCGACGAGCTGACCGTAGCCACCGGTAACGGTGCGATGAAGCTGGTGGGTGAAGGCACCGTGGATTTGCCGGCGTGGGTGATTAACTATAAGCTTACGCCATCGTTAAACGCCGGTGATGACATGCTGGCCGTGCCGGTGGTGGTTAAAGGCCCGCTGACTGCGCCGAGCATTGGTGCTGACCCGAACTTTACCGCGAAGGTGACAGGCCGACTGGCTGGGCAGGCGTTGGAAGGCGCCTTGGGCAAAGAAGCCGGTAAGGCTGTAGGTGGTGCGCTGGGTGGGATTATTTCCGGCCAGGGGATTACCAGCAGTACCGTTGGTGATCTGATTAATGCATTCGGGAAAAAGAAGGCTGCGCCTGCGGCGGAGGCGGCTCCGGCGGAAACTCCGGCTGCGGAATAAGACGATAAAAAAAAAAGAGCCCTACGGGGCTCTTTTTTAGGATTTCGTTTGCTGGTTACTTGGTGGCGGTGTTGCCGGTTGGGTTGGGCATTAGCGTGCAGGTGGCAAGTTGTTTTTCATACACATAATCTGGCTGGCTGCTGGAGCTGGCGGTGGTGTAGAAGATGGCCTGATTACCGTTGACCCACCAAACAAAATGGCCGGTAGAGGGCGTACGGGACTTGCTGGTATGGTATTTGACGCCGTTGGCGGCCTTAACCTGCTTGAGGGTGTAGGTGAGGTTGCCGTCGTTGTTCGGGACGGTAACGAGGGCGGTTGTGCTGTTGGGGTAGCTGGCTTGGACGGCGGTATAGGCACCATCGCAACCATAAGCGTTGGTGGGTTGCGGCGGGTTTTGCTGCGAGCTGGCGCAAGCGGCGAAGAGCAGCGGGGCGGCGATGAGGGCGTATTTCATGGGTGTATTTCCTTGTTTGGCTTCGGTTTGCAGGGGTAATGCGTACGGGCTTGAATTGTTGCGAGTATGGGGTGGGATTTTGAGATTTCAAGGACAAAAAAACAGCCTTCCCCAAGAGAGAAGGCTGCGCGAGATGAGAGGCTATCGCTCTCGGTTCAGGTGAAGTCGGTGAACTTCCAGTCGCTGAGGTCTTTGCCAGCTTCCTTGTCGACTTTTCTGATGAAGAGTTCTTCCCAGATCAGTTTAGGAGGGCCGGAGGGCTGGCGTTCGTACGTCAGCACTTTGAAGTGCCCGGTGCGGCTGTCTTTGAACATCACCGGATAAATACCGGGGCGTTCATCGAACACCAAGACCTGCTGGGCGTTGTGAAGATCGCGGCGGGCGTCGCCCGCGTAGTGGAAGAGGATCTTCAGCATTTCTCGTACATGGTAGGGGAGCTTGTTACCTTCTCCTTTCGGATCGAGAAACAGCCTTACTTCATTACGGCTGAGGCGGCCCGGGGCAATACGCCGACGGGGCAGTTGGCGATAGATTTTAACTCTAGGGAGATTGAGGGAGGTCATGGCGCATCTTTCCATGCAGTATCAGGCTTTGTAGCCTGCAAAAAAATAATAACTGCCGCAGAATACCGGCGGCAAGAACAGCGCGAAATTAGCCTTTTTGTATGCAGGTTGCAAGGGGGAAAAGAGCCTCCTGCGCGGGGAGGCTTAGTGCTGTCTTTTCAGTCTTGAGGCTTGAGGTTGTCGGGTATGATAAATTCCCATCCTTCGTAGCGGCCGCCGGGGGCTGTAAAACGTTCGACACGAGTGCGTGTGCGTTCGAAATTACGGGGGTCGAGCTTGCGGCGCAATGTGAGGGTTTTATCGACCATATCGTTGTAGAATGCCTCGGTTATCCACACCTCCTCGCCATCGGAGACGATGTCGCAGAAGCCGAGGTCGGTGTCGTTGAAGACATCGAACGGATGGAAGTTGTGTTCCAGGATCGTTATGCCGATATCCTTTGTTGTGTACCAGTAAGGTTTAAACTGCGGCTTGAGAACCAGCACAAACGGTTTATCGGCGTCGGCAAGTTTCTTTTCTTTGTGCAGATGGAGCATGTGCAGCAGGTGGGGATCGTAGAGGGAAAAATGCCGGCGTACGTCTTCCCTGCCGTAAGGAGGTTTGAGCGCCAGAAATCCCTCGTTTGTCAGCATGATATCGATATCTTTTGTGGCGTCGGTGTGCCCCAGCAAGACGGAGTCGCGCAGGAAGCCTCCGTAAACCGCGAAAGGATGACCGATGTTTCCGAGAAGAAGCTTGATATGTTTTAACAGATGCATGTCCGGATACGGAAGGCCTGCTTGCTTGAGCGTCATGATCTTGATATTGCTCATGGTAAATCTCCGGTGAGCTCTCGAAACGGGGTGGTTAATGTATACCTAGTGAAATTGAGAGCGTTCGGCAAGAGAAATTTGTGCTGAAAAAAGCCCGACGAGTCGGGCTTTTTTGTTTCGTGAGGTTATTTGAGATCTATGCGGTTTTTCGCGAGGTCTTCAACCACGGTGGGGTCGGCGAGGGTGGAGGTGTCGCCGAGGGATTCGAGGTCGTTAACCGTGATTTTGCGCAGGATGCGGCGCATGATTTTGCCCGAGCGCGTTTTGGGGAGCGCGGGGGCCCATTGGATTGCGTCCGGAGTGGCTAGCGCCCCGATTTGTTTACGGACGAGTTTGATGAGTTCGGCCTTCAACTCTTCCGACGGGTTGGTGCTGACGGTGGTGGTGACGAAGGCGTAGATGGCCTCGCCCTTGATGGGGTGGGGCACGCCGACCACGGCGGCTTCCGCCACGTTGGGGTGAAGGACCAGCGCGCTTTCGACTTCCGCACTGCCGATACGGTGGCCGGAGACGTTTATCACGTCGTCGACACGGCCGGTGATCCAGTAGTCGCCGTCGGCGTCGCGGATGGCGCCGTCTCCCGAGAAGTAGTAGCCCGGGAAGCGCGAGAAGTAGGCTTCCTTAAAGCGCGGGTGGTCGTTCCAGAGGGTTTGCATCTGGCCCGGCCAGCTGCGCGCGATGCAGAGGTAGCCGCGGGTTTCTCCGTGTTGGATGGTGCCGTGTTCGTCGAGGAGGACGGGTTCTATACCCAAGAACGGATTGGTGGCGCAGCCCGGTTTGAGCGGTGTGGCGCCCGGCAGCGGCGAGATGAGGAAGCCGCCGGTTTCGGTCTGCCACCAGGTATCGACAATGGGGCATTGGGCGTTGCCGACGGTGTTGTAGTACCAGTCCCACGCTTCCGGGTTGATGGGTTCGCCCACGCTACCCATGATGCGCAGAGACTTACGCGAGGTGGCGTGGACGAAGCTGTCGCCTTGTGCCTGAATGGCGCGGATGGCGGTAGGGGCGGTGTAGAAGAGGGTGACTTTGTGTTTGTCGATCACTTGCCAGAAGCGCGACCAGTCCGGGTACTGGGGTACGCCTTCGAACATCAGTGTGGTGGCGCCGTTGGAAAGGGGGCCGTAGACGACATAGCTGTGGCCGGTGATCCAGCCGACGTCGGCGGTGCACCAGAAGATGTCGTTGTCCTTCACATCGAACACGTTTTTGTGGGTGACCGATGCGTAGAGCAGATAGCCGCCACTGCCGTGGACGACGCCCTTCGGTTTACCGGTGGAGCCGCTGGTGTAGAGGATGAAGAGCGGGTGGGTGGCTTCGACGAAGACCGGTTCGCACTCCTCCGGTTGGTTGGGGACAATGTCGTGCCACCAGACATCCCGTGGCGATTGCATGGTGTCGTGGTCGGTAACCTTCAGTACGAGTACGTGCTTGACGGAGGGGGTGTGGGCCACGGCTTCGTCGGTCATGGCCTTGAGGGGGATTTTTTTACCGCCGCGCAGGCCTTCGTTAGCGGTAATCACGAGTTTGGATTCGGAGCTGGCGACGCGCTCGCGCAGGGATTCTGCGCTAAAACCGCCGAACACGACGTTGTGAATAGCGCCGATACGGGCGCAGGCGAGCATGGCGATGGCGGCTTCCGGCACCATCGGCATATAGATGCAGACGCGGTCTCCGGTGGTGACGCCGAGTTGTTTGAGCGCGTTGGCGGTTTTGGAGACTTCGGTCAGCAACTGGCGGTAGGTAAGGGTGCGGCTGGGGGTGGTGGGGTCGTCGGCTTCCCAGATGATGGCGGGTTTGTCGCCGCGGGTGGGGATGTGGCGGTCGAGGCAGTTGACACTGACATTCAGTTCTCCGCCCAGAAACCAGCTGATGCGCGGTTCGTGGTAGTCGACATCGGACACCTTGTGCCACGGTTTGTGCCACGTAAGGGTGGTACCGGCCATGTGGCCCCAGAAGGCGTCGTTATTGACGAGAGATTCGGCGTAGAGGCGCTTGTACTCGGCCGCATTCAGGTGTGCGCTGTGGGCCATCTCCGGCTTGACCGGATAGACGGGCGGTTTGGCGGCGGTTTCGGGCGTGGTGTTAGGCGTGGTCATGGTACAGTCTCCTCACGAGTCCTTTATGGTTATTGGGTTTAGGATACTCCGGTTTTGAGGGCCTGACAGGGGGGAGGTGTGCAGTGCGGCAGGAGGATTGTGTGAATAAAATCAATATTTTGAATTATGTAGGATGTTTGGTGCACCGCAAAAGGGCAGGCGAAAGCCTGAATAACAGGCGAAAGCCTAGGCGGATAGCCACATTTATGGTGTTGTACACGCATGAAACTACGGGGGGTTTTGCTATGCGTGTGCCTGGTGGGGCTGGTGGCCCTGCCGGTGGCTGCGCAACCCGCGTGGTATTGGCCGTTTGGCAAGGATACGCTGGCTTACAAAGTGGAGTTTGCCGGTATTGATGCCGACACCTACGCGTGGCTGAAAGAGCTGAAGCTGGACGAGCCGCAAAGCGATACGGACGTGACTGACCGCGACGGTTTGGAGCGTGAGCTGGTGGTGCGCGGCGGGCGTGTGCGGCAGGCCCTTCAGGCTTTAGGCTATTACGATGCGGTATTATTGCAGGAAGTGCGTGAGGGTGAGGTGCCGGTGCTGGTGTATCGGGTTCAGACCGGTGTGCGGGCGCGGATTGCGAAAGTGACGGTGGATTGGCAGGGCAAGGAGCCGCTTAAAGCATTTGATGTGGCGAGTTTGGGACAAAAGCGTGAGGACTTTGTAAATGCCCAGCAGATTTTGGCCGATGCCACAACGTTGCTGGATGCTTTTGGTGAGAAGGCGTGTGTGCTGCATTTGAATGTGATGCCGAAGGTAAAGCTTTATGACGGGATGTTTAAAGGCGGGCGCCGCGCCGAGGTTGTGTATGTGGTGGATAAAGGCGATGAGGCTGTATTTGGGCCAACCACGGTACAGGGCACCAAGGCGGTGCGGAGTGAGGTGGTGTTGCGTCAGGTAACCTGGCGTGAAGGGCGGTGCTTTAAGGCGGACCGCGTGACCGATACGCAGGAAAAGCTGATGGGCACGAAGTTGTTTTCGGTGGTGAGCATTACGTACCCGCAGGTTGCGGAGGCCTCTGGCACCGTGCCGATGACAATTGGTGTGACCGAGCGTGCGGCGCGGACATTGCGGGCGGGTATGAGTTACGGCAGCGACGTGGGCTTTGCCGTGACGGGCGGGTGGGAACACCGCAACCTGTTGGGCAGCGGCGAGACCTTTACGGTGGGGACGAAACTGGGTCAAGAGGACATGAGCGCCAATACCAGTTTGCGGTTGCCGGCTTTCTGGCAGGAAGATCAGGACTTGGTGCTGGGAGGCAGCGTGAAGAATGAAGACAGTGATGCGTATAAGGCGACGACGTTAGAGGGCTCGGCCCGTTTGGAGCGCAAGCTGGCGCGGCACTGGAAAGGCAGCTTGGGCGTGGGGTACCGCTTGACCGAGAGCGAGGACAGTTTGGGGAGCAATACGTATGGGTTGCTGTCGTTCCCCGGGTTTTTGGAATATGACGACCGCCGCAATGTGATGGACCCACGCACGGGGCTTTATGCCAACCTGAGTGTTACGCCTTATAAGGAAACCTTTGGGGATGGTGGGGACTTTGTGAAATCTCAGATGACCGTGCAGACCTATGTGAGTGCGCCGGTGGCGTTGAGCCCGACATTGGCGCTGAAGCTGAGTGGGGGCACGATTTATGGGGCGAAGGAGAGCAGTGTGCCTTCTGACGTGCGGTTTTACGCCGGGGGTGGTGGCTCGGTGCGCGGGTATGGGTATCAGTCGATTGGCCCGCGCGGCAGCGATAATAACCCCGTGGGCGGGAGTAGCTTTGTGGTGGGTAGCGCTGAAGTGCGCACGCGCTTTACCAACGATTTTGGATTTGTGACCTTTGTGGATGCGGGGAATGTGTATGAGCAGGCTTTACCTGATCAGGTAGGTGAGCTGTATGTGGGGGCCGGTGCCGGTTTGCGCTACTACACCGCGATTGGGCCGATACGTTTGGATGTAGGTGTGCCGATGAACGGTGAGGATGTGGGGGCCGAGGGGTATGCGGTGTATGTGAGCATTGGGCAGTCGTTCTGATGAAAAAGTTGGGTCATGCTCTGCTGATTGGGTTTGGGCTGGTGCTGATAGTGGTGCTAGGCGTGGTTGCGGTGTGGATGAGTGGCAGGGTTGAGACCTTGGTGAACCGCGCCGATGTGGGCGTGCGGATTGAGGGGTTGCGCGGCAATGTGTGGCATACGTTGCGGGTTGACCTAGTAGAGGTTTATGACCCGCACGGTGTGTGGCTGCGGGTGGAGCAGGCGGATGTGGTCTGGCACCCTTTGGCCTATTTTGGGGGAACGCCGTTGCTGAAAACGGTGGATGTGGCGAAGGTTGAGGTGCTGCGGTGGCCGGAGTATCCGGCGGGAAATGACGAGGTGCAGGATGAGTCTTCCCGCCGGTTTGATGTGCTGATGTGGGTGCCGGAGAGCTTGCGTGTGAGTGAGATTGCGTTGGCGGAGGCTGTGATGGGGCGGGCGCAGCGGGTACGTGCCGAGGCGGGGCGTGAGGGCGAGGGGTATCGGGTAGATATTGCGACGCTGGATGGGCCGGAGACGCGGCTTTTAGGGGTTGTTGGAGGAATTCTGACCGATACTGTGAGTGGGAGTGTGGTGCTGACGGAGGCGCCGGATGGCCTGATTGCTCGGTTAGGTGGTTTGGCGAGGGGTGGAATGAAAGCCACGGCGACGGGTGCGGTGCAGGGCAATGTGTGGCGTGTGGAAGAACTTGAGGCGACGGTGGGGGATAGCCGTGTGCAGGGGGCGGGCGTGGTGGCTGAGGGTGGCAATGCGGTTTCTGGTAGTGCGGTTGTGAGCCTTATGCGGATGCAGGAGTGGCCGGTGTTGGCGGCGCAGGGGCTGGCGGGCTCGGTGAGTGGAACGGTTGCGGTGAGTGGTACTTTGCAGGCGCTAGATGTGGTCGCGGATGTGACCAGTGGCAATATAGGATACGACACGATAACGGCGGGGCCGGTGGCGGCGTATGTGAAGGCGCGAGTCGATGCGGTGAGCCCTACGTTTGCGGGTTTTGCGACGGTTAACGGGCGGTTGAACGGGCAGTTTGATGTGGATGTTTCGGCGACGTTAGCGGGTGATGTGGCGCAAGGTGTGGGGCAGGTTTCGGCTACGGTTGTGCAAGGTAAGCAGCGGTTTATGGGTGAGGGGGCCGGTTGGTGGCGTGCGGACTCGGCTGGTTTGGATAGGTTGAGCGTGCGCGGGCCGGGTGTGGTAGTAGATGGGCAGGGGCAGATTGATGTCCAAACCCTGCTGGCCAAAGCGACTCTGGCGTTGCAGGTGAAGGATATGCGGCCGCTGGGGCAGATGGCGGGTGTGGACGTAAAAGGTACGGCGGATGCGGGCGTGGCGCTGGATGTGCGTGACGGGATGCAGGTGGGGACGGCGGATATTCGGGCGTTGCAGGTGGAGTATGCGCCTTACACCGTGCGTTTGCGTGCGCCGACGCGGGTGGTATGGGATGGTGCAAGGGGGCAGATTTCGCCCACCACGTTAGAGGTGGCGGGTGGCGTGGTGCAGGTTTCTGGCACCATGGACGCGCAGCAGATTGCGGGCGGGTTTGATGTGCAGGGGATTGACCTTGCGGTGCTGAGTGCCGATGCGGTGAGTGGAAGTTTGAGCGGGCGCGGGCGGATTACGGGGCCGGTGAGTGCGCCGGTGGTGACGTTGCAGGCGAGCACGGGGGTTCAGTTGGCGCAGTACCCGCTGACGGCAACCCTGCGCGGCGACTGGCGGAATGGTGTGTTAAAAACCGAGATTGAGGCCCAGACACGGGCGCAGGAGCAAGCCTTTACCGCTCGTGGCAATATAACCGTGCAGGGTGGTTTGAGCGTGTGGCCGTTTGACGTGGGCATTACCCCTGAAAGCCGCGTGAATGGCGGGCTTAGCGGAGGTTTGCCGTTGGCGGCGCTTAACCCCATGCTGTGGGAACAAGGTTTGCAGGTGGGTGGTACGGTAAGTGCGAGCATGCGTGTGGCGGGGACTCTTGCTGAGCCGCAGCCGCGCGGACGTATGGAGCTGCGTGACGGTGAAGTGAGCCATGCCGAAAGCGGAATGTGTTTGAAGGATGTGCGGGCGGATATTTTGGGTGACGTGAATGGCCTGCGTTTGAGTTTGCTGGAAGCACCGGACGGGCAGGGTGGGATGCTGAGTGGGCAAGGCCGTGTGAGTTTGCAGGATGCACAGGCGTTGGATGTGGGGCTTGATTTGCGGGACTTTCGGTTGTTTTGCGGTGGTTTGGCGAGTGGCAAGATGGACGGTGGTTTGACTGTGCGCGGTACGCTGCCCGCCCACACCGTGGCGGGTAAGCTGACCGTGGGACCGTTGCAAGTGCAATTGCCGGGTGCGAGCCGTGAGGAGGATATTCCGTATGTGGAAGTGATACGGGTGCGCGACCAGACCGAAACCGCCGGCATGGGTACCGAAACGCGGCTGGACATTGAGATTGATGCCCCGCAGCGGGTGTATGTGCGCGGGCGGGGATTGGACGCGGAGTTTGGCGGGAATATCAAAGTGACGGGGACGGCGGCTGAGCCTTTGCTGAATGGCACCATGACGGCGTTACGTGGGAGCTTTACGCTGATTGACCGGACGTTGCAGTTGGCGGACTCGGTATTGCGGTTTGAAGGGGTGATACCGCCTTCGCCGTTTTTGGATGTGAAGGCGACGACGACGGTGCGCGGCACCGCGCTTACACTCGCGATTACCGGCCCTGCCGCCGAGCCGAAGCTGGCGCTGACTAGCGACCCATATGTACCGCAGGATGAGGCGTTGGCGTTGCTGTTGTTCGGGCGGACGCTGAGCAGTATCTCGGCCTTTGAAGCGTTGAAGCTGGCGCAGGCGGCACGAGTGCTTTCTGGCCGCGACAGCGGCGGGCGGAGCTTGTTGGACCGTGCGCGCGACACCCTAGGCGTGGACACGCTGGACGTGGGCAGTGGCGGTGACGGTGGCGTGACCGTGACGACGGGTAAGTACTTAACAGATGGCGTGTACCTGAGTGTGAGCCAAGGTGCGGAGCCGGAAGACCGCGAGATTAAGACCGAGATTGAGCTGACGCCGAGTGTAAATGCGAATACGACTGTCGACGGAGTTGGCACGCAGACGTTTGGGGTGGAGTGGAAGCGCGATTACTAGCTAGATGATAGACGCGGGCTGAAAGGCAATGGGATTACCCTTGCTTTGCGCCGGACGTGGATTAGAGCTTGAAGCGGCTGGAGAGGGCGTTGAGCTGGCTGGCGAGGTTTTCCAAGTTCGCGCTGGCGGCGGTGGTTTGCTCCACGTTGTGGTGGACTTCCTCGATTTGTCCGGCGAAGTTTTCGACACGGGAGGAGATGTCGTTGATAGCGACGGTTTGCTCGCTCATGCCCTGTGTCACGCTGGCGGTATCGGTGCCGATAGCGGTGATGGTTTCGACAATGCGTTGCTGGCCTTCTTCCATGGTGTGCACGGCTTGAGTGAGGGCCTTCACCACTTCATCAATCCCGCTGACCGCGTTGGCGCTTTGATTGCTGAGTTTGCGCACTTCGTCGGCCACCACGGCGAAGCCACGGCCGGCGTCGCCCGCGCGGGCGGCCTCGATGGCGGCATTGAGTGCCAGCAGGTTAATTTGCTCTGAAATTTGTTTGATGATGGCGGAGACGTTGGAGACTTCTTCGGTCTTACGGATAAGCTCGGCCATGTGGGAGGTGTTGGCTTCCACCACATCTCCAATGTTATGCAGGCTTTGGTTGACGCGTGACATGCGGCTTTCGACATCGTGCACCAGCGCCTTACTGCGGACGGTGCCTTCGGTCATGCTGACGATATCCGAGCGTTGGTGCTCGCTCATGTCGCTTAGCGCGTTGCACTGGCCTTCTACTACTGCTACGGCCTCTACCATGCCGCGGCTGCTGGCGAGGTTGGTTTGGATGATTTGGCGCCATTCCGAGATGACCTTGTTGAGGTCGGTCGCGATGTGCTGCATTTCCAGCTGGCCGCTGACTTTGGCATCGTTGCTGAGGTTGAGCTGGCTGAGGTCGCCTATCGCCGTTTGAAGGTTGGTAAGGCCTTTGTGGACGTCGCGGATAATGAGTTCTCCTACACAAAGGATAACCAAGGCGCCTGCGATGAGAAACGCGAGCCCTATGGGGTTTACACCGCTGAGGAAGAGGTCTTCGGCAAACATCACGGCAATACCGCTGAACGACGTGATGAGAAAGCGCAGGCGCAGTGGGACCGAGCTCCAGAATGTAAAGAAGTGTGTGAGCATTTTTATGCCTTATTATTACGGCTTATTTTACGGATTTTGCGGGCGGGGTCTAGTCTCTGACCGGGAGGAGTGCCCGCTCTGGTTGCATTCGGGGTTTGCGTGTGTGGCGCTTTTGTGCGCAGGGGGCTCCCGCTTAGGCACTGATTGCGGTACAAGGAGTGCATGAAACCGATGAAAAACGTGACTCCGTCCTCTGACACCACCACCGCATTTCTGCGTGAGGTGGATGAAGCTATTCAACAAGAACGCCTGATGGCGGTATGGCATCAAACCAAGTGGTTTTTGCTGGCGGCGCTGATTGCGTTGGTATTGGCGATTGCCGGTAAGGAAGCCTGGCAGGCGTGGAGCATGCACAAGGCCCGTACCCATGCCGCGCAATGGTTCGCCTTTACCGAGCTGAAGACCGAAGCCGAGCGTGAGAAAATCCTGCCGGAGATTCTGGCCGACACCAGTGGCGGTACCCGTGCGCTGGCCCTGTATGCCAAGGCCACTATGCAGCATGAGCCCAAGGCGAAGGCGGAGGCCTACTTGGCCCTTGCTGACGACGCCAGTGAGCCCCAATGGCTGCGTGATGTGGCGCGTTTGAATGCTGCTATTGCGCTGATGGATAACAACGCCGCCAGTGCCAAGGCCCAATTGGAAATGCTGGCGCAAACCCCTTACGATGATTTGCCGAGCCCTGCGTATGGTCCGGCTTTGGAATTGCTGGCGTTGCTGTCTCAGCAAGCTGGTGACACCAATGCCGCCCGTGGCTATACGCTGAAGCTGTTGCAGGTGGCCAATTTGCCAGCCGACATGCGCCAGCGCGCCTTGCAGCGTGCGGGTGTGCTGGGTGGTGCGCCGGTACAAGGCAGTGTGCTGATGCCCGCGAAATAACCGTGGGAGCGTGAGCGGCAAAAGGCGGGGCACCCCGCCTTTTGTTTTGCTGCCTTTATGCTTGCCTTGGGCTGCCGTTGCGGTACACTCGGCGCCATACCCGCCTTTGACGAGGCCATAATGTAATATCAAGAAACAAAGGGTTTTTTCTGATGCGTGCTGTTCCATGTACTTCTCTGGCCATTGCCGCGGCACTTGTGCTGGCTGGCTGCGGGATTATCAAGGAAAAGGAAAAGGTTACCCTGACAGGCGAGCGGATTGACGTGACCTTGCAGCCGACCCTGCTGCAAGCCGACCCCGTGGCCGCCAAGGAGCCGTTTGAGATACCTGCCGCCGAAACCCTGGAAAACTGGGCGATGCGCGGTGGTAACGCGGCCCACGCACCGGGCCATGTGGAGTTGCCAGCACAGGTGAAGCGTGCGTGGACGTATAAGCTCAGTGGTAAAATCGGTCGTGGTGAAGCTTTGCTGAACCCGCCGGTGGTGCACAGCGGCCGTGTATTTGCTGTAAACACCAGGGGCGAGATTACCGCACTGGATGCCAAGACCGGCAAGCGCCTGTGGGAAGTGGAACTGCCGTTTAAGAAGGGTAGTGAAGCTAAGGTGACCGGTGGTTTGGCGGTATCTGGCAACCTGTTGTTTGCGACCACGGGTGATGGCCAAGTGTTTGCCCTGACCGCCAGCGACGGTAAGGAAGCATGGAAAGTAGACCTTGCCGTGCCGCTGCGTGCGGCGCCGACGGTGGAAGGTGAGCGCCTTTTCGTGACGTCTCATGACAACCGCCTTTTTGCGCTGAACGCTTTGGATGGTGCGCTGGTGTGGACGCACTCCGGCATGGAAGAAGTGTTGAGCCTGCTGGCGAGCCCCGCACCTGCGGCGGCGAATGGTGCGGTGGCCGTGCCGTATTCGTCTGGTGAAGTTTACGTGCTGCGTGGCAGCGATGGCCGTTACATTTGGCACGACAGCCTGACCAGCAGCTTTAGCGGCCAAGACCCCGAAAGCACCGTGAGCGCGATTGCGGCGCCGCCCGTGATTGCGGACGGTTTGGTGTATGTGGTTGGTTTGAATGGCGGGCTTTCGGCCTACGGTTTGGCGAATGGCCAGCGCTTTTGGCGCGTGGACGTGTTGACCTCGCAAATGCCGATTGTGGCGGGGATGCACCTGTTTGTGCTGACTGAAAAGGGTGAGATGGTGGCGGTCAACCGTCGCGATGGGGGCATCCGCTGGGTGAGCGACCTTGCCGCCGGTTTGCCGGAGATTGAAGGGCAGCGCTACTGGAGCGGGCCGGTATTGGCCGGTGGCCGCCTGATTGCCACCAGCAGCGACGGGTATGCCGTGAGCATCAAGCCCGAAACCGGTGAGAAGATTGCCCAGACCAATTTGGAAGAACCGATTACGCTGCCGGCGGTTGTGGCCGATGGCGGGCTGTACTTCCTGACAGATTCCGGCCGGATTATTACCTTCCGTTAGTGCCGGTTGCTATAATAACAAGAACCAAGGAGCTTGAGGCATGCAGGAAAACCGACTGACCGTAGAGGTGAACGTACCGGTAGAGGTGCTGTTTAAGTTTACCACCAGCCCTTGGAACGCGCATACTTGGAAAGAGCATGTCTCGGTTGAAGAATGCAGCCCGTGGCCGCCGCAGGTGGGTACTAGCCATTACCGCAACAAGTGCCATAACGGCGTGTGGAAGGGTTATTTGCTGACGGCGTTTGAGGAAAACCGGTTGTTTGAATTGACCGGCAATGATGGCCAGATGCTTGTGCGTTACACCTATACAGACCTTGGGGATGGGCGCAGCAGCATTGAGTATTATGAATCGGTTAAAGACGGCGAGTTAGCGGACCGGTTTGGCTCGGACGCCATGTACAAGCTCAAGCATGCGCTTGAGGACAAGCCGCTTTAGGGCTGGCTAAAGCTTCTCGGCGTTTTTATCGAACTGGACTTGGGCGCGGGCGATATCGTCCGCGTTTTCTTTGGCCCATGTGCCAAGGCTGTTCAGAGGTTCTAGCAGCGAGTAGCCGAGCGGGGTGAGGGCGTAGTCGACACGTGGAGGGACGGTAGGGGTGACTGTGCGGGTGACGAGGCCATCGCGCTCCAGCCCCCGCAGTGTGAAGGTGAGCATGCGTTGCGAGATATTGGAGACCTGTTTACGCAGCTCGCTAAAGCGCAGGCTGCCGTTGCCGAGCAAGATGATGATGAGCACGGTCCATTTGTCGCCGATGCGCTGGAGGATGCCGGTGACTTTCTGGCAGTCGGTAGGAACATGGATGTGACTGGGTGTCATGGATGTGCCTTCTTGCGTTGATGTAAATGACTGTCTATTTATGTAACTAGGTAACAAATGGTTACTAACATACAAAATGAGATAGCGAAAGAGACGAGCATGAACATTCTGCACTTGGACAGCAGCATTACCGGTGAAGCCTCGGTCAGCCGCAAGGTAACGGCCGAGATTGTGGCGAAACTGAAGGGCAAGACGCCTGATGCAACGGTGGTTTACCGCGACTTGGCGGCTAACCCGCTGGAGCACCTAACATTGCCGGCCTTTGGTCAGCCCCAAGCTGCCGAGATTATGGCGGAATTTATGGCGGCCGATAAGGTTGTTATTGGCGTGCCGATGTACAACTTTGGTGTGCCGAGCCAACTTAAGGCATGGGTTGACCGTATTGCCGTGGCAGGTCAGACGTTTAAGTACACCGAGACCGGCCCCGTGGGGTTAGTAACCGGTAAGCGCGTGATTTTGGCCGCCAGCCGTGGTGGCTTGTACAGCGAAGGTATGCCTGCCGCGGCTGTGGAGCATGCCGTGAGCTACCTGCAGGCTGTGTTCGGCTTTATTGGCGTGACCGATGTGCAGGTGATTGTGGCGGAAGGTGTTGCCATGGGCCCGGATGCACTGGCAGCCGCGTTGGCCGAAGCCAAGCGTGAGGTGGCGCAACTGACTTAACTGTTGGCCGTTGCCAAAAGGCCGGAAGAGGAGGCTCTTCCGGCCTTTTTGTGGGGATTCAAGATTGTAGCAGAGGGCAAAACCTGCTAATGCCTACATTATGAGCACTCTGTACCGCCCGTCTATCGCTATTCTTGGCCGCCCGAATGTGGGGAAATCCACATTGTTTAACGTGTTGGCCCGCCCGCCCAAGGATGAGCGCAGCAACATTGTGCGTGCCGCCACCATGGCGATTACCCACGCGCAGGCCGGTACCACCCGTGACGTGCGCAAGACCCCCGGCAACCTGTTTGGCTTGCGCTTCATGTTGGTGGATACTGCCGGTATTGAAGAAGCCGGCGAAAAGCGCCACGGCCCCGCAGCGCG
The DNA here is from genome assembly GCA_027485835.1 of Alphaproteobacteria bacterium. Taxonomy (GTDB): domain Bacteria; phylum Pseudomonadota; class Alphaproteobacteria; order UBA2136; family UBA6156; genus UBA6156. The sequence goes on from JAIXQG010000002.1 coordinate 965,353, forward strand.
CAAAGGCAGCAAGGCGGCGCTGCACGTGGCGGATGATCCGGCGTTGCAGTCGGCACTCAATAAACTGGCCTACCGTGCGGCGGAGGCGGCGGATATTCATATTCTGATGATTGATGGCGCTACAGGGGTGAGCCCTGCCGACCGTGCGCTGGCGCAAAAATTACGCCGCATGAACAAGCCGTTGATTGTGGCGCTGAATAAGGCGGACCTGCGCGAAGCCGAGAGCCATATTGCCGATATTGAGACGCTGGGCTTTGGTGTGCCGGTGCTGGTGAGTGCGGCGCACTCGCAGGGTTTGGAAGACCTTTACACCGCTTTGAAGGCCTATGTGGCCGAGGAGCCGGAAGAGGTTGAGGACGAGGTGCAAGAGGCTTCTGACACGCCTGTAGAGGGTGAAGAGACTGAAGAGGACGGGCCGGAGAGCGAGGATGAGGTGGATTATTCGCGCTTCCCGAAGCGGCCGCAGGGGGCGATTCGTCTTGCCATTATGGGGCGGCCGAATGTGGGCAAGTCGACCCTCGTTAATGCGCTTTTAGGTAGTGAAGCCATGCTGACCGGGCCGACCGCCGGTTTGACCCGCGAGGCTGTTCCGCATGATTTTGAGTACGGCGACCAAGCGTTTACGCTGATTGATACGCCGGGGCTGCGCCGCAAAAACAAGGTGGACAAGGAAAGCCTTGAATTTTTGAGTGTGGGCCAGAGCTTGCAGGCGGTGGAGAAGGCTGATGTAGTGATTTTGGTGGTGGATGCCAGCACCCACAACATTGATACCGGTAACTGGGAAATTTTTGAGCAGCAGGACGCCCAGATTGCCGCGATTGCCATGAACCAGTACAAGCCGATGATTTTAGCCCTGAACAAATGGGATGAAGTGAAGGATAAAAAGGCGTGTATGGATGACATCAAGATCCAGATGCACCACCGCATGCACGCCATGCACACGCCGTTGGCTTTGCCGATTTCTGCCTTGAAAGAGAAGGGTTTGGAGAAGCTTATGGAGGCTGTATGTGATGTGTTTGAGCAGACCTACGCGACCTTTAGTACGGGTAAGCTGAACAACTTGCTTTCCCGCGTATTGGCCAAGCGTAGCCCGCCGCTGGCGAACGGCAAGATGGTGAGCCTGAAGTTTATCCGGCAAAGTGATACCAACCCGCCGACGTTCACGTTCTGGGGCAACCGGATTGATTCGGTGAGTGACAGCTACAAGCAGTTTTTGCGCAACCAGTTGAGTGAGGCACTGGGGTTGGAGCACCTTCCTGTAAAGATTTACTTTAAAGCGAACAAGAACCCGTATTCGGGTAAGAAAAAGAGCCGTTAGGCTCTTTTCTTTTATATGCCGGTGGGGGCGATGCCGAGCTGTTCTTCCAGCTTCTTTTCTTGCTCTTCTTCGGGCGTCGGTTTGCGGTAGAGGTTCTTTTTGTACTCCACCACATTGTTGGCGGCGAGCCAGTGGTAGAGGTCTTCGGTCAGTTTATCCGAGATACGGATAGCCAAGCTGCTTTGCATGATGGGGGGCAGCGATTCGAGACGTTTGGGGTGAGGGGCCTCGGAATGCATGGCGAACCAGAGGTTGAGGCCGAGGATGACCGTGGCCAGTTTAGCAATGCTGAGAGCGCCTGACCAAAAACGGCTGCGAAGGCCAACGTTTTGTGGGCCAAGGATGATGGGGGAGAGGACTTTGATGCCGATCCATGTCAGCACATAGGCAGTGATGAGGTAGTAGCTGCTGTTGACGACCCAGAAGGAGATTTGCTCGGCGCTCTCCATCGGGCTGGAATTGCGGAACATGACGTAACCGGCGGCGACCAGCAGGGCGAAGATGAAGGTGTGCAGCATTTCGCGCCCCAAACCACGGTGGCAGGCACCGAGGATGTTCAGGATAAGAAAGAGGCCGATGGCGACGTCGAGAAGGGTGGGTTGCATACCGTATGCATAACACTACAGAGCGTGGCTGGGGAGAGGGGCGGTTGCGCTTGTGGTGAGTGGTGTGGCATGCGGGTTACCCGTGGGCTTGGCCGGACTGCCGAGTTTGAGGCCGAGGCCGATCATCGGGCTGGCGTAGTCGGAGTTCAGGATATTGTCGTAGCCGACGGTGCCGTAGAATTTCGGGGTGAAGTGGGCGCGGGCGGAGATATCGAGATGCGGGGCCGAGGCGTTGGGGGTGTTGGTGCCGGAGAAGTCGTACACATCGGCGCTGTAGGTGACGCGGGGGGTGAGGAGGTCGGCCCCCAAGCCTGGTGTGCTGTTGCGGAAGCCACCGCGCAGGTTGACGGCGCTGGTGCTGTTAAGGGGCAGGCTGCGGCCGAGTTGGGCGGTGTATTTGGTGGTGTTGCCGAAGTCGCGTCCGGCATACGTGCTGTTGCCATTGCTGCTGTTGGCTTCAGCGGCGAAGCCATCGTACTGCGCGCCAATTTGCAGGAAGTTTTGGGTGCCGGGTTGGATGCGGGCCATGGCCTCGGTTTTGGCAACACCTTCGGAGTCGGTCAGGTAGGCCGATTGCAGGGTGAATTCGGAATGGTAGGCGGGGTGCGGTTGGCTTTCGGAACCATCATGGTTAGGGGCGAAAGGGGCGGCTACGCTGTTGAAGGTTTCTAGCGCGGTATTGAGGTTGTCGGCGGTTTTATCGTCGTTCACCAATTGGCCGAGGGTGCCTTGGCCGCTGTTGACCTTGTTTAAGATTGTGCGGAGGTCTTTCACCGCCTTGTTCATTTCTTCGATCGTGTCGCTCAGTTGCGGGGCGTTGGGGTCGTCGTTCAGCAGTTGGCCGAGCGGGCCTTTGCCCTCGCGAACCTCTTGCGTGATTTGGGCGAGGTTGGCCGAGGCTTTGTTCAGGTTATCGAAGGTTTCTTGATTGTTACTGCCGAGGGACTCGCTGAACTTGGAGAGGTTATCGATAATTTCCTGAAACTTCTTAGTGGTTTCCGGATTGCCGAGCACTTGGCGGACGTTGGTGGTGATATCTTGCATATCCGCCGCCATTTGTGCGAACTGGTTGGACATATTGGTGGGGTCGGCACTCATCAGGGTTGGCAGGCGCGTGACGTTGGATGCGAGCAGGCCGCCTTCGCCGCGGGTGGTTTGTTCTCCTGGCACCAGCGCCAGATAGTATTCGCCAATCAGGCCGCTGGCGGTGACTTGCGCGGCGACGTCGGCGGGGAGGGGGACGTTGCGGCGGACATCGAAATGCAGCACGGCGGTACCGTTGGGTTGCAGGTCGATGCGCTTGACTTCGCCGATATTCACGCCCGCCATGCGCACGGGCGTGCCTTCCTTCAGGCCGTTGACGTCGTTAAAGACGGCTTCCAGATTACGCATGGGCTCTTTGCGGGCAAAGCTGAGAGTGCCGCTTGCCAGCGTAAGCCAGCCCAGCACCGCGAGGGCGATGACGAGGAGGAGTCCGACTTTGGCTTCGTTGCTCATGGGGTGAAGGTCTCTTTTCTAGGGTGTTTTGTCAATTTAAGTGCGTGTTCCGAACGCTTATTCGTTCGTTTCCGCGCGGCCTTCTATGAAGTTGCGCAGGGTGGTGTTGGCGGTGGTGCGAAAGTCCTTCGGGGTGCCGACTTCGAGGAATTGGCCTTCCTTTAAGAACGCCATGCGGTTGGCGACTTTGAAGGCGGAGGTCATGTCGTGCGTGATGACGATGCTGGTGCAGCCGAGGTTTTTTTGCGTTTGCAGAATGAGGTTGTTGATGACGTCGGAGGTGACGGGGTCGAGCCCCGTGGTTGGTTCGTCGTAGAGAATAATTTGCGGACTGTGGGCGATGGCGCGGGCCAGACCGACGCGCTTACGCTGGCCGCCGGAGAGGCTGGAGGGGGCTTGGTCGGCGACCTCGGGCTTGAGGCCGACCATTTCAAGTTTCTCTATCGCCGCTGCTTTGGCTTGTTTGGGGGTCATGCCGCGGCGGAGCAGGAGGAAGGCGATGTTTTCCCACACCGGCATGCTGTCGAACAGCGCCGCGCCTTGGAAGAGCATGCCGAAGTGGGTCATCAGTTCCATGCGGGCTTCGCCGTGCAGGGTGTGGGTGGGTTTGCCGTCGATATGGATTTCGCCGCTGTCGAGTTTTTCCAGTCCCAGCAGGCATTTGAGCAGCACGCTTTTGCCGGTGCCGCTGCCGCCGAGGATGACCATGGTTTCGGCTTTTTCAATGCCCAAGCTGGCGCCGCGCAGGATGTGCTTGGGGCCGAAGCTTTTGTGGAGGTTGAGGAGTTCGATGTGCTTCATGGAAATGCCTTAGGACATGAAGGCCGTTATGAAGTAGTCGGAAATGAGCACCGTGACCGAGGCGTAGACCACGCCGCTGGTGGTGGCTTTGCCGACGCCTTCGGCTCCGCCGCGCGCATTATAGCCGTGGTAGGTGCTGAGCAGGCCGACGATGAAGCCGAAGCAGGCCGATTTGACCAGTGCCATGGAGAGGGAGGTGAAGTTGACGCCGAGCATGGCGCTATCCCAATAGTTTGGCCCGGGGATGCCGATGGTTTGGGTGCTGACGAGGTAGCCGCCGACGATGCCCATGGTGTTCCCCAATATCACCAGCAGCGGCAGCATGAGCAGGCAGGCGAAGACGCGCGGCACCACCAGATAGCGGATAGGGTTAGTGGCGAGGGTGAACAAGGCGTCGATTTGCTCGGTGACGCGCATGGTGCCGAGCTCAGCCGCCATGGCGGCGCCGACGCGGCTGGCAAGCATGAGCGAGGCAAGGACGGGGCCGAGCTCTCTTAACATGCTGGTGGAGACAAGGTTGCCGAGTTGGCTGGTGGCGAGGGCATAGCCGCCGCCGTTGAGGCCCGCGTTGAGGCCATTGTAGCTTTGCAGGGCCAGCACCGCGCCGGTGAAGAAGGCGGTGAGGAGCACGATGGGAAGACTCTCGATACCCACAAACACGCATTGGCGGGTGAATTGGCGCGAGCGGTCTCCGACGATTAATTGGCGGAGGATTTCGGTCATAAACAGCGTGATGGCCCCCGCCTGATGCAAGGCGTTGGTGAGCGGGGCCATGGCCAGAGAGCCGAGTGTGTGAAGCATGGGGTGAGTGTTGGAGGTTCTTTGGGAAGTGTCTAGTGTTTGCGGGGCGTTTAGCTTATAAGGGTGGCATGAAAGTTTTGTTCCTTGGTGATGTAGTGAGTGTACCTGGCCGTAAGGCGCTAAAAGCGTTTTTGCCTGCACTGAAAGAAAAACACGGGTTGGCCGCGGTTGTGGTCAACGGCGAAAACGCCGCCCAGAACGGTAAGGGTTTGACCGCGAGTGACGCGCAGGAGATTTTTGCCGCCGGTGCCGACGTGATTACGCTAGGAGACCATACCTTTGACCAAAAGGGCTTTGATGAATTTCTGGCGGGAAACCCGAAGATTATCCGCCCCTATAACTACCCTGCCGGTACCGTGGGGCGCGGGCATGTGTTGGTGACGCTGGCCAATGGCAAGAAACTGGCGGTGGTGAATTTGCAGGGCCGCGTGTTTATGCGTCAGCTGATTGATTGCCCCTTCAAGGCCAGCACCGAGCTGCAGAAGCAGTATGTTCTAGGCGAAACCTGCGACGCACTGATTGTGGATATGCACGCCGAGGCGACCAGTGAGAAATGCAATATGGGCGCCTTTTGGGATGGCAAAGCAAGCTTAGTGGTGGGCACGCATACGCACATACCGACCAGCGACACCCGCGTGATGCCGAAGGGTACGGCTTACCAGAGCGATGCGGGGATGTGCGGCGATTATAACTCCAGTTTGGGGGTGAGCTACGAGAGTGCCTTGCCGAGCTTTACCACGGCCATGCGGTACAAGTTTGAGCAGGTGAGTGGGGAAGCGACGCTTTCTGGCGTGATTGTGACGATTGCTGAGAACGGCTTGGCGACCCATGCTGAGGCTTTGCGGGTTGGCGGGTGTTTGCAGGCGACGGAGTAACTTAAGATGAAGGCTGCGATTGCTCATGTGGCTCAGGCTGTAGAGGCCCATTTGAAACATGAGGGCAGTGGCCACGATTGGCAGCATATTTACCGTGTGTGGCAGACCGCCAAGAAGCTGGGAGAAGCGGAAGGGGCGGACATGGCCCTTGTGGAGCTGGCGGCGCTTTTGCATGATGTGGATGATTATAAGGTTTCCGGCGAAGAAGCAGAAATGATGATGCCGCATGCGCGGCGGTATTTGGCGGAGGCGCAGGTTGTAGGCGAGGCTCAGGAACGTGTGTTGGATGTTATACGGAGTGTGGGTTTCCGGAAGACATTAGCCGGTACGGTTGAGCGCAGCCTTGAGGGGCATGTGGTATCTGACGCCGATATGCTGGATGCGATAGGGGCGGTGGGAATTGCCCGCACCTTTACCTATTGTGGTGGCAAAGGTTTTGGCATGTTTGACCCTGACTTTTTGCCGCGCGATGAGGTGAGCCAAAGCGATTATATGAAAAAGGGATCGCCGAGTGTGACTCACTTTTTTGAAAAATTACTGAAGCTTAAAGGCATGATGTTTACCGAGGCGGGGAAGGCCGAGGCCGCGAAGAGGCATGCGCGGATGGTGCTGTTTCTGGAGACCTTTTTTGAAGAGGCGGCGGCGCCGAAGGTGTGGATGGAGCGGTTGGAGGCGTTGCGCTAATGAAGCGGGCGGATGTGGTGGCGATGCTGGAGGGGTACCGGACCTTCGATGCGATTGAGCGCACCCACCGCATGGTAGCGTTGCATATACTCAAGACTGTTCCGGATGTTTTCTTGCGGGAATGCAATGAGCCTGGGCATGTAACGGGTTCTGCCATGGTGTGCAATTTAGAGGGTACCATGGTTTTGCTAAACCAGCATGGCATGGGTGGCTTTATGAACTTTGGTGGCCATGCCGACGGTGATGAAGATGTATTTGGCGTGGCCAAGCGTGAATTGTGGGAGGAGTCGGGCATTACTGACGCCCTGTGTAGCGGTGAGCTATTTGATATCGATGTGAATTCCATGCCAGAACATATCCGCAAGGGTGAGGTTGTTCCGGCGCATATTCATGCCGATTTTACGTGGCTTTTTCGGGTGCCTGATGATGTGGCTTGGGTAGTTTCGGAGGAGTCTCTAGATATACGCTGGTTTACGCTGGAAGAGGCGATGAAGACTCCGATGGGCAAGGCGGATAAGGATGCTCAGATGGGGCGGTTTTATGCCAAGATTGCGGCGGGAGTGCGTTAAGCACGTGCGGGGGGTTGCTTTTGGGGGGGCAAATCGGCTAAAAGCGGCTTGTTAAGTAAGGAATTCGGAATATGGCCGGTCACTCAAAGTTCAAGAACATTCAGCACCGCAAGGCGGCGCAGGATAAGAAAAAAGCCAAGGTTTACACCAAGTACATCCGCGACATTATGACCGCGGCACGCAGTGGCGGCGGTGACATTGCCAGTAACCCGACCCTGCGCAGCCTTGTGGACAAGGCCCGCCGCGAAAACATGACTAATGAAGTGGTGACCCGTGCGATTAAGCGCGGGACCGGCGAAATTGCCGGTGCCGACTATATTGAGCGTACCTATGAAGGCTACGGCCCCGGTGGTGTGGCGGTATTTGTGACCACCCTGACCGACAACCCGACCCGTACGATTACCAATGTGCGTACCGCCTTCACTAAAAATGGCGGTAACGTGGGGCAGGATGGCACCGTGGCGTGGATGTTCAAGCAAGTGGGCCAGATTACCTACCCCGCCAAGGTAGCCAACGTAGACCAGATGCTGGAAGCCGCGATTATGGCCGGTGCCGAAGATGCCGAAAGCGATGAAATGGAGCACGTGGTGACCACCAGTGTGGGTGGTTTTGGCACCGTGCGCGACGTATTGGCTGAAGACTTTGGCGACGCCGAGAGTGCCGAGCTGGTTTATATTCCGACCCAGATGCAGGCCGTGACCAGCCTAGAAACCGCCCAGACGATTATGAAGATGGTCGATATTCTGGAAAATGATGACGATGTGCAGGCGGTTGTGACCAATATGGAATTGAGCGACGACTTGGCGGCGCAGTTGTAGAGGCATTAGAAAGGGCCGGGGGTTTAGAACTCCCGGCCCTTTTTTTTATGGTTGTTATTGCCAGTCGATGCTTTGGCAGGTGAGCGAGTTCATCGGGCGGTTGTCTTCCCGTGCGTTGAAGACTTGCCAACGGGTGCCGGTCCAGCGGCCGATGTAGTTGTTTTTGGGGCTCTTATACTGGCCGTTGGATACTCCGGTAACGTAGGCGTAGCCGAACTTTTCGCAGAGGTATTGGGTAGTTTTTGAGTCTACGGCACAGGTATGTGCGCCCGCGCCGCAGGTGCTACCGCCCGGTTGGAAGGTATTGGTTTTGATGCGGAGGTTCTTGGGCTCGAACACTGCGATACAGCCGTTGGCGTCTTTCGCTGGATTATCCGGTGCATAGAGCTTTTGAACGTTGTTACAGGCTACAATTTTATCCGATGTGATTTTTGCAATTTTGGCATTGCCGTTCGCTTGCTCGGCCAGATTTTTAAGGGCTGTCCAGCTGGCTTGTTGATCGAGATTACCGGTCGCCGTGCGTTCTTGCGCATGGGGCAGATGTGGCAGGACTAATAATGTGCTTAGCAGAAGCGGAGTAAGATAACGCATGTGCTTTTATATCAGGTTTAGCACTAGCCTGTACTGACAGGACAGGAAGTTGTACGACGGGCTGTGGTGTTGGAGAGACGTTTGGCGAGACGCGGTTTTGTGGCCACAGGCGGGCGGGTTTGATGGAGAGCCATGCGCCTTTTTTGTTGGAAAGGCTGGCGGAATCGCTTAGGCATCTCCATACTTAATAGATAAGAACAGATTTTTATGACGCAGCCGGCCCTTATTCTCTTTGATTTTGACGATACGTTGTGCGTGACCGAGCGATATATGTCGGCCGCCTTTTACGAGGCGTTGCGCGATTATATGAAGGCCCACCGGCCGGAACTGAGCTTACCGGAGCTGATGGTGAAGAACACGGAGCTTTACCGTAAGTATGGCAGCAGCCTGCACGGGTGGATGCATGAATTGGGCAAGGATATGCACTTCACGCTGGATATGTTTGCGAAGTTTGCGCCCGTGCTGAAGGGGGCCGTAATGCCCCACACGCAGCCTAACCCCGGCCTGTTGCGTCGTTTAGGCGAATTGCAGGAGCAGGGGCATGAGCTGGCGATTTTGACTCTTGGCCACCGCGATTATTGTTTGCCGATTTTGGAGCGGATTGGGATTTCGAAGTATATTCCTGACGAAAAGGTTTTTGATATTAGTGTTATGGAAGGGCGTTTGAAGCGGGATGAGGAGACGTATCATCACCTGCTGAAGCATCACCTGAAGGGTAAATGGCGCCACAAGTATATGTTTGAAGACAGTATGGCCAACCTGATGGCTGCGCATAAGGCGGGGTTCGGCACGTTTTTGATTGGCCCCAAGCGCCCGCCGGAGGAGTTGGGGAGCGCGATTGAGCATCAGGCGGCGACGGTGAACCAAGCGTTGGATATATTGATGCAGGATGTATTGCCTGCTTAGGGGAGTGGCTTAAGAAAGGCGCGGGCTAAAACGGGAGTTCTAGCGCCGGGGCGAGGCCCATGCCGATTTTGCTAAGGGCGGTGACGATATGGAGCGTGGGCTCGGGGCTGGTGATAAGCGGCGTGCGCGGGGTTTGGGCGGGGCGGTTGCCGAGCCAGATTTCTTTGAGTTGTAGATGCGGGGCGATGGCGTAGACGCGGCGGAGGAGTTCGTCGCGTTTGTCTTCGGGTATCGGGCCGGTGTGAGGTTCTTTGAGGCTCCAGTTGACGGAACCGGCGAGGACTTCGTTTTCGGTAAAGTCCGGGCAGAGGAAGAGGTTGTCTTGGGCGATGAGGTTTTCGATATGGCCGGTGAAGCGGGCGGCGATGCCTGCTGAGATGGTGACGGGAGTGCCGGTGAGGGCTTTGGTGCCGTAGCCTGCGGTGAGGATGGTGTGGTCGGTGTTTTGGCGAATTTCGGCAAGGTTGGTGATGGGGTGGTTTTCTACAATTGTTCCGCCTTTGGCGCGGATGGCTTGGGCGAGGATATCGAAAATGGTGGTGATGTTGAGTTGCTGGTTGCCGTTGCCCCAGTCTCTCCAGAACGAGGCGAGGGGGGTGTTGGTTTCGGCGGCGAGCTGTTGGGCGAGGGCGGGCCATGCGGCGATGCCTTGGCGCTGGAGGATGTCGATGGGGCGGTTGAGGCCGGTGACGGGGACGAGCACGCCGAGCGCTTTGCCCGAGGCGCCGGAGGCGATGTGGTTGGCTTCGTAGAGGGTGACTTGGTGACCTGCGGAGGCCGCTTTGTAGGCCAGCATAAGACCCGCGATGCCGCCGCCGATGAGGTTGATGTTCATGGGATTTTCTTATCAGAGATTTGGGGTAGGGGCAAAAAAGAAACCGGAGGGCTTTTCAGCTCCTCCGGTTGATGACAGCACACGGCTTGCCATCTTACGGTCGCAAGAACCGAAGCAACGCGGCTTTTTATGCGACGAACCCAACTCCGTTTTGACGGTACGTGGAAGTACACGGGGTTGGGGTATCTCCCGCCGAAGCGGGGGATGGGGGCCTTCATGAAAAAGGGCTAGGACCTTACTTCACGAAGGGTTTTTCCTGCACGGGGGGGCATGTGCAGGAAAGGGTGTAAGAACCGGTTAAGGTGGAGTGCGGCGACGCACTCGGTGTTTCCTCCATAGTTTTTTATGGTTGATGCTTTCCCTCCTCCCCAGGCAGAAAGCGGCACGCTACACCTTAACCGGTACCTTGCGGAGGAGTTCAGCCTCCGCCCGTGTTCATGTTGAAATACTAAAGATAGTTCGAAACTTGGGGTGGGAGCGACCCACCCTTGCCATGCTGGGTAATCCGTTAAAGGGGATTAGGCTTGGGCGCCTTCGGCGGCCGGTGCTGCTACGGCAGCGGCTTCTGCGGCAACGTCAGCATTGGCGGCTTCTTGGGCGGCCTTGCTGAGGGTGACGGTTTGCGGCTTGCCGCGGCTTGCGCTGGGTTGCGCGTTGTGCAGGGCGGCTTGCATTTGGATACCGGACAGAACGCTGTCGGTCATCAGCTTGGCGTACAGGCTGAGGGCGCGGGCGGAGTCGTCGTTACCGGGGATCATGTAGGTGACGCCTTCCGGGTTGGCGTTGGTATCGACGATACCTACGACCGGAATACCCAGAACGTTGGCTTCATCAACAGCGATCTTGTCTTCGTGAACGGACAGAACCACGACGAGGTCCGGCAGGCCGGCCATGTTCATGATACCGCCGAGAACGCGGTTGAGGTTCTCACGCTCGCGGGTGCGCATGAGGCGTTCCTTCTTGGTCAGGTGGGCCATCGGGTCCTTGATGCTGGAACGGTCGACCTTGTTGATGTCGCCATCGACAGCGGCCATAGCGGCTTCCAGTTGAGCCTTGGCTTCGGCAGCGCCCTTGAAGCCTTCTTCAATTTCCTTAAGGCGCTTGATGGACTGGCTTACGGTCTTCCAGTTGGTAAGGATACCACCCAACCAACGGTGGTTGACGTAGTACATACCGGAACGGTCGGCAGCTTCCTTAGCTACTTCGCGCGCTTGCTTTTTGGTACCTACGAACAGTACGCGGCCGCCACGGGCAACGGTGGCTTCGATAGCTGCCAGAGCGGTGTACATCATCGGTACGGTTTGGGTGAGGTCGAAAATATGGATGCCGTTGCGGGTGCCGTAGATGTAGCTCTTCAGCTTCGGGTTCCAGCGGAAGGAACGGTGACCGAAGTGAACGCCGGCGCCGAGCAGCTCGGACATGGTGAATTGCGGGAGGGCCATGATAATGGTCTTTCTCTCATATGGTTTGTGCCTGTACCGGAAGGAATTCAATACTTTACAGTATCAACCATAGCGCTTCCGGCTGTGGATTTCTGACAGATTTCTCTTTCAGATAGGCGGCTTATGGGGGATTTTGGGGGGAGTGTCAAGCGAGACATTGACAAATAGGTGTAGGTGTATGCATTTAAGAGGAAGGCACGCCAAACCTTGAAAGGAGACAGGAATGGCTGGTTTGATTGATTTTGCCTTTTTCGATGAAATTCAAAGGGAATGTGGTGACCAACAGCTTTTCAGGTTGCCAGAAACTATCCCGGAACTCCCCGCTGCGTTGCATGGCTCCGTGATGCCAGCCCGGCGGCTGAAACGATTGGCGGAAAATGCCATCGGTTTGCTCAGTGCTGCCGTGAATGACCGTGAGGCTGCCGAAAATGAATCGGCCATGGCGGGCAACCGTCATCTTTCCTCTGCCGAACGGTGGCGGCACAATGATCGTTCTTTTATGTTCCGGCAGCAGGCGGAGCGGCGCGAGGTGTTGGCTTATGCCAAGATTATCGCGGTTAGCGATGCTGTTATGATTTGAAATCTGCGTTATTAAAAGCGGCCCGTAGGAAACTATGGGCCGCTTAGCTATTTGAAGACTTATTTGATAGCCGTGGTTTTGGCGCCGATGCCGGTGAGGGCGATTTGGCGGGCAGACTGGGCATCCTGCATATCCACCACGATGAGGTTGCCGTGGGAGGCGGCGCCGCTGATGGTATCCAGACGGTTGGTGTCGGTGAGGAAGTCCATGATTTCGGCGTCCGACAGGGCGGGAGCGGCTTTTTTGATGGCTTTCATGCTTTCCTCTATCCCTGCCGCGATGGCCTTGCGCATGTTGGCGATACCTTCGCCCTGCAGGCGCTTGCTTTCGGCTTCGGCCTCAGCTTCCTTCACCAGTTTGATGCGGGAGGCTTCGCCTTCGTTGCGGGCGGCATCCAGCAGGCGCTGCGAGGCGATGACGCGGTTGAAGCTGTCTTGGACATCCTGGCTCGGTTGCGGTTGGTCTACCAGCACGGCCTCTATGATATAACCGTAGGTAGTGAAGCGGGCGGCGAGTTCTTCCAGCACCACATCCTGCAGGCGGTCGCGGTTCTGGAACAGTTCTTCCAGCGTCATTTTGGCGGCGGACTGGCGCACGTTGTTCAGGATGAAGCTGCTAATCTGGTCGCGGGGGTCGGAAAGCTCGTAATAGGCGTTGACGGTGTTGATGGAGTCGTCGTTGGCGCGGTATTGCACGGCAACGGGCAGGCCGAGGAAAACGTTGTCGGATGTTTTGACGGCGACATTGGTTTTAATTTCCAGCAGTTGTAGGCTGAGCTTGCCGACCACGTTTTGAATGGGCCACGGTAGGATGAAGTTAAGGCCCGGCATGAGTGCGCGCTTCATCGGTTTACCAAAGGTTTCGACAATAAATGCGGTTTTCCCCGGGACGATCTGGATCATGCTCTTCAGGAGGAAGGCGAGAACCGCCAGAACACCGAGTGTTATGTAGAAGCTGTTCATCAATGGTCTTTCTGCTTGTTTGGACCGATTGTAGCGGAACCCGATGGGCAGACAAGCAAAACCGGACATGGGTTTTACTCAAACAAATAACCGCCCGAGGGCGGTAGTTTGTTTCAGTGCGTTTGTTATTGTTTTAGGGGACTCTGCGAGTCCAGGTCATTTTTTGGGATCTGCCGAATGTGTGGTCTTCTTCGATACCGAACTGATCGGTATCGCGCGTGCTTTGGCCCTCGTGCTGGATTTGCTGCGCGGCCTGCTGTACGGCCTGCTGCTGGCGCGGGGCCGGTGCGGCGAGGGGTTCGGCGCGGATGGCTTTGGGGCAACCGGGTTGGCAGCCACCATCTTTACGGCCAAGGTTTGCATAAAAAGCAGTGCATTCGGGGCAGGCGGGCGAGATCATCGGAAGGTCCTCCCGAAGTTGGAGTGGTGGAAAAGGGCGCTACATGCTCCTTAATTAATAACAGGTTAGGCCTCGGGGGAGAGGATGGCAACACGCGTGCCTGCATTTGCGACAGGGGTGTCACCGGTTTGCAAGCGCGGGCCGGTTTCGATCCAACCGCCGCCGAGCATGATGCCGCTGTCGGTATAAAATACCGCGGCTTGGCCGGGGCTGATGGCGTCGGGCTCGGACAAAATGACTTCTACTTTGCCATTGCCGAGAGGCGTGAGGTGGCAGGGTACGGCGGCGTGTTGGGCGCGAATTTTGGTGCGCGCGGCGAGGCCCTCGGTGGGCAGGGGTGTGGAGAGCCAGTTGAGCTCCTTGACCGTAAACAGGTTTTTGCCGAGGGATTCCTTCGGGCCGATGACCACGTGGTTGGTGGCGGGGCGGATTTCCGTCACGTACATGGGGACATCGAACCCGCCGGGCAGGCCCTTGCGCTGGCCGACGGTGTAGCCGACGATGCCTGCGTGGCGACCGACGGGTTGGCCGTCTTCGGTGATGATGTCGCCGGCCTTTTCGGCTTGCGGGGCGAATTTCTTGACGACAGCCTTGTAGTCTCCGCCGGGGACGAAGCAGATGTCGTAACTATCCTTTTTGTGGTGGACGTGGAGGCCCATGGACTTCGCGAGCTCTCTCACCTGCGGTTTGGTGAGGTGGCCGAGGGGGAAGTGGATGAAGTCGAGTTGCTCTGGCGTGGTGGTGAAGAGGTAGTACGTTTGGTCCTTCGCGCCGTCTTCCGCTTGGCGGATGACGGGCTGACCGTTGATGATATCTTTAATCACGTAGTGGCCGGTGACGAGGACGTCGGCGCCCAAGGATTTGGCCTTTTCGAGAAGCTCGACAAACTTAATGCGCTGGTTGCAGCGGACACAGGGGATGGGGGTAGCGCCGGCGAGGTACGTGTCGACAAAGTCGTCGATCACCGCCTTTTTGAAGGCGCTTTCCATGTTCAATACATAGTGGGGGATGCCGATGGTTTGGCAGACGCGGCGGGCGTCGTAGACGTCATCTAGTGCGCAGCAGGTGCCGAATTCTTTGGTTTTGCCGCCGTTGGAGGCGGGGGTGTAGTCCCACAGTTGGAGGGTCATACCTATGGTATTGTAGCCTGCGGCCTTGCAGAGGGCTGCTGTGGCGGAGCTGTCCACGCCGCCACTCATCGCGACGACGACGGTGGTTTCTTCCGGCGTTTTGCCCGGCACGAGGGCCGGGAGGGTAACGCCGAGGGTGGACAGGTTAATGTTCATAAGCCGTTATATAGGCTTATAACCTAGTGCAATCAAGGGTTATTACGGAGTTTTGGAACTAACTAGCGGCCAGAACTGTGGATGCGCATGTTGGCGAAGCCGTGGAAGGTGAATTGATTGGCGCGGTCGAGGTAGAAGTCCCGTAATTGTGGCGTTTGGGCGCGGGATGCCTGCTCGCGGAAGTAGAGCACAGCACAGGTAATATCGTGCACCGTGGCGCGCGCCAGAAAGGCTTCTTCGTTTAAGAGCAGGCGGCGCAGGTGCCAGTCGGCACGGCGGCGGTTGGCGGTTACGCGCTTGGATGGTCGATGTTTCGTCGTCGATTGCATGTAGTAGCCTCCTTGGTTCACCGTTCAGGGGGGTAACTGGCGAGGGGCGGAGTTGTTTCCGGCTTTTTTTGAACAAGACCCAGCACTGTGCTTTTTTGGACAGCGGAACGGAAGGGGCTGGCGGACGTTACGTCTGCCGTGATAGGAATGACGGCATGAACGGTTTTGTAAGTATGGTTGTGCGGCGCTATCTGCGCAGCCGCCGCGGGTTTACCCGTGTGGTCACGCTTTTCAGCGTGTTAGGGATTTTGCTGGGTGTGGCGGCGCTGATTGTAGTGCTGGCGGTGATGAGCGGTTTCCGGCAGGAGCTGATGGACCGTATTTTGGGTGTGAGCGGCCATGCTACCCTGCAAATTGCTGGCTTGCAGGCACCTGCGGCGCGGATTTTGGCCGATGAGCTTGAGAAAATTGACGGTGTGGTGAAGGCGACGCCGTATGTGAGTGGCCAAGTAATGGTGACCGCGCAGGGCCGTGCTACCGGTGCGTTTTTACGCGGTGTGGACGGCGACCCGCTGGAGGGTATGGGCAAGAATGCCAGCGTGGTGGGTGAAAAGCTGGGAGAGACCGACCGGTTGCTGGTGGGCAGTGGCTTGGCCGCGCAGTTGGGCTTGTTGCCGGGTGGTGGGGTGACATTGCTTTCGCCAGAAGGGGCACGCACGATTGTCGGGTTTATACCGCGCACCGGCCAGTTTGGTGTGGCGGGAACGTTCAATGTCGGGATGATTCAGTTTGATAACGCGCTGGTGCTGGGGAAGCTGGAGGACGTGCAGCGCTTTTTAGGGCGGCGTGAGGCGATTGATGCGCTGGAGATCCGATTAGACGACCCTCAGAAGATTGAGATTGTGACGCCGCACATTTTGGAGGTGGCTGACCGCTTTGCCGAAAGCCCTGTGGATGTGACGCTGATACCGTGGACGGTGACAAATGCGGAGTTCTTCCGTGCGTTGCAGGTGGAGCGCGTGACGATGTTCATTATTTTGAGCCTGATTGTGGTGGTGGCGGCGTTTAACATCATTACCGGCCAGATGATGCTGGTGAACGACAAGATGAGCGATATTGCGATTTTGCGGACGATGGGTGCCACACAGCGGCAGATACGGCGCATTTTCTTGTTAAATGGCCTGTTGCTGGGCGGGATTGGTGTGGCCGGTGGGATTGTGCTGGGTATGCTAATTGTGTGGCGTATGGCCGAGCTAGTGGACCTGATACGTGCGTTGACGGGTGTGAACCTCTTCCCCAGTGAAGTGTACTTTTTAAGTGAGCTGCCGGGGAAAATCAGTGTGACCGACATGGTGAATGTGGTGGGCATGGCGATGCTGTTGACCGTGCTGGCGAGTTTGTATCCGGCATGGAAGGCCAGCAAACTGAACCCTGTGGAATTGCTGCGGAGAGGTTAAGGATATGGCAAAGAGTGTGAAAAAGGGTATGGCCAAGGCCGATAGCGTAGTGATGGAATTGACAGGCATTAGCCGTTGGTATGGCGAGGGTGCTGCCAAAGTGGATGTGCTGAAAGGTGTGAACCTGACCATACCTACAGGCAAGAGTGTGGCGATTGTGGGGCCGAGCGGGAGCGGTAAGAGTACGCTGCTGCACGTGGCCGGTTTGCTGGACCGCCCGGATGCCGGTGAGGTGATTGTTGGCGGTATGGATGTGGCCAAGTTGAATGATGATAACGTGGCGGCGATACGGAATGCCTCTTGTGGGTTTGTGTATCAGTTTCACCATTTATTACGCGAGTTTACGGCGCTGGAGAACGTGTTTTTGCCGATGACGATTGGCGGCAAAAAACCGGACCTGGCGCGTGCCGAAGGTTTCTTGAAAGCCGTGGGGCTTGGCCATCGCATGGGGCATTACCCCAGCCAGATGAGCGGCGGCGAGCAGCAGCGTGTGGCGATTGCACGGGCCTTGATGAACAAGCCTAGGCTACTGCTGGCCGATGAGCCGACCGGTAACCTTGACCCGCACACCGCCGATGAGGTGGTGGATATGCTGTTCGGGCTGATAAAGAACGAAGGCATGAGCGCGCTGATTGTGACACACAACATGGATCTGGCCGGCAAGTGTGACTTAGTTTACCGGATGGATGAGGGGCATTTGGCGAAGGCTTAGACTAGAGCTGTGAGCATAGTAAAAGACCCCCGTGATGGGGGTCTTGCTTGTGTCGGGCTACTCTGACAAGAATCAGGAAGCAAAGGTTTCGAACACGCTGGCTATATCTGGATAGTGATAGCAATGTTCGACAGACGTCTTCGAATAATCAAACACGAGGACATGGAAATGAATCATCAGTTCCGCATAGTAATGGGTGAAGATGTGGGTGTCGTCCTCGTTATCCTCCGCGTCCGGCATGGCATTGAAAATATCACGACGAAGCTGGCGGATGTTAAGATTATCGGGCGAGTTACTTAGCGGAACCAGACAGGTGATATCGTTGCTGTTGGTTGCGTAGGATATCTCGCGGTGGAGATGAATGTGTGCCGGTGCCAGTAGGCTTACAGGAAGCTCCAGCGTTTTTTCTCCGGCTGACAACAACGTTAGGCTACCCTCCGGATGAAGTGATGGCACAAGATGTAGCCTTATCGGCCGATGATGAAGAGCCATTTCTTTTGTTGCGATATCGATACGCACACAGCTTTTGTGGCCTGTTACGTCGATATTGGCTTCCCATGACTCGAGCCGTTGAGTGACCTCAAGGGCATTAGGGCCTTTGCCAAGGCGCGTGATTTGGTCGGTTTCGGTGCTTAGATAAAGATTACGCTTGGGGTAAGAGAGAAACGTCGCAGGTGTCATGGCGGGCTCCCGTAGGTGCGCGTGGCTGATGTGTATTCTTATTATGCGGTAAAGCCTGCGGCAAGAGGTTTTGGGGGAGGGGGTTGAAAACGTTGAATTGTGACCTATTTGAATTGGTGAAGAGAGATCTTCAATTGTTTTAACATCAGTACCCTGCTGAATATTTTGTGTATTTTAGTAGTGCGTACTCCCGATGGCTGAGGCCAAGGAGAAGAAAAATGAGTAATAACCTGTCCAACAACGCTGTTACGGTGGAGGTTTCCATTCCGGAAACAAATTACCGTAACCACATTAACTTCGATTCTTTTGAAGACGCTCAAAAGGCTCTGAAGAAGATCGAAAAGCGTCAGTTGTTGCTGCGTTCCGGCGCGGTTATCAACATTGTTGAAGAAGTTGAGTACGAAGTCGTTCCTGCCACTCTCAACTGACGAACGGACCAAACCAATGCTGAACTACACCAGCATGAACGAATAGGCGGCCTGCTCTTAGAGAGGGGTCGCTTATTTGTTTGGAACATGCAAAAAGCCCGTCTTGCGACGGGCCTTTGCGTTTTTATGCGGCTAAGCCGAGAGACCGCACGGTGCCTGAAGCTGGCCGAGGTGCCGGTGTTTTTCCCGGGCGGGAGGGTACGATGATGTGGTACCTCTTACAGAGGCTTTGGTTTTTTAAACCTCGTTCCTCTTGTGTTTCCTTACTTTCATAAAGCCGATGTAGGGAGCGGAACGGCGTTATCTTCTGATGCAGCGGCACAAAGATGAGCGGATTGGACTCCAAATTGAAGATGGCCAGCCAAAGTGGTATTTGACGCGTGAAGACCAGAGCTTCTGATTCATTCCGAGGGATCTGGACAACCGATCCGTTTTCCACGCTCTCCGCTTCGCGGATGTTCAGTAAGACAGGTCCGGTTTGGCACCACAGGCTGGCTTGCAACACGCCATTCGGCATGAGCTTGAAGGTGTGGTCGGTCTGTTTCTCGATGTAGACTTTGGCGCCATCGCTCTCGGAATGGCTGAAATTGAAGGTTTGCAGGATGTAGGGGTGTTTAAGCGTAGGAACAGACATCATTTTCCCTTTCTTAGAAAACGTTGCCAAAAGTAGTACCTTTTTAGCGAAGGTTGGGCTTTTAGAAAAGCGGAAAGATGGGTATGGTGCTGGGTATGGGGACTCCGGGGTTTGTGCATTTGAGCGTGAAGAGCAGCTATTCGCTGCTGGAAGGCATGGTGCCGGTTAAAAAGATGGCCAAGGCGCTGGATAAGCTTGGTTTTCCGGCGGTTGGCATTACCGATTTGGAGAACCTGTTCGGTTTGGTAGAAGCCAGTAAGTACATTGCCGGGGCGGGAATTCAGCCGATTATGGGCTGTGAGCTGCCGGTGATTTTGGAAGAGCCGATTAGTGCCATTCAGACCAAAGAGCATATTGCCTACCTGCCGCTGCTGGTGATGAACCAGCAGGGTTGGAAGAATTTGGCCAAGCTTGTGAGTGAGAGCCAGTTTAGGAAGCTGGACAAGGGCGATGCGGGGATTGCGCTGGCCAAGGTGCTGGAACTGAACAGTGATTTGATTTGCCTGAGCGGTCATTTTGGGCGTGGTGTGGTGCCGTTGGCCTGCAAGCTGGGGCAGCAGGATGAGGTTTTAAGCAAGCTGAAGGCTGCGTTTGGCGACCGCTTTTATGTTCAGCTTGAGCGCCATGAATGGCCCGGCCAGAAGGGTATTGACGAAAAGCAGACCGAAATTGCGTTACGCGAACTGGCGGCCAAGCACGATGTGGCGCTGGTGGCGACCAATGACTGTCGGTTTGTAAAAGCGACGGATGTGGATGCGTTTGAGGTGCTGATCGGGATTGGTGACAGCACCACCATGGATGACCCGAACCGCAGGCGTTTTACCCCCAATCACCACATGCGCAGTGAAGAAAACATGCTGGCGGCGTTTGCCGACTTGCCGGAAGCGTGTGCCAACACCGTTGCGATTGCCCAGAAGTGTGCGTTTCTGCTGGAGGCGGTAAGCGTGAAAAAGATGTTCATGCCGGTGTGGGAGTTTAGCGGTGACAAACCGGTGAAGGATGTGCTGCGGGAGGAATCGTTCGCGGGATTGGCCCAGCGGATGGAGGATTATGTTTACCCGTTCTGTGACGGCGAGGAGGCCAAGGCGGCGGCCAAGGCCCGTTATGAAAAACAGCTGGAGTACGAGCTGGATATCATTATCGGGATGGGGTTTGACGGGTACTTTTTGATTACCTCTGACTTCATCCGGTGGGCTAAGGAGAATGGGATTCCGGTCGGGCCGGGGCGGGGCTCCGGGGCCGGTAGCCTTGTTGCGTGGAGCTTGCAGATTACGGATTTGGACCCTATCCGCTGGGAGCTGTATTTTGAGCGCTTTTTGAACCCCGAGCGTGTGAGCTTACCGGACTTTGACGTCGACTTCTGCCAAGACCGTCGTGAAGAGGTGATTGCCTATGTGCGGCAGCGCTATGGGGCGCATCGGGTTTCGAGTATCGTTACCTTCGGGACGTTGAAAGCCAAGGCCTGCTTGCGCGACGTAGGCCGTGTGCTGGGTATGCCGTATGGCTTTGTGGGGCAGGTGGCGGCGTATATTCCGGAAGGGGCCAACCCGCCGCCGATACAGGAAGTGCTGGACACCGACGAGCGCCTGAAAGAGCGCTACGAGCAGGAAGAAGATGTGCGGCGTTTGGTGGACACCGCCTTGCAGCTTGAGGGCTGTTACCGCCACGCCAGCACCCACGCCGCCGGTGTGATTATTGCCGACCGCCCGATTGATGAAGTGTGTGGGGTGTACATCGACCCGCGCGCGCCGATGCCGGTGACGCAATTCAGCATGAGTGATGCCGAGTATGCCGGCTTGGTGAAGTTCGACTTTTTGGGGTTGAAGACGCTGTCGACCATCCGAATGGCTGAGAATGCGGTGAAGGCGACGTATAAGCCGGATTTTGACATCATGAAGGCTGACCTGAGTGATGCCAAAACTTATGAGATGCTGAAGCAGGGGCACACGATTGGGGTGTTCCAGATTGAAGGCGGCGGGATTACCGAGCTGACCAAGAAGATGCAGGCCGACGATATGGAAGCGTTGTCGGCGATTTTGGCACTGTACCGCCCCGGTCCGCTGGGAACGGGGATGGTGGATGACTATGTGAACCGCAAGTTGGGGCGCGCTGAGGCGGAGTATCCGCATGAGATTTTGAAGCCCGCGCTGGAAGTGACCTACGGTGTGCCGGTGTACCAAGAGCAGATTATGCAAATGGCCCGCGATATGGCCGGTTATACCCTTGGTGGAGCCGACATGCTGCGCCGCGCGATGGGTAAGAAAAAGCCCGAAGAAATGGCGAAAGAGCGCGCTAAGTTTGTGAATGGTGCGGCGGAGTTACACCAGATTGACGCCGACACGGCGAACATGATTTTCGACCTGATGGACAAGTTCTCGGGCTACGGATTCAACAAGGCCCACACCATTGCCTACGCGCTGATTAGCTTCCAGACCGCGTATTTGAAGGCGAACTACCCGCATGAGTTTATGGCGGCGACCATGACCTATGACCGCGGCAACCATGACAAGTTGCTGCGCTACAAGCTGGAATTGCAGAAGCAGGACAGCCGTTTGCTGCCGCCGGATGTGAACTTCAGTGAGGTGATGTTTGCGGTGGAAAAGGCCGACGATGGCGTGATGTGTGTGCGCCATGCGCTGGCGGCCTTGAAGGGCGCGGGGGAAGAGGCGATGCGCGCCTTGGTGGCCGAGCGTAAGAAGGGCGGCAAGTTTACCTCTATCTGGAACTTCATGGAGCGGCTGGAGCCGAGCGTTATTAACAAGCGTCAGTTGGAAGTGCTTGTGAAGGCGGGCGCCTTGGATGGCTTGGACAAGCGCCGTGACTGGCTGTTTACCAATATGGAAACGCTGCTGGCCTACAGTGCCGCCTGCCATGACGCGCGGGTGAGTGGGCAGGGTAGCCTGTTTGGCGGTGGTGATGCGATTGCCGTGGATGCGGCGGCGTATATGGCCGGTTGCAAGGCAGCTGAGACGTGGGATTATTTGACGAAGCTGCAGTATGAGGCCGAAGCGGTTGGGTTTTATGTGAGTTCGCATCCACTTGATGCGTTTGCGGATGAGTTGGCGAAGATTAGTAGTTTGAAGCAAGCGAGCGAGATTGAGGCGTTTGCGGCCGATGGTGGCGGCGCCTGCCGTGTGGCGGGGCTTGTGCAGAGTATTCGGGAAGTTAAGACCAAGAAGGGTGACCGCATGGGGGTAGTGACTCTCAGCGATACCACTGGTCAGGTGGAAGTGGCGTTCTTCCCCGAGAGCTATGCGGCGTGTCACTCGGTTTTGGAAGGCACCGACCCATTGGTGTTAAGCATTAAAGTGCAGCAGGATGGCGAGCGGTTGCGGATTAACGCAGATAAGGTGCAGACGTTAAGTGAAGTGTTGGGCAACCGCGCCGAGCTGGTGCTGCATGTGCCGGATACGCATACGCTGGCGCAGGTGAAAGGTGTGCTGGATAAGGCGCCGCAGGGGCAGACGGTGATACGGATGGTGGTGCCGAGTGTGCGCGGCAACGCGCAGCTGAAACTACCGCGCGGATTTGCGGTGAACCCGATGATGCTGGCGCATTTCAAGGGGCTTGGGGTGTTGGAGTAGCCTGCTCAGTTGCTAATTGGCAAAACCTGATTGATTAATGAACAATTATTGTTGCGGGTTTTTATAACCTGTGTAGGATGGTGTTCATGAAGATTTTGCGCTGGGATACTACGCCTCTGGGCCCTTTGTGGGGGCCGTTGGACAGTGAGGGGAAGTTGACTTCGGTGGAATGGGGTGAGGCACCGGACGAGGCAGAGGTTGTGCTGGGCCACCCTGTGCAGAACGCGCTGGAGCGCTATTTTGCGGGAGAGGCGGTAACGGGGTTGCCGGAGCATTTTACATTGCAGGGTACGGATTTCCAGCAACGTGTGTGGAGCGCCCTGATGCAGATACCCTATGGACAAACCGTGACTTATGCTGAGCTGGCAGCGCAAGTGGGCAGCCATGCCCGTGCGATTGGCGGGGCGGTGGGGGCGAATCCGTGTCCGATTTTGGTGCCGTGTCATCGGGTGATGGGGACGAATGGCAAGATGACGGGATTTTCGGCTCCCGGTGGTGTGGTGACAAAGGAATGGCTGCTGCGCCATGAAGGAGTGATATGTTAGGTCGTGTTTTATTAGTTGTGATGACGGTTGCGCTGGCGGCGTGTGGCAGCGGCGCTGGGTACACCTATAAACCTCATGCTGCACCGGCTTTGCCAAAACCGTTTGTGGAGATGGTGTTTCAGGAGGGGCAAAAGGTACGTGTGCAGCTGCTGGGGCAGGATGCGGCGCTGGAAAATGCGTTTATGAGCTGGGTGGAGCAGGGGGTTTATACCAATGCGCCGGTTTACCGGCAGTTGCCCGGTGTGTTTGTGTTGGCGGGCAAGCCGCGCTTGAAAGGCGAAGGGTTTGTGATAGGGACTGCGCCTGCGCCGCAGTTTGATGAGAAGGGCCAGTCTGTGGCGCCGAAGGTTGAAGAGGCCACGACAGGATACATGGGCCTCGTGGTGCATGCTGATGGTACGGTGGGGCCGGAAATGATTTTGGTGTACGGCAAAGCCGTTGGTGCCTGCTGCGAAGCGCCGAAGAATATTCGGATTGGAGCGATACGCATGGGGCGTTTGATTTTGAATGATGTGAAGAGGGGTGATAACCTGCTTGGGGTTGCCAAACTTCCTTCATTTTAAATGGGCGCGGGCTAAAACGGCCCCCGAATAAGTTTTGGCGTGGCTTATGTACTTTTGCCTGTACACCGCGCCCCGCCAAACCTCATCCGGATGACCGTTTGTATCCTCGCGCGCAGGGGCAACCAACCGCCTTGGCGGTTGGGATGCTTGACGGAGTGGGAGTTTACGGCCAAAAGGCTCTTATTATGAATATTTATAATTATTACTTACCGGATGAGCTGATTGCGCACGTGGCGGCTGAGCCTAGGGATAGTGCGCGGCTGATGGTGTGGCCTGCGGCGGAGGAGCGGGTGTTTCGTGATTTGCCGGAGCTGTTGGAGGCTGGGGATTTGTTGGTCGTGAATGCCAGCAAGGTGATTCCGGCACGTTTGTATGGCGTGCGACCTGCGCGTGAGGCGGGCGGTACCGATGTGCCGGTGGAATTTTTGCTGCACCGGCCTTTGGAGGGCGGATTGGTACGCTGGCAGGTGTTTGGTAAGCCGATGCGGCGCTTGAAGGTGGGTGACCGTGTGCAGCTGGATGGTGGAGCGGTGGCGGTGATTGAGGCGGTGGATGGGCAGGCGGTTATTCGGCTTGAGATTGAGCCTACCGAGGTTGCTGGCTATTTGGAAGCGCATGGGCATACACCTTTGCCGCCGTATATCCATGCCGAGGATACGGCGCAAGTGCGGGCGCGGTACCAGACCGTTTATGCCAACCCGGCTACTCCCGGAAGTGTGGCGGCACCGACGGCGGGCCTGCACTTTACTGATGAGGTGTTTGCGAGGCTGAAAGCCAAAGGTGTGCAGGTGGCAGAAGTGACCCTGCACGTGGGAGCGGGTACGTTTTTAAACCCGACGCCGGAGCAGATTGCCGAGGGTAAATTGCATGCCGAGTGGGCGCATGTACCGGCTGAGACCGCAGCGTTGATCAAGGCGGCTAAGGCGCGCGGCGGTAAGGTGATTCCGGTAGGGACCACAGCGCTGCGCACATTGGAAACGTGGGGTAAGGCCGGTTTGCCGGATGAGGGCTTTACGGGTGAGACGACGCTGTTTATTCAGCCCGGCAAGTTTACGTTTACGGTGGCCGACCGGCTGATTACGAATTTCCATTTGCCGCAGAGCAGCTTGTTGATGCTGGTGGCGGCGTTTATTGGCGAAGAGAGTTTGGGCGCGCTTTACCAGCGGGCGATTGCAGACAAATTCCGGTTTTATTCGTTTGGGGATAGCAGTTTGTTGACGCGAAAGGATAGTTAAATGACGGCGTTTCAGTTTGAGCTTTTGAAAACAACCAAAACGAGCCGCGGAACCGCGCGACGTGGGCGGGTGCACACCGCACATGGCGTGATTGAGACGCCGATTTTCATGCCTGTGGGGACGGTGGGGAGCGTGAAGGCGATCCGGCCGGATTTGTTGAAGAGCGAGATGAAGGCGCAGATTATTCTGGGGAATACCTTCCATTTGTATTTGCGGCCGGGGCATAAGCAGGTGGAGCAGTTGGGCGGGTTGCACCGCTTTATGAACTGGCCGGGACCGATTTTGACCGATAGCGGTGGGTTTCAGGTGTTCAGTTTGGCTAAGTTGCGCAAGATGAGCGAGGACGGCGTGACGTTCAAGTCGCCGATTGACGGCAGCAGCCACCATTTGACGCCGGAGTTTAGCACGCAGATCCAGCACAGTCTGGATAGCACGATTACGATGGCGTTTGACGAGTGCACGCCGTTCCCCTGCACCCATGCGCAGGCGGCGGAGAGCATGCGGCTTTCCATGAGGTGGGCCAAGCGCAGCCGCGACGCGTTTGTACAACGTGAGGGGTATGGGCAGTTTGGAATTCAGCAGGGCAGCTTGTTTGAAGACCTGCGCCGCGAGAGCACCGAGAAGCTGCTGGAGCTGGATTTTGAGGGTTATGCGATTGGTGGTTTGGCGGTGGGCGAAAGCAGTGAAGAGCTGCACCACGCCGTGCCGATGGCGGCGGAAATGCTGCCTGAGCATAAGCCGCGCTACCTGATGGGGGTGGGGTATCCGAGCGATATCATCAAGGCCGTTATGGCCGGTGTGGACATGTTTGACTGTGTGCTGCCGACCCGCAATGCGCGCAACGGTATGGCGTTTACATGTGAGGGCGTGATCAAGGTGGGGCACAGTGCGCACAAGTTGGCGGATATTCCGCTCGACCCGAAGTGTGACTGCCATACGTGTAAAAACTACAGCCGCGCGTACCTGCATCATCTTCATAAAGAGGATGAGATTTTGGGTCATATGTTGTTGACGCAGCACAACTTGCATTTTTACCTGCAGCTGGCGCAAACGTTGCGCGATGCGATTGAGGCGGGGACGTTAGAGCAAGTAGGAAACGCATTGCTGGAACATTACCGCTAGCGAAGCGGTTGGCCCTCCGATACAGTTAAGAGAGTTCGGAGGGTTTTTTCATGGATAGTTTACTGGCGCTTTATAAGCATTTTGCGCGGATACCGCTGGAGCAGTTGCCTAGTGTTGTGGTGCAGATGTTGCCGGGGGCTTTGCTGGGGATAGGCTTGGCGTTTGTGGCGCTGTTTTTACGTGAGTTTGTAGGTGGGCGGTTGAAGGCGCGCAGCGAGCGCGTGCACACCTACCCAGGGATGACGGTGTGGGCCAAGCGGGTTGTGGAGAGTGTGCGGGGGTGGTTTATCTGGCTGGCCGGTGTGCAGGTTGCGGTGCAAACCATGCCCTATATGGCTGCGGTGGATGGGCCGATGCGGCGGCTGTTTATGCTGGGCGTGTTTGTGCAGCTCGGGATTATGGCGGTACATGCCCTGAGTGAATGGAACCGTGAACATGCGGCTGAATTGCGCGCCAAGGAGCCCGCCCGTGTGGCCATGATGGCCAGCATGGTGCGTATTGGTTACGTGCTGATTTGGCTGGTGGTGTTTATTCTGCTGCTGAACAACTACGGCGTGAACGTAAGTGCGTTGGTGGCCGGTTTGGGGGTGGGTGGTATTGCGATTGCCTTTGCCTTGCAAAGCGTGTTGAAGGACATTTTCAGTTCGTTTTCGATTGTGTTTGATAAGCCGTTTGTGATTGGGGATTTTATTATCGCAGGCGACTTTATGGGGACTGTGGAGGAGATTGGGATTAAGACCACGCGCCTGCGCTCCCTCAGTGGTGAGCAGATTGTGATTGCGAATGGGGATTTGCTGGAAAGCCGGATACGTAATTACCGGACGTTGGGGGAGCGGCGCGTGGTGTTCAGCATCAAAGTGGGATACGAGACCACGGCCGAGCAGCTTGCCAAGATACCCGCGATGATTACCAAATTGCTGCAACAGCATGACGATGTGCGGGTGGACCGCGTGCATTTGCAAAGCCTGACCGACTTTGGGCCGTTGTTTGAGACTGTCTATTTTGTGGCGGTGCCTGATTATAACCGTATGATGGATATCAATCAGGCGGTGTACATCGGGCTGTTTAAGGCCTTTGCCAAGGAAGGTATTGCCTTTGCCGTGCCGATACAGCGCAATGTGGGGGAGTTGGCGGCGCACCAGCACGTGGTGCGGGGGAAAACAGCTGCCAGACCGCGGAAGTCATAAAAAAGAAAGGCAGCCGATGGCTGCCTTGGAAGTGTTTGGTGGGCCGGGAGGGATTCGAACCCACGACCAATTGATTAAGAGTCAACTGCTCTACCGACTGAGCTACCAGCCCACGTAGAGGCGATGTAAGGCCAAACGGGCACAGCGTCAACCCCTTGCCGTCACTTTCTTGCCCGCACTTGGCAATTAGCTGCACGGAAAGGGTTGACGCGGCCTCCCTGATTCCCTATACACACCCGCGGTGGGTCGTTAGCTCAGTGGTAGAGCATCTGGCTTTTAACCAGAGTGTCGACAGTTCGATCCTGTCACGACCTACCAGAAGATTTAAGGCAGCTGAAAGGCTGCCTTTTTTGGTTTTTAGCTTTGGGTTCAGGCGTTTCTGGAATGTTAGGCGAAGACCCTTTTGGGAAGGGTGGGGGTGGGCAGGTTATAGGGCAGTAACTCTGGTGGTAAGGGCGTGCCTGTACGCAGGCGCAGGTTGACGTGAAAACCCTCTTGAGCCTCGTAGGTTTGGGTATGGTACAGCGTGCCGATGATATCGGTGGCGTGGCTGGCCGAGGCTTCGGGCAGTAATTCTGCCGGCATGGCGCTGTAGAAATGTTCGTAGGTGGGGAATTTGAGATAGTAATCGGTCCACATGGTTTTAAGCCGTAAGTTGTTGTAGTTGAGCGGTTGAAAGAGCGCGGTTGTAATAGGCCACCCGTGCAATGTGGCTGTTGGGCTGGCCTGCACCGCCCGAGAAGATTTTATGGCCGATGCGCAGCATGGTGCAGTCTAGCCCCTGAGACGGGGTGCTGGTGCGGGCCTTGAGGGCGCCGTTGAGCACCATGTGAGAGCCGCTGGGGCCATAGCTGAAGGCGAGCTTTACCAGGCTTTCGGCGGGTATGGCTTCGTTCTGGCGGAGGTCGGCCACCGTGCTGCCGTTGATTTGCGTAAATATGCCGCTGGGCGAGGTGCGCAGATACGCGTGCAGACGGGTTGTGGTGGTCGGGTTGCCGTTATCGAGTGAAACCACCGTGTTGACCGTGCTCGTTAGGGCCGTGATGGTACCGACCACCAAAAGCGAGCCTTCGGACGGGTTGATGGGCGCATTGGCGAGCGAGCAGATATCCGCCGCGCGGGTGGCAGAGGCCCCCGTGGTGGCGATGAAACTGCTGGCGGTAAGGCCTTTTTCGCACTGAAAGCGCGTGAGGCTGCCGCTGACGGTAAACGTGACCGTGCCCGAGGTGCTGAGTGAGAACGTCACCGGCGAGCCATGTGTGGCGGTGCCAAAGCCACTGCCGTTGGCGCTGCCAGGGCTGCAGGTGCAGCTGCCCGCGCCTTCTACCCACAGCACGTGCGTGCCGTTGGTAAGGGCCACCGTTTGCGTGGCTGGGGTTGTGCTGTTGAGCAGGAAGTTGGTGCGGGCTTCTTCGGCCAAATAGCCCAGCGGCTGGCCGGTGAGGGGGTGATGGTTGCGGCGCAGGGTGTCGGTCAGTGCGGTTACCCAGTTTCCGAGATTATCGTAACAACCGGCGTTGCTGGCGCGGCTAAACGAAAGCCCCGCGGATGCGGGGCTTTGGCGGGTGAAGTCGATGCTCCAAACAGGGGCATCGGTTTCTGTTGGAGTGGCGATAAACTCGGTTGCGAAGGATGAGATATCTTGCGTGAGAGATCGGTTCATTGTGGAGCTGTTCCTTGGTGGTTATGAGGCTATTGTTGGCGCACTTGCAGGGTCCAGGTGCCGTCTGTCACCTTGAGGCGCACGCCGGTGACCGGACGCAGGAGTTTTTCGGCACCGCTGGTAATGCGGTTGCCGAGGGGGCTGTTGACCCATAAGGCCGTGCCTGCTTTGATTTTTTCGACATCATCCAGCGTGATTTGCAGCATGGCGCCGGTTGTGGGGGTGCCGTTGGTGAGGAGTGCGGCGGCGGTGACCTCCTTCGACGGGCTGATGAGGCAGTCGTCGCTTTGAGTGGTGATGCCGGTGTGTTCTTCGAAAGTTACAACGTTACGAGTAGCCATGAGTGGCGTCCTTTCTTTTAAGATATTGGGATTGATACAAGAAAACCGCCCCGAGCATTGAGCCCGGGGCGGTATCTTGCTTAATTGCTACCTTAGGTTGTGTCGGCTGTCAACATCCTTCGGGAAAAGGTGATATGGCGATAGCAGGCCTAGTGGAGCACTGCAGGCTGCAGGAAGCCCTGAACCTTGCGGTAGGCGCGTTCTTCCAGCTGGCGGACACGCTCGCGGCTGACACCGTATTGGCCGGAGAGTTCTTCCAGCGTGGGGATGTCTTCGCTGTCGGTCAGGTGGCGGGCCACGAAAATGGCACGTTCGCGTTCGTCGAGCTTGGAGAGGGCGTCCATTAATTGGCCCTTGCGTTGGCCGGCGATTTGCTTGCGGGAGTAGAGCTCTTCTTGGCTCGGGCGGTGGTCTACCAGAAAATCCTGCATTTCCTGCGCGTCTTCGTCGCCGCCGACGGGGGCGTTAAGGCTCTCGTTACCGTGGCGCAGGCGCTGGTCCATGCCGATTACGTCGTTTTCCGACACGTTCAGCTTGGTGGCGATTTGCTTAATAACGTCTGGCGTGAGGTGGATGCTGTCTTCGCCCAGCATTTCGGCCTTCAGGCGGCGCAGGTTGAAGAAGAGCTTCTTCTGCGTGCTGCTGGTACCGATTTTAACCATGCTCCAGTTATTCAGGATGTACTCTTGAATATGGGCCTTGATCCACCACATGGCGTAGGTGGAGAGGCGGAAGCCGCGATCGGGCTCGAAACGGTTGATGCCTTGCATGAGGCCGATATTGCCCTCTTGCACCAGTTCTTCCAGCGGCAGGCCATAGCCACGGTAGCTCATAGCCACTTTGACCACCAGACGCAGGTAGCTCTGCATCAGCTGGCGGTAGGCACGTTCGTCGCGGTTATCGCGCCAACGCTTGGCCAGCTCCTGCTCAGCTTCGAAGCTCAGCGCAGAGTACTTCTGAATCGACTGGATGTAATCTTGGACAACTTCGGCCATGGGGTGAACTCTCTCCTTTGGTGTAGAACATTATAAAATGTCCTACGAACCCCTTGACTGACAGGGTGAGTATGGGGCGCGATTTTTTGGTTTCAAGGGGTTGTAAATAACGGAAATGATGTCTATTTTGGATTTGTTGGGCAATTAGCCCATCGCGTTTGAAAAGGAGAGCCCCTATGGGGATTTTCGGAGATAAGAAGGACGAGAATCCTTCGTTTTTCAGTCGTATCGGTACCACTGCGGAAGTTTATTCCCGCCATGGCGGCGCTGCTGCTGACGCCCATTCCGCCAGCACTGGCGGGAATCCAAGCTTTCTTGGTACGAGCATCGCCAAGGCGCAGGGTCGAAATGCCGGATATCTGTTCGATGAGGACGATCCATACAAACTGTAATGACATGAGGCGGCGGGGAACTTTTCCTCGCCGTTTCGCTTTTTTAGGGGAGGGCCCTTGCCAAGTGGGGTGGGATGGGGTTCAATTTCGAAACTTTCAAAATAATAGAGGGAATGACCATGAACTTTACCAAGATGATGCTGGCCGCCACCGTGCTGACCGCTGCTGCCTTTGGCGTACAGGCTGCCGATGCGCCTGACTACAATGGCCCGAGCCTTGACCACAAGACGGCTGTGGCTGGTACGTACAAGCTGGACAAAACCCATGCCGGTGTGAGCTTCCGGATTGATCACCTTGGTTTTAGCCAGTTTATGGGCCGTTTTGAGGATATGGACGGCACCGTGACCCTGAACCCGACCGACCTGAGCAAGAGCGGCGTGGTATTTAACCTTGAGACTGACAGCGTAGATACCAATGTGGATAAGCTGGATGACAAGCTGGAAGGTGCCGACTTCTTCGATTCTGCCAAGTTCAAGGCTATCACCTTTACCAGCACCAAGGTGGAAGTGACCGGTACCAACCCGCAGGGCAAAAGCATCGGTAAAGTGCATGGCATGCTGAGCCTGCGCGGCGTGACCAAGCCGGTTGTGCTGGACGTAGTGTTCAATGGTCATGGTGAAAGCCCGTTTGGTGGTGGCCAGCGCATTGGCTTTGACGGCACCACGACCATTAAGCGCAGCGACTATGGCATGAACACGCTGGTGCCGATGGTGGGGGATGAAGTGCAGATTCAGTTTGCTGTTGAATTTACAAAAGCATAATGCTTGAGAGGCGCGGGCAACGCTGCTTCGTAGCGGAATGCTATTAAAAAAGCACCTGTTGGGGTGCTTTTTTAGGCTTTGAACGGTGGGATGCGGCTGATGAGTGTGGGTTTGACCTCCTTCGGGAGGTCTTTTTTCGGCATTTTTTCGCCGAGTGGGGTGCTGAGGTAAAGTTTTGCGGTGGCGGCCATGTCCTCGGCCGTGGTGGCGGGGGCGAAGGTGGTGGCGTGGCGCTCGGGGTTGTCCAGTGCCCACGCAATAGGTTTGCTGCACAGGCTGAGGCATTTGGTGAGGCGGACTTCGATATCCGGTTGATACTTTAGCAGTTCCGTCACGCGGGCGGCGAGGGCTTCGGCTTCCGGATTGTTTGGCTTTTTGCCGGTTTCCGGGTCCTTCGGCATGCCGCAGGTGGCGCAGATGTAAAGGAGTGTAGGTACTGGGGTTTGAGACATGGTGGGGTTATAGCGCGATTTGGCGGAAGACAAAAGTCCGCCGCCAGAGGTTATCTGGCGGCGGAGGAGTGGGGGTTAACCCTTCGAGAGACGGCTTAGAAAGCCGGGGTGGGGCGGCGGCGCATGCGCAGCGTGTGGTGGGCTGCGAGGATACCGCTGACGAGCAGCATCAGGACCATGGCAGCCGGAGCGACCAGATAGCTGAGGCGCGACCAGTCTGGACGGAGGTCCGACGCGGTGGTGATATCGTCGTAGGTATTCGCGCATACTGCCAGAAGGCCGTACATTTCGTTGTTAAGACGATAGAAGAGCATGCCTGCGGCGGGCACGAGGTTTTCGTGAGCCTTTGCGATCATCAGAACGTGAAAGGTTGCGCGCAGCGAGCCGTGGTAGGTCTTGTGGAACGGGTTGAGGTCGGACGTGACCGTACCCGGTACCCAACCGCCAAGCGATTTGGCGTACCAGTACTTTGCGGTTTCAACGTAGTCGAGCAGAGCGGCTCGGGTCTCGCCGGTGATGGCGGGATTCGCGAGGAGCTCGTCGCCCAGTGCGATGATGGCGGCGGCGTTGGCGGACATGATCGGGATCTGGTCGTGCATCAGCACTTGCAGAGGACGGCCTTCGTCGGTATTTCGGGGTTCTTTGTGACCGAATGCTTGTGCCTGCAAGGGCAGAACGAACAGAACGGCCAGCACGGCGAGAAGTTTGAAGATGTTCATCTTTGCCCTCCTTTAAGGCTTTTGATGACGAGAGAACGTAATTTTTGTTTCAGTCTTTTTATTTTGACTTCTCGTCTTCTAGCACAATTTGCAAAGAGTGGGATATGATGCGGGTCAAGAAAGTGGCGAGAGTTTATGATTACTGTTTGCGTGTGTCGGTTGTGTGACCGTGACCCTGCCGTGCAGGATACCGCTGGTGCGGAGGGTGGTGCCTTTATGAAGCATGTAAAGCGTTTGCTGGCGCCTGCAAAGGATGTGGTGGTAAAGTCGGTAGACTGTTTGGGTGGATGCGAGTGGAACCCGAATGGAAAGCTAAATGGCTGTTGCAGCGTGAGCTTGGCGGGAGAGGGACGGTACAGCTATGTGCTAAATGGCTTTGACCCCGAAAAGGATGAGTGGAAAGTGCTTGAGTTTTTGAGGCTTTACAAAAAGCGGCGGAGCGGGCGGATTGCGTGTGCAGATTCGGTGCATCGGGCCGAGATTGCGCAGCATTTGGCAACGCGTGTGCCACCTTTTATAAAATAGTTATTTTACCAATTTGATAAGCGAAATTTGACGGCCGGGGTGGGTTTTGTCGCGGCGGTAGGAGTGGAAGGTTTCGGCTTCGGCAAAGGTGCAGTGGCCGGAGTTTGTGATGTTGTGGGATGGGATGCCGAGGGATTCCGCTTGGTGGCGCAGGATGGCGCCGAGGTTCATTTTAACGTGGCCGATTTTACTGGGGGTGAAGAAGGGTTCGGTATTCGGGACGTTGAAGGCGGTGGGGAAGGTGTCTTCAACCTCAAAATTAGGTTGGCTGAGGCTGGGCCCGAAGCTGATGTGGATATCTTGAGGGGTTAAGCGGTATTGGCTGAGCAGGGTTTGGAGGGCGAGGGGCAGCAGGCCTGCTTGGGCGCTGCGCCAGCCCAAATGGAGCGCTGCGACGGCGTGGGGCGTGCTGATGAGGCAGGGGGTGCAGTCGGCGGTTTTAACGGCCAGCCAGAGGTTGGGGATGTCGGTATAGAGGCCGTCGCATTCCGGGTACTGAGTGGCTTGCGTGGCGTAGATAAGGGTTTTGCCGTGCACTTGGTGCATGGAGGCGGTGGGGCCGAGAAGTTCTGCTGCGGCGGCCACGCTGGGCACTTGGTTTGTACCGAAGTGGGCTTGGGCGTGGGGGAGAGTGGCTTCGAAAAATTGTGGCATGCGTTTACTCGGCTTGCGTGAATTGCTGGACTTTGAACAGCGTACCCATTTCGGTGGGGTGGAGCAAGCGATGGAGTGCGGCTTCGGTTTGCGGGGTGGGCAGGCCGTTGCTGAGAGCGGCGGAGGCGAGGCCGTGGCGGAGCAGGAAGGGCGCCAGTTCTTCCAGTGGATTGGCTTTTAGATGGGGGTGGGAGTCCTTCAGGGCTTCCGTCACGTTATGGAAATTGACGTGCATGGTGAGGTCGGAGTTTCCCGGTTGGTGGAAGACGCTGACTTTTTGGTGCTTATGGAGGGCTTGGAAGGTGTCGCCAGTGGCGGAGGTGGTGTTGGCACCGTAGTCGAGAAACAGGGCCGCGTGCAGGCTTTGCGGCAGGGTTTGGAGCCATGTGCGCATTTGCGGGGAGTGCTCGGTGATGGGGCCTTCGGTTTGGGTGAAGGTGAAATTGTCGTAGGTGTCGAGCTCTATCGTGCGGGGTTGGAGGCGGCCTGCGTGCTCGATAATCTGGTTGTGGGGGAAGGCGTCGAGGAGTTCGTTAGCAATAAGGATTATCGGGTGACCGGTATCGGTAGGCGTGGTGGCCCATTGGCAGTGTGGGTGCGCTTGGAGGGTGTGTTGTTGGAGGTTTGTGAGGGTGGGCGAGGCTTCTATCAGCAGTGGTTGCGCACGGGAGTAGGTGGTGGGGTGGTGGATTTGCAGATAGGTAAGAATATCGAATGTTAGTTGGCCGGAACCGGGCCCACATTCCATATATGTAAATTTGCTATCGGCTGGGAGGGTTTGGGCTTGCTTGTGTAGCCATTCGGCGAGGGGGGCGGCGAAGTGGGGTAGGTGGGCGGCGGTGATGAAGTCGTGCGGGTAGGGCTGAGAGGTGTCGGTATGCGTGGGCAGGAAGTTGCGGCCGTTGGTGTAATAGCCGTGCTGCGGGTGGTAGAGGCAGGCTTCCATGTATTCTTCCACCGTGAGGGGCCCTAAGGCGCGGATGCGGGCTTTGAGCTTGGTGGCGAGGGGTGTCGTCATCAAACCCTAGGCCCTACTTTGAAGTGCGGCAGGAGAGGTGGAGGAAGTAGAGGCCCAGTGCCAGCATGGGCAGGCTGAGCAGTTGACCTTGGGTGAGCTGCAGGATGCCGAGGTTGTGGGTGATTTCCGGTGTGCGGAAGACCTCGGTGAATATCCGCGCCAGCGCATAGCCGGTGAGGAAGATACCGATAGGCTGGTAGCGCACGATGCGTTTGCGGGTGGTAAGGACAAGGAGTGCGAACAGCACCAAGCCTTCCAGACCCGCTTGATAGAGTTGGCTGGGGTGGCGGGGGTAGAGGTCGACGTGTGGGAAGATCATGCTCCATGGCAGGTTGGGGGAGGTGACGCGGCCGACGAGCGCGCCAGTGATGAAATTGGCCATGCGCCCGAGGAAGAGGCCGATGGGAACAGCGGGGGCGACGCGGTCGCCGAGGTCTATCACATTCACCTGATGTTTCCAGGCAAACCACGCCAGTGCGATGACCACGCCGAGGAAGCCGCCGTGGAAGCTCATGCCGCCTTGCCAGACTTTGAGAACGTCGAGCGGGGCGGCCATATAATGGTCGAGATTGTAAAACAGGATGTAGCCCAAGCGGCCGCCTAGGATGACGCCGAGGATGACGTAGGTGAAGAGTGATTCGATTTTATCCTGCGTGATGCCACCTGCGGGGTGCTTTTTGGCCAGATATTTGGTGAAGCTGAGGCCCAGCAAAAAGGCCGTAACGTAGGCGATACCGTACCAGTGGATGGAAATGGGACCCAGTTGCACGGCAATCGGGTTGAAGTTCGGGAAAAGAAGCATGGCCGCACTTTAAGCCGATTGCGGGAGCGTTGCAACCCAAGCCGGACGGCGCTTTGGCGAGTTTTTAAGCGCACAGCGTATTTTCGGCGTTGACAGAGGCGGCGGAGTCTTTTACATATGCGCTCGTTGTGGACCAATAGCTCAGTTGGTTAGAGCACCGTGTTGATAACGCGGGGGTCGTAAGTTCAAGTCTTACTTGGTCCACCAAAGATTTTAAAAACCCAGCTTTGGCTGGGTTTGTTTTTTTACTGCTTTTATTTGGTATGTTTGTTTTTAAGTGGTGTGGATGTTAGGATGTTTTCAAAAGAAGAGGGGTTGTTATGCGTTTGGCAATTTTAGGTTTGGGGATGGTGGCGTTGGCTGGTACGGCGCTGGCGCAGGTGAGTGTGACGACGAAGACGGGGATGGATGCGTCGCATCTGACCGAGCAGCAGAAGTTTGTGACGCTGCATGATGGCACCGAGCCGCCGTTTAAGAACGCGTATTGGGATAACAAGCGTGAGGGGATTTATGTTGATGCGATTTCTGGTGAGCCGTTGTTTTCATCTACCGACAAATTTGACAGTGGCACCGGCTGGCCGAGTTTTACCAAGCCGCTGAACCCCAAGCTTGTGAAGTTATTTGAGGATGAGCGGGCGGGGATGAGCCGGATTGAGGTGAGATCTGGTAAGGCGGATGCGCACTTGGGGCACGTGTTTAACGATGGGCCGAAGGAGACAGGCGGGCAGCGTTTTTGCATCAATTCTTCGGCGTTGAAGTTTATTCCGCGTGAGGAGATGACGGCGAAGGGTTATGGCAAATGGCTGTTCTTGTTCGATAAAAAGTAGCCATTATTCATTGAAGAACGACACGGTATGTTGGTGCGCTGCGGATGGGTAGGAACGGGTAAGCCGTTTTATGAAGAGTACCATGACCATGAGTGGGGCGTGCCGGTGCATGATGACCGTCAGTTTTTTGAAATGATGATTTTGGAGGGGGCGCAGGCGGGACTCAGCTGGGAGACGATTTTGAAGCGGCGGGCGGGGTATAAGGCGGTTTTTCATAACTTTGATGTAGCCAAAGTTGCGGCGCTGACCGATGCCGAGTTGGAACGGATGTTGTTGGATGAACGGATTATACGGAACAGGCTCAAGGTATTTGCGGCGCGGAAAAATGCTGTTGCGTTTATGCAGATTCAGAAGGAGTTTGGCAGTTTTGATGCGTATGTATGGCGCTTTGTAGGAGGGAAACCCTTGCAGGGGCAGCGTAAGACATTAAAGGATGTACCGGCGGTGACGGCGGAATCGGATGCGCTCTCTAAAGACCTCAAGAAGCGCGGAATGACGTTTGTGGGATCGACGATTATGTACGCGTTTATGCAGGCGACTGGGTTGGTAAACGACCATGTTGCGGACTGCCACAGATGCAAGGCGTTAAGTTAGAAAGGACGTTTTATGAACCGTTGGTTGCGGCTGATTTACTTTTTTATTGCGGTGCGGTTCCGCAGTAAGGTTCACTTTATGGATGTGGTGGATTTGCCGTTTTGGTGTTGGCCGGCTGACCTTGATATTTATAACCACATGAACAATTCCCGTTACTTGAACCTGACAGATATTTGCCGTGCGGATTTGGTGATCCGGTGCGGGTTGTGGGATGAGCTGAAGAGGCACAAGTATTTTCTGATTGTGGAAGGCCAGACCGTGCGCTACCGCAAGCCGCTGACGCTTGGGCAGCGGTTTGTTATCCGGAGCCAGGTGCTGGGGTGGAATGAGAAGTCCTTCTTTGTCAAACACACCTTTTTGCGCAAGCATGAGGTTGTGGCCGAGAGCATTGTGAAGGGCCGGATTTTGCGCAAGGCGCGCGGCACCGTGCCGCCTGCCGAAGTGCTGAAACTGGCCGGTGCCGAAGGGATGCAAAGCCCCGACATGGGCGAGATTGTGCGCCAGTGGAATGACGGGATGATGGAGATGCTGACGGAGCGCGGTTAGCGCACGTGGTTAAAACCCTTTATCCAGATGGAACGTGGGTTTGAGGATATCGCTGTTGCGGGTTTCGGCAGGGATGCAGAGGGTTGTGCCATCCGGCTGCGGGATGTTCTGTTTGCAGGTGACTGTCGTGTTGGGGAGGGCGTCGGCGCCCCATTCTGCCGTACGGGGCGGGGTGCGGTTTTGCGGGACAGTGCTGGAGGGGTCGAACTGGTTGGTGCGGATGTAGGTGGCGGTGCCTTCGGAGTCTTGTCCTTTTTCCGGCTTTTGCTGGATGCGGGCGGTGCAGAACCCGCTGGCTTCATCGTATTTGGAGGAGGCCAGCATCTGGCCGTTTGCGGAGATGCCTGCCTTTTGGAGTTGGGCTTGAGCGAATTGCTCGCACAGGCGGGCTTTGGCGGAGAGGGGACGGGTTTGTGCCTCGGCCGTTAGACTAGCGATACTTAGAACGCAGATAAGGAAGACGACGCGCATGGTTGGGTGCCTTTTGATGTTTTGTTAGAGCAGCTGTTGATAAAAATCGAGGACCGCCGGATTGGTTTTGATGTGGCGGGACTGGATG
The DNA here is from genome assembly GCA_027485835.1 of Alphaproteobacteria bacterium. Lineage (GTDB taxonomy): Bacteria > Pseudomonadota > Alphaproteobacteria > UBA2136 > UBA6156 > UBA6156. The sequence continues at coordinate 1,003,588 of JAIXQG010000002.1, forward strand.
GGGGCGGTGAGGTGGACACTCTCCAAACTGCGGGCGCGGGAGAGGGCGACGTAGAGCTGGCCTTCGGCAAAGGTGCCGCCGTCGGAGAGGTCTATCACGCATTGCGGCAGGGTTTGGCCTTGGGCTTTGTGGATGGTGAGGGCCCATGCGAGTGTGAGGGGAATTTGGGTGAAGGTGCCCGCCACTGTGGGAGTGAGCGTGTTGGTGGTTTCATCCACGCGGTATTTGGTGGCTTCCCATTTGGTGGGCTCGACAATATGGGTTTCGCCGTCGGGCATTTTGACCGTTACCGTGGTTTTGCCGCAGCTGATGACCTCGGCCAGCGAGCCGTTAACCCAGCGCTGGTTGGGGTCGTTACGGGTAAACATGACGCGGGCGCCGACTTTGAGAATAAGCTCTTGTGGGGTGGTGAAGCTGTTGGGGTCGATGTCGCCCAAGGTATCCGCGCTATACTTATGGATGGGGGTTTTGAGGGACTCGAGGTTTTTGGCGTTGATTTCTTCTACCGTACGGTTACGCGAGGCCAGCACAACCGCGCCGGTGGGGGGGCTTTGGGTGAGGCGCTCATTGAGTGTGGCCAGCAGTTGCGAGTTAGTTTGGCCGTAGCGCACTTTGTTGAGGATATCGATGAACGGTAGGTCGGTCTGGCGGAAGATGTGCGTGAATTGGACGATACCAAAGTTGCCGTTCTCCCATGCGTGGGAGCTGAAGAAGAAGGGCGTTTGGTAGAAGCTTTGGAAATAGGCCGCTTCGTCGGACCGTAGCACGGGTGGGAGTTGGCAGAGGTCACCCATCAGGACCATTTGCACACCGCCGAAGGGCAGTTTGGAGCTGGGGCCGAATTTGCGCAGGAAGCGGTCGATGGTGTCGAAAATATCGGCGCGGACCATTGAGATTTCGTCGATCACGAGGACCTTGAGGCTGCTGAAGACCTTGGCGTTACGCGGTTTGTGCCAGGGGTCGCTGCCTTGCATTGTCTCGCGCTTCAGGCCAAAAAAACTGTGGATGGTCTGGCCGCCGACGTTAAGCGCGGCCATGCCGGTAGGGGCCAATACGGCGTAAGAGGCTTTGCCGGATTTGGGGTTCTCCAGCTGCTTGCGCAGCCATTTGAGGAACGTGCTTTTGCCGGTACCGGCGCTACCGAGGATGAGGAGGTTTTCGTCGTCTTGAATAGTGTTCCAAGCGGTTTGGAACTCGGGTGTCACGGTGATTTTGATGGATTTGCCGACTGGCTTGGCGATGGCGACCGGGGCTTTGACCGCTTTAGGCTTAGGCTCCGGCCGTGGGGCGGGATTTGGGTTGGGATTGAGGGTGGGAGTGACCAAACCCAAGTGCACGATTTTAAGCGCGAGGCTGCGCGGGGTGCGGCCCATGTCTTCCGCCAGTTGAACGAGAGACTCGGCCGTGCCTTGGGTGTGGTGCGTGACGATGAGGCGGGCGGTGTCCGGTTCTGTCCATGGCTGGCCGGAGTGGCTGAGGGCGGTGACGTCGGTAGGGTCTTCCGGTGCGTTAATGAGGCTGGAGTAGGGGCCGTAACTGATGAGGTCCATCAGTTGCAGGCGCGAGGTGATGGCACCAACCGTACGTTCGTGCATGCTGGCGATTTGCGCGATGGGCAGGCCGGATTTGAACTCGGTGCTGAGGGCCGCTTCTTCGTCCGGCGTCCAGCGGCGCGGGGCGGGTTTGGGTGCGGTTTCGGCGGCTTCTGTTTGCAACATAAGCCCACCTTAAACGGGTAAAGTGCGGGCGGCAAGTGTATTTTGTGCAAAATTCAAACGCCTTTTTAAGAGGCAGTTACCGAGAATACTGCCTTGTTACAAATAGGTAGGCGCTCCGTTTTAGGAATGTGAAAAACACGCGCAGGGAAAGAGGGTGTGGATGCGTTTGAGATGTAGAAACCTCGTTAGTATATGGGAGCGCAAGCGGGGTTTCGTAACTTCACGAAGGTCTTCTCATGGGGGAGGCCTTTTTTGTGGTGCCTGTTTCTTTTGCAAGTAGAGGAACTTAAGGACGTGAACCTTTGTTACGCTGATGAACTCCCCCACGATTTGAAGATGCAATGCGGAGATAACGAGATGATGAAAACACTGGGGTTTGGACTTGGGGCTTTGACCGGTCCGATTTTGATGACGGCGGCCATTTTGTACACGGCGGCACCAGAAGCGGAGGTTCCGGTAGAGGAGCAAACGATGATTCCGGCAAGCGACGTTGTTGCAAACGGCAAGGTTTACAAGGATTATGGCGTGGTGTGGAGTAAGCTTTAAGCTTTGGGAACAACCGACTGTGCCTTCCGTTTACAGTACCAACAGGGGGAATGGAATTATGAAAACGACTCAGATTATGATGATGGCTGCATTAGCAGCTGCCGCGATAGCGCCTGCGGTTACGGCACAAGTGGGTGGAACTGTCGGCGCGAGTGGTGGTGTAACGACTGGCACGGGAATGGGTATTAAAACCGGTACGGGTACTGGTGTGAAAACCGGTACGGGTTCGGGCATCCGGGCAGGTGCGAACACCAATGTGAATGCCGATGTGCCGCGTGACCGCCTGAATGTGGGTACGGGGTTGAATGCCGGTAAGGGGCGCCTTAATGCAACGGGGGATATTCAGTCGGGCTACAGCAGTATTCGGAACAGTGAGAACGTGCGCGGTGAGGCGACAACGAATACCCGTGGCGGAAGCGGTGGCCGCATTAACACCGGCACGACCGGAAACGTGGGCGCTGGCGCTGGTGCTAATGTGAATGGTTCCGGGAGCGGTTCTGGTAGCATGGGAGCTTCTGGTGGCGCTAGTGGCAGTGCGGGGGGCAGCGCGGGCTCGCGTTAAGGGCGTGAAGGAAGCAGGGAGGTTTTGCCTCCCTGCTTTTTTATAAGATGCGGTTTTTGAGGAGTAGTTTTTTAGAGGGCTTAGTGACGAACAAAATGAGTGTGGCGCATACGGCGGAAGCGAGGGAGCCGAGGAGGATGCCGAGTCGGGTTTCGTTTTGAAGCTCGGTGCTGGTAAACGACAAGTTGCCGATGAAGAGCGACATGGTGAAGCCGATGCCACAGAGGGCGGCGACGGCGAGGACTTGGCCGGTACGTGCGGCCTCGGGCTTTTTGGCACCCAGAAGTTTGATGGCCAAGTAGTAGCAGGCGCCGATACCGATTTGCTTGCCGATAAACAGACCCCAGAAAATACCTGCAGTAACCGGATGGCTAAGATCGGAAAGGCTAAGACCAGATAGGTTGAGCCCTGCATTGAAGAAGCCGAAGACGGGTAGAATGAAGAAGGCGACGTAGGGGTGGAGGGCGTGCTCCAGCGTGAGGAGCGGGTTGTGGCCTTCGTCGGTTTGCATCGGGATGGTGAGGGCAAGTACAACCCCTGCCAGAGTGGCGTGGAGGCCGGATTGGTAGACGCAATACCAGAGCAGCAGGCCGATGGTTAGGTAGGGCCAAAGCTGGCGGACATTGCCGCGGTTGAGAAGGATAAGTGCTCCGGTGAGCACTGCTGCTGACAGCAGGTAGTTGGCGGCGACGTGGGGTGTGTAGAAGAGCGCGATGATGAGGATGGCGCCGAGGTCATCCAGCACCGCCAGAGCGGTGAGAAAGACTTTGAGAGAGACGGGGATGCGCTTGCCGAAAAGCGCGAGAATGCCGAGGGCGAAGGCGATATCGGTTGCGCTGGGGATGGCCCAGCCGGAGATGGTTTGCGGGGAATTCCAGTTAAACCACGCATAGATGAGGGCGGGCACGGCCATGCCGCCGATGGCACAAACGCCAGGCAGGATACGCTGCGGCCAGGTGGCGAGGTTGCCGCCGAGGACTTCGCGTTTGATCTCCAGCCCTACCAGCAAGAAGAAGACGGCCATGAGAGCGTCGTTCACCCAATGTTGCAGACTGAGGCCTGCAAGGTAGCTGTGTTGCAGGGCGAAGTAGTGGGGGGCTAAAAGCGAATTGGCAGCGATAAGAGCGGCGACGGTTGCCGCCATGAGAGTGAGGCCGCCGGAGGTTTCGGTAGTGAAGAAGAGTCGGAACGCGCTTTGCATGTCGGTATTAAAGCATAGGTTGGCGCGTGTGTGAGCAAAAGGGGTTCGGTTTGCAAAGGGGGTGGGGCCGATGGGCCACGGTTAGACTATGGGGCGGTGAAGAGGGCGGCGCCTTCGATACCAACCGGACCCGTGGGGTTGATGCTGTAGAGCGCACCTGCGGTGGCCATGCCGTTACCGAAGCCTGCGACGTTGACCGTGCCGGTGCAGCTACCTGTGGGGCAGGCGGTAGCGCCTGTGGGGGCGGTGACGGTGAGGTCTCCGGGGCTGGTGAAGGCGGCGGTGTTGAAGGGGACGGCGGTATGTGCGGTTGAGAGTTGATAGGTGGTGGGTGCGGATTCTGGCGCAGTGGCGGGCATGGTGACTTCGCCTTCAAACTGATAGGTGCCGACAGTGCCGCTGAAGCCACGCCCGAAGGTGATGGCAAGGTTGCCGGTAAAGGTGGCGCCGTCGCTGGCGGTGCCGTCGGTGTAGGTCGGTTGGGTGGCGGCGGCGAGGGTGTAGGTGAGGGTGCCAGTGAGGGTGGGGGCGATGCCTTTTTCTCCCCAGACCATGTGCAGTGAGTGCGGGGTAGTGAGCGGGCCGTCTTCGGTTTCTGTTACGTGGCTGTTGGGGAGCTCGGTGACGGTGTTGCCCTTGACGGACATCTGGCTGCCGCCGACCCAGCGGGCGATACCGGCGACGGCGTTATGAGACGACCATTCCGCCAGTTGCGACGTGCCACGCAGCAGGCGCGTTGTGACGTTGTGGCGGCTGGTGAGAATGGTGTTGGGGGCGAAGCTGTTATCGCTGAAACTATCCAGCACCAGTTTAGTTTGAAGGGCGCCGGGGGTGAGGCCTTCCGACATGTTGCGTGAGAAGCCGATAGCCGCGTTGGTGAGTGTGATGTTGCTGTCGAGCAGCACCGGTGCGGCGGGGGTTTGCGGTTCAGGCTCGGGTTCCGGTTGCGGAGTAGGCTCGGGCTCCGGTTGAGGCTGGGGGTCTGGTTGAGGCTCCGGTTGGGGAGGCGTGGGGCCGGTGGGGGTTTCCGGTTCCGGCGCGGGCGTGGGGTCGGTGGGGGTTTGGGGCTGCTCTGCCTCCGGTTGGGGGGCGGGCGGAGTGGGTTCTTCCGAAGGGGATTCCGGTGTAGCTTGGGTTTGTTGGGCCGCTACAGTGGTAGGTTGTGGGGCTTCGGCGGGGGCGGGCGTGAAGGTGGTTTGGGCACCGCTGCGCGTGAGGACGAAGCCTTGGCCGGTGTTGAAGGTTTTATCCGACACCACAAGCTGACCTTGATAGACCTTGCCGCTGGCTTGGGCGGCGCTGGCGGTGATGGTGAGCGCGGTGAGGGGGGCGATGGTGGCGGCGCCTTGCGGGAGGGTGAGGAGCAGCATGTCTCCGCCCGCCGGGCCGACGCGGAGGTTGCCGGAGAGGAGGGTTATGCCGTTATCGTTCGTGATGATGAACCGGCTGCCTTGCTGGAACGAGAGCGTGGTGCCGCCTGCGCTTTGCACTTGCAGCAGCGGGCCGGTGACGTGGTGGGGCATTTCGGGCGTGAGGTCGGACTCGCCAAATGTGACTTTGTAGCCATTGGCTCCCGTAGTGGCCAACGCAAGCGATGGCAGCAGGCAGCAGAGTAGGGCGAGGAGGTTTTTCATGGGCGGGTGTAGCGGAGGGCGACGAGGCTTTGCCAGCGCGTGTAGTCGGCCATTGGGATGTTACTGTTGGCGATGCGGTAGCCAATGCTGGGGCGCAGGCTGAAATGGTTGGAAAGGGCGTAGGCGAGGCCGAAGGAGAGGTCGAGCTGGTGGTCGCTCCGGGTGGTGAGGAAGGTGGGGTTGAAGCCTTCGTAGTCGCGGAGTTCGTAGCGGGCTTCGGTAAACGTGGAGAAGGTGGGGGTAAGGAGGTATTCGGCACCTAGGGTGGTGCCGAGGAAGGTGTGGGAGTTGAGGTCGGATTCGGCGGATTCGTCGCCTCCATAAACACCTGCAAAGCCAGTGAGGTTACCGTAGTAGGCGTGCAGGGTGGTGCCGAACGTCAGGCGGTCGGCATCTTGTGCGGAGAGATCTGGGTAGTGGCTTTGGGCGGCGCTGGCGTAGGTGCTTAGGGCCGTGTGCACACCGAGTGGCTGGAACCAGTTGCCGGTGACGGCGTAGGTTTGGGAATAGCTCTCGTTGCCATACCAGAACTGGCGGGCGCTGAGGCCGAGGGTGAGGCGGCGGCCCTCGGGTGAGGTGTTTTGTACGCCGGTTTCGGCACTGAGGGTGGATTGGTTGAAGCTTGAGGAGGTGAAGGCCTGTTTGTGAGAGGCGTCGGCGCCCGCATAGACCGCCCACGCTGGGGAGAGCGGCTGGCGGACTGTGAGGTTTGCCGAAGCTTCGGAATAGAGGCTGGATTGGGCTTGGGCGGAGTCATCCAGTTTAGCAGGCCCCAGTGCGGCGAGGGCGGGCAGCACCATGTAGCTGGAGTTGGTGGCGGTGTTGATGTTGCTGTCGGTACCCACCCCGAGTTGTGCGGTGGCGCGGTAGGTGCGCGGGCCGCCGCGCAGGCTTTGGGTGAGAATGCTGGTGTAGGTGCTGAGGTTGTCTTTAATGTGGCTGGGGGTGTGCGGGCTAGTGGTGACCGTTTGCAGCTCGCGGGCGGCGGCGGCGTTGTCTCCGAGTAGGGCGTAGGCACGGGCGAGCTCTGTCCGCACCGCCATGTTGTTGGGGTCGACGGCTAAGACACGTTCGAACGCGGCGATGGCTTCGGTGGTCAGGCCTTCATCGAGTGCTTGCAGGCCGTGGGCGGTGTCGGTCTGCGTAGTATGTAAGGGCGGCTGAGAGGGGCTGGTGTTGGCGATGATGCCGAGGGATTCTTGCGCCGATGCAGGCGTTGCGAAGGCTGCCAGTGCCAGAGAGAGGACGGTAAAACATGCAAGCTTGGCAGACACGGTTGTTGGTGTGTTCTTGTTACGTGTGTGGGTTATCCTTCCTCTGTTGTTAGATGGTGTGATGGTTTGCGACAAGTTGGAAAAATCATAACTATTCAAAGCTTAGGCACTTGTCTTCAATGGTTTATGTGAGGCTTGGCTGGGCTTGACATTTCGAATATGTCGAAATAATATCCTATTGCAATGGATGGGCCGTTGCGCGAAACATCTGGGAGACCGCGACGCGGCTGACCCTTTACGAAAGGATAGAATGATGATGGACATTCAAAAATTTAATGAGCTGGGCAAGGCCGATTTTGGCTGGTTGCAGGCCCGACATCACTTCAGTTTTGGCCGCTACTACAACCCCCGCCGGATGGGGTTTGGCAACCTGCGCGTTGTGAACGACGACCGCGTGGCCGCAGGCAACGGCTTTGACCCGCACCCGCATGACAATATGGAAATTATCACCTATGTGCGGAAAGGCGAGATTCGGCACCGTGACAACATGGGGAATGAAGGCAGTACGCCTGCCGGAAGCGTGCAGGTGATGAGCGCCGGAACCGGTGTGGCCCACGCTGAATATGCCAGCGATACCGAGCCTACCGTGCTGTATCAGATATGGTTGCTGCCCAATGAGGAGAACGTGAAGCCGCGCTGGGACATGCGGGAGTTTCCGGCAACTGAAGTGGAAAACGAGCTGCCGCTTTTGGTGAGTGGTAACCCGGCCGATGCTGAGAAGGGTGCGCTGTATATTCATGCCGACGGCGGCCTGCACGGCGGGCGTTTGAAAGCTGGCACAACCCTTACCCAAGACTTTGGGGCGATGGCCTATGTGCTGGTGAGTGACGGCCGTGTGAAGCTGAACGGTGTGGAGCTGGAGGCGGGTGACGGTGCTGCCGTGAAGGATGAAGGTGCCTTGACGATTGAGGCGTTGGAGGATGCCGAAGTGGTGGTGATACGTGTGAGTGCGTAAGGCGCACAGACCTAAGAAAGGCCCCTGAGGGGGCCTTTTGGTTAGCTGGATTTGATGACACCGCAGGCGAGGCGGTCGCCGGCGTCTCCGGCCGGTTGGGAGGTGTAGTCGTCGGCTTTGGTGTGGATGACGATGGCGGAGCCGTCGGTATCGAAGACGCTGGTGTTGACGTTCTTCATGAGTGAGATGTTGGGCGTTGTGACCGAGGTCTCTACTTTACCGTTTGCATTGACGTTCAGGTTGGGAAGGTCTCCGGCGTGGTGGCCTTCGGCGTGCTCGAACCCGTGAGCCTTATTGAGCGGATTAAAGTGGCTGCCGGCGGAGGCGAATTTGGATTTGGGGTCGCACGTACCGGTTTGGTGGATGTGCCATGCGAGAGAGCTGTTTTTGGGCAGATTGCTGGCGTTGATGGCGACGTTTACGCCGGTATCGGTTTGCGTGAGCGTGGCGGTGCCCACGCTTTTGCCGCTGAGATTCAGCAAACTAGCGGTGGCGGTGAGCGGTTTGGCGGGTTCGGCGCGGACGGTGGGGTCGGACGCGCTGGTCACCACGACGGCCATAGCGACGGTGGGAACGAAGACCACCAAGGTGGAGAAGACGAGATTGGGACTGAGGTGCATGGCGTTACCTTCCTGTTGTTGGAAGGGTAATGGCGCCTAGGGCGGAATGTTCCGCCCTAGTGTTAGAGGGATTTACCGCAGGGCGATTTGCCGTTGCTGGCGTTGCGGCGGACGTCTGCCGCATTCACCGGCGTGTTGCAGCAGGGGCAGTTTTGCAGGTGGGTGGCGGGGGAAAGGTCGTGGTTTACCGCGACGCGGTCGTCGAAGACGTAGCAGGCGCCTTCCCATAGCGTTTGGTCTTCCGGCGTTTCTTCTAGGTACTTCAGGATACCGCCTTCGAGGTGGTAGACATTTTGGTAGCCCTGTTGCTTGAGGTAGGCGGTGGACTTTTCGCAGCGGATGCCGCCGGTGCAGTACATGGCGACAGGGACGGTTTTGTCGGCTGGTAGGTGTTCTTCCAGCCATTGCGGAAGCTCTTTGAACGTACGCGTCACGGGGTTTTGTGCGCCTTTGAATTTGCCGATTTGGACTTCGTAGTCGTTACGCGTGTCGATCGTGATAGTGCGTGGGTCGGCGATCAGTTTGTTCCACTCGGCCGACTTGACGTAGGTACCCGGGTTGGTGGGGTCGACCGTCACGCCCAGCGGAATGGTTTCCTTCTTTAACTTCACCTTGGCGCGCTGGAAGGGGTTTTTGTCGCTCATGCTCTCCTTGTGCGTCATGGTGGCGAGGCGCTCATCGGCACGCAGGAAGGCCAGCATGGCATCGATACCCTCACGCGGGCCGGCGATGGTGGAGTTGACGCCTTCGGGGGTCACCAAAATGGTGCCGGTGAGGCCCAGTTCCAGCATTTTCGCTTTGTAAACCGGCTGCAGCTTGGCGCAGTCCGGCATCGGGGCAAAGTGGTAGAAGGTGGCGGCTATGTACATAACGGTGTTTTGGGACGAAGGCGGAGCGATGTCAAGATATCCCCAACGCTCTCTTTACTTCAAAGGTGTAGGGGAGATGCCGGGTTGGTTGCGGAGGGCTTGGCAGACCTTGGGGAGGATGCGTTGCTCTATCGTGGTGAAGTTGGTGCCCTTTGGGATGCGCCAGAGGTGGCCGATGCCATATGTGTGGCCGGATTTGCTGGTATAGTAGGTCCATGCGGCGGCTTCTTGAATGGCGCCTTTGTCGGTGACGTAACAGACGGTGTTCTCGGCTTTACTAGAGGCCGCGATGGGTTTAGTGGCGCCGAACATTTGGGCGGTGATTTCGGCTGCGTTCACCTTTTTGAAGCGCTGGATTTGGAGCATTTCGGTGTACTTCTGCGGTGTTTGGTCGGGTAGGGTGTAGCTCCATTGGTCGACTAACGGGTAGCTTTTGGCTTCTGTGAGCACAAAGGTGCGCTGGTCGGACTCGGTGGTGAGGGCGCTGAAGGCGTTATTGGAGGTGATGTGCGGGCGGCTGATGGGCTTGGGTTGCGAGCTGCTTTGCGGCGTGGTTTGCGGCTGCGAGGCAGGAGATGTGCAGGCCGCGACAAGTGCGGCGGCGGCGAGGATGGGAAGGTACTTTTGCATGGGAGGGTAACGTACCGGATTGTATAAGGTTCCGGCCAACAAAAAACCGGCCGGAGCCGGTTTGAAACTTATGGTGCCCAGGAGAGGACTCGAACCTCCATGATGTTACTCACACGGACCTGAACCGTGCGCGTCTACCAATTCCGCCACCTGGGCTTGAGCTTGCGCTACGGGCGTTTGAATAGAGGACTGGTAGGATGTTGTCAATAGCCCCGTCAAAGAAAGAAGGGGCCGAAGCCCCTTTTGCCTGAAAGATAAGCGCTAACGCTTACTTTGCGTCGGCGGCGACGGTCATCTTCACGATTTTGTCCGGGTTGGTGACCATGCCGGACGGATCGCGCGGGTCGGCCTTCTTGATGTTGTCGACGTGTTCCATGCCGTCGATGACCTGACCCCATGCGGTGTACTGGCCGTCGAGGAAGGTGCTGGGTTTGAGCACGATGAAGAACTGCGCGTTGGCGGTATCCGGCATGTTGGTGCGGGCCATGCTGGCAACGCCGCGGACGTGGGCGGTGTTGTTGAACTCGGCCTTGAGGTCGGGCTTGGTAGAGCCGCCGATGCCGTCGCCGTTCGGGCTGCCGGTTTGGGCCATGAAGCCATCCATCACGCGGTGCCAGAGCTTGCCGTCGTAGTAGCCTTCGCGTGCCAGCTCCTTAATGCGGGCAACGTGGTTGGGGGCTTTTTCCGGGAACATCTGGATGGTGACGCGACCGTCCTTGAGGTCGAGGAAGAGGGTGTTTTCCGGATCTTTGATTTCTACGGCGTTGGCTGTGGTCATGATTACTCCTAGTATCAGGCTCAGGATGAGGCTTTTCATGGTTGGTACGGTTTCTTGTTACTCTGTGCGGGCACACTAGCTGGGTTTGCGTCGTTTGGGGAGCAATTTGGGCACACCGGACCTCAAAAATGCATGAAATGCAGGCGGCGAAACGGCGTAAAGTGTACGGAAATGTGCTAAGGGTTCGGAATGATTCTGCGACTTGCCAAAACCATGGGGCACACCGCCGCCAAGCCTGTGATGCAGGCCCATGAGATGATTATGGAACAGGGGGAGGCGATTGGGGATGCGATTTCTTCGATTGAGCCGCCCAAGAAAGGCTGGCAGGGCGTATGCTGGCGGGTCTTCCGTAAAATTGACGACGCCCGCTTGAGCCTTGTGGCGGCGGGAGTGACGTTTTATGTGATTCTGGCGCTCTTCCCCGCCTTGACGGCATTGGTTTCGATTTTTGGTCTGTTGGCGAACCCCGTGGTGATTGGTGAGCAGCTTGTTGCGGTTTCTGACGTGTTGCCGCCGCCGGCGATCAGTATCATCCGTGCGCAGTTGGATAGTTTGCTGGCGGCGCCGCAGAGCAGTTTGGGGCTGGGGTTTGTTGTGAGTTTGCTGGTGGCTTTCTGGAGCATTAACAACGCCATGAAAGCCGTGATTGACGGCTTGAACATGACCTATGGTGCCAAAGAACGGCGCGGGTTTGTGAAGCTGAATACCATCAGCTTTACGTTTGCGATTGGTGCGGTGTTTATTGTTATCAGTTACCTGATTGCGATTGCGGTGGTGCCGCTGGTGCTGACGTTTGTGGGGCTGGATGAGTTTACCGAGCGTTTAGTGAAGATTACCCGCTGGCCGGTGCTGATGGTTATCAGTGCCATGGCGATTGGAATGTTGACCCGCTACGGGCCTGACCGCGCGCGGCCGCAGATGCACTGGGTAACCCCCGGCGGCGTGTTTGTGGTGCTGGCGTGGGTGATTATGTCTGGGTTGTTCTCCCTGTATCTGTCTAACTTCGCTAACTACGACAAGACCTATGGCTCGCTGGGGGCGGCGATCGGTTTGATGATGTGGATATGGCTTTCGACATTGATTTTGCTGATTGGCGCGAGTGTGAATGCCGAGGTTGAGGCTTTGCGGAAGCGCAAAAAGCGCTAATGGGCCGATAGTCTGCTTGAATTTAGGGCAGGTGGTACGATTTCTGTAAAAATCTGCTTGAGCAGGGATGGGGGCTATGGTACACGCATGTCCGGTGGGCCCGTAGCTCAGTTGGTAGAGCGCCTGCTTTGCAAGCAGGATGTCGTCGGTTCGAATCCGTTCGGGTCCACCAAAAGATTCAAAGCATCTCTTCGGAGGTGCTTTTGTTATTTCTGGTGGACCCCTTAACTCAGTTGAAGGTTTAAGTATGTGCGCTTGGCTGAAGCGTCTAACATATGGCACTTAAGCAACGTTGTATTGTTTGATATTTCACTTAAATCCGTTTGGTGTCAGCACGTATTGGAAGCGGATGTTATAAAAGATTATGAAACTTGTAAGGCATGTATGTCTGTGTTTGGCGTTATCAACGCCTTTTGTTAGCTTTGCGCAGGAGCGTGTTGCTGGTGGCAATTTATCGCAAGAAGCGAGTTGGGCTGCCCTTCAAGCCCGAATTACCAAAACAGACGGCGACGTGAGCGTGATGCGCGTTGATGTTAACTCTCTTAAATCTCAGATTAAATCTATTACAGATTGTGGTAAGACGGGCGGTGTGTGGAATGGTACGTCCTGTGTCCCCACACGCTTTAAATTACAGAGCTACTCTTATTATGGCTCCGGTAACTGGGGTGGAGCTGGCGAGGTTCATGCGGGATGGCACTTGTTCTGCACCCTGGCGTTTCATCATGATAGAACCAACCACTGGTTAAACATTACGAGCGGACCTAATGCGGATGGCAAATTTTACTGGGTAGCCTCGCGGGCTTACCCGGGTGATATGGGGACGTCAGAACCTCGTGTTGTATGTGTCGATTAATTTTGTGATCTAAACTATCGGAATAGTATTGATGGGCCTTTCGTTAAGCCTTATGAAAACATGCACTTATGCGGTGATGCACATGAGCGTGGCGATTTGCGTGGCGTATGTGCTGAGCGGTAGTTGGAAGATTGCGTTGGCGATTGGGATGGTGGAGCCGTTTGTGCAGACGTTCTGTTACTTTTTTCATGAGCGTTTCTGGCACCGCTTTGAGAAGCGCCGCAAGGTGAAGGATTACCATGATGAGGTGATTAACAGTACCGGGCCGATTGTGGGCTTGTTGGAGAAGATTTTGAAGCACCGGCATTAGGTGATTGTCGAACATCGTTACCACCCCCTTACGTAGGGGGTGGTTTTGCTTACAGAGAGGTGGGCGGAGCGAGGCGGCTGGAGTGGGTGTGATGGGGCTGTGAGCTTGGATTTTGGCTTGGATCTTACGGTTTGTAAGCTTACGAGCGGTGATTTTGGCGGTAGTGAAGGGTTGTAGAGGAGGAACCGGATTGTTATGTGAGACTTGTTAATACCAAACAACCTCACTTCTTAACGGAGCCCACGGCCACTCCGATTACCATGGCCTACGGAACATCAACATGCGAGCGTTTACAGTGATGCTCATCACCATTGCGTTTGTCCTGCAGGGGATGAATGCCAATGCACAACCTCATCCTGCAAAGCCTGCTTCTTCGGCGTCTCTCGATAGCTGCACCAAATATGCCAGTGGCATTGCGGCTGTGGAAGCTGAGAAGAACCTGACCGGATATGTTTCGGTTATACATGCGCTGCTGGTTCGGGCTACCGCCCGTAAAGACCGTAGCGTTAAAGCTGCTGCCTTGGCGCCGGGCCAGTTTGCCCCGCTCAAGACTCCCACGGCAGAAATGAAGCGCGTGGCACGCCAGATGTGTCTCGACTGGATGCGTGGCAAACCCACTATTGAAGTCGATCTTCAAAAACGACTGGCCGGTTGCTCGTACTTCTATGCAACGTGGGTAAAGAACCCGCCTAGCTGGGCGGTGAAGTTCAAAAAACTGGGCGGTTACTGCGGTGAAGTGGCGGGACATCATATGTTCCGTGACCCACGCAACGTAGTGCATGCCTACAATTAACGGTTAACACCGCTTTGCGATAAGGGTCGGGGGACCCACAGAACACCGCTGAGAGCTATAGCTCCGGCGGTGTTTTTTATGTTTATGTGGCTTTATTCATGGCGCGGGCTAAAACACTCCCCATATGCGCTTTATCCTCCTCGTGTACTTATCTGTACACGTCGTCGTCTGCATCGCATCTGGGAAGCGTTTGTAGCCTCGCGCGCAGGGGCGCGATATCGCTTATTAGGATTTTGATTTGATGACCGCGGCGCGGTTGAGGTGCTCGGTTTGGTTTTGGGCGCGGACAAAGCCGTCGTCGATAATCGTATCGGCGATTTGGGCGGCGGCCGAGGTTTGGTCGGTTTCCGGCTGGATAATCAGGCGCGCGTTTTGGGCTTGCAGCCATTGCTCGTGCTCCGGCGTGGTGGCGTAGCCTATCAGCATGAGGTCGGGGTTTTCGCTCAGTGCGCGGGCGGCGAGGGATTCGGCCCGTTGATGGGAGGGCGTGGAGAGGACGAGTGCCGAGGCTTCGGTGAAGTTGGCGCCGCTTTCGGCTCCGTAGCGGACGAAGCCTTCTTGCATGGCGTCGTGCAGTTGGCTGGCCATGATGTGGAGGTTCACTTCGCGGCCCTCTAATATATATACGGGAATGCCATGGCTGATGAGTGCGCGGATGACGGATATAGCGGGGTTTTCGTAGCCAATCACGATCGCGTGTTTGCGCAGCGGTTCGCCTGCGGGGAAGTCTGGTAGCGGCGGGCGTTCCATGCTGGGCGTGCCTTCGAACATATCGGCCCACGAAGAGACTTTGCCGATAAGCGAGAACAGGGCGGGGTTAACCATAATGGAAAGAATGGCGCCCGCGACGATAAGGCTGTGGGCCTGTTGCGGCAAAAGGCCGAGGCTGAGGCCGAGGGTGGCAAGGATGAAGGAGAACTCTCCAATCTGGGCAAGGCTGGCCGAAATGGTGAGGGCGGTGCCGTTGCCCGAGCCTGCCGCGCGCATGATGGCGTAGGCTGCCAGCGATTTGCCGATAACAATAATAAGGAAAGTGGCGAGTACCTCCAGCGGGTGGCTGATAAGGATTTGCGGGTCGAACATCATGCCCGCCGCGACGAAGAAGAGAACGGCGAAGGCGTCGCGCAGGGGTAGGGTTTCTTCCGCCGCGCGGTGGCCGAGAGTGGAGCCTGCCAGCAGCATACCGGCAAAGAAGGCGCCCAGTGCAAACGACACCCCAAACGCTTTGGCCGCGCCATAGGCTATGCCGAGGGCGATGGCGAGGACACCGAGGCGGAAGAGCTCTCGCGAGCCCGTACGCGCGATGTAGTGCAGGATGAGGGGGAGGGCGCGGCGTCCTATATAATAAAGTGCGGCGGCGAAGGCGGCGAGCTTGAGCACCATGATGGCCAGTGCCGTGACGATGGGGCCCGGTTGGCTGAGTGAGGGCAGGGAGAAGGTGAGGGTGGATTCCTTCAAGGCCGGTGCCAGCAGGGGCAGCATGAGCAGGGCGACGACCATGACGAGGTCTTCCACAATCAGCCAGCCGACCGCGATGCGCCCTTGTTCGGTCTCGGTTAGGTTGTTTTCGGCCAGTGCGCGTACGAGGACTACGGTGCTGGCCACCGAGAGGGC
Source organism: Alphaproteobacteria bacterium (assembly GCA_027485835.1). GTDB lineage: Bacteria > Pseudomonadota > Alphaproteobacteria > UBA2136 > UBA6156 > UBA6156. Next base: position 1,019,091 of record JAIXQG010000002.1, read on the forward strand.
GAGGCCGAAGACGAGGCCGGCGCCCGCGCTCCAGCCCATATAATTGGCGAGCACCATACCCATGAGGGTGGCCAGTGCGATTTGCGCGACGGCCCCGGGGAGGGCGACGGGGCGTACAGCTGAGAGATCGGCCCACGAAAAGTGCAGGCCGACGCCGAACATAAGGAGGATGACGCCGAGTTCGGCGAGTTCGATCGCCATATGTTGGTCGGCGACGATACCCGGTGTGAAGGGGCCTAGGAGAATACCTGCCGCCAAGTAGCCTACGATGGGGGATAGTTTCAGGCGGTGGGCCACCGTACCCAAGACAAATGCCAGCACGAGGCCGAGCACGATGGTGGAGATAAGAGGGGTCGACATGGGCCCATACTTAAGTGGAGGGAGAGGGCTGTAAAGGTTTTTTGGCCCGAACGGCGGTTTTTGGTTGGCGGGGGGTGGGAATTTTGTGGGGTGCAGAGTGTGGATGGACTCTGTGTTGGACCTAAATGGAGGGGATGCTCTTTATCTTCTGCCTTAAAATGACAGTTTTGAGGATGTGGGTGAGGCGCTTTTTTAGGCAGGTTGGAGGGGGAAAACCCGCAAAAAGTGGCTTTTCTCCACCTTTTTTAAAAGCCGTACCCACGTGTTTTGAGTGGGTTGCAAGAAAGTTTGCAAAAAGATGAAAAAGGGGTGTTGACAGGGGAGGGGGGTCGGGGTAGAAGCCCATCCGTCGAGGCAATCAGCCGGGAAACAAAACCGAGACTGAGACGCCCCAACGAGTTCTGTGAAAACCGAATAGGTAGTCAATAATCAACAATCTCCATATAGCCGTGTGGAAGTTGCCTGGACATTTCCGTGACCAGGGCAAACAACTTACTACACAAACGTATGGTATACTTACAGAGTGACAGAGAAGTAATCAATTTCGGTTGGTTAGAATCTGCGCTCTTACAAGGCGGACTGAACTTCGAAAGAAGTGACAGTCGATAATTTATTATGAGAATCGCAAATAGAAAAGGGCACATGACGGATGCCTTGGTTCAAGGAGGCGATGAAGGACGTGATACGCTGCGATAAGCTCAGGTGAGGTGCGAATAACCTTTGACCCTGAGATTTCCGAATGGGGTAACCCACCGCTTCGGCGGTATCCTGCACTGAATACATAGGTGTAGGAAGCGAACGTAGGGAAGTGAAACATCTCAGTACCTACAGGAAAAGACATCAACAGAGATTCCCCTAGTAGTGGCGAGCGAACGGGGAGAAGGCCAGTGGTCTTTAAGTTAAAAGCAGAACGACATGGAAAGGTCGACCATAGTGGGTGATAGTCCCGTATGCGGTGATTAACTTAAGGATCCTTGAGTAGGGGCGGGCACGTGAAACCCGCTTTGAATATGGGGGGACCATCCTCCAAGCCTAAATACTACCTTGAGACCGATAGTGAACTAGTACCGTGAGGGAAAGGTGAAAAGCACCCCGAAAGGGGGATGAAACAGATCCTGAAATCATGTGCCTACAAGCAGTCGGAGCTCCCGTAAGGGGGTGACGGCGTACCTTTTGTATAATGGGTCAGCGAGTGATTCTGACGTGCAAGCTTAAGCCAACAGGTGTAGGCGCAGCGAAAGCGAGTGTTAATAGCGCGTTTAGTACGTCGGATTCGACCCGAAACTAGGTGAGCTAACCATGAGCAGGTTGAAGGTAAGGTAATACTTACTGGAGGACCGAACCGGTAACCGTTGAAAAGGTTTCGGATGACTTGTGGTTAGGGGTGAAAGGCCAATCAAACCTAGTGATAGCTGGTTCTCCGCGAAAACTATAGAGGTAGTGCCTCGGAATTAAGACCCGCAGGGGTAGAGCACTGGAAAGGCTAGGGGGACATACCGTCTTACCAAACCTTACCAAACTCCGAATACTGCGGTGTTATGTCCGGGAGACAGACAGTGGGTGCTAACGTCCATTGTCGAGAGGGAAACAACCCAGACCACCATCTAAGGTCCCTAAATATTAGCTAAGTGTATAAGCAGGTGCAGTTGCTTTGACAACCAGGATGTTGGCTTAGAAGCAGCCATCATTCAAAGAAAGCGTAACAGCTCACTGGTCGAGCGACTGTGCGGCGAAAATGTATCGGGGCTAAAGCTAATTACCGAAGTTGTGGACGAATTTATTCGTGGTAGCGGAGCGTTCCGTAAGCCTGTGAAGGTGTGCTGTGAGGCATGCTGGAGGTATCGGAAGTGAGAATGCTGACTTGAGTAGCGATTAGACGGGTGAGAACCCCGTCCGCCGAAATCCCAAGGGTTCCTGTCCCATGTTAATCAGGGCAGGGTAAGCCGGTTCCTAAGGTGAGGCCGAAAGGCGTAGCCGATGGCAATTAGGTGAATAATCCTAAGCTAGAAGGAATGTGACGGATTGCATGTATTATCTCGGATTATCGGATTTCTCGAGGTAGTGAAGCAGTTCCAGGAAATAGCACCTTCATTGAGCCGTACCCTAAACCGACACAGGTGGGAGGGTAGAGTATACCAAGGCGTTGAGAGAACTATGGTTAAGGAACTCGGCAAATTGCACGCGTAACTTCGGGATAAGCGTGCCCGGTTGGTGGGCAACCACCGGCCGGGGGCACATAAGAGGGGGTGGCAACTGTTTATCAAAAACACAGGGCTCTGCAAACTCCAAAGAGGAAGTATAGGGTCTGACGCCTGCCCGGTGCCGGAAGGTTAAGAAAAGCTGTGAAAGCAGTGGATTGAAGCCCCGGTAAACGGCGGCCGTAACTATAACGGTCCTAAGGTAGCGAAATTCCTTGTCGGGTAAGTTCCGACCCGCACGAATGGCGTAACGATGGCCACACTGTCTCCTCTCGGGACTCAGCGAAGTTGAAATGTTTGTGAAGATGCAATCTACCCGCGGCTAGACGGAAAGACCCCATGAACCTTTACTGTAGCTTTACATTGGACTTTGACAAGATTTGTGTAGGATAGGTGGGAGACTATGAAGCGGCGTCGCTAGATGTCGTGGAGTCAACCTTGAAATACCACCCTGATGTTGTTGAGGTTCTAACCTAGGTCCGTAATCCGGATCGGGGACCGTGTATGGTGGGCAGTTTGACTGGGGCGGTCTCCTCCCAAAGAGTAACGGAGGAGTGCGAAGGTAACCTAGGTACGGTCGGAAATCGTACTGATAGTGCAATGGCATAAGGTTGCTTGACTGCGAGACGGACAGGTCGAGCAGGTGCGAAAGCAGGTCATAGTGATCCGGTGGTTCTGTATGGAAGGGCCATCGCTCAACGGATAAAAGGTACTCTGGGGATAACAGGCTGATACCGCCCAAGAGTTCATATCGACGGCGGTGTTTGGCACCTCGATG